>PDSF01000048.1 GCA_002748355.1 Planctomycetota bacterium | reverse complement strand
CACCAGCCGTCCACCTCAATCCGAAACCCCTCACAGCAGCCTCGGGGGCCGCGTGAGGATCCTTACTCAGGCGACAACTACCTTGACACCTACCGCTACCCAGCTACGCCGGGGCGAATCCTCCCTCATGTCGATGGAGAGCGAGTGCAGATGCTGGGCCCCAGCCCTCTGCACCTCCACCCACACGACATCGCCGACAGTGGTCTTGGCGATCGCTGCCTGGAAAGCTGCGGTCGTGGCCGTCTCTAAGCGCTCCTCGCTCCGCTTCTGACCCTTATGGAGGGTCACGGCGAGGAGCCGGTCGCCCTTTGCGAGCTTGCTCCGTTTGGCGAGGCCACTTTTGCCGGTGATGACTGGCTGGCCTTGGATTTCGTTGATCTCAAGCCCCGATTTGGGCTTGGCTTCGAGGGTGAATTGGAGAATGCCACCTAGAATCACGCCGGCGAGCATCCAAATCAGGATCGTCCAGTGCTGCTTCATAGCCCTGTCTTATCAATGAGCTGGGGATAGGGCGAATCGGGGGGGGGCTTGTTTCCCGGCCCAGGGCACGCATCCTTTGGCCCCAGCATTGGAGGCGTGCTTGTTGGAAAATGGTGAACACGTGGGCGGAGGGGCGGGAGCGACCCCCCAGTTGAAGCCAGTGCCGGTGGAAGTCGACACGCTCAAGGGGCGGGTCGCACTGGTGACCGGTGGTGGCTGGAACATTGGCCGGGCTATTGCCCTGCGTTTGGCGCGGGATGGGGCAACGGTCATCATTGCCTCGCGCAATCGCGACAATCTCTCGGAGACTGTCGAGTATGCCCGGCAACGCGACCTAGACCTGCGCTCGCATGTCTGCGACCTGACCGATCCGCAGGGGGTGGAAGGGCTCTTCCGCGACATCTGGGCGAGCGAAGGGCGCGTCGACATCCTCGCCTGCCTGGCAGGAGGCTTTGGCGCCGGCGCTGCGCTGCCGGATACCGATCCGCGCGAGTGGATGGGTGTCTTCGCCCGCAACGTCTACACCACCTATCTATGCTGCCGGAAGGCCCTGCCGGGCATGCTTGAGCGTAAGCGTGGCGACATCTTGACCTGCGCCGGCGGCGGAGCCTTCTTTCCGATGGTCGGGGTACATGCCACGGCCTATGCCTCGGCGAAGGCGGCGATCTGCCGTTTCACCGACCAGCTCTATGCCGAAAACATGGAAGTGCCGGATCTGCGCATCAATTGCATCGAACCCGGCATGACGCTGAGCCCCATCGACCTTGAGCGGATCGAGGAAGAGGAGAAGGCGAGCGGTCGGCCGCATCCAGCGCGGGAAATGAACCACTCGCCGGAGGATGGCGCCGAGCTGGCGCGTTTTCTGCTGAGCCCGGCGGCGAAGATCCTGAATGGGCGCATTTTGAGCGTCGACGAAGACTGGTGGCGGGATCCCGTCGCCGTGCAGCAGGTGGGGAAGGGAGATCTCTATCGGCTGCGACGCAACTATCTCTAGTAGTTGGTGGGCTCTAGTAGCTGGTGGACTCTAGTAGCTGGTGGACTCTAGTAGCTTAGGGCCAAGCTATCGCAGCTTAAGGTGGCTGCCTTGGGAACGGCAGTGTCGCGGATGGCCCATTCCTTGGCGCCGCATCGCGACGAATCGATTCGTCGCGAATCGCTAGATTCGCCGAGGTCAACAGATGACGGTTTCGCTCCGCCGCTGCTGCCTTGCTACGATCCTCCGCCAATCCAACCGAGGAGTGCACACCGTGCGAGTTCCCCTGTCCCGCATCGCCCTCGCCCGTTCCGGCGACAAAGGCGACGGCAGCAATGTCGGCATCATCGCCCGAAGCCCCGAACTCTATAGCTTTCTTGAGCAGGAGCTCACGACCGAGCGCGTAAAGGCGCATTTCAAGGACATCGCCTTCGGCCCGGTCGAGCGCTTTGTGGCTCCTAACCTCCTCGCCCTCAACTTCCTCTTGAAGGACAGTCTTGGCGGGGGCGGCTCTGCGAGCCTCAAGACCGATGCCCAGGGCAAGACCCATGGCCTTGGCCTTCTTTACCTTGAGCTCGATGTCCCGGACGATCTCGTGCCCGAGGAGTAGTCGAGATGCTTCCTGCACCGGCAAAAGTGCTCGAGTCCCTGCGCGAACGGGTGCGTGCTGCGCGTCCGAGCATCGTCTTTCCCGAGGGGGGCGACGAACGGATCCTCCGTGCGGCTGAGCTGCTGCGCGAAGATGCGGTCGTCGAGCCCTATGTCCTGAACGCGCCCGAGGCCCCGAAGACGGAGTCACACCCCCGTTTCGAGGACATGGCCGCACTCGTGCAGCGCAAGCGTGCGCACAAGGGCATGGACCTGGACGGTGCCCGCAAGCAGCTGCAGGATCCTCTCTGGTTTGGCGGTGCGATGGTGGCTCTTGGCGAGGCGGCTGGGATGGTCGCCGGTGCTGCGAACGCCACTGGAGATGTGATCCGTGCTGGCTTGGGCACGGTCGGCTTGGCCGAAGGGTCCGCTCTTTGTTCTAGCTGCTTCGTCATGGCGCGAGACGACTTGGTTCTTAGCTATGCGGATGGAGGGGTTGTTCCCGATCCGAGTAGCGAACAGCTCGTCGACATCGCTCGCAGCACCATCGTGACCCATCGCTGCCTTGTCGGCAGTGACCCCAAGGTCGCCTTCCTCTCGTTCTCGACCCGCGGCAGCGCTGCGCATGCGCGTGTGGACAAAGTCCGCGCCGCCAGCGAGTTGGCCAAGCAGCGCCTGGGATGTCCTGTAGATGGCGAGTTGCAGGTCGATGCCGCGATCGTGCCTTCGGTGGCCCAGCGCAAGGCCCCCGATTCGCCGCTGGCCGGCCAAGCCAACGTCCTGATCTTCCCCGATCTGGATTCGGGCAACATCGCCTACAAGCTCACCCAGCGCCTTGCTGGCTTTACGGCCATCGGCCCGCTGCTGCAGGGGCTTTCCAGGCCCTGTCTCGACCTTAGTCGTGGTTGCTCGGCCGAAGATGTTTATTGGGTCGCCTGCTGCGCCGCTGCTCTCGCTGCGCAAGATCCCGATTCGGGCGACGTCTGAGCCCCCATGGCTTGGCACTCGCGGGACGTCTTGGTGACTGGGGCCTCTGGCCTGATCGGGGCCGAGCTTTGCCGAGAGCTTCGGGCCCGCGGCGCCGGCGTGCGTGCCGTCGACATCGAGCCCTCGCCCGGGGTCCAGCGCTTCGATGTCCGTGATCCAAAGATCACGGCGCTGGTCCCGCAGGGTGGCGTCGTCTTCCACCTCGCTTCGATTGTGGGGGTGGTCAACGTGCTGCGCCGTCCGCAGGACTGCTATCAGATCAGCGTCGAAGGCACGGCGAGGGTGATGCAGGCTGCACAGGCGCGCGACGCCAGCCTGGTCTTCGCCTCTTCCTCCGAGGTTTATGGCGAGGGGGAAGGGCGTCTTCTGCATGAGGAGGATCCGCTGCCCAGCTCGTATGGCGCTTGGCCGCGTGCCAGCTATCCGCTCGGCAAGCGCCGGGCAGAGCGGCTGGTGCTCGATGTGGCCGCTGGCGCTAGGCCGGGCCGGGTGGCCCGACTCTTCAACGTTTCGGGGCCGAGCCAGGAGATGGACTCGGGGATGGTCCTGCCGACCCTCGTGTCGCAGGCTCGCCGCGGCAAGCCGATGACCTTGGTCAATGCCGGGGAGGACGTGCGCTGTTTTCAGCACGTTCGCGATGCCGTGCAGGGGCTGCTAAAGCTCGCTAGCGTGCCGGGCCTGGACGGCCAAATCGTCAACCTCGGCGGCGAGAGTATTCTCTCGATGCGGGGGCTGGCTTCCCGCGTGGCTCAAGTGCTGGGGGTGAAGGAGCAGTTGCGCTTTGTCGATGATGCTTGGCGCTACGGTGCACCGTCGACGCGCTGTCGCTACCGGGTGCCGGATAGCTCAAGGGCGCAGCGCCTGCTTGGGCACCGGCCCACTGTCGCTTTGGATGAGTTGATCCGAGACCTTGCAGCGGCGCAGGCAGCATGTGCGGAATCTTTGGCGGCACCGGCCTGAGCGCCGCTGAGCTCGACCGTGCCCTAAAGGCTCTGGCTTGGCGGGGGGCTGATGACGCGGGCAGCGTCCAGCTGGGCGAGATGCACTTGGCCTGTGCCCGCCTGGCGATCAGTGGTCAGGACTGCCCGCAGCCGATCGTGCTTGGCGATTCGGGGCAGAGTCTAGGGATTAGCTTCAACGGCAATCTGGCGGGAGCCCAGGCCCTGCGTGAGCGGCTGCGCTTCGCTGGCGAAGAGGTCGCCACTCGCAACGATGCGGAGTTGCCCTTGCGGCTCTGGCGTGTCGAAGGTTTGGCTGGACTGCAGCGGCTTGAGGGGCAGTTCGCCTTTGCTCTCTACGACGAAGCGCAGCGCCTCCTCGTCTTGGGCCGGGATGCTCATGGGGAGAAACCGCTCTATCTGAAACGTGACGAAGTCGGCCGCTTGCGCTTCGCCTCTAGCTTCGCTGCCCTTTGCTCAGGGCGCCGGCCGCAGCTGTCCTTGGCGGCTATGGAGAGCTTTCTCCTTCGAGGCTGGCTGGCGCCTGAGCATGTTCCCGCCGAAGTCGAGCTGCTGCCTCCAGGGCTGCTTCACTGCGAACAGCTCTCCGGAGAAAGCTCTCGGGTGCCCTCCCGCCCTGATCCGGTCGAGGCGAGCTTCGAGGACTTGCTCCTGCGTGCGGTCGAGCGGCGCTTGGAGTCGGATCGCGAAGTCGCGCTCTTCCTCTCTGGTGGGCTCGATTCCGCGGCGATCGGGCTCGCCTTGCGCCTGCTGGGTCTGCGGGTTCGCTGCTTCAGTGCCGACTTTGTTCAGGGGCGAGAGGAGGGGGAGCGGGGGGCGCGTATCGCCCATGCGCTTGGCTTTGAGCACGAACGCATAGAGCTTGGCCCCGAGCTGTTGGATGAGTTGCCCCGCCTGCTTGCCCAGCATGGTTTGCCCTTTGGAGATGCCTCCCTGCTGGCGCTCTTTGGGCTGAGCCGGGCTGTGCGCGAGCAGGGGGTGGGGGTTGCTCTGCTTGGCGATGGCGGGGATGAACTCTTCGGTGGGTATCGGCGGCAGCGCGCCTGGTCTTGGGCGAGTCGTTACGGCGGCTGGCCCCTGAGGCTCTTTGCAAATCATGGGCATGGCGAGCTTGGTCGCCTTGCCCGCGCCGCTGCCCGCCGGGACTACGCAGCTTTTTGGGAACAGGCCCGCCCGCGCGATGTGCAGCGGCTGCTCGGGCGCAGCGCCTCGGTGCCGGGGCCAGTCTACGTCGCGGAGGAGGATCCTCGCCTCTGTGATCTCAGGCATTACCTTCCCGAGGATCTCTGCGTCAAGGCAGACTTGGCGACGCTCGCTGCCGGGGTCGAAGGCCGGGCTCCCTTGCTGGATGCCTCCCTGATACGGCATGCGATGGGCGGCGCCGCGCCCGGCTTTGACGGCTCGAGCAAGCTGCCGCTGCGTCGCTTCCTTGCCCGGCACTTGCCGGCAGCGCTTCGGGAAGGCCCCAAATATGGTTTTGGCTTGCCGCTGCAGGTTTGGCTACGGCAGAGCAGCTTCCTGGATCGCTGCTGGGAGCGTTTGCCCGAGCACGGAGCGATCGATCGCGGCCTCCTTCAGCGTTGGACCAACGAGCTGCGTGCGGGAGATGGGCGCCGGGCATTCCTCTTGTGGCACGCGGCCGCCTTGGCTTGCTCGGGCGCTCTGTCTTCACCGGCTTCGTAGTCGGTCATTGCAAATGAGCCGCTGCGGCGAGACTCTCTTTGCCTCATGAGCATTTCCTTCGAAGCGGGCACGCTGCAAGTCGGCGCAGTGGCTCTTCCCGATGTCGCGGCGGCGGTTGGGACACCGGTCTACGTATACGACGCAGCTGGGATCGGGGAACGATACCGGCGACTGGAGGCGGCCTTCGCTGCTTTGCCGCTGGGCATTCGCTACGCGGTCAAGGCGAACTCCAATGAAGCGATACTGCGGCTCTTACGCGAGCTGGGGGCTGGCTTTGACCTCGTCTCGGGTGGGGAGCTGGCCCGGGCGCTCAGGGCTCGCTGTGATCCGAACGACTGCGTTTTTGCCGGTGTCGGGAAGCAGGACGAGGAGATTCGTGAGGCGCTGCGCCAGGGTGTCGGGCTGCTCAATGTCGAGAGCCCATCCGAGCTGGAGCGTATCCAGGTCATCGCCCAGGAGCTCGATGTCGAAGCCAGCGTGGCGATCCGCCTCAATCCTGATGTCGCGGTACGGACCCACGCCTATATCTCCACGGGTAAGAAGGAGAACAAGTTCGGCGTCGGCTTCGCCGTGGCTGACGCGATGCTGCGTTCGTTGCGGGCGGATCCGCGTGTGCAGCTGCGGGCCTACCACGTGCATCTGGGTTCGCTACTGCTTGAGCCCGGCCCCTACCTTGAGGCCTTGGCTCTGGTCCTCGATTGGATGGATGCCGATCCGCTGCGTAGCGAGGGCATCTGCGCCTACGACATGGGTGGCGGCTTGGGGATTCGTGGCGCTTTCGATGAACCGCTCGCCCTCGAAGAGCTCGCGGCGGGGATGCGCGAGATGCTCACCCCGCGCGGTCTTCGCCTGCTGATGGAGCCGGGGCGCTATCTTGTCGGCAATGCCGGCCTGGTCCTCACCCGGGTCTTGCACGTCAAGCACGGGAGCGAGAAGGACTTTGCGGTGGTCGATGCCGCGATGACCGAGCTGATCCGGCCGGCGCTCTATGCGGCCGAACACGAGATCGTGACGGTGAAGGAGCGCGCCGGACTGGGGCCGCGACCGGTCGATGTTGTCGGCCCGGTCTGCGAGAGTGCCGACTTTCTTGGGCAAGGGCTACGGCTGCCAGCGCTCGAACGTGGGGACTTGTTGGCCGTCCTGACGGCAGGAGCCTATGGCGCGAGCATGGGGAGTCGCTACAACAGCAGGCCGCTCGCCGCCGAAGTGCTGATCGACGGTGGCGAGGCGCGGCTCGTGCGCAGGAAAGAGACCATCGAGGAACTCTGGCGGCACGAGTGCGAGCAGGTTCTCGATCTAGGTGAGGCAGGAACGGATGAGCACTAGAAGGCAGCAGTCCCGGCGCTTGCGATCCCTGCTCTTGGTCCTGGGCCTCCTGACCCTGTCCTCGCTTTCTGCCTGCGAGTGGCTGCAGAACGAGTTCCTCTACATCGACGACAATGGTGAGTCTCTCGAACTGCTCTTCGAGCAGCAGCGCCCCCACTGATTCATAGGTCTGGAGCTTCGGCTCTATGTGACGAAGCCCGTCGGCTGAGGAGTTCTTGAGGGCGCAGATGTCCGGGCTCAGGGGGGGAATCCTCTCTCGGCCCCTCGAGGCATGGGGCTCTCGCTGTTACTTGTTGGCTTTCTCTTTTTGCACCCGTTCCAAGAAGTGTTGGATGGCTTTGCGTGTCCGCGGGTTGCGCAGCTTGGGTAGCTGTTCCAGCTCTTGGGCCATGCGGGCGTAGAACTCGGCCTTTTCGAGTTCATTGTTCCTTAGGCAGGCGACGCCCAGGACTAGTAGCCCTTGGAGATTTCGGAACTCTCCAAGTTCCACAGCTTTGTGCGCCGCCCTCCTTGCCTCTTCTTGGTGTCCTCGTGCTCGCATGAGCGCCACTGCGAGGTTGCTCCAGCTAGAGCCCTGTTCTGGAGCCAGCTCGCAGGACTTGCGCAGTGCCTGGAGTGCTTCGCGGGTTTCTTCCCGGGTGAGGAGTACTTGGCCGAGTATGAACCAGGAGCGAGGGAGTTTGCGGTTACGTGAGACTAGCTCCTGGGCGATTTCCTTGGCTTGGTCCAGCTCGTTGCGCCGCTCGTGCATGTGCACCAGCTTTTCGTAGAAATGCAGGGCGCCGGGCAGGGTGTCCAGGACTTCGCGCGCAACGCGCGTGGCCGCACCGGGCTGCTGTTGCTGGGCATAAAGCTGGAAGAGAACTTCGCTGGCACGTGCCCAGGAGGCGAGATTCTGGCTGGCGTACTGGGAGCGAGCCTGGGTCGCGCGATCGGTCGCCGTCGCCAAATCGCCCTCGCGCGCATCCATGCGGGCAAGGCTCAGCAGGGTATTTGGGTCACTGGGGGCGATTTCGAGGCACTGATTGAGGATGCTCCGAGCGACGTCGGTTCGGCCTGCTTCCAGCTCGACTCTGGCGAGTGAGTTCCGGTAGCGCAGGGTCTTTGGCGAAAGCTCTACCGCGCGTTCGATGTGCCGGCGGGCCGCGTTGAGGTTGATGCTGCGTAGTGCTTGTCCGGCTCCATACCAGGCGAAGGCTTGCTCGGGCCAGAGAGAGACGATGGCCTGCGCGAGGCTCTTGGCGATGGCATCGTCGCAGCCCTTGCCGGCACCGATGCTGGTGGCGTAGTAGTAGTAGAACGGCACCGGACGCGGGGAGCTGGCGATGGCGGCGACAAGCAGGCGTTGGGCTTGCGCCCGAGCCTTGCGTCTTGAGGGGACATCATCGTCGCTGCCTAGCACCTCGCGCAGATACTCATTGGCATCGAGGAAATAATCGAGGGGATGCTTGGCCGGGAGGATCTTCAGCGCGATGGCAGCACTCTCTTCGTGGCGCTGTGACTGTGAGAGGCAGAGGCGCTGTAGCCGAAGCCAGGTCTGATGGTTTGGCTCTGCTTCCAGGTAGGGCTTCAGCCGGGTGAGTGCTCGGTCGCCGTTGCTCGGATCGACCTCGCTCATGACTGCGCCGACGATCGCTTCGGGGCGGCCAGGGTCGAGGCGCAGCGCCTTGGCGAAGGCTGCCTTCGCTGCGTCGACTTGGAGTTGGTGGAAGTGGACGAAGCCGAGATTGGTGGCTGCTTCGGCGCCGTCGAGTCGGGCTTGGCGCTCGGCAGCTGCGATGAGCGGCTGCTGCGATAACAGGTAGCCGCCCAGTCCCGAAACGGCGAGCAAGCCAAGGATGACGACTCCGAGTAGGCTTGCGCGGAGAGGTTCGCGGCGCAGCCAGCGGCGGGTTCGCAGGGTGATTCCAGCGTGCCTGGCGCTGACCGGTCGCAGCTCAAGGAAGGCGCGTAGGTCCTCGCCGAAGGCGGCGGCGCTGGGGTAGCGGTCGCACTTGTCCTTGGCTAGGGCCTTGAGGGTGATGGCTGCAAGGTCGCGGGGGATCTGCAGCGGCATCCGCTCCGGATCCTGGGGGTCGACAGTTTGGATGGCGCGGAGGACTTCGTGAGAGCTTCCTCCAGTGAAAGGGCGCTCTAGGGTCAGTAGCTCGTAGAGAGTTGCTCCCAGAGAGAAGACATCGCTCTGCGCGTCGACTTCGCGGCCGAGGCCGCGGGCTTGTTCGGGGGAGGCGTAGAAGGGCGTGCCAGCGAAGGCGCCGTCTTGGGTCAGTCCCGGGAGATCTGTGCGGAGGGCGAGCCCAAAGTCGGTTAATACCGGGCTACCATCGCTACGCAGCAGGATGTTGGTGGGCTTGACGTCACGGTGGATGATGCCGTGCTCGTGCACGTATTCGAGGGCCCCTGCTAGGTCGAGCACGAACTCAATGCGGCGACGCAGCTCCCGCGGCGTGGGAGCTGTGCAAGGCGCGTCCTCGGCGCTGCTGGCTCCCTCTTCTTCGCTCGCCAGGCGCACGGCTTCGTCGAAGGAGGCCGCTGACCCGGCGCGCAGCAGGGACAGGACTTGGTCGAGGGAGCAGCCTTCGACGTATTCCATCGCCAGCCAGGGATGCTCTTCGTGCAGGCCAAAGCCATAAACGCGCACGAGGTTTTCGTGCTGCAGGCTGCCTGTGGTGGCCGCTTCTCGGCGAAATCGTTCGCGATGCTCACCGGTGGGGTCGAGCATCGAGCGCATGATCTTGAGCGCGACCGTGCGTTCGATGTGCACATCCCGGGCTTCGAAAACGACTCCCATGCCGCCGCGGCCGATTTCCTTGCCGATCTCGTAATCGCCGATCCGGGAGCCGGGGGGCAAGGAGCGGGTGACCGGCTCGGGAGTGACGGCACCAAAGTCGATCAGTGGCTGCACGGCCTCTTGGAGTTGCTCCGCAAACTCAGGGTGTGTTGCGCACATGCTCTCCAGTGCTTGCGGCCCTTCGCGATCGCAGCGTTCGAGGCATTCAACGACGAGGAGGTTGAGGTGACTCTCGTGCTCCTGATTCTCGGGCATCGTGCTCAGGCTCCCGTCTCGCCACCGAGTTTTTTCAGTTCGCTCGAAAGCTGGCGCAGGGCTCGCCCGAGGAGCTGGCGTGTGGCTCCGACGCTGCGGCCCATCTGCTTGGCGATTTCCTCATGGGGAAGCCGGGCGATGCGGGCAAGAGAAATGATTTCGGCGTAGTGCTCAGGAAGCTTGTCGAAAGCTTCCTCCAGCTTCACCAGTTGCTCGCGCGCCCCGGCGATCCGGCTGGGGGAAAAAACCCCCGAGTAGCCCTGGGATAGGTCTTCCAGCCGCCGACCCTCTCCGAGGCTTTCCTCGGCATTGCTGGCGCGCCGGGCGCGGTCCCAGTAACGGGCCTTGTCGTAGATGGTGTTGAGGGCGTTGGTGAACAGCCAGGCGCGGAATTGTGCCTCCGCCGCGAAGTTTAGCTTGTCGCGATCTTGGATGAGTCCTCGGCAGACCGACTGCACGATGTCGCTTTCCGACTCCCGGCGGCGGAGATCATCGCTCAGCCGGGCGCGGATGAATGCCCGCAGGCTGGGGAGGTAGTGCGCGATCATCTCGTCGCTGATGTCGATGTTGCCGCGGGCGCGATCGAAGAGTTGGACCGAGCTGAGTTCGAAGGCTTGCGAATCAACGGGCATGGCAAGGCTCTTGAGGGGAGAGGGGGCTTCGAAGCCTAGCAGGTTGGGGATGAAGTCGCGCGAGTGGCAGAATCCCGCAGTCTGCGACAGGTCTCACACCTATACTCCCTGCCCATGGTCGCTAGCCCCAATCAGATTCCCGTTGAGCAGTGTCAGCGTTCGGCACTGGAGATCCTCGATGCCGAGATTCGCGCGCTCGAGGGTTTGCGTAGCCGTGTTGATGGGCCCTTCTGCGAGGCTGTGGCTCGGGTTCTCGCTGCGAAGGGCCGTGTGGTCACCACGGGTATGGGGAAGGCTGGGATCATTGCCATCAAGGTCTCGGCAACGCTCGCCAGCACGGGTACGCCGAGCTACTTCCTCCATCCGGCTGAGGCGATACATGGTGACCTCGGTCGGCTGGTCGAGGGAGACCTGCTCTTGGCCTTTAGCAAGTCGGGGCAGACGGCGGAAGTGTTGCGGTTGGTGCCGCAGCTCAAGGCCTTGGGGGTCGAGCTGATTGCGATGACCGAGTCGCAGGACTCCCCGCTCGGTCGCCATGCCGACATCGTTCTCGAACTCGGCCCGATCGATGAGGCTGGGCAGCACGGGCTGGCGCCGACGGCTTCCACCATCGCGATGCTGGCGATGGGGGACATGCTGGCGATGGTCGTGCAGGAAGGGCGGGATTTTGGTAAGCGCGATTTCGCGCGCTTCCATCCGGGGGGCTCGCTGGGCCGCTCGCTGATGAAGGTCGAGGAGTGCATGCGCAAAGGCGAGCAGCTGCCGACCATCGGTGACGATGTCGGTGTCAGCGAAGCGATCGTGCGGATGACCAATACCCCGGGGCGTCCCGGCGCGGTGATCATCGTCGACCAGAGAGGCCATTTGCAGGGGCTCTTTACCGACGGTGACCTGCGGCGGCAGCTGGAATCCGGCGGCAGCGGCATACTTGAGCGCCACATCGCAGAAGTCATGACGTATTCGCCCAAGCGCGCCTACGCCGACCAACTGGTCGCCGAAGCTCTCAGCGTCTTGCGCGCCCATCGCATTGACCAGCTACCTGTCGTCGCCAGTGAGGAGGACCCGCGCGTGGTCGGGCTCATTGACGTCCAGGACACGCTCGATCTCAAGTTCTGACGATCCCAAGTACTGACAACCTCTTGTTTTGACCTGCCGGGCTTTCTCATGACGATTTCGAACGAACTCCGGGCACGTCTCGCCAGAGTGCGTCTTCTCTTGCTCGATGTCGACGGCGTCATGACCGACGGCCGACTCTACTTCGATGCCGAGGGGCGCGAGACCAAGGTCTTCCATGCCCAGGACGGCGCCGGGCTCGTCTACTGGAAGCGGGCGGGCTTTATCTCCGGCTTCTTGTCGGGCCGCGATGCTCCAGCGGTGCGCAAGCGGGCCGAAGACCTGCACGTGCAGGAGCTGCACCTAGGCAAGAAACGCAAGATCGCGACCCTGCACGAGATCTGCGAGCGCTATGGGCTGGGGTTGGACGAGGTCTGCTACGTCGGCGACGACTTCCTCGATCTCGAAGTGCTGCGCGTGGTCGGCGTCCCGATCACCGTGCCGGGGGCGCGGCCGCAGGTGAAAGAGGTCTGCTGCTATGTCACCCAGACGCCCGAAGGCCAGGGCGCGGTGCGGGAGATCGCCGAACTCTTGCTCGACGCCAAGGGGCTGCTTGACGAGATCGTCGCCTGCAGCGGCTTGCCGCCAGAGGCTCTGTCTCCCGAGGAGGCTGCGCAGTGAGTTCTCTTCCGTATTCCGAGCATGTCCAGGAGAACCACCGCTTCTGGAATGAGATGGCCGAGGAGTGGGTCGCGGCCGGAGAACGGAATTGGGCTAAGGAGGATCCGCACTGGGGCATTTGGGGGATTCCCGAAAGCGAGCTGGAGATGCTGCCCAGCGAGTTGGGCGGTAAGGATGCCATCGAGCTTGGCTGCGGCACGGGCTACGTTTCGGGCTGGATGCACCGACGCGGTGCGCGTTGCACCGGGATCGATCTGTCCGAGAATCAGCTGGCAACCGCGAAGCGCCTGGCCGCCGAGCACGGCGCCGAGATTCGCTTGCTCCGCGGCAATGCCGAGTCGGTGCCGCTGCCGGATGAGTCCTTTGACTTCGCGATTAGCGAATACGGGGCGGCGACCTGGTGCGATCCGGAGCTTTGGGTCGCCGAGGCGTGGCGCCTGCTGCGCATGGGCGGAGAGTTGCACTTTCTGTGTTGCTCGCCGTGGATCGGCGTGTTTACGCCCGAGAACGGGGCCGAGGTCGCCGATCGCCTGGTGCGCTCCTACTTCGGTATCGGCCCGCTCGATTGGCGTGAGGTCGAGGTCGAGCCCGGCGGCATCGAGTGGCAGCTGACCATCTCCGATTGGTTCCAGTTGTTCCGGCGCCTGGGCTTCGAGGTCTTGGACTTCCTCGAGCTGCCGGCGCCAGCGACGGCCGAGGGGACCCGTTACTTGATCCCTGCCGAGTGGGCGAAGCGCTTCCCGGCCGAGCTGGTCTGGAAGCTGCGCAAGATCTCTCGCTAGGCCTTGGCGACGGGGCGGCCTGCTAGGCCCCTTTGCTTTGCGGCCGTGGTGGCCTTCGTATGGGAGGGCTGCCCAGGGTCGCAGCGCATCCCGGCCTGCGGGCTGCGGCCACAGGTAGCCCCGGTTGTGCGATCCCGGAGATCTTCCGCTGACTTTCTCTATCCAGGGCCGGTGGGGGGGTGAATGATGTTCGGTTCGAATTTGCTCCCACTGCTAACGATGAAGGACAGCTATGTCTGCTGCTAAGATCACCTGGACCAAGGTCGATGAAGCCCCCGCCCTCGCCTCACACGCCCTCCTACCGGTCGTGCAGGCCTTTTGTAAGGGGACGGGAATTGAGATCGAGACTGCCGATATCTCGCTTGCTGGGCGTATCCGCGCCAACTTCTCCGAGAATCTGAGCGAAGCCCAGAAGATCCCCGACGAACTACGCCGCCTTGGAGAGCTCGCGACTACGCCGGAGGCGAATATCGTCAAGCTTCCTAATATCAGCGCGACGATCCCGCAGCTGCGGGCTGCTATCAAAGAGCTGCAGGGGCAGGGGTACGATATTCCGGATTATCCGGAAGAGGCTAAGACGGACGAGGATGTGGCGCTGCGCGAGCGTTTTGCTGTGGTGCTGGGGTCAGCCGTGAATCCGGTCTTGCGTGAGGGAGATTCGGACCGGCGGCCGCCAGATGCGGTCAAGCGCTATGCACAGAAGCATCCGCATCGCATGGGGGCGTGGCCAAAGACGGGCTCGAAGGCCCGCGTCGCGCATATGAGTGGTGATGACTTCTATGGCAGCGAAACTTCAGTAACTCTGGATAAGGCCACGACGGCAAAGATCGAGTTTGTGTCCGAAAGCGGTGAGACGACGACGCTCAAGGCTTCGTTGCCGCTGCTACCGGGTGAGGTGCTTGATAGCTCCGTGATGAAGGTCGCGGCCCTGCGAGCCTTTTACGCCGAGCAGATGGAAGAGGCTAAGCGCGACGGCGTCCTGCTCTCGTTGCACCTCAAGGCGACGATGATGAAGGTCAGTGACCCCGTCATGTTTGGGCACTGTGTTTCGGTGTTCTTCGCCAAAGTCTTCGATAAGCACGCTGAGGCTTTGGCCTCCTTGGGCGTGAGTGCCAAGAACGGCCTAGCTGACTTGCTTAGCCGGATCGAAGGCCTCCCCGAGGCTCAGCGTAAAGAGATCGAAGCTGATATCGCGGCTTGCTACGCAGATGGCCCGGCGCTGGCGATGGTCGACTCGGTGATCGGTAAGACCAATCTCCACGTTCCCAATGACGTCATCATTGATGCTTCGATGCCGGTCGTCGTTCGGGAAGGCGGCAAGATGTGGAACGCGGACGGCGATCTCCAGGACTGCGTTGCCATGATCCCGGACCGTTCGTATGCCGGCATTTATCAGGCAGTTATCGAGGACTGCCAAGAGCACGGGCAGTTTGATCCGGCGACGATGGGCTCGGTCCCGAACGTCGGCCTGATGGCGAAGAAGGCCGAGGAATACGGCTCGCACGACAAGACCTTCATGGCCGAGGGCAAGGGCGTGATTCGAGTACTCGACGGCGAGGGCGAGGTCCTGCTCGAACAGAAGGTCGATACTGGCGATATCTTCCGGGCCTGCCAGACCAAGGACGTCGCGATTCGAGACTGGGTTTCGCTGGGAGTGCGGCGCGCGCGCGCCAGTAAAACCCCTGCCGTCTTCTGGCTCGATCGCGAGCGCAGCCACGATGCTGAGCTGATCAAGAAGGTCGAGCTTTATCTCGCAGAAGAGGATACGGAGGGGCTTGAGGTCCTGGTGATGGCTCCGGTTGCGGCGATGAAGTTCTCTCTGGAGCGCATCCGCCGTGGTGAGAGCACCATCGCGGTTACCGGTAACGTACTGCGTGATTATCTGACCGACCTCTTCCCCATTCTTGAGCTGGGGACCAGCGCGAGGATGCTCTCGATCGTGCCCTTGCTCAGTGGTGGTGGGCTCTTCGAGACCGGCGCTGGAGGTTCCGCGCCCAAGCACGTCCAGCAGTTTGTCAAGGAAGGGCACCTGCGCTGGGATTCCCTCGGTGAGTACTGCGCCCTCGTTCCGTCGCTGGAGCAGGCGGCTGCCAAGACTGGCAACTCCAAGGCGACCGTGTTGGCCAAGGCGCTCGACGCGGCGATCGAGACCTACCTTGAGGATGCTCGTTTGCCCTCGCGCAAGGTCAACGAAATCGACAACCGGGGTTCCACCTTCTACCTCGCTCTCGGCTGGGCTCAGGCGCTGGCCGCGCAGGACGAGGATGCCGAGCTGAAGCAGCGCTTCGCCAAGGTCGCCCAAGAGATGGCTGCAAACGAAGCCAAGATCGCTGAGGAGCTGCTTGCGGCCCAGGGTGGGCCTGTCGATCTCGGCGGCTATTACCATCCTGACGACGAGCTCTGCGCCCAAGCGATGCGGCCCAGTGCGACTCTGAACGCGATTCTCGACTCGATGTGAGTGCTCCCGAGCTGACCGCGTATCTGGCGCCGCCGGGCTTCGTTGATGAGCTCTTGGTCGAGCTCGGCGAGGTGCGCGCGGTGCAGGAGCGGCTCGTTCTCGCGGACGGGCCGCCAAGGCCCTGCCATTGGGTGCGCAATATCTGGTATGAGCCGCAGCTGCTTGAGATCCGCTCGATTGGCGACGCGGCCAAGCAGCTCAAGGCCATCCAGCGCAACTGGTGGGGCTATCAGTTCCACCTGCATCGCCGCGCCGAGTTCATCCAAGAAAAGCTCCCGCACGTCTCGGGCAAGCCCTTGGTGTTTCCCTCACCGGTGCCCAAGGCGCCGCTCGGTTCGTGGACCCTGCTCGAGCAGGGCAAGCTGCTGGCGGCGGCGCGTTGTTCCAGCCCCTTTCCCAATGGCGAGCTGCGCTTGGTCGAGGACCGGGAGGGGCCACCCTCGCGCGCCTACCTCAAGTTGTGGGAGGCGCTGATCCGCCTGGGTGACTGGCCGGGATCGGAGCAGCTCTGCATCGACGCCGGCAGCAGCCCCGGAGGCTGGACCTGGGTTCTTGCTCGGCTCGGGGCGCTGGTCTTGAGCGTCGACAAGGCCGAGATCGATCCGAAGCTCAGGGACTTCCACAATGTGAGCTTTCTGCAGGAGAGCGCCTTTGGGCTCGAGCCTGAGGACTACGGCCCGATCGACTGGTTCTTCAGCGACGTGATCTGCTACCCGGAGCGTCTGCTGCAGATGCTTGGGCGTTGGCTCGAGAGCGGGATGTGCGAGCGCTTCGTCTGCACGATCAAGTTCCAGGGCGAGACCGATTACGGGGTCGTGCGGGATTTTGCTCAGATTCCCGGTTCGCAGATCCTGCACCTGACGCATAACAAGCACGAACTGACTTGGATGCGGCTGCCGCCGGAGGCGGAATAGGTCGAGTCGCGACCTGAGCGGTTTCGTCGATATACTCCCGCCTCACTTCGAGGGGAATCTCTGCCTACATGTGGCGTCGCCTGATCTACTTCTTCGTCCTCTTGGGCGGGGGACTCGCTGTTCTGTCGCTCGTGGTTGGGCCGGAGAACCTCTTCGACCTCAGCCCGGTCGAGAAGGAGCGCCGTGTCGAAGCGCCGGGGGGTGAGGTTCGCGTGGGTGAGGAGCAGGTGCGGGCCGGCGCGCGGCAGGCCGGCACACCCAAATCTGTGGGGATCCAGATCGAGGGGGGCATCGAGGACCTGCGTCGCGAATACGAAGTGACCCTGCCCAGCGGCAAGAAGCGGGTGCTCCTGCTCTACCGCCTGCGCAGCGCCTATGTGCAGCCGAGCGACCTGGAGAGCAGTTATCTGATGCGCGATGTGCGCGTTTGGTTCTATCGCCGGGTCGGACGGGGAGAGGAGCTGCGTTCGGTTCCGGTTCTGCGCCTCGACGCCAAGCAGATGACCGCCTACCTCGATACCCGCGGCGGAGCCCTGCGTATCGACGAGAGTCAGGACTTGCTGGCGCGCGACATCGAAATCTATGCCTCGCCTTCCGGTCTTGAGGGCGAAGGGGATGTCCCGGCCCAGTTGAATCCGCGGGACATGCGCTTGCGCATGCGTTCTCCGAGGCTGCGCGCGGAGATTGGCGAAGAGCGTGTGCGCTTGCGTTCGGCGGTCAGCGATGGGCGCATTCGCATCGACGTCGAGAGCCAGGAGCGGCCGATCTCGATCGAAGGCGCCGGCTTCTTGGCGGATCTCCCGGTGGATTTTCGGGAGAGCGCGGCGCGTTCTTCCAAGGAGGCGGCGAAAGCCGCTCGCTCGGCGACGGGGCTTCCCTCTCGGATCACGATCGAGCGGGACATCGTGGTGAGCGGCCTGCGGGCGGCACGCGACCCAAAGGCTGTGCCTTGGACGGTGCGTGGCGCTGGCCCCATGCTCCTCGACGAGTCGGCGCAGGGCGGGCTCGCGATTCGGCTGAGTGACTCGGTCGAGATGGAGGGGCTGCTGCCGGGGGGCGGTGGCAGCTCAAGCCCGGTGCTGCTGACCGGAGAGCGTTTCTTCGCCTGGCTCGGCCGGGGGCGCATCCCGGGGCAAGTGGCGGAGGGGAAGGGCAGCCCGCGCCGCCTCGTTGCGCCGGAGCTGCAAGCCCTCCGCATGGAGGGCGGGGAGCAGCCGGCGCGCCTGCTTCGGGCTGAGGGGCAGATTGAGGCGCGGCGCTTGCAGCTCAGTCTCGATCCGCTGGGCAATGTCGCTCGCCTCGATGCGAGCGGGGCCCCGCTGCTGAAGCTTCGCTTCGGGAAGAAAAGCTCTCAACGCATGCTGCTACGCAGCTCCGAGCGGATCTCTTGGCTGCGGGGGCGGTCGCAGATGAGCTGGCTTACGGCCCCCCTGGGCTTGGGGCTCTTGGCCCCTGAACTCGGCTTCGTTCGCGGGACGGTCCCTGATGAGATCGTGCGCATCGAGGGGGAGACGGAGATTGTCCCCCTGGATGCTGGGGGGCTTGGCCTGAGTTTACTGCGTTGCCAGCGCGGGGCTTTGCTCTTTGCACAGCGAAGCTTGGGGGCACTCGAGTTCAGCGAATGGCATGGCTTTGGTGAGGCTCGGGCCGAGTTCTCCGGGGCACGGGGGCCGATGCTCCTGAAGGGCAGTCGTGGTTTCTTCGTGACCCGGGCACCGCAGTCGAGCCGAGTGGATTTCTTGCTTGCGCGACCAGGCGATGCTGAGGCCGCTGCTGTGTATTTCAGGGGGGAAGGTCTGGATCTGACGGGTCATGGCCGCTTCTTGGCGCGTGCCTGGTTGCCGGAGAATCCCGGCGCTGGGCGGATTAGGCGCGGTTCCCTGAGCTTTGTCGCGGCGAAGGGCTCGACCCTCGACGTGCTTCGCGCCACTCGCCAGCGTCCCTTCTCGGTCGAAGGGATCGAGAGGCTGTCGTTCGACTTGGTGGATGGGGCCTTGGGCTGGCAGCGCTACCGCGGGGCCGGGCTCAAGCTCCTCTCGCCGGACCTGCAGGTCCTTGCTACTGAGCTGTCGCGGCAGGGGCAGGGCCCTTGGCGCCTGCGGCGCCAGGGATCGCGTGTGGAGCTGCGGCATAGCAGCGACCGCCTTGCGCAGCTCTGGGCTCGCGAGGTGGATTGCCAGGCGCGGCCTTCGCCCTACCCCCTGCCGCGTGGTATGCGCCTGTCTTTTTCGGCCCGGGGTAAGGCGGAGCTGCGCGTTCAGGAGCCGAGTTCGGAGCGGCGCTTCGAGCTCGATGCTGAGGAACTCAGGTTTCGGCCATCTGCCCTGCCGCTGCTGCTTCGACCCCTCGCGCGCAGCTTCCTTGGGGGAGGTGCTGAGAGCATCCTCGAAGCGGCCTTGGGCGCCGCGAATCCTCAGCGCCGAGCTGCCTTGTCTGGGCAGTGGTATGCGCGGGGAGACGTGCGGCTTCTTTTGTCCGAGCCACGCTCGGGTGGCCTGGCGCGTCGTGAATTCCATGGTGAGCAGGCCTGGGTTCATCGAGGCGGGCGGGCAACACGTCTGCTTCCAGCTCCGGGGCAGCGCGTTCGCGGCTTTCTCGATGAGCCGGGTTCTCTGCGTTGCGTGGTCGAGGCGGAACTCTTGCGCACTCGCGGGCAGATCTTCGAGCTAGGTCGTAGCAGCCCCAAGCTGTGGATTACCAGCGGGGCTGGCCAGGCCGGTGAGCGGCGTCTCCTACTTGAGCCTTCAGGGCGTATTGATTTCGAGCTAAGCCGGATCTTCTTGCCCGGGCCTGTGCGCATGACCAGCGTCGAGACCCGGGGCGCGGGTGAAAAGCTCGAACTACGCAGTGGTGGCGATGTGGATCTACGCTTCGATCCGGTGTTGGTGCGGCGCCGGTTGGCAGGCGAGCTGCTGGGAGAACGCCCGGTCTTGCTTGGGCACTTTGGGCTTCCGGCAGAGTTGTTGTCCATCGTGGCGAAGGGCGGTGTGACCTTGCGACGGGGACCGCTCTTCGGGGAATGCCGAGAGATAGCTCTCGATGCCAAAACGGGCTGGGCCCGACTCCGAGGCGACGAGCACGAATCGGTGCGTGTCCGGTGGCACGAGGGTCTGCTTGTGGATGCCTGGCCGGCGGTCTCGGGAATTCAGATCAATCTGGAGACCCTTGAGATGCGGGGTGGTTCGGGTCGCCTTTTTCGTTCTGGTAGTCGTCGGCTGCAAGAGGGGCGTTGATGCGGATAGTGTTTTGCTTCCTGCTGGTCTTGGCCTCTCTCTCTGGGACGGAGGCTCGGGCTCAGGTCCTCGACGATTCGATCGATATCTTCTTTGGTCGCCATGAGACTCGCCTCGATGGCGATCGCATGCACTTGGTGATTCGAGGGGCTTTCCGGCTGCGTTATGGGAATACCGTGCTGCGCGCCGGCCGGGGAGTGCTGAGTTTCGATCGCGATGAGTTCTACGCCTGGTTACGGCATCGCGGCGATAAGGAGAATCCTCTTCCGAGGCGCTCGGCCAATGGCCCCGACCTCAGGCCTCGACCGCGAGTCGCCCGGGCTCTGGGTTTGTCGGTGTTGGATCTGCTCGGAGCTCCACTTGGTGAGTCGGCACCGATGCGGCCTTCGCTGCGGCGCTTGTCCGACCTGGTCCAACAGCTGCACCTAGTGGACGGCGTTGTCGTCGAGCGAGCCGGCGTGCAGCACTTACGTTGCCGCGAGCTGTTCCTGTCGGTTCCTTCTCGCCGGGTGGATGCGCGAGATGCCGAGATTCGTTTTCCGGTACGAGCGCAAGCGCCACGGCTGTCGGTGCCCCTCTTCGTGAAGGCGCCGCGCATTCTGCAGCAGGGGGCGCGCCTGCTTGCGCGCGATGCGATCTTCGCAGCTAGCGACCAGGGCAGTCCTGGAACCAGGGTACGGGCTGCTCAGCTGATGATTACTCGGCTTGATGAGGTCTTTGAGATCCACGCGATTGGCAATGAGCTGTTACTTGGCTCTCTGCCTGCATTGCCCTTGCCTGATCTTCGGCGTTATTCCGACGATGATTCGAGTATCCCGGTCAAGGGCTTCCAGGGAGGTGTTTCCGATTCGCGCGGCCACTTTGCACTGGTGCAATTCGGTGGGCGTTTCCACCAGGTCGGGCAGGCTCTCTTCAATTGGGCTCTCAGCGAGGCGCCGCGCTTTCGTGGTAACTGGCGTCTGCGCACAGGGTGGATGGAGAAACGCGGGGTGCCTCTCGAGCCGCAGCTGGATTACGAACTCGAGGGTGTCTTCCAGGGCGACTTCGACAGCATGTTTCTCGATGATTCGGGTACCGACATGCACAGCCCCATACTCTGGCTCGATGGATCGGCGATTGAGACCGGCATGCGGCATTTCGAGCGCACGCGTAACCGCTTCGTTCTCTCGGAGAATACGACCCTCGACCTCGAGATCTTCCATGCTGCGGACCCGGGGATCTATCCCGAGTTTCGACAAGGCCGGCTGCTTGATGAGGAAGCTCCCGAGACAGTTGCGTACTTGCGCTGGGCCGAGGGCAACCTGCGAGGAAGTTTGTCGGGGCGCTGGAGCCTCAACGACTTCGCGTATGGCGATGATGGCCTGCTTACCAGTCGTTATCGCCGTGAAGAGCCCGAAGCACGTTTCGATGTCTTTGAGCAGCCCTTGCTGCAGGTGACCGATGATGTGCCGCTGCTGAGCTCTTTCTCGTTTCGCGCAGGGCGGCTCAGTAACGAAGTGGTCTCTCGGGCACCAGGGTTGGTGGATCAGAGCAGCGACCGCATTGATGCGCGCGTCGAAGTCTCTGCACCGGTGGTTCTCGGCGATTGGGGGCTGCGCTTCTTCGCCAGTGCTCGAGAGACTTGGTACTCGGAGCTGGCAGATGGTGATGAGGGGGGGCGCGAGGTCTTCGAGGCCGGCGCCCTGCTCTCGACGCGCTGGTCGCGTGAATACCCTCTGGAGGGGAGCTTCCTGGCGCTGGAATCCCTGCAGCACGAGCTGCTGCCGCAGCTGCGACTGCTGTCGCGCTTCGATGTCTCGCGTTCATCGAGTGAGCTCTATGCCTTTGACGAGGTTGAGGACCTAGACGAGTTGCATGCGATTGACTTGGTGTTGTTGCAGCGCTTTAGCGGGGTGCAGTTCTTCGGCGGCAAGTCCAGCAATCGGGAGCTTCTCTGGTTGGATATCGAGCAGCGATTGCATCCTGCGCCGGATCGTGACCATGGGGGAAAGCTGCTGGGGCTCTTCAAGTGGGAACTGATTTTCCGCCCGACTCCGCGCCTGGCCTTTTTGTGGGAGGGTGAGCGCGACTGGGAGCGTCGGGTCGATCGCATTCGGAACCTTGAGCTGGCGACGCGACCCCTGGATTGGCTGAGCCTTGGTTTTGGTTGGCGAGCGGGGTCGGATGCTCAGGGCGTGGGGCGATTCAGTGCCGGACTCGATCTCTGGCGCCGCTGGCTGCCGTATGCCGAATATGTTTATGACTTCGAGAACTCGACGAGCCAAAGCTGGAGCGTTGGTATTTCCCGCTTCGACTACGACTGGGAATTCGGCATCCGCATGCAGAACGATGTCTTGTCTGACGATCGCAGCTTTTCGCTGACCTTCCGTCCCGTGCTCGGCCAGCGGTTGCGGGCGAGGCGACTCTCTGGTTTTGAGAACTCTAGCTTCGGGCTGACATCGCGATCGGCCTACTGAGGGCTGTTTGTGGTCCTCTGGCTCAGAAGGGCGTGCCGATGGTCAGGTGGAAGGCCCAGGCGGAATCACCTGCATCGCGGTCTGGGTTCCAGCCAGCGTCAAAGCGCAGGATGAAGGGCAGCGAATAACGCAGGCCAAAGCCAATAGCGTATTTCATATCCTCGAATCCCCAGTCGCGGATGTCCGAGCCGATATTCCCGGCGTCGACGAAGGCGGCGGCTTCGGTTGGGCCGAGGAGAGGCAGGGGGAAGGGCAAGGGAAAGCGCAGCTCGCCCGAGAGCACCTGGCGGAACTCACCGCCCAAGGGGTCGCCAGTCACGCTTTTCGTTCCTAGCTCGTTGTATGCATAGCTGCGCACCGTTGTCGAGCCGCCGCTGAAGACATGCTCCTGTAGGGGGATGCGATCTGAGCCGTCCTGGGGAAACAGTGCGGTCGTTTCGTAGCGAGCAACGAAGCGGGTGTTGCGCGTGAAGGGGAAATACTGGACGGCTTTTCCGGACAGGCGAAAGAACTCGATGTCGCCGCCCAGGTCCTTGTGGGCATACGAGATGCGAGCCGTGAGCGATCGGCCTTGGCGGGTGACGATGGGATGGTCGCGTTGATCCCAGAACAGATCGGCAAAGATCTCGCCCTTGGAGTAGTCGGCAAGGCTCGGATCGATCTCAGGGGCGTCGACCTTGGCACCTTGGTGCGAGACGAAGCGGTAACCGAGTCGGCCGCGCAAATGCGGGTAGAACTCCTGGTCGAGCCCGATGTTGAAGCGATAACCGCTGTCGACATAGGACGGCTCGTGACGGCGAAACCACTCACCTCCGAAGCTCAGCTGTAGCTCCTCAGCCAGGAACTGAGAGTCGACGAAGCTAATTCCCGTCCGAACGTCTTTGAAGCTGGCCTTGCCCGACCAACTAAAGTCGAGCCCGGTCCCAAAGAGGTTCTTCTCCTCGAAGCGTGCGCCGAGCCGTAGCTGCTCGTAGCTCCCGTAGCCCATGTGCAGTTGGATTTCCTGCGAGGAGAGTTCCTCGAAGACGAAGACCGCCCGATACCCCTCATCTGCCAGGGCTTCGTAGCGGACGCTGATCTTCTTGAAGAGTCCGGTGCGGTAGAGCTGTCGTAGTGACTCGTCCTCGAGCTCACCATCGAAGAGCTTGCCTTCTTCCAGGACGATCCGGTTGCGGATGACCCAGTCCCGGGTCTTCTTATTGCCTTCGATGGCAATCTTGCTGATGACGGTGCGGGGTCCTGTTTCGCCGGTGACGAAAAGGTCCACTTGGTTTTGACGTTTGGCCTTGGTCACCGGCTTGGCGAGTGCCAGCACCTTGGGTTTGGGGTAGCCGTGGCGGCGAAGGGCCTGGCGCAGGCCTATCTGGAGCTGGGAGGTGCGTTTGCGGCCGAAGGGCTCCCCGGCGAGTTTTTCTGGTGTCCAGCCCTCGGCGGCCTTGAGTAAGTCGGGGGCAATCTCGACCTTGCGCAGGGTGAAGATCGGCCCCTCCCGTACTTGGATTAAAACCCGAACGGCCTTGCCTTCTTCGATGTAGGTGATTTGCGGGGCGGCGACCGAGCAGCTCAGATAACCGTCCTGTGCAAAGCGGGTACGGATGTCCTTGGCAAAGCCCTGGATGGTCGCCTCGACAAAGATCGGTCGGCCAAAGCCGAGGGCGTTGCTGCTGATCTGGGGTAAGAGCTTGAGCAGCTCGTCATCTTGGATGCTGTGATTACCCCGAATCTCAAGCTCGTCGATGACAACGAGGCCACCCTCTTCGATCTGAAAGAGGATCTGCTGGCTGCCTTCATTCTTTGTCGGGCTGATCTCGTAGCTGACTTTTGCCCTGGGAAAACCCTGAGCGTGGTAGAAATCCTCGAGCGCCAAAGCTGCATCGAAGATGGCGGACTCTTTGCCCGGATCCTTCGAGTAGTCGTAGAGCAAGTCCTCGATCTTTCGGAACAGTGAGAAGCGGGAGACGTTCTCGTTGCCCTTGAAGATGGCCTGAACGCGATCGCCGACCTGTCCATCCTCCCCGGTCCAAGTGACCGTGGAGCGAACGGAAGAGCATGCCGTTAGAGCGAGGATTGCCAGGGCCAGCATGCCTTTGGCGATGATGGCGCAGCGTCTTCTACTGTGGTCTGCGGGGTTCTCTGGCTCTGACATGGGGATGCATCCTTGCGACAGATCGGGGCTCAGTCGAGCCGAATGCGGATCCCGATGTCCGCGTTATATTCCTCGTAAACGTCGCGCTCGGCCCGCACGAACCAGAAGCCATCGATGTCGTACTCGATGCGGATCGATTCAACACCGTTGTTGCTGACTTCCTCGCCCGCCGAAATGGTGAATCGCTCGACCCAGCTTTCGCCAGCCTCGGTGCTGTCGCTGCCAAAGAGCTTCTGGAAGAGGGCATTGGCCAGAAAACTGCCGGCTGCCATCAGGCTCTTTTGTGAGTCGCGCTCAAGGGCGGCTGGGAGTTGTCCTGTCGTAGCCAAGACGAGAACGCTCTCGGGCGGCAGCGAGGGGACCGAACGGAAGACGATCTGAGGATCCTCGCTGTCACCGGACACACTCAGATCGATCCGGTAGCCCAGACGACGCCCCGATGCGTGTAGCTGAAGTTCGGCGAGGTAGGGCCGGCTTTCTGGGAAGTTGATGTAGGCGCTCTGGAGGCGCATCGATACCCCAGGCAGGGCGAGCCGGCCCTTACTCGCGGTGAGGCTTCCGACTAAGAAGGGGCGCTTGGCTTGGCCGCGCAAGCGGAGGCTTGCATTGAGGTCGGTGCTGAGCACGCCTGTGCGGATCCTGAGCGCTTCGACGGTGTCGATGCGCAGGTCAAGACTCAGGCGTTCGCCTAGGGGGCCAGGGAGCGAGAAGGGGACGATTGCGGGGTCGGAACGGCCGCCACCGCTACTGCGGAAGTCGGGCAGCAGGGAGATCTGTTTGACGTATTTACTGTCCTGTAGCCGAATCTGGCCTTCTAAGAGAGGGTGGGAGAAATCTCCATGTAGGTGGATATCGAGGTCGCCGCGCACCTTGACCCCGTCTTGGCGTGCGAGCAGCAGCTGCTGCCCTTGCAGGCGTAGGTCCAATGCTGCCCGCTCCCAGTTGAGCCAGAGATTCTGGCCGCTCTTGGCTACCTTGCCGCTCAGCTCGAAGGGGGCGGCGCCGATACGGCCGCGCAGGTCCTTGATACGCAGCCCCTGGCGGTCGGCATAGAGCTTGGCGCCTAGAGCCTCGATCCGGGGTGATCCAGAGGCTTTGACTACCCCGTTTGACAAGTGAAGCTCAAGTCTTGGCTCGGGGGCGAGAAGCGTGCCGTCCAAGCTGCCCTTGGCGGTGACCGAGCCTGCGATGCTGTTCGTCCCGAGGGCTTGCTTCGGCAGCCGGGAGAGATCGAGGCCCGCCAAGTCGAGTTGAGCCCGTAGTGGCTTGTTCCCTAGTGCGTGCCGGTCCCAGATGAGTTGGCCGAGTCCTGCGCCCCATTCGATCTTGGCTTCGAGCTGTCCGAGCACCGGGTTCTTACCTTGAACCGATATGAGGATCCTCTTCTTGTCGCATTCGGCTCGCAGGCCTAGCCCTTCCGGCTGGTTTGAGCCCAGCGCTGCCAGCTGCGCCCCAAGGTCTCCGACCAGCTGCGGCCGTGAGCTCGCGCTTAGGGTGAAGGGCTGATTCGCTTCCGGAGCGTGCTGCAAGCCGGCGCCGCTTAATCGCATGGGGAGCCCGCCCTGCCCACTCATGTCGAGCAGCTTCGAGTCGTGGCTACGCAAGCGGAACGACGAAACCTGGATTCGTTCCTCGTCGCTGCGCATCGCGAGGGTGAGCTGGAATGGTCCGGAAGGCGGCTGAACATGGCCAGGAAGGGGCCAGTGTTCGTCCTTTTCACCAAAGAGGCCTTCCGCTTGTAGCTGCGCCTGCAGCTCGATGATGGGGCGCTGGAGGGTGCCACTGAGCTGGGTGTCGAAGCGTAGTTTTCCTCGTAGCCCCCGTGTGCCTAGACGTGTGCCGAGACGCGTGTCGAGACTTTTGCCGAGGATTGCTAGCGGGAGACCGTTACTGCCCAGGCTCAGGTCGAAGCTTGGATTGGCTGCGACTTGAATCTGTCCCCGACTTTGCAGGGAGAATGCTCTTCCTGTCCTGTCCTGAGCTCCACTAATCTCGACTTGTTCGAGCTGAAGCTTGCGCTCTGCGTCCAAGGCGCCTCGGGCTTGCAGCTTGAGCGCTGGTAGATCTGCAAAGCAACAATCAAGTAGGTTGAGTTCGACATCGAAGGAGGGGTCTTGCTGCGGCTGCCGTGTACCTGTTCCTCGCAGTGAGAAGCGCAGAGGGGATCTCAGGTCGGGAGCGTCGAGGCCGAAGCTCTGCCAGCCGATGTCCTGGACGCTGCCCCCCAAGTCCAGGCCGAACTGTTCTTCACCTGTGGCTGCTCGGGTGAAGTGAGCGTCGAGGGTGACTCCGCTTATCTGCTGCCCCGGGGCTTGTAGGCTCGCAAGCTTGGCTCGCATACGGAGAGTAGGCTGTTCGAGGCTACCGCTGGCCTCGAGTTTGAACTCCGCTTCGGAGCGAATGCTACCCAGTGGAGGAATCACCAGGTTGAGATCTGGGTGTAGTTGTACGCGGGCGTGAACGAAACCCTTGCGCTTCGTGAGAGTCTCCTCGCCAAAGATCGGGAAGCGTCCCGCGTCGACAGCGAGCTGGCTGCCGCGTCCATGGATGCTGCCTTGTTCGATCTCCAGCCAGGAGCCCTTGAGCCTGCCGTGGATTTTGCCGCTGACCGGCAGCAAGCTCGCGAGCTCTTTGGGCATCTGCTCGGTGAAGCCATCGAAGTCCTGTAGCTCAAGCTCGATTGATTCGCAGCTGGGCTTAGGTTGTTCTCCCGAGAGGATCCGCACAAGGTCGAGCTCGGCATCGCGGATGGTGAGTGCGAAGCCCTTACCGTGTAGCTGCTGTTTTTTGATGCGTAGGCGGCCGTTTTGGCTCGTTGCGAGCAAGCGGCCGGTCATCGGGAGCAGCGCCGTTATTTCGTTCGGAAGGTATTCACGCCAGGGTTCCAGGTCGGAGATCTCTAGCTGGAATTTGCCCAGGCCCTTCTCAGAGAGCGCCTTCACATCGAAGTCATGCAGTGGCACAGCAAAGTGGCGTGAGTTCAAAGCTGCGCCAGGGCCACGGAGCCGCAGGTCTTCGAGGGTCAAGATCTGGTCCTCAAGCGAGAAGCGTGCCTGGGCGGCTTGGAAGCTGCGCTTGAGGGCTTGGCCGTCTTTCAGGGTGATGACTCCTGAGAGCTTGGGCTTTTCACCTGCTCGATAACGGAGCTTTGCTGTGAGCCGTCCGCCGGAGACTGGGGCCTTCATCCCGAAGAGGGCCAGCCAATCCGCGGCTTGCTCGACCTGCAGGTCGCAGCTTCCGCGGAGCAGATCGTCGGGGCGGACTTGGCACTTGATGCCGAGGCCGAGTAGGGAGAGCTTCCTCACGGCCGCTGCTTGGCGGGGCGGCATTTCGACCTGCAAGCGCCCAGCCCGGGAGCGGCCTTCTGTGCTGAGCACGAAGTCTTGGAACTCAGCAGAGAGGCCCTGAGGTACTAGGTCCGAAGGGGAAAGCTCAAGGTCGGGCCCGCTTTCTCGCTCAGAGTCCAAGCTGCTTGCTGAGGTCGCGAGAGGGTCGATTTCGATACGTTTGGCCTGGACTGCGACCCTGGCGATACCAGAGAGGTTGCCAAAGAGAAGCTCGCTGAGTCTGAGTCGTAGGTGCAGGCGCCCGTCGCGCAGCTGGCGCAACTGGCCGTGCTGAGACTTCCACTGCAGCCCGTAGAAGCGCAGCTCTCGCCACCAGTCGCCGCGGAGTTTCCCCAGCTTGACCTGCTCAGCTCCCAGGGAATTTGCGAGCACCCCTTCTGTCCATTGGGTGAGGAGAGGAGCCAAAAGCTGGGCACGGAATCCGTAGAGGGCCGCAGTTGCGACCAAGACGAAGCCGAAGGTGCGGGCGCAGATCCTGAGGATTTGAGCGGACAGCATGGTGGGTGGAGAAGGACCAGGCTTCGGTGGCAGGGGCGGGATGGAGCAGGCTTTAGGCCGGGATGCGGGCTTGCCGCTGAGGGCAGCAGAGGATGCCTAGGATGCCACAGCACGAGTCTCAAACGAGGCCCCGATCTTCCTCCGCCAGCTCCTGTTCCGATAGGGCTACGAGCAGGCGGAAGGCTTGGCGTACCTTGCATTGTCAGCTGAGCCTTGAACGGGTTCGAGAGGAGATTGAACGCCAGCTCAGCGGTTTGCTACCAGGGCTTGAGTGGCTGGTCGGAACTTATACCAGCGAGGAGGGTGAGCTTCGTGTGGAGGCTCGTTCTTCGGGTTTCGCCCAGCATTTGCATGGGGCTCGTCTGCCTAGGCGGGAGCTGGCAGAGCAGCTGGGTGCGCGGGTCATCTTGAAGTTTCAGCAGCGGGCGATTGGTGAGCTGCTCTTGGCGGACCAGGAGGACCTGAGTGGTGATGTCGGAGAGTTCCTGGAAGAGGTGAGCATTGCTCTCGTCCAGTCGGACAGAAGCGAGAAGCTACAGGACAGCCTTGAGGCCCAAGGCATTGCCCTAGAAGCGATGAAGAATTCGATCGAGCTCTTCGGAGAGCCGGACCTCGATCGAATGTGTGTGGGGTACCTCAATCTGGTTTTGGATGCTTCCCGTGCCGATGCGGCGGCGATTTATCTACGTGGGCGGTATGGGTTGAATGTCACTACCCAGCTTGAACTTCACCACATCCTAGGTATTCCCCCTTCGCTCCTTGAATCATTGCGCTTCGAAGATGGCGCCACGATGCCGGAAATGCTGGTCAGGGAACGAAGCTTGCTGGTCGAGCGCGACGAGGAGGGCAGATTATTGCCCCTGCTGAGCGATGGGGTTCCCGAGCAATTGAAGCGGATCTATTGCTTGAGCTTGGAATACGAAGGGGAGCAGCTCGGCTCGATTGTCATCCTCAATCCGCCGGTACTTAGCGCCAACTCTGGTGAGTATTCCGCGATCCAGCACTTGGGCCTGCTCGGTGGCGCGTTATTCCGTCGTAAGCGGCTCGAACTCGAGGAGATCGAGCGTCGCAAAATGGAGTCCGAGATGAGTCTCGCCGGCAAGCTGCAACAAGGCCTGCAGCCGAGCGCCGCTCCACAGATCGAAGGGCTTGAGTTTGCGTGGCGTAGTGATGCGGCGCGACAAGTCGGAGGGGACTACATCGACCTGTTCGAGGAAGAAGACGGAGCGATTTCTGCTGTGCTCGCCGATGTCTCGGGGCATGGAGTTAGCTCGGCGTTGCTGATGACGACCTTCCGTTCGGGCTATCGGGTCCTCAGTGAAGAGGGACTGCCGAGCGATAAGCTCAACCTGATGAATTGGAACGTCTTCAGCGATGTTGGCGATACGGGAATGTTTATCACCGCGGCTGCGGTGACGATTGGTCGCGACGGCCGTTCGCTTGCCTTCTGCAGCGCTGGGCATAATCCGGTGTGGATCTACCGGGCTGCGCGGGACGAGTTTCAATGTCTGGATGCCTCTGGTCCGCCCCTGGGGCTCTTCGACGGTCTCGAGTACGAGGGGGGGGTCGAGGTGCTTGAGGACGGCGACCTGCTTGTGCTCTTTTCGGACGGCATCGTCGAGGCCCAGTCGGAAGGACCCACTGAAGAAGAAGAGCAGTTGTTTGGCGACGACCGTTTCCAACAGCTCGTTCGTGAGCATGCCTCGGATTCACCTCAGGAGCTGGTCGATGCGGTCTATTCCGCAGTCGAAGACTTTACCCAGCGCAAGATTCAGGAAGACGATACCTCGATCCTGGTGATCAAGGCTGTTTGAGCTTCTAGGCTTGGGTAAAGCCGCTCTCCTGTAAGGCTCGGACGCGTTCGCCGTGCAGGTGTTTTCGCAGTGCCGGGAGATCCTTCCCGAAGCGTTTGCGGGCGGAGTTGCCGCGCACGTTGCGCATGAGTCGGTCTAGTTCCGTGAGTTCGTGGAGGATGCGCTCTTCTCTGGCCGCGGGCAGCTCCTGTGCCTGAACTGGAGGTGGATTGGCGATCTCTTGCTTTTCCTCTGCGTGCCGCATGTGGCCTGCCTGGTCGCAGCGCGAGACCCAGGCGATGAGTGCGTGCGAGTCACGCAGGCGTTGGAGAGTTTCCTCCCAAAGGCATGCGGCGGTCGTTGCTGGAAGATTGCGGAGCCGGAAGAGCTGATGGTGGTGCTCGGTGAGCGCCGCGCAGAGTCGGCGCACGCGCTTATCCGCTAGTCCGGGAAGGCGCTGCCAGAGCGAGCCGATGTCGTCGCCGCCGCTTCGTTCCTGGCCAGGCAGTGTTGGCCTGTCGTCCTTGCAGCTATTTCTCTTTCCGATCTCGTGGCAGAGGACGGAGAGTAAGAGCAGGATGCGGTCGGCATCCTCGAGCCCTAGCCCTTGGCCCAATTCGGCTGCCTCCTCAAGGGCGAGGATTATGGGCAAGGAAGGCGATCTCCCAGGATGCTTCTCGAACTCTTCAGCTGAATGCCCCTGGAAGAGGGAGGCAAGCTCGGGAAGCAGAGGAGTTAGGAGCCCTTCGTCGAAAAGGCGAAGCAGGAAGGTACCCGGGCTCGGGCAGCTCAGCAGAGCCTTGCGGATCTCGACTGTAAGGGCTGCGCCTTCGATGTTCGGGCAGAGCTCGACGGCGAGTTCACGTATGGCTTGGCGGGTAGCAGGCTCTAGGTCAAAGCCGAGTTCGCTGCTACGCCGAAGGTAGCGAATCGCCCGAAGCGGGTGTTCGCGCAGGCGTTCCTCGGGGGAGCCGCAGGCGCGGATCAGAGCATGGCGCCAGTCAGCGAGTCCGCCTTGAGGGTCGTGGAGCTGGCCATTGGCCAGCTGGAAGAAGAGTGCGCCGATCGTTGCTTCGCGTCGCAGAGCATCCTCTCGGATTCGTTCTTCGAGGCTCTTGCCTCCGCCGCGGAAGCTAGTGAGTTCTACATGCTCGCCACAGAGTCGGACGTGCAGGGTTCCGCGGGCAGCTGCTGCCGCTGAGCCCGTTGCTTGGGCTCCGTGTTTGGCGAGCAGGGCGGCGCCCTCGTCGCGGGGGAGGCGCCAAGCGAGGTCCACGTCTCCGGGGCGTGGAGGGAGGGGCAACCCTTCAAGTTCGCAGCCGATGCGCAGAGCGCTGGATCCCACGACACAGAGTTCTAGCTCAGGAGCCAGGATCCAGGGCTCTTTCTGCAAGGAATGGAGGATACTCTCGGATGTTGGCGAGGGGTGAGGCATACTGCTTCAGCTTTTCTGCTGCTTGCGCAGTTTGCGGACTCCGCCTTGTTCTTGGATCCAGGCCTCAGCGCTCTCGCGATTGGTGAACTTCTTGCCAAGGAGTATCTCCAGCGACTTGATGAGCTCGGGTTTGAAGGCCTGCCAGGCTTCCCAGCGCATTTTCCAATAGCTCTCTGGGGGGTTGTCCGCATGTTCCTTGTCGATGGGTTTGGGGGCATCGAGGTGTTCGAGCAGGAGTTCTAGGCCGTTCCAGTCTTTGCGCTTGCCGATGGACTTGCAGATGGCGATTTGGGCAACGGCGCTGAAGTCGAGGAACTTGTCGTAGATCCCGTTCCAGAAGCTCTGTTTGGCGCCGTAGTAGCTAAGCAGCTTGAGAAGCGGGGCCGCTACCGAGCCCTGCTTGCGCAGCTCGACCTTGGCCAGGAGCTTTTCGGCCGCTTTTGTCGCAGGTCCCGCTGCTTGGGCCAGCAGCGCCATGGCTGCCTTGCTGCGGACAGCGAGGGCCGGATCCTCTTTGATGATTTTGCTGAGTAACGGGACCAGCGATTCGTGCTGGACCTTTTGGATTTTCTCCACCTCTTCGAGCCGACGTAGGAAGCTCCCGCTCGGTGGAGCCTTGCCGCCTTTGCCCTTTTTGCGTCGCTGGCGCAGCTCTTCACGGCTGAAAGCGCGGGTGGAGAGCGCGCCCTTTTTTAAGGCTTTGACGGCCTTGCGCGCTTCGGCCTTGCTTAGGACGCGGACTTCGCCGATCGGTGTCAGGACCTTTTTACTCTCCTGGGTCTGTGCTGGCTTTTGGGCTTTTGGCGGGGTGAGTCCCCAAGCCATGAGGGCCAGGCTGAGTAAGGCGAGAGGCAGCAGGGCCAGGGTTCGCCGGGGGGGGTGCTGGACGAATAAGGGTTGTGGCGCTTCCATGACAGGGCATCCTATCATCCTAGAGGTCTTGAAAACGTGGGTTCGCCAGCACTGCCACCGCCGCTCTGGTTTGCAGGGGCATACAATTTTTCCTGGGAAGGCCAGGTCTGGCCGCAAGACAAATACGCTGCTTTGCGGCGTCGCGTGCTCCAGAGTGGCCTCTGCCGAGTGGACGAGATTGGCCTGGCCCCCATGGCCCGTCGATCTGAGCTGCGTCTGGGACATTCTCTGGTCTATCTCGATCGTCTTGAGGCGATGACCGCGCAGCCCCAGCTCGGCCTGTTCGAGTTCGAGGCCCCCTGCACTCGCGAAGTGCTGGACGGTTATTACTCGATGACGGGAGGGACACTCGCGGCCTGTCGTGCGGCCCTAGCGCGTGCGGCTGCTGGGGAGCGGCCCTTCGCCGCGAACCTGGGGGGAGGCTTCCACCACGCCTTCCCTTGGAAGGGCGAAGGCTTCTGCGCCATTAATGATGTAGTTGTTGCACTCCGGGTTTTGATTGAGAGCGGGGAGATCGATTCCGCCGCTGTCATCGATCTCGATGTTCACCAGGGCAATGGAACGGCGCGGGCTTTCGAGTTTGAAAAACGCGTTTTTACCTGCTCGCTGCACCAAAATCGGAATTACCCGGTCAAGCAGAGTTCGGACCTGGATGTGGGCTTCCCCGATCGGGCGGGAGGCGATCTCTACCTCTCAGCACTGCGTTCTGCCTTGGAGCAGGTAGCGGACTTTGCTCCCCAGTTCGTGATCTATCTGGCGGGCGCTGACCCTTACAAGCACGATCGTCTTGGGCAGCTTTCTTTGAGCATCGATGAGCTGGCCGAACGAGATCGGCTTGTCTTTGCCGCCACCGTGGAGCGTGGGCTCCCGGTGGCAGCGGTGCTTGGTGGTGGCTACCCGCCCCGGCAAGAGGATGTCGTCGAGATTCACTACCGCATGCTCAGCGCTGGGCTGGGGCGTCTTCCTGGTAGGCGCTGAGCTTCCCCCTGGCCGACTGTTGAAACATGCGCACGGGGGCAAAGCTCCTTCTGCTAGCTTTCGGCTGGATTGAGGAGTGGCCGGTTGCCGATAGGAAGGGGAGAGATTCTGGGCTGCCCTCACAGGAGACGCTCCACATGATGTCGCCACGCCTCGTTGCCACCTTGTTCTGCGCCAGCGCTCTATGTGCGAGCCCTTTCGCTCAGAAGGCTCCTAGCAAGAAGGAGCGCCAAGAAAGCGCCGAAAAGAAGCGCCAAGCGATCCTGGAAAAAAAGCGTAAGGAGATCCGTGAGCGTATTCGTGATGCTCGCTCGCGCATGCGCCGCGGTGAGTATGTCGAGTCGCACGTGCGGGTGCGTGTGAAGTTGCGCAATGGCGAGAGGCTCGAAGGGGTCGTCAAGAATGGACGATTCGTCGAGCGGCCGGCTGGGCTCGAGTTCATCCGCAGCGAAATGAAGGTGAAGGGCGCGGGCCTCAGGATTTTTTATTACAACGGCACCGTCGGATATATCTTTATTCCGTACCGCAGCATCGAGACCTATCGAGTGCTGAAGCTCCTAACAGATCTCGAGGTCAAGTCGATCCATGACTCGATGAAGGAGAAAGAGGCCGAGGCGCGTCGATATGCAGAGAAGCGGCGCGAGGAAATCAAAAAGCGGGCTGATGCACATAAGCTAAAGACCGCGAAGAAATCTGCACTTACAGCCGAGCAGAAGGCTGCGGCGGAGCGGGCAAAAATCGAAGCCGAACAAAAGCGGCTCCTCGCGTTGGTTGATGAGTTTCCGCCTTCCAAGGGCTGGAATGCCGAGAAGATCGCCGAACTCAAGCGGCGTGCGATCATCATCAACGTTTACCCGAACAAGAAAGAGCGGCGCTTCATGGACGTCTTCGACGACTGGAAGAAGGGACTCGCGCTGAAAGAACTCGTTAAGCAAGAAGGGAAGAAGGCTGGGAAGCCCGAACCGGGTATAGATCCTGCCGACGACCCTAGTGCCAGGGTTGAAGACGACCCGTACGGGGATCCGGCCTCGAAAGGCTTTGATCCTGTGAAGCCAAAGGAAGAGCCGGGGAAGAAGTCTGGTTCAGAAAAGAAGCCTGGTTCGTCACCGGGCTTTACTCGCTGAGTTACTAACGAGACCGCTTGGCGTAGCGAGGGTGATGCAGGGCTCCTGAGATTTCTTCAACAGCCTGTACGGCGATTGATTGATCCTGGTGCCGCGAGATTGGGAGCCTGCTAGTTCGTCAGCTTTGGCTGGTGAAACTCAAAATAGTGATCCCAGATCTCGTCGAGGCGTGCTTTGGCCGCGTCGAGCGGGAGCGCGCTCCAGCGCTGGCTCTGACTTTGAGCTAGGCCCAGGCGTTCGAGCTTTTGTAGGGCGTCGTCGACCTCGAAGTCGAGATCAGTGTCCCATTTTTCGCGGAACCAGGATTCGATCTGCTTGTCTAGCTCTTCTTCGCTCAGGGGCTCCTCTGCCTGTTCTAGGAAGAAGTATGCGAGGAGGCTTTCCTTGCACTCCTCCTCCTCGGCGCTGTCGATCAGGTGATGGAAGACTCCCGCGTTGTTATCGAGGTTCTTGAAGTAGAGGTTGTCCGTCAGCGTCTTCATGAACTTGATTTTGCGGTTCTTGTATTTGTTCCACTGTTTGAACAAATACGCCGCGAGCGTGCCTAAGCCCACACCGAGAGCGATCAGGGTTTTGTTGTCGAAGATGGGCTCCTTTTCTTCGAAGCCGAGCCAGAACGCAATCAGAGAGGCGATCAAGGCGAAGACCGCGCCAAGCTTGGTCGCGATTACGGCGATGCCACCCGCAACCGCCGGTACTCCCATCACGACTTTGTCCATGGGCTTCATTCGGACCTCGGTGTTCGGAAAGAGCATCTCGAGGTCGGCCTTCGGCACGTTGCGAAAGAGCTTGAGGATCGTCGATCCGGGTTCGAATAGGAGCCCCTTGCGCCCCTTTGCTTCGAAGTAGCTGGATGGCTTGAACTTCACATACATCGCGACGCGCTCGAAGAGCGAGACGTCGATCTTTTGTTTGCGTAGCCCCATCCAGGTTTTGAGGGTCTCGTTGCGCTCGCGTACGCCGCGCCGGAAGAACAGCACCTCCTCGAAGTCTTCGAAGTCGACGAAAAGCCGTATCCGGAACAGCGACTCCGAGTTCATAGCCTCATCCAGTTCCTCCTGGCTTACCTGTTCGTAATTGCTCTTCTCGAGGACCTCACGCAAGGCGGCTACCAGTCGTTGCTGCAGCTCGGGTGTTGGCTGCGGCCGAAGCGAATCCACGACCCGGGTATCCCTATCCGGATCGAAGGGGGCATAGCAGTCCTTGAGCTCCTCTAGCTTCTCGTGGAACTCGAAATGGAAGATGCTCTCGAGCAATGTCGCGAGTTCCCGGTAGCTCCCCTGTTCCTCGGAGGAGAGCCGATCATCGCTCAGGCACATCTGGAGGAGGTCCTGTTTGCGGAAGGGGATGAAGTTCTCGCGTTCGGGGCTCTGCATGCTCTTCGCTCGCCATCGACCTGGGCTGATAGCTTCTGATTCGGCAAGCCTGCTATGTCGGCTGAACCTCGCTCGCCGCGCTTGCCAGCGCTGCTCGGTGTTCGCGCAGTTGTAGTTGCGAGGGCTGGATGCGTAGGCCGCGTGCAGTGAGCTCCAGAGCCTCCTCGTGGAGGACACGGCGGGTCTCGGCCTCGAGTAGGTCATAGTGGGCGATGCCGATGGTGCCGAGGATCACCAGCTCCGGGTCAAAGAGGTCGGCGAGAATTGCGATGGTTTGCCCGAGTTTTTTGGCCACTTGTTGAATGACTCGGAGCGCCGCGACGTCCCCGAGTCGTGCGACTTCGAAGACGAACTCGGTCCGCAGATGCGGCTCGGAGAGCTTGGTCTCTTCCCCCCGCTGCTTGGCGCAAAGTGCTTCGAGTTCGGCCTGCTGAACGATTCCAGGTCCGCTGAGCCAAGCCTCGACACTGCCGCATTTGCCGAAACCAACCGGCCCGGCTTCGCTCAGTCGCAGGTGTCCGATCTCCCCGGCCAGGCCGCGTGGGCCCTCGTAGAGGCGGCCATCGAGCCAAAGGCCCGCGCCGAACCCGGTGCTGAAGGTGAGGAAGATGGCATTGCTGACATCTTGAGCCGAGCCCCAGAGAGCTTCTGCGAGCATGCTCGCATTGGCATCGTTACGCGCGAAAACCGGGCAGCCGGCGAGTTCGGTGAGCTGCGTTCGAAAATCGAAGCCGTGCCAGCGTGGCATATTGGGCACATCTCCGAAGCTACCCGACTTGGGGTCGAAGGGGCCCGGCACTGCCGCTCCGATCGCGTGCAGTGTTTCACCGCGTGCGTGCCGCTCTTGCAACTCCCGGAGGATCAGCACACATTGCGATAAGGTCGCACTGGGCGCTTGCGCCTGAGGGGTGGGGAAGGATTGGCTAGCAATTACGGCGCCATTTTTCCGTCCAAGGCAAACGCCGATTCTCGTGCCACCGATATCGAGTCCTGCGAGTAATGTCATGGATTTATCCCATAGTCCTCGGGGGCCAGGCGAAGCCTTTCCGCGTTCACCTCAGTCCTCCCGCTCGATTTCGAACTTGTCCAGTTTTCGCTGTAATGCGAAGCGCGATATTCCGAGCAGATCCGCGGCTTTTGATTTGTTGCCACCGCTGCGGGCAAAGGCCCGACGGATTTCGGCCTCCTCCAGCTGGCGTACGAGTTCAGGCAGGCTGGACCCTGTTTCGCTGGGTAAGGGCGCTCCCATCTCTAGGGAGAGCTTGGGGTGTTGGACCTTGTCGCTGAAATGCGCGGGCTGGATGACACCCTCACAGAGAAGGAGTGCGCGCCGGATCTCGTTTTCGAGTTCGCGGATATTGCCAGGCCAGGAGTAATCATTCAGGCGGTCGATGGCCTTGGGGTCGATACGTGGAATCGGTCGCTTGGCATCCAGGCAGGCCCGCCGGATCAGATGCTGGACGAGCAGGGGCACGTCGCCGCGGCGTTCACGCAGTGGCGGCAGGCGAATCGGCAGCACGTGTAGGCGGTAGAACAGGTCTTCGCGGAAGCCGCCCTCGTTCAGCATCTCTGGCAGATTTCGGTGTGTGGCGGTTACCAGTCTCACGTCGATCGAAACGGTGCGGCCCGAACCGATCGGCCGCACTTCCTTTTCTTGGATGACCCGGAGCAGCTTTGACTGGAGATCCGGGGACATGTCGCCGACTTCGTCGAGGAAGAGGGTTCCGCCCTTGGCCTGCTCAAAGAGCCCCTTGTGGCTGCGAGTTGCGCCGGTGAAGGCGCCGCGTTCATAGCCGAAGAGTTCGCTCTCAAGCAGGTTTTCGGGTAGGGCCGCACAGTTTTCCGAAACGAACGGGCCTTCGCTGCGGGGGCCCTGTTCGTGGAGGGCGCGAGCCACCAGCTCCTTGCCGGTGCCCGACTCGCCGAGGATCAGCACTGGGTCCGCAGACTCGACGTAGCGGTCGAGCAAGCGGAAGAGCTCCTGCATGGCTGGGCTCTCGCCGATGATTTTGCGGTATTCATGACGGAGCCCCAGGGCCTTGCGCGATTCGGCGAGCTCCTCGCGGACTTCCTTGAGTTCGGCGACCTGGCGCTTGACCTTGCCTTCGAGGCGAGCATTTAGCTCGGCAACGCGGTCGTGCGCTTCTACCAGGGCGCCGTTCTTTTTGCGCAGGTCGGCGACGAGGCGGGCGTTACGTATTGCGACCCCACTGATGTCGGCAAGCACAACCAGCATCTGCCGGTCTTCTTCAGTGAAGGCGTGCTGTTGCAGACGGTTATCCAAATACAGCGCACCTTCGATCTGACCGGCTACGCGTAGGGGGACGCAGAGAACGGAGCGTAGGCGGAGGTCCTCGACGCTCTTCAGCGCTTTGAATCGATCGTCGCTTTGAGCGTTGACGGTCAAGCGCGCCTCACCGCTGGCCAGCACTTCGCGGACGATCGTGTGCGAGAAGCTGCTGGTGGCGTCGGCGATGGATTCGCCAACGAAGTTTCGTGCGACCGCAACGTGGAAGCCTTCGCCGTCTTCGAGGGCCATGAAGCCGCGCTCGGCCTCGGTGGTACGTATCGCCGCTTCCACGATCTGCGGCAGGAGTCGCTGTTGATCGAGTTCAGCATTCAATGCCTGGAGCAGCCGCGCGAAGGTGCCCATATCCAGGCTCTCTTCGCCGCCGGCGGTGGCCTCGGTCATCTTGCTGCACTCATCTACCTCCTGTGGCAGGGGCTCAACAACGATTTCGAAACCTCCAGCCCGCAGGGTTGAGCCGGGATTCATTGCGACCAAGGCTGAGCTTTCGATTCGGCGTCCATCAAGGAAGCTGCCGTTTTGGCTGCCCTCGTCCCGCACGAAAAAGCGGTTCTCGCGATAGAAGATGCTTAGGTGGTGACGGGAAATCGCGCGGTCGCTCAGAGCAACACCTCGACCCCGAGAGCGGCCGATGCTAACCGGGCTGGTGTTAAAGCGATGCGTTGTGCGCTCACCGTCATGCCAGACGTGGAGCATGAATGGCGGGCAGGCCTCGGTCGGGTCGTTGCTGGGTGTTTCCGATGTCACGGGGTTTTCGTGTTCGCCTGCGATCTGGGTCAGGAGGAAACGCAAGAGTTTACGCTCTAAGCCGATGGAGCGTCGAGCACGCGGCTATGCCGCAGCGTGACTTTTTAGCTGGATTCAAGGCGGAAGGATGAGTGGAGAAACCTCGTTGCGCCTCTCACGGTTCCCGTGCGTTGCGGCGCATCCTTTTTATTGCTCACAGAATCTCTTCTAGAGGCGATATGTCAACGGAGGCGCAGAGATCGTGGACAAGGCTCCCAGCCTTATCCAGGCCTTCGATGATCTCGCGTTTGGTGTCCGATCTGCGTCAAGGGGGGCGGGGGGTGAGCTGCTGCTCCGACAGTTATCCCGGAACGACAGGCTCCTCGCTCGATGATCGCTGTGGCTTACTGCTGAGGAAGGTTTTCGAAGGTCGCATCCTCGGTGATCTCTAGATCTACCCGGGTTTCTCGCAGCGAGCAGCTCGGGTGGCTCTACTTTATGCTCGCCGTTTCGTCTTCACTTGGATTGCGGCAAGATGCGCTGATGAGCGACAGCAAGCGCCCCAAACTCCGGCTACTCGAAACCCATGCGCATGAGGAGGACGGGCAGCGCGGCTTGCTGCTTGCCGACCCCGAAGGGCTCTTCGATGGGCAAGTCTTCGTGCCAGAGGGTTTACTGCCGGTTGTTGTGCAATTCTGCGGCGACAAGAGTTTTGCAGAGATCGCCGCCGAGCTCGCAGAGCAATACCAGCAGGAGCTGGAGCCGGAGTTTGTCGAACGCATTGCCGCCGAGCTTCGCGACAAGCTCTGTCTTGAGGGGCCGGAGGTCGAGGCACTGCGTGCAAAGCGCCTTGCAGAGTATCGATCGTCCCCGGCGCGACCGGCTACGAACGCTGGTTCGGCGGGTTATCCCGAAGGAGCGGAGGCCTGCGCCTCCCGCCTTGGCGAAATACTCGCCGAGCTTCCGGCTACGCGCGATCTGAGTGCCCTGGTCGCTCCACATATTGATCTCTTGCGCGGAGAAGAGGGGTATCGCGCGGCCTATGGCGCCTTGGCGGCGAGCCGGAAGCTGGAAGTCTATGTGGTTGTAGGCACGGGGCACCGAGGAAGCGAGAGCGTGCTCGTTCCCACGGCAAAGGCATACGCGACGCCGTTAGGTGTGGTTCCGGTGGCGGAGCCCATCGTCAACTCAGCCGCTGACGCTCTAGGCGCTGAGGTCTGGGATGAGGAGATCCGGCACCTAACCGAGCATTCGGTCGAGTTCCAGGTGCTCTTTTTGCGTTATCTGCACGGGAGCGCTGAGCTCCGAATCGCGCCCTTCCTGACCGGTCACTGCCCGGACGCTCCTAAGTCCACAGAGCTGGGGCGTGCCCTCGACGCGATTGCCGAGACGATTCGCGATATTGGTGTCGAGCGCGTGGGCTTGATTGCAGGAGCCGACCTTGCGCATATCGGCCCCTTCTTCGGAGATCTTGCTCCGGTTTCGGACGAGCAGTTGCGGTTGCTGCGTGAGGCGGACCTTCGCTCGCTTGAACTCTACGCGAAGGGTGACTTCGACGGCTTTTTCGCCGATGTCGAGCAGAACGACAACCCGCGCCGCATCTGTGGAACGCTGCCGATGTATTGCGTTGGCAAGCTCCGCGAAAGGTTGGGACTCTCGCTGAAGAGCGAGCTTCTGCATTATGGACAGGCCCTGGCGCCGGATCGTTCGCAGATGGTTAGCTTTGCCTCGTTGGCGTTCTGGGAATGAATTCGCGCACACAGGTCATCGTCTTGGACGTCTGGGATCCGGCTCGCGGGGGACTTGAGTTCTATGCTGAGAGCCTCCTCGACGCCCTTCGTCTACAGGGGGCGCCATGCCGCGTCGTTTGTGGTGAACGGCGAGCGGAGCTCGATGTGGACTGCGAAGAGCTTGGGGGGCGCGGTCCGGAGTTTTATCGACGACTCGATAGGCGTGGCCAGCGCGATGGGGAGCAGCTACTGCATTTTCGCCATCCGGGAGCATTACCGGGGGTATTCCTGCCCTTGGGAGGGCTCCTCGCTGCGGCACTCGATGCCAGGCGAAAAGCGGAGCCCGCCTATCTGCGTCCTTTCAAGCGGCTGGCGCGATCCCTTGATGCCAGGACGAGGTGCTACCTTGGCCGCGAGCAGAGCTTTTTTACCCAGGCGCAGCCGGGCTTGGTCCTTGCTAGCTCGACCTTAACTGCGGCTGAGGTGAACCGTCGTTATCCCGACTTTGAGGGCCGAGTCGAGGTCACGGGCTTGCCGGTTGACGCTGATCACTTCTCTCTTCCCTCGGAAAGCGATCGCCTGCAGGCGCGGGAGGCACTGCAGCTGGGGCCCGATAGCCTTGTTCTGCTCTGGCTCGGACACGATCCGGTGCGCAAGGGCTTGGCCGTGGCTCGCCGGGTGTTGCGCCGTCTGCGCTTGCGCCGCCTGGACGCTCGCCTGGTTTGTGCGGGACACGGGACTCGCCGCATACATGGTAAGGAGCCTGGGCTGGTGGGACTCGGGCAGCGGAGCGATGTCTTGCGGCTCTTGCATGCCGGAGACCTGCTCTTTCTTCCGAGTCTTGAGGACAACCTCAGCTTTGTCGTGCTTGAGGCCTTGGCGACCGGGCTGCCTTGCGTCACCAGTGCGCAGAATGGCGCGGCGAGCTTCCTCTCAGAGCCCGAGCTGGGCCGGGTGCTGCAAGATCCCAAGGATGTCGCCGAGGCCGACCGCTTGGTTCTGGTCTCGCTGACGAAGGGGATGCTGGCTGCTGACCTGCGACAGCGCCGACGTCAGGCGGTGGCGCCATGCTTCGCGCCGGCACACTTTGCGCGGGTATTGGAGCTGCTAGAGCCACGCCCGCGCTGATTCGCCGGGTTACTTCCAGATGGTTGGCTCTCGCAAGAAGAACCACTTGTTGAGTCGCCAATTTTGCCGGGGGTCGCTCTTGCTCGGATGGTGGATGGTGGTCCGGACATCCAGCATCTCGTTGCGCTGCTGGGCGCTGAGAGCATCCTCTGCCATTACATCCATGGCTGCGACCAAGAATGAGTGGGCCCCACCCAGGGGACTGTCACCCCAGCGCACGCCGATCTTGGGGTCTTTGTCCCAGAAGTTGGCGGGTACCGGTTTGCCCTTATATTCCGCTGGTGTGTAGTAACGCAGGCCCTTGGGGACGAAGCCGAACTTCGGGTCTGTGTAGTTGTAGACCCACGAATACCGGACCGTATCGAGGACATCGTGGGCGATCTGCCGAGCTAAGTTGTCGCCGAAGTAGCGATAAGCTGCCATATAGCCATAGATGACGGCCGCGTGCTGCCAAGGCATGAAGAACATGTGTGGTTTGGGGTATCCGGTGGCGCTGTGTGACCCTTGGAACATTAGCGCTTTGCTGGCGTGAGCCTTTTTCCGCCGCGGCTCGATGACCGTGCGCAGTCTGGCCATTGCGTGGTTCTTGTAGCGAACATCACCCGTGGCGACAAAGCACTTGACGAGGGCTTGCATGGCCCAGCCTTCGGCACGGGCGGTGAGCACGGTGAGCCCACTGAAATACTTGAAGGTTCGGGTGGCACCCATCAGGCACTCCCCGAGGTGCCTGATTTCCTCACGCGTCATATGGTCACCTGTAAAACTGTAGTAGTCGAAGAGGTGGTCGACGGTGAAGTGCTCGACGTCATAGGCGCCAAAGTCGTGGTGGTAGGAAAGAGGGACGCCCTTGCGCCATGCCTTGTAGGGGTCCTTCTGATAAAGCGCTAGGCGGCCGAGGTTTTCACCGCTGACGACGCGCCCACCGGTAATCCGGTATGGCAGTCCGTCCCAGAGGTAGATGTCGTCCCTGGCGCCTACCTTCAGCCCGAATAGGTGATAGGGGCGTAGCTGTTGCGCCCAGGAGATGCCTTCGAGTTGCAGGAGGGGTTCGCTGCGACCTGATTGTGCAGCGAATTGCGCTTCGGCAGTGTGGGGGCCATTCCGAGGTGTCCCGGTCATGGAGGTGTTCTTGTGGTCTCCCCAGGCGCCAAAGGGACCGAAGTGGGTGCTCGTCTGATTCCAAGTCTTCCAGTTGCGAGAGATTTCGAAGTTGAGCTTGGCGTGCGGCTCAGCGGTGCTGCCAAAGATCCCCAAGGCCCCGCTGCGCTTCCAACTCTCCCAGTCAGCGACGGGGATTAGGGTTTGGTCGGCGAAGCCGGTGACGAGTTGCTGCCAGGAGTTGAGCTCTGCACTGCTCCAACTGGGGTCCTTGAAGAAGAGGATGACCCGCCAGTGCTTACCCTGGCCATCACCGAAATATCCCTTCTTGATCAAGCGGACGTGGGTCGAGTTGGGGCCGAAGATGCCTTGGATGTGGGGGCCGGTGCGGTTCTTCAGCGGCTGGCGAACGAGCGCTTCGCAACCGTGGGTCCAGAGCCCTATCTCTTGGAAGGCGACGTCGCCGAGGGGCCGAAGGTTGGGGTCTTTGGATTTGGGGTTGTCCGCGCCTAGATAATCGTTGGAAACGATGAGGTCGAGGGTGGCAAAGGGAAGACCACTGTAGACCTGCAGGTACGTGGTCTGGCTTAGGAAGTCGCGGCCAATGCCCTTTTGGAAGGAGTTGTGGTGGTAGCCACGGGAGCGGAGGACGATCGTGCTGTTGTTGGACTCAAGCAATTCTTGGCCACTGCGCTCAAGGGGGCGGTAGAGGCTGGCGTAGGGGTTGCCGAGGCCGTCGCGCACGGAGGTCCAGATGGAGACATACGGCAGGCCCTGGGCCACGGCCGGGTGGAGCTGGAACCTTGGCAGTGGAATGCGACCGGAGAGCAGCGGGAGCTTCCGTTTTTCTTTGCCGGCCATTAGGGCCAGGGTCTGGGCCTGTGCGATCTTCACTGAGCCATCTGGCCAGTGCTGTAGCACACGCCAATCGGTCGGCCTGCCGTTGATGTTCTTGAGAATCGGCTCAGCTTGCTTGCCTGGAGCAAAGGGGACCGAGGCCTTCATCCACTCGTAGCGGGGGAAAACCGAGTGGTTTTCGATGTGGATCTGAGTGGTCGCTGTCTGCGCCTGGAGGCCGGGGCTGGCGACTAGGGTAAGTAGCAGGGTGGCGAGGATGCGCAGAAAAAGCGTGCAGCATTGATGGGCACGCGGATCACAGGTGGACATACGGCTATAGGGCGGGTCTAAGAGGGGTGAACCGGGCTGCGCATCGCTTTGGCGTCGTGTCGATGCGATGGAAATGAGGGGGACTACGATTTGCAAACTCACCGTGGCCAGGAAAGCAGGGAGGGAACTCTATGCAGCCAGATGATCTTCGAATCGGCGGTCGTCACCCGCTCAGCTATTGCACGAACGTACACCCAGCAAAGACTCTTGACGATTTTCAAATCGTTTTGTGTGAACGGGTTGCGCCGACCCTTCGGAAGGCCATGGGGGAGGGGCCGGCGCTTCTGGCCGCTTGGTGGCCCGAAGACCTCGTGCGCGAATTGGCGGGGGAGGAGACAAAGTTTCGTTCACATCGGGACTTACTCGTCAAGCTCGACCTGGTGCCGGCATCGCTCAACATCTTCCCGCAGGGGCGCTTCCACGGGGCACGAGTCAAGGAGCAGGTCTACCTGCCGGATTGGCGAGATGAGGAAAGATTGGCCTACACGCTCGCGGCGGCTGAGCTCCAGGCTCGAATCCTGGCGGAGTTCGAGGTGGATCGGGGAGCGCTGAGCACGGTCCCCCTCGGTTTTCGTGGCCTTGACCGCAGGGCCCGGCCCGAGCCTGAGCATGTGCAGATGCTCTTCCGGGCGGCCCTCGGCCTTGAGCAGCTTGAGGCTCGCAGTGGGGTGCATTTGGTTCTGGCCATTGAGCCCGAACCCTGGTGCCTCTTGGAGAGCGTCGGGGAAACCGTGGCCTGGATCGAGGATGCGCTTCGGGCCTATGCGGCTACTCAGGGTAATGAGGCGGTGGTGCGCCGGCATATCGGTCTCTGTTTGGACCTCTGCCATGCTGCCGTTCTGGGGGAGGATCCTGTCGAGGCGTTGGAGTTCTGTAAGCGTTCGCAGGTCGTCATACCCAAGGTCCAGCTGAGTAGTGCTCTGCACGCACGGGGAAAGAAAGGCTATGCCCGAGTGCTAGAGCGTGACGAGCCGGTCTACCTGCATCAGATGCGTGCGGTCGACGCTTCGCGTGCCTTTGTCGACCTCGGCTGTGCTGAGGCCCGAGCTTATGAGCCGGGCTCGGCCGAAGAGTGGCGGGTGCATTTCCACGTGCCTCTAAAGTGGCAGGGAGATGCCGAGCTCGGCTCGACGCAGGACGAGGTCTTGCGCTTTGTCGACGTGGTGCGTGGTGGCGGACTTGCACCAGGGACGCTGATGGAGGTCGAGACCTATACGAATCCCGCGATAGCGGACGAGTTGTTCTTCATGGTGGAGCGTTTGACTCGTCCGTGAAGCGAGGGAGTTCTTCGCTGTTATCGGAGCAGAGTTGCCGAAAGTGAGCGCGAGCGGCAGGGCCCGAATCTGGACCTTGCCGCTCGCGACATCTAGCCGGGCCTCTTTCGATGCCTTGCTAGGCTCGGCCGATCATGAAGTCGTGATCATGAAGTCGTGATCGTGAAGTCGAGTGCGTTGGAGACGCCGACGCCGAATCCGCCTCCCACAGGGCAGATTACGAACCACTGCACTGTGAGCTGGAAGCCGCAGAGGGCTGGGCTCGACGGGATCGGTAGTGTGCGTAGCACGCTGCCAGTGCAGCTGCTGCTGCCCCCAGTGAAGGCGGCCGGGTAGCTAAAGAGGGTCGGGAAGGCATACCAGGTGCCGCAGTAGGGTGCTGGTAGCGGGATGCCGGAGCCTGGTGCGCCGCTCTTTAGGAACGTCGCTGCATAAGAGCTTGCCGGTGCGTTCTTCAGTCCCAGCTTGAATGGGGCCCCGAGGCTGGGGTCGCCCATGCTGTAGGCGGTCATCGAGGGGCAGTTCAGGCAGCGGCCGGTAGTGCAGGAGCTTCCGGTGCTGTTTTGCTTCCAGCCGGGGACGATCGCGAGGCCGCGCCAGACGGGCTGCGTCTGCTTCTTGCAGCACTTGCCCGCCCTGATAAGGCACTTGTAGGGGTCGATGATCCTGACGTCTTCGGTGACGGCGCCGTCGGTTGCGTAGAGCTTCTTCGAGCACGGGTCATAGGCGAGTCCCGTTACGAGGCCCCTGCCGCAGATGAAATACTTCATCTGGCAGATGGGCTTGCAGGGAGAGCTGGCCTTGGCGACGTACAGCACGTTTTGGAAACCGTTCGCCTGCTTTACCGCGATATTGACGTAGAGCAGGTCGCGGACTTCGTCGTAGGCAAGTGCTGTTGCGATGGAACTCTTGCTCAGCGGGTAACGGCAGACTGTCCACTTACCAAGGCAGCGAGTAAGGCGGCGAGAATTGTCATAGGTCGTAATCTCCATCGCCCCGGGTGCGGATGCGAGCTGGAAGAGACGCGGATTGCGGTCCGAGCAAGCGAGTCCCGTTACCCGGGCCCTGTTGTGCTGGATAACGGCCTTGACCGTTCGGCATAGTGGCTTGCACATCGCGCCAGGCTCGACCGAGTACTCCGAGAGAACCACGCCGTCGCTGATCCAGACAGATTGGAAACGTGGGTCGTAGGCGGTGCCGCCAGCCCAGGTGTCGGTGGCGCGGAAGGGGTACTTCGTTTTGCACTGAGTAAAAGCAGAGGGGCAGCTGGGGCTGATCTCCTGCATGTCGAGGAAGCCGGTCGGGGTGGGGGCAGGTAGGTCGGCAAAGCCGATGAGATGGCTGGCGTTGACGATCGGCCCCTCCATCTTCTTCACAACGCTGACGTCATCGATGTAGTAGCCGGCGTTGTTATGTCCGGATGTTGAGAGCTGAGTCGCGGTCGAGCTGACGTGGTTCTTGAAGTTGCCAATGACGATGTGGGATTCACCGCCAGTTGCGGTGTAGACACCCTTAATCTGCACCCAGCTGACGGAGTTGGTAATGATGCCGCCGGTATTCTGGATCTGGGGGGTATAGGGCAGAGGGTTGAAGTTCGGGCTCGTGGGGACTGCCCCGATGGACAGGTAGGCGCCGATGTCCTTGCAGGCCCAGCGAGTCTTGTCGCAGCGCGAGACCCAGAACGATATTTCGTATTTGGTACCTGCGACGAGGGCGCTTGTCAGTGGCGCTTGGATGTACTCACGGAAGTTGGACGCCGAGGCGCCAACGTAGGTGATCATCTGCGCGTAGGCCTTGCCAGTTCTTGGGGTCTGGTTTCCCCACATATTGACGGGGACCTTGACCGTCGAGCTGGTGCCACAGACGTGATCGTAGTCGGGCGAGCCGTTGGTCGGTGAGTTCCAGCCGCTGGCCTTGTTGATCTGGCCGGGCAAGCTCGGACAAGAGCTGTGAGTTTCAAAGCTCGGGTTGACGACGAGGTTCTGAGCGCTGACGAAGGGCGCAGAAAGGAATAACAGTACACCGGCGACACCGCCGGCAAGGAGAGAGTGTGAGCGCATGCTCAGGCCTCCAGGTGAGGGAGTAGTAGGGACAGGCGATGCTTCTATCGACGTGAGATTTTCTTCTCTTGTTCCGTGACTTGCGCCTCGGAACCGCCGCTCTTACGGGGAGGGTCGTTTTTGATCTCACAGATGTATCTTTTCGGGCTATGGGTGAGCCAGATGGGCATCAGGCTCGAAGGAGTCGTGCCTGCAGTTGGCCGCTGCGAACGGTGCTTGCTTGTCGGCTCTGCCTGGCGAGTGGCGAGGATCTGGGCGAAAGCCAAGCCTGTGGAATCCTACAAGCCTGGCTGTGGGTTGGCCGGCGAGTGACTCCCCGGTCAAGGGCTTGCTAAGCTGGCGACCTAGATCGGAGACCTTTCATGCGCTTTGACCTTTTGCCTGCCCTTGTGCTATTGACGGTTGCGGCCCATGCCCAGTCGCATTTGTTCACTCATCGTGGATCCGAGGCGCAGGACCAGCTTGGCTTGGCAATGAGTTCTGCTGGAGACCTTGATGGTGATGGGCGCGACGAGTTGATCCTTGCCGCCCCTCGTAGCCGCAGGGGCTATGTGCGCATCCTCTCCGGTCGCGATGGGAGCATTCTCCGTGAGCATTTGGCACCTTCTGGGAGCGCTCGCTTCGGGCACGCGGTAGATGGCGGCATCGATGTGAACGGTGACGATGTCCCCGACTATGTTGTGAGCGATCCATATGCCGATCAGCGTAAAGGGCGCATTTGGGTGTACTCGGGTAAGGACGGCGCGGTGCTCTTCACGAGAGTGGGGGCTGCCGGAGCGCTCTTGGGCTATTCGGCTGGCCTAATGCCTGACTTCGACGGTGACAAGGCCGGAGAGTTCTGGGCCGGAGAGCCGCGAGGAGGTCATCGCCGGGGCGGAGCGGTCTATCTCTGGTCTGGCAAAACGGGGCTCAAGCATCGGCATCACGAGAGCAAGCTCTCTGGCCAGAACTTCGGGCACAGTGTCGCTGCCGGCTTGGATGTGAATGGCGACAAGGTGCCCGACTACGCGATTGCCAGCCCGGGAATCTCAAGTGCAGGCTTTGTTGAGATCTACTCGGGCAAGACCGGGGCTCTACTGAGGCGCATCTCTGGCGCCAGCTCGGGGAGTTTTTTTGCTGTGGCGTTGGCGTTGACGCCTGACATCGATGGCGATGGGGTGGCGGAACTCGCAATAGGTGCCCCGTTTGGCGGGAGAAACAAGGCGGGGCAGGTTCTTCTGTACTCGGGCAAGAGTGGGAAGCTGTTGCGGGCGTTGAGTGGAGCGGCGGCGGGGGGCGAGTTTGGCTTTGCGCTTGCGGCAGCTGGCGATCTTAATGGTGACAAGCTTGACGAGCTGCTCGTCGGGGCTCCAGCCGTTCAGAGCCGGAGGCGCAGGGTGGGGGCCGCCTTTGTTTATTCGGGGAATTACCTGCGAACAGGTCGTGGCGATCGCGTCCTTTTTTCGTTCGTTGGTGAGAAGGATGGTGATGCACTGGGGCGCAGTGTCTTGGGGCGCTTTGATGTTGATGGCGATAAAGTTTTGGACTTCGCCTATTCCGCAATCGGTGCGGATAAGCCAGGCGTCAATACTGGGGCGGTTTATGTGCGCTCAAGTCGAGCCAGGGCGCTGGCCTGCAGTGGGCACCAGATTGTGCTCTCGCGTGGTGGCATGGTCGAATTCTCTTTGGATGGCGGCAGTGCGAACGCTGGCGATCTCTTCCTGATCTTGGGTTCTTCGACTGGAATCAGTCCGGGGAGCAGGGTCGGCAGCCTGCAGGTTCCCCTGGTCTTTGACGGGTATACCAATCTATTGCTGGGGGCACCCGGGGCGCTCATCGCACCCAGCTTTGGGCTTTTCGATAGCAAGGGGCTGGCCAGCGCCAAGCTCTCTCTCCCGTCTATGGTCGCGCCGGGTCTAGTGGGGTTGCGACTCGATCATGCCTATGTGGTCTTCGAGGCAGATGGGTCAGGGCTTAGCTCGGCGAGCAATTCGGTGCCGTTGATCTTCATGCGTTGATACGCAGTCAGGACTCCTGAATGCTCAGCTCCACCTGATCTTCTTCGACCGCCTGCCAGCGGGCCTTTTTCAAGCGCCAGCTAACAGACGGAGAAACTGCTACGTAGATCCGCGTCCTTCTTCTGCGCTCAGGAGCGTTCCTTGTCGAAGTCCTCCTCTGGGGGTGTGTGGGTGGCCACTTGCGCCCTTCACCTGTGTGTCTCTCTCTTCTTGGTCCCTGGGCTACATGCGCAAAAACGCACGAAGGCTCGGCTCGGGGTTCCTGCTGTGCCAGCCAAGAAGGAAGCGCCTCTTGCCCAGCCGGCAGCGAAAAAGTCGGCAGTGAAAAAGCCGGCTAAGGCTCCCAAGCAGCTGCCGAAGCTCGACCTGTCTCGGCTCGATGTCCGCTGTATCGGCCCTGCGCGAATGGGAGGGCGGGTGATTGACTTGGCCGTGAACGAGGCCAAGCCTTCGACCTACTGGGTCGCGACCGCCTCCGGCGGGCTTTGGAAGACGGTGAATGGCGGCGTTACCTTTACTCCGCAGTTTGACCAGGAGCGCTGCGTTTCGATCGGGGACGTCGAGCTTGCCCCCTCCGATCCCAAGATTGTGTGGGTGGGCACCGGGGAGGCCAATAATCGCAACTCCACCTCCTGGGGCAATGGCGTCTACAAGAGTGTCGATGGCGGCAAAAGCTGGAAGCACATGGGGCTACCGAAGAGCTACCACATCGGCGCGATCGCTATTCATCCGAAGAATCCGGATATCGTCTTTGTCGCAGCCTGCGGTGACCTCTGGGCGCCCAATCCCGAGCGCGGTCTCTATCGCACGAAGGATGGGGGCACGACTTGGAATCTGGTGCTGAAGCGGGACCAGTTCACTGGCGCTACCGAAGTCCGCATCGATCCATCGGATCCGAATACCGTTTATGCGGCGCTCTACGAACGGCAGCGAGATGGCTTTGACACCAACGCGCCGAAGAAACGCTGGGGGCCGGGTTCGGGGCTCTTCAAGAGCAGCGACGGTGGCGATACCTGGAGGAAGCTCACGAAGGGGCTGCCGAGCGTCAAGATGGGGCGTATCGCCCTCGACATCTATCGCCAGGATCCGAAGGTGCTCTTCGCACTGATCGAGACCGAGCTGATCGGCACTCTGCCCAAAGGGGCGTCAAAGCCAAAGCCGAAGAAAGCCGGTCCGGCTTTCATGGGGATCAACTCCGCCGATGCCGTAGATGGTGCCGAGCTGCTCAACGTTACTCGCGGTGGCCCAGCGGCGCAGGCGGGGCTGCAACGCGGTGATGTCGTGGTCAAGATGGCCGACAAGCCGGTTACGAGTTCCGACGAGCTGATAGCCGGGATCCGGTCCCATCGATCGGGGGATAAGGTTGAGGTCATCGTCCGCCGGGGCGAAGCGCAGAAGAAGCTCTCGCTGACCTTCGGCTCCCGGCAGAGAGCGGGGGCGGCGGGACGCTCGCCTGTTGCTGGACGCCTCCACGGGCAGATTGCCAATCGAGTGAAGCTGCAGGGACCCAATGGATACCAAACCGGTGGTACCTATCGCAGCGATGACGGTGGTGAGAGCTGGCGGCGCATCAATAGCCTCAACCCTCGTCCGTACTACTTCTCGCGCATCCGTGTCGACCCGCACAACGATCAGCATCTTTTCGTCTGCGGTGTCTCTTTCTATGCGAGCAAGGACGGCGGTAAGAGCTTTGCTTCGGGAAACGCTGCACGGGGGGTGCACGTCGACCACCATGCTCTTTGGATTAACCCCAAGGACGGGCGTCACATGATCCTCGGTGGTGACGGCGGCGTTCACGTGACCTGGGACCGTGGCAAGGCCTGGCAGACCTTCAGCAATTTTGCCATCGGTCAGGCGTATCACGCCAATGCTGACACCCGGAGGCCGTATTGGGTTTATGCCGGTTATCAGGACAACGGTTCTTGGGGCTCTCCGAGCGAGTCGCATTATCACGAAGGTTTGACCAATTACGACGCCTTCAAGATCGGTGGTGGCGACGGCTTTACCTGCCGCATTGACCGAGATGACCCAAACATCGTTTTTGGCGAATCGCAGGGCGGTTCGATGTACTGGCGCAATGTCATGACTGGACAGCGTGGCGGCGTTCGCCGCGTGCCTATGGTCCTGGGCGAGGATTCGCCGCGGCGGGCGCGCGGGAGTACGCGCCTGCGCTGGAACTGGAACACCCCCTTCCTGCTCTCCCACTACAACCAACGAAAGATCTACTACGCTGGCAGTCGAGTCTTCCAATCGCCGAATCGTGGTCGTAACGCCTGGGTCATCAGTCCGGAGATCACCTTGACCGATCGTGGTTCTGCGACGGCTCTGGATGAGTCGAAGCTGCAACCCGGCCTGCTTTGGGTTGGCAGCGATGATGGTGCCGTTCACGTGACGACGGACGAGGGGCGTAAGTGGACGGCGGTCCATTCGCGGATCATGGCCTTGCTGCCCGGAAAGCGGCCGATGTGGGTCAGTCATATTGCCGCCTCGGCGCATTCGGCGAAGCGGGCCTATCTCAGCCTCGATGGGCATCGCTTGGGCGACAAGAACGCTTACGTCTTCGTGACCGAGGACCTGGGGCAGACCTGGCGGAGTATCTCCAAGGGCTTGCCCGCGGATTCGGTGCACTGCATCCACGAGGATGCTCGCAATGCCGATCTGCTCTATGTCGGCACCGAGATGGGACTCTGGATCTCCATGGACCGCGGGGCGACTTGGCAGGAGCTGCCCAAGCCCTTCCCGACGGTGGCGGTGCACGACCTCGACCAGCAGAACCGGGAGGAGCACCTGATTATCGCCACCCATGGGCGCAGCCTGTGGGTCCTGGATATTCGGCCGCTTCGGCGTTTGACTAAGGTGAACCGTGCGAAGTCGCTGTACTTGGTGCAGCCGAATGACGTGCTTCGTCTGCGCAAGCGTCGGCGCACGCTCCAGGGCAGCGCGCATTTTCGTTTGCCCAACCCGCCTGAGCGGGCGGAGATTTATTACTGGCTGGGCAAGGATCAAAAGCTGCCGGTGCAGTTCGAGATTCATAACGCTGCGGGCGAACTGGTTTATCAAGCCAAGATCAAGGGCAAGGCCAAGGGCAAGGCTGGACTGCATCGCTTCGACTGGCCGCTATTGGTTCAACGAGCCCCTGCTCCTCCTGCGCAGGGTCGCCGAAGGCCGGCACCCCGAGCCCCTGCTGGGCAATACGCGATCACGATGACGGTCGGCAAGACGAGGATCACGCGCACGATGCAGATCGAGGACGACCCGCGTCCCCTCGATACCGCAGTGCCGCGCGGGCCGCGGGTATTTGAGGGTCGCTCCGCCGTGGAGCAGGCCGAGATGGACGCCGAGTTCGAACTTCACTTTGGCGACGACACCAAGATCTGAAGAGGCAGACATGAAGATCACGATGCATTCAGTCGCCTTTTCTGGCGCCGTTCTCGCTCTTGCCAGTCTCTTGCCGGCGCAGCAGCGCCGGGCCAGCTCGCAGAGTTCCAAGCCCAAGGTCATCATTTACTCGAGTGCACGCTCTTATATCGAGCATGCCAGTTGGCGCTGGGTCGGCCCTGCGAACCATAGTGGCCGTATCGTCGACCTGGCGGTGCACCCTGGCGATCGCACGGTTTGGTATGTCGCCGCTGCGTCCGGTGGCGTGTGGAAGACCGTGAATCACGGTTTGAGCTTCCGGCGCGTCTTCGGACAGACCGGTCCCTGCACGATCGGCGATATCGCCCTCGATCCCAGTCACCCCGACACCATTTGGGTCGGCACCGGCGAGGCGAATAACCAACGTTCGAGTTATTGGGGAGACGGTGTTTACAAGAGCCGCGATGGGGGCAAGACCTGGAAGAACGTCGGCTTACGGGACAGCCACCACATCGCTCGCATTCTCGTCGACCCGTCGAACAGCAATCGGGTCTTGGTCGCTTCGCTGGGGCGCCTGTACTCCCCCGGAGGCGAGCGCGGTCTCTACTTGACCGAAGATGGTGGCGAGAGCTGGAAGCGCGTGTTGTATGTCAACGAGGACGTTGGTGTCGTTGATGTGGCCTTCCAGCCGGGTAACCCCCAGGTCCTTCTTGCCGCCAGCTACGAGCGGCGTCGGCGGGCCTGGCACTTCGATGGTGCGGGTCCCGGTTCGCGGATTTGGCGTAGCAGCGATGGCGGTCGGACTTGGAAGAAGGTCGAGCAGGGACTCCCTGCTGGCGAATTGGGGCGTATTGGCATCGATTGGGCGCGTTCGAAGCCGGGCACCGTATTCCTGGCGCTTTCCAATCAGAACCCCAAGCCCGTGCGGCGGCGCTCGCTTAGGCCAAGTGCCGAAGCCTTGCTGGCCACTCCGGATGGGGCCTCGCTGGAGCCGGGCGCAAGGGCTGAGGACCAGGCCTGGGAGCGCGAGCAGCAGCGCCATTGGGATGTGCTGACCCCTGAGGGTTCCGAAGAGGATGCTCCTGGAAACAAGACTGCACAGCCTTCGCCCATTGGTGGTGAGGTCTATCGCAGCGATGACGCCGGGCTCTCTTGGCGCAAGGTCAGCACCCAGAACGTTGGCGGTTCGCCGGCTTATTACTACGGGCAGATTCGAGTGGATCCGTCCAACGAGGAAAGGCTCTACGTGCTTTCCGTGCCCCTTTGGGTCAGTACGAACGGTGGCAAGAAGTTCCGCAGGGACGGGGCGAATCGAATCCACGTCGACCACCACGCGCTTTGGATCGATCCCGAAGACGGCGATCACCTCCTGCTTGGTAATGATGGTGGCCTGTTCGAGAGCTGGGATGCTGGCAAGAACTGGGCGCACCACGAAAACCTGCCGATTGGTCAGTACTACGCGATTGGCGTGGACATGGCCCAGCCCTACAGAATCTTCGGTGGCACCCAAGACAACGGCACTTGGTGTATCCCGAGCCAGGGGCCGACCTCGCAAGGGGTTCGCCTAGAGGACTGCTTCAAGGTCTCTGGGGGCGATGGTTTCTTCTGCGTGGTGGATCCTCTCGACAACAACATCGTCTACACGGAGTACCAATTCGGTGGTCTGCTGCGGACTGACCTGCGAACGATGCAGACGCGCGGCATCCGTCCACGACCGGCGAAGGGTGAGCTGCCCTATCGCTTCAACTGGATGTCTCCAATCGTGGCCTCGACTCATGGGCACGGGACTCTCTACTACGCTGGCAACAAGGTCTTCAAGAGTTCCGATCGCGGAGACACTTGGCGTGCGATTAGCGGCGATCTTTCGAAGCAAGACGCCCAGAAGCTCGCCGGTAACGTGCCGCACTGCACGGTGACGATGCTGGCCGAGTCGCCCAAGCGTGCGGGGCTACTTTGGGCCGGCACCGACGACGGCAAGCTCTGGATGACGGCGGACGACGGTGGCAGTTGGCAGGACCTGAGCAGCAAGATGCCTGCGCAAGTGCGTCAGCTCTGGGTCAGCCGCATCGTGCCGAGTAGCCATGCTGAGGGGCGCTGCTACGTGAGCTATACCGGCTACCGCGAGGATCACTTCGAGCCCTATGTCTTTGTGACCGATGACTACGGGCTGACTTGGCGCCAGATCCAAGGCAACCTGCCGCATACGCACCCGGTCAACTGTATCGCCGAGAGTCCGCGCAATCCGGACCTGCTCTTTGTCGGCACTGAGCAGGGTGTCTATGCGACGGTGAGCGGCGGCGGCACTTGGCATCGGATGGGAGGGACGAAGTTCGCGCAGCTTGCGGTGCACGACTTGCTTGTGCATCCGCGGGAGCAAGATCTGATCGTTGGCACCCACGGGCTTGGCATCCACATCGCCAATATTGCAGCCCTGGAGAACGCCAGCGGTGAGCGGCTGGCTGAGGGGCCGGTGCTCGTGCCGCCGCACGACATCCTGCGCTTCCCGCGTGGGACCGACGGTGGCTATGCAGTCATGCCCAGGCAGTGGACTGCGAAGAACCCGGTGCCGGGGACCAAGCTCGCTGCTTGGATCCCCATGGGGGCAAAGAAGCCCAGGCTCATCGTGCGTGACATGCAGGGGCGTGAGCGGAGCAAGGTCATCCTGACCGAAGAACAGGGTTTGCACGTCGTCGATTGGAAGGGGGCGGGCGGGCAGATCGGTGGAAGACCTAGCCTGCTAAAGCGCATCGGTCGGCGTATGAGCACTGCACGCTCGCGGTTGCTACCGCTTGGTGAATATCGGGTCGAACTGGAGATTGCGGGCAAGGTCGTTGGGAGCGAGCGCTTCCGCATCTGGCAGCCGTAAGTGCCGATCGAGTGGCCGTCTGGCGGCCGAGCTACCGGGCCTGTTCTCGGTAGCTCAGTCGCTGGTAGCTGTCGAACAGCTTGCTTAGCCGCGCTAGCTCAGGTGGGGTCAAGCTGAAGAGCGCCGCAGTGCCCGAGCTGCGTGAGAGGGAGCTGAGGCTACGTATCGCTTGGGCACGTTGCCCGAGCGAGCGTTTCATCTCTTCGCCGAAGAAGCGCAGGCTGGCGATGCTGCGCTGTCGAGCCTGAGTGATACTGGTGCTCCGGGGAAGGCTGCTGCAGGAGGAGAGCAGAGCTGCTACGGCCACTAGGCCCAGCGCCCAGATTCGCACTCGCGCCTTGCTCTTGTCGCTTTGCATACGTCCCATCCTCGCTTGCAGCTATCTATCGTCAATGCGGAAGCGAGAGCTTGTGTGGGGTCTTAGTTCCAGGGCCTCTCAGTCGTAGCGTAGTGCCTTTGCCGGGTCGTAGCTTGCTGCTCGCCAGGCGGGCCATAGGGCGAAGAGCAGGCTCAGGGCTATGGCCGCCGCGCCGAAGCTGGCGACGGACACATACTCGATGCGGTAGGGCACATGCTCGAGTCCGTAGATCTGCTTCGGGAACATTTCGATCCCGAGCTGTGATTGCAGGAGCAGGTTGAGGCTGTCGAGGTAGCGGCAGCTTACCCAGCCGAGCAGCGCGCCGAGGGCCACGCCGATGCTTGAGATGATGAGCGCGCAGAAGACGAAGACCGCAGCGATACCGCGCCGAGTGCCGCCAAGGGTGGCGAGGATGCCGATATCCCGGGTCTTTTCGCCGACCATCATCAGCAGGGTCACGAAGATCAAGAGCGCTGACACGACGATCAGCACGAAGAGTACGAGGCGGAAGAGGCCTCGTTGGCTCTCAATCCAATCTAGGTAGCTGGAGTTCTTTCGCTCCCAGGTCCAGATGACGATATCGCGTTCGGGAATCTCGGCGCGTTCGCGGACATTGCGTTCGATTCGAGCGCGAACGGCGTCGAGGTCGCGGCCGGGCTTCAGGCGAATCGCTGCTTCGCTGAAGGATTCGGGGTTGGCCTCATTTCCTGGGTAGAGCAGCCGCCGCATCGTGCGGATGTCCGCGAACGCGGTGGCGCGCTCGTAGCGATAGAAGCCGGCGCTGAAGCTGCCCGACATCGTGAAGCTCGCATCGATAGCGTGGAAGTCTCCCGAGCGTCGCTGTGATCCGCTGGTCAGGCGCAGTTTGGCGCCACGCTGCAGGTCTTCGGCTTCTGCGGTGGCCTGGCCGAGGAGGAGGCTGGGAGCATCCTCTTCGCGGTCGCTGCCTACCGAGACCGGGGCGACCTGGCCGAGAGGCAGACGGGTTTCGGCATCGCTGACCTTGTCGATCCAGCGGCGTAGTGAGGTGACCTTGTCCTCGCGCTGCCAGTCGATTCCGATGACTTGATAGAACTTGGGTTGGTCGCGGAGCGCTTCTTCGGGGCTGGTGATGGGGGGAAGCTCCGACTCTGGCCTGCGCGGGCGGTCGGCGGTGATTGCGCCGTACCAGACCAGCCGGGGCGCGATGGCCTCGACGGCTGGATCCTCCATCACGATCTTCTCGATCTTGGAGAAGGGGACTCGCCGGTCGATGGTGATCAGTGTCAGGTCGCCCGAGGCTGCGCTGAGGTGTTTGCGTAGCTCCTGCAGGTATCCGCTGAAGATGCCGGGGACAACCGTGAGGCTCCAGATGCCGAGCAGAACGCCGATCATGCCGAGCAGCATGATCGGCCGCTTCAGTGCGTAGCGTGAGGCTAGGAAAAGGCGATACACCTCAGGCGGACTCCGCTTTGAGGCTTTGCCCGTCACGCAGGCGCAGGGTGTGGTCACAGCGAGCCGCGAGGCTTTCGTTGTGCGTGACGAGGAGGAAGGAGATTCCTCTCTCCTGATTGATGCGCCAAATCAGGTCGAGGATTTCGGCGGAGGTTTCGGAGTCGAGGTTGCCGGTAGGCTCGTCGGCGAGAATGACCCGGGGCTCGGCGATGAGGGCGCGGGCGATCGCTACCCGCTGGCGTTCGCCGCCCGAGAGCTGTGAGGGATGGTGCTTGAGCCGATCGCTGAGGCCCATTTCGGTGAGCAGCTCGATGGCGCGTTGGCGCAGCCGCTTGCGCTTGCCCATATAGCTGGCGATGCCGCCCTCCATCATCGCTCCGAGCAGGACGTTTTGCAGCGCGGTGAGCTCGGCGATGAGGTGATAGAACTGGAAGACGAAGCCGACGAATTCGTGGCGCAGCTTGGCTTGCTGTCTGGGGGCGAGGCCGCTGACCGTCCTATCTCCGTAGTAAACGATCCCCGAGCTGGGTGGGTCGAGCAGGCCGAGCACGTGGAGCAATGTCGATTTGCCGGCGCCGGAGGCTCCGACCAGGGCTGCGATCTCGCCCTGCTCCAGGCTGAGGTCGACGCCGCGGAGCACAGGGATCTGCCTCTTGCCCAGCTGGTAGCTCTTGGATATCTGTTCGGCGCGCAGGATCGTCGTCATGGTTTTGCTAGTAGCGGAGGGCCTGCACGGGGTCGAGTCGTGCGGCACGCCATGCGGGGAGGAAGCTGAACAGGAGAGCGCTCAGGATTGCGCCTATACCGACCTGAGCCAACCACAATGGCTCGATGGCGTAGGGGATGCCCTCGGAGCTCAGGAAGTTGCGGGGGAAGAGCTCAAGGCCTTGCTGGAAGTAGAACCAGTCGTTGATCGTGTCGAGGTAGTCGAGGGTGATCAGGCCGAGAGCGATGCCGAGCACCGAGCCGACGACGCCGATGACCAGGCCCGAGAACATGAAGATGATCAGGAGCCCGCGCCGGGTGGCGCCCAGGGCGGAGAGGATACCGATGTCATGGGTCTTCTCGGTGACCATGGTCGAGGTCGCAGCGAAGACCAAAAACATCGCGATTACGAGCAGCACGAAGAGGACGAACTTGGTCATGCTGCGTTCGTAGGCGATGGCTTCGAGGAAGCGGGCCTTGCGCTGCTGCCAGGTGAAGGCGCGGGCGCGGTGCCCTTCGCTCTCTAGGGCTGCGTTGATGGCCAGGGCGACTTGCTCGTGTTTGTGCCCTTCGCCGACGCGGATGGCAATTTCGTTGAAGACGTCGATCGGCTCTTCGTCGAAGGGGTCCTGGCCGAAGACGGTGCGTAGCGAGTCGATGTCGACAAAGGCGCTGCTGTTGTCGAGTTCGTAAAGGCCTGAGCGAAAGCTCCCGGTCGTCACAAACTCCAGCTGATAGGAGGCTAGGCCGTTGTCGCCGCGATGGCCGGTCAGGAACTGGTTGATCTGGCCGCGCCGTGGGCGGTAGAGGCTGTCGAGTGGACGGCGAGGCAGGAGCAGCCCGGGCCATTCGTGGGCGAAGCGGTTCTGGCGATTCCGGGGGATGACTTGCGGGTCGATGCGAAACGGGGCTTCCTTGTCGACAGCCCCAAGCTCTTGTGGATCCTTGGATGGCTCCTGGAGGATCCACTTCGAGATCTCGCTGACCTCGGGCTCGTAGCGCCAGTCGACACCGATGAGGCGATAGAAGTGGTCGCTGCTGCGCTGCTCGCGGCCTCCGGCGATTTGGATGCGATTGCGGTCGCCAGCGCGGTAGAGCAGGCCGTGCCAGACGATGCGCGGGGCGCTGGCTTGCACGCCCTCGACGCCTTTGAGGATGCTCCTGAAGGCTTGGTAGGAGGCGTTCTCTGAGGCCCCGAGCACGCTGATGTCCGGGTCGCCGGCACGCTGCTGCAATAGGGTCTCGTCGATGAAGCCGGCGAAGACGCTGACGACGACGACGAGGGCCCAGGTGGCTATCACGACACCGATCACGCAGAGGACGTTGATCCAGCGCGTGAGCAGATAGCGAAGGCCCAGGTAGAACGCGTACATCGCTGTGTCGCCGGCTTAGTTGGCGGCTTCGCCCTCGGTATCGATTTCGGCGTCGGGGTCCTGGGGCTCGTCCTGGCGGCGTAGCAGTGGGAAGAGCACGACGTCGCGGATGGAGTCCTTATTACTCAGGACCATCACCAGGCGGTCAATGCCAATACCGAGCCCGCCGGCTGGTGGCATGCCGTATTCGAGGGCGCTGACGTAGTCGTAGTCGACCTCGCCGGGTGTCTCCTCGTCCTTGGACTGGACCTGCTCTTCGAGGCGCTGCTCTTGGTCGATGGGGTCGTTGAGCTCGGTGAAGGCGTTACCGATTTCCATGCCAGCGAGGAAGATCTCGAAGCGCTCGGCGATTTCGGGGTGGCCGGGCTTGGCCTTGGCGAAGGGGCAGATGTTCTTCGGGTAGTCGTAGAGGAAGGCGGGACCGCGCAGGTGCTTCTCGCAGGTCTCTTCGAATACGTCGTTGGCGATTTTGGCGGCGGGCAGCTCGGGCCGGTAGATCTTGAGTTCTTGCGCCCGCTTGGCCATGGCCTCGTCGTCGAAGTAATCGATGCCGGGGTTGTGCTTGGCGAAGAGCTCTAGGTAGCTGACGCGCTCGAAGGGAGGCTTCAGGTTGTATTTCTCGCCGCGGAACTCGATTTCGTGGCTGCCAATGACCTTGGTGCAGAGGCGGTCGAAGAGCCCTTCGACCCGGCGCATGATCGTTTCGTAGTCGGCGTAGGCTTCGTAGCTCTCGAGCATCGTGAACTCGGGGTTATGCCGAGTGCTGATGCCTTCGTTGCGGAAGACGCGGCCGATTTCGTAGACACGCTCCATGCCACCGACGATGAGGCGCTTGAGGTAGAGCTCCGGCGCGATCCGCATGTAGAGCGGCATGTCGAGGGCGTTGTGGTGGGTGATGAAGGGCTTGGCCGCGGCGCCACCGGCGATGCCCTGGAGGATCGGCGTCTCGACCTCGAGGTAGTCCAGCTCGTCGAAGAAGGCGCGGGTCTCGCGGATGATGCGCGAGCGCAGCATGAAGGCCTCGCGGACCTCGGGGTTGGCGAAGAGGTCGACGTAGCGCATGCGATAGCGCAGCTCCACGTCCTGCAGCCCGTGCCATTTCTCCGGGGCCGGGCGCAGCGACTTGCTGAGCAGCTGCACCTCCTTGGCCCAGATCGTGGGCTCGCCCTTCTTGGTGCGGCCGAGTTCTCCGCGGACACCGATGATATCGTTCGATTCGACGAGCTTGCGCCCCGGCCACCACTCCGGCAGTTCATCGCGCTGGAAGCCGATCTGCAGTCGGCCCGAACGGTCGCTCAGATGGGCGAAACGGAGCTTGCCGAAGTCGCGAACTTGGCCGAGTCGCCCCGCGACAAAGAAGCTCTGTCCTTCCTGGCCATCGACGTCGGCCAGCAGGCTTTCGATGGCGACCGGCTCTCCTTGCGTTCGCGCGGGATAGGCTTCGAGCCCTTTTTCCTTCAGGCCGTCTATCTTCTTCAGGCGGTCTGGCTGGATGTGTTCGGTCATCGAAGGGGTGGCTCCTAAGGGCTGAAAAAACGAGCGAAGCAGGATAGCGGCAGCGCCTCGCTATTGCGCCACTTGATCGAAGCCTGGCCGCCAGCGTTTGCGCCAGGACCTTGCATTTGCCGATCGGGAGTCGACGATGCAAGTCCCGCAGGACACTTGCGGTGGGAAGCCGGTGGAAAACCGGCGCGGACCCGCCGCTGTATGCGATGACAAAGCGCGGCCGGGCGTAAGGGCGAGCCGAAGGGTGGCCCAGGGCGCCGGTCACTGGGGTGAGGTGTGTTGCCGAGCCCTGGGAAGGCCGCCGCGCTGCGGAGGAATCGCGAGCCAGAACACCCCGCAGGTGGCTCCTGGAATATGAGGTACGCATTCTCGAGGAATAGTAATGCGCCTTCTGATGATCGTTCCCGTCTTCGCTTTGGCGTTGCTTGCGGATTCTCTTCCGGCCCAGACCAGCACTTCGCCTTTCGCGACCATCGTCTACTCCTATAAGCCAGGTCTTGGCACTGGCACCTTCAATGACCCCAGTAAGGCACTCGGTGCTCCCAAGGGCGCCGGAGCTTCTTCGGGCAGCTTTGACGTGGTGACGCTTGGTGTCGGTGGTTCTCTGACGCTGGGCTTCGCCGCGCCGATTATGGATGGGCCCGGCGCTGACTTTATCGTCTTCGAAAACGGTTTTTACGTGGGGCAAACTCTGCGTTGTTTTGCCGAGGTCTTCTTCGTCGAGGTGAGTTCCAACGGTAAGGACTTCGCGCGTTTCCCGGTCAGTTATGTCGGGCCGAATGCGAGCGGCCCCTTCGCGGCCTTCCTGGTCGGTAGCTGGCGCGGCCTTGGCGGCACGACGCCAGTGCTGGCGCACTCGGTCCTTCGCCCCGGCATCGATGCCCGGGATGCGGCGCGCGCCGGCGGCGATGCCTTCGATCTCAGTGATCTTAAGCAGCATCCTTTGGTAAAGGCGCAGAAGCTCAACCTTCACCGGATCACCCACCTACGTCTTGTCGACCTGGTCGATGGGACGGTGCGGGACCAGGCGAATCGCCTGATTCGCGATCCCAGTGCTGGCAGCGCCGATGTAGACGCGGTTGCGGTTTTGAACTTCCTAGGGCATCAGGACCCCAAGGCACCCCAGGCCCAACTTGAGTTGACGAAAAGCCGTCGCCTGCGCCTGCGCCTGCGCGATACCGAAGGCATCCTCGATCTCGACCCCGCCAAGCTGCACATGTCGATCCAGGGCATCCCCCTCGACTTTTGGGGCTTCGTCTCGCAGTGCCGCGTGGTCCAGGGAGACGCCAAGGGCTTTACCCTCGAAACGCTGTTCTCCTTGCCGAAGGATTTGCCCGTCAAGCTCTCGCTCTGTGTTCGCGACAAGGCTGGGCGTATCGCCAGCGATAGCGTCGTCTTGCATTGAGTGAGCTTGTCGCTAGCGACTCCTGAACGAAGAGCCCTTAGCACTACTTTGTCAAGTTGCGTCGATTAGGTGCGTGTTAGGTTGTACCGTACGGAGCTGCTGGTGGAATAGCCGCTCGTGGCTCGGAATCCTTTCGC
>PDSF01000047.1 GCA_002748355.1 Planctomycetota bacterium | reverse complement strand
ACCTGAGGCCCCCTCCTGGCGATGCGTTTTGTTGGTAAACACATGCATAGCGCAGCGAGTGCGGGCCTCAGTGCTTTTTTGCGCTTATTTCAGGTCTAGTGGTCGGCGCCGCCAGCTCAAGACCCAGGCTGGCGGCAGATTCTGGAAGACGATTCTGCGCTCCTCATGTGGGCCAAAATGCTGATCCATCAATCGACGAAAGCGTCGCGCCTGCGGCAGGAGGTAGGCGTGCGCATACTGGAAGGTGCGGAACTGTGCCCCTGTCGGAAGAGCTTCCTCCAGAGCCTGGAGTACCCCGTCCTGGACATGGCCTGGAAGGCTGGCGAATGGCAGCCCAGAAACCACGGCCCTCACCCTTTGCCCCTTCTGGATCAAGCGTGGCAATGCTTCGGCTGAGTCGTTGGCAAAGGTGAGTTCGGGGAAGCGCTTCTCTAAGAACGTTACGAACGGAGTGCTGCGCTCGATTCCGAGATACTGACCGGGCTGCGGCAGCAGCTCGGCGATGACGGCGGTGAATGCCCCTGTTCCCGGACCGAATTCCACCAGTAGTTCCTCGGGCCCCAGGTCGATGCCCTGAACCATTGCGCGGGCCAGCTTTTTCGAGCTTGGAGCGATGGCTCCGATTTGGCTCGGGTTGCGGAGGAAGGCCTTCAGGAAGGTGAGTGCTGCTCTTGCCATTGGGACAGGATGCCGAAAGAAGCCCTTACAGCAAAGGTGAAGGGGTAGCGAATCGGAATCCTCGATGTTGGCGGCCTTCTCTTTGGGCCAGCAGTGGGAATGGGGCGCCAAGGCCAGGAGCTTTGGTACTGCTCGCTCGGCCTGGTGGACTCCTTGGGGGAGCTCGGCTTTGTTCGAGGTCTGTGAAGAAACCGACTTCGACCTCTTCGTTTATGCGGCTTCATTTGTTGATGAAGCTTGGGCGGCAGAAGCAGGGATCCAGCCCCACGTTCCGGTGGACCCGAGCCAGCCGATGCAGGCAGCGAGGTTTTTGCTCCAGCAGGTGGGCGCGCTTACTTGCGTGTGATGCGGTAGAGCCAGCGGCGATTGCGTTTACGGTGCTCCGGCCACTTGCCGAAGTTGCCGAGTTCTGTGATTTGGTAACGTTCGTCCTCGTATTTGCTAAGGTCGAGTTCTGCCAGAGGTTTGCCATCCTCTAGCTTGGAAGGGCAGAGCATTACGAAGATCGAATGCGATAACGAACCCCAGTCGACAATGTCCAGCATTCGCGCCAATCGGTGCCGTTTCATCGTGGTGACTTTGAGCCGATCTTTATTGAGATAGAGGTGTCCGCCGACCGAGACGTTGGAGCCGTCCACGACCCAGAGTTCGGTGAGTTCAGGTTCTTCTCGCAGCCGCAGGGCAGCATTGATCGGTCCGCTGTAGGAGAAGTAGAGGCTCAAGAAAACGGTGGCGACAAGCTGAATGCTGACGAAAAGCTTACGGTGGCCTGCGCTCTGCCAGCTTTCTTCTTGGCGTCGATCGAAGAGGCGCCAGCTGAGGACGGTCCAGAGCAATAGGATGGCGGGAACGATGAAGCGGGGCGCCTTGCGGGCGGGAATGCTGTGCAGCAAAAGGTAGGCAAGCGCCGCAGCGAGTAGCACCGGGAAAACCCGGCTGCCTTCACGCATTCTTTGCCAAACTGTTCCCATCAGAGGTGGGATGAAGAGCAACGACCCGAGGGTCATCAGGCCATAGAAGTAGATGGGCTGCGTTTTCCAATTCGAGCTTTGCTCCTCAATGAAGTTGTATTCCACGTAGCCGAGTGCCGAGTGGAGGAATCTCCCGTAGATGTGTGTGTCAAGCACGCCCTGCCAAACGACGACCAGCGCTGAGCCAAGGCAGAGTAGCCAAATGGCGCGGTAACGCTTGGCGATCAGGCCAGACAGGAATAGCACCGGGCCAAAGAAGGCATCCTGGAAGCGCATCGTGAAGGCGATGCCTAGGAGCAATCCCGCGAGTAAGGGCCAGAGTCGTGGCCCCTGGAAAAGGCAGATCGCCGCGATTGATAGGCCGGCAGCGCAGTATGGGCCGTTTGGGTGCACTCCGGCAAAGACCGCGAGCGAGTTGCCGGCAGCGAGGAGTAAAAACCAGCGCTTGGCCGGTAGTCCCTTCCAGCGCAGCAGTAGCCACAACGAGGCGACCGGAATCAGTGAGATCAGGGCGTGGAAGCCTCGGATCCCTCGCATTAATTGGAGAGGATCCTCTATTCCCAGCCAAAGTAGGGCACGGAACATACCCGACATAATCCCTGGGTAGATCCAGGAGCGGATGCCTCGGATGTATTCGTGCGGTTCATACCAGGACTGGCCCGTCGCCAAGTGCCAGGCGGGGTCGATGTATTGATACTGCTCGTCGAGGAATAGATAACCCTGGCTGAAGAAAACAGCTGGCAGCCGGATTAGCAGGGCGAAGAGCAGGAGCAAGCCGAGAGAGATCGTTGCGGTCTGAGAGTCTTGGGGGTCCTGTTGCGCTGGAATCGGAGTGATCTCGCTCATGGTTTCTTGTCGTCGCTTTGCGTCACCTTTACCCGGCGATACTGAAGGGCGTGGCCGATTGCGAGCAGCAAGAGCAGCGTTGCCCAGGTTACCGAGCCCCTGGCCAGGAGTTCGCGACTAGTCGAGCCCCCCCACAATTCGCGAGAGGTTAGCGACCCGGAGGCGAGCACGAGCGCAAGCAGGGTTCCGAGCACTGGATCCCGCCGCCGCCATAGGAGGTCTGCGATGCAGAAGCTCGTGCCGACTAGGAGCACGCAGAAATGGCTCTTCGAACTCATCGGTGAGAGAAGAACCATGCCGCAGGCGATGGCGCCGGCTTCCCCGAAGCGCCGGAAGCGCAGCTCTCCCTCTTCGAGGCTGCGGCTGAGGCTGGGACGGGTTACGAATAGGATGAGGCCCAGCACCGCGGCTTGGGCGGCAAGGGTGATGTATTTCAGAGCGTTCGCGGACGGAGCCCATAGCGAGACATCAAAGAAGTGCCGGTTTGCCTGTTCTGCAGCGACGGGAGTCGATAGGCGGTAAAGGGTGCCGGCAAGGTTCTGGTTGAGGATGTTCCACTTGGTCCACGCGCCTTCTGCTTCGGCGGGGCTACCCGGGCCGACCTTGCTTAAAAAACTGTGCTGCCAGGCTTCTAGCCACAACAAGCCGTCCTGACGTGGGAAGAGGAGTTCGGGTAGTAGCAAGAGCAAGACCAGAGCCGAGATGGTTGCGAAGGCGGCGCCGAAGCGGCGTTGCCATAATTGCACCGGAAGGAAGAGCAGCGGTGTTGCCTTGCATGCGGCGCCGAAGCCGACCCAAGCACCAGAACCCAGCTCACCTTTCGTTCTGGATCCAAATCCGGCGCCAAGCCCCGCGCCGAGAACGGCTAGGAGGACCAGATAATCATGACTCTGGTTGGCGAGTACTGCCCATAGATGGCGGCCAGCCAAGATTGCGATAAGTAACCAGGCTAGTTGCAGCGGCGGTCCCGTTTCCCGCCGCTGGCTCTTTAGCATGCGGTGGACGCTTCTTAGGGCCCAGGCGAGCAGCGTCAGATTGATGGCGAACCACAGCAAGCGGACGAATACTCCGTCCCAGGCGCGGTAAGGGATGTCTTTGCGGCCGAGTCCGAAGAAGCTGAACTCAACTGTGTGCGCTTCCTCTTCGGCGAAAGGAACGAGCACGACAAAGGGCAGGGCGAAGAACGAAGGATAGGTAAAGGGCTTCTCTTCGCTGGGCCGGTAAATCTCTTCGCCGTTCAGCATTCTTGCCGCAGCCTGCACATAGACAGGCAGCTCGCTGGTGTCCTTGCGGACCATCGAGAAGGCGCCGCCAATGAAGAGAATGGCCGTAAGTCCGAGTAGCCAGCTCTTCCGCGTTTTTGTCGACATTCCCGCGTCTCAGCGTTTGAAGCGAAGAGTCGGCACGATTCGCAGTGCTTCTAGGGCGATCCCCCTGCTCATCTTGCTCTTACCCTCTTCGCGATCGACAAAATGCACGGGGATCTCGCGCACTCGCCCCCCAGCCTTCTTGATGCGCCACGCCATTTCGATCTGGAAGGAATAGCCGCTGGCGGCAACTCGTTCGAAGTCGATGCGGCCGAGCGCTTCGGCTCGGTAACAGCGGAATCCGGCAGTCCAGTCATGGGTGCCGAAACCGAGGAAGAGCTTGGTGTAGAGGTTGGCCCCCTTACTGAGCAGGCGGCGGTGCCAGGTCCAGCCGACCGTGCAGCCCCCCCGCACATATCGGCTGCCGATGACTAGCTCTGCATCCAGGCCTTTTGCCGTCAATCGTGGGAGGTCCCAGGGAGCATGACTGAAGTCGCAGTCCATCTCGTAGATGAACTCATAATCACGTTGGAGTGCCCACGCGAATCCGGCGAGGTAGGCCTTGCCGAGGCCTTCTTTACCCTCCCGGTGCAGCACGTGCAGGCGAGCATCCTCTTCGGATAGCCGGTCTGCGATCTTCCCAGTGCCGTCGGGAGAGTTATCGTCGACGACGAGGATTTCGCAGACCAAGTATTGGCGGATTGCCCGCACCATCGCCTCGAGGTTTTCCTTTTCGTTGTAGGTCGGAAGGATGATGAGGAGCCTTCTCTCGAAGTCGAATGGCTCGGGCGGGACCAGCGCTTCTACGCCTTGGCGCTGGTGTAGGGCGTCTAGCCAGCGCTCTTCGCTGATCTTGCCGAGCACGGCTAGTTGACTGCTGTCGGCGCCGCGTTCAATGAGTGCTTCACCGGTCGGGAAGTCTGGGACCAGCCACGGTCCGAGGTCTCCCTTCTCAATACGAGCCGGGAGTTCATCCACCCTCTGATAGGTTTTGAACGGGGTGGGTGGGGCCTGCCAGGTATCAGAGTTCATCGATAACTCAGTTTTGCGCCGTCATGCGTTCGCATTCCAGGGATTCAAGCACATCTTCGGTGATATCCCCAGTCGGGTAGTGCCCGTCAAAGCAGGCCGTGCAGAAGCGCTCGACTTTTGGGTTACCTTGTCGAGCAGCATCCTGCATTTCGGCGAGTTCTGCGTAGAGCAGGTAATCGCAGCCGATCGCGCGCGTGAGTTCGTCGTGACTTTTGCCCCGGGCGATAAAGTCGCGCTTGGTGGCCATGTCGATACCGTAGGGGCAGGCATGCAGGAGCGGAGGCGAATAGGACGCCAGGTAGACCTCCTTGGCTCCAGCCTCCCGCGCCATGCGGATGAGTTCCTTACTGGTATTGCCGCGGACGATAGAGTCGTCGACGAGTAAGACCTTTTTGCCGCGGAACTCAAGATCGATCGGATTGAGTTTCTGACGCACGCTTTCTCGCCGCTGTGCGTCGTCAGGCATGATAAAGGTGCGACCGATGTAGCGGCTCTTGACCAGCCCTTCACGGAAGGGGAGGCCGAGTTCTTGCGCCATCGCCTGTGCGGCCGTGCGTGCCGATTCGGGCACGGGGATGACTACGTCAGCCCTGAGCCCAGTCTTCTGCCATTGATGAGCGAGTGCATGGCCCATGCGAAGACGGGTCTTGTAGACGGAGATATCGTCGAGCATCGAGTCCGGACGGGCGAAGTAGACATGCTCGAAGATGCAGGGGCGATGCGGAGTTTCCGTCAGCTTCGCACTCGTGATCTTGTAATCGTTGTCGATCCAGATGGCTTCGCCGGCCTCAAGGTCACGGACCTTGTCATAGCCGGTGAGCTCAAGCACGACGGATTCGCTCGCGATCGCGTAGCTGGTGCCATGCTCGTCTTTGCGGGTTCCCAGGATGATCGGTTTGATTCCGTAAGGGTCACGGAAGGCAAAGACGCCGTGCCCGGCTAGGAAACCGACCACCGAATAGGCGCCTCGAACCTTGCTGAAGACTTCTTGGATGGCTTGGAATACCTCTTCGGCTTCAAAGAGCCCTTCGCCCGCCCGCTGCATGAGCTTGTTTGCCATCACCAGCAGCACGGCCTCAAGGTCGCAGTCGCTGGTTAGGAACACATTGCGGCGCCGAAAGTAGTCGTCCTTCAGCTCGGTGAAGTTGGTGACGTTGCCGTTGTGCGCCATTGCCAGCCCGAAGGGGAAATCGAGCCAGAACGGCTGCACGTCGGTGCCTTCGCCCTTGCCGACCGTCGGGTAGCGGACGTGTCCCACGCCGATGTGTCCCTTGAGGCGACTGGCGTGTTTGGCGCTGAAGACATCGGAGACGAGGCCGAGGCCTTTTTTGGCGTTGAACTTGGTGCCGTCGAAGGTGACGACGCCAGCGGCGTCCTGGCCCCGGTGCTGGATCGCTAAGAGACCGTCGAGGACATCTTTTAGGACATCTTGGCCTTTGGGGGCGAGGATCGAGATGAAGCCACACATGCGGGGGAACCTCGGGGCAATCTTCGGGCGGGGATCAGGTGGCGGTTCGTCTCAGCCCCGCCGGATAGGAAGGCGGGACATGCTACGAAGACGAGAAGCTGGCGGAAAGGTGGCGCTCTCATGATGATGCCGCCGGAGGTAAGTAATGAGCGCCGCCGGGCATTGCTACTGCAACATCAACGGAGAGCTTCTACCGGAATCCGAAGGTCGAGTCTCGGTGCTCGACCGCGGTTTTCTCTTTGGTGACAGCGTCTACGAGGTCGTGCGGGCCAAGGGGGAGCGCTTCTACTTCCTCGCTCCGCATCTGGATCGGCTCCGTCGCAGCGCCAGCAGCATCTGGCTGGAGATTCCCTGGAGCGACGAAGAGCTTGGGGTGGAGTGTGCTCGGACCATCCAGGCAGCAGGGAACGAGGAAAGCTACCTTCGCATCATCGTTACCCGCGGGACTGGGACGGCCCCCAATATCGACCTCGCCTTCGCTTCTGAGACGCCGAGCTATGTGCTGCTTGCTCGTCCGCGACCAGTTCCGCCCAAGCATTTTCCGGACGAGGGTCTGCACGCCTGGATCGTCGATCGGAGACGGACCGACCGCCGGACCATGGATCCAGGTGTGAAGAGCGGCAACTACCTCAACAACATCATGGGGCTTGCGGAGGCGCGACGGCACGGGGCTGAGACGGCGCTTTTTCTCAATCCCCAGGGCGATTTGACCGAGGCGCCGACCTCCAACGTCTGGATCGTCAAGGGCAAGGAGATCCTGACGCCCCCCCTACGTTCGGGGCTCCTCTCCGGCATCACCCGCAAGGTTCTGCTCGAGCTCGGAAAGGATCATGGCCTGGCTATGGAAGAGCGGGTGCTCGTTGAGCTGGACGTTCGGGAGGCGGACGAAATCTTCTTGTCCTCGACAAACATGGATATTGCGCCGATCACGATGCTCAACGGAGTTCCCGTTGGCGATGGGGAGCCTGGGCCGATCACGCGCGAGATCTCGCGGCTTTATCTGGAGCGGGCTGAGCGGGACGCATGTTGACCCTGCCTTTCGCCCCCATCCTGGCGTTGGCGGCGGCCGACGGCTCATGGTTGGATCCTCAGCTGTTTGTGGTGGCGGCAGCGGTGTTCGCCGGGCTCTTCGTCCAGTCGGCGGTGGGTTTTGGCGCCGGGATGTTCTCGGTGCCGCTCATGCTCTGGGCTGGGCTCGATCTCCCGGTCGCGATTTCCGTCCTCCTCAGCGTGGTGTTTTTCCAGACCGCCTGGCAGAGCTGGAGCTACCGGAAGGTGATGCCCTACCGGGCGGTCGGGACGATGGCCCTGCCGCGGCTGCTTGGGACGCCCTTAGGTATTTGGGTGCTTGGCCTACTCAGCGCCAGCAGTAAGGCGCAGTTGCAGCTGCTACTGGGGATCTTCTTGCTGGCGGCGCTTGCGGTGCAGGGTTTGGTGCGGGTCCAGCCGCGGCAGCGGATCGCTGGCTATTGGGCGCTGATTGCCGGGAGCTTGAGCGGCTTTTTCGCAGGGCTTTTTGGTATGGGAGGGCCGCCGCTGGTGCTGTGGATGCTCGCCCACGACTGGCCGCCGGAGCGGTCCCGGAGCTTTCTTTGGGGTTCCTTCCTCTTGCTTGGGCCTGTGCAGATCTGGCTGCTTGGCAGCGAGTTTGGGGCGCCGGTGCTCGAAGGCATGCGTAAGGGGCTCCTGCTGCTGCCTGTGCTCTTTGCCGCGAGTTGGCTCGGAGAGAGGACGGGGCGACGTCTGTCCCGGGTGTATTTGCGGGGCTTGACCTTCCTCCTGCTTGCCGCACTCGCGATCCGAACCTCGATAGCCGCGATGGTCTGAGCCAGGCCTTGGCTTTAGCGGTTTTGCCGCCAAGCCCGGCCGGGGCTCAGGAGCCAGGCACGTACGCCTTGCGCTTCGAGCTTACGCACAAAATCCCGGGCGTCGGCGAGGCGGTTGTTGCGGTAGAGGGCGCCGTTGCGGAAGCGGGGCAGATCGAGGAAGCCCGATAGAAGAACGTCCCGAGGCTTCGCTTCTTTGATCCATTGCTCCCATGCCGGGTGGATTGGATCCAGGATCAGGACGTCGATGTGCTTCTTTCCTTGGGGCAGCTTGAGCTGCGAGGGGAGTCCCGAGAGCGCAGCGTCGACGACGATATGGCCATTGGGGAAGCTCAGCTGCCAGCCAACCGTTGGGGTCACCGAATTCTTTTCGCCGATGGTTCCAAGGGGGCGGACACGGATTCCCCCGGGCAGCTTGCCCTCTTGGCCCGGTGCGACCGCGTGTTCGTGGAACAGCCCATAGCCGTGGAGGTGGAAGCCGGTGTGCACGAGGACGGAGCGCTTGCGGGCAAAAACCCGGAGGGCCAAGGGGTCGTTGCGATCCATCGGATCGAAGGCGTGTGAAAGGCAGAGGGCGTCCAATGCTCCCGCAAGGCGTTCCCCCAGTACCAGGCCGGGGCCGATCTGAACCATGCCCTCCTTGCTACGCACGAGAAAGCCGCGCCCGGGAAGAGCGCGGATCGTGATCTCGTCGCCCTCGTATTTTTCGGGTATCGATTTCAGCATCTCGAGCGTTGCATACAGCAGGGCTTGCGGTGCGCCTCGTTCTAGGTAGCCAGCGAGTTCGCGTTGCATGCGCCGCTGCATGAGCAGGATCAGCTGCTGTGTGTCCGCGAGAGGATACTCTTCAAGGACGGCGTCAAGTTGATTGAGAACAGCGCCACGATCCCCAATAAGGCCTGCCATGCCCGGCTTTACTGGAAGCTGCCGCAGTTGATCGATCCACATGTGCAGCGTTTTGTTGCGAGGCTGGCCGATCCCGGAGGTCTTGGGGAGTCTTGGACGCTTGGGCGGGTGATTCTCCGTATAGCTGTCTCCGTGCAGGATCAGCGTTCCGTACATCGCTGGGTCGATGCTCTGCGGATGTGAGCCGAAGGTCCAACCGATGCGTGTCTGGGCCAGGTCATCGCTTGGCGCGTCATAGTCGGAGAAGATGAAATTCGCGTCGATCGCCAGGCCTTGCTTCGGCGTTGTGCCAGAGCCGAGCAGCTCGGACCAGGGCACGGAGGCTTCGACGACCCACGCCTTTTGCCGCACGTCGTAGAGCATTACGCCGCGGAAGCCGGATTTGGGCTCTGGGGATCCGTTCCGGCGTCGCCAGGCGATCGAAAAGCTGCGCCTGTTGGCTTGGAGGCCCATCACGTACTGGTGATCCTCGCGACGTCCCGGATCGGAGCCAGCGGCACGAGTGTCGCGCTTCGGGTCGAAGAACAGTTCGAACTGGTCGCAGGGTGGAAAGAGTGGGGCTGCGAGTGGCGTTTCCTTAGGAAGGGCGCGGGGCCAATCGTCCCGGATAAAGAAGGAGAGGTAGAGCCGTTCCTCGTCCCAGAGCAGGGCTCCGCGGGCGGCGAGGTCACTCTGGCCGCGCCATGATTGGTGGGCGGTGCCGGAGAGCTGCCTTGGGTCGTCGATCAGCAGAGCGGGGACCTCCTTGGGCCATTCGGCCAGGCTGCCATCGATGCTGATCTCATGAGGGCTGCGGATCACGGGGTAGCAGGGAACGTCGAGGACGGCGAACTTCCGCACCGCCTCTTGCTTCTGGGCCGGGGCGGCTTCCCTCTGGCCGAGGACGGGGAGGGTGAGCAGAAGAAAAGGGAGGAGGTGTTTCATCGGCGGAATACGTGGAATCGAGAGAGCGGAGCCGCGACGAGTAATGGCCGGCCCCGGAGCCAGCGTTGGTGCACTGGGCCGAAATAGCGCGAATCACGGCTGTCTTCGCTGTTGTCTCCGAGCAGGAAGTAATGCTTGTCCGGAATAATCTCAGGCGAGAAGGCAGCGAAGCTGCCGCGCTCCAAGTAATGAATATCGCGCACGATGCGCATGGCGTCGATGCGAGCGGAGGCCTTCGTCACTGCGACCCCGATGCCATTAGCAGGGGCGAGGCGATTGGGCTCGAGGCTGGGGCTTAGCCGCAGGATTTCCTTTCCGTCGACGCCGAGGACGAGGCCGCCGTCGAGCCACATGTAGCGCAGTTCGTGGGAGCTTCCTGCCAGTTCGGGCAAGCGAGCCGCTCCCAGGTCGAGGCGGCGTTCGCCGTGAAAGACTGCCAGATGGCCTCCCGTGCCGCAGCAGAGGCTGAAGGCATCGCCGTATTTGTCGAGGCGTAGCCAGAGCCGGGCGCCGGGTTGTAGTTTTGTCGTGAGCTCGAGACCGAAGTCGAGAGCCGGATAGCTCCGAGGGATAAAGCCGTCAAAGGCGTCGATATAGCCGGTCGTGACCTTGCCGAGCCATTCGAGGTTCCACGCAGATTGGCGTCGGTCGTTTGGTGCTCTTGCTTCGAGCAGTGCCGCGCTCGAAGGCAGCGGCTCAAGGCTGATGGCCTCTGCATCCATCTGGGTTCGCTGCCGACGCCACCTTGTGGAGGCCAAACCCTGGGGGTCGACGGCGTGGTCCCAGTAGCGGGCGAAGAGGTCGGCGTCGTCGTTCACGCTCTTGACGATGCGGGACAGTGATTGCGGGGTTTTGCCGACGAAGAGATCGCCGTCGCGGATTTCGATGCTCTCGCCGGGTAGGCCGGCGACGCGCTTAACGACGATCTGTTGTTCCTTCTCCAGCCAGAAGACGACCATGTCGAAGCGCTCGGGGTTGCGGCGTTGATCGAAGGTCTTGTCGACTAAGACTCGGTCGCCGTGCTGCGGGTCGCCTTCGATCGTGGGCTCCATGCTCGGGGTCGGGACGACGTAGGCGTCCAGCACCTGGTCCCGGAGGAAAAGCCAGACCGAGAGCGCCGTTGCTAGGGGAATCGCGACTTGGCCGAGGAGCTCTTGGGCTTCGCTCCAGAGGCCGCGCGGGCGTGGCTTTTTCGGTGCCGGATGGCGTTGGTCGTTGCTTTCGGTCACGTGCTCAGAGCGAAGCTGCATACCGCGACAAAGACCGCCGTGCCGGCTAGGTCGTTCATCGCGATAACGAAGGGCCCGGTCAGCGCGGCGTCGAGCCCCATTCGATCGAAGACGGCCGGAGTCGCGAATCCGGCGCTTGCTGAGACCAGGGTTCCTAGGAACAGCGATGCCGAGACGGAGTTGGCGAGCACGATGGCGTCCGCTTCCAGCGTGGTGATCCCGAGCCAGGTGAGCACCGACGCGATCACCCCAACGCCACAGGCGACGGCGAACTCCCCGAGGAAGGCTCCGGTGAGTCTGCCGTGCTCAAGCTCGCCGGTGGCGAGCCCGCGCACCACGATGGCATTCGCGACCGCGGCGACATTGCCCGCGAGGGCGATGATGATAGGCAGGTAGCGTAGGGGGTGATTCCTAGGGGCGCCGTTATCGCTCGGCGTCAGTGCCGTCACGATCCAGGAAATCGAAAGGCCGACCACGACCGTGAAGAGCAGCATGGGCAGCCGAGCGAAAATGCGGCTGGGCACCGATGCGCGGGTCGGGTTTTTCGCGAGGGTGCCCGCCATGCGATACATGTCTTCGCTGGCTTCAGCCTCGGCCACGAAGTCCAGGTCATCGGCGGTGACGATACCTACCAGCCTTTCGTCGTCATCGACTACGGGCACGGTCGTCAGGCCATACATGGATGCGATGCGGAGCACCTCTTCCTGGTCGTCGTCTTCGTGCACCGAGACGACGCTGGAGTCCATCCAGGTGGATATCGGGGTGCGCCGTTGTTCTTGGTGGAGTAGCTCTTGAATGGATGTCACGCCCAGGAGGCGGCCATCCGAATCGACGATGTAGACGCGGTCGGTCTCGAGGTCATTGATGGCGCGGATCGCTTCGAGGGTCGAGGCGACGGTTTCCTTGGCGGTCACCGCAACGAACTGCGGCGTCATGATGCCGCCGGCACTCTCTTCTTCGTAGGCGCCGAGCAGGCGGATCTGCTGAGCTCGCTTTTCTTCGACACCTTCGAGGACACCGCTGCGCAGGGAGCTTGGGAGCTGCTGGTAGATGTCTGCCGCGTCGTCGGGCTGGAGTTCGTCGAGAAGGTTGGCGACACGCCGCACCGGGAGGGAGCTGATCAGCTCACGTTGGGTGTCTTCTTCGAGTTCGGCTAGGACCTCGGCTGCCCGTTCGTTGTTCAGCAGCGAGAAGTAGCGGGATGCCACCTCGGGGTCCAGTTCGCTGAGTGCGAAGGCCAGGTCTGAGGGGTGGCTCTCCTCTAGCGCCTGGCTAATAGCGATTTGGCTGCTGGCCGGGCTGAGTTCGGCGGCCATCAGCTCGCGCAGGACTTCGAGGCGATCCGACATTCGGGAATTTCTCCGTGAGCTTTTCTGGCCTGGGACGGCTTTGTCATCGGAGCCTTGCGCGCGAGGAGCCAGTCCGAGTAGCAGTCCAGTGTGCAGGGCAGTTGGCCAGTCTATTAACGGAAGACTCCAAGGAAGACAACAAAGATAAGTGGTTTGTATATAAAGGCTTATGCCTATGCCTTTGCGCCTAACCGGGATTGGGCCTCTGTTGAACCTCTGTGATGAGCTGCGGACCTTGCGGAAGCTGCCCCGGGCCGGGCGCCACTTCCTTCCTCGGGTGCCCCTTGTCCAAAACCGAATCTCAAGGTGGCGTCCATGGTCGATGGTCGTGGGCTCACGAGCGAGTGGCGCTTGCAGAATTGGGTGCTTGAGCGTTTTCTCGGTCCAGCCCGGGGGGTAACTCGATTGCTGTCGATAAGCGCCTCGATATTCATCTCTTCCTGAAACGCCTCGAGGGCTCGGTGTTCTTGGGCGACATCTGAGAGGGAGCTTTTTCACATGCACCGATCACTCATCCTGGCCTTCGTCTGCTGCCTTCCTTGCGTTCTTTCAGGGCAGCGCCCAGCTGAGATCCCGAAGAAGAAGCCGGCCGAGAAAAAGGAGGAAGCTCCTGCGAGGGTGACGCTGCAGCTTCCCGGCAAGCGCAAGCTTGAGATCGGTGGGGGACGATACGTGTTGATCGTGCTCGAGCATCCGCGGCTGCTCTTGGCAGAGCCGCAGCGAAAGGCTTTGGCGAGATTTGCCAAGAGTCGCGGGGATCGGCTTGAGTACCTCCGCGCGACGCGCGCCGATCTTCTCGGCGATGGAGTGAAGCTCGGAAACGCCGTCGGCATCCCTATGCAGGAGCTACAGAAGATTGGCTTTGGGCGGGCCTTCCCCCTTGTTGCCCTGTTCGACGCCAAGGGGCGTCGACTCTTTGTCACGGTGGGTAGCGGGAACCGGGCCTTTGCCCAGCTCGAGAAGCTGCTGCAGAAGGAACTGCCAGGGTCGAGCCCCAAGGAGCAGCCGCCAAAGCCAGCGCCGAAACCGCGCCGGAAAAAGCTTTGAGCGGAGGGCCTGACTTCGGGGAGCTGGGGCCGAACTCCGCTGTACAAGCAAGAGGCGCGACCCTGTGGGCCGCGCCTCCGGGGGGAAGGGATCGAGCCTTTCGGCTCGTGCTGAGGGAGGGAAGGGAGCGGGGCTTAGAGCTCGCTGAGCTTGCGGGCTAGCTCGTCGAGGTCGGTTTCGGAGACTTCGGCTTCCGAGATCGGTTCGAGCTTCTTGAACTTGCGGAACTCGTCGATGGAGCTGAGTTCCACGTAGTTTCGGAAGCTCAGGGGGCGTTTTGCGGGTTTGCTTTCGGGGGTTTCCGTGATTTCGGCTGTGGGAGCGGCCGGGATGTTATTGGGGTTGCTGCTTCCGCTTTGAATCTTGTTCTCCAAGGTTCGCTTGGCCCGGCGGCAGATCCCGAGGGTGTTCTCAAGGTTGTTGCGGATCTTGCCTAGGCGCTCGGCCTTGCTGCTGTCGCTGTCGGCGTTTTGGGCGATTTTGCCGATTGCTACTTCGAGCACGGCAATCAGGCAGTTCAGCTTGTTGAGGAGCCGCTTCTGGTACTCGCTTGAGGAGAGTTCCTTGCGGGGCTGATCGTCGTTGCTGTGTTCTTGGCCGTGGTCGCTCATCATGTTGCTCGATCTTAGGTCAGGGGCAGGCGTTCGGCGAGCAAGCGCAGGCCGTGTGCCAGTTGTGCTGAGAATGAGGACAGTGCTAGGAAGTCCCGGTGCTGTAGGGCTTTGGCGGCGAATCCTGCATCGGGCCCCTAGCTGAGCTTGTGAGGGAATCGTTGTTCTGCCGCAACAAGGGGCGCTTTGCTGCAACGAGTGTCGGATTTCTGCGACATCTACGTTTCTGGGGAGCGCTCCGCCCCTATGCCCGTAGTCCGCAAAACCCTAGGCCTCGTAGCTACGCCGTGCGCATCTTCTGGGGCCCTGTTACTATGTTCCGCCGCATTCCGATCGCCCCACGAACCCAGATCAAGGAAATACCTGTGATTCGCACACTGCCGTTCTTTGTCCTCAGCACCGTGCTCGCTGCGCCGACCTTCGCGGCCGTCGCTGGCGAGGATTCTCTGGTTTTGCCCAATGAGGAGCAGAACAAGGCTGCGGTCACGAAATCCATCGAAGACCACTACCAAGAGGCGAAGGAGCTCAAAGGACGCTTTATCGACTATCTGGGGATCGATGAGGGTGAGCTGACCGCGATCATCACTGACCACATGCGTTTGGTTGTTCCGACTGACGAGCAGACGGCAACCCTCCTGGCTCAAATCGGCGAGTATGCCTATCGCCGCCTGAACTGGGTGACCTTCGGCAAGCTCGACGCGAACAGCTTCAAGGGGCGCGGTGGCAAGCAGTGCTACTACCGAATCAGCCGCGATTCCTACGACGATATGGTCGTGCTCCTCGCTGAAGTGCATCCGACGGCGATTTCGAAGGGTGGTGTTCGGTCGATCCTTCAGGAGTCACATAACAACGGTGGCCTGACCATGGCTGGTGCGAATCCGCCGTTGGAACTGAGCAAGGACGGTGGCGACATCAGTTCCTGGGTCGCGAACGGCATGGGCTTTTCATGGTTGATGTCGCACTGCATGCCGGCCATGCGTGAGGTCAATCTCAAGAGCGGGCAGCGCCAAGGTATTGGTTCGGGAGGACGTGGCCGCGGTCACCTGATGACCTGGCTGATCAATGGCGTCGCCATTTGGGCTTCGATGGACACCATTGGCCTTAACCGAATGTCGCGTTTCACCAAGAGTGTCTACGCGAACAGCGGCAAGAAGGGCGGGCAGGCAGATTTCGATTACATCGCGATTGCCTACGAGGTCGCCGCCAACAAGATCTCGAAGAAGATTCCGACCAAGAACCTCTATCAGATCACTACCGCAAAGCTGAACGATCTGACGGATGTCGATTATGCGATGGCCTGGTCGCTTGTTGATTTCTTTATCACCCAGCGCAACGCCGAGTGGCGTAAGCTGATTTCGGCCTGCGGCAAGTCGAACAACTTCCGTTATCCCTTTATCAACGCTTTCGGTAGCGACAAGCAGCGCGAACATGCCGGCTTGGCGATGAAAAAGAAGAACGACCGCGGTCTGAGCGACGTCTATCGCCAGGTCTGCGTCAAGGTCGAAGGTGACTGGCGTAAGTGGGCGAAGAAGCGCTGGCGCGCAGCCTACCGCGACCCGAGTAAGGCCGTGCTTGAGACTCCCTTTTCGCCGATCAGACGTCAGGGCGACAAGCCTGAGGGCGATGGCGAGAAAAAAGGCAAGAGGAAGAAGAAGCGGCGGCGGCGGCGCTGAGCGGGTGAAGGCGGCAAGCTTGCTGCCCACCTGTCTTCCGAAAGGGGCGGAGCCGAGTTTTCGGCGCCGCCCCTTTTTCGTTGGGATTGGTTTGTGGCTAGTGCTTCGTGAGAAATCTGGATTTGCGGGAAACCAATCCGCCCTCTCCGTCACTGAATCGATGGCTGCACTTGGCAGCGAGGTGAGCAAGCAAGGAGGGTGAGTATGGATGAGCGAAGCCGAGAGAAGCTCCAGGAGCCAAAGTCTTCATTGGACGATGGGTTGGATGCGAGCGAGGGCTCTGGAGGGGGGGCCGGAGGGGATGGAGGCTCGGCTAGGGAGAGGGACCAGGAGCGATCCGAGTTTCTGATTCCGGAGGTCGAAGAGTCGCGGGACAGGGACTTCGTTACGGTGCCGGCTGGTAGCTATGTCTGCCGGATCGAAGATGCGCGAACCCGATACACCAGGGCGGGAGACCGGCTTTGGGCCCTCAAGTGGGTTGTGGATGAGGGGCCACAGTGCGGGCGGTTGGCGGCCTGGGACAATGTCGTTTTCTCGCTGCGGGCGGCGGCCAGGGCGAGAAGGGTTCTTGAGGCCTTGGGGTTACCCTCCCGAGGCAAGGTGCGCTTGGGCGCCCAGGACTTCATTGGCCGACGTGCGGTGTTGGAGATTCAGGTTGGGGGCTTCGAGCACCCGGCGAGCGGAGTTTTCGTGCGCAGAAATGAGGTGACCTACGACGGCGTTCGCCCTCTGGAGACTTCCTCCGGGAGAGAGAATGCCGGAGAAGATGCTGCATCAGAGGATGGCTCGGACATTCCGTTCTAAGCAAGATGTCTGACCGAATCGATAGCAAGGATCCTGCCCAATGAGTCGTAAGCAAGCCGCCGAAGTCTTGGAGAGGATGCGTACGCTCGCCGAGGAGCTGCGTCGGGCGAACGAGCTGTATTACCAGCAGGGTCGGCCAGAGCTGAGCGATTCGCAGTACGACGAGATGATGCGCGAGCTGCGCGGGCTCGAAGCCAAGCATCCCGAGCTGCGCGAGGAGGATTCTCCGACGCAGAGTGTCGGGGCGAGCCCCTCGCGGGGCGCGACCAAGCGTGCGCATGGAGTTCCTATGCTCAGCCTCGACTCTCTGACCTCCCCGGAAGAGGTGCAGGACTTCGACCTGAAAGCGCGCAAGGGGCTCGAACTCGAGGAGCCCCTGTCTTGGGTGCTCGAGCCCAAATATGACGGGGTCAGTGCGAGTCTCGTCTACGAGGACGGTGTTCTGATCCAGGGTCTGACTCGTGGCGATGGGCGCCAGGGCGAGTTGATCACTGAGAACCTACGCCGGGTGCAGGGAATTCCCGATGTTCTCAAGGGCAGTAGCTTCCCGGCGCGGGTCGAACTCAGGGGGGAGGTCATCCTGGCGCAATCGCGATTCCGCGAGATTCGCGAAGCTCAGGAGGCACGGGGAGAGAATCCCTTCCGCAATGCTCGAAATGCCGTAGCCGGTTCGCTCAAACGCCTAGATCCGACGGGGCTCGAAGACCTGGGGCTGGATTTTTTCTTCTGGGGCTTTGGTGAGCTGAATGGGTGGCGTGATCTGGAGTGCTACACCGAACTCGCCGAGAGGGTTCAGAGTGCCGGGCTTCGGGTTTCCCCGCTCCTCGAAACCGGAAAGGGTCCAGAGAGCATCCTCGCCTACCACCAGCGGCTCGAAGCGCAGCGCGAAGAACTCGACTACGAGATGGACGGCGTGGTTGCCAAGCTCGACTTGCTGGCACAACAGCGGCAGCTGGGTCGGACCGCACGGGTTCCCCGTTGGTCTCTGGCTTTCAAGTTCGCGCCGAGACGAGGCACGACACGGGTCCTGGACATAGCTGTGCAAGTTGGGCGCACCGGTGCCCTGACACCGGTGGCGCATCTCGAACCGGTCGAGTTGGCGGGCGTCACCGTGCAGCGTGCCTCTCTCCACAACTTTGGATTGCTAGCCGAGCGAGACCTGCGAATTGGCGATGAGGTGGTCGTCGAGCGTGCCGGAGATGTGATCCCCGAGCTCATCGAGGTGAAGTTGGATGCCCGGCCCGAGGACAGTGAGCCCTTTGCCATGCCGGAGGCCTGTCCGGTCTGTGGATCATCGGTCGAGAAGGAAGGCGCCTTCCTCTACTGCCTCAACATCGATTGCGAGGCGCAGGTGACCCGCCGCATCACGCATTTGGCGAGCCGCCGTGCACTCGATATCGACCGGCTGGGTGCCAAATACGTGGCGCAGCTGCGTGAAGCGGGGCTTCTGGATCGAGTGGAGGATGTCTTTCGCTTGCCGGAACGCGAAGCGGAGATCCTCAAACTGGAACGATGGGGGCCGAAGAGTTTCGCCAACCTCGTGCGGGAGATCGATTCGGCTCGGCGCCCGCCCTTGGCGCGTTTTCTGTATGCACTCGGCATTCGCCATGTCGGGGAGAAGATCGCTCAGGACCTCGCGGAAGGCTTCGAAAGTTTGGAAGCTCTCTCGGTGGCGGAGGCCGAGGCTCTCGAGGAGATCGATGGCGTTGGGGAGGTCGTCGCTAGGGAGCTTGCGGAGTTCTTCCGCTTGCCGGCGACGCTGAGCTTCCTGGAGGCTTTGGCGGAAGCGGGGGTCGAGGTCCAGGTGCTGCAGCCTTCTGGGGATCGGGGGAAAGAGGCGGGCCCTCTTGCGGGGCGCGTCTACTGCTTTACCGGCGGGCTGGACAGCATGTCGCGTGACGAGGCCAAGCGACGAGTAGAAGCGCTCGGCGCGCAGAGCTCGGGTAGCGTGACAAAGAAGGTCACACACGTGGTCGCGGGCGCCAAGGCTGGCTCCAAGCTTGCCAAGGCAGAGAAATTGGGCCTGGTGATCCTGGACGAAGAGGCCCTGCTCGCGGAACTCGCGGATTTGGGAGTGTGAAGAAGGTGGACGAGCAGAAGAGCGAAGAGTCCGGCAGGGTTCCCGTCCTGCACCAGTTTCTCCTCGGGCTGGTACTAGGGGTGCTCCTGTGGCTTTTGTCTCTGGCGCTGGAGCTCTATCTCTGATTTCCAGTCCCGTAAGGCTCTCTAGCAAGCCCCAGCCACCGAGTGGCAGGCCAGGCCTCTTAGCTGTTGATGCCGCTCTGTTCGCTGAGCTCTTCGCTTTTGCTGCGGCTGACGCCGCGGCGCCGCATGCGGCTGGCCTGACGCTCGTTTTCCAGCTGCTGGCGCAGTTCGGCTTCCTGGCGGCGCTTGCGCTCGACTTGCAGGGTGTGGGCATTTGCGATGCTTGGGTCGCCGGCGGCCCGCTGCTTGGCGGCCTCTTCGTCATAAACCGGGATGCCCGGAAGGATTGCGACTAGGCGTTTTCCGTCTGCGAGTTCGTGGATGGCGTTGCTTCCTAGCTCCAAATACTGCCCTACTGCGACCAGCTGGTGCCGCCGGGACCAGTGTTCGGTTGGAGAAGGTTCCAATGGTCCCTCGTCATCGAGGAGGTAGCTGGGTGATACGTCGAAATAGCTACACAAGACCCGAAGTAGTGGGAGGCTCGGCTGGGATATGTCCTGTTCCAGGTTGGAGATGGTGGCCTGCCGGATCCCCAGTTCCTTGGCGATAGCCATTTGGGTGACCTGTTTGTGGCGTGTGCGCAGGAAATAGAGCTTCAGGCCCAAACTGCTCATCGTCGTTCCCCTCGGTCCAAAGCGAGGGCCGATGTATGGCCCTTCGAGTTTGGTTTCAAAATCCCTTCTCTAGCCCCGACTGGGTGTTGTCCCAAACCTGAGTTCACAGAATCCCGCCAGCAAGACTTTTTGCAGTAGGGCATTATTGGGAGTTCCAGGTCTCATGTTTCTGGAGCCAGCTATTCCCCTATCCCCTTGTGCCCCCCATCTGTGGAATGAGAAATGGTGTTTTCGGCGAAAACTTGCTCCTTGGGCCTGGGTCTATGATCTGGGCAACCCTGAAGCTATGCCCCTGCTTTCTTGCCGTTCTCCTCTGCGCAGTAGGGCTAGGGGCTCAGCAGGACGAGAGATCCGAGCTTGTGAGCTGGGAGGACGGTCGACGGGCTGTCGCGGGAGAGTTCATCGTGCACTTTTCCGAGCGCTCTTGCGATCTCTCCGTGCTGCGGGAGGCGAACCGGGTGCTGCCGGATCCTGAGGCCTACGGGCGGCTTGTCCGGGGGATCCGGGAGCGGAATGCAGCGCAGCGTGCGCCTTTCTCCCTCAGGCTTCGCCAGCTCGGCGGAGTCGTGATCGAGCACTACTGGATCATCAATGCTTCTGCGGTCCGGATCGATCCGGCCAAGCGGGCCCAGCTTGCGATGCTCCCTGGTGTCGAGCGAGTGCAGCCGAACTACATCTATGCACCCGCCCTCACCAAGGCTAGCAACGCGCGCAGTCACAACTCCGATGCCGCCAACCTTATGACCGTCAACTCACGGACGGTCAAGGGCTGGGGGGTGACCGTGGCTATCCTCGATACTGGTATCGACGTCCGCTACCAAAAGAGCAATCGCCCCCACCGCCTGTACTACTCGGGGGGCAGCAGCAGCGCCCGCAACCGGATCAAGGCCGCTTTCTCTGTCGTGTCCGGTAAGACGGGTGATGACCTGACCGGACACGGCACGATGTGTTCCCATGCCGTCGGCGGTGCGAGCTGGTCTACTCTCGCCAAAGTCGACAACGGCTGCGCGCCCGAATGCGATTTCGTCGGTATCAATATCGCGTCCTACGCCAATGGCAGCACGACCAGCGCCCACCTCACGCGTGGATGGCAGCGCGTCCTCGCCGATGTCCAGCGCTACGGGATCAAGGTGGCGAACAATAGCTACAGCGGTTCGCCGGATCCTAGTGACGCGACCCAGCAGGCACTCGATTCGGCCGTTGTGAACGGAGATGTGCTGGTGACGGTGCCGTCCGGCAATAACGGGGGAAACATCAGGTCCACCCAGGCCGGCTATAACGGTTTGAGCGTTGGCTCGGTAGATAACGGGTCACGCAAGATCTCTAGCTTTTCGGGTCGCGGTACCACGAGCTTCGGCAAGGTCGTCCCGGACATGGTCGCTGTTGGCGCTGGGGTCTACCTTGCTGTTCCAGACCAGGAGAGCCGAGTCTCGCAGGTCAGCGGCACCTCATTTTCCGCTCCACTCGTAGCGGGAGCCGCGGCTCTAGCTCGCCAGGCTAATCCCAAGCTCTCGGCCCTGAGCACCAAGGCCCTTCTGCTTAACAGCACTGAGGATAGTTCAGCGGGGGCCGGCAAGGGCGCCGGCTATATGCGCGCTGAACTTTTGACCGAGGCGGCGGTGGCCCAGGATGTCTTCGAGGACAAGATCGATCAGAGCGCCAAAAAGAAGCTCTATCCCTTTCTGATCAAGAAGGCGGGGCGGCACTCGGTCACGATTACTTGGCAGCGCCAGAAGTTTGCGAGTAGCGCATACGAGAACCTCGACCTGAGGATTTATGATGGCGCCAAGAATCTCTTGGCTAGCTCGATACTCAGCGGTGCCAACTCCTACGATAAAGTCGAATGGACCTTCTCGGCGCCGGGCCTCTATTGGGCTGAGGTGACGGCGTCTTCGCTGCTGAATCCACACCTCACTTTTGCGATCGCGGGTCTAGGGCAGCGGAGTTCGATACCCGTCCCGACACTAACAAAGATCAGCAGCTCCCAGACGCCCGTTTATGGCGGCGGCAAGCTTACCCTTACCGGAACCCGTCTCGATACCGTTACGCAGGTGCTCGTAGGCAAGCAGAGCGTTATCCCGCTCTCGGCCTCACCCGGGTCGCTGGCTTTCGTGCCACCATTTCCGAAGCTTCTCGGCAAGGTGCAGGTTCGGGTAAAAAACCTGGCCGGGACGAGTAACGTGCTGACGCTTGAGTATCTACCAGTGACCCAGCCTTGGCTCGTGGGATTGCAGAAGCTCACCTCGTTTATGGCAGTGCGTGACGAGCTGTGGATGCGGCCGAGCGAAGTCGGCATATATTATTTGTCGCCGAGCAAGCAGCCGTCAAAGCTTCCAGGCATTGTCGACCTGGGTATTGGTAACGGCTTCAAGTCACTGAGTCACTTTGGTGTTTTCGTGCCAAACGCTATCGGTCAAGGCTCAGTGCAGTGGTCGGTGCCGCCGGGATTTGCGCAGATAAGCTTCTTCGTTCAAGCCGTCGTTATCGATAGCAAAACCCCGGCTTTCCCACTACAGAGCAGTAACCTGGTGCAGCGGATCGTGCTCTTCTGAGCGGCTTTGCCGATCTAGATCAGTCCAGCTCGCGCAGCACTGCACGCACAGGTGAGCTATCTACGCCGACGAGCTTGAGTGGCAGAGCGATCAACTCGTAGCGACCCGCGGGAACCTGGCTTAGGTCGAGGTTCTCAAGGATGGCTACGCCACCTTCGAGCAGGCACTTGTGGCTTTCCATCGTCTTGGATGTGAAGCAGTCCATCGAGGGGGTGTCGAGGCCGACAAGCGCCAGTCCGAGTTCACAGGCATGCTGCGCGGCTGCGAGTCCGAGGCTGCAGAAGGCTTCGTCGAATTGGGCTGGGTCGAGATCTGTGACGGTCCGGAACAGAACTCGTTCTCCGCGTTCCAGCCCAGCGAAGGCTGTCAGGGGGACGCGTTTTGGATTCCCTAGGGGCGTTACATGTACGACGCGGCATGGCCCGAGATAGGGCGCCAGTGGCACTTCGGCCATTTTTGGCGCCTCTTCAATGAAGTGGTACGGAGCATCGGTGTGCGTGCCGCAGTGCACCGACATGTGGATGGTCGAGACGTTGCACGCCATCCCGTCGGCGATGCGCATGACCCAGTCCTTGGAGAACGGGGTGTCGCCAGGCCAGACCGCAGTCTCCTCGGAAACTGCTTGCGAGATATCGAAGAGCTTCCTCACCCTGGCCGCTTCTCCTGTCCGAGGTGCTTCTCGTAGGCCTTGCTGTCGAGGATCTTGCGGATCTGGTGCACGGTCGCTACGCACTCCTCGTCGAGGGTGTAGAAGTGCGGCGCAATGCGCACCCCGGCCTTGGGGCGATAGTCGACGATGAAGTCGCGAGCAAGTAGTTCCTGACAGACCTCATAGCCGTGTGGCGCGTCGATGGCGATGGTGCCGCCCCGCTGCTCGGGGTTCTCTGGGGCTGTGGATTTGAGGCCCAGTTCTTGGGCTGTCTCCCAGATCAGCTGTGTCTGCTTCATCGAGTGCTTGCGGACTGCCTCCATGCCAATCTCGGCGCAGATGCGCACGCCCTCTTCAGCGGCGAAAAGCCCAGGGACGTTGGGGGTGCCGTGGAGGAAGCGCCATCCATCCTCTCGACGGTCAATGGGACCAGTGTCGAAGTCGAAGGGTTGCTTGTGCGCCATCCATCCGGTGTAGGCCGGTGCGAGTTCTTGGCAGAGTTCCGGGTCTACGTAGAGGAAGCACGACCCTGGACCGCCGCAGCAAAACTTGAGCGGCCCCCCCACTGCCGCATGCACCCCCCACTTATGTAGCTCTAGAGGTATGCAGCCGACGGACTGGTAGACGTCGAGCACGACGATGGCGCCAACCCTGCGTGCCTTTTCGACGATCGTTTGTGCGTCTTGGATGAATGACGAGCGGAATAGCACGTGGCTGATCGGCACGAGTGCCGTTTCCTCGTCGATCGCGTCGAGGAGTTTTTCTGTGGGCACCCCAATGCCATCTGGCGACTCGACTCGCACTACGCGTGCGCCGTGCTGCCGCGCGATCCCGTCATAGAGGTACATGATCGTCGGGAAGTTCATGTCCGTGTAGACGATCTTGTTGCGTGGGCTATCGAAGCGCAGCGAGGACGCAAAGACCGCCGAGGCCATGGTGACGTTTTGATGCAGGGATAATGCCGAGGCCGGCACGCCCAGGATCTGTGAAAAGTGCTCGGCCAGGTCGTTCTGCTTGACCCACCAGCCTTCTGCCCAACTCCGGACCCCGCGTGCCTCCCAAATGTCGGCGTAGCGATTCAGGTTGTCCCGTGTCGACCGCGGCATAGCCCCAAGCGAATTGCTGATCATGTAGACCGTCTTCTGGGTGATGGGGAACTGCTCACGCCAGGCGTTCGGGTCGATTACGGGGATGTCGTCACTCATCATCACACTCGCAGGGCAGGAGGGGGTGGGTTCTGATTGGATCAGAAGCCGGGGCGTTGGTCGCGGGGCGAGTTCTTCCGAGAGAACGGATAAGCGGAGAGTGTTGAGCTACAGCGGCGAGCCCTTGCTCCTGGCCTAACAGGCCGGACGAAATATGCGCACGGCGACAAAGCACCGTCTGCGACGCCCCCTGTCACTCGCGATCCTTTTCAAAGGCCAGCTAAGGCTTGGCACATTCAACTCATCGGCGGCACTGCGGACAAGTTTCGGTCCGAACCGGCGCTGTGGATCTTGGAGCTGGATCGGAAGGCATCGGCTGCCGCTCCGGTGCTCCAGGGGCCTGGATAGGTTGCGCTGCTTCGGATCGGCCCCATCTCGCGTCAATCGTGGCTGTAGAAGGTGTCCTTTGTCTGCCGCAGCATCGGGTGTTCGGGCTGCAGTTTTTCTGCCCGCGCTATGAACTCCCGACCCTCGTCGAAGCGTCGCAGGTAGTAGCAGGCCTGGGCCATGTGCAAGAGTGGTCCGATCTCGTTGGGGAGCTCCTGGAGCACTTGTTTGAGTTCGGAGTAGGCTTCCCGGTAGCGACCTAGGGATACGAGGAGGATGCCCAGGCGATTGCGGGCTTCGGCGAGTCTTGGGTCGAGTTCGAGGCTCTTACGCAAAGCACGGACTGCGCGGCGGACTTGACCCAGCTGGCTGTGAGCTAGGCCGATTAGGTACTGAGGCTCGGCCTGCTTTGGCGCCAGCTTCGCGGTTTTCTTGGCGATGCGGAGCGCGTCGGCGGCCTTCTTCTGGTGAAGCAGTCGCTCAACCATGTCGATGCCCTGTAAAATCTCCGGCCCTTCTACGAAGCTGAGCAGCCGTCGAGCCTCTATGGCGGTTTCAGGCGGGCCTGAGGAGGCTTCGAGCAGGGATTGGCGAGCATCCTCTGCTTTTCCCGAGAGCAAGAGGCAGTGCCCCTTCTCGAGCAAGAGTCGTGCGTCTTTGGGGTGGCTTTCCAGAGCCTGGTGCAGGATCTGAAGAGCTTCCTCAAACGCGGACTCCTGGGTGCTTAGGGTGCGTGCGGCGAACTCGGCAGCGTGAACCGTCCACTCCTTGCAGCGGCGAAGTAGGGCGAGGGTTTGTTTCTCAGCGGATCGGTCGCCGGCAGCGCGCTGCGCTTCCGCCAGGAGGGCCAAGGCGCCTGATCGAGCCTGGCCTTGAGGATCCTCTTCACTCCACTGGTTGACACATCCGGTGAGTAGGATCCGTGTGCCTTCGATGTTTTCTTGGCTCCAATGGGCGGCGCCAACGAGCAAGGCTGCTTCGGCATCTTTGGGGCGATGCCGCAAGTAGTGGACACCAATCTGGGCGATGGCCGGAAAGTTGCCGACTTGCCGGACTAAGGTCAAAGCCCCCATCAGGTATCGCAGTGGTGCCTCACCGGACTGGGCTGCCTGGGCCAGTGATTGGCAGGCTTCGTTAGAGTCGCCTCGTCCCTGCTCGATATAGAGCCGCGCAAGCTCGAGTGTGGCGTTGAGAATCCTCTCTTGGCCGGGTTCGTGCTGGAGGCCAGCCAGAAAGGGCAGGAAGGCACTTTCGCGCGCAGTTCTGGTGAGGTTGGCTTGGGCGGCGAGTTCCTCGTCGCGACCGGCAAGGAAGCAGGCGAAGGCCTCCGCATTCATTGGGGGCACGGTGCTCGGTCGCCCTGGAAGATCGAAGAGCTCCCAGAGTTCCAGCACGAGTCGGTTGAGCAGCGCTTGTAGCTCGTTGGGGTCGAAGGGTAGGTCCAGCTGCCGAATGCTGGTTTCGCTGCCCGGAGCGCTCAGCCTCAGCTCGAGCTGATCCTCCCCTAGTAGGCCGTCGATGACGTAGTCGGGGCGCTGCTGCAAGGGCTGGAAGATCCGGGTGAGTTGTTCGAGTGGCACCAGATCTTCAAAACCTACGAAGCCGCGTCGGCCTTGGTCGTTGCCGACTAAGGGCATGTAGCTGGTGTGCAGCGAACCCTTGCCCGCGATGAGTTCGGCGAGCTGTCTCGGGATTTGCCGTGCGGCCACTGTCAGCGGCAAGGGCTGGCTGCGGCCTTGGAGGCTCTTATCGATGGCGAGGGGTAGGAAGAGAACTCGGCTCACGATGGGTCTGTTTGGCTAGCGGTGCTTGCGGTCGAAGTAGATTTGGAACCATTTGTTGGCGTAGCGGCCACTGCCTGGTTTGGCGTTTTGCACGATGCGATCGGCTCTTGCGCGAAATAATCGAGCATCCTCCGTCAGCTCAAGTTCGTCGGCCATTTCAGCTGCGAGCACGAACGCCGGCACTTGGAACTCAGCCGTTCCACTCAGGGGAGAGTAACCCTTCGGCAGGCTGTAGCGCTGAGGATCTTCTATTGCCACGAAGTACTTGGGGCCGACGCCTTCAAGCCAGCCTTCCTTTGCCATGTAGCGGGCGACATCGATGGCCACCTGGCGGAACAGCGGATCGCCAAAGTAGCGATAGCCTGCGGCCATACCCATGACGAAGGCTGCCTGCTGCCAGGGGGCATCCCAGCGGACGCCGGGGCCGAAGGCGTTTGGGTGCGGCTCCTGGCTAACGGCCCAAGTCATGGGCGCTTTGCCGCGCTCCTTATCGATGATCTGGTGTAGCCGGGCGATGGCGTGCTGCTTCAGAGCCTGCTTACCACTGGCCTGATAGCACAGTGCCAGTGCCTTCATGCACCAGCCTTCGCCGCGGCTCGAGAACATGTGGCCATAAAAGTACTTAGGGTCGAGGACGATCATGCCGCGCAGCTGCTCGCCGATGACTCGTAGCTCCTCACGCGTCCAGGCGTCGCCTGTGAGGCAGTAGAAGTCATAGAGCCTGTCGACGGTCATGTGCTCGTAGTCGAAGGGGTTGACCCCGTTCGGGCCCGGGTCGCGCCAGCGGAAACCCTCGCGGAGTTTCTCCAGTGCGTGGGGAATCGCGTTACGACCGAGGGTGTCGCCGGTGACCCAGCCATTGGCCCACTTGGGCAGCCCTTCCAAGAAAATGTCTTGGCCATCTCGGAGCTCAAGGCCCCAGAGGTGGTAGCCGCGAATCGCCTGCTGCAGGCACCAGCCCTCGGCTGCCAGCATCAGGCGGCGGCTGCCACTGCGCGCTGCGAGATGTAGGCCGATCGTCGTGTTGCGCGGGGTTCCTGTCGTGCCGGTTCGGCCAATGTCACCCCAGAGCCCAAAAGGCCCGAACTGATCCTTACCGCTCCAGCGCTGCCATTCGGCGGCGGCTCGCTGCTGTATGTCCTTTGTGGCCGGCGCCGGGCCGCCGTGAGCGTTCATCGCACCGCTGCGGCGGATGTCGTCAACGTCGGGCATACCGAAGAGTGGCTGAAGGGCGATGGCCGATGCGCTTTGGCGTCTCAGGAGCTCGTCTGGATCCTCGGGGAGCTTGCTCGGGTCGCCTAGTGGCGGAAAAAGCACGAAACGCCAGGCTTTGCTCTGCGCGTCGCCGAGCAGCCATTGTCCCTTGCGTAGCAGGTCCTGGCGCCAGCCGATCTGCGCGCCGCTCTCGTTCTTGAGTGGCGTTGGCCTGCTGATCGCGTTTTCGCGCGCCCAGCGCGGCACAAACGCGAGACCGGGATGCTGGACTAGGAGGCTGACTCGAGCCAGCCGTGTTAGCCCAAGGGGGCGCAGGTTCGGGTCGGGAGAGTCTCCGGCCCGGTCGCTTCCCAGGTAGTCGTTGCCAACGACAAGCGTCAGTTCGGCGTGCTCGAAGCCGCTGAAGAGGGTCAGGTAGCCGGTCAGGCTCAGAAAATCGCGGCCAATGCCGGGCTTCTTAGGGTCCTTGGGAAGGTGGTAGGAGCGTAGGCGGTAGACGCGGACCAGGGGGCTTGATTCGAGCAGTCCATCGGGGCCAGCCTTGGGGTCAGGCACTAGGCCGGCCTCGTAGACGGCGCCGAAAGGATCCTCGACCTGACTTCGCAGGTGATTGCCGAGGAGCAGGTCGGCGATTCGCTGCGGCCACTGGAATTTCCCTGGAGCGACCGGCTTTTTGCTCCAAGTCACCGTGTAACTCTTCTGCTCGAAGGGCTTCAGCGTGTCGACGAACTGGGCCTGCGCCCACTGTGTGGAGCCATCTGGCCAGTGCGTCAGGGTTCGCCAGGCCGTGGGGTGCCCCGCTACGCCCCAGCCCTCCAGGGTTGTTGCCTCACTGCGAGCGAAGGGCACCGACACTCGCAGCACCTGCTGACGCGGGGTGCCGAAGGCGTTTTCCACGTGCAGCGTTTTGTTCGAGAACTCGGGTCTTGCTTGCTCCTGTGCGGGGAGCGGGCAGAGCATCCATGGGAGTAAGGCCAAGGCTAGTCGGCGGGCTGGGGAGCATTGACCGGGAAGGGGCGTTATCCTTCTTCGCCCTATATCCGGCCCCCTCTCGCCCCCCCGGGTCCCAAGCGCCCCGGTCTTCTCCTGCGAACGTGCTGCCATGAAGCTCCTCATTGCCCCGCTGCTCCTTGCTATCACGCTTCCCTGCGCCCGGCTTTTTGCCCAGGCTCAGGAGACTCCGCCGAAGCCTGCTCAGCCGGCGAAGGTAAATCCCGCCGAGAAGAAAATCCCCGAGGGTGTCGTTGACCCAAAAACGGGCCTCGTCGGACCCAATGCACAACCTGAGGTCACGAACAAGGGTAAGCCTGTTCCCAAGGGTTGCTGGTTCAAGAAGATCCATCTCGACTATGGCAAGCACGTCGAGAACACCGTGGAAACCCTGCGGGACAAGTTCGAGTTCGTCAACGAGACGGGCAAAGAGCAGCGCATTCTGTCGCTGATGACCTCCTGCAAATGCCAGCGTATCAAGCTCAAGGTTGGAGATAAGGTGCGTACGCTTGCGCGCAAACAGGATCAGACGCTCAAGGAGCCCGTCACCGTTCCGGCGGGGGTTCCGTGCGTGATCGAGATGGACTTCGATGTCAGCGGTGGTGCCGGGCGGCGCGTTGGCGATATCCGTATCGAGACCAGCGACCCAGCGATGCCGAGCATGACCCTGACCGCGGAGGCGACGATGACAGCTGCTTTCAAGGTCGTCCCCGAGGTCGTGCAGCTCGGCTCGATGGATCCGAGTGAGCAGCGCCAGTGGGAAGTCAAGGTCCATTGCCTCATCAAGAATGACTGGAAAATCACCCGCCCCGACAGCGTGATGCCAGAAGGTATGAAGGTCACCTCGATCGAGCCCAGCAAGGTGGAAGGCAAAACCGTCTATACGATCAAGGGCAGCTATGGCCCCGGCCTCACCCACGGAGCCTTCGGTGGTTACCTGCTCTTCCACACCGACAACGAGAAGCACAATGTGCAGGTGATTATCGCTGCGGAGGTCAAGGAGACCGTCAAGCTCGAGCCGCGCTTCTTCAGTCTCCGCTCGTTCCCCCGCTCTGCGCCGCCGACCAGGGCGGTCTATCTCTGGGCCATCGATGGGTCGGAAATCTCGGTGGAGTCCGCCAAGGTCCTCAAGCTGCGGGGCGTTAAGGAAGATGACCTGATCGTTCGGGTTATCGCACCTAACAAAAACAGCAAGGAAATGCTGGAGGTGCCCCACCAGCAAAAGATGATCCCTGCCAACCGTACATGGAAGGTCGAGATCGCGCTGAAGCCGGGCTTCAAGGGGCGGGGCGCTGTGCGTGGCGAGATTGAAGTGAAGAGCAAGTCGTCCAAGATGCCCTTGACCTTCAAATTCAACGGTTTCCCCCGCGGTCGCTGAGCCTGTTTGGCTCCCCCACCCTTCCCCTACCTAGCCGGCCGTTGGAATCTGCGCACGGCGCCTGCGTTTTCAGGCGCCAAGGGGAGGGACGCATCCGGTGCTCTGTCACACGCGGGCCTTTTTCAATGGCCTACTACGGTGCCGAGCATCTGTCCTGTCTCGGGGGAGGGCGTTGCGTTCAATCGGCTTCGTGCACGATCCCCCAAATCTTGCGCAATACCGTGGGGAGGAAGATCGCGGCGGTGTAATGGGTGCCCGGAAACCAGTGCAAATGCTCTTTTGGGATGCGTATCGCTGCCGCGAGGGTGCGTGTATTGGCCGGAGGGACGACGTGGTCGTCACGGGCGTTAAACATCCAGGTTTTGCTGGCTTCCACGTCATGCCCGTAACGTGCCGGGTCAACTGATTGGAGGATGCTCACAAGGTCTTTGCCTTGGATACCGGCGCTTGCGAAACGTTGCCGAATCTTGGCAGTGTCATGTTTGCCATGCTTGAGCATGTTTTCGAGCCCACCACCGGCCAAGAGCAGAAAATGCCCGCGGAACTGTGATTCTGCCGCTGCTGAGAGGGCGGCAACCATGCCGCCGAGGCTTGTTCCCTGGAGCCAGATGCAGTCGGGGTCCACTCCGGGGAGCTTCGAGATCAAGATGCGGGCCCTGCGAATATCGGCGACGCATTGCCAGGTGCGCGGTTCGAACAACCGAATGGCGCTGCGAGCGTCGTGGCCACGGTTACCGTAGCCTGGCATGTGCAGGACGAAGCCGTGTATCCCCTCTATTGCTGCGCTACGGGCGATTCCGCGGGCGACCAGCATGCGCCCATCGAGGATGTGGAGGCAGAGCATTGCAGGAGCCGAGGCCGCGTCCGCGCCGCGTGCGGGAAACCACTCGAGTGTGACCCGGTCGTTGCGCGTTATTCCTAGCGGCTTGGGGGAAGGGAAGCTGAGTATGTGCGGTCCATGCTTTTTCCCTTCTTGCCAAAGGGCCGTAAAGCTGCGTGGGACCCATGCGCTGCGGGCGCGAGCGCTCTTGGTTTTTTCTTGATGCGGAGCAGGGATTTGCCCCTCTTCATCGATACGAATAGAGCGCGGCGTTGTGGTGAGCTTGCTCGCTTTGGCTCGTAGCTCATCGAGCGCGAAGCGAGCGTAGGCTTGGCTTGCCGCTGGGCGATGGCCCTTGGCGTGTGCGACAAAGATCTCGCCTGTTTCTGGGACCATCAGCGCGTTGTGGAGGTTGCTCTTCATGGCGACGGGGCGATCCATGAGCCGAATAGCCGCTTCTTGGTCGATGTTGCCGTGGTTTGCGAGGATTCTCTTTCGGAGATTCTCGAGTCGCGATCCGGCAGAGAGGTAAACGCAACCAGGAATCCCTTCACCTAGCTTTGGATGAGCGCAGCCTGGTTCGAGGAACTTGATGGCCTGGGAGTTGGCCCAAATGGCGAGGGCCTTACGGTCTTTGCCGTTGCTGCTCGATGCGACGTAGTAGTACTCGCAAGTGCGCGGCACGCTCTTCCATAGCTGACGCAGCTCGCTCAGGCTCCTGCACTCCTCAAGGGTTCTTCGCATCAATGTGGCCATGGGGACACCATCCCATTCGTAGCGTCCCCCACCGCCCATTTCGCCGAGTGCCAGCTGCTTTTCGTTCATTCCGGTGACTACGCCAATGAAGCCTGCATAGCCGACGTGGACGAAGGCGTGACCTTCGGCCGGCTCGACGTAGAAGGTCACTGCGACATCTTGGAGTCCGATGGTGGTCATGTAGTCGAGGATTCGTCCGTGGTATAGGACCCCGCCTTTGGTCGCGGGTCCAAACACCGCAAAGCCAGAGCAGTGGAAATACTCGGGGAGAACGTTGGCGAGGCGCAGCTCTTTGGCGTCGACGCCAGCTGCTTTGGCGAGGGCAGTGATTTCCCGTTGGTGACGGTCGGGGATGTGCGGCGACAGGCGGCGCCAGGCCTCACGCAGCTCGGCCAAGAAATACTTGCCAGATGTCAGGGTTTGCACTGCTCCGACTAGGTGGACATAGGAGTCGATGGTGCGAGTGAGCAGCGGAGCTAGGAGTTGGCCGTGAGCGCGGCCGAGTTCTTCGGGTGTGCCTCGCAGTAGCACCAGGCGTTGGCCTTCGTGCTTGATCAGAGCGCCGCCGGGCACCTGCCGTTCGCGAATTCTGCTGCTTTCGCGCATGGCCGGGATATAGATCCGGACGAAGCGATACAAGGCGCGAGCCAAGCTGTTCTCGAATTCGTCGCGAGGAAGCTCTCGGGTGGTCTTCGGCTGGAAATCGTGTTTCGGTAGTCGCTTCAGCGGCCGTAGCTCCAGCTCGTTGATGCCATCAATGAAGCCACCCTTGGCTTTGCTCTTCAGCAGAAGCCCCAGCTTGGTCTCACGGACGGAGAGTTCGTCGTCGCTCTGCTTCTTGGCGCTGGCGACACGCATGCGCAAGAGCTGGTAGGAGCCAGCGAGAAGAAAGTGCTTGCTGCCGAACAGGCGTTGCCCGAAGCCCTTTGGCTGCAGGCTGTGCTCGGGGGGAGGGCTGCCGGTAGCGAGCAAGCGTGTCGCGACATGTCGCAGGTCCAGGCGCAGAGACTCGGCCTTTCGGACCATTCGAAAGGAGGCGAACTTCGCTTCGAGATCGAGGGTGAAGCTCTGCTCGCCCTGCACGAGAAGCCGAAGCCGCGCCTCTTGCTTGCCGTGCTTGCGTAGGAAAAGTTCTAGCCCCGTCTGGTGTTTAGCTTCGAGTAACGGGCGGAGCAGTTGCTCGACTCGGTCCTGGGCGATGAGTGAGCTTTGAGCGGCGAGGGCCAATAGGGCCACGAAAAGGAAATGACGCATAGAGAGGAGCTTCGAGGATTTAGCTGACCCGTCAAGGAAATGCCGGGCGACTACAGGTGGCTTCCACCGGAATACTGGGTCTCTGTGTGGCCTAGCCTTGCAGGATGCTTGGCGGGCCGCTGGGATATGTGCACGGCGCCAAATCCCCGTCTGTGAGGCCTCTTTGGCGCTATAAAGCCTCGACGGATCAGGAGGTTCGCCTGCGTCTTTTGACGCCAAGGAGGAGGGAGGAATCGGCCCTCTGTTACTGCGGGCCTTTTCCAAGAGGCTGTTGAGCCTGATCCGACTTGGCGCAGAGCTGCGTATGCACCCCGAACTCGCCGATGCGGCGCTTCGCCGGCAGCTTGCTCTCTTTCTGTTTCAGGACCTGGGTCTCTGGGGTGGTAGCGATGAGTATTATCGGCCGGAGAACTCCAGTCTGGTGCACGTGTTGCGCGACGGTCGTGGTCTCCCGATATCGCTGTCGTGCATCTAGATGCTTGTGGGGGCTCGACTCGGCCTAGATATCAATGGCTGCAACTTCCCAGGGCATTTTTTGGATTGGATTTATTATGAGGGGCAGATCGTTCTCGTGGATTGTTTCCGGGGCGGCTTGCTCTTCGGCGAGGATGTGCTCGTGCGGCGAAACCCGGTGCTGCACCCGCTGGTTTCGCACTTCTTCCATGCTTTTGAAGCTGGTCGCTATCGCCGTAACGATCGGCCCTGGCCTGGGGGTTGAGCTGGGTTGCTTACCAAGAGTCGCGCCGGGGGGCACGGCGATCATGCTGCCTTGGTCCTCGCCCATCATCGCGCCGGGGTCCACCACGCCGGGGGCCATCGTGCCGGGATCTAGCACCATGCCGGGGCCTACCGCGATCTTCACGGCCGCCGCCCTCGTGCATGTCGCGTCCGCTTCGCCCCTGGCGATCCCAGTCGAGCTGGAGTTCGCGACCGTCGATGCGCAGCCCTTGGAGGATCTCGATCGCGATTTGCGCTCCCGACTCGTCGGCCATCTCAACGAAGCCGAAGCCGCGGGAGCGGCCGCTCTGGTGGTCGAGCATCACTCGTGCCGAGCGGACTTCGCCGTGCGGAAGGAAGAGCGCGCGTAGGTCGTCGTCCCGCAACTTCCAGGGAAGGTTGCCGACGTAAAGGCTCGAGGTCATCTTGGCTCCAGCGCGGAAAAGGGCGAAGCAGGGTAGCGCTATGCGCGGCACCTGCCTAGCAGCTCGCCTAAGAAGTCGCGCGACGAGCCTTGAGCTGGTCCGATCAGTGTTTCATCAGCGACACGGATACCCGGAGGATCCGGTCTTTCAGGTTTACCGAGGGAACCGACTCGAGTTCGAACTCGACGGACAGTGTCGTGAAACCGCGGTAGTAATAGAGGTCATACGAGGGGCCGATGATGACAGAGGGGCACGAGATGTTGGCGAAAGCCATCTGCGTGTCGAGCATTCCGTCTTTGAAGCTGCCCGAGATCATATTGCCGACTTCGCCCATGGCATCGAGGACGTCTTCGTTGATCTCTTCCTGCTCCTCTGCGAGCAGGGAGGAACTCAGGTACAGCGCCATTTTCTCGGTGCAATTGATCGTCATCGATCCGGTGTGATCGCCGATCAGGCCAATAAGGATGGTCAGATCTCCCCCGCCTACTTGGAAGCGGGAGGCTCCGACCGGGACGGGGGTGCACCCCGTCATCATCAACCCTTCGACGGTGCCCTGGATGAGGCGGTCGAGTAGTACTGGGTTGACCGCGATGCCTCGCGACTTGACCTGCGTCATGAACCGATCCTGAAAGTGGTAATGTGTTTGGATCGGCTTGTCATGCGCAGCCCTTGAGGAGATCTGGCAAGCGGTGTTTCAGAACGGCGGCTGAAAGAAGCGGTCAGCTGGCTTCTCTTCAGGTTCTTCGCGAGCCACGCGGCGCCGACGGCGCTTTGTGCGGCCGCGGAGCCAGTTTTCAAGGAAGCGGTCGGCGTCCAAGAAGGCCTCGACGTCTTCTGGGCTGGCGCGGTGTTGCAGAAGCATGCCTTGAAACGCGGCCAGCAGGTGGAAGGCCTCACTTGCCGGGTCGTCGAAGAGTTCGATGGCTCCTTCTGAGGCGGCGCGTTGCAGGATCATGCGCAGCTCTGCCCGCCGGCTTCGTAGGCGGGAGCGGAGCCCTGGCCGAAGGATCGAGCCCGCTTCCCCGCGCAGCTCGGTGTCCAATACTTCGTAGAGGCGTTCGAGTTCGGGGTGCTCTCGGTGGAAGTTGAGGCGGACTCGAAGCCAGTGCTCCAGCTCTTGGAGCGGGTTATCGGTGCTTCTGGGCTTGGCCCGTTCCAGGAATTTGGCTTCCAGCTCCTCCACGGCTGCATAGAAGAGATCGAGCTTGCCCCGAAAGTGGAAGTAGATCGCACCTTTGGTGACGTTGCATTCGGCAGCAAGGGCGTCTAGGCGAACTCGGCCATAGCCTTCCTCGGCAAAGGCTTCGGCTGCAGTGTGCAGCAGGGTCTCGCGGATTTCAGGGCGCAGGGGGCGGGGCATAGCTGAGTTCGAAGGATCGAAGAAGATGCTTAGCGAGATAAAATACCACAAGGTATCTTATTATGAAATACCTGGCGGTATGTAATCTTGGCTTGCTGAGCGTGGACTAGGCCAGGGTCCCGGACTAAGCTCTTCGCTCTTCGACCCTGCCGGGCGCCCTCTCGGCCCTAGTCATGAGCGATCATCCCTCCCAGCCATCAACTCCTCCCCCTCCTGAAGGCGGCGACACTGTTTTGTCTTCGGCTGCTGTGAATCCCTCGGGGAACACGTCTTCGTCGGCCCGGCCCCCTGTGGCCCAGCGCGGTCGCTTTGCTCACCGGGTCCAGCCGCAGCGCAAGCCCGATTGGATCCGGATGGAGTTGCCTGGAGGCGACAGCTTCCGCGATATCAAGGGCTTGCTGAAAGAGCGCTCGCTGCACACCGTCTGCGAGGAAGCCAACTGCCCCAACCTCGGCGAGTGCTGGCGTGGTGGAACGGCGACGATGATGGTGCTCGGCGAAACCTGCACGCGAGGTTGCCGCTTCTGTGCGGTAAAGACCGGTAATCCCGGTGGCCTGCTAGACGCCGATGAGCCGCGCAAGGTTGCCGAGGCGGTAGAGCTCATGAAGCTTCGCTATGTCGTGCTGACATCTGTTGATCGTGACGATCTAGCAGATGGAGGCTCGGAGCATTTCGCGCAGTGCGTGCGTGAGATCAAGGCGCGCCGGCCGCAAACCTTGGTCGAGTGTCTCGTGCCCGACTTCCAGGGTGATGCCGATTGCGTGCGGAAGCTTGCGGTTGACGCTGGCTTGGATGTTTTTGCTCACAACGTCGAGACGACTCGGCGACTGACTCCGAAGGTGCGCGACAGGCGTTCTGGGTTCGATCAGTCGATCGAGGTGTTGCGGCTGGCTAAGGAGCAGAACCCGGAGGTCGTAACCAAGACTTCGATCATGCTCGGGCTCGGCGAGACCGAGCGTGAACTGGATCAGTGCTTTGTAGAAATCCGCGAGGTCGGTGTAGATGTGCTGACGTTGGGCCAATATCTGCGCCCCTCGCTTTTGCATCTGCCGGTAAAGGAATATGTGACTCCAGCCCGTTTTCGAGCGCTGGAGCAACGCGCCCTGCGTTACGGCTTCGCCTACGTTGCGGCCGGGCCGATGGTGCGCAGCTCCTATAAAGCTGCCGAGTTTTATCTCGAATCGCGGCTGGGCAGGGAGCGAATGAAAAAACAGAGAGCTGCGGAGTAGTTCGGACGCGGCATCCAAGGGTGGGTAAAAGCCCGCGCTGCGCTTACGGGCTCGGCGTTTCGAGAATAATCACTACAGCAGGCAGGAGCTTACATGGCAGCCAAGAAGAGAGCCAAGAAGGCCTCCACGAAGAAGGCCTCGGTCAAGCAGTCGAGCGCTCGACGTTCGCCGGTGGCAGAAGTGTCCGGGATGATTGATGCTAACGGCAAGGTAAACCGTACCCGTGACCCAGGTCTGTCGAAGGATCGTCTCCTTGAGATCTATCGGGCCATGCTTATGACTCGCGTCGTTGAGGATCGGGCGCTGAAGCTGCAGCGCCAGGGTCGTATCGGCTTCTATGTGCCATGTGAGGGGCAGGAAGCCTCCCATATCGGGACTGCTGCGGCTCTCGAGGACTCTGACTGGGTCTTTCCCGCTTATCGCCAGCCCGGGATCCTCTTCCTGCGCGGGGCGCCGCTGCAGCAAATCGTCGACGAGTGGTACGGCAACGAGGACGATATCGGCAAGGGCGGGCAGATGCCTTGCCATTACTCCTTCCGTTCGATCCATTTCGTTTCGATCAGCTCGCCGATTGGCACCCAGATGACCCACGCGGTCGGTGCAGCAATGGCGGCCAAGTATCGCGGTGATGACACTGTGATGATGTCCTTTATTGGTGACGGTGGAACAAGTGAGAATGAGTTCCATTGCGCGATGAACTTTGCCGCGGTTTACAAGGCGCCAGTTGTTTTCGTTTGCGAAAACAACCAATGGGCAATCTCTACGCCTCTTGAGATGCAGACCGCGTCCGAGACGATGGCGATCAAGGCGCAGGCTTACGGCATGCCCGGAGTCCGAGTTGACGGCAATGACATACTCGCGGTCTATCAGGTCACCAAGGAGGCCGTTGATCGCGCGCGTCGTGGCGAGGGGCCGACCTTCATCGAGACCGTGACGTATCGAATCGGCCCGCATAGCTCCTCTGACGACCCTTCAAAGTATCGCGAGGACAACCTGACAGAGAGCTGGCGCAAGAAGGACCCGATCGAGCGCTTCCGGAAGTACCTCACTAGCAAGAAAATCCTTACCACGAAGATGGAAGAGGAGATTCGTGAGGGCTTCCGTGCGGAGGTCAACGCTGCGGTCAAGTTGGCAGAGGGTAAGCCCAACCCGTCCGTTCGTCGCATGTTCGAGGACGTTTATGCCGACGTGCCGCCACATCTCCAAGAGCAGCGAGACGACCTGCTCTCGCTTGGTGAAGCGATCGGTGGCAACGAAGGACATTTCCCTCTCTGAGCCCAAGCCAGAGACGAAAACGGACACAAGAGGAGATACAGAAATGGCTCAGATGACCCTACTCCAGGCAGTGAATAATGCTCTGGATTATGAGATGGGACAGGATGACCGAGTGCTCTGCTTCGGTGAGGATGTCGGGAAAAAAGGCGGCGTCTTTCTAGCGACAGAGGGTCTGCAAACGAAATATGGCGAGGAGCGCTGCTTCGATACGCCCCTAAGCGAGTGTGGGATCATCGGCACCGCGATTGGTATGGCACTCTATGGCCTGCGTCCGGTGCCAGAGATTCAGTTTCTCGACTTCATCTTCCCTGCCTTCGATCAGATCGTGAGCGAGGCGGCGAAGATGCGTTATCGCAGCGGTGGTGAATACACCTGTCCCATGGTTATTCGTGCCCCTTGTGGCGGAGGAATCCGTGGTGGCCACTACCATAGCCAGTCGGCCGAGGCGCACTTCACGCATACTCCGGGACTGAAGGTCGTTATTCCATCAACGCCTGCAGATGCAAAGGGGCTACTGATCTCGTCGATTCGTGACGAGGATCCGGTGATGTTTCTTGAGCCGAAGAAGATCTACCGGACGAAGAAGGAGGACGTTCCCGAGGGTGAGTACGTTGTGCCGCTCGGTAAGGGGCGCGTCGTTCGCGAAGGCTCGGATGTTACGCTTGTTGCCTACGGTGGGATGGTGGATGTCTGCGAAAAGGCCGCCGTCGAACTGGAGAAGGAGGGCATCAGCTGCGAAATCCTCGATCCGCGCACGCTTGTGCCTCTCGACGAGCAGTTGATCCTTGAGTCGGTGCGTAAGACTGGCCGTTTGGTTTCAGTCTACGAAGCGCCAAAGACGAGCGGCTTCGGCGGAGAGATCGCGGCGATCGTTGCCGAAAAGGCCATTGACTCCCTCGAAGGCCCTATCGTTCGCGTTGCCGGTTTCGATACTCCGTTCCCTTACTCCCTCGAGGGCATCTATTTGCCCGACGTGCGCCGCGTCGTTGCTGGCGTCCGCAAGACCTACGAATGGTGAGCGTGGCCTAATCGTCACGCAGAGCCACCCGCACATAGCCAGAGAAGGTCCTAAATCATGGCCATATTTGAATTCCGGATGCCCGATATCGGTGAAGGTGTTGCCGAGGGCGAGATCGTCTCCTGGAAGGTCGCTGTTGGCGACACGGTTCAGGAAGAGCAGGATTTTGTCGAGGTGATGACCGACAAGGCGACGGTGACAATTACTTCCCCGGTGGACGGAACTGTCGCCGAACTTCTTTTTCAAGAAGGGGAGGTCGCTCCGGTCGAGACAGTGATTGCACGCTTCGAGACGGCAGGGGAGGGCGCTAGCCCAGAGCCGGTTGCTGAGGAGAAAGCTCCAGAGAAGCCAGCCGTTCCTGTTTCAAGCGTTCCGGCGCCGCTTGCCGCGGCGCCGGTTCCGGCCGCGAGCCCTGGTAAGGTCTTGGCGGCACCCGCGACGCGCAAGCTTGCCCGCGAGAGAGGAGTCGATCTGAGCCAGGTCGCAGGCACGGGCAAGGGCGGTCGAGTTACCCGCGAGGATCTCATGAGCTTCCTTGCCGGGGGGGCTCAAGCGGCAGTCGCCGCTGACGGGGCGAGCAGTGCTCCTGCGGTGGTGCTACCGCAGGCTGGGCGCGAGCCCATCTCGATCGCGGCGCCAGCCAGCCCCGAACTCGAGGAGCGCGTGCCCTTCCGGGGTGTGCGCAAGAAGACCGCCGAGGCGATGGCTCGCTCCAAATTCACGGCAACACACTTCAGTGTCGTCGAGGATATGGACGTCACCGAGCTTGTTGCTTTACGCAAGAGGGTCAAGGCTCAGTACGAGGGGCAGGGGCTTAAGGTCACCTATATGCCTTTCATTATGAAGGCGGTCATGGCTGGCCTGCGCGAGTTCCCCTGGCTGAATAGCTCTCTTGATGAGAGTAGCGAGGAGATCTTACTCAAGAAGTACTACAACCTCGGTATCGCGACGGATACGGACAACGGTCTGATCGTCCCAGTTATCAAGGATGTTGATCGCAAGAACATCCTTACCCTTGCCCGCGAGCTGCAGGAGTTGGCTGGCCGAACCCGCGAAGGTGGGGTCAAGAGCGACGAGTTGCGGGGTGGCACCTTCACGATCACCAATGCCGGCAATATTGGTGGGCTCTTCGCGACGCCAATTATCAACTTCCCGGAGGTTGCGATCCTTGGCGTGCATAAGATCCAGGCACAGCCACGGGTCGTGGACGGTGAGATCAAGGTTCGCGACATCATGTATTGCTCGGTCTCGATCGATCACCGCATTGTCGACGGAGCTGATGGCGTGCGTTTCCTCAACGTTGTGAAACGTTGCCTCGAGAATCCACAGCAGATGCTGCTGGAACTGTGATCTGGAGCAACTGAGCCGATGCCCGATAACCTGATCCGAGTTTTGCCTACTTCCGGTCGTGGCCGGGTAAAGAAGCCGGTTAGCGTTCCCGACGAAGAGCTCCTCGCTCTTTACGAGGAAATGCTCCGGATTCGAATTTTTGATCAGCGCATGCTCGCGCTGCAGCGGCAGGGCCGGATTGGGTTTTTCGGTATGGTGCTCGGGCAGGAAGGAGCCATCGTCGGCTCTGCCTTTGCGACCGAAGACCGCGACTGGATCGTTCCGGCTCTTCGTGAGGGAGGAATTGCGATGATTCGCGGCCTCCCGATCGAGCTTGCCGTTGCGCAGTTGATTGGCAATGAGCTCGACATGTGTAAAGGAAGGCAGATGCCTTGCCACTACACGTGGAAAAAGGGCCGATACATTGCGATGTCTTCGGTTATCGGTACGCAGATTTCGCATGCTACCGGCATGGCGATGGCTGCGAAGGTGCGGGGCACAGACGAGGTGGTGCTGGGATATATGGGGGACGGCGCGACATCAGCGAATGACTTCCACGCCGGGCTGAACTTCGCTGCCGTTTATAAGGCGCCGGTGGTCTTTGTTTGTCAGAACAACCAATGGTCGATTTCGGTACCGGTCAAGAAACAGACCATGAGCGAAACGATTGCTGCAAAGGCGGTGGCCTACGGGATGCCTGGCGTTCGCGTCGATGGCAACGACGTGCTCGCGGTGCGGCAGGTTGTTTCTGAAGCGGTTGCACGGGCGCGTACCGGTGAGGGGCCCACTCTGGTTGAGTGTGTTACTTATCGCCGTCTTGGGCATTCGAGTTCGGATGACCCAAGTAAATACCGAAACGAGGCCGAAGTTGCAGAGTGGGCGGAAAAGGATCCTGTAGATCGTTATATGGGCTTTCTCGTGCGTGCTGGACTTTGGGATGAGAAGGCCGATGAGGATTTGAAAGATCGGCTTGCGGGTGAGATCAACCTTGCGATCAAAAAGGTGGAAGACGCGCCATTCTCGGCTCCGGAGACGGTCTATGAGGACGTCTTTGCGGAGCCAGACCCGCGCACTGTCGAAGATGTGCGTGGCGCCTTAGGCGTTATGGGGGACTGATCCTCCGTATTTCTGCCGAGAGAACAACTTTAGATAATCGGAGTAAGATGATGAGCAGCTACGACGCTGTCGTGATCGGTGCTGGCCCTGCCGGCTACGTTTGTGCGATTCGCCTGGCTCAGCTTGGGCAGAAGACTGCGATCATCGAGGGCAAGGACCTCGGTGGTGTGTGCCTGAACGTGGGCTGTATCCCTAGTAAGGCCATGATTTCTGCGTCCAAGTTGATGCACAAGTTGGACGGCGGCACTGCGGCGATGGGCATCACGGTCGAAGGGGTCAAGCTCGACGTGGATAAGCTTGTCCAGTGGAAGAGCAAGATTGTCGGTCAGCTGACGGGTGGCGTTAAGACGTTGCTTCAAAAGAACGGCGTCCAAATCATTCAGGGCATGGCAAAGGTTACTGGTCCGAATACGATCCAGGTCGAGGGCCAGTCCGGGGCAATCGAGGCCAAAAATATCGTCATTGGCACGGGTAGCCATCCTATCGAGGTCCCTGGTTTCGACTTCGACGGCAAGAATGTTTGGAGTTCTACAGAGGCTCTCGCGCCAAAGGCGCTGCCCAAGCGGCTCGTCGTTATTGGCGGTGGATACATCGGGCTGGAGCTCGGTTTTGTCTATAAGAACCTGGGTTGCCACGTCGAGGTGGTCGAGTTCATGGATCGTGTCCTCCCCGGCATGGATCCCGAACTGTCCAAGGAGATGACTCGTTCGCTCAAGAAGAGGAAGCTCCCTGTGCACCTTGAGCACAAGGCTGTTCGTTATTCGAAGAGTGGAGGCTCTCTTGTCGTCGAGATCGAGAGCCGCAAGGACGGGAAGGTCAGCAAGATCGAGTGCGATGCGGTGCTCTCGTGTGTCGGTCGCACGCCTAACGGCAAGGGCCTCGGGCTTGAGGAGATTGGGGTCAAGGTCGACGATCGTGGCTTTGTTCCCAGCGATGCCCAGGGTCGAACGAATGTGCCGAGTATCTGGTCGATTGGTGATGTCGCGGGGCAGCCCATGCTTGCACATAAGGGCTCGGCTGAGGGGCTGATCTGTGCTGCTGCGATTAGTGGCGACGAGAGTGCTGCATTTGACCCGGCTGCTATTCCGGCGGTGATCTTTACCGATCCCGAAATTGCCAGCGTGGGCCTCGATGAACAGCAGGCTAAAGAGCAGGGTTTCGAGCCGTTGGTCGGCAAGTTTCCTTTCCGCGCTTCGGGCCGAGCCTTGTCGCTTGGTGAGACCGATGGCTGGGTTAAGGTTGTGGCCGATAAGGCGACCGACAAGGTGCTGGGCGTGCACATGATCGGTCCCGAAGTCACTGAGTTGATTGCTGAGGCCACGCTAGCCATCGAGATGGGGGCCACGGTCGAGGACCTGACGCTGACCATCCACGCTCACCCGACCCTGCCTGAGGCGATCCTCGAGGCTGCCGAGAACGTGCACAAGATGGCGGTGCATATCCTCAACTGAGCATCCCCAATGCTTGGTTTGTGGCCTCCCTCTTGACCGACTAGTGAGGAGGGGGCCGCGAGCGACCAGGTCTCGGGTCTGGCGTTTTACTGGGCTCTTGTCTGGAGACGCCTGCGAAGTTTCAGGTTCGTCGAGTCCTTATTGAGCAGAGGCCGTTGGTGGTGCTGTCTTGTCGTAGCAGATCTCTAACCGCCTGAAGGCCCGGCAGTGGGTATTTGCCCAGGGTTATTCGCCCACCAGTTTCTGCATTTGAGCCAGAAGTAGGGCATTGCGATGCTCAAGGTTGAAGTGCTTTTCTACCCGTGTGCGTGCGGCGCTACCTAGGCGCCGGCAGAGGCTCCCGTCTTTCAGTAACTGTGCGAGGCGATTCGCCATCGCGTCGGCGTTATCGGGCGCTACCAGGAAGCCGGTCTCTCCGTCGAGGATGGAGTCGGGGATACCGCCTGTCTTGGTGCCGACAACCGGGAGCCCCGCCGCCATAGCTTCCTGGACCGCGAGTCCTAGCCCTTCTTCTTCGCCAGTAGGTAGGCGGAGGCTCGGATGAGCGAAGATGTCACTGCTTAGCAGCAGCTTGTAAACCTCGGAGTTGCTGCGATGCCCGCAGAACTCCACCTGTTTCTCGATGCCTAATGACTGCGCTTGAGCCTGCAGCTTGGGCATGAGTTCGCCTTCGCCGATCAGAGACAGCCGCGGTCGTAGACCTGCTTGGGCGAGTCTGGCGAGGGCCTCTAGCAGGACTCGGTGCCCCTTCCATTCGATGAGGCGACCGTTGGCGAGGATGCGTCCGCCATTTCTTTCTGGTCTTGGTGTGGCGATGTCCTCAGGAACGGGGACTCCGAGGTAGAAGACTTCGACCTGGGACTCGGGGACTCCTATAGCCTTGCATTTATTCGCTAGGTCTTTGCTGACGACGAAGCAGCGGTGGGCTAGTGAGGCCGCACGTCGCAGTCTGCGCGCATAGGGGTGCCGCGGGTGTGCGTACGCCTCGTTGAGGTCGGATCCGTGCAAAAACAGAGAGAAGGAAAGCCGCTCTGCTTCGAGGACTTGAAGCACACGCACTGCCGACCAGCCAAAGTGGATCAACAAGTGGCGTGGCTTATAGCTCTGAAGCAATCTCCTCAGCGAGGGTTCGGCCAGAACTCGCTCATGATGTCCAAAGCGCTTGGGAAGAAAGCCGAACAGCTTCGCCCGCACTCGATCGACGAAGCGCTTTGATCGAATGATGTGCACAGGTTCGAAGTCGAACACGGATGCATTGGAGCGCACCCAGCAAGCGACGAACGGCGACAGCGGTGCAAGAGCCTCCAGCTGCCGCCGAACGAACACCGTCGAATAAGCACCAAACTCCTCGGTCAGGACCCCCAACGGATGCTGCTGTAGCAACGCTGCGCAGTCCTCTTCCTTCTCTCTATCCCGCGTGGTGTTTATCGGCGAGGCTTTCTCCCCCGGGGCCATCTCAAGGTGCCCAATGCGTATCGATGATGGATTTCGATGAGCGAATATTGGAATCAGACGATGCGCCGAAGACGATGGATTCCAGGCCTTCAAGCTCACAGGCCCAGTCGAAGGCCTCCTTGGGTGGAATGGCGCCCGAGGCCAGGACGGACATGGCGATCGGCCGACAGCGGCCAGATGCGATCCACTCCTTGTAGCTCTCTATCCCGCCACACATTCGAAAACCAATTTTGTTGACGTTTGCGCAGACGATTGGCTTCTCGATCCCTTGGGACTCAAGCACTGGAACGAGTTTGGGTAGATTCATCGTAATGAATCCAGGCTCGGCTCCGTACTTTTGTGAAACGTAAGAAGCAAAGGTGCCGAACATATCGTGCATCCCTGCTCCGAGTAGGAGATCGGTTACAACATTCTGCAGAAAGATCACTGGGGTTTTGGCGCCCTTGAATGGGGCCATCTCAGCATCGATCAGCATCTCAGCAAGTTTGCCGACATCCTTGGTTATTGCCGACATCGCCCCCTTAAACAGCGTCTTCATCTTCCCTTGCGGGGAGAACCGTTCCAGGGTTTCCAGCATGCCGACCTCTCCCACGGAGTTCGCATATTTGTGCGCATATGGCATACAGGGGTAGAAGGTGAACTCCGGGTATTTATCAGGATTATCCAGGACGATTTTTACGATGTCCGCCACCCGTTCGTGGGTCGTGCACATAAATACACGAATGCCGGCGTCGTAGGCTGAATCCAGGACTTTCATCATCGAGGCGACATCCCGAAACTTCATCGATTGAGATCGGGCTTTGTCTTCCGACATATGGTTGATGCCGAAGAACTGATTGTCGCCGAATAATACACGTTCGAGAACCATCAGGACTGACCTCCCACCGAAGCGATCTCCGCAATGACTTTGTCGGTCTGCGCGGCCGTTTCAAAAGTATTGACTGCCGGCCCTTCGCTCTGAATGGATTCGACGAACCCCTCTATCTGCGAAGAGTACTCTTCTCCCCTGAGATAGAACCAAACCGGGCTTTGGAGTTCCGTGGTGTAGCGAACATTCCATCCCTTCTCGTAGGACTCGAAGCCTTCTTCGGCGCTGAGGTGGACGCGTAGGTCCTGTCGGTCGGCTATGGCCTTTCCCTTGGTCCCGAACACCGTTATGGAGGTACTCATCTTGCGAACCGTCGTGTCACTCCAGTTCGCTGAGAGTGAGCCAGTTGCTCCAGAGGCATACTCGAACAACGCATAAACAGCGTCTTCTGTATTTTCGGAGTAGATCGACTGTAGTTGAGCCGACTTTACCGCCTCTGGGGGTCCCATGATAAAGTTCATGAGGTCAACGACATGGCAGGCATAGTCATGGAGGCAGCCGCCCCCTTCACTCTTCTTTGTGCGCCAGGTTCGCCCCTTTTTGGGACGGATCACGACCTGACCCAGAGCAAGTCCTTCCACGCGATGGATTGTGCCGAGCACGCCACCCTGAACTAATCGGTGAAGCTCTCTGAAGGTGCCGACATAGCGGTTGTGGTACCCGACCTGGCAGCGCAGGTTCCGCTCTTCTGCTAGAGCGGCGAGTTCGAAGCTCTGCTGTGGGTCTAGGCAGAGGGGCTTCTCGACGAACAGATGTAAACCGGCCTCGATACAATCTCGCGCCAACTGGTAGTGCGAGGCTGTCGGCGTCGCGATGAAGACCGCGTCGAGTTCCGCCTGGCGCAGCATTCGCTTGTGATCTTTATAAGCTTGGACGCCGGTTTGCTTCTGAAGAGTGGAGGTGACGTAGCCAGCGCTATCACATACCGCTACGAGATCTACGTCTGGGTGGGCGCCTAGCACGGCGAAATGGGAGATCCCCATTTTCCCTACACCAATCATGCCAACGCGTATCATTTGGATATCCTGGAAGGTGCTGTGTGTGACATCTTCGAAAGACCGGGTAGCCTCGTGAGGCGTACCAGCTTAGTCAACCGCTCACTGTTATTGTCTTGGCATCCGTTGAAGAAGAGCCTCTTTAGCGACAGGCCGCCGTCTTCCGCTCGCCCAAGGACATCGAAAAACGAAGCGAACTCGCTTATTTGTTAGCTCCTTCCGATGCAATTGGGGTCTTGAGGTCGGTGCTTCGCTCCCGAACGACTTCTGCAATTGTTTGCTAGCAAGGGCATCGGCTGTCACCTCGACCGAGGTGAAGCCCGATCGCAGGAAGTATCTCTCTGGGCTGGGGTGGCCTTGATCGTTCCTTGATGCCCGTCTGGAATCTACTCAGCAGAGGTCGGGGCCTCAGAGGGACGATACTGCGGTCGATCCAAGAGCGCCGCCGCCATCGCTTCGTCACCGGTGAGGACCTCGGGCCAATCTGTGGCGGCCATATTTGGGGTGAGGATTGCGCTGCCCTTCTCATCACGCCAGCTGATAGGTCGGGGGAAATGGCTGGCCTTGAGGCGGTCCAGTTGCTCGAAGCGGACCTGGTCGATGATCGAAAGCTAGTTCTTCAGATGCCTCTTTCCTGTGAGCCTCGTCGGTGGCGTCGCGCACGCCTTTTTTTCGACATGCAGGAGGTCAAAGAGCCCGAAGAAACCGACCGAGAACCCGCTCTGCACGGGCCTCACGCCGAGCACGGCCGAGCAGGTGTCGAGAGGGGGCGGAGCAAGGACGAGGTTCGTGCTCCGGGAACTGAGCTTCAAAAGCTCGATGGGCTGTCCTTCCGTAGGCGCTGCCGCGCAGAGTTCACTGTCAGCTGAGAGCGTCGAGCTTCAGTAGGGCTGGGGGAGGCCAGAGGTTTGGTATAGCCGAGTCAGAGCGAAGCTTGGCGAGGTGACGCCGAGACAGATGTGAAACCCGAAAGCGCCCTTTCTTGGCGGGCCGAGCCAGGGCGAACCGTTTGTCCGGTCCGTGGGGTGGGCGATGGGGCGCAGCTCTGGCGCTTTGTCTGCTGGATCGAGGACAGAGTGGGAAACCTGTAGCTTACTCAAGTCGCCCAAACCCAGCTGGCTGCATAGTAAGCCAATTAGTAGTCCGAGTGCAATAGGTGTGAGATGAACACGATTTGTTGGGGGCCCCTGCGGTTCTATGCGACGCAATAAATACAAATGCCGTCGAAAATAAATACTAACATGGAGACACCTAGGTCAACCGTGATACAGTGAAGGCTTTTCTAGTCATGGCCACTCAAGGTCAAGGCTTGGCCTGTCGATAGAGCCTGGGCGCGCCCATATCAAGCGTGGAGGCTCAATAATGAGAAGCAAAAGGACAATGATTATCAGCCCGTTGTTTGGTATTGCTCTTGCCGCGTTGGTTCAGTGTGGTGGAAGCGTTGATGGTTCCTCTGAGCAAAGGCCCTTACCCAGCCCAGAGCATCATTTTTATGGGGTGCCCGGGGGGCCTTTCTACTCCGATTCAACGAAGGTGACTTACCCGAACACATCGAGCGCAGCCTTGGCTGTCACGACGGAGGTTTCCGCGCCCTGGTTGAAAGTCACTAAGGTTACACCTGCTAAGGTTGACCCAAACCAGGTCGTAACGATGAGCCTCGCTGTTGATCCGAAACAGGCGCCGACTTCTCCTGGAGTGTACACTGCCGCCCTCCATATCAAGGGCAGCGGAAATAATTCTGTTCTGGCTACAGCCTCTGTTTCGCTTGCAATTACTGCTTCGCCAGGTAACTCGAAGTCGCCGCTGGGGATAAACCTTGGTGGAAACAGTTATTATACCCCGGAGTGGATGTTTGCCGACGCCATGATGAGCGCAGGTGATTGGCTCCCGCAAGAGGTTAACAGCTGGGTTTGGAACACAAAAGCGCCTCTTAGTCTGACTAAGGATGGCTGGGTTGCGAAGCTGTCCCCGAATCAGGCAGCAGCTAAAAACGTGTTCCGTGACATGGAAAACGGCTACCCTGCTGGAGAGTACCTGGTCACATACAAAGGCAAGGGGCAACTGGAGTTTCGAGGGGATGGCTCGGTTACCAGTGCTGGGGCGGGCTGGATTCGCCTTAATGTTAAGCCTACCATGGTGGGGGTGATCTTGCGGCTTATCAAGACAGACCCGGCAGACCCTCTACGCGATATACGTATGTGGCTTCCCGGGTATCACGACGGTAAGCGATTGTTTTTTCAGCAATACTTGGATCGGATTGCCCCTTTTAGGTTTATCCGTTTTATGTGGCCACAGGGGATAGTTGACAGCTCTAGGGTGAAGTGGGCGGATCGAGTAACCCCAGGCTATGCTACACAGGGCGGGCGCGATGGGGTTGCTCTTGAGCATTTGATTGACCTGGCGAATGAGACCATGGCCGATGCGTGGTTCTGTGTCCCCCATAAGGCGGACGATGACTATGTTCGGAGAATGGCGGCGCTCGTCAAGGCACGCCTGGATCCGGGGCTTCGAGTCTACCTTGAATATTCTAATGAGGTTTGGAATGGCGTCTATAGCCAGGCCAAGTATTGCCGGGATATGGGGGGTAAGTTAAATATACCTGGCGATGGGTTTACGAAGCAGATGAGATTCTATTCGCAGCGCTCTGTAGAGATCTTCGATATCTGGAGAGAGGTGTTCGGGTCATCGAACCGGCTTGTCTGTGTCATGGCAACCCAATCGGTTAACCCTTGGACCGCGAATACGGTTCTTCAGTGGAAAAATGCGGGAGCTAAGTCTGATGCACTCGCCATTGCACCGTATTTTGGGAATTCCCTGGGCAGTCCTAACACCATGAATGTTGTCCAAGACTACTCGGTATCGAAAGTTTTGAGTGAGTGCAAGAAGCACCTCGCAGTTGTGGCCGGAGATATTCGCAAGAATGCTGCAGTGGCAAAAAAGTATGGCGTTTCACTTATCTCTTATGAAGGTGGGCAGCATCTGGTTGGGGTCGGTCGAGCGTTAGACAACAAGAAGCTAACGGAGTTATTTATTCGGGTGAATCGTGCCCCTGAGATGGGGCAACTGACGAGGCAATTGCTTGATGACTGGAAGTCTGGTGGAGGCCAAGAATTCTGCGTCTTCTCTTTTGCATACCGGCCGGGGAAGTATGGGAGCTGGGGGATCTTGGAGCATCTGTTCCAGCCGATACAGTCAGCGCATAAATATCGTGCATGTCTGGAATTTGCGGATTCAAACCCTCGTTGGTGGTGACCTTCCCGGTATGGCGAGGAGGGTGAGGCTTTTAGGTGGTGAAAGGCCTCGCCCCCTTGTAGCGTTTCTGTCGTCTGATCGAGGCCGCTGTTATCTTGATCGGAGAGCGGCGACCCGGCAGGAGCGACCAATCCTCCCTGAGCCTATAGTGAGGGATCGCATGAGGTTGTGGGGGCGCTAGGTGTGCGACAGGATTATCGCCGCAGGAATCATTGCGGTGCCTGGGGGGCAACTGCAGTTCGCTTAGTGAGCGAAAACCAATGACGGCGGAGTCATAAGGTATGGCTGTAAGGAAAAATCGGGTGTTGGCGATTAGCTCCGGTGGCGGGCATTGGGTTGAGTTGCGCCGCCTTTCCCGTGCTTTCGAGGGTTGCCATGTCACGTGGTGCACAACGCACCCTGATTATCGCGAAGACCTTAGCGCAGAGGCTGGGGACAATAGCCCGAGATTTTTCTGGGTTCCCGAGGCCAATCGAATGCGTAAGCTGCGCATGATTGGGCAGTTCTTCAGCGTATTCTGGGTGCTATTGCGAGTACGGCCTGGCGTGATCGTCTCGACGGGATCGTCGCCTGGCTTTTTTGCGGTCTGCATTGGGAAGTTGCTGTTTCGGGCGAAGACCGTTTGGGTGCAAAGCATTGCAGATACAGAAGGCATGTCTAGGTCTGGCAAGCTCGCCGGGCGCTTTGCTGATCTGTGGCTTACCCAATGGGAGCATCTCGCACAACCAGAGGGGCCGCATTATCATGGGGCTATCGTATGATTTTTCTAACGGTGGGGACGATTTTCCCGTTTGACAGACTGACTCGTGCCGTGGACGAATGGGTCCCTGCTACAGGGCATGAGGTTTTTGGCCAACTTGGGGAGCTGGGAATGGATAACTATCGCCCCAAGCATTACCGGTGGACAGAACGTTTGACGCCGGTGGCCTTTCGCGCTCGAGTTCAGCAGGCCGATCTGGTCGTCACCCATGCCGGGATCGGGACGATAGTCACGGCTTTGACCTTCGGCAAGCCGCTGGTTCTTTTGCCGCGCAAGCCCGAGTACAAGGAGGTGGTAAACGATCATCAGATGGAGACCATTCGCCGTTTTGAGGGGCGCTCTGGGATCTCGGTAGCTCTTGAGCCAGATGCTCTTGGGCAGCGACTTAGTGAAACGCTAGCTGGCTCTGGACGTGTCTCGCATCTATCCGAAAGTGCTGATGATAGCCTGATTGCGACTATTCAGAATTTCATTCGCGGGTAGGGTTAATATGAATAACGCGTTTGCGGTGAGTGTTATCATTCCGGCCTGCAATGAGGAGAGGCATATTCAGGGCTGCCTTCAATCGATCTTGGCACAGGTGGACCTTTCCGGTGCGGATTTACAGGTCGTTGTTTCGGCCAATGGCTGCACGGACAAGACGGTCGAGATTGCCCAGGGCTTTGCCCCCTTATTTGCGGTTAGGGGCTGGGACTTTAGCGTGATCGAAACCCCCGTAGGCAGCAAAGTCGGTGCGCTGAATATGGCTGATGCACGGGCTAGATTCCCTGCTCGTGCTTATGTGGATGCTGATATCCGACTCGATATAGATCTTCTCAGAAAAGTTCTGGATAGTCTTGAGCCGGCGGAGCCGCGATACGTCACTGGTCGCATGAAGCTGGCTCGTTCGCGGAGCTGGGTTTCGCGGTTTTATGGCGCGCTCTGGTTGCAGCTTCCCTTCATGCGTCCTGGCACAGCACCAGGTGCGGGGTTCTTTGCGGTAAACCCGGCAGGTCGGGCGCGTTGGGGTGCGTTTCCTGACGTTGTAGCTGATGATGGTTACGTTCGATGGCATTTCGCTCCCGAGGAGCGGTTTGAGGTCGATGCGGGCTTCCAGTGGCCTCTGGTTGAAGGGTTTGCGGCACTTGTCCGTGTACGGCGCCGGCAAGATCTGGGGGGGAAGCAACTTAAGATTCTTTACCCTGAGCTAGTAAGAAATGAAGGGAAGCCGGGCGTTTCTCTGAGTGAGCATTTTCGTCTAGCGCTGAGTATGCCGCTCTCTTATGTGATTTATGTGGCCGTGCAGATTATGGTTCGGCTCGGTTCAAGCGATGATAAAGGATGGGTTCGAGGGCCGCGATAGCGTGTTAGCTACGCGTTTCTTGACGCCCACCTGGATTCCGAGCGGCGAATGAATGCCCCTGAGAACATGAGGCGAGGCAGTCAGGAATTGAGGGCGATGCTGGCCATCTGATGTCGCGAGGGCATGAGCTGCGGCGCGCACAGGTGTTCCCGCGGAGCAGTGTGGCGGATTGCCACTGCTAGGTACACGACAATGGGCGTCATCCCTAACCGTTGGGGCTTTGGCGGCATTGCTGTTCAAGTCCTCGCGTGTTACTTCTTGTCTTGGTTGCCGTTTGCGCGTGCGGAAAGGAGTGAAAACCCGCGATGTATAGATTTTTTGATCTGTATTTTGTCGTCGGCTTCGACAACAAAGGTGTATGTGCTAGCAACGACCACGACGGCGGTTATTGCGCCGATAGATAGTAGGTGGATCCACGAGTCAGCGGCGATAAGGGTGTGGAGGCCTGCCGTGATTCCACCGGCGCATAGTGCCGTCCCGATGACTGGCAGGAGGACGTGCCTGCAGGCGCTTAGCCAGGAAATGCTAAATGCTTTGGTTATGAACCAGAAGACAATGGGGATCTCTAACAGTAAGGCATAAGTTGCTGTCCCCAGAGCGGAGCCTTTTGCGCCAAGGCCAAACCCAAAGAGCAGGGTGGCTGTCACCAAGATGTTGCCGCTCTGAATGATTGCTTGAATTATCCCCCAGGGCTTCACTCTGGCGGAGGCCATTGCGTAAATCCCAACAGGCGCCAGCATGGACTGTATGCATAGGGCAATAGAGAGTAGGGTCACGACAGCGCTGGCGATCGAAAGGAACTCATTAGATACTCCCGTGTTGCCGATATATACATCCATTAGATCTGTGCCTAAGACAGCAATGACGCCTCCCATTATCGCCGCGAGGCAGCCCAGGTATCTGCATGATTTGAGAACAAAGCGGCTGCAGCGCTCCTGATTCCCTGATCCGTGCAGGATGGCCATCACCGGGATCATTGGCCTTAACAGGATGCCTAGCAGTCCAGTGATCTGCCGGGGCGCAACTCCCCCCACGTGAAAGGCCGAGATGTGGGTGGACTGCTTCGCATGACTCCACGATGGAACAGCGGAAAGCAGCAGGGGGTCGATACTGTTTTTTACAGCCTGGGCACCATTCGAAAGGAGAGCCCAGCTGCCATAAGCGAGCAATGCTTTGGCTATTGCAGGGTCGAAAAACCCTTTTTTGTACCGTAGGCTGGGAGCTAGTTTGAGAGAGAATGGGACTTGGGTTGTTTGTTCGAGTATTTGGGATGCGACCTGAGCTGTGATGACCCAGAGAACCGACGCTCCCATGACGGTCATTAGGAATACGAGCATAACAAGGCGTACGGCTTGACAGGCTACGCTTACGAGATCGCCGTACACCAAGCGATTCGTGATGATGAAGCCCATTTGGAAGGGGGCTAGAATGAGTCCGGTAATGGGGGGGATCCACGAGAGGCCCAGCATCCAGCGCCATTTCCACAGGTGTTCTGGGGGCACTGAAACAAAATGTGGGAGCCATATTACGGAGACCACCCCAATGATTGCTAAAACCGTTGAGGCAAGTGCATAAAGTGGTAGCGCGGTCGAGACGATGGATCGCACTCTGTCGTGCTCGCCGCGCGAATGGGCGACGGTGACAAATTGTCCCAAGCCCAGCGTTAGTATTGAGGTAAATACGGGAACGAAAGCCATGGTCGATAATACAATCGGGATCATGGCGTATTCTTCGGGGCTGACTCTGGCAAGGAGGAAGGGTTGAAGCCAGAGCATTACACCCAGGTTCGCGGCCATCATTAGGCCGGAACTAGCACTATTTAGCAGGAAGAATTTTTTGCTGATTTTAACTTCAGCCATTCTCGCCTATCTCACAGTGATTGTTAGGTGGGTGTCCCGTGTGCAGGGGGGTACTTGTGGAGGAGGGGGGAGCTAAAGCTCCCCTGGCTTATTTTCTCTGCTTGAGGTAAGCCTCTATGAAACTGTCGATGTCTCCATCTAGAACTGCTTGCGTGTTACCCATTTCCGTATTGGTTCGTAGATCCTTGACCATTTGGTAGGGCTGTAGGACGTAGCTTCGGATCTGGTTTCCCCAGGCGATTTGGCCACCTTCATAAAACTGCTGAAGGTCAGCTTCCCTCTTGCTGATTTCGAGTTGATAAAGCTTTGCCTTGAGCATTTTCATGGCGGTCGCACGGTTCTTGTGCTGACTGCGCTCGATCTGGCAGCTGACGACAACGCCGGTAGGAAGGTGGGTCATGCGGACTGCGGAATCGGTCTTGTTGACGTGCTGACCGCCGGCGCCACTTGCGCGATACGTGTCGATGCGCAGGTCCTTGTCGAGGACTTCGATCTCGATGCTGTCGTCGAACTCGGGGACGACTTCGACGGAGGCGAAAGACGTTTGTCGTCTGGCCTGAGCGTCGAAGGGGCTGATGCGAACGAGGCGGTGCACCCCCTGTTCGGCCTTGAGGTAGCCGTAGGCGTAGGGGCCTCGGACGATGAGAGAGGCGGACTTGATGCCGGCTTCTTCGGCCGACATGTACTCTGCCAGCTCCTTCTTGAAATCACTGCGTTCGCACCATCGTGTGTACATACGCAGGAGCATCTCGGCCCAGTCGCAGGCGTCGACGCCACCAGCCCCAGCTTGGATGTTGAGGATGGCATTCCGATGATCGTGCTCGCCTCCCAGCATCAGCTGGAATTCCGCCTTCTCCAGCCCGCTTTCGAGCTGGGCGAAAGCGCTTTCGACCTCGTCGGCAACCGCCGCTTCATCTCCTTCGCTCTCGCCGAGTTCCAGGAAGAGCTCGATTTCTTCGAGATGGGCTTGTGCCGACTGGACAGGGTCGACGACGGCCTTGGCGCGCTTCTGCATGGCCAGGACCTCCGCGGCCTTGTCTTGGTCGTCCCAAAACCCCGCTTCACTCATTCGCTTTTCGGCCTCAGCCTGTTCAGCAGCAAAGCGATCGTAGTCAAAGCCCATCTCGCAGCTGGGTAAGGCGGGTGCTGGCCTGTTTGAAACGGTCTTTCCACTCGGTGAGGCTCATGGCGAATCTCTCGTGTGGGACACGCCCACAGTTTCGAGGGGAGAGTAGCGGGCTACCTAGGTGCGAGAAAGCAAACGGAGAAGCCGAGGGAGAGAAAAGGCGCCACGAGGCCTTCTGCTAGCTCATGTTCGAAGATCGAGCCGTTACTCCCTCGACCGCCTCAGTTCGGGTGAAGGGCGGGCACGGTCGGAAAGAGGGAAATGGGGTCGCTCAACCTTGCTTGCGTCGCCGGTAGAGCACCTCGGCGATTCGAGCTAGGTCATCCATGAATCCCTGCCACGCCTCCTGTGCAGCTGCTGTCGCGCAGCGGATGCTGTAATCTCGTTGGCAGGTTTCGGCTAGCATCTCAAGCAGCTCTGTGCGTTTGCCCTCAGGCAGGTCCATGGTCAGGATGTTCTCAGCGATCGGGCGGACTCTCGCTAAGAAGGGTTGTTTTAGGCCGTAGCGAATCTGGAGCTCACCGAGCAGTCGATCGCAGCGTTGTTCATCCTTCATGCCAAGCACCTCTCTCTGAGCGGGGGAGTGCGGCGCCGACCGCGAGGAGAGGCCCCGGGGCTCGTGTCACCAGACAAGCCTACTCTACTGGGTGATGGATCGCCGGGACCTGAGCGAGGGGCCTCGGCCGTTAGGGCTGCGCTTGAGGCCGGGAGGATCCGCCGGGTGCTCTTCGTGCGGGCCTCACGCTTGGGTGATCTGCTCTTCTGTGTTCCGACAATGCGAGGCTTTCGAGCAAGGTGGCCCGAGGTCGAATCGGCTTTGCTGAGCAACCACTACAGCGCCGCAATTCTTGGCTCTGTGGTCGGCCCGGGACGCCTCCTGGAGCGCATCCATGCCTTCAAGGGGAGGGAGGGCGATCTCGGGGGCCGAGCCGGGAGGGCTCTGCTCGCTGAGCTAAAGCCGCAGGGCTACGACCTCTTGCTCCCCTTGCGTCCCCGCCGCCAGCTCAGGCGCTTCGCCGAGCAACTGGGGCTGCCCTATCTCTATCCTCCTTGCGAGGGTGATCCGCCAGCTGCGCCAGGCCACGCAGTCGAGCAGAGTTGGGAGCGCCTCCGGCCCTTAGGCCTAGAGGGTCGCCCTCCGAGCATCGCCCTTCCGAAGCCCGCTCACGGCTCTGGCCAGCCGCCCTACCTTCTCTGTCACCCGGGCTGCGATGAGACCCTGCGCTGGAAGCACAGCTTCGCCCAGCTTCGTGGCAAGGTCCGTCGCCGCATTTGGCCCGAAGGCCATTGGCGCGAATTGCTACAGCGCGCCTCCGCTGAGCTCGGGATGGAAGTCCGGGTGAGCTCCGGCAACCCGCGCGAAGCGGCCTATGTCGAGCGCCTAGTTCGGGGGCTCCCCGGCCCGAAGCCCCGGCACCACCATGGCCTCTCGTTATCTGCCTTCGCTGGCTTGGTGGCAGGAGCGGCTGCCTTGCTCACTGTCGACACGGGGCCCTTACACGTGGCGGCAGCCTTTGGCACGCCGCTGGTAGGTCTTTATGGCCCAAGCACGCCCAGTTTCACCGGGCCCTGGTTGCCCGATGGAGGGGGGCAAGTTCTGGAGCGATCGCTGCCCTGCCGCCCATGCCAGGGCCGAGGTGTTCATTGCGTCCAGAACGTCTGCATGTCCGAAATCACTCCGGACATGGCTTTGAGCGCAGTCCGGAGGCAGATTTCCTGAGCTAGTGCCGGAGCTGCGCCAGAGAGCTCCGGTGCGAGCAAGCTAATTGGACGTTGGGATCGAGATGCCCCCGATCGAGAAGGGTAGGAGTCGGCGGATATAGAGGTCGACGTAGTTGCCAAGGTCGGCAATTTCGGAGGTTTGGCACCAGATGACGTCGCCGGGCAGTACCAGGAAGTCAGGCGAGCCCTCGAAAATGATCTTTTGAGAATTGACCGGATAGGTCTTGTCGCTGCTCCGGCCTCGATTGCGCAGTACGCGGACGTTGCTCCATTTCGCTGTGACCAGGAGCCCTCCTGCGGCTGCGATTGCCTGGGTGAGTGTCATGCCTGGTTGGTAGGTGATGACGCCGGGACCACTGACTTCCCCGGCGACATAAACCGACTGCACCGCCGCTTCGAGCAGAGTTACCGATACCTCGGGGTTTTCGAGGATCTTTCCGTAATCTGCCTGCACCCGTCGCCGGAAAGCCGCGATGGACATGCCCGAGGCCTTGAGACGATCCGGCAGCCGTAGCAGAGAGACGGTGCCATTGGGAGATATCGTGATTTCCTGGTTGTAGATCGGTTCTGTATAGATGGAGATCGCGAGGCGGTCGCTTGGCCGCAGCACATAGTCGCGGTCCATAAATGCCGCCCACTCTTGCGCGACGGCTTTCGCGTCGAAGGGAGGCGCAATGCCACACGAGGCAAGAGCCAGGAACAGGAGGGGAAGTAGGAGTTGGGCTTGGATGCGCGTCATATGGACCTCAGGGCGCGATTTTAGCAAGTGCCCGTCCTATCGACACTTCTGCTTTGCTGCTTGAATGGAAGCGCAGCCTGGGCCCCGTGGTTTCTGCCCTTTGCTGGGCATCGCGCGAAGTCGGGATTCGCAAGGTAGCTAGAGTCTGGCAGCTAGCCTGAAATGCTTGTGCGGCAGCAGGGATCATCCGATGAAGGACAGTGACGAAGGGGAGGAGCAAAGCGGCCGTTTGTGCGTCGAGCCCGATTCGATGAATGCCACCGCTCAGACCGACCTCGATCCCGTTGTCCTCGTTGCCTACCAGCGAGCTGTTGGGGAATATGCCGAGCCTCTGGCCGGCTTCGCGACAAAAATGCTGGGTCGTGCCGGGGGCTGGGCAGAGGACGTCGCTCAGGACGCTCTGCTCGCTCTCTACAGGCACCTGCATCAGGTACCCGAGAGTGCCTGGCGTCCCTGGCTCTACCGAGTCACACGCAATCTTTGTCTCGATCGGCTGCGGCGACGCAAACACAAGCCGCGCAATTTTCGCGACATTGCCGATCAGGAGGACCGGGACCCCGTGCCTCCGGGTCCTTCATCTTGGCATCCAGAGGATCAGGTCCGCGACCGTGAGATCCAGCAAGATCTCCGTGAGGCGATTTCCGGGTTACCAGAGAAGTTCCGTGAGGTCTTTTTGCTGTGTGAAAGTGAAGGCCTCAGTTACGAGCAGGTGGCGACGATCCTCGATATTCCTCTTAAGACCGTCTCGACCCGTCTTTACCGCGCACGCCAGCGGCTCCTTAAGGCGATGAAGGAGCATCTGTAATGAAGCACGAACAGCACAAGCTTGACTGCCGGTCTATATCAAATCTCCTCGGCGAAAGTTTCGATGGGCGGCTCGCGCGCCATGAGGCTCTCGCTGTCCGTGCGCATCTCTTGCAGTGCCCGAGCTGCCGCCGGGCTTATGGCGAGCTCGAACGCTTGCGTGAGTGGACTCAGGGCCTTCCCGTGCCCAGTCTGAGTAACGATTTCCAGGACAAGCTTTTCGAGAGGATTCACTCTGGCGAAGGTGCGTCGATGGCGATCCTGCCGCAGGCTAGGGCTGTACGTGGTATCGCGTGGTTTGTTTCGGGCATGGCAACAGCGGCTGCGCTTTTGCTTTCCGCCTGGCTACTCTTTGGCGGCTCCGGATCCAAGGAGCCAAATGAGAGCGCCTCAAGGCTGGCGGTGAACTCAAACGAGTTTCGTACTCCACAGCAGCAGGCTTCCAGGCAGCTGGCAGCCTTTCCCGACACCCTCGGGCTGCGGCCGGCCGACGCGATGAGTGTGGCCCGTCGTCTCGTCCAGAATGCCGACGAGAGTTTTCAGCGCACCCTGCGTATTGCTCAACGGGCCAAGCATTCTCGCGACTCGGTTGTGCTTCGAAACCAGGTGCTGCCTTCTGCCCGCGAAAGCTATTTGTCCGCGGGTGTAGCCCTACGCCTTCAGGGACAGCAGATCGATTTACTGCCGGAGACTGCGGCCTACCTGAGGGAGGTGCATCGGCATACGCAGCAGATTGCGAGCTGTCTTCAGTCCTCGCATCTCGACCTTGAACGCTTCGAGCGCATCGTCCAGCAGGCCGCCGAAGTTCATGCTCCCAAGCGCATCACCGCCCAGTTTGTTTTTTCGCAAAAAGGGGCGGGAACCAGCGATGGCCAGCAGCAGATGCGTATTGAGATCCGCCGTGTCCTTCCGCCGGGTGGTGACGTGCAAGCGTTGCAGACCTTGTGCGAGATCTTCCGTCGGCAGGGGCTGCGCCTACAAATGTTCGGCGCCGAAGGAAAACTCGAGGTTTTTGAGAGTTCGGGTCGCTGAGGCTCGGCACGTAATGCACCAAGCAGAGCTAGGTGCGCTTCTTGCTACGCTCGCGCACGAAGCTGGCGGAGAAGAGTAAGCAGGCGCCCAGGATCATCAGCGTTAGCGCGACCTTCTCGGAGTGCTCGTAGTACTCAGGGTCAATGTTGGCAAGAACGAGGCTGGCCTGGACGTCTGCCCCTTGCAAAAAGAACGTTGCGTGCCCGATTTGGACCCAAAGGAAGAAGGTGTTTTCTACCTCACTCCGAACTTCCTCTGCGAACATCACTTGGCCATAGAGAAGGAGGCCTGCTCCGATCAGAACGCCGGCGGCGAGGCGCATCGATGCCCGCACTGCCCTCAGCCACAGGCTCCTTCCTCGGTGTCGCTTAGCCATCGTTACCCCCTCTAGCTGAGTTACTGCTGCTTCGAGGCTTCGTAACGGTTTACTAGAGGCCGCCTGCCACCCCTACTCGTGGCTCGAACAGCCCCTTTTCGCTTGCGTGGAGTCGTGCCTCTTCTGGGGTGATTTCCTTGGCCTGCACGAGATCCAACAGCGATTGATCGAGCGTGCGCATGCCTAGGCCGCGGCTCTCGTGCATGGTTTGTGGGATTTCGGCGAAATCGGCAGCGGCAATCTGGCTGCGGACTCGTTCGCTCGCGATCAAGATTTCGAGTACCGGGACGTGCCCGCTACCGTACTGCCGAGGTAGGAGTTGCTGGCCGAGGCCGGCTTGCAGTGCCTGAGCAAAGCGTTCCCTTGTTCGTAAGCCCTTCGTCTCATGGAGCATCCTGTCGTAGTCGCGTAGAGCCTCGCGGATCGAAGCCGCGTGCATTGAAGCAAAGACCAGGATGCCGCTCTCGACGCAGTCGAGGACGCCAAGCGCTGTTTCACCGTCTTCTATGTCGCCTACAACGAGTAGGTCGGGGCGCAGATTCCGTGCGAGTTCAAGGCCCTGCTTCATCGATGGGACGTGTGTGCCTATCTCGACTTGCTGCACACAGCTGCGCAGGTCTTCATGGAGAATCTCGATGGGGTTCTCGAGAAGAAGGACGTGCCGCGCACTGTTACCGTTGCACTCGCGCACGAGGGAGTGAATCGCCGTTGTCTTGCCACAGCCGATCGGACCGGTGAAAAGCACCAGGCCACTGCGTAAGCCCAGCCAATCATCAAGATCTTCAGGAAGGCCAAGCTGCTCCCGCCGTGGGGAGCTTTGATCGATGCGTCGCATCGTTAGCGCCCAGCCACCGTCATAGCGATATAGATGGGCGCGGAAGCTTCCAAGCTGACAGCGGTGGAGAAAATCCAGTTCGCCATGGGCCCGGAATTCTTCCCACTGCTGGTCCCTGAGCACTTCTTCGAGCATGCCCTCAAGGGTTGGTATTGAGAGCTGTTCTTCCCCTGCCCGCACCAGTTTGTGCCCGATCCGGAAGAGGACCCTCTCGCCATTTCGAAGGTGCAGCACGCTTGCGCCAGTCTCGTTCATCCGTGCCAGGATTGCCTCGAGCTGAACCATGATTGCCTCCCTAGCTTCCGGATGCGGCACTCAGAAACCGCTGCTTGTCCCGAGCTCGAACGAAAGCCTCGTCCTGCTCGATCAGTCCCGCTTCAGCCAGGTCCAACAAAGACTCGTCAAAGGAGCGGCAGGATTGACCGTGCTCAAGAGCAACGAGAATCGGAATTCGTTCGAGATCGCCATCGACGATGGCTGCATGAATCGGGGCGCTTGGGGTGATCACCTCGCTTGCGAGAACTGAGCCGTTGCGCCCAATGGCGGGTAGGAGTTCCTGGTAAATCCCACCCTGTAGGGCTGCGGCAAATGCTGCCCTTGTCGGCGCAGCGGCGTGATCCCCGAAGTCGTCGAAGAGCCGTGCTATGGCGTCATCTGCGCTGTTCGCCCGAGTGGTTGCGATGACTAGCGCCTGTGCCGTTGCGGCTTGAAGCAATAATGGAATTGGCGCATTACGCTGCAGCTCGTCGATCACGATAACGTCGACGTCTTCGCGAAAGGCATCGTGCAGGCCTAGCTCAAGGCTTTCACAGTCGCGTCCTATGACCCTTTGGGTATGTAAGCCTTCGCCCAGATCCACGTCGGGAGCTTGTCCTGTCAGGAGACTTAGCACATGGCGGGGCTGTTGCTTGCCGATGCGCTGAAGAATCGAAGAGACCGTCGTTGTCTTGCCCGAAGCGTTTGGTCCTGAGACGAGGACCAGACCGCGGTCCGAATCGACGATTGACCTGACGAGCTGGTCGTGCCCCAGCTCATCTAGGCTGGGAATGGGATGTGGCAGTAGCCGAATGCTGAGCGATGCCCCCAAGCTTTCAGCAAAGAGTTGGACCCGACATAGGCGCTGACTGAGCTTGCTGCGATAAGAGGTCAGGAAGCATTGGCTTTGTAGGAAGTCCGCAAGCTCTTTGTTCCCGCCGATCGTGCTCAACGCTTCACCGATCCATTCGTCACTGAGCAAGCGTTGCGAGATTGCTTCGACACGTCCGGCGAAACGAGCCATCGGCTTGCGCCCGACGCTGAGCAAGAGGTCGCTTGCTCCGTTTTCTGCTGCTCGTTCGATAAGCAGATCCAGGCTCGGCAGCTCTGCGCTGTCGGCAAGTGGTAGGCGGTCGGGTTCGTGTTCTATCCGGCGTCGACGGTGCTCGTGAATCGCAAGAATCTGCTGGAGGACGTTTTCTCCGATGACACCCTGCTCAAGCAGCACTTGCTCGATGGGCTTCTTGAGTCCACCAAGTCCTTGGATTTGAAGACACTTCTCAATGTCTTCACTTCGCATGAACGGGTTCTCAAGCAGGATGAACCCGAATCTGGTTTCAAGCATAGCTGCTCCGGGGTGCTGGGCCGTCTGGCCGTCTCTGTAGGGATCGGCCATTCGGATACAGCGCCTGAACCCAGAGCCCGGACTCATGGTGCGTAAGGATGCGAGCTAGTCGTGAGCCCGTATCCGCAGGAGTTCATCGAGTCGGGCTGAAAGACCGCCTGTTACGCGCCCTCCCCAGCCGCCGCTCTGTCCCTCGGGGGCCAGCACGCATAGGCCCAGCGCTTCGATGCGATCGATTCTTCGGTCCAGAACGAGCTCCGAGGCGAAGAGCAGGCCTCGCTGCTGTTCGTCATTCACTCGGACTGCTCCGGAGAGTCGCCACTCTTTGGACTTCAAATCGACTTGTTCTGCGGCGATCCGTAGTCCGGCACCCGAAAGCCGTGCCTCTTTGAGCCGCAAGCCTGTTCGGAGACCACCGAGGGAAAGAAGCCCAAACTCCGCTTCTAAGCCCAGTGCTTTCTCCGCCCGAATTCGAAAGCTCTTACCGGCGAGAGACTCCAACTCTAGTTCAAGTCCACGGAGGCTTAGGTCTCCGTTGCTTCCTGTGGCATGGGATCTGCGCTCCAGGAGTTCCTCAGGAATCTGTGCTGGTGCCAAGACGAACGGAAGCGTCCCGGCTCCGAGGAGGAGGAATACGATGGCTAGGTCTCGCCAAGGCCACGTCATTTTAGAAGCGCAGGATTACGTCGCGACTCTGATCGCCACCACGCTGCCCAGTTTTCCGATGCAGGCTGCGGATGCGAAAAGAGAGATTCCTCTCGATGAGGTTGCCTTGGAGGGCTTTGCGCGGTACCGAGCACTCAAGAACGCGGCCGCTGTAGGCAAAAGGAATGGCCTGAGCAGGGCCGCCACCTTGTGAGAAGTTGGCTTTGGGGCTTGAGCTGTCAAAGCGGATTTCGATCAAGAAGGACGGCCCCTGCCCCCGCCTGTCGCCATGGTTTCGCCCACGGAGTTGGTAGACCGTCGCTTCGCTCGGTCGATAGGCAAAGGCGTCATCGGCGAGGTCGAGCCGGAAGTAGACGTGGTCGCCATCTGCTGCCACGTGAATCTGCTCACCGTCCACGGCGTGTAGGTCGCCGTAACCGCGCGCGTCCATATTGGGGTCGGCGGGAAGGAGGAGTTTGGAGCCCGTAGGCCAATCACTCGTGACGCCATCGACTTTGATGGTTGCCGAGACGGCTTCTACTCGAGTCGGCAGCTGTGCCCGCCAAGTTGCTTCCGCTGGAGTCATCCCAGGGAAGAGTCCAGCAATGCTTGCATCAGGCAATCGATTCCCAAGTGGTGCCCAGCCATCGAATACCGGCAAAAGACCACGCCATGGTATTCCCGTTCCCTCGAAGGCGGTCCTTACCCGGACAAGGACGCGGCCGTTCTGCCGCACGATATGCAGGCCGAGCGCCTTGCCGCTGTTTAGCGCTGCGCGCGTTGCCTCGACTTGGGCGAGTAAGAGCTCGCGTTCGGCGAGGCTGGCTGAGCTGCCGAAGACGAGGAAGTCATTACCCTGGTGATCGGTCTCTGCCGTGATGGCTCGATGCCCTTCGCTGTAGTGCCGTAAGCACAGCTCGAAATGTCTCGCTGCCCGGTCTAGCCAATTTTGTCGTTGTCGACCTATGGCAAGGGGAAGCTTCTCTATGTCTCGAGGATGCCGGAGGCCGGAATAGATGTTGGGATCTTCGCCCCATTCGTATCCGAGCGAGTAATCGAGTCCGAATAATAAACCTTCGATGGAGGCTCGTAGCAGGGCTAGGCCTGGAATAAGCGATAGATGAGCCTCCGTCTGATCCGAGCCGCTTCTGCTCCGTCGCTGCGGTTCGGATCGGACGGAGGCAGGCAAGGAAGGG
>PDSF01000046.1 GCA_002748355.1 Planctomycetota bacterium | reverse complement strand
CCTGAGGCCCCCTCCTGGCGATGCGTTTTGTTGGTAAACACATGCATAGCGCAGCGAGTGCGGGCCTCAGTGCTTTTTTGCGCTTATTTCAGGGCTAGGTCGCCAAAGTCGAGTTCGCGCTGGAGCTGTTTCCCTGTCCGGAGGAAGTCTGGGGGAGTGAGCTTGGAATCGAAGTCGTCGCTGACCTTCAGTAGCTCGTCTCGAATTGTGAGCAGCTGCGGTCTTAACGAAACCCCATAGAAACCGAGCATCGCTGCCTGCCCGGGTGCGTTTTGGGGGATTCCGCCAAAGATCGGCCACTCTTCGCTCCAAATCCGTGCGAGCATGTTCTTCGAGCCCAGGCGCAGCCCGTAGCCGGCGAGGAGTTCTCCAAAGGAGTCGATGCCAGCCGTTGTGTCGCTGCGGTCATCGAGAAGCAGAGCCAAGCGGGCAATCGCCCAGTAGAAGCGAGCCTCGTCCTGATAGGGGTCGGCTTGAAGAGCTTCCTTGCAGAAACGTCGAGTCCGTTCGAAGGCGCGAGTATTAAAGGTCTTCAGCTCCTCGATCCCCTTGGTCAGGAGAAGGGCGGCATCTTCGATGGCACGCGGCGAACGGGAGACGAAAACTTGAAAGTGACCAGGTCGTCGTGATGTCGCAGAAAAAAACCTTCGATCGCTGCTGAGGCCTTCGTCTGTGCGGGCTGCGGACAGTGATTTTCCGAGAGTTCGATGCTTCCAATCGAACCACTCGTATTCACGAAGGAGTACGAAGTCGCTCGGGGATCGGAAGGGAGGCGCCTGCACCAAGCTTCGCATCTTGATGGGTTTATCGAGGCGCCCGGGATCGGGATCCATGCGGATACGAAACGCGTTGCCTACCGCTTTGCTTCCAGGGTGCTGAATGGGGTCTGCCGGCTCGATGACGAGCTGCACCAGGCCGCGGAGTGCATTTTTTGGCACTGTCACCCGTAGCCCTTGGAGTGGCGTGCCAGCGTTGCCATCGATTACGGCTCCTGTCGGGCCGACTTGGAACGAGACGGTTGCCGATGCCGTACCGCTACCGCCTGAGCCCGAACCGCATGCGGCGAGCAGGAGCAGGGGTAGAGTCCAGGAAAGACGCTGAAGAGCGAGGCTGGCTTTCATTCGCACGTTCGCGGAGATTCGATGCAGGATTCTATCAGGCGAAGCAGCCCACTGGCGAAGAAAGACGAGTCCCTGCCACAGCGAGCCGCGAATCTCCCTTTACATCGGACATTATGGGGTAGACCAAGAGGAGCCAGGCTACTTGATCTTGTCGCCAGGCTTCGCCCCAGCGTCCACGCTGAGGAGGTGGATATCCTTCCCACCCAGGCCAGCGGCCAAGACCATCCCCTCGCTCAGGCCGAATTTCATCTTGCGTGGCTTCAGGTTGGCGATGCAAACGACAAGGCGACCTTTGAGCTGCTCGCAGTCGTATGCGCTCTTGATGCCGGCGAAGACCTGGCGTTGACCGAGTTCGCCGAGATCGAGCTCTAGGCGGAGAAGCTTATCAGCGCCTTCTACGCGTTCGGCCTTGGTGATTTGAGCCGCACGAAGGTCGACCTTGAGGAAGTCCTCGATGGCGATTTGGGTGTCCCCCTGGGCCTTGCTGCTTTTTTCTTTGGCTTGTGCCTGCCCCTGCTTGGATTCTTCGATCATCTTTGCGGCCTTCTCGGACTCGGCCCGCTGCATCATGTGTTTGAACTTCCCGATTTCGTGGGCGAGTAAGGGGGCTGCCGAATCCTTCCACTGCAACGGGTCGATCTGGAGGAAGCTCTCGACCTTTGATGCGAGCTGCGGCAGCACGGGCTTGAGATAGATCACCAGGGAGCGGAAGAGGTTGAGAGCGATCGTGCAGACCTCACGCAGCTCTTCGATCTTGGCTGGGTCCTTGGCTAGGGTCCACGGGGCATTGGACTCGACGAACTGATTCCCCTTCTCCGCTAGCGCCATGACCGTTCGCATGGCCCGCGCATAATCGCGGTCCTCGTAGCACTCTGCGATCGAATCTGCTGCAGCAGCGTACTCGGCGAAAAGCCCGCCGTCGTCTGGGTATTGCTCTGCAAGGCGGCCGCCGAGTTGTTTCGTCACGAACTTGGCTGTGCGTGCGGCGAGGTTGACGACTTTGCCGACCAGGTCGCTATTCACCCGTGCGACGAAATCATCGATGCTGAGATCTATGTCCTCGACGCGACCATTGAGCTTGTAGGCATAGTAGTAGCGTAGCTGCTCCGGATCGAGGTGCTTAGCAAATGTCGAAGCGTTAATAAAGGTGCCGCGCGACTTAGACATTTTTTTGCCGTCGACGGTCAGGTGGCCGTGGACCCAGACTGCCGTTGGGGTGCGGAAGCCGGCTCCGTGGAGCATGGCCGGCCAGAACAGCGAATGGAAATAGACGATGTCCTTACCGATGAAGTGGTGGACCTCCGTCTGGTTGCTTCGCCAGTAATCATCGAAGTCAAAGCCATGGCTTTCGCAATACTTTGCTGTCGATGCCATGTAGCCGATTGGAGCGTCAAGCCAGACATAGAAGAACTTCCCTGGCTCGCCGGGTATTTCGAAGCCGAAGTAGGGGGCATCTCGGGAGATATCCCAGTCGCGGAGGCCACCCTTGAGCCACTCATCGAGCTTGTTGGCGACCTCGTCTTGTAGGCTGCCGCTTCTCGTCCAGCTCTGAAGGAACTCGCTGAAGTCTCCGAGTTTGAAGAAGAGATGCTTGCTGCTCCGGCGCTCGGGTGGGGTGCCGCACACGGCGCAGCGGGCATCGACGAGATCGGTGGGCGAGTGCGTGCCGCCACATTTCTCGCATGCGTCTCCGTACTGGTCCTCGCTGGCACAGCTTGGGCAGGTTCCGCGGATGAAGCGGTCCGGCAGAAACATCTCGTCCTTGGGGCAATATGCTTGTTCGACATCGCCCTGGGTTACGTGCCCAGCCTCTTTGTTCTGGAGATAAACCTCCTCGGCCAGACGCCGGTTTTCCTCGGAGTGGGTCGAGTGGTACTGGTCGAAGTGGATGTGGAACTTTGCGAAGTCCGCCTCGTGCGCAATTTGCATCTCTTGCACGAGTTTCTCGGGGCTTATGCCTTCATTCCTAGCCCGGATCATGATGGGCGTGCCGTGTGTGTCGTCGGCGCAGATGTAGGCGCAGTCGTTGCCGATCAGGCGCTGAAAGCGTGCCCAGATATCGGCTTGGATGTATTCGACAAGGTGCCCCATGTGGATGTGACCGTTGGCGTAGGGCAGGGCTGCGGTCACGAGAATACGTCGCATGTGGTCTCCTGGAGCGGGCGTTGCCCGGCTGTGCTGAAGCAGGCGGCAGAATCTACGGGGAATGCCTCGCTTTCGCACGCCAGCCATCCTGGCAAGGCTCGCAATGGCAATGGCCGGAGGGCAGACTCCTCCCCCCATGCGCACTCCTCTGACGCTCCGCTCCGCCTTGGCAACCTGTCGCGACGAAGGGCCTTTGCCCGAGGAGCGACGACTGGACCTGGGCCAGAACAGGGGCCCGGCTGCGGTTCTGGCAGCGCTTCGGGAGCGTTTTGCTGCCCATGACTGGCCTGTCGCGGAGGAGTGCAGCAACGTTCGCGAGTTCTTTTTGGCACTCGAGCGCTTGCCGGAGCGAGACGAAAGAACTCCGATCGGCATCGCTTGTGCGGCCGATGGCATGGACGTGGCCGAGCCGTTTCAGAGCGCTGAGTTTGGCGGAGGCGGCGTGCTGGTGGACTGGGACCCAGGAGCTGTCCAGCTGCGCAGGGTTCGATGCGGAGATGCCAAGAACATCGGCGATTTACTGGGTGAAGGCTTGGGAGGCTCGGTGCCGGACCTGACCCTGGTGGGACTGCCGGTGCAGAGCCGAGCTCGCCGGGATCTGGTGGGGGCGGTGCCTTCCGCCCTGCATAGCTACCTGCCGTGGTCAGGGACTCACGAGGCCCATGTTGTCTGTGGGCTCGGAATCGCGCTGGCGGTGCTTCAGGGTGAGATCCCGATGAAACGCTTGCGGCTACCCCATGCGCCCAAGAGCATCGCAGTCCTTGCCAGTCATGGGCGCTCTTTCCTTGGGCTGTGTCTGCTTGAGCGGAGTTGAAAGGAGGGGGGCGAATGGCAGGTTTTGCCAAAGAGTTCCAGGTGAGGAGTTATGAACTCGACAGCCTGGGGCATCTGAACAACGCTGTGTTCTTTAGCTATCTGGAAGAAGCGACCTGGCAAGCGCTGGCCGATCGAGGTCTGCCTTTTCGGGGCTTTGCCCAGCTCGGCTGGTGGCCGGTCGTGGTTCATGCGGCGCTCGACTTCCATGTGGAGCTGCTTCCGGGAGATGTGGTCGAAGTGCGTGGCTGGCCCGAGAGCTATGGCAATACCAGCATGTCCCTTGGCTACGAAATCGTGCGAGTCAGCGACGGAGCCAAGGCCGCGAGCGGTCGGCGGGTATGGGTGATTACCCTTACTGGCGGCGGGAAGATTCCGGTTCCCCAGGAGCTGCGCGAGGCCTTGGGAGAGCCCTGCTAGCTACTGTGAGAGAGGATGCTCCGGGACTATTTGCTACATCGCGAGAGGCGTGCCTGCACGTCCGTCGCCAGCTCCTCGACCAGCCCGCGAGCAAAGTCGCCGACCGCTAGCTCTGGCTGCTCCAGGAGGGGAGAGAGGTCCATGGCGAAAGACAGGGCCGTGTGTGAATCCACCTCGTGTGATTCGAAAAACGTCGCATGGGCGGCGCGCCGCCCTTGGATTGCCAGGTCGTAGCGCTTGCCGCCAACGATTTGGGAGTCGAATACGCCGTTGAGTGCCGCTGCGAGATTGGGGTGGGCATCGCAGCTGAGGACTTGCTTGCGTTCGTCAGGTAGCCAATCGAGGTCCCGCCAGATTTCACAGCCGTAGACGCAGTTCGGCCGCGCCTGCGCGGGGAGGCGTCTGAGCGCTTCCACTGCGCGTAGACAGCTGGCCACGTGCGTGTCGTGCTTATCGCAGGGGTTGTGGAGGTAGACGAATTCCGGCTGTGCCAAGCTGAGGATCTGCACGAGGTCTTCGACGAGCCGGGGATCGGAGGCGTTCTTCACCAAGGAGCTTGGCGCCATCAGCTGCAGCATGACGCTGTATTCCCCGACGAAGGCCGCTTTGCGCTGCTCGCGCACGCGGATCCCCTGCATGGCTTCGTCCGTGCAGTAGGCGTAGGGCCCAGTCCTTGCACTGCCGGCGCCATTGGTCATACAGACCCCAGTGAACCAGCGATCTGTACGTCCAAAGCACTCGGCAATCCCGTGAAAGGCCATGAACTCCAGGTCGTCCTGGTGGGCACCGATGGCCAGGTGAGTCGTGCGCGCGAGCGCAGCTTCGAGGGCGAGACCGTCGGGGACGAATGTCTCGACTTGCGGGAGAGAGAATTCCAGTGGGGACATCGACGGCTCCTTTCTCAGGCTGCGGAGCTTAGCCGTCGCGTGGCGCATCTCTACCGCTACGCTTCTTGAGATGAGTCCTTCCCCTCTGCAGGTTCTTGCGATCGATATTGGCGGCTCGAAGTCGAAGGCTGCGATTGTTGATTCGAATGGAACTTGGCACAGCGAGCGCGAACGCCTGCCCACGCCGAAGCTCGCGACCCCGAAAGATCTGCTGCCCGTGCTCCGTGAACTCGGAGCCTTGTTGGATATGCCTTTTGCGAGGGTAGGGGTGGGCTTTCCCGGAGTCGTCCGGGATGGCGTGACTCTTAACGCCCCCAACCTGGGAAAGGGTTGGAAGGGTTATCCGCTTGCGGACCGGCTCGAAAAGCTCTTTGGCACACCTTGCCGCGCCAATAACGATGCGGATGTCCAAGGCCTCGCTGTAATTGAGGGGCAAGGCACCGAATTGGTTCTCACCCTCGGCACCGGTATTGGCAGCGCACTCTTCCGTGATGGCGTTTTGTTGCCCAATACCGAGCTAGGGCACTTGCCCTTTAAGAAAGGCCAGAGCTTCGAGAAGCGGCTGGGCGAAGCAGCTCTCCTGGCGCGGGGAAAGGACGATTGGTGCGCCGAGATCTTGGAGGCAATCGAGCTGCTGCGGGAGGGCACGGCTTTCGACCAGCTTTATCTCGGTGGCGGTAACGCCCGCATTCTGGAAAAGCGCGATCAACTGCCGCCAGGTGTGCGCTGTGTCCGCAATCGGGCTGGGATTACTGGGGCGGCACGACTCTGGGCGTGAATCGTCATACGCGCTGGGGCTTGCTGGCAGGGGGCTCTCAGAGCCTTCGAGCAGGCGGCTTAAGCCGCCCCTGTGAGTCCCTGGGCCCAGGGACTGCTCGCAGGCTCGATCTGACTCAGGCTGCTAGGATCAGCTCTGCGAGCTTTTTGGCTTCGAGTTCGGCGGAGTGCTTCGCTCTGACCTCTTCCCGTGCACGTTCGCCCATCTTCTGGGTTTCGCTGGCTGGGGTTTGGAGCAGGTCCAGGATCGCTTGCGCCAATGCGGCTTGGTCCCCAGCGGTCAAGAGCCAGCCGTTGCTTCCGTGTTCGACCAGTTCGGGGATGCCGGCGATGGAAGTCGTCAGGGCCGGGCGACAGGAGGCCATGGCCTCCATAATGACGACTGGAAGTCCCTCGGCGAAGCTGGGGAGAATCAGGGCTCGGGATCGGATCAGCAGGCTCTGCACCGTTTTGCTGTCGATCCATCCGGTGATCTCGACCATGTCCTGGAGCTTATGTTTGGCCAGGCTTTCCTCTATCTGGCTTCGCATTTCACCGTCGCCAGCCAGTATCAGGCGGAAGTCTGCAGGCAGTTGATCCCTAATGCCCGAAAGGGCTTCGATGAGGAGCAATTGGCCCTTTTGTTCGCAGAGGCGCCCGACACAAACGAGGCTGTTTCCCTCGGGAAGGGGAGGCGTCGGGGCGTCAAGGAAGTCCTTGCCCAGGCCGCAGTGGACGATATGGATTCGGGGCCAGTGATCTACTGCTGTCCATCGGTAGAGCTGGCTCCGGCCAAAGGAGCTGATGGTGACGGCAAAGCTCGACGTTGCCACCTTCTCTCCGAGAGCGTACTCCACCGGCCGGTCGTATTCGTCCGGGCCATGAACGGTGAAGCTGAAACTGGGGCCGCCCATGGCTCTGCTCACGGCCACCACATCCGTGGAGTTGGTGCCGAAATGCGCGTGGACATGCTGGGCCCCGGCCTGACGTAACCAGAAAAACAGCTGGGCCGCCTCTCCTGCGATAACGAGGCGGCGCAGAAGTGAATAGGGCCGGAGGCGGGTCAGCCTGAGGGCGTAACGGAGGCCACGCCAGAAGGCTGCCGGGCGGCTGAGGGCAAGGCGAAGGGTCGGCAGCAGGAGCCCCATGGCCCCCCGCTTGAGGACATACTTCGTGCGCTCCTGCTCTTTCTTGTCGCACTCGTCTACGAGTTCGGCGTCCCAGCCGCGCAGCGCAAAGCGGGCGACGGAGAAGCCTAGTTCCTCAAGAGCGAGGATTTCGCGACGAATGAAGCTGTGGCTGACCTTCGGGTACTGATTGATGAAGTAGGCGATCTTTTTGGCCATGAACCCCCCTTCGTCTTCAGCCAAGGGCGAACCTGAGTTGGCCTGTGAGGCAGGACGAAAGCCCGGCCCATGCCGGTTTCCGTCCTGCCTGCTTCAAGCTGCAGGGCTCAAGCCTTCGAGTTCCGGATAGCCTCGGTCAGAGCAGGTGCGACTTCGAAGACGTCGCCGACGATACCGTAGTTCGCGACCTTGAAGATCGGTGCCTCGGGGTCCTTGTTGACCGCGACAATGAACTTCGAGGTGCCCATGCCGGCGAGGTGCTGGATGGCACCGGAGATGCCCAGGGCGATGTAGAGCGTCGGGGCTACGACCTTGCCGGTCTGGCCGATCTGCTCGATGTGAGGCCGCCAGCCGGCGTCGCAGACGGCTCGGGAGGCGCCGACTGCGGCTACGCCCGGGCCAAAGGCTGCTGCCAGGTTCTCGATGAGTTCCCAGTGCTCGGGGCCCTTCAGGCCACGGCCGCCAGCGATGACGACCTGGGCTTCGGCGAGGGGGACCTTGTCGCCAGAGGCCGCGAGGACCTCCTTGACGATGGCCTGGAAGGGGCCGGTCGGAACTTCGCCCTTCTTGATGCTGCCCGCGGCTGCGGACTCGCTGGCTGGGTAGCTGTTCGGTCGGATGCTGACGAAGAAGCGCTCGCCGCTCGACCTGAGCTTCTTGAAGGCCTTGCCGGCGTAGACCGGCTTGATGATCTCCAGCTCGCCGTCAGCGAAGGTGACGCTGGTGGCGTCCGAGACCATGCCGGCGCCTTGCTTCGCGGCGACGCGGGGCAGGAGGTCCTTACCCATGGCGCTGTGTGCGGCGAGCACGAACTTGGAGCAGCAACCGCTGAGCACGCCGTCCATCGCGGCGGCGTAGCCGTCGCCGCTGTAGAGGGCGAGTTCGGGGCTGTCGATCAGGTGGACCTTGGTGGCGCCGTACTTGGCGAGTTCGGGGGTCAGGGCCTCGACGCCGCTACCGATCAGCAGCGCGTGCACTTCACCGCCAGCGGCGCTCGCGAGTTCTCGGCCGAGGCTGAGGGCTTCCAAGGACGGCTTCTTGAGCGCGCCGTCACGCGCCTCGACGAAGACGAGGATGTTGCTCATCGTATTCTCCTATTCCCTCAGAGGACCTTGGCTTCGTTTTGGAGCTTGTCGATCAGTGCGGCGACGGCTTCGGCACCTTCGCCAAGGATGGTCGGCTCGGGGCGGGCTGGCGGCGGGCTGAGTTCGATGAGCTGAGCGGCTGGGGGCGCGAGCTCGGCGGCGCTGCTTTCGAAGGGCTTCTTCTTCGCCTGCATGATCCCCTTGAGGTTGGCGAAGCGAGGCTCATTGAGGCCCTTGTTGCAGGTGATTACGACGGGGAGCTTCCCTTCGAAGGCTTCCTTACCGCCTTCGATGTCACGCTCGCCCTTGAAGGTGTCGCCTTCGATTTCGAGCTTGGTGACGTCGCTGGCGCAGGCCCAGCCGAGAAGCGCCGCCATGCGGGGGCCGGTCTGAGCGTCGTCGTTGTCGACAGACTGCTTGCCGACGAAGATCACCTGCGGATTCAGCTCCTTGGCCTTGGCGGCCAGGGCTTCGGCGACGCCCTTGGCGTCCGTGCTGCCTTCGGTCGCTGTGAGAAGGACGGCCTTGTCGGCGCCCATGGCCAGGCACTTCTGCAAGTCCTTCTTGGCCTCTGCCGGGCCGATGCTCAGCAGGGTGACCTCGCCGCCGTGGGCCTCCTTGGTCTTGATGCCTTCTTCGACCGCGAACTCGTCATAGGGGTTGGGGACGAACTCGACCCCAGAAGGGTCAATACTCTTGCCGTCCGAACCGACCTTGATCGTGCTGTCGGTCGCCGGCACCCGCTTTACGCAAACGAGGATATCCATGTGCCTGCTCCGTTTGGGCTGGGGCCTGTTTCAGTGAATATGGGCCTGGTTTATTGATTCGATATTCAGGAGCGAGCCTAGCCGAGCGTTGGGGTGGGCGAAAGCGCGAAGCGGCGTTCGGCTGAGGGCAGAGTATGGCGAGATCAGGCTGGAGGCGCTGGGTCACCTCGTCACAATGGAGGGATGACTGCACGACGTATTGATGGCAAGGAGATCGCTGCGGCCCTGCACGCAGAAATTCGTGTTGAGGCGGAACGGCTGTACCAGGAGAAGGGGATTCAGCCGGGACTGGCGACGCTGCTCGTTGGAGAGGATCCGGCTTCGCATTCCTATGTTCGGGCGAAGCGCAAGGCGTGCGAGCGCGATGGCATTGCCTCTTTCCATCACGAACTCCCTGCCGAGACGAGCGAAGAGCAGCTTCTGGCTTTGATCGGTGAGCTGGCAGCGGATACGGCGGTGCACGGCATCCTGGTCCAGTTGCCTCTTCCTGGGCACATCGACGAGCGCAGGGTTATTGATGCGATTCCCCCGGCCAAAGATGTGGACGGCTTCCACCCAGCCAATCTCGGTCAGCTTGGACTGAAGGACGGAAATGCGTGTTTCGCGCCCTGCACGCCAGCGGGTGTGCTGGAAATGCTGAGGCGCATCGATTGCCGGCTTAGCGGGGCGCGTGCCGTAGTGCTGGGGCGTAGCCGCATCGTAGGCTTACCGGCTGCCATGCTGCTACTGCGGGAGAATGCGACAGTTACTCTTTGTCATTCGCGAACCCAGGATCTTGCCGCCGTCACGCGCGAGGCCGATGTGTTGGTTGCCGCGATCGGGCGCGCCAAGTTCGTAACCGCGGACATGGTCAAGCCGGGCGCCGTGGTGATCGACGTTGGGGTCAATCGTGTCGATGACAGCTCGCGCCAGAGTGGCTATCGCCTGGTCGGGGATTGCGAGTTCGCCGGGGTCAGTGAGGTCGCGTCAGCAATCACTCCGGTGCCAGGGGGGGTGGGCCCGATGACGATCGCGATGCTGATGAAGAACACGCTTACGGCAGCGCTTCGGAGCTAGGTTCGGCGACGGGAGCCTCGGTTTTGCCGTTCGGGCTTGTGGCCTCGGCCTCTTTGCGCCGCTTGACGGGTTTGGCTGGGATTCCGGCAACGGTTGTGTGAGCTGGGACCGAGGAGAGAACGACAGCGTTCGCCCCGACATTGACGTGGTCCCCCAGATGGATTCGGCCCAGGACCTTGGCTCCGGCTCCGATGTTGACGTGGTTGCCGAGCACTGGGGCGCCGAAGGGGTCGTTGAGATGGCGGTTGCCGATGGTGACTCCTTGCCGGATCACGCAATCATCGCCAATCACCACGTTGCCGTGGATCGTGATCCCGTGCTGGTGTTCGAGGACTAGGCGCCTTCCGATCTTCACGGTGCAGGGCAGCTCGATACCGTAGAAATTGCGGCAGAAGATGCTTCCGCAATGGTGGAGCAAGCTGAAGGGGATGCGCAGGAGGCGCCAGCGAATGCGCTGCTTCCAGAACCCGAATCGATAGACGGCCAAGGCTTGGAAGCCCGGTCTGAGCCAAGCCCCGTGATGGGCCCGTAGGTCTTCACGGAGCAGGGAAAAGAGTCCTGGAGGCTTCATTGGCCAAGCTTGCTAGCGATTAGGGAAGTTCTCGGCGCGAAGCAGCACGGCTCATCGGGAGGGCGCCGTGTGGGATGCGCGTCTCGGAGTCGATCGGAATTTACTGCTGCTATCGTGACGGAAAATATCGACTCGCCAGTTCTTCTACGTTCTTGGTGAGGGTTCGGGCCGGAATCAGTTCTTCCGGCGGCGGCGTGCACGTCGTTTCGCCGCACGTTTGGCGCCGCGAGACTTCTCTGTTTCTCCGGTGTCAGTGGCACTTGGGCTAGATGAGTGCAAGGCGCAGAGATGTTCCGTAAGTCCGTGGATTGTGGGGAAGCGGAAGAGGTCGACAAGGGGGACGCGCCGACCGATCTCCTTGCTCAGTCGGCTCTGGACTTTGATGGTCAGGAGCGAGTGTCCACCGAGGTCGAAGAAGTTGGCTTCGAGATCCGTGACGGCTTTACCCAGCAGCTCGCTCCAGAGGGCTTGCAGCATTTTGCGCAGGTCCTCCGCGGAGTGAGACGCTCCTCCGGTACTGGCTGCATGGTCGGCGGCCATTTGTGGGAGAGTGGCTCTTTCAGTCTTGGAGTCGGAGGGGGAGTGCCACTGTGCGCGCTCTTCTTGGAGCCGCCTTCGATCCACTTTGCCGTTCGGGGTCTGGGGCAGCTCTGGCAAGACGACGAAATCGTTGGGCACCATGTATTCGGGTAGGCGGCGACGCAGGTGCTCGCGCAGGTGCTCGGCCTGAGGGGCCTCGCCACTTCTGGGGCTGACGAAGGCCACCAGCCGGATATCGGCAAGGCCAAGTTCCTCGACGATGACCGCCGCTAGCCCCACGGCTTCGTTTTCATTGAGGGCGCTTTCGATTTCTCCGATCTCGACGCGGTAGCCGCGGATCTTCACTTGTTGGTCTAGCCGGCCCACATAGCTGTATTGGCCGTCGGGTAGCTGGCGTGCGAGGTCGCCAGTTCGATAGAGCCGCTCGGGCGCTTCAGGCTGGGCCTTGGATAGTCGGTCAGGCCAGAATCGCTCCTGCGTTAGCTCAGGTTGCCCGAGATAGCCACGGGCTAAGCCCTCGCCACCAATCCATAGCTCCCCGACTACGCCCTTGGGCATGGGGGCAAGCTGCCCTCTCTCAAGGGACAAAGGGTCGAGAATCCAAAAGCTGTTGTTTCGGATGGGGCGCCCAATGGGGACGAGCTTCAAGTCCTTGTTCAGCGGGGCTGAGGACGACCAGATTGTCGTTTCGGTTGGGCCGTAGACATCGAGCAACTTCGCTCCGTCAAGTCGGGAGACTAGCTGCCGGGCAAGCTCGGGGCTCACGGCTTCGCCGCCCACAAGCATGCACTCAAGTTTGGCGAGCGCCGGCCAGGTCGTCTCGTCGGCGGCGAGCATGGTGGCCATCGATGGGGTGCACTGGAAGTGCGTCACGCCGTGTTGCTCGATGAGCTCTTCGATGCTCTCTCGGAGCTGAGGCTCTGCTGTGCTGAGTTTGATCTTTTGCCGCAGTTGGTCGAGGTGGGGCAGGGCGTCGAGAGCCTCTTGGGTGGGGACGCCGAAGTCGATGAGGCAGGCAATCTCGTCTACGCCGATTTTGCGAAGGCGCTCCACCATCGCTAGGCAGCTGTCCGGGGAGCCGAAGAGGGCGCTTCCCTGGGCGTAGCGTTCGAAGGCGTAGTCAAGCAGGGCTTGCACGTCTTCGGGGGGCAGCTTATCGAGATCCAGTTCTTCGTCGTCCTCGCTAGCTTGCAGCGAGGTTCTGACCGCAGACCACGAACTCACGTGCTTCTTGATCAGGTCAGCAGCGGTGCCGAGATAACGCTGCATCGGCTCGCGGGCTTTCTGCAGGGCTTCCTGCTCATCGCCGCAGACGTAGGTGTGGAGTAAGAGGGTTACCTTGCCCTCGCCGCCGCGTTCGATGGCGTAGGGAGAGTTCGAATACGCTTCGCGGTAGATCCGGACTTTGCTTGCGAGCTCTTCTACGTTTTGGCCGAGTAGGTGGGTGAGCAGGTTGCAGCCTTGCTCCCCGGCAATCCGGAAGGTTTCGGGGTTGCCGGCTGCAGTAATCCAAATGGGCAGCTCTGGGCTCAGAGGTTCTGGGAGGATCCTCACGGAGAATTTCTCTTCGATGGGGTTTTCGAAGATGACTTCTTCCTTAGCCCAGAGGCGGCGGATCGTCTGGAGATCTTCCAGCATCCGCTCCTTCCGCCCCTCGTAGCGATGGGGCGCGAGGACAAAATCGTTCGGGTGCCAACCAGAAGCCAAGGCTACACCCACTCTGCCACCGGAGATGTTGTCGATGACCGACCACTCTTCCGCAATGCGGATGGGATGGTGCAGCCCGGTTACTACGCTGCCTGCGCGCAGCTGCACTCGTTCGGTCCACGTTGCCAGCGCTGCGCTGGTTACCGAGGGGTTTGGATAAAGTCCTCCGAACTCGTGGAAGTGTCGCTCCGGGGTCCAGACGGCTTCGAAGCCGTGCGCATCTGCAAAGCGAGCGCCTTCGCGTAACAGGCGGTAGCGGTCGCCGGGGTTCTCGCCGGAGTCGCTGGCGAAGTAGGCCAAGCTCATGCTTACTGTTCGCGCGGCGGCGGTGATCTCGGTAGCGCCATACAAGATGACGGTGAAGCCTCGGGTTAACGTCCAGAAAAGCTCCAATACCGAAATGTCGAAGGAGAGGCTCGTGACTGCGAGCCAGACCTTGTTTTCGTCGTTTTTTGGGGGGCCGATAATCTCGTCCATCCCGGCAAAGAAGTTTGCAACCGAGCGATGCTCGATTTCGACACCCTTAGGGCGGCCTGTCGATCCCGAGGTGTAGATCACGTAGGCGAGGTCTTCTGGTGCCGGGGGAGGGGGCAGGTCGCTTGTTGATGCCAGAGAGAGAATCCTCTTTTGGTCCCTGTCTAGCTCAAGGAACTGGACATCCTCCCCCGCTGATAGGTCTCGTCGCCTACTGCTGGTCGTTAGGACTAGCTTGCTCTTGGAGTTGCTCAGCATGAAGGCGAGGCGTTCGCGTGGATACTCGGGGTCGAGAGGTACGTAGGCGGCCCCGGCGCGCTGAATGGCATGCACTGCGATGAGCATCTCAAGCGAACGCGGGAGGTGCACTGCGACGAGTTCCCCGGAGCCGATTCCGAGGCCGGCAATGGCTTTCGCCAGCTTTTCTATCTCTTGATCGAGTTCGCCAAAACTCAGCTCCCCGTAGTGGCAACGTAATGCCACGCGCTCAGGGTGCAGGCTTGCTGTGTGTTTGAACTGGGTGACGATCTCGCGTGGCCCTTCGATCGGGGCGAAGCTCTGGAGTGCTTGTTCGTGCATCTGCCGAACTTGCTCTTCGTCCAGGAGAGGAACCTCCAGAAGCGGTGTGTCTGGGCTTGTGGCTATGGTTTCGAGATACCGCTCGCAGAGACTTGTTAGGCTTTTGAACTCTGCTTCGCTGGCGACAGCTTCGGCGCAGTGCAGTCTGGCACCACCGTCTTCCTCCAAGTTGAGATAGATGGCAGCGGAACCGATGCCAGCAGTGGAACCGATGCGAACCGGCAAGAAGGACTGATTCTGTGCGCCGAGGGCCCTTAGTTCTGAGTGGCGAGAGAATAGGTTGCGGAGGAAGCTCCCCTTGTTCGAGAGGGATTCGAGTTCGGCCGTTATTCGCGATACATGATCCTTGCAGCTCTGCTCGGGGCTCCAATGGACCGCGAAAGGGGCGAGCTTTGATAGCAGCCCCGCTTGGTCATTTGTGCTGACGATTTCGAGTCCGCAGTGGAAGGAGCGACGGGAAGCCAATCGACCTAGGCTGATACTTAGCGCTGCGATCCAAGCTTCGGGGCTCCTTTTCCCGGGCAGCTGGTGCTCCTGGGCAGGGTTTTCTTGATGGGGCAGCCAGGGGGCTGTCAGGGGTTCGATGCCGGAGAGTTTGCTGCGCCAGAAGGGTTCGTGCTTGGCGAGTTTTTTGGCGAGCTCTTCGAGTCGGAAGGCCTCCTCGGTCGAGGGTCCCTTTAGCTTGTCTCCGGCCTTCAGGGTCAGGTATGGGCCGTCTTTGTTGGCTGCGAGTGCTTTGCCTTCGGGGCTTTCGAATCCACTGAGCCGGATCGCGCCGCTGCCGCATGCGACGACCATGCAGGCGTCCTCTATGAGTAGGATCTCACCTGCTGTCCCGGAACTCGATCCTGCGACCAGCTCCATGTGCAACGGCTGAATCACGCGCTCGCCGATCCGGAACCAAGCACGTCCAAAGTCGTTGGCTGCCTGGCCGAAGTCCAGGGCTCGGAAGCGCCGTTCGCATTCGACAGCGCTCTGGCTCCAGTCGATTTGGCCTGCTGCAGGTGGCCGATCCCAGCGCTGGTGCAGTTGTCGGGGCTCAGCTGCCTGTGGCTGCGAGCTGAGGCTCTCCGACTCGATATCGGAAAGGAGCTGCTCGAAGGCGTCGAAACCGTGCTCGAAGCACTTCGCATTCAGGGTCAGTGTCGTGTCGGTATCGACGATTTCGAACCGGCGTTCAATATGGATGGCGCCTGCGTCTACTTGCGGCTCCATCTGGTGCCAGCAAATGGCGTGCTCGGTTTCGCCCTGCAGGATGGCCCATGTCGGCGCCAGGAGTCCCGCGTGCCGCGGAAGCGGTCCATCGTGGAAGTTGATGGCTCCTCGACGCGGGATAGCCAAATGCTGCTCTTTGATGATTTGCAGCCAAGTAATGGAGAGCATCCAGTCATAGCTGCCGGGCTCTAGCTCGGGGATCTCCGAATAATGCGCGAGCTTGTATTCCCGTGCGAATGACGCCCCGGGGCCTTCGGGGGCGACAATCCCCACGATCTCGTGTCCCCGTTCGAGGAGGGCTAAGCCACAGCGAACAAGGAGTGACTCTTGTCCTAGGAGAAGGAAAGACTGTCGAGGCATGGTGGCGTGGCCTTCGGTGAGGGGCAGATAGGATCTCTGCTGGTGGCGTTGGGCTAGTTCTCAGGGAGGGAAGCTTCACCTGGAGCGGCCTTCTAATGGAAGCGCTTACCCCCCATCGGGAGCTACACCTTTCTCAGCCTTCCCTCGAGCTGAGAAAGGTGATTTGCTGTTGCAGTGTCTTATAAGCCTCCTGCTAGTCCTTGCGCGGCTGGCTTTGTGCTCCGAGGCGCTTGGCGAGCTCCATCAGGTTGAGGAAGTTGGTCTGCAGGGTGGAGACCTCCAGGGTTCCAATGTGGAGGTTGCGGGCCGCCTCGAGGGCGATCAGGTTGGAGGCGCCGCTGCCCTGCAGTGCACTTTGACGCATGCGCTGGCCCTCGGCCTTGGCGTTTTCGATAAGGAGCTGCCCTTTTGCCTTCTTCTCGGTCGCGTAGAGGTTGGCGTCGGCCTGCTGCTCCAATGCGTATCTCTCGGCGTCGGCGCGGATCTTCGCGATCGTCTTGAAGTTATCAGCGGTGAGCTCGCGACGTTGGCGCTCGAGGTTTTGGTTGATCACGTTGACCATTGCCGTGGTCTGCGCCTTCACCTCGTTGGTTTCGCCCTCGAACTTACGGAGATCGGTTTCCGATTTGTTGAGCAGCTCTTGCTGTTGGAGTTCGGTTTTATCCCGAATGCGCTTTTCGTAGGCTTCATCGAAGGAAACATCGCGGATAAGGATGGCGATAAGCGAGACATGGAGCTTCTTTAAGCGTTCGGTGAGGATCTTCTCGGCCTCAAGGGTTCGTAGCTCGCGTGATTGGACCTCATAGAACTCCTCGTTGTCCATCCGGCCGAAGACCGGTCGGAGGGCATCGATAGCTTCGTTTCGCACCTTGACCTTGTAGCTGTCGCCGACGCCCATGTCGCGACGAAGCTGCCAGGTCTTACCAGGTTCGACCCTGAACTTGACCGTGACATCAAGGGTAACGGTAGAGCCTTCTGCCGACTTGACCTGGAGGGGGCCCTCGCCGTTATCGTGACGTGATCGCCCCTTTGAGTTATTACTGTTGAAGTGCAGGCTTTGCACCGTCGTGTCGAAGAGAGCCCATGTATGCAGCGGGCCAAAGTCCCAGTGAAATCCAGGACCGAAATCCTGTTGCACCAGACCGCCTCCCCATTCCTTGGTGAGGACACCGGTCGTTCCAATCTCGACCTTGACCACCATCATGCGGGCGAGGAGGGCGAGGACGATCAGGGCCAGGATGCCCCAGGATAGATGATTGATAATCTTCATCTCACATGTCTCCTCGGCGCGTGGCACCGGCTGCGTTGGTCGCGGCGCGATCGACGCTGACCTTCTGAATGGTATTGCTTGTTGAGTAGGGCTTGCCCTGGATGCGGGCCCTCTTGAGGGCCTCTGCTACTTGGCGCATTACGAGGTTGAGGCCGCCCTGGCCCTCCAAGGCCGCGACGAGGTTCTTGAGTGCTTCGACTTCGGCGTTCGCTTGGGCCAGCAGGGCTTTGGCTTCGCGTTCCATCTGATAGAACTCCGCGTCTGCACCGATTTTGGTGGTGTAGGCGTTGGCTTCGGACTCTTTCTTGATCCGCACTGCTTCCGCTTCCGCAGCGATGATGGCCTTCTTGAGCTGCCCCTTGATCACTGCGATCTCGACCTTGAACTTTGCATCCGCCTCGGCGACCTGCTTGTCCTGGTCGGTGAGGGCCGTTTTTTTGCCCTGTTTTTGCTGCTGGACTTCTTGTTCCTTGGCCTTTTTGAGTCGAATCAGCTTTTCGTAGTCTTCGTAAAAGCTAAAGGTGTCGGGAACTACCTTGGTGACTACGAGGCCGTGCGGTTCGAGCAGTTTATTGAGGCGCACCTCGGTTTCGCGGGCCTTCGAGTTACGTAGCTCGGCGTTGTAGAACTCGCCGGTGGCGAGTTCACCGAAGACCTCGCGCACGACGGAGCGGGCAAAGTCTCGGACCCACTTACGTTCGTAGGCTTCGCCGCCTTCGACCTCGTCCATGCCGAATCGCCGTCTCAGCTCGCCGGTCGCTTTCACACCGGACTCGGAGAGCACGGCCTCGCGGATGGTCTTTTCGTCGAGAAGAAGCCTGTAGTTGATTTCCACGTCCATTTCGACGTCGGAACCATCTCGCGTTTTGATCCGCACATGATCATTATCCGATTTGTTCATGCGCATCGTGCGAAGCGTCTTATTGATCGTGTGCAGGTCGGAGATCAGGTCGTTGTAGAAGAACGAGCCCGGTTCCATCCTGACCGTGACTTTGCCGGTCATGTTGTTGATCAGGATGCCGATGTCGCTGGCGCTGACGCGGCCGATCCGCATGGAGAGGAATAGAAAGATAAGGACGAAGAACCCGGCGAGCAGAATCGGGATCGGCAGGGTCAGCTTGCGTCCTTGGACATTCACTTGCATCTGGAGTGACTCCTTGAGAGGCCGGGTGCGCCGGCGGGGTGGGTGCCAGGGGAGATAGATAGCTTGGACGAAAGCAGACATGGGCACTGGGGCCAAGCCTTGTCCTGTGAATCACGTTGCTTCGAGCTGGCTTCTCCGCTGATTTTTTGAGGTTGTCGTTCCAGATCTCGGGTCGAGCCAGGCTGGCGGCAGGCGCCTCGTCCTTGGGATGGAGCATGACTCTGCGCTAGACTGGCTCCGTCTTTCGGGCTGTTGATCCTCTTGCCAGTCTCTCGCGGGGCGTTGAAGAGCTTGCGCGGCGAGTTTTCTATGCGCCTGCGCTGTTTGCCCGACTCCGCGCTGCTGGAACCACTGCCATGCGTCATTCCGTCAAGATCGAAGGCCGGATCCTCTACCTCACCCGTGACCCCGAGCTACTGCGCCGGCAGCTCGATGGGGAGGACATCGCTTGGGATCCGTCCATCGAGCTGATTGACAATATTTCGACCGACGAGCTGACCCCTGGTTGGGTCTGTTACTACTACGACGAGACCCTCGCCGAGTACTGTCTGGTTGGGTTGCGGGGCGCCGTCGTCAAGAAGGACGACATCAAGGGGGGCGGCTTCGGGACCATCGTTTCGGGTTTGTCGAAGGGTTGCGGCAGCTCCCGCGAGACGGCCCCGTTCAGTGAGCTTGCCTGCGGTGTACAGCTGGTGGTCGCGAAGAGCATCGAGAAGATCTACGGGCAGAACTGCCAGAACATCGGCCTGCTGACGACGAGCGATTTTGGGATTCTCGACCGCGTTCGGTCCGGAGAGGAGATTCCGATCGACGAGTTTACTAAGGGGCTCGATCCGATCGCTGCCGACATTGTGCGGCATGGTGGACTCTTTGCCTACAATAAGGCGCGTCTCGCTGGGGAGGTCCAGCCGCCGACCATTTCGACGCCAGCGCGTCCGATGACCCTTGTCGAGAAGATTATCGCCAAGCATGCGATTGCCGATGCCAAGACCGGGCAACTCGGTATTCCCGCAGTGAAGCCGGGGGATGCTCTCTTTGTGCGCGCTGGCGTGCGCTTCAGCCATGAATATGTGACACCGATGGCGCGCAGCCTCTTCAAGCAGGGGCTTGGCGAGGATGCTCGCGTGCAAGAGCCGGAGTCGGTTTTTGCCTTTCGCGATCATTTGACCTTCCTCGACCGCGTTATGCCGCAGGCGCATATAGATCTCGGTTTGCGTGAGCAGGCGGCGACGCTGAAGGGTGTCCAGGAAGCCTTCTGCGAGGAGCAGGGCATCCGGCTCTTCGGCGAAGTCGAGCGGGATGGCCAAACGGTTGGCAGTGAAGCGATATGCCATAACAAGGTTATTGAGGAGCTTGGCAATATCGGGGAGCTGATCGTCGGCACCGACTCGCATACTTGTATGGGAGGGGTGCTCGGAGCCTTCGCCTTTGGGGTCGGTAGCACGGATATGGCGAACTCTTGGTTCACACGCGACGTCCGGGTGCGCGTGCCGGAGACCGCGCGCTTTACCCTGCATGGCACGCCGAAGCCCGGCATTGTCGCCAAGGACGTGATGCTGCACCTGCTGTCGATGGACTTCTTTAAGAGCGGTGAAGGCATCGCCAAGGTGCTTGAGTTCGATGGCCCCGCTGTCCGGGCGATGAGTATGGATGAGCGGGCGACGCTTACCAATATGGCGGTGGAGGCCGGGGGCACGACCGGTGTTGTTGCCGCGGATATGACGACGGTCGAGTATCTAGCGTCGCGCCGACGCGAGAGTGTCGACGAGCTGCGGGCGCGGATCATTACGGCTGACGAAGGCGCGGAGTACTACGCGAGCTTCGATGTCGACCTGAGCGCGATCGAGCCGATGGTCGCGACACCGGGAGATCCGCGTAACGGGGTGCCGATCAGCGGGCTCGGCGAAGAGGTCAACATCGACATCGCCTATGGCGGCAGTTGCACTGGCGGCAAGAAGGCCGATATGGACATGTATGCCGCTGTCGTCGCTGCGGCGCTTGAGCGCGGCATGGCGATCGCGCCGGGCGTCAAGCTCTACATCCAATTCGGCTCGCAGGAGATCCGTGACTATGCGATCGAGAAAGGACACGTGAAGCTTTTTGAGCAGGCGGGTGTCGAGTTGATCGACCCTTCCTGCGGTGCCTGTATCAAGGCCGGGCCGGGCGTCAGCGATTCGCCGGATCAAGTCACAGTTTCGGCGATCAACCGCAACTTCCCTGGGCGCTCTGGTCCGGGTCAGGTCTATCTTGCGAGTCCACTCGTCGTAGCGGCGTCGGCCTTCTTTGGCCGGATCGTCTCTCCGGACGAGGTACTCGACAGCTGCCCGGCGGCCTTTTGAGGCTTAGCGTTTCGACATACTTAGTTTCCTCCCTGATGAGACGGAGCAGAACACGATGACCAAGGTCTACGACATCGCCACCCTTCCCGGGGACGGCATCGGTGAAGAAGTGGTGCGCGAAGGGCTGAAGGTCCTGACTGCTGCCGAGGAGATTTTCGGCTTCCAGACCAAGCGCGAGGAAATGCCCTACGGCGCGGACCACTTTCTCAAGACCGGCGAGACCATGCCGGATGAAGCTTTCGATCGCGTGCGCGACATGCATGCGGTTTTGCTTGGGGCGATTGGTGATCCGCGCATTGAGGTCGGCAAGCTTGAGTTCGCGATCATCGCCGGGCTTCGCTTCAAGCTCGACCTCTTCGTCAATCTCCGCCCGATCAAGCTCTACGACCCGCGCTTTTGCCCGCTCAAGGATAAGAGTGTCGAGGACGTGGACATGCTGATCTGTCGGGAGAACACCGAGGGTGCGTATTCGGGGATCTACGGTTACCTAAAGAAAGACACGCCCGACGAAGTCGCGACCCAGACCATGGTCTACACGCACAAGGGCGTGGAGCGCATTGTGCGTTACGCCTTCGAGCGGGCAGTCGAGCGGCCGCGCAAGAAGGTCACGCTGATTGACAAGGCGAACGCTCTGCGTAGTCAGGATATTTGGACGCGGATCTTCGCCGAGGTTGCGAGGGATTTTCCCACCGTCGAGACGGACCACGCCTACATCGATGCGGCGTGCATGTGGATGGTCAAGAACCCGGAGTGGTTCGATGTCGCGGTCTGCCCCAACCTCTTTGGCGACATCATTACCGACCTCGGTGCGATGCTGCAGGGCGGTATGGGCGTCGCGGCCTCGGGCAATATCCACCCTGGGCAGACATCCATGTTCGAGCCCATCCACGGCTCGGCGCCTAAGTATCGCGGTCAAAACAAGGCCAACCCGATCGCGACGGTCATGGCCGTCGCGATGATGCTGGACTTCCTTGAGGAGCACAGGGCGGCGGCGGCAGTCGAAGAGGCCGTGCGGCAGAGCCTCGTCGACGGTGAGATCAAGTCGCTGTCGGCGGGCGTGCATGGCTGCGACGAAATCGGAGACATCCTCGTCGCCAAGATGCGGACTCTCGTAGAGGCTTGAGCCCGGGGGCGCGCGCCCCCCTCTCCGGATGGGCCGGTCTCAGACCAGGCTGCCCATGATCTCGTGCCACCAGTCGCAGACGATGCCACCTTCCTTGGGCGGCTTGATCGACTCGGGGGTTGGCGGCCCTGCGTGCTTTTTCTTCTGCCTTGTGAGTGGCTTCCCTGCCTCATCCGGCTTCTTTGGACTGCGCTGACTGGAGCTACCGCTTTTCTGCTTCTTAGGTTTCTTCATGCGCTCCACGGTATACGGGCGGGCGTGTGGGGAAACCTGACAAGGCCCTAATCTTTGATGCTTCTTGTCGGCTCAGGTGCTGAGGCTGATCCGTCGATAGCACTGGGGTGATAGCTCTGGAAAAGGGGATAAGGATGCTGCAATTCGCGCTCATGGCCTGCCTTCTGCTTGGGCAGGTGCTTTTTGCTCAGCATCAGGTGTTTGTGCCGGATGCCAGTGCCATTGCGGGCAAGGTCAACATCGTGCCGCTGGGGGGCAAGGGCCCGACGGGCTCGTTCCAGAATATGCGGACGCAGCTGTTTGTGCCGGCCAAGTTGCTGCCTTCAGGGGGCGGGGAACTCCAAGATCTGGCCTTCGCCGCTGCGAATGTCGGGTCCTATCGTTACTCGAAACTCCAAATCCGGCTCGCCCACCTCAAAGGCACAACGGTAAAAAAGCGCTTTGCCGATAATCTCGCGGGGGCTGTGCTTGTGCTCGATAAGGGCAGTCATAGCTACGGCTTCGCCAAAAAGGACAGTTGGGCGTGGCTCGGGCTTGGGGCGAAGTTCGTGCACGACGGCAAACGGGACTTGGTGATCGATATCGTGATCCAAGGTGCGTTCTTTTCGGGAGCTAGCCCCGGTTCGCGGCGCGGGGACAGTGAGCCACGCAAGCTCTTTGCCCTCGATTATCGGCTCTCCAGCCCCAAGGCCAGCGGCTTTGGTCCCTATGCCTCGGGACCAAAGATCGCGCTCCGATTCAAGAGTGCTGGTGTCGTCTATTTTGGCAAAGGCTGCCAAGGGTCGAATCGGAAGCCTTTGCAGTTGGCGGTTTCGGCGACGCCGCGGCTGGGCAATGCCTTTCGGGTGCAGTTGCGGGATGCGCTGGCGAAGGCGCCCGTGCTCTTGCTTTGGGGTGGGGGAGATAAGCGATTTGGCGGACTTAGCCTGCCTTTCGACCTTGGGGTCATGGGGGCTCAAGGCTGCAAGCTCTATGTGGAGCTGCTGGCCTTGGTCGCTCTCGCTGCGGACAAGCAGGGGGCTCTGTCCCAGGCCATCCCTGTGCCCAATGACCCCAAGCTGAGTGGATTGAAGCTCTACTTTCAGTGCTGCGCCTTGGACGCGAAAGCGAACCTGCTTGGCCTTAGCTTCAGCAATGCGACCAAGCTCATCGTTAACTAAGGGCAAGGGCTTTTGGGCAGCATTTGCGTAGAAGTGGTTGCTGGGCAGTCGCTTACGGAGGGCTGTTGTCAGGAGTCTAGCTCTCGGCGCACTCTAAACAGTGCGTCGACCGGGCCTGGCTGATATATCCCTTTTGATGACTCCGAACGCCGATGCTCAAGTCCTTCGCCTTTCCGGCGAGGGTCTCACTCTTTCCGATCTCCAGCCCGTTCTCGAGGGCCCTGTCCCGCGCCTTGATCTCAGTGAGGATGCATGGTCCCGCTGCGCCGCGTCTCGAGAGGTCGTGGAGGAAGTGGTTCGCACCGGCCGCACGGTCTATGGCGTCAATACCGGCTTTGGCAAGCTCGCTGGAGTTGCGATCGAAGCCGACAAGCTCGGGCAGCTGCAGCGTAACCTGATCCTGAGTCACGCAACCGGCGTTGGGTGTCCCCTCCCGGTGGAGATCTCGCGTCTGATGATCCTCCTCCGCGTGCAGGCGCTGGCGAAGGGGCATTCGGGCGTTCGCCGAGAACTCCTTGAGCGACTGCTGCTGCACTTCAATGAAGGCTTGATCCCGGTGATCCCCGAGCAGGGCAGTGTCGGTGCCTCGGGCGACCTTGCACCTCTCGCACACGTGGCGCTGACGCTGCTGGGCGAGGGCGATGTTTGGTTCGAAGGGCGACCCGTCCCCACCGCTGAACGCTTCGCTGCGCTGGGACTCAAGCCCTTTGAGTTGTCTGCGAAGGAGGGCTTGGCGCTGATCAACGGTACCCAGTGCATGACCGCTATCGGCGTGCATGCCCTGCTGATCGGCGGACGCGTACTCAAAAGTGCAGATATCGCCTGCGCGCTTTCGCTCGAAGCTCTGCGAGGAAGCTGTCAGCCCTATCAGCCCAAGGTGCATCAGGCGCGAGGTCAGTTAGGGCAGGCGCTTGTTGCGAGGAATCTCTTGGCCCTCCTTGAGGACAGCGAGGTGATTCCTTCGCATAAGGACTGCGGAAAGGTTCAGGACGCTTACAGTCTGCGTTGCGTGCCGCAGGTGCACGGAGCGGCACGGGATGCCTTTGCTTTTGTCCAGGGCGTACTCGAGCGCGAGATCAACGCTGCGACCGACAATCCCTTGGTCTTTGCCGATGGCGATGTGATCTCGGCGGGGAACTTCCATGGGCAGCCGGTCAGCCAGGCCCTCGACTTCCTCGGTATTTCGATCGCCACCCTGGCCAATATCTCTGAGCGTCGTATCGAAAACCTGGTCAATCCCGACCTCTCTGGGCTGTCGCCCTTCCTTGCGCCGAACCCAGGTCTTAACTCCGGGCTCATGATTCCGCAGGTGGTTGCCGCGAGCCTGGCGAGTGAGAACAAGAGCCTCGCGCATCCGGCTTCGGTCGACACGATACCTACTTCGGCCAATCGCGAAGATCATGTTTCGATGGGCGTTACCGCAGCCCGCCATGCCCGTGACATTGTGAATAACACGGCAAAGGTCTTAGGCATCGAGCTGATCAGTGGAGCGCAGGGGCTCCATTTTGATCATTCGATTAAGGCTGGCAGGGGCGTAGAGGCTGCCTTCGCAGTGGTGCGTGAGCATATTCCGCCTCTCGGTGAAGATCGTTATCTTGCGCCAGACTTAGCGGTTGCCGAGGAGATCGTGCGGAGTGGAGAGCTGCTGCGGCGGGTCGAGCAGGAGCTAGGCTGCGAGCTTTGAGCCGGCGACTTCTTAGTCCTCAGCTGGCGATATCCAGCCTTCACCAGGCATCAGAGCCGGCCTAGGCCGGCGACGATACAGGGGGAGACCTGGTCGCGGTCGAGCCATTGATCGAAGGAGGCCTTTATGGCCATCTCGATCGGGTAGGCGGCATAGCCGAGTTCCTTTTCCGCCTTGCTGCAGTCGCAGTAGATGTGCTTGGCAGCCAGGCGCAGTAGCGCGCCGGTCAGCGGCTGGCGTACAAGTCCAAAGCTTTCTGCGAGCCCCGCTATGCGGGCTAGTGGGGAGTAGAGGGCTGGAGCGAGTCTTCGGAGTCTCTGCTGCCGGCCGAGAATGCGCAGGGTGATCCGAGCGAGTTCGACATGGCTGAGGTTTTGACCACCAAGGAGATACCTCTCACCGCTACGGCCGCTTTCCATTGCGGCGATGCTGCCAGCAACTACGTCACGCACATCGACGACGTTGATGCCGCCGGGAGGGAGAAAAGGGGCCTTGCCCTCAGCGATTGCTAGCAGGATCGAGTCACCAGGCCCGCGCAGATCGCCTGGCCCAATGATGAGCGAAGGGTTGACGATGACCACATCCAGGCCGCGAGCATGCTCCATAAGCACGGCTTGTTCTGCCGCATGTTTGCTCTCGCAGTAGGGGATGCGCAAGGACGCCAGGTTGTAGGGGGACTCTTCGGTTAGTGGCGGCGCACCTGCTTTGCATGCGCCGACCGCCACGAGTGAGGAAACGTGGAGCAATCGTTCGACTCCGGCCTCGCGGGCGAGTTTGGCCAGCCCTGCCGTGCCTTGATGATTGCTGCGCCAGATTTCCCTGCGGTCCTGCTTTCGGAAGGAGAGCTTTGCCGCGCAGTGGTAAACCCGCCGCACACCGCTTAGTGCTTGGCGAAGCACTCCCTCATCCTCGATAGACCCCTCACACAATTCCGCTCCATGCTTCACCAGCCCCAGCAGGTTGACACGGTTACTCTCCGGCCGCATGAGCAGGCGTAAGCTCTCCCCGCGCAGCAGTAGGGCGCGGGCGAGGGAAGCGCCGAGGAAGCCTGTGGCGCCAGTGATGAGGGTCTCTGGGGTCATTTGATTTGGTATGACTCTGCCCTGGCGAGACCTTATACGGGCTCTGTTAGGCTATTGGTGAGCTTAGGTCACGCCCCTTCCGCATGCCCGCTGCTCATATTCGCTGGGATGCTCGCGGCTATATCGCATGCCGGGTTCGCACTTACGGTTCCGTCGTAGGAGAGGGCTGTGCCGCAGTAGATCCCTTATGTAAAAGGGCACCAAGCTGCGTCTTCTTCCCAGGATCGTTGCCTTTACCATACCTATGAGCCGAGAAGCCACGGCGCAAAGGTCACAGGCGATTGCGTAGAATAATCCGTGGTTCTTTAAAAAGTAGCGTCGCCGCGATTCGAACCAGTAGTTTGGTAGCCTTATAGGGCGATCGCGCTTCGTTGTGACACCGGTGCTTGCCCCGGAGTAATGAACGACCTCGCTGGCGGGGACTCGCCAAAATTCGAATCCCGCTTTTTGGGCGGCAAGGCAGTAATCGGTTTCTTCAAAATAAAGAAAGTATCCGGCATCTATACCGCCGAGTCGATCGATGACAGCTCGGCGCACGATAATCGAGGCCCCAGGGCCCCAGTCGGTTTTTACTGGATGTGGGGGCATCTCCTGGGCGACGATCCAGCGCCGCATAAGCTTTGAGATGAGGCCCCAGCCGATACCCGACTCGATTTCACTCCATATAGTAGGAAAGCGAAACGCCATCGGCCAAGGGCTACCGTCACCATTGAAGAAGGCGCTCCCTACGAGTCCAGCCTTTGGGTGCTCGTCCAGAAATCTGATTAGCTCCTGTATCGCTCCGGGGCGGATCTTGGTGTCCGGATTCAGGAAGTGAATGAAGTCTGGTGCCGCTTGGCTCGCAAACCCGTGAGCGATTCCCAGATTATTGCCATCGGCATAGCCGCCATTGCGGTCAGAGGCGATGAGGGTGACCCAGTCGCCGTAATTCAGGTCGTCGATACCAGTGCGTAGCTCTTCTTCATCTCCCGAGTCGTTCTCGACCACTACGGCTCGAAGATTGATTGGCGGGGATTCCGTTGCCAGTAGTCTTCGTTCCTCATTGACCGATTCCAGTGAGGGCAAGGTTAAGGTGGCCGAACGATAGTTGACGATGATGACCAAGACCTCACGCATCTCCGGAGCGATTGCGGAGCTAGCCCTAGATGCGTTATTTGCTGTATGCATGGCTAGGTTACTTGTACTCGATCAGTGAAGCTTTGCGATTGCTACGCCTGTGCTGGGCAAAAGACAGCAGTCCTAGGAACGCAGGGTACTTCCAGAGCAGCGCCCAGAAGGCATAGGTCTTTGCGCTTCGCCACGAGTCGCCGTGACGTTGGACGCGATTCCGGGCAACTCGCCAAGAGTTGAGCCACAAGGCCAGTGGCATAAGGAGTAAGGGGCTTAGCACTGCTCCGATGGCTGCAGCGAAGAAGCTCTGGAACACGAAGCCTGTGACGAGCCCTCCCAGAATCAAAAGGGTGGACGGTAGAAGGGCTGCCCAGATCCAGATGCTTCGGTATTGCTGGACATTGTAGCGCTCTTCGCTGTCGCCATACATTGCGGCTCCTTCTGCGAAAGCCCAGCCGCCACGTTTGGATCGATTCCACCACTGACCAAATCGATGCATATCGGCATCGTGCAGGGTCATTTCGTGGTCGAGTCGCTCCATGCTCCAGCCACGTTGTCTCAATCGGAAGCAGAGTTCAGGCTCTTCTCCGCAGATCAGCTGGTCATTAAACCCATCAGCTTCCTGAAGAGCTGCGATGCGAAACATGGCATCACCCCCGACGGCTGCCGCTTCTCCGATGGGAGTGTCCCACTCCATGTCGCAGAGTAGGTTGTAGCGACTTGCTTCTGGGTGGCGTTCTCTGCGTCTGCCCGCAACGGCAGCGAGCTTAGGGTGATTTTTCAGGTGGTTGTGGGCAAAGGAAATCCAGTCAGGGTCTACGCAGCAATCCCCGTCGACAAACTGGACATATTTGAGTTCAGGATGGCGCTCTACAGAGCGCCGCCAGCCGGAATTTCGTGCTCGAGCGGCAGTGAAGGGCGAATCGGTATCCAGAGTGATGACATCGATGCCGCGGCTCAGTGCGGCGTCGATGCTTCCATCAGAGGAACCGGAATCTACGTAGACCAGGTAGGGCTCTCGACCACGGAGAGAGTCAAAGCAGGCAATGAGGCGCTGTCCTTCATTGCGGCCAATGACCACGATGGCTGTTTCACTCATAATGGGCCTGATCAGCGCGCTGCAGAAGCTTCCGGAGGTGCCCTGCCAGCACTCTGACATTGGGGTCAAGCACCATGGAGTCGTGGTCTCCGGGCACCTCGATTACATGGACATCGGGAGAGTACTCCGACCAACCATTGTCGGAAATGACGATTTCGCGAGCGGCGTTGGCGAAGCGGTTCGGCCCTATGGGATGGGCGAGGTCGAGCGGAGGGCGGAAGAGGTGTATTGGGATGTCGATCTTCTGAATCTCGTACCGTTCAAGGCATCGCCGAAAAGCTGCTTCGATGGCGGCCGAATGGTAGCTACTTTCGTTTTCGGAGCGGCTGTCGGAGCGGAAGACCTTGGCCATTTTCGCAAGCTCCCAACGTGTGCGGTTGCGAAGCCACTCTAGGAAATAGCGGTGCTTGTCTTGCTTGAGGCGTTGCAGGTGAATCTGGACCTTGTCTCGGCGGCACAGCTGTGGCCGAATTGGAAGCGGGGTGTCCAGCATGACCAAGGCTCCAAGCTCTTCACCGCTGGCCAGGAGCTGTTGTGCCATTTCGTATGCCACCAGGCCGCCACCGGAAAAGCCGCCGATGAGGTAGGGGCCTGTTGCTTGTAGGGCTCGGATCTCTTTGAGATGCTCCCTCGCCGCTTCTTCGAAGGACTCGTGTGGAGGCAAATCGCCAAACAGGCCTTGGGCCTGTAGGCCAAAGATTTGACGGTCTTTGCTTAGAAGAGCCGCTAGGTGGCGCAGGTTAAGGATGTTCCCAAACATCCCCGCAGCAAGGAACAGGGGGCGCGAGCCGTTCTGTATCCTCTTACTCATCGGGACGACATGCCGCACTTGAGTCGCGCTGGGCTGTGCATCCTCGTTGACTGGCTGAGTGGCACGCTTTCGCAATAGAGCTGCGCAGGAACGGATCGAGGGCGCTTCGAATAGGACCGAAATCGGAAAATCCACGCCGAAGGCTTGGCGTATGCGGGCAAACAAACGGACCGCGATTAGGGAGTGTCCGCCGAGATCGAAGAAGTTGTCCTCGACGCCGATGCCTTCGATTCCCAGGAGTTCCTCCCAGTAGTCCCGTAGTGTCCGTTCGACGTCGTCGGCAGGTTCCTCGAAGTCACTGCTGAGCACGGGCCGAGAAAAGCGGGTTTCGCCGTTGTCAGCGTCTGCGGAGGTGAGATCGAGCTGTTTGGCGAGGCTCGGTAATGAGATTGAGCTGAGAACGACTTGGGGGGGCAGTTGTTTCCTAATGAGTTCACTGATGCAGCGCTGTCCTTCTTCAGGACGGATGCCGAAGCGCAGATGTTCGTGGAGCTTGCTCGCGGTGCCCGGGCTTGAACTCTTGGTTGTTTGCCCCGAAGCCTGTAATCGAAGGTCGCGAGCAGAAGGGGTCTTCGTATTGGCGAGCTGGAACTCCGTGACCACAACCTTTCGCATCGTGTAGCCGCGGATTTCGCAGAGCAGCGTGCCATCCGGCGTGAATAGATCGATGTCGAAACGAGCCAGTTCCGAGTTCTCTGCCCCTGCTTGCCCCTGTTTTCTTACGTGGCTTCGGAAGCGAGCCGGTAGGGAATGGTGGAGAGTGAGAGATTCGTAGGTAAGCGGAACCCAGAGCCCGCCGTCCTCACCAAAGCCTTGATCCAGGCGCAAGGCGTAGCCGGTCGCCATGTCGAGCATGGCAGCATGAGCGCGGCTCAGCTCCAGGTCGGAAGTAAAGCTGGGTGATAACTCCAGGAGGGCGAGAGCCTCATCTGAGGTGAAGGATATCTCTCGGAGGCATTCCCAGCGGGCCCCAAAGCGCAATCGATCGGCTTGGTCCACGGGGATGGCTTCTCCCTTCTTGCTTTTTTTGCGGTCGGGAAAGCGATGCTTGAGATCGCTTATGTCCAATGCCGCAGGAGCTAGCTCTTCTGAGTCGGGCACGAGAGTGGCTTGTGCGTGGCGAAGCCAACCGCTTTGGCCATCTGGAAGCTCGACCTTGCTTTCGATATCCAGCCGTAACCCAGACATGCTGGGAGTAAACATGAAGCGGAGCGAAAGGGGGCGGTGATCGGCGAAGAGAGGGCGGAGGAAAACGAGGTCTTTTAGCGTGACCTTGCCGTCATGTCCGAGTTCACGCGCGGCGCCAAGAGCCAGGTCGACGAAGCCAGATCCAGGAAGGATCGATCGTCCCGAGCGTAGTCGGTGCTCATCGAGGATCCAGTCGCGCTCGTCGTCCAGCTCCGCCATGACAAAACCGGAACCGTTAGCATTTTGAGAGTACTCGATGAAGGGGGCATGCTGCGCTTTCTGTTTGGCTTGGACGGGAGATGGCTCTGCTTTGTTTTCAACAAGCGATCGGGCGGCCATCCCTGTTTCGTTCCAGATGCCCCAGGCCACTGAGCAGATGGGATATTTGGAGCGAGCACTGGTCGCAAAGGCGTCCAGGAAAGCGTTTGCTGCTGCGTAGTCGATCTGGCCCGGAGGGCCGATTCGTGCGCTAGTCGATGAATACAGCAAGAAGAAATCGAGGTCATCCTTCTTGGGGGATTCTTCGAGAAACTGGTCTAGGACGAGAGTGCCCGAGACCTTGGCGGCTAGGACTCGATCAATTTTCCCCGCATCCCGCGTGGGGATCGGGCCTTCATCCAGAACGCCGGCTGTGTGCAGGATTCCGCGTAATGGTCCGTGAGCTTTCTCCCCTTTGTGGAGCAAGCTTCGCATGGCTTCTACATCTGTGATATCGGCTTGCTCTACGATGACTTCCGAGCCACTCTCCTCTATCGCCAGGATGCGACGAATAATGCTTGTCGTTTCGTCGGCGCTGTCCGGCTGACGTAACCACCCTGGCCACTCGCTGCGGTCGGGGAGATGGCTTCGGCTGACGAGTAATAGCTTGACCTTTTCCTGGCTTGCGAGTTCCTCGGCGGCAAGAAGCCCGAGGCCGCCCAGCCCTCCTGTTAGGAGGTACAGGCCTCCGGGTCTGAGATAGGGCTGATTACGTGCGGGGAATGCGTCCCACTTTGTGGGCTCAAGAGCTTCGACATAACGCTTGTCACCGCGAACGGCAGCTACGGTACAAGTCGCCTCGGGATAGGAGCAGGCTTCCCGATAGATGGCAGTAGCGGCAGCTTGGATGGAGCGATGCGAGAAGCTGACATGTCCAAGGAGGAAACTCTTCTTTTCGCGGAGCTGTACGTCGATCGTGCTGCAGTGCACGTTGGGCAATTCTCGTGGCAAGACTCGGCAAGCGCCTAAGAGCAAGGCCTTCTCGGGGGAGTTGAGTTTCTCCCCGCATACGGATTGCATCCCATTGCTGGCAACCGTGATGTGAACCTTGCCATCACTGCCTACACTGGCCAGTGCTCGCGCCAATTCTAAAACTGCAAGGAAGCCTCGCTCCTTGTGGTGGTGTAGGGCGCTGGACCCAGGTCGAATATCGTTTGAGTGAGTGATAGGCCAGCACAGAACGATTCGATCGGGGAGGCGGTCCTCGTTCGCGAGCACGGAGAAAAGCTCGTCGAAGCCTTCGGTCGCGATTTCGGGGGCGATGAGGAACTCGTCGTCCGTCTGACGGGTATTGCGATCACCCTCACGAGCGAGGATTAGATCCGCCCCCGATTGACGAATGTGATGCGCTAATGCCTCGCCCACGCCAGATTTGTCAGCGAGGACCAGCCATCTTTGGTTTTGATTGCTGCTCCCAGCCAGAGAAGAAGCCTGCCATTTTGGTACGAGAGGCCATTCCTCGATACGCTCAATGCGCTCGATGGAGATCTCTTGTTCCCTGTTCGCTTGGGTTTCGAGGGCTTCGATCCAGTAACGCTGCTCCTGAAAAGCGTATGTTGGCAAGGACACCCGCCGACGATTCTCTGTTGGGACCAGGCGCGCCTCGTCGACAGCCAAGCCATTGGCCCATAGCCGGGCGAATGCGTTTAGGAAATGAATGTCGTCTGGAGTCTTCTCATCGGGGTGTCGGAAGGTGGCTATGGCATCACGGCGGCCGCCGAAGGCCGGGTTGATGCGCGAGAGCGAGCTGAGGCTGCGTCCGGGGCCGACTTCGAGCAAGGGCGACTCGTTTCCTTCAAGAGCCGTTGTGACGCAGCTGCCGAAGAGGACCGTTTCCCGAAGATGATGGACCCAGTAATCAGGAGATGTCGCTTCCTCATCGCTGAGCCAGGTACCCGTTAGATTTGAAAGCAACGGGATTGTCGGTTTTCGGAGCTCCTGTTTCTGTAGGTAGGCGCCGAACTCGTCCAGGATCGGATCTAGCATCCGGGAGTGTGCTGCAATCGAGATGCGGATGCGCCGAACCTCGATATCACGCCCTTCAAGTTTTGAGATAAATGCCTGTAAGGCGTTGGTCTCGCCCGAGACCACGCAGTTTTGGGGGCCGTTTACGACGGCGAGATCGAGAGTGTCGGGCAAGAGTTTGAGCAGGCTGGGCTCGTCGAGAGAGACGCTCGCCATCCCTCCGGGAGGAATCTCTTCAAATAGTCGGCCTCTCAGGACCACGAGACCCAGTGCAGCTTGGAAGTCTATGACTCCGGCGATACATGCTGCTGTGTTCTCGCCCATGCTGTGCCCAAGTAGGGCGGCCGGTTGGACCCCACGTTCACCCCAAAGTTGGGCTAAGGCGTATTCGGCCAAGAACAGGGCAGGGAGTTGCAGCGATGGGCGGAGGAACTCGGATTCGGCTTTGGCGAAACCGTCTGTGTTTGGAAACAGCAGGGGGTCCAGGTCGATACCGTGTTCCTCTCGAAGGAGTTTACGCCCCTTGTCGATGTGCTGGCGGTAGATCGGCTCGGTGTCGTAGAGGCCGCGTCCCATCGCCGGGTATTGCGACCCGCCGCCGGGAAGGAGGAAGATCGGGTTTTCGCGATTTGAGTTTCGGTTGCGGGTTGCGATCCTGATCGGATCACGAGTTTCAAGGACTTGGATCGCATCTGCGCGATCTCGGCAAGCGAAGCTGCGTCGACGATCGAAGGCGTGCCGGCCATGAAGCAGGGTGAAGGCGATATCCTCTAACGCCTGTTCGGGGTGGGCCTGTAAGTGGGAGGCAAGGCGACTGCAGGCTGCATCAAGAGCGGCGTCGTTACGGGCGGAGAGGCAAATGGCATGGGGGCCAGGAGAAGCAGGGGCTTGTGCTTCGCTCACGGGGGGCTCCCCGAGCACAGCGAAGGCATTGGTACCGCCTACGCCGAGACTATTTACTCCAGCAAAGCGGGGCTCTGGGCCTCTGGGCCACTCGGTGAGCTCCTTCGCCACGACGAAGGGGCTGGACTCTATTTCGAGCTTGGGATTGGGGCGTTCGAAATGGAGGCTTGGAGGTATTGCCCCACGTTTCAGGCATAAAGCAGCTTTGATGAGCCCCACGCCTCCTGCCGCAGTGTCGAGGTGGCCGATATTGGTTTTTACCGAGCCGATGCGGCAGTTACCTATGCCCTTGCTGGACTCGCGAAACGCCTGGGTGAGCGCTGCCACCTCGATGGGATCCCCGATTGTGGTGCCGGTTCCGTGGCATTCCACGTAGCCGATTTGGGAGGCGTTCAGGCCTGAGATTGAGATGGCTTCGGCGATCGCAGCCGCTTGTCCGTCGACGCTGGGGGCCAAATAGCCGACCTTGCCCGAGCCATCATTGTTGACAGATGATCCATGCAGAACGGCATAGATGTGGTCGCCGTCCCGCATAGCATCGTCGAGGCGACGCAATACTACGACTGCGCTACCGCTGCCGAAGACCGTGCCGGCAGAAGAAGCGTCGAAAGCTCGACAATGCCCGTCGGGCGAGAGGATTTCTCCTTCTTTGCTGAGATAGCCTCGACCGTGGGGAATATCGATCGTGCAGCCTCCCGCCAGCGCCATGTCGCACTCCCCGGCGAGGAGGCTTTGGGCCCCCATGTGCACCGCGACCAGCGAGGTTGAGCAAGCGGTTTGGATGCTGATAGCGGGCCCTTTTAGGTCGAACTGGTAGCTGGCGCGGGTGGCAAGGAAATCTTTGTCATTACCCGTGTGCCGGAGCAGGAAGAGCCCGACGGAGTTAAGCAGTTCCTTGTGCGAGAGGACATTGAAAATGAAGTAGGAGCTCATGCCGCAGCCGGCGAATACTCCGATTTCTCCGTGGAATCGCGAGGGTGGGTGCCCCGCGTCTTCGATGGCTTCCCAGCAGCAAGATAAAAATTGGCGGTGCTGGGGGTCCATGATGGCGGCGTCCTTCGGGCCGAGTCCGAAGAATTCCGCGTCAAACTCGTCGAAGCCGTCGAGGACCATGCCCGCACGGACGTAGCGGGGATCTCCTAGTTCTGTTGCTTTTACCCCGGCTTGGGTGAGCTCTTCTTCGCTGAACTGCCTGAGTGACTCGTGGCCCCGGACCAGGTTCTGCCAGAAGGACTCAGCGCTTCGGGCATCCGGAACTCGCAGTCCGATGCCGACGATGGCGATGCATTCCTCCGGTGTGTCATCGGGGAGGCTGAGGGGCTCTGGCATGGTACCGCTTCTTCGGTGGCTCATCGAAGCTCGGGGTTTGGCACAGCGCCATGGCGAGAGGGCGGCACACTATGCGCTTTGGATCCAAAAAGTAAAGTAGAGCAGGCTGAGCAGCTGGTCAATTTTGACTGTTCGGGAAACAAGTGAATGAGATGCCGGATGCTAAGTGTTTGGCTGTGAACTGATCGAGGGAAGAGCCCATCGGAGGGTGCTTTCGAGGGTAAAGCGAGGGCGGGAGGCTTTTTTAGCGACTTGGGCTAGCCCATGACTCTGATGGGTGAATTCCTGGGCCCGTGTTCCGGTGATAGGGCTCGCGTGCTCTTCGGTCTTTCGTGCTCTTATTCTTTCCTTCGAGCCCAATGAGCTTGGACAGCGGCCTGTCCTTGGCGTTTTCGACAATGTGCTTCCATTCAGAGAGCCACAACTGGCTGTCGCTCGTGAGGCTTTCGGATCGGAGCATCTGGGCGTATCGCAGGATCGACTCGGCGCCCTGGGGGCTGCGAAGTCTGGCACGGGTGAGGAGTCCAGGGAAACGCTTGCTATATCGCAGGAGGATGCGGATGGCGGTTTCCTCATTGCCGAGTTGGCCCTCGAACTGGGATAGATCGAGCAGCAGTTCTTCTTCGGGGCCTTGTCTTTGGATCTGGGAGAGGAGCAGGTTACGGGCCGCTTCGAAATGGCCTTTATGGGCCTCGATCCGGGCGAGAAGCAATGGAGCCTCTTGTTGGTCGGGGCACTCGTTTTGGGCGCGTTCAGCCCAGGATCGCGCCGAGATGTAATCTCTTTGTGCGAGAGCGGCGTGCGACTCCTGCAAACACGTGCCATACCACGAGTCGGTTTTTGCCAGGCGTGTCCGGATTTGGATGTTTTCTGGCCCCTTGAATACTTGTGCCCGCCAGGTCGAACGGGCCAGCTCCTTTCGATCTCCGAGGCGTCCTGCAATCCGAGATCGGAGTTCGTGGAGTTCGGCCGACCACGGCGCCAGGAGTTGTGCGTGGCTACATGCCGTTTCGGCGGCATTCCACTCGCCTTGTTCCGCCTGGATGCGCGCCAGCAGCCCGAAAGCGATCGCTTCTAGATCGAGAGCGATACTGCCGCGAGTAAGGCGATGGCGTTGCAGGGCTCGCTCTAGCCGGCTTTGGGATCGATTTCTCTCACCTCGGTGCAGGTCGAGTATGGCGCTGCGAATCCCTGCGCAGAGCTGCAGGGTGTCGATCCATCGCTGGCTGCGGTCCTTGGATGTGCCTAGCACGGAGCCGGTGCACCGTAGATCTACTCTGCAGTGGCCGTGCCCTATCCCTTTGATTCGAGCGTCGATCACGAATCTAGAGCCTCCGTGCGGGGCAATCGCTCGATGCAGGGGGCGCTCGCGGATCTTTCCCAGCGGAGAACTCGCGAGTGGTTTGAGCAGTGGTGCAGAGCCTGCGGAGAGGAAGCGTTGGCGTGCGAGCTCCACGTTGGCCAAAGCTTCGAACCCGCCACCGTTACCGCTTTGGTAGTAGATCCGGTAGGACTCGCTGCTCTCCCGTTCGGCGCGACTGAGAGGGGTCACTTCATCGCTGCGGAACTGATCGAACTCTCGTGCGGTGAGTTCGGCAAGCAAGGTAGCAGCTTCTTGGGCAGTGAGTGCCAGTTCCTTGCTTAGAGCGTAGCTGGGGCCGGGCTCCAGCCCCTCGTTCGCGCACCCCACGAGCCAGAGGCAGGAGCCGACCAGCAGGGCGAGTATAGGATGGCGGCTCGGCATCGACGTGCTCTCCCGGGTTGCCGGGAGTTCTCCGAGCCTTTGGATCGAAATGCGCTGATGGCAGGCTTGATGCTGGCCTCAGGCTGCCTTTGCATGGGAGGCAGAGCGCCGCCGGGTGGTGAGGATCCCAAGGCCTTCTTCCGGGTGGCTGCGGCTGCTAACCGAAAGGGTGGCGGGGAGCTCGCTTGGGGCGAGCCCTGCTGTCAAGCCAGGAGGGTCGTTGCCAGCACAGCTTGCAGGAGCCCGATCACTGCTCCGAGGATCGCCCCCCAAATCTCGATCGCACGGAGTTCGCTTCGTGCGACCGACAAGATCATCGCCTCGAGTTCTCGTGTTGAGAACTCCTGCACCTTTTGCTGGACCACGCTGCTGACGTCGAGCTTCTCTTCGAGAGCCTTTTCGATTTCTGCGAGTAGCTCCTCGCGGTGCTCGAGTACGGCCTTCACCAGCCCATCTCGCAAGCCTCCGATCCGCTCAGGGCTCAGGAAGCTGCCGATCAGTGGCATCGCGCGTAGTTCCCCGAGCTTCTGTTCCAACGCCTTATCTAGCAGTCGTCCGAGCGCGGCCTCGAGATCGATCGCGTCGAAAGCCCGAATCAGGTCCTCGTGCCCGACTAGGTGTTGCCCTACGAGTTCGCCGATCTTTTTGGCGAGGTCGCCTTGGCGCTTTGGGATGAGTCCGTGCGCGGTGAAGAACAGGAAGCGCTTTGGCTCATGCGGCCGGAAGAGCATCGTGACTGCGAGCGTGTTCGTGACGTAGCCGATGGCCGCGCCTACGAGCGGTGAACTGATCCAGAGGAGTGCCGACATGGAGAGCTACGAGTTGGAGCGATAGGAAAACGGGCGCGAGGTTCTATCAGACCTGCCTGGCTGTTGAAAAAGTCACGCGATTGTTTGAGGGCTGAATCGCTGCTCCATGGGCGCTGGGGAGCACAGGCGGGTCCGCCGACGGGGCGAGATCGCTGCAAGTTCTCGCTGCGCCAAGGCTCGGCGCTATCCTTCCGGCCGACACCGGGATTCGCAGGAGGCATTTTGCAAAGCCGGCTCCATACCACGACTCAGATCGACGCGCTCGGCGCGAACAACTACGTGCTGCACCTCGAGGGCGCCTTTGAAGGCGTAAGGCCTGGGCAGTTCGTGATGCTTTCCTTGCCGACGGGCTGGCCGGTGCAGTTGCCGCGCCCCTTCAGCTACTTCGATATCCAGGAGTCTTGGGCCAGCTTCTTCCTCAAGGTGCTGGGGCCGGGAACCCAGGCTCTGGTCGAGGCTGGGGTTGGGGCCGAGATTAAGGTCACGGGCCCGTTGGGTAGCGGCTTCCCGCAGCCGCAGGATATTCCCGGTAACGAGTCCGCTGTGCGAGAGCCGGTATGTATCGCGGGTGGTGTTGGGCTCGCGCCGTTTTTGCTTTGGTGCAGGGAGCGGCAGGCTGAGGGCCGTGCTCCCGTGCCCATGCTCTACGGCGGAGCGACAGCAGAGGCCGTGGTTGGCCATGATTACTTCGAGGAGGCGGCTCAATCCTTCCACCTTTCGACCGATGACGGCAGCCTCGGCTTCCATGGCAACGTTCTTGACCTCTACCGCTGCCTTGCCCGCGATGGCCTTATCGATGGCCAGGCCCCTGTCTACTGCTGCGGCCCAGATGCGATGATGCAAGCGGTCGCCCGGGATTGCGCCGAGCGTGCTGTGCCTTGTTACGTCAGCCTTGAGACTTACATGGCCTGTGGCTATGGGGTCTGTAATGGCTGCTCAGTGGAGGTAAAGGGAGAGGGCCGTTTTGCCGGTAAGCGTTACGTCAAGACCTGTTGTGAAGGGCCCGTTTTCGCGTCGACGGAGCTCGCTCGGTGAAGGCAGGCGAATTGCTCGCGGACTTGATGGGGTGTCGCAGCTCTCTTTTCGCGCCAGAAGCACAGGTCGAGGAAATCGAAATAGGTGGATATCGGGTTCCTCGTATTTCCAACGAATGGTGGGGTGCGCAGCAACGGCAGGGGCACTCACTGCATGAGATCAGTTATCGGGCTTGCTTTAAGGGAGAACTCCCGGCTTTCTGGCTTTCGCGCCTGAGTAAGCCGCAGGATGTCGTGCTTGATCCGTTCATGGGGCGAGGCACGACACTTGTCGAAGCTGCGCTCCGCGGCCGTGTTCCTTGGGGTCTCGACCTCAATCCGCTATCGCAGGTTTTAGTGGCTCCGAGGCTCGCCCCACCTGTGCTTCATGAGGTCGAGGATCGGCTTCGACGTATCGAGCGGGAGCCGGTCATCACTGAGAAGGTGCAGGGGGAGCCGGACCTGAGTCCCTTTTATGAAGAGAAAACTCTCTCGGAGCTGCGGCGACTGCGCCATTGGTTCCAGGAGCGGGCCGACGATACGGATCACGTCGACCGTTGGCTACGTATGGTTGCGACCAACCGATTGACCGGGCATTCGTCTGGCTTTTTCTCGGGTCGGACGATGCCGCCGAACCAGGCGGTCAGTATTGAGACGCAACGTAAGCTCAACGAACGAAACGGCGAAAAGCCACCGCGGCGTAAGCTGCCGGAGATAATCCAAAAAAAAACACGCAGCCTGCTACGCAGCCTCGATCTAGAGCAGCGTCGCCGCCTTGAGCAGGTACAGCCTCTTTCCAGGCTTGAGGTTGGAGATGCCTCCGAGGTATTGCCCTTCGAGGACGGGAGCGTCGACTGCACGATTACGTCGCCCCCATTTCTAGACGTTATCAACTATGCCGGTGACAACTGGCTGCGTTGTTGGTTCAACGGCATCGACCCCGAACGCGTGGCCGCCAAGATCAAAGCGCTACGTAGCGTTGAGGCCTGGTCTGCGGTGATGGGGCAGGTCTTTGAGGAACTCTACCGGGTGACTCGGCCTGGAGGGCACGTGGTCTTCGAGGTTGGAGAGGTCAAGCGCGGGACCGTGCGACTCGAAGAGTATGCCTTGCCTGTCGCGATCGTTGCTGGGTTCGATCCGATTTGTGTTGCTATTCAGGTTCAGGATTTCACTAAAACCGCTAATTGCTGGGGAGTAGATAACAACAACAAGGGGACCAATACCCAACGGATGATCGTCCTACACAAGGATGAATCGTGAGTGCGTCGAGTCCTGTCCCGCATGCACGGATGTTGAGTTCGGATGAGCTGCAAGAGGCCTTTGCCGATCCCCTGCTGGCGCCAGCTCAGAACCTTTACTTGCGTAACCAGATGGCGGTCGAGCTGCGGCGATTAGCAGGAGACGATGAGGCGCCGTATACCGGAGACTACCTTGGGGTCTTCGTCGAGAATGGGCTCCGAGCGCTGGCTCTCTTTTCTCGGCTTGGCGTGCTTGTTGTCGGTGGCGGCTGTGCCGACGACGCCGCCGAGCTGGCCCGCTTCGCTCTGGGGGCGGTCGGAAGCTTTCGGCTAGTGATTGCCGAGCGCGAGCTTGGCGTCGCGCTCTTGGCTCGCCTTGCCAGCCGCAGCACGGTGACGATGAATCGTTCTCAGCCCTTCCTGGTTTATGACGCTCCGGCGCGAACGCCATCCTTAGATGCCCGAGTGCGTCCGGCGTGTCAGAAGGACGCCGCTTGGCTCAGTCTCGCCAACCTCGAACTCAACGAGGAGGACCTCGATATCCAGTCGGCTACTGTGCATCGGGGCTTGCTCCGGCGGCGAGTCGAGGATCGTATCGCTGCGGGGCAGAGCTGGGTGCTCGACTTTGCTGGAAAGCCAGTGTCCAAGCTAGAGCTTGGTAGCTGTGGTCCTGCGGGGATCTTGGTCGAAGGGGTGTTTACCGATCGCGGCTTTCGGGGCCGGGGCTTTGCTCAGAGTCTTCTCATGCAGGTTTGCGCTTATGGCATCCCTGCGCATCAGTGCATCGGCCTGCACTGCAGCCGGAGCAATGGCCCAGCTCTGAGCGCCTACAAAGCTGCTGGTTTTCGTGAGGTGGCTGATCTGAGGCTCGCTTGCTTGCGCTGGTAGCCCTCGGAAGGCGGCTGCAGCCGGTATGGGGACCCGCTTCTCCGATTGCTTGTGCCTTGGGCTTCCCATGTGTCCCCTCGAGATCTGGCGATTTCTTGTTCAAACCATAGTAGATAGGGATCCCTGGGCTTCGGCAGGCTAGGTCCGAGTCTGGGGGCGTAGGGATCGAAACGACGAGTTCCTCCCCCGCCACTCCTTACCCGTTCCGAGGGGGCCTTTTGTTTTTCGTGCGCGCCAAGACGGGCTGTGGTATGTCGACGCCGAGTATCAGGAGGGAGTTTTGGATGGGGGGTGGACTGAGCCTCTCGGTGGTGCCTGCTCGATGCGCTCGAAGCCTCCTGTTGCGACCCTGCTATGGCCTGGTGCTGATGCCTACTTCTACTGCGATACTGGTGAACCGAAGGTGCCGGTTCTTGGGTTTTTGGGGTCGCGTAATCCAAATATTGTGCAGTCCGATCACCTCTGCTTACTGCATGTCAATCCGGATGTCATCTTGGTGGGGTTCAGCGGAGCTGGCCAGGGGGGTCGGGTGGCGTTCGACTTCGGCCGTATCCCTTCGGATAACAAGATGGTGGGTTGCAAGCTTACCTTTCAAGCTGCTGTGCTTCGATCGGCCTTGCCGATCCGGCCATTGTTTGTCTTGACGGATGCCGTTGAAGTCAAGATTGGGCAGGGCTACCCGAGTACGGTCAAGATGAGCACTGTGTATTCCTATGGCGTAAAGCAGAGCCCTGCAGATCCCGATACTCGTTTTTCGGCTGCTCACCTCTCAAGCCGGGCCGTGGTGCTTGGGATTAACTGAGAGCAATTCTCTCTCTTATGGCCTGGTGAGCTAGGGCTCAAGTCTTCGCGTTCACCCGAGGGGGTATAGCTTAGTCTCTGAGCTGTTGCTGCAGTGCTAAGTCTATGGCTTTGCGCCCTGCTGAACCCGGCCTGCAGCACTTTGTTGGTTCCAGCGTAGTCGCCGCCACAGTCCGGCAGCGAGGAGGATGGTGGCGCCTAGCTCAAGGAATTTGTGGAGGGCAAATACTCCCGGAGACCAGGAAAGGACGCGGTCGAGGTGGTGGAAAGATGCGGCGCGCATCATGACGAAGGCGATGAGCAGTGCGAAGCCCGTGAGCGTCCAGCGTAGGCCTTTTCCTCGTTGAAGGTGGGGCTGCAGGCGTAGTAAGGCCCATAGGAGCAGCCCGGTCGAAGCTAGGGCGACGAGGATCAGGAAGGCGAGCTGTACGCTGCGGCGCTCGCCGTACCAACCCTGGTGCCATGCCAGCCAACGTCCGGACTGAGTCAGCAGTATTTGGAGGTCGAGCTGCTTGTTGATGCCCAGTGCGATGAGGCTGATTGCAAGCCAGCGCAAGAGTTGGGCGACGCTCTCCGTGCTACTGCGGTCTTCGCTGCGGGAGGCACGCCAGCCAAGCCAAGCGCAAGCGAAGTAGGCGAAGGTGATGACGAGGTCGATGGGGGCACTATCACCCAGCCTCTCCAGCCAGCGGTCGATTGGACCGAGTCCGGTCTGGAGGATGGTGAAGAGCATGGATCAGGTCGTCAAAGATGCGCTGTGGCGGCTTGCGCGTTCACGTTGATTGATGAGGGTGAGGGCGGCCGCTGCTGCGATAACCAGGGCTAGGCCACTCATGGAGCCCAGCTTCGCCGAGATTCCCAAGAGCGTTAGTGCGCTGAAGATCATGTGGGACAGGGTTGCGTGTATCCAGGAGCGGGTTCGGAGGAATACTAGGCCGAAGACCAAGCCAGAGAGGAAGCTCAATGGGAGCTTGGCTACATGGTATTGATGTAGGGCGAAGACACTGGCGCTGATCATCAGAGCTGCGAAGGGGCCGTGCTGCTGCAAGCGCTTCAGCAGAATGCCGCGGAAAACGAACTCTTCTACCAATGCGGGTGCAACGATGAGCAACACCAGCAACGCTCCGGTGAAAGTGGCGTTGGCTTCGGGGATGCTGCCAATCGCTGCATTCGTCCAGGAATGGAGCATCGGTGCCAGGCCGGTGAGGAGCAGGGCGGCGCAGATACTGACTCCGAGGCTAGGCAAGATACCGAGAGGGTTGCGGCGTTCGGTAACGGGAATGGGGTTTTGCGTCCTCCGATTCCTCCAGAGGAAGAGCAGCGCCGGAAGCAGCAGTCCGATGCCAAGAGCTGCGCTCACTTTCCACGGCAGGGCCTGTTCACGAAAAAGGCCGCAAAGGGCAAATCCGAGCAGCCAGGTGACGGTGAAGAGGGCTATGAGGTCGCTGTTTCTTGCCCTGTGCTCTTCGAATCCGCCCGCTTGCCGTTTGGTAAGGGGCCTCGTGGCAAAGGCTACGAGTAGGGCAGTGGGGAGCAGATGCATGGCCAGAATCGGTAACGTTATTTCTGAGCCGAGGGCAAGCAGTCGTCCTGATCCAAGAAAAGGAATGAGTGCGGCCACCCACGGCGAAATCTCAAGCTTTATCGCTCCCAGGGCAAAGGCCCCGATCAAAAGGGGGACGAGCAAGAGAATGGGTGCTTCTGCTGCTATTGAGCTACGTAAGCGTAAGACGATCGCGTGCAGTAGAGAGAGTACCGAGATCGCCATGAGCAAGACGATCCAGGTCGAGCGTATGAGCTGTGGCCAGGGAACCCGAACAGAAGAGGCATGGAACAACTGCTGGAGGATGCTCGCGGAGACGGAAAAGCCCAGGACGGCGAATGTGCCGATGACTGCCAGGGTTGCTGCTCGGGCGAGTTCCATTTGCCGTGCGCTGATGGGCAGAGTCTGCATCGTTTCGGTGAGCCGCAGATGCCGGTCGCGCGTGTGGGTTTCGATGAGACTGAGTGCGATTGTTGCGATGGAGGCCAGGGCGGCAAAGAGTCCGAAGAGTGCTAGCTGCGGTCTAGGGATCTGTCGCGAACGGTCGACGACGACCAAAACCTGATCTTGGTTTTGGTTGTTGAGAGCCTGCTCGCATGGGATGCCGAGGGCGTCCGTTGCATCCAGGGCCGCTAGGAGTGCTCGGACGGATCGAGGGCGTTCGGGCACGTAGCTCAGATCGTATCGTTGTGTTTCGGGGGAGAGAGTGAGGGTTGCATCGACTTCTGCTGCGATCAGTGCGGTGCGGTGACCTGCCTGAGTCCAGAGCGTTGAAGGCATATGCTTGGTGATTCTGTTGAGACTTGGTCCATCACCATGGGTGCCGATGCGGACGAATTCGTGCTGCCTTGTGCCGGGCTGCATGGCCAGTGCGAGTTGCAGGAGCAGCGGCAGGACGAGGACTGGAAGGACGATGATGGCGATTACGAAGCGGGGACGCCGGATAAAAAGCCGGAGCTCGTTGCCAAGCCACGTGACGATGAAGCTGCTTTTGCCGGCTTGCATCAGAGATCGAATCCTCTCCGCAGTAGTTCGAGGTAGCTGTTCTCAAGCAAGCTCTCGCCCGTCTCCTGCATGATCTCTTCCGGCGTACCGAAGCCGCGGATACGTCCTTGAGAGATTACGGCGATACGATCGCCGAGTTGTTCGGCTTCGAGGATCGAGTGGGTCGATAGTAGAACTGTCTTGCCGCGAGCGCGTGCATCCTCGATGAAGGCAAGAACGGCAGAGGAGGCCATGATGTCGAGCCCGGACGTTGGCTCGTCGAGGATCAGCAGCTGCGGGTCGTGCAGCATTGTGCGGGCAAGGTTGGCTCGCTGTGCCATGCCGGTCGACAGTGCGCCTATGTGTTTGTCGCGCTCCTCGATGAGGTCGAAGTGACGTAGAGATCGTTCGATGGCTTCATCAAGATCGAGTCCTTTCAGTCCGTGAACGCGACCAAAAAAGCGTAGCGTCTCCTCGATGCTGAGATCTGGGTGAAGGCGGGTATTAGGAGATAGGAACCCCAGCTGTTTGCGTACTTCGACGGCGTCGCGGCGAACGTCGTTTCCAAGGATGACCGCGGTCCCGAGTGTCGGCTCAAGAATGGTCGCGAGCATACGCAAAGTCGTTGTTTTGCCTGCTCCGTTAGGTCCGAGCATCACCAGCACTTCACCGGCATTGGCGAAGAAGCTGATGTCTTCGACAGCCGGGTGGTGGCTGCCAGCGTACTGTTTGGTCAAGCCGATGGCCGTGACCGTTTGCTTATCGGTAGTGGCTTTGGAGCTGACTGCGGGGCTGAGTGTGCTCATGAGTAACTAAGCTCCGTTTCGAAGGAAGCGAGGCGTTTTTGTAGAGCCTGCACCAGCACCGAGGTGAGCAGCGTCGTTAGGATCAGGCAGGCAACCACTGCCGGCGACACTCCGGATCCAGATAATCCGGCATCTAGGCACAAAGCGTGTCCGGGGCCTGGGAAGCAGGCGATCATCCCCGGATTCGAGACTCCGATAACCACGGGGAGCATGCTTGCCGCAAGGACGACGAATACCAGCCACGACCATGCGTGGGCTTCTCCGGGTTCAGCGCTGAGCGTTCCTATCCATAAGAACAGTGCGCCCATGAAGGTGACAAAGGAGATTGCTCCTATGGAGGCGAGCAGAATGCCGCCGATGGGCAAAGCCGGAATGGATCCAAGCAAACCCGAGCCTGCCAGGGCGATCGAGACCCCAGATCCGTGAGCGATAAGGGAGATAAGGCCTATCGAAGCAATACAGAGTATTTTGCTGCGAGATCGGTTGCGTGAGTTGAGCGGTGTGCTCGCAAGGGTTTCAGAGAGACCCAGGTTTCTTTCGCTGACAGTGAGCTCAAGTGCTGGCCAGGACATCGCGAGCACGAGCATCAGTATTACGGCGATCGATACTAGTTGACGCTGAACCAGAGCTGGGTGTGTCTGGATATGAATTTCGTGCAGCAGGAGATGACTTGAATCGGTGCTATTGGCGGGGGCTGCGCTTTGCTTCTTCTCCCGTAGCCGGCGTGCGAGCGTCGTGGCGGCACGCGCTTCTGCTTCGGTTTCCCCGGCATCAACGATGAGTAGTCGGCCGCCAGCACCTTGCTGGACGCGTGGATCTGCTCGAAGTTGCTCGATGGACGATACCGATTCCTGGCTTTGGCCTTGTAACCAGGCGAGCTGACCCAGTCCGAAGGCGAGCACTGGATGCAGGAGGAGCGGCAACAGCACCGTGATCCAGAGGATGGAGCGATTTCGGAGCAGCAGCCGGATCTGAGTCTCGAATAGATGGCGCAACATCGGTAGGGGGTAGGGCGGGGGCCCTGCCCCTGGATCGGCATGAAACGGGCCTCGGCTGTGGCCCAATGTTTCATTCTGCCCCGGCTCTTGGGGTTTACTTTGCTGCTTGCGCGACCATGGCATGCTCCGGCCGGCTCAGAACGAAGCCCCGCGGGTCCGACATCTGTGCTTTGTAGAGTTCCCGGCGGAGGGTTGTGAGTAGCGGTCCGGCCTGCTCTCTGCGCCCTAGGCTCACCCACAGTTCGGCCTGCTCCAATGCCGCCCCCAGAGAGTCGCCCCGTGTCACTGCGCTTCTCAGCAGCGCTTCAGCCTCTGAGAAGCGACCCGAGCGGGTGGCCCGCTGCGCTGCCAGTCGTTCCGACCAGGTCAGTAAGCCGAAGTTTCGTACCACCGCGAGTTCACGATCTGTCGGCCCCTTGGCCAACCAAGTTCGAGCAATGGCCCGCGCTGTTTCTAGATACGGGATGACCTGCCGTGTCGGCTCTTGCTTATCCATCGCCGTCAGGAAGCTCCGCGAAGCCTCCGCCTTCCCCATGCGAGCGAGGCACCAAGCGATCGCTGGTAGTCGTTCGGCCCGCCGTAGCAGCAGCCGAGAATCGCTTCGGAGGCGATCCAGTTCTGCCAGTAGGCATTCCGTCGCCTTCTGAGTGTCGTTGCGCAGGATCGCGAAGGCACTGCGCATCTCGTTGAGTTCGCTGATGAGTTCGGCCGGAATCGTTTGGTCGCGAGCAAAGCGCTCGGAGCCCAGGCGCAGATGCGTTGCGAGTTCGTCGAATTGATTGGCCAGGAGCAGTGAGAAGGCGATCAGCCGAAAGCTGACGAGCTTGGGGAGGATACTCTCTATGTCGGCACGTGCCGCCAGAGCCCTTTTGGCTCGGCCCAAGGCCAGTTGCGCGTGGGTTAGGCAGTAGAGTGGGCCCGGACGGTGCGGGAAGCGACGCCGAAGGCTCACGAGTTCCTGGTGGCAGTCGGAATAGCGGCCGAGCATGCAAAGTGCGAAAGCGCGGCTGAAGCGTAGGTCCGCGTCGTACGGGCGTTGGCCGATAGATTTTTCGGCGACCAGGAGTAGCTCTTCGAAGCTTCGCTCCTGCATGTAGCGAATGCGCAGGGCCCGGCTGAAGCTGGATGGCGATGCTCGATCGCTGAGCTGGAGCACGCGGCTGGCAAGTTCATTTGCTTGCCGACTGCGCCCTTGGTCTGCGCGCAGGCCGGCCATCAGGCTCAGGGCCAGTGGGCTTCGGTCGTCGATGCGGAGAGCGTGCCCTAGTTCGCTTGCCGCTCGTATCCGATGTCCTCCCTGGAGCTCTAGAATCGCCCGATCGCAAAGGGCGGCACAGGCTTCGCTCGTGCTGACGAGCAGGCCACAGGAGCGGGCTTCGCGAGTCAGGGTTGTTTGCGGTTCTCCCAGGGCGCGGCGGGTTTCGAGCGCTAAGCGATCGATGGCCGCGATGGCGCTGCCAGGCGCGAAGTCGACACCGGTGATCGGGATGAGTTCAGCTTCGCCGTGCTTCAGGCTCGTCACCAGCCGGCTATGGCCGTTGTCGCTCCCCGGCTCATTGCCTCGCAGGATCAGTTGATATTCGCCTGTGCCATTGCGGGCGAAGTCGAAGTGGGGGCTCTGGGCGAGGGCCTCGTGCAGCCAGCTGCGCAGTGCGGCTGCGTAGTCCTTCCGGCGGCTGGCGATCTCGACCTTGAGCTGGATCCAGGCGCCCGCAGGGAGCTTGAGGGCGGGGTTGGATACTCTCGTCGCCGCACCGGCTTGGCTACCAGGCTCTGGCGGCACCGGCCCCGGATTGCTGGCACAGGATGCTAGGAATAGGAGGAGGGTGGGGAGGGCGAGGGAGAGCTGGCAGCGATTCATGTGGCCCAGGAATACAGGAAACCTGGGCATTGTGTCGATGCAGAGGCAGAGGAAGCTCCGATGCCAACGATGCCTGCGCTCCGTCTCTGTACTCTGCTGCTGCTGGCTACTTCCGCATTTGCCCAAGAGCCAGAACTGCTGCCGCCCGCTAGAGCGACCAAGAAGCCAACAAAGCAAGCCGAGCCGGTGAGGGAACTCCCCGTCAAGACGCCGGCTCCGGCGCCAGTGTCGCCTCCTCGGGGTGAAGTTACGCCTGCGGCACCCTCGCGTGGTGGGCTTGAGGCGCCGATGGAGGAGTTGAGTCTCGAGGAGCAGAGCCTCAAACAGCAGAGCCCGAAAGTCCCCGATTTGCAGGAGAAGATGGGGCGCCCCTCAACGGAGGCTGGAGAGCAGGAAGCTGCGCGGCGTAAAAAGCCGCTGGGTATGAGCATGGCGATTCGGGAGCGTGACGCTATCGATCGATTGCTGGATCGGATGGGTGGGCGTTCGCGTTTTGAGGCCCTAGGTAAGATACGAGTGCTGCGGCTCTTTCGCGGCATTGATCGACATGGTGAGAGAGTCTTCGAGCATCAGTTCCATCATGTATTGGACGTGCGGCGCGCGCGCAGTGATACGGTGGAGTGGACGCTCGGGGATAGTTATGGGCGGAGCGGGAGGCGCAACTGGGCCCGTAGCGCCGGGCTCGAGCGACCGGATCGAGAGAAGCAAGCGAAGGAGCTGCTCGAGGTCTGGGGGCTTCTCGCGCGTTTTCCTTTCGTGTTTGGCGATCGAACTCGTTTCGAACTCGAAAGCGAACAGCGAGTCGTATTGCTGGGAAGGAGTTATATCCGGTTGCGCTTGCGGGAGCGGAGTGGGGATATCTCTCGGCTGATTGGGCCTAGGGTGCCAGCCCTAAGGCCGAAGGAGCGGCGTTTCGATATTTATCTAGAGGCCGAAATGGGTTTGCCGCTGCTCTTGGAGATCCGAGATGGGGCCCGGCGGATGCGGGTCTTGTTCGAGGACTTCCGGCGGCTGCCGGGAAGCAGCGTGACTCTACCTATGGGGAGGATTCTCTTGGGGGCGGACATGGAGTCGCCGCGGGCAACGGTGAAGTGGAAGAGAGTGGATCAGATGCGGGGCTGAGCCTGCAGCAATAGCTGTTTTTGTGCTGACAGGTTTGGTTTCGCCAGAATAAGGCGGCAAGACATCCCTGTGGGACTCTGTTAGCTTCGTTCTCGCGATGTCGTTTCTCTTGCCTCTTGCTGTCGCGGCGCTGCTTTTCGCTCCGCTCTCTCCCTTCGCTTTGTCCCAAGCCCAGCTCGGGTCTCTAGCTCAGGCTCCGGCCGCGCAAGACAAGCGGCCGGAGATCGGGGAATGGATCCAGACGCTCAAGACTGGCGCATTTGCGCAGAAGGTCGAGGCGGCCCATCGCTTGAGTGAGTTCGGTGCTGTTGCTGCGCCGATGCTTGCCCAGTTGCTGAGAGAGACCGAGGACGTGGATGTCCTGATCTGCGCATTTCGCGCTCTTCGAGGGATGGATGCGGACGCTGCTCCGGCCGTCTCTGCCTTGCGCAGCTTGCTGTCCAGTGAGGTTGAACGAGTGCGCGGGTATGCGATCGAGGTGCTCGGCCGCATTGGAGTGCCTGCAGCCGCTGTAGCAGCCAAGGATATTCGCAAGCTCTGGGGGGATCCTTCTCTCAGGGTCCAGTGCGTGGCTGTTGTGGTCTATGCGAAGCTGGCCGATCCGAGCCAGGAACTGGCCGCGGATCTCGCTTCCCAGCTTCGGTCCAAGAATGCTCCGTTGCGCCGCAGTGCAGCCTTGGCCCTGGCTCAGGTGGGGGAGCTGGCGATGACTCAGTTGGATCTGATGATCGCAAGCATGCGTGATCCGGACGGCATGGTTCGTGCCGCCGCAGCCCAGTCCGTTGGCCGTATCGGTCCCAAGGCTCTGCCGGCGCTGCTCAAGTTCGAAAAATCGGCAAAGAGCGTCGAGGATCGGGAGGCTGCCTGCATTGGTCTTGCTTCCTTGGCGGTCCCGGCTCCTGAGCAATTGAAGCTATTGGTGAAGATGGCGGCAGAGCCCAGCTTGCGTCGTTTCGCGCTCGAAGGCTTGCGTCGATGCGGGCGAGCAGGGGCCCTGGCGCAGCTCGAGTTCATCAAAGCCAAGGAGAATCCTCAGTTAGCCAAAGAGATGCTCGAGAACATTGGGGCTGGGGGCAAGCCAGTCGAAGCTCTGAGTTCCGAGATCGCTGCGCTGCTCAAGGACCCTGACCCGCATTTGCGCTGGGGAGCTGCACATGCGATCGCGAGTATTGGGCAGGGCGATGCCTCGGTTGTAGAGGCGCTTTCCTTGGCGCTCGATGACGAACTGCCGCCTGTGAGGATTCTGGCGCTGACTGCGCTAGCCCGGATTGGCAAGGAGAGTAAGGACATCCTGCCCAAGCTGGTGAGGCTTCTGCGCAGCGGTGACGAAGAGCAGGGTTATCACGTGGCGCAGGCGCTCAGGATCTACGGCGCGGATGCACTGCCGGTGCTTGATGAGCTGCTGAGCGCACTGGGAAATGGGGACGAGCGGGTGCGCTTCTGGGCTATTCAGGCGATCGCGGGGATTGGGCCGGCAACGCTGCCGCGCTTGCGTGCAGCTCTCGAAGACGAGAACTACGCGCACAAGGTCGAGATCTTGCGAGCCATAGGCCAGATGGGCAGCGCAGCTGCTGAGGCTGGGGCTTGGGTGCAGCCGCTGCTCGCGAGCCTGGAGCCTAAGCTCTGTGTCGCGGCAACGCGGACCCTGATGCAGGTCGGAGGCAAGAGCCCGGAGCGGCTCTCGCGTTTTGCCGCGCTCTTGCAGCGGTCGGAGCCGGAGGTGCAGGTCGCGGCGATTGCGGCCCTGGGCAAAGCTGCGGTGGCGCGGCCGGACTTGGCGCTGCAACTGCTGCCTCTGCTTGAGGCGCCGAGCGGGCGGGTGCGGCGGGCAGCGCTCGAAGCGCTGGGCGCGATCGGAGACGCGGCTGTCGTGCCGGCGCTGATGAAGTGCTTGCAGGATGAGGCAGAGCACATCCGTTGGCGGGCCATTACTGCCCTGGGCTCGATCGGGGCCCGGCAAAAGCTGGGGAAGCACTTGCGGCAGGTCGTCGCCAAGGTCGAGGCCATGAGTCGGCAGGATCGATCGGCCTATGTCCCCCCGGCCGCACGCAAGGCCCTGAAGCAGATTCGCGGCGGCTAAGCGGCCCTTTTGGGGCTACGCGGGGGGCTCTGCTCTGGCGCTGGGGGCCAGGGAGGGTGCCCTACTTTGCTGAGCCTGCGTCTTGCTCTGGGCTTGCTGCTGAGCCATCCAGTGTGTCGACATCTCGGGCTACTTCCGCATGATCTTTGCCCCTGAATCGCTCGAAACCACGAAAGCCGGGGAACTCTTCTGTGCCTGCATCCGACGTCCGTGTCCGCTTCGCCCCCTCGCCGACTGGCCCCTTCCACATCGGGGGGGCGCGAACGGCTCTCTATAACTGGCTCTTTGTGCGGAGTGTTGGCGGTCGCTTCGTCCTGCGCATCGATGACACTGACCAGGAGCGCTCGACCGAGGCCTACCTGCAGAACTGCTTGGACAGCTTGCGCTGGCTCGGCTTCGACTGGGATGAGGGGCCCGAGAAGGGCGGCGAATACGGCCCGTACTTCCAGAGCCAGCGCATGGAGGCTTATCGGGCCTGCGTCGACGCCATGCTGGCGAAAGGTCAGGCCTACCCCTGCTTCTGCTCGCCGGAGGAGGTCCAGGCCGGACGTGAGCGTATGCAGAAGGAATACAGCCGCCCCATGTACGATCGTCGCTGTCGCCATCTGAGCGATGAGGAGCGAGCCAAGAACATGGCCGAGGGCATTCCTTTTACTGTGCGTATCAAGGTCCCCGAAGGCAGCACCCGCTTGCATGACCAGATCCAGGGCGATATCGAGGTCCAGCACGAAGAGATTGACGATTTTGTACTGCTGCGCCAGGACGGAAGTCCGCTCTACAACCTCTGCAGTGCACTTGATGATGTGGACATGCGGATCACTCATGTGATTCGCGGCAACGACCACATGACCAATACCATCAAGCAGTGCCTGATTTGGGATGCCATCGGTGCCAAGCGCCCTGAGTTTGCGCACCTACCGCTCATTCTCGGTAAGGACGGTAAGAAGCTTAGTAAGCGCGTGGCGAATACCAACCTGCTCGATTATCGAGACCTGGGTTATCCGGCTCCGGCGCTGGTCAACTTCTTCACTCGTCTGGGCTGGGGCTTCGATGCCGAGCGCGATGTCTTCACGATGGACGAGGCCTTGGAGCGTTTCCAGTTGAGTGCGGTATCAAAGGGCGGGGCGGTGCTCGACGAGGACAAGTTGTTGTGGATGTGTGGGCACTATATTCGCGAAATGGAGCTGTCTGCTCTGCGTGAACAGGTTACGCCCTTCGTTGCGGGGGCGGGACTCATGAGCGCGGAGGAGGTCGAGCAGCGCGCAGCCTGGTTCGAGGCCGTGCTTGCCTGCTATCAGGAGAGGATTCACCTGTACAGCGAGTTGCCCGAGAAGATCAGCTTCTTTGTTCGCGACGACCTTGACTACGAAGCCAAAGCGCTCAAGAGCCTCAAGAAAAAGCCCGAGATTGCGAGCTACCTCCAGGCCTATCTTGAGGCCGTGCCGGATATGCAATTGCCCCCGTCGGGTGCGGATCGCCCCGAAGCTGCGGATCGAGAGCTGAAGCTGCCGACCAAAAAAGAGGATACGGTCCCAAGCGGCACCAGCTTCACGCCACCGGCGAAGTTGGAGCAAGCTGCACGCGAGGTTGCCGAGCAACTCGGAATTGGCTTTGGTCAGCTGGTCCATCCGCTGCGCGCAGCTCTGAGCTTCTCGACCCAAGGTGCGGGGATGTTCGATATTGTTTACCTGCTCGGCCATGAGCAAGTAGAGCTGCGTCTACGTCGCGCGATCGAGATGCTCAAAGCAGGGAGCTGAAAGGCATTTGGCCAGGGGCCAGGCCGGTTTTGCCGGTCTCCCGGATCGTAGATCGATCCGTTGCTGCTTGCTGCCGGCTCAGCTCTCCGCGAACAGGGGGCGCATCCTCTCGACGAACTCTTCCGCTTTTAGCTCGTAGCGGATCGAGTTGTTGCGCGGAAGGGGGAGGATGATGCGGAGCCAGTCGTTGCGGCGTTTCTTGTCGTGAGCTAAGAGTTCGAGGAGTTCGTCCCTGGGGAAGGCTTCGGTCCAGGGAAGGCGCTCGAGTTGGCCAAAGCGGCTCAGGATGCGATGGGCGATTAGCCGCTCGCTTTTGGGGTATCGGCCGAGATAACCGGCGAGTTCGAGGGCTACGCGGAGGCCGAGGCCCACAGCTATTCCGTGTGGAAGATGCTTTCCCCGGCGAGCCGCCAGGGTTTCGAGGGCGTGGGCTGAGGTGTGGCCGAGGTTGAGGAGGATGCGCTTTCCAGCTTCGCCTTCGCGAGGGTCCTCGCTCACGATATTGCCTTTGATGGTTAGGCAGTATTCGAGCACACCATCCCAGAACTCGGGAGCGACATTGTCATAATGGATGGTTGGCTTGTGCGCTTCGTCGGTGGGGAGCTTATCGAGGGTGTCGTAGAGGTCGGAGGAGAAGCCCACAGCGTACTTGCATATTTCGCCGAATCCGGCGCGGAGTTCTTCGCTACTTAGGGTTCGCAGGAACTCCGGGTCCACGATCAGGAGTTCTGGGTTATGAAAGACGCCGAGGAGGTTTTTGCCTTCCGGAAGATTGACGGCGCATTTGCCGCCCAGTCCCGCGTCGACCATGGCGAGTAGTGTCGTTGGCACCTGGGCGATACGGATGCCGCGGAGATGGGTGGCGGCAACGGCGCCGGCGAGGTCACAGGTGGCGCCGCCGCCGATGGCGACGAGATAGCCGTTTCGAGGGAGTCCAAATTGAATGAGCTGTCGGCAGCTCGCGATCCACTGTTCTGGCGTTTTACAGGCTTCGCCACCGGGCAGTTCGATGAGCTTCGTTGCGGGGCCGAGCGTGCTGGCGACGTGCTCGCCCCAATGCTTCCAAGCTCCCTGGTCGACAAGGACGACCCGGGGGGCGCCTTTGAAGTGCTCGTCGAGCAAGGCGCCGAGTTTGAGGCGCAAGCCGGCGCCGAGCAGGATCCCAGTCGATACCGCAGTGTTTTCGCGGAAGGGGAACCAAAGACGCCGCACAGCCTCGCTCATTGTGTCCTTCGTCCTTGCTCCTCGTTCTTGTTCTTCGCGAGCCGCCGCTGGCGCCGCCGTTCGATCAGCGCATCGCGAACATGATGGTTCGAGCGGCTGTCACGGATCACTAGCATGACCATGGCCAGGATCAGGATGATGGTAACCACGGTCATAATGAGTTTGACCGTTGCGTCGTTGGCGTTCTCCTTGAGGCGCCAGTGCAGCATGGTGTCGGCGACGAAGAAGGGGGCCATCTTGAAGTGGCGTGAGCCGTTCTTGGGGAGAGTCTCGTAGTACGTGCGCTTGAAGAAATGGCCGTATACGACAACGTAGTCGTCCATGTTCCACTCGCCTTCGAGGCGGCCAGGCATCTGGATCTGCACGGTTCCGATGTCGGGATGTTCGATCCAGGCTTTGGTCCAGAAATCCACGCCCAGCGGGTTGGCTTCGGCAGCAACCGTGTGGGTTTGGAAGAGCGCCGCGTTGAGCCGGAACGGCGCGCCGCGCTTGACGCTACCGTCTTGCTCCATAATCGCGCGCGAGGCCTTCGCATCGAGGTCAGGATAGGCCTGCTTCCACTCGCCCTCGCGGGGCTGATTCATGGCATACGAGATGAGGTGGTAGAGAGGAATCTCTTCAGTCTCTGCGGCCTCTTCTGGCGTAGTGTCGTGGATTTTGGAGAGGATGCTCGGGTCGAGTGTCTTGACCGGCTCCCATTTCCGGAAGGATGCTCGTAGGTCCATGCCGACGATGAAGGGCGCCTTATCGATTCGCTCGGGAAAGCGTTCGTCACGGAGTTTGAAGAAGATGCCTTCGACGCGTGCGTAGCTACCTTTGGTGAGTTGCTTTGAAACATCACCCACGACGGTGAAAAACACCGGATCACCGGAATCGGTGCGCAGCAGGCCGCGAGTCCGGGTGTTGGGCAATCCTGGGATCCGCTTGGTGTCTTGTTCGAGGCGCTCGATCTCGCCCTCGAACCAAATCGGCTTGCCACGATAGCGTTCTGGCTGCTTGCGGAGCTGGGCGACGGTGTAGCTGCTCTCCTTCATGCCCAGGGCGCGCAGGCTGCCTGGGGCGATATCGGTGGAGCGGACCAGGAGGTGTTCGTAGATCTCCGGCTCGAGCACGAATCGCTGGTCTGCAGTGGCGTCCTTTGTCTGCTCGAGAAGCTTGCCGTTGATGTCCGGGATCGGCACCTGGTGCACAATCTTGGCGGTTTCCGGTTTCTTCGGCGCGGTCATTGGAGCGAAGAACATGTCGCCACCCAGGACGATGGCTCCAAGCGTGAGTGCAGCTAGAAGCAGGATCGCGATGCGCATGCCGTCGCCGCCACGGAGCATCCCGCGACCCCTGCCTCGATTCTCCATGATTCGCTCTCTAGCCTTACTCATCTCGTTGCCTCGTTCTCACCCATTCGCAGGCCGTGGAAGAAGCCTTGCGGTGGCAGAGCACTGTCTCCGCCAATGGCCGCTGATGGAAATGCCGATTCTGGCCTCTGCGACTCGCTGGCCTTGCCAAGGACTTGTTGGCGGTTTGCTCGTCGACCGTTCGGGTGTCGAACGCTACCCCTACGCACGAGTGATGTCGCGGTTCAGCTCTGGCAAGCGTCCAAGAAGGTCCTAAGCACACGCTTGCCGCCCAGTTCTTCGCTTTGTATTTCGGGGTGCCATTGGGTCGCGAGCAGGAAGGGGTGAGTCTCTGAACGCCAGGCCTCGATGACGCCATCTTCGGCTCGAGCCTCAAGCTGGAAGCCCGGGGCGAGCTTGCGGACGGCCTGGTGGTGATGGCTAACGAGTGATGCGGAGCGCTGCTCCCAGAGCTGCTCCAGCAGGCTGCCCGGCTCCGGATGGACCAGGTGGCTAGCGCCGCCGGAGTGCTGGCAGAGAGGGCCTTGCCATTGGCTGGCTAGGTCGACCCACATCGTGCCGCCGGCGGCGACCTGCAGCATTTGCGAGCCCAGGCAAATCGCTAGGCAGGGTAGTTCGCTCTGGAGCAACTCGCGTGCGATCTGGAGGAGGAAGTTCTCGCGCCGGTAGGAGAGCAGACGGGTGGGTAGCCGGGTACCTCGTTCGCCGAAGAGGGCTGGATGAGGGTCGTCTCCTCCGGTCAGGAGCAGCCCATCGATGCCGGTGAAAATCTCCCGGGGTGATCGCTGGTCATCGGGGGTCAGTAGCACGGGTTCTGCCCCGAGCTTTTGGATGGCTTGGACGTAGCTCGTTGAGAGCTTGTAGATCCAGCGGCGGCCGTCGTGTTCCAAATCGAGGTCGATGCCGATACGTGGCTTCGTCACGCCTTGCTCCCGAACACGGATAAGGTGGCAAAGACCACCCAAAGGGCGGTGAGCAAGAAGCCGCCGCCACGGCCGATCTGCATTCGCCTGGGTGGCAAGATCGTCAGCGGCCAGAGCGCGGCTGTTATGCCGAGCACCCACAGGCATTCGAAGCTCAGGATGCCCTCAGGGACTTGTACTCCACCGCCAATCAGCGAGAGGCTGCCGCCGACGAAGAGGATGTTGAAGAGGTTGCTCCCTAGGAGATTTCCGAGCGAGATCTCGGAGTGACCGCGGATCGCCCCGACAACGCAGGTGACAAGTTCGGGGAGGCTGGTTCCGAAGGCCACTACGGTTGCACCGAGCACGCGGTCGCTGACGCCGAGGTCGCGGCCAAGCTCCTGGGCGCCAGTCGTGAATGCGTCTGCTCCGGCTGCGAGCGCCCCGACTCCAAGCAGCAGGATCAGGACTTGTCCCGGCACGGAGTGCTGCTGTCGGGGGGGCGCCAAGTCCTCCACGTCGGTCATCGCGAAGGAGCTGCGGAACATCAAGAAATAGAGAACGGCAAAGAGACCGAAGAGCAGGAGCCCGTCGGTCGCGGTCAGCTCGAGATTCCAGGCCAGGCCAAGGAAGACGAGTTCGGCGATGAGCACGTAGCTGAGTTCAGCGATGAGCACGCTTCTGCGGACGGCGAGGGGCAGGATCAGTGTCGTCAGGCCGAGGACCAGCGAGAGGTTGGCGACGTTGGATCCGAGGATATTGGTCAAGGCCATGTCGGGGGCGCCGTTGGTTTGGGCGAAGACCGTCACTAGCCATTCGGGCGCCGAGGTGCCGAAGGCGACCACCGTGGCGCCGACGAGCATCGGCGACATACCGAGGCGCAGGGCGAGGCGGCTGGCGCTGCGCACGGTGCTTTCGGCGCCGAACCAGAGAACGAGGATCCCACCGAGGATCAAGACGATCTGGCCGAGGAGGGAGTGGAGCAGGGCAGGGGGGAACGGAACCATAGGCGGACAGGATGCCGCCTCTTTGGCTGGGGGGCGACTTTGCTCAGCTAGAACGAGTCCTCAAATCTGTGTTTCTCTTTATGCTCTGAGCCGCATCTGTAGGCGTATGAGTGCCTCCCTGTCTTGGCTGAACTCCAAGCTCCGGAAGGCCCGGTCGAAGTTCGCCCAGATGGTTTCGGCGACCTGCGGCCCCGGCACGATCACCGAGCCATGCCCCAGTGTCTGGTAGCCGAACTCCCACTCGACGACTCCTTCGTCCCCGAAGCAGAGGCGCTCGAAATGCTCTAGGTCGATCAGGTGGGATGGGTGCTGGAGTCCGGTTTCCTCGGTGACCTCGCGTAGCACCGCTTCTTGGAGCTGCTCACCCATTCCGACCGTGCCGTGCACCGGCCCTAAGCGGCTTTCCAGGCGTGGCTGATGCCGTAGGAGTAAGAAGTGGGGTTGTTGCTCCTCGTAGCGGAACACGAAAACCCGGACCTTGTGGTGTAGAACCATCGTTTCGACCTCGGAGCCGCGGCGATGCAGCGGCATTTGCAGCCCCTTCTATCGGATGCCGGCTCGCGGGTTTCACTTCGGGCGCTAGCCCGCCCCTGATTCCGGCCGCTGGATCCGACAAGCCTTGCAGCCGGAGTTTCGATGCGAACGGGCCTTGCGCGTCCTGCTCCCCAGCCCCGATCTTGCGATAGATGAGCGATTTCGACCGTGTTTTCGCGAGCCTGGCCTCGCTGACCAATTACGAGAAGCAGCAGCCGCAGAGCAGCTACCGTTTCGACTTGTGCAATATGGAGCGCCTCTGCGCCGCGCTCGATAAGCCGCAGTGTCGTTTGGGTGAAGTCACCCAGATTGCCGGTAGCAAGGGCAAGGGGACCGCGACCCACCTACTGGCATGGATGGGGACGATGGCTGGTAAGCGGGTCGCCGCTTATACCTCGCCACATGTGCGGAGCGTGCTCGAGCGGGTGCTCTGGCGTGGACGTCCGGTTCAGGAGCAGTCCTTCGCGCCCCATCTGGAGCGTGTCGTAGAGGCCATGCTGCCGGGACAGACCTGGTTCGAGGTCTTTACTGCGGCTGCGCTCGACTTCTTTGCCACGATGGAGCCCGATTGGACCGTGCTTGAGGTCGGGCTTGGCGGGCGCCTAGATTCGACCACGGTGGTGCCGAAGAGCTTGTGTGCGATCACGACGATCGAGCTGGAGCACACCCAAGTGCTCGGTCCCGACCTTGCGTCGATTGCCCGTGAGAAGGCCGGCATTCTGCGCCCGGGCGTGCCCTGCGTAACGATGACGCAGGGGGAAGCTCTGGCGATCATCGAGGAGCGTTGCCAGGAGATGGAAGCGCCGCTGCGGGTCGGGGCTAGGCACTTCGGTTTTGATTTGCGTGCTCGCGACGAGAACGGGATCGAAGCCGAGTTTTGGAGTCAGGGTCACCCGAGCCGCTGCTTGCGGCTTCCCTTGCACGCTCAGGCCCAGGCTCAGGCCTTTGCCCTCGCGCGCGAGTTGTTACTGCAGCTGGATTCAGCAGCAGAGCAGGAGCTGCTGGGGCAGGAGGACCATTCTTGGCTCAGAGACGCGCTGCCGCCGGGGCGTTTCCATATCGTCGACAGTGCTCGGCCCTTGGTGATCGATGGGGCCCATACCAATGCCTCCTTGGCCTGTCTTGCAGGCGACCTCGAAGCGAGCTTCCCCGAGCGGCGCTTTGCCCTCGTCTTTGGCGTGGCCTCGGGGAAGCGATGGGAACAGGGCTTAGGTCGCCTGCTAGGTCTGGTCGATAGGGCATACGCAGCTCCCCTCGTCGGCAAGACGAGCGAAACCAGTCAAAGCGTGCGCGACCTGTGTCAGAGCCATGGCGTGCACTGTGAGATCGCTCCCTCGATTACCTCTGCGCTGGACTGTGCGCAGGCGGAGAATCCAGGAGGGGCGTTACTCGTGACCGGTTCGCTCTATGCGGCTGGTGAGGCGCTGACGTCCCTGGGGGCCTGACGCTGAGTCGCAGCCGGATCGGGGATGAGACTTCGGTTTCGGTGATGCGATGGACGCAGCTGACTCGGGCACGCAGGTTATGGTCGAGGACCTGATCCTGACCGACGCGTTCCTCATCAAGGGCACGGTCGAGAACAAGTTTGCGCGACTCTCGAAGGTCCTGCAGTCATATGCCAAGCAGTTCCTCGTGGTCGCCTCGGCGAAGATGGTGGATCTTCGCCGAGGCGAGGTGATTGAGACGCCGCGCGTTCATGTCAATATGCGCGAGATCGTGATTGCGCACGAGTTCGTCGACCCTGCTGGCGATTACTTCCAAGCCAAACTCAGTGGGAAGTCTAAAGAGACGAAGCCGGTCAAAATTCGTGCTTTTTATCACGGATCAACCAACCTCGAGATCGCTGGTCGCATCCGTCCTGGGGCTTACGAGAAAGAAGGCCTGGAAGGATCCTCCGGTTTTTTTGTGATGGATGACGTCACCTTGCGGGGGCTTGAGAGCACGGTGTCACCAGACTTCGCGAACTTGCATCGCCTGGATTACGCGATCATCAATAAAAACGCCCTCGCGTATCTCTACGACTTTAGCTCATGAACCTGTTTCACAACCGTACTCACTATCGCAAGAACCTCCGTGTCGCGCTTCGTGAGCCTGTGCGCGTTCAGCTCGAAGGCGAGGAGTCGTGGCAGGAGGCGTGGACTCGCGATTTGTCGAGCGGAGGCATGCTGCTGTCCTGGGATCGAGCGCCCATGGCGGGTAAGCATTTGAAGATCGAGTTGACGCTCGAAGAGATGCCTGCGCCGCGGCAGCTCACCGGGCTGATTCGGAGATTACGAGGCGACCCGGAATCCCCCGTGGATGCCCGCTACCTCGTGGCGGTGAACTTCCTCGATCTCCGGGACCCGATGCGTTGCGAGCTGCGCGAGCACGTAATGCGGCTGATCAATCAGATCGTTGAGGGTATGCAGGAGTTCCCTGCTTTTCATAGCCTGAGTGAATTCGACCTCGTTACCCTCGCCAGTGTCTGCCATCGAATCAAACTTTCGGCAGGGCAAGTGCTTCTTAGGCAAGGAGATGAAGCGCGGAGCCTCTTTATCGTAAGCTCCGGGCGAGTCAAGCTTCTCGGTCGCTCCAAGCAAGGCAGCGGTAGTGAGACGGTGGAGATTGCCGGCCAGGGGCAGATTTTTGGCGAGGTTTCGACGCTTACCGGGCTGCCGCACGACCTCGATATCGAGGCTCTGGAGGATGCTGAGTTATTGGCCCTGCCACGCGGCGGCATGGATTATCTAAAGCGGGCCTTGCCCGATACCGCGCTGCGCCTGATGGACGTTTTCATGCGCTTTACAGGAATGCGGCTGCGACGGATGACCAGGCGGGCTTTTGAGCCGGTTTCTCTCAGCGATTCTCGCCTGCCGATTTTGCGCCAGTAGGTGCTTGGAGAAGGCCCGCGAGTGGCAGGGTACCGGGTCAGGTGCTCTGCCGCCGAGCGCCTATTTCGACGGCTTACTAAGTTCAGCGAAGCTCGGGCCGGCAATCAGCTGTTTGCCCTTGCGACCAATGGCGCGATCGAAGATCGGGTCCGTGCCCTGGCTAAAAAGGTGGGCTGCGACGCCGGCGGCTGCTCGTAGCTGCTGCTCGGGAGCGCGGGGCAGCACGTGTAAGAGTTGGCGATCGGGGGCGATGACCCAGACGGGGCCTCCCAGCTGCTGCTCACAGAGCTGCCAGAACTCCTCAATCAGCAGGAGAGAATGCACGCCGAACGGCTGGTGATCGAAGCGGAGCATCAGGACTTGCCGTTTGCCGTCGGCATCCTTGCCGCCGACGGCGCCGATCCCGCCGTCGCTGACAAAGCGGCGGAATCGATCTCGGAGGTTGCGAGCGGCCAGCTCGGATAGCGGGTGGCCGAGAGCTTCCATTTCTGCCAGCTGCTTTTGACTGGGAATGCTGTTAGCGCCGGGTTTGCGCAGGATCCAGCGCACCCGGACCTGGAGCTCGGGGGCCGGGCGAAGCAGCGGCTTGGCAAGCCTGGCCGAGTCGGCCTGGTTCCCCTTGGGCATCCGTTCGAGGACCGGCAGCAGGCGATGTGAGCGCTGGCGCGGGGTTTCCTCTTCTTGCTGGATCTGCTTGCCGGGGGAGGGCTTGGCTGTGGAACTCGGTGGGGCCGTCTCTGTGTTTTCTTGGCGGCAGGCTAGGAGAGCCGTGGAGAATGCGATCAGGGCTAGGGCGGGGCGAAGGGTCATCGAATCCTCTGGGTTTCGGGGTTCGTTGGGCTCTGAGAGTCCATGAGCAAGCTCTAGGGAAGGTCCGGCAAAAGCGACACTGAGAGAGATTGGTTTGCCGCAAGTTCTGGTTTAGTAGGCGTTTGCGGCGATTTTCTGGTCTTATGGCCGTGTTTTGCTCGCAGTGGAGCACGCTCCTATAATCCCTGTCCTTTCGACACCTTGTGTTCTGATGGAATGCACTGTGTCTCACGTTGATGCAAGTGCCGTGTCCCAGGATAGGGAGCGCAGTGAGGACTTAGGTTCTGGTCTGGCTCCAGGGGGAATGGGGGGGCCAGCGGCCCTGACTAGTATAGACCTGAGCGATAAAGCCCTGCCCTATCAGGCGCAGCACCAAGCTGGAACTCCCTATGAAGGACACTCTTTCCGGCATCGTTTCGATGCTCGAAGAGGGCAATCCCGAGCAGCGTGTAGCCGCTGCCCAGGTATTAACCTGGTTGCGGCCGAAGGCTCCTGCCGTTGTGAAGGCTCTGGCCAATGCTGCTGAGCACGGTGATCGCTTTCTCAAGTCCTACGCAGTGGAAGCGCTTGCCGAGATAGGCAACAACGCTGCCCACTCGGCTCTGATCCCACGGCTGCATTTTGAAGGGCCGCTGCGCGCCAAGGTCGTGCGCGCCTTCTCCAAGCGGGGCAGCTCGATCGAACCTTTGCTGATCAAAGAGTTCGAAAAGGCTGCTCCCGAGACGCAAGAGGTCCTGCTCGGGATCCTCGCAATGACTCGAGGCGAGGAGGCGCTGGGCTTCTTGATCCAGTGCATCAAGGACGAGGAGCAGGTTCATACCGGACGCACGGCTGCTCGTTTGCTGCTTGCTGCGCTTCAAGAGTTGGACGCCGAAGAGAACGCGGAGGAGTTTGCTCGCCTCCACGATTACCTACTAAAGGTCGTCAAAGGTCTCGGCAAGAAGACCGGTGATGAGATCCGCGCCCAGTTGCTTCGCCTCTTGGTTGAGCTTGCCGATGAAAGCTGCAAGAGCGTTTTCCTGAGCGCGAGCGGTTCGTCGAAGGCCCCCGAGGTGCGCTGCGAAGGGCTCCGAGGTCTCGCCCGCGGCATTCATCTTGCTCCGGCCGAGACTCGGACCATCCTTGGCTACCTCAAGGAGCCGGACTTCCTGCACGTGGTCGGGCCCGCGCTTGAGGTTCTCGCCGACGTACAGTTTTCCGGGTCGCCAGCGGCGACGGTGCTTGGTCACTTGCTCGAAAGCGATCGCCCCGAGGTTCGGCTCTTTGCGATCGAGAAGCTGGGCGACTTTGCGACGGCTTCTTCGGCGAAGCTGCTGCTCCCCTTCCTTGACAATGATGACGAGCGTGTGCGCCTCTCGACCTCGAAGTCGCTGGGTAAGAACCCGGCGGCGCTCGATGCCCTGGTCAAGAAGTTCTACGCCGGCCGTGACCTGGAGGAGGCTTCGCGCCCGATCGATGCCTTGGTCCAGCTGGCCGAGGAGCTCAAACCAGCGCAGTTGCGCAAGATGGCCCAGCGTTTCCTCGCCTTGTTCGAGGCTGAGGATCCGGTGCGGGAACTCTGCCATCGAGTCTTGGCGGCGGCTCCCGTCGACAAGGTCTGCAAGGTCGTGCTTAAGGAGACGATCAAGCTACGGGAAGCTGGGCGGCTGCGCTTGGCCTTTGCTCTCCTAGAGATCCTCCCCGGCGATATCGAGAAGATCCTCGATCCGGACCTGCACTACGAGCGCGCGGTCTTGCTCTTGTTGCTTCGTGGGGAAGCCGAGCCGAGCCACCGTGAGGGGGATCCCGTGGTGGGGCTGCTGCGCGTCTTGATCGATGCCGACCACGATGTGCTCAAGCGGCTCAAGCAGGAGAAGCAGCTCAGCGCCGATCAGTTCCTCTACCTGGGTGAACGCTTCCTCCAGCATCTGAACAAGGAGCGCCGCTTTGGGCAGGAGCTCTTGCATTGGCTGATCGAAAACGACTCCGACAGCAAGGCGGCGGTGCAGGCTGTGCAGAAGCTGAAGCTGGAGGGGCTGCTCTAGCGGGCCGTCGCTCTAGGGGTCGTCGAGAAATCTCGCGCAATAGCAGGGCCACCGACTCGGGGTTCTGCTATTGCGCGAGTTCGATATCGGGCTCAGCTAGCGCAGCTGCGCCTCCAGCACTTCGCCCTCTGTCTTGGCTAGGACTGCGCAGCCGACACTGTCGGACCAGACGTTCGTGACTGTCCGTAGCATGTCGAGCGGGCGGTCGACGGCGAGTAGCAGGGCTGCGCCCTCCAGCGGTAGTCCAAGGGCGCTGAGGATGGTGAGCATCATCACGAGCCCGGCGCTGGGGATTCCGGCGGAGCCGATCGATGCCAGCAGCGCCAGGAGGACGACTTGGGCTTGGCCGGAGAAGCTCAGGGTGAAGTCTCCGGTGCTCATGTAGTACTGAGCGAGAAAGATCACACCTGCGCACTCGTAGAGGGCGGTGCCGTCCATGTTGATGGTCGCGCCCAGCGGCAGGACGAAGGAGCTGGTCTTGTTGCTGACGCCGCCGCGTTTCTCGACGCACTCCAGGGAGACGGGCAGCGTCATCGAGGAGGACGAGGTGGAAAACGCCGTCAGCAGAGCCGGTCCCATCGCCTTGGCCCAGTTCAGCGGCGAGACTTTGGCGATGAAGGTCAGGATCAGCGGCAGGGTGATGAGGGAGTGCAGGCCGAGCGCCGCCAGGATGGTGATGCAGTACCAGCCGAGGGGCACGAAGAGTCCGAAGCCCGTCTCGCTGACGGTGCGCACTAGCAGGCAGAAGACGCCGTAGGGGATCAGCTTCATGAGCATGTCGGCCAGGCGCATCATCACCTCGAAGGCCGAGTCGAAGAAGCTGTGGATGCGTCCCTGGTGTGGCTCGGGAGTGCGGGTGATCGCGATACCGAAGATGAGCCCAAAGAAGATGATCTGCAGCATCGCCCCGTTGCTGGAGAGCGAGGAGAAGAGGTTCTCCGGCACCATTCGCAGCAGGACGTCAAAGAAGTTCTCGCTCTGCTTCTGGGCGAAGGCGTCGCTTGGCGGCAAGCCCAGCTCTGCGCCCTTGCCGGGCTGAATCACGTTGACCAGGAACTGAGCCAGGAGGATGGCTAAGAGGCTGGTGGACACGTAGTAGACAAAGGTCCGCAGACCCATACGCCTCAGGTCGCTGCCTTTGCCCACCCCGGCGACGCCGGCGATGATGGAAGTGAGCACGAGCGGCACGATCAGCATCTTGAGTAGCTGCAGGAAGATCTTCGCGAGGAAGTCGAACGGCGCTACCCCCCTGTGTCAGGGTAGTTGTCGCATGGTCCTGCAGCGGGGCTGCGGGGTCCCTGCCGATGCGCAGCATCGGCAGGGCGTAGCCCTGCTTCCTG
>PDSF01000027.1 GCA_002748355.1 Planctomycetota bacterium | reverse complement strand
TGAGTTTAGGTGGATGTTAGGTATGCTGCCGGGCATGGAATGGGGCAGCTGGCATCCGGCGCGACGGCGTCTCTTATTGCACCTGGACATCGATGCCTTCCTCGCTTCGGTCGAGCAGCTGCTTAGGCCGAGCTTGCTTGGTTCTCCGGTGGCGGTGGGCACTGGCGTGGTGGCTTCGCGCTCTTATGAGGCCAAGGCGCGTGGGGTGGAGAGCGCGATGCGCTTGTCCGAGGCGAGGCGGCGCTGCCCGGAGCTGGTCGTCTGCGAAGGGGACGCTCAGCGGGCGGCACGCTTCCGCGAGCGGGTGGCGGCGATCGTGGCCCAGCATATTCCATGCGTTGAGCTCAGTTCACTCGATGACCTCTATGCAGATATTGGCGAGGTCGTTGCGAGGGAACTCGATGGGCTGGGGGCGGCGCGGGCTCTCGCGGAGAGGATCCGCAAGGAGGTGCGCCAGGAGACGGGCCTGTCGGTGGCCCAGGGCATCGGCACGACCCGGACCCTGGCCCGGCTGGCGACGACGCGGGCCAAGCCGGGTGGGGTGTTCTTGGTCGAGCCCGGGAGGGAGCGGAGTTTTCTCGACAGCGTGCCCCTGTGCGAGATTCCTGGGATCGGCCCCAAGACTGCGCAGGAGCTGGCGCTCTATCGCATCCGCTCGGTCGCTGAGCTGCGGCTCGTGGATTTTGAGCTGATGCGGGCGAGCTTCGGCAAGCGTGGCGAAGAACTCTACTGGAAGCTCCGGGGTCTTCCCGCGAACGACAAGGATGCGCGGGTGCGCCCGCAAGGCGGGGTCCTGCTCGGGCACGCGGGAGGGGCTTGGGGCGAGGGGCTCGGTGCCCAGCTCTCACGCAGCAGCTCGCTGTGGATACCGAGCGGCGATCCCGATGAGCTGCGTGGCTATATGAGCTACCTGAGCGACCGCGCGACGGCGGCGCTTCGCCGCCAGGCTCGGCAGGCGGGACGCCTTGATCTGCACTTGCAGCTGGAGGCGTTGCCAGAGAAGGCGTTGGCTGTGGGTCGCGTGCCTCCTGAGTTCCTCCGGCGGGGCATGGCGCTCCGTCCGCCGACGGCCTGTCGCGAGCTTATTACGGCGCGAGCGCTCATGCTGCTGGAGAGCATGCTCTCGAAGCGTTATCGGGTGAGCAAGCTGGGGCTGACGCTGAGCCGCCTTCGAGACTTACCGGAACGCGAACAGGCCCTGCTCTTTGAGGGGGCGCTCGATATCGGGGCAGCATCACCCGGGGCAGCGTCACCCGGGGCAGCAAGGGCGGGCCTCGGCGGGCCGGCAGCAAGGCGGCTCGACGCTGCTCTCGACGCCCTGCGCGCGAAGCATGGTTTCGGCAGCATCATGGCGGGAGAATCGATTGCTCTACTGGGGCAGCTGGCCCAAGGCCGCGACGGCTTTCGGCTACGCACGCCCAGCTTGACCTTGTGAGGCAGCGGCCGCTCGCATTTATGTCCCGGGATCCATGGCCATTGCTTAATGCCCAGCGGTCAAGGCGATATCCAATATCGAGATAGCGCCGATAGCCCATAAGAAAGGATGAACGTCCTTGATCTTGCCCACCGCTACCATGCCCACGATATAGGCCACGAAGCCAAAGGCTAAGCCTATGCTGATGCTATAGGTTAAAGGCATCAGGATAATGGTAAGGAAGGCGGGGATGCCGATTTCGAGGCGGCGGAAATCGACTTGGCCTACGTTGCGGAACATGTACACGCCCACAATGATCAGCGCTGGCGCGGTGGCAAAGGAAGGCACCAGGCTGATCAGCGGCGTAAAGAACAGAGCGATCAGGAATAGCAATCCCGTAGCCATATTGGCCAGCCCGGTGCGCCCGCCGGCGGCAATGCCCGCGCCCGATTCGATATAGGTGGTGGTGGTGCTGGTGCCCATCAGTGATCCGGCGACCGTCGCCACGGCGTCAGCTTCCAGCACACGATCGATTCGGTCGATGCTCCCGTCCTTCTTCACCAGGTCGGCTTCGTACGAGCAGGCGACGATGGTGCCCACCGAGTCAAAGAGGTCCACAAACATGAAGGTGAAAACGGCGCCCATCATGCCCCAGTGCAAGGCGCCCAGGATGTCCATCTTTAGGAAGACGGGCGCCGGACTCGGTGGGGCGCTTATCACGGAGCCGGGCATGGGCACTTCTCCAAAAATAAGGCCCAGCACCGTGGTAAAGATGATGCTGATCAGGATGGCGCCCCGCACCTTGCGTATCTCCAGGACGGCGATCAAGAGCAGGCCGATGAGACCCAAGATCACCGTTGAGTTTAACTTCCCGATTCCCACCAAAACCGCATCGTTATTCACGATAAGGCCCAGCTTTTGGAAGCCAATGAAGGTGATAAACAGCCCGATTCCCGCAGCAATGGCCAGGCGCATTTCCATCGGAATGGCCGCGATGACGTAGCGCCGCACCCCCAGGAGCGTCAGCAGTAAGAAGACCACGCCCGATACAAACACCACGCCCAGAGCCGTTTCCCAGCTCACGCCTTTGCTCAGCACCAGGGTGAAGGCAAAGAAGGCATTGAGCCCCATGCCCGGCGCCATAGCAAAGGGCACATTGGCCCAGAGCCCGGCCATGATGGTGCCCAGAGCCGAGGCCAGGATCGTGACCGTGATGACGGCCCCCTTGTCCATGCCCGTGGCGCTGAGAATATCGGGGTTCACGAAGATGATGTACCCCATGGTCAGGAAGGTTGTTACACCGGCAGCTAGTTCGCGGCCCACCGTGCTCTGATGTTCCTGGAGTTTGAAGAGACGCTTGAGCATCAGGATTTCTTTCGTTCCGTGGAATGCAGGTCGGGATGTCCGGAAGGAGCTTTGGCCCATCTAAAGCGGGCATAGCGCCCCGGGCGCCGGTGATCTTGTGCCACGTAAGATCACCGGGCCACTGCTCGGATTTCCAGCTCTTCGCTCGGATCTTGAGCGGAGCCGAGCAGTGCTGCTGCCCGCTGTCCGCGAGCCAGGCGCGCAGCGGTCTCCAGGCGGAGATCTGATGCCGGGCTCCGAAGGTCCCGGCATCAGCGTGCTTTCCTGCCTCTACTGCCGAGTCCGCCGCTGTCCTACTTGGTCCGCCGCTGTTCGCCCACGATTGAGAAGATGGCTTCGGGGTCCTAGCATTCTGGCCGGTGGAATCAGGGGGCGGCGGGGATTATGGCAAGGCGACGACGGCTCATTAGCCTTTACACGGGTGCGGGTGGGCTCGATCTGGGGCTTGAGGCCGCGGGCTTTGAAACCGCTGTCGCCATCGAGATGGATTCCGATGCTGTTGCCACCTTGCGGCACAACCGTGACTGGCCGGTTCTCGATCGCGACATCCACGAGATCTCTTCGGACGAGATCCTCTCTGTAGCTGAGATGCGCCAAGGTGACGCCCACCTTTTGGTGGGGGGGCCGCCCTGCCAGCCCTTCAGCAAGTCGGGCTATTGGGCCAGTGGTGACGCACGGCGGCTCGGCGACCCGCGAGCGAGCACCTTGGAGGCCTATCTGCGTGTGCTGCGGGATGTCCGGCCCAAAGCCTTCCTTCTCGAAAATGTCGCTGGGCTCGCGTATCGGAACAAGGACGAGGGCCTCAAGCTTCTGCGTACGACCGTCGACTCCATCAACCGCGTGGCCGGGACCTCGTACAGCATGAGCGTGGCTTTGCTGAAGGCGAGCGACTACGGCGTGCCGCAGGACCGGGAGCGAGTATTTATCATCGGTCAGCGTGATGGAGTGGAGTTCCGCTTTCCCGGGCCGACTCATTCTCCGGGAGCGGAGCGGATCTTCGAGACCGAGCCGGTGCTTACCGCGTGGGACGCGATCGGCGATCTCGAAGACGACGACGACCCGAGCCTCAGGATGACCGGGAAGTGGGCCGAGCTGCTGCCGTCGATTCCCGAAGGGCAGAACTACCTATACCACACCGATCGTGGCGACGGCCTGCCGCTGTTCGGCTGGCGGCGTCGCTATTGGAGCTTCCTCCTGAAGCTCTCGAAGCGGATACCGGCTTGGACGATTACTGCGCAGCCCGGTTCGGCCATCGGGCCTTTTCACTGGAAGAGTCGCCGCCTTTCCATGCGCGAACTTGCGCGGCTACAGACTTTCCCCAATGACTTCGAGGTGCTGGGGAGCCGCTCCGCCTACCAGCGCCAGCTCGGCAATGCTGTGCCCAGTGCGTTGGCTGAGCTGCTGGGGCGCTGCATGATTCGGCAGCTCATGCGGGGCCGCGTTCCGAATCGTCGGCTCTCGCTTTTGCCAGAGCGGCGCAGTCCGGTGCCCAAGCCGGAGCCACCGAAACCCGTTCCCAAGAAATACTTCGATCTCATCGGTGAGCACGAGCCACATCCCGGCACTGGGCAGGGCTATTCGGCGGCGGCCCGTGAGGCAATGTAGGGATGGAAAGCTACAGCGTTAGCGCGCGCCAAAAGGCACCGCTTGTGGCCTTCGTCGCTGAAGCGTTGGAATCCTCTGGGTTCACCATCGACCGCCTCCCGGATCCCAATATCGCGCCCTTTGTCTTTGCGGTAAGCACGCCTTGGGGGGAGCCGCTGGACCTGATCTGCTACCTCTTCTTCGCGAATAAGTATCGGGGGGAGGGGCGACCGAGCGACGAGCATCGTTTTCAGGTGAAGTACGGGCAGGACTTCTCGCGACTTCACGAACTCTTTATTGCGCAAGGGGCCGGGCAGCTCACGCTGATGTTCGGCGTTCACCTCGAGGAAAAGGTTTTCGTCGCGGTCGATCCCTCGATGCACAACCCGACCTGGTTCTCGCGTTCCGTGGAGTTCAAGACGGCAGAACTCCAACGGATTCAGCGTGATGGCTGGGTCGGCTGGGAGCGGGAGCGCAGCAAGGGGCGGCGTCGCTTCATGCCGCAGGAGAATTACCAGACCGAAGTCCTGCTCGGGTTTCGACCGGAAAGATTTGGCGACTACGTGTTGCTTGAAAGGCAGTGCAGCGGAATCCCGCCGGGTGAGAGGTTGCTGGCGATTGAGGACCGGCTGTTCCACCACGACGAACTCCACTCCCTGGAGATGACGCTCGGGCTCTCGAAGACCGAGATTATGAACGCGATCTCGAAGCGCTTTCGGCTTCACGTGGCGATGCGCGGGGCCGCCGCAGAGGTACATCTCCATCGCTTGCTATTGGCGGAGAGTCGGCTTGGCGCGGTGAAGGAACTTGACCAAGACGGGAAGCCTGACTTCGAGGTCGATTATCTTGGTCGTACGTACCGGATCGAGTGCAAGAACACGCTGCGTAAGCTTCAGCGTAATTCTCCGAAGCTGGACTTTCAGAAGACCCGTAGCTCGAAGGGCGACCCGTGCAGTAGATACTACCGCCCCGAGCAGTTTGAGATTCTTGCGGCCTGTCTCCATCCGGTAACTGCGAAATGGGAGTTCCGCTTCTGCCCGACGAGATCCCTGCCGCTGCATTCGAAGTGCCCAGGACATTTGTCTCAGCATGTGCTGGTCGAAAACGGCGACTGGACGGACTCCATCGTCGAAGCTCTCGATTCTGTCCCTGCCTGATTGCCCCAGAGTCCAGGGCCTGGGCTCAGTGGCCGAAGAGCTTGAGCTTGGCGCCTTTGCTGCCGGTGAGGGCTAGGCCGGCGCGGGCGTTCCTCTCGAGGACGACGAACTGGGTTTGCCGTTGGAGATGGTTCAGTTTGCTGCCCCTTGGGATGGGGCCTGCTTGTCTGGCCATGCCGTCCTTGTCTGTGCTTATGGGCAGGAGGCTAGGGCGCCGGCCGGGATTTCGCTTCGGGCTCCCGCTTCTGCTTGCATCGTTTCGCTGCGAGAGCTAGCCTGCTTCGCCCATTTTTCTGGGAACTGCGGCTCGGTCCCCGTCGGGACCGGAGGCAACGTTGACGGCGCCCTCCAGGCTGCGCGGTTCCCCATGAGAAGCCAAGAAAAGGACTTCGAACGATGACGAAAGGACTGCTCGGTAAGAAGCTGGGGATGACCCAGTACTTCGAAGAGGACGGCACGGTCGTCCCCTGCACGGTGCTCGAGATGGGCCCGTGCAAGGTGCTCCAGGTCAAGGTCAAGGACAGCAGCGAGCTGCCCGAGGAGCAGAACAAGGCCTTCGACAACCGCGGCAAGCGCAAGGGCAAGGTCGAGCGGCAGCGCCGCGGCGACGGCTACTACGCTCTGCAGCTCGGCTTCGATGAGCGCATTGCGAGGCGCACCAAGAAGCCGGCGGCTGGCCACGTGGCCCGCTCTGGCGTCGAGGACGGCCATAGCTACTACTACGTCAAGGAGATCCGCTTCAAGGAACTCCCCGAGGCGAAGGCCGGCGATGAGATCACCGTCGAGATCTTCGAGGGTGTCAACAAGGTCGACGTGACCGGCACCACCAAGGGACGTGGTTGGGCCGGCTGGATCAAGCGCTGGAACTTCCGGCGCCAGCCGATGAGCCACGGCACCAAGAAGGTGCATCGCCATGCTGGTGGCCTCGGTCGTACCTACTCAACGGCAAAGGGTCTGAGCAAGGGCCACAAGATGACCGGTCACTACGGCACCGAGCGCGTGACCATCCAGAGCATCGACGTGGTCAAGGTCGACACCGAGCGCAACTACCTGTGGATCCGCGGTGCGGTCCCCGGCCCGCGTAATGGCTACGTGATGGTTCGCGAAGCCGTCAAAACCAAGAAGAAGAAGCAGAGCTGACGCTCGATAACCCTTCAGAGAACAAAGGACGAAGCACTATGGCCAAGTCACGAATCAAGGGCGGCGGCGTCAACTCGGGCCGTCCCAAGCGCAAGTTCATGGGCAAGGGTTGCTCCACCCTCAACAAGAAGGTCAAGGCGCGCATGCAGAATCGCGTCCACCTTCGCTACCCCGGCATCGGTCTCGGTTCGCGCTACGAGGAGTACAAGCGCGATTCGGCTGAGGAGACGCGCGAGCAGAACCTGGCCGACGAGGCGCAGGCCGCTGTTGATGCAAAGGCTGCCGACGCAAAAGCTGCCGAGCAAAGCTCGGACGAGAATCAGGCCGGCTGAGCCCGGTCTGAGCGACTGCAGATGATGACGAAACAAGAACCCCCGGCGACGGGGGTTCTTGTCGTTGGTGGCGGGGCTGCCGGCTTGGTCGCCGGGACGGAGGCGGCTTACGGCGGAGCCGAGGTCCTGGTGCTGGAGCGCGGCTCCCAGGCCGGGGTCAAGATCCTGATGAGCGGCGGCGGGCACTGCAACGTCACCACCTCCCTGTCGCCGCGCGAAGGAGCTCGACACTTTGGCGAGGCGGAGCGTTGGCTGCGGCCGGCCCTGCGCGCTGTCACCCCCGAGCTGCTGCGCTCCTGGCTGCGCGAAGAGGGCGTCGAGACCTACGAGGCTGAGTTCGACAAGGTCTGGCCGGTCTCGATGAAGGCCCGCGATGTGCGGGATGCCCTCCTGCGCCGGCTGGAGAAGAGCGGCGCGCGCCTGCGTTACGGGCTGCGGCTGCGCGGGCTGCAGCGAGCGACTTGCGGCGCTTGGAGCCTCTTGGCCGAGAGCGGGGAGAGCTTCCTCGCAGAGCGCGTGGTGCTGGCCACCGGCGGGCTCAGCTATCCGCAGACCGGCACCGAAGGGGACGGCTTTGCCATGCTCGAGTCGCTCGGGGTGGAGCTGCGGCCGCGGGTGCCGGCGCTGGCGCCCTTGGCCAGTGACGCCGCCTGGGTGGGGGAGCTGAGCGGCCTGACGCTCGAAGGCTGTGAAGTGCAGCTGCGCGAAGCCAGCGGCAAGATCGCCTGGCGGCGTCGGCGGCCGCTGCTCTTTACCCACAAGGGGGTCTCGGGGCCGGGGCCGATGGATGCGAGTAGCCGCATCGAAAGGATGCCGGGGCGTTATCGCTTCTTTGTCGACCTCCTGCCTGAGCGGAGCGAGGAGGAGCTGCGCGTGGCGCTCTTCGCCCAGGGCGGCAAACTGGCCAGCCCGCTCCGGGCTCTCGGGCTTCCCAAGCGCCTGGTCTGGAGGATCCTCGACTTACTCGGCCTGGCCGTCGTCGATGCGGCCCAGGTCCCCAAGGCCAAACGCCGGGCCCTGGCGGCGACGCTGAAGGGGCTGGAGATCCCGGTGACTGGAAGCTTGGGCTTTGGGCACGCGGAGCTGACCGCTGGCGGCGTGCCCTTGGACGCGGTTGATCCGAGGAGCATGGAGCTACGGGCGCAGCCGGGGCTCCACGTCTGCGGCGAGCTCCTCGACGCCGATGGCCCGATTGGCGGTTTCAGCTTCTGGCAGGCCTTTGCGACCGGGGCCTTGGCGGGTCGCGCCGCGGCTGCTGCGCTCTGCTGATTGCCGCGGGCTCACCCTGCGCCTACGCAGCTCAGACCTCGTAGGACTCGTCCAGGCTCGGGAAGCTGCCTTCGCGAACGTCGCTGACGTAGCTCTCGAAGGCGCTGTGCATCTCCTGCGCCAGCTCGGCATAGCGGCGGACGAAGCGCGGATGAAAGCGGGTGAAGATGCCGAGCATGTCGTGGGTCACCAGAATCTGGCCGTCGCAGTGCGGGCCGGCGCCGATGCCGATGGTCGGGCAGCTGATGGTGGCGCTCACCTTTTGCGCGAGCTTCCAGGGCACCTTCTCGAGGACGATGGCGAAGACCCCCGCCTCTTCGAGAATCTTGGCGTCCTCAAGGATCTGCGCCGCCTCTTCTTCTTCCCGACCGCGGACGCGGTAGGTGCCGAAGTGGTGGATGGACTGGGGCGTCAGGCCGAGGTGTCCCATGACCGGGATGCCGGCTTCGGTCAGGCGGGTGACGACGCGGGCAAAGGCTCGGCCGCCCTCGAGCTTGACGGCCTCGCAGCCGGTCTCCTTGAGCAGGCGTCCGGCGTTGCGCAGGGCTTCGCTCTCACTCACGTGGTAGGACAAGAAGGGCAGGTCGCAGACGACCAGGGCCCGCTGCACCGAACGGGCCACGATGCGGGCGTGGTAGGCCATCTCGTCCATCGTGACCGGGACCGTGGTGTGCAGACCTTGGACCACGGTGCCGGCGCTGTCGCCGACCAGCAGGAGGTCGACTCCTGCTTGGTCGAGGAGCTCGGCCATCAGGGCGTCATAGGCGGTGAGGCAGGCAATGCGTCGCCCTTCGGCCTTCCACTCGCGCAGCCGCTGCGTCGTGACCTTGCGCGATCTTCCCGCATTGCTGTCGTTGCGCCGGTCACGGCCTTCGTCGGGACTCTGGCTCATCGCTCCTCCAAGGGCTGCGTGCGCAACTGCGCGTCCGGCTTACCAGTCGCCGAAAACGTCGTCGTCCTCGGGACCCTGCTTCTGGGGTTCCTTGAGTTCGTCGACGCTAGGCGGGACATAGGGCTCGTCAGCCTTTTCGAGCTTCTTCCGCGTGCGTTTGCCCTTGGATGACTCGAGCTGGACCTTCTCCTCCGAACCCGTGTCTCCAAGGACCGAGCCGAAGGTCGGCACCACCGAGGGGTCGAGCTCGACGTCGGGTAGGGGCGGCAATGGCTGCAGTGGTTCTTCGGGCTCGCGGTACTCGCTTCTCTTCTTCCGCCGCCGCCGCCGAGGCCTTTCGTCCTCGCGCCGCCGCTTCGATTTCTTGCGGGGGCCCTCGTGTCGGTCGTTCCGATCATGGGCCGGGCGCTGCGAGCGAGACTGGGATGGCTTCCGCTCCTTTGCCTTCGGCCTGTTACGCCGCGAGTTCTTGGCGCGAGTCTGCACGCCCTCGGGGGCGTCCTCGGGGTGCTGGGCCAGCTCTTCCCGCCAGCGCTGGGACCAGTCGTCGTAGATGTCCCAATGGTCATCGGTCGCTAGGCAGCGAAGCCGCAGCAGGCTCAAAGCATCGGCGAAGTAGTCCTGGCGAACGAAGGCTTGAGGCTTGAAGGGGCGGCTGCCGCCGCTGCGGTGGAAGCGCCTTTGCACCACGCAGATGCGCTTCAGACGACCGGACTCGAAGCGGGAGAGATTCATGCGCCTGAGAACCGGGCCGATGACGCTCTCGGCGAGGCGGCCATAGTCGGCTTCGCGACCGCGGCTGCGGCTGGAGCGACGCTCTTCCTCACTCAGCTTCGAATCCCTGCCGTCAGCTTCGCGCTTGGCCCGCTCAAGGAGCGGGAGCATCAGGGCACCGAGGAGGATGGCCGTCGGTGTCTTTTCGAAGCCCGCCTCGCGGCGCTGCTTCGCTAGACCGTCGGTGGCTGCGAGCATGCTCCAGAAGTTTTCGCGCTCCTCGCGGTCGGCGTCTTCGAGGAAGTCGCCGAGTTCGGGGAGCAAGACGTCTAGGGCGCCGCAGGCCCGGAGCATTTGGAAGGAGCGCACGGTGTGCGGGCTGCGCAGCAGGCGCAGGAGTTCTTCGAGCAGTCGCGGCGGAGCACTGCGTGCCAGGTCTCCAGCTTCACTGCACATCGCGTCCCAGGTGCGCGCTTCGATGCGCAGCGATAGCCGGGAAGCGAACTTGATCGCTCGGAGTATCCTCACCGGGTCCTCTTTGATGCGCACTAGCGGGTCGCCGATAGTCCGGAGCAGCCCGCGCTCGATGTCCGCCATGCCGCCGACGAAGTCGAGGATTTGGTCCCGGCTCGGGTCGTAGAACAGGGCGTTGATGGTGAAGTCGCGGCGCCAGGCATCCTCAGCGGCGGTCCCGAACTCATTGTCGCTGGTGATGAGGAGGTCGTTGTCTTCGTTTTCGCCGTTGCTGTCGCCGAGCTCCTGCGGCGTGCGCCGGAAGGTCGAGACTTCGAGGATCTTGTCTTCGAAGTGCAGGTGGGCGAGCTTGAAGCGGCGCCCGATGATCCGGCAGTTGCGGAAGGCGCTCTTGACCTGGCGCGGTCGCGCCGAGGTCGCGACGTCGAAGTCCTTGGGGCGACGGTTGAGGAGTAGGTCACGGACGCAGCCGCCCACGAGATAGGCTTCGTGGCCCTTGCGCTCGAGGCGCTGCACGACCTTGACGGCATCGTCGTCGAGGAGGTGTTCGGGGATCGCGGTGCGGTCGAATACGAGAGCTTCGCTCGTGGCGAGGTCAGGCGGGGGGGCCTGGTAGCCGGAGCCGGGAGTGTTCTGCTCCCTGGAAAGGGTTGTTACGGTCATCGGCTCTGCCGAGAAAATCCTTGGTTTGCTCCGGCGCGCCGTCGCCCAGCCTGTGCCCAAAAGGCCCCGAGCGGGTCGCTCGCAAGCCGTGGCGGCACTGTTGGCTCGATAGGCTTCGCTTGACAGGCTTCGTTCGTTCGGCGCGCGGAGAGATCTCGTCGGTCGCGGCCCATGCGCTTCGCCCTTCCCACGGCATGTGAGGAAGTCCTTGCGAGCGTGAGTTTTGCCGCGACCGAGGCCCGGTTCTAACCGCTGCGCCGCCCTGGCACAAATGCCCGGATCTTTGCTGGCCTTATCGGGCGAACCAGAACAGGCCGCTGTCGAGCGCGGAGTTGCTGCTGCCGCCACCGCCGCCGGCGATTAGCAGCTGGCCGCTTCGCAAGCTGATGGCTACCGCGCCGCCCCTGCTTACCGGGAGCTTGGTCGTCGCGTAGAAGCGCTTTGCCGCAGCGTCGTAGCGGGCGCAGCTTGCGATCGGCATAGGCTTGGTCACGCTGCCGGCGGCTCCGCCGATGACGTGCAGGATACCTCCTGCGACGCCGAGGGCTGGGGAGACTGTTGCTGTCGGGAGATTACCGATGCTCGTCCACCTCCCGGTCTTGCCGTTGTAGATCGCGGCTCGGTTGATGGCCTTGGCGGCGAGGTAGTTGATGGTGGCATTGATGCCGCCGACCGCGAGCAGTTCGTCGGAAGAGCCGCCGATCTTGCGCATCGGGAAGAGCGTGGGGTAGCCAGCGCTATAGGGGAGGGACCCGGTGGCGACGAAACGATTGCCTTTGGGGTCGTAGAGCTCGCAGCTTTTGGTCGTGCCCGGCAGGTTGAGGAAGCCGTAGGTCACGCCTCCGACTAGGAGCAGGCGACCGCCGGTGGTCTCCGAAATCGCGTGGATGGCGCGATGCTTGCCCATGTTCGGCCCCTGGCTCCAGCGGCCGGTGCTGGGATCGAAGATCTCGCTGGACTTGAGGATGCTGCCGACGGCCTTCAAGGGGTCGGAGAGGTCTTGGGCGCCGCCGCAGACGAGGACCTTGCCGCTGGGGAGTAGGGCCGCGGCGTGCAGGGCACGGGAGGCCTTCATCGAGCCGGTTCTGAAGAAGCGCTTCTGCTGCGGATCAAAAATCTCACAGCTGGCGATGGCCTTGCCGGCCGAGTTCAAGCCACCGATGAGCAGAACCCTCCCGTCCTTGAGGGTGACGGCCACATGCAGTGCGCGTGCGACCTGCATGCGTGGCCCTGGGACGAAGCGCTGCTCATCGCGGTCGTAGAACTCGCTGCTGTCCAGGCCCTTGCCGCTGGCGATGGTGCCGTGGCCGCCGCCGGCCACCAGGACTCGGCCGTCCTTGAGTTCGCTTACTGTCGGCAGTGCCCGGGCGACGTTGAGCATCTTGCCGCCGCTCTGCCAAGTGCCGGCTTGGCCGAGTATCGAAGAGGTGGCATTGCTCACTTGGTCGATCAGGAGCACCTTGCCGGGGAAGCTGATGAACTGGGCTCGCAGGCGGAGCCCTGCGAGGCTGGGGCTGTTAGGCAGGGGCATGCTGACCTTACGCGCCGTGCCACCGCCGCTGCCGACGGTGGAGAGGCTGATCAGGTCCAGGCCAACACTCAGGCGGCGGCTGTCCCGAGGATCGAGGAGGGAGAGCGGGGTCGGGCCTTTTTGCAGGGAAGGCAGGAGCAGCCAGGCCTTTGGGGAGCTGATCTCCCAGTCGAGGCTCTTGCCCAGGCTTCCGCCGCTGCGGGTGAGCAGTGTTTGCTGGGCTAGGGCAGGGCTGGCGAGGAGGGCTGAAGCGGCCAGGAGGCAAAGGGGGCGCATATCGATAATCCGGCTGGAGGGAAAGAATGGAGCAGGGCCAAGTCCGAAAACAGCTAGCTGGGAGTTGAACTAGGCGTGCAGAAGACACTCTATCACTCTCGGGCCCTTTTCAAGGCCTAGCTAGTGCCGAGTGGAGAGTCAGTCACGTATTACTAAGAGATCTTTGCAGGCTGTCGGGAGAGGCTCCTAAGCTAGGACGGTGAATCCGGCACTCTGCCCCTTGCGAGTCTCCTTCAACGCTTGCTTGCGGACTGGCTTTCGAGTGCCTCAGCCTAGAGAGATCGCATCGTGGCAAAATCGCCCAAGGACAACGAGGACTCGAAGCTTCCGGGCAGCGGCAAAGATGCCGATGGCACGGGAGCGGGTGGGACGCCTTCAGGGGCTTCAGATCCTCGTAACAACCCCCGTAAGGGGGCCAATTCGGACCGAATGAATGAGGCGACGAGCCTCGCCTTCGAGCGCCCGATACTCGAGATGGAGTCAAAGGTCCAGGAACTGAAAAGTCTGGCGGCCTCGACCAAGCTCAATCTCAACGGCGAAGTTGTCGCCCTCGAAGAGCGCTTGCACAAGGTCACCAGCGAAGTCTACGCCAGGCTGACACCGTGGGAGCGCGTCAACGTGGCGCGTCATCCGTCTCGACCGGTAGCGGGCGATTACATCGACTCGATGTTCGAGGATTTCATCGAGCTGCACGGCGACCGTTTGTTCAGTAACGATCCGGCGATCCTGACCGGCTTCGGCTTTTTCGAGGGACGGCGCGTGCTACTTGTTGCCCATCGCAAGGGCAAGACGGTCAAGGAGCGGCTCCTGACCAACTTCGGTTGTGCCCACCCAGAGGGCTATCGCAAGGCTCTTGAGAAGATGCGCCTTGCCGAAAAGCTTGGTCTGCCCATCGTCACGATGATTAATACGCCCGGCGCGTATCCTGGCATTGGCGCAGAGGAGCGCGGTCAGGCTCGGGCGATTGCTTACAACATCCGCGAGATGTTTGGGTTGCGGGTGCCGGTGGTCTGCCTGGTCATTGGCGAGGGGGGCTCGGGCGGAGCGCTCGGCATCGGTGTCGGGGACCGCGTCGGCATCCTCGAATACGCCTATTACTCGGTGATATCGCCCGAAGGCTGCGCCGCCATCCTGTGGAAGAGCGGTGATAAGACCCCGGAGGCTGCGGATGCGCTCAAGCTTTCGGCCCCGGATCTTCTGGACCTGGGCATTGTCGACGAGCTTATTGAGGAACCCTTGGGTGGGGCCCATCGTGCCCCTAAGCAGGCGATCGAGAATGTTCGCATCTGGCTCCGTCGGCAGCTAGATGAGCTGAGCGAAATGGATCCTGACGAACTCTTGTTGGCGCGGCAGGCGAAATTCCGCGACATGGGGGTCGTTGACGAGCCCGGTTCTGCGTAAGGCTCCTTTCCCTTTGCCGGTTTGTCCCTATTGCAGGGAGGCGTCGAGATTGCAGGGGCGTCGAGAGCCCTCAGCGAGAGAAAAACAGCGGCTCCGGCGAGCAAGGACTCTCACAGCGAGATGAGGTGCTCCGTATGAGGGCCCTCTGTGCTGCTGTTAGCTTGGGGCTGCTGTTAGCTTGGGGCTGCTACGGGCTCGGCGCCGTGGCCTAGGAATCATCGATGAGTAGATCCGAAGCACGAAAAGACTTTCGTTCCAGCAGCTACTACCAGGCTTGCCAGGTCGCTGGCGAAATGCAGGGGAGGGCTCGCCAGGCCTCTCCCGAGGTCCTGGACGCCGAACTGGTCCAAGCCAGCTTGGATGGGGATTTCGCCAGCTTCGAACAGCTCATGAGCCGCTATGAGCGCAAGGCCTTCTGGATCGCCTACCATGTGCTCGGCAGGGTGGAAGAGTCGCGGGACGTGGTCCAAGAGGCCTTTGTTCGCGTCCACCGCTCTCTCGATCGCTTCGACTTCTCGAAGAACTTCTATACCTGGCTCTTCCGGATCGTGACCAATCTGGCGATCGACCACCTGCGCAAGATTCGCTCGGATCGCACGGTCACCGTCGACAACCTAGAGGAGGGTTGGGCTGGAGAGGCGCGGGAAGAAGAGGGGCCCGAGCAGTGCATGCTCGGAAGGGAAACCGCCGGGCGGGTTCGGATGATACTCGACCGTATCCCACCTCGATTCCGCACCATCCTGGCTCTGCGCGATCTGCATGACATTTCGTGTCGAGAGATCGCCCCGATCCTTGGCCTGAGCTACCCCACTGTTCGTTGGCGCCTGCACAAGGCGCGGCAGCTCTTCAAGGAGCGCTGGGAGCGGCTTCTCGCCCGTGAGGGCAGCGGGCAGGCACCAGCCCTTATCCCTTCCCGTGAATCCGCCGCTGGCGGCTGAGCAACTAGATTCATGTCTACTCTTCCCGAAGAGCATCGAGAGTTTCGTGGCGAGTCCAGCCCGGATAGCGCCGCGTTCCGAGAGCGGATCCTCTCGCTGATCCCCGAAGCCCTTGCTGGCGAACTCGAGCCCGAACTCCAGGAGCTGGTCGAGCGGCAGGTCGGGAGGAATCTCGAGCTTGCCCGTGAGTGGGAGTCGCAGCGCCGCGCACGCTCGGCCCTGAAGAGACTCGCGGAAGGAGGCGCCGAGGATCCCGGTCTGGATGATCTGTTCTTCGAGGAGCTGCACTGTGGAATCGTTCAGGCGATTCGCGATGAGGAGCAGCTCGGCGCGGACCTGCGCACCCTGGATCGTTATCGCGGAGCCTCAACGGTCGAGGCCGGTGGCGAAGGCTTGTTCCTCAAGCTCTATCGGGCTGCCAAGGGCTCGATGCAGAGCCTGCCCGCGGCGGCGCTGCTGCCTAGCCCCGGCGCTCGCGTTCTGCGCTTGGCGCCACGGCTGGCGATGGCGGCCGCCTGTGTGTTCCTGGGTCTTTTCCTGGGACGCTTCCTGGCCAGTGATTCGGTGCTGGTGCCGGTCTCTGGAGGGCTGAATCCCCTCGAAGAAGGGGGGCAGGGGCTTTCCCTTCGCGGCCACGACCCGAGCCTGCAGGCTGATATCGAAAAGGTCTATGCCGAGATCAAGGCGCTGCCGGCCCCAGAAAAGGAAGCACTCTTGGGCTTGGGATCTGCGAGTTCCGCCAGCGAATCGGAGTCCCTCGCCAGTGCGGAGGGCGGGGTCGATCTCTGATGCGGAAGCTCGTGCGAGCCCAGGGTCTTGGCCTTGCCCTTCTGGGCATGCTGCTCGCGCCTTCGGCGCTGACGCAGAAGCCCGCAGGACCCGGGCCCGAGCCCGAGCCAGGAACCCAGCAGCGTGAGGAGCCCGGGTCCAAGGAGCAGGGGCAAAGCCAGACTTTGGTGCCGGGTATCTTCGGTGAACTCTCTAGAGAGCTGTCGAAGTTGCGGCGCAGCTCGCGCTTTGGGGTGCGCATTACCCGTGACAAGACCGGGAACGTCATGGCGGGGCTGCACTTGGGCGAAGGCTTGATTGCGGCGCCTTGGTCTGCGGATCGCCCCTGCGGCTGCCGGGCTACCGTCTACTCTGGCCGTCGGATCTACCGCGCCCTCAAGATCGGCGAAATCCCCAGGTTCCTGGGCCTCTACATGCTGCGTGATCGTGCCCACATCGATGCGCTGCCGAGCCCGAAGCGCTTTTTTGCGGATGCGGATCAGGGGGGCTTGGGTGACCTTTGCCTGGTTCTTGACCCGATGCGGGCCCGGATGTCTTTCTTGCACGAGCGGCGCTACCGCCGCACTCGTCGAGCAGCCGCCGCTCAGAAGGGCGATGCGTCGGCGGGGAAGCTGCCTCCCGAGGTTTTCGCTTACGGCTTGGCCGACAGCGAATCTCGTGCTGGTTCCGGCGTGGTTGCCGCGGACGGATCCTTGGTCGGTGTCCTGGTGCGTCCGGAGGTACCCCAGAGCACAACAACCGCCAAGAAGGACGGGGCAAAGCCGGCGAAGGAGAGCGAAGCCGAGCGTGCCGAGCGAAAGCGCCGGGCGAGCTTTGCGATGGTGCTCGACGGCAAGATGCTCTGGATCCTCTGTCGGAAGCGGGCGGCGCTTTTCGATATGCGCAAGGTCCCGCCCTCGATTGGGGTGCGGCTGAATCCCATCGCTCGGGTTCGCAAGCGGGTCCGTCCTGAGGGCTCGGCTTCGGAAGCGAAGCCGAGCCGGGAGCAGCCGAAGGCGCAAGCGGCACCGGGCTTCGTTGTGACTTCGGTGTACAGCGGCAGTCCGGCCGAGCGGGCGGGGGTGCGTCGCCTTGACCGATGGCTGCTGCTGGATGGCAAGCCTATCGAGAGCGTCGATCAGGTTCGGGCCGCTCTTGCGAAGCTGAAGCCTGGTGGCAAGTTGCTCGTGGGCTATCAACGTCGTGGCAAGAACCTGAAGCTTGAGATCTGGCCAGACTGAGTTTCGAGTTCGGAGCCGAAAAGCGATGGTGATCGGGAGCAGGCTCGTCGTGCATGCGTTGGGGTGCTCTGTGAGCGGAGAGGGCCACTCGAGATGATCGCAACCCAGGGAGAGAGCAAGATGCACGTTCCGAAACTATCCTTTGTCGTTCTGGCCTTGCTGGCAGCCCCGAGCTTGGTGTCTGCACAAGATCAGGAGCCAGGTCCGGTCGATGCGCCTCGTGCGAAGCCGGTGCAGGAATCGCAGAGCAAGGCCCTCGACAAGAAGCTGCGGGCGCGCCTGGACTCCTACGTCGAGCAGCTAGGCTCGCCGGACTTCGAAGAGCGCGACGCGGCGGCTCGCAAGCTGGCGGCCGAGGGCGCCAAGATTCGGGGCTACCTGCGGCGGCACATGAAGGGCACGGAGGATCCTGAGCTGCGTTGGCAGCTACGCAAGCTGCTGCGGCGCCTCGAAGCGAAGGATCGTCCGGGCTTGCACAGTGAGGGTGAGGACGGCGGTCGGCTCGGCCGGAGCCGTTCAAGGCGAGCCCCTCGATCCGGTGCGGCTCGCGACCTCGTCGATCTCGAAGGCGAGCTCGAGCGTATGCGGCAAGAGATGGACGAGCTGCTGCGCCGCATGCAGTCCGGCAACTTTGGTTTGCGTGGGGTTCTGCCTGGTCTGCGGAGCTTCCCGCCCCCCGGTCAGATGATGGGCGTGCAGGGGAGCAAGATCATGATCCAGCCGGGCAAGGTCACGGTGGAGATCGAGAGCGAAGAGAACGGCAAGCACCAGACTAAGCGTTACGAAGCCGAGAGCATGGAGGAGCTGCTCAAGAAACACCCCGAACTGAAGGGCAAAGTCGGCGGTGGCCTGCAGATCTCGAAGGGCCAGTTCCCCTTCCGGTTCCGCTTTGGTGGACCCTTCGGCAAGGGCTTTGAGGCGGACTTGCGCAAGAAGATGCAGGGTCGCCTGCCGCAGGGCCTCAGGCCCGAGCCTATGCCAAGGGCTAAGAGCCAAGGTCCCAAGCTCGGTGTTTACCTCAAGGAGGGGATGTCTTCTGACCTGCGCGAGTATCTCGGTCTAGATGCGCGGACCGGGCTTTGGGTCGCGGAAGTGGTCGAGGGCAGCCTCGCAGAAAAGCTGGGCATCAAGAAGAACGACATCGTGGTGGATCTCAATGGCCAGCGCTTGAGCTGTGCAGCCGATGTCGTTCGGGCTCTTAGCCAGCGCGATGGCAAGCACGAGGCTGTGGTGCTGCGCAAGGGCAAGGAGCTAACGCTGGGCGGCAAGTAGCTCAGAGCGTTATCCCGTGCAGTTCTGGAGCTGCTAGCTCCAGAACTGCACGACCGCGAGCTTGCCCTCTCGCTCGGTGTAGCGCACGAGCACGGCGCCGCTCTCTGCAGCATCGTCGTCCGTGCGCTTTCTGCTGTACAGTTCGTGTTCGATGAGGTGGGGTGGGTGCACGACCCTTCCGACGATATCGGCGCGCACGTCGGCGAAGCCGAATAACACAGCATAGCGCTCGCGGAAGGACTCGATTCCTTCCATGTTCCGTTGGCCGTCGGCGTCGAGCACGATGACTTGATCGTGGAAGCACGCACAGAAGGCATCGATGTCGCGTGCGTTGTACGCCCGCAGTTGGGCATCGGCCAGCTGAACGACCAAGGGGACATCTTCGCGCAGCGGAGGCGGGGTCTTGGACATGAGTAGCGGCCTGTTAGAGATCCCTTTAGGACGGTGTCTTTGGCGAGGAGGCGGATACTGGGAGTTTGAGCTTCTGGGGGCGCCCTGTCTATGATGCGCTCCATTGGCAAAAGGGGGGGCTATGGGCGGAGGCAGTCATAAGGCCGAAGGAAAACGCCGGATACCAATGGCTCGGCATGCGGCGTTTTCGCTTTCTATGGCGGCCTTTGCTGCCCTTCCCTTGCTCTTTTTCCTGGGGACGAATGCTCGCAGCTTTGTCTTGTTCCACAGCTTTGCCGAGCTGTTGTCGACGACGGTTGCTTGGGGAGCTTGCTACGTCGTTTGGGCCGGTCGTCGCAATCTGAATAGTCCCAGTCTACTGATCCTCGCTGCGGCCATGCTGCTTTCAGGGGTTCTCGGCATACTTCACACCCTGGCCTATCCCGGTCTCGATGTCTTTACCAGCACTTCGCCCGATAACCTATCGGCGCAGCTTTGGATCAGCGCCCGCGGGGTCGAGGCCTTAGGTTTCCTCGGGGCTGCGATTTGGCTGCGTTCGCGGCCACCGCTGTTCTGGACGATACTGCTGCTTCTCTTGGTTACCGTTGGCTCTTTACTCAGCATCTTCGTGTGGCCGGTATTTGCCGACTGCTACATCGAGGATATTGGGCTTACGGATTTTAAGTTTGGCGCAGAATATGCGATCTCCGCGGTCTTACTGCTGTCGCTGATATTCTTCGTTATGAGGCGAGAAAGCATAGCTCCCAGTGTGCGGATCCTCTTGCCGGTTGCCCTCCTCCTCACCGTGGCTGGCGAGTTCGCGTTGACCTCGTACCTGGACGCGGACAGTGCGATGAATGTCGTCGGCCGCTGCTTCCGAATCGTCGCACACTTCCTTCTCTTCCATGCTTTGGTTCAGCTTGCGGTCAGAGAGCCGCAGCTCATGTTCTTTCGGAGAATCCGCACTGAGCGTGATTTGGCTCGTAGTTCGGAGCTGCGCTGGCGTTCGCTCACCGAAACCAGTCCGGACTGGATTGTCGATCTGGACCAAGAGTTCCGAGTGCGCTTCTGGAATCACCCGCCTCGCGGCATTGCGGAGGACGATCTCGAGCTATCGCAACCTTTCCTCGATCATGTGCCGGATCCGAGTCGCGACGAGGTGCAGGCGGCTCTGCAGCGAGCACTGCGGGGAGAGGGGCCGCAGCGTTTTGCGATGTTGCATCAGGCTGCCTCTGGCGAGCACGCCTACTACGAAGTCACGGCGATTGGGCGCTGCTCTGATACCGGCCATTGTGAAGGAGTGACGATTGTGGCCCGGGAGGTCACGGCCTGGCGGCAGCGGGAGCAGCTCTTCGATGCGCGACTCCGCATCAATGAGCATGCTCTTGATCATTCACTTCCCGAGCTGATGAGCTTTGTTATGGACGAGGCCGAGCTGCTGACCCACAGCCAGATCGGTTTCTTCCACTTCTTTGACAGCGAGAACGACGAACTGCTGCTCCAGGCTTGGTCGATGCGAACCCGTCTGGGAATGAGCGAGCCGGTCGAGCCCGGCGCTTCGTACCCGATCGGCGAAGCCGGCATCTGGGCGGAATGCGTGCAGAGTAGGACGCCGGTGCTTTGCAACGACCCTGCCGCACGAAAAGGCAGGCGGGCTATGCCTGAGGGCTTCGCTGCCGTCGAGAGAGAACTGCTTGTGCCCATACTGCGCGAGGGGAAGGTCGTTGCGCTGATGGGCGTGGCGAATCGCGCCAGTGACTACGGGCAGGATGATCTGCGCATCCTCAGTGAGCTGGGTGATATCGCTTGGGACATCATCGAGCGGCGCCGGGCGGAGCTGAATCTGCACGAGACCCAGAGTCGCTGGTCAAAGGTCTTGTCTCAGCTCCCTGGCATGGTCTTTCGTGCCCGTGCCGATGCCGGTCACGAAGTCGTCGAGCTCAGCGAAGGCTGTCGGGTTTTGACTGGCTGGGATCCCAAAGCGCTGCTCGATCCCGCCGGGCCGGGCTTTCGCTCCTTGATCCCCGAAGAGGAACGAGAGCGGGTTCATACGGAGATTCGCCGTGAATTGGAGAGCACCGGTGGTTATCAGGTGGTCTATCCGCTTGAGGTCTACGAAGGCGAGCGGCTTTGGATCTTCGAGCAGGGTTCGGGGATTCGTGCGGGCTTCGATTTGATCGCGATCGAAGGCTATATGCACGACATCACCAAGGAGGTCGAGAGCGAACGGCGGCGCCAGGAAGTCGAACGTCAGGCACTCGAAGCTCAGAAGCTAGAGAGTCTCGGTGTGCTCGCTGGCGGGGTCGCGCACGACTTCAACAACCTCCTGTAGTCGATGCTCGGTTTCAGCGAGCTGGCAAAGAAGGAGTTGGCCGAGGGGCATCCGGCCTTGGCCTCCCTCCAGCAGGTGGAGTATTCGGCAGAGCGTGCGGCTTCTCTAACCCGGCAGATGCTTGAGTATTCTGGCAACTGGCACTTCGAGCTGCGGCCCATCTCACTGCAGGCGACAGTCGCCAGGATCGAACCCTTGCTGGTTAGTTCGATTCCGAGCACCATCGAGCTGTGCATGAAGCTGGAAGGGAGTCCTGCGGCCTTTCTTGGCGATGCGGCACAGATCCAGCACGTCTTGGTGAACTTGGTCACCAACGCTTCGGAGGCGATCGGCGAGCAGCGGGGGCGTATTGCTGTGAGTACGAGCCTCTGCACGCTTTCGGAACAGGAACTCGAGGGGAACCTGGTCCATTACGAGCATCCAGAAGAGGCGCCTAAGTCGGGAAGCTATATCCTGCTCGAGGTCGAGGATGATGGCTGCGGCATGGATGCGGATACGCAGGCGCGGGCCTTCGAGCCCTTCTTCACCACGAAGTTTACTGGAAGAGGGCTGGGGCTCGCCGCGGTGCAAGGGGTGCTGCGGGGGCACAGCGCTGCTCTTCTCGTACGCACGGCTCCAAACGAAGGCACCTGCTTTCGAGTGTTCTTTCCGCATAGCTGCAGCCTTTTGCCCAATAGGGTCAGGGGAGCCGAGTCAAAGCTGGAACAGAACGCCGAGCCGGCAAGCAAGCCCATGGTCCTCGTTGTCGATGACGAGGCCGCACTACGATCGATGATCGAGCAGACCCTTGATCGAGTGGGCTATGAATACCTGTCAGCCGTAGATGGCGAAGAAGCCGTCGAGTTGGCTAGGAAGCATCACGACGAGATCGCCTGTGTTCTTCTCGATTTGGTGATGCCGCGACTGAGTGGCTACGAGTGTTTTGTTGCCCTGCGTGAAATCCTCCCCCGGACCCCGATACTACTCATGAGTGGTTATGCCGAGCGCGAAGTAGAACGTCGATTTTCCGGGCTTAGCTATGCGAGAATCCTCTCGAAACCCTTCTTCGGGGAAGAGATGGTCTCTGCAGTTTCCGAGGCCATTGCCGAGCACAAGCGCGATCCGGAATCCTGAAAGACTCCGGATGGACCGGTCTGCGGGTCTTGCGTAATCGAAAAGCCGGCTCTCGGCTCAGCGTCGACCGTCGAGAAACGTTTCGGTCACCCGTAGGTCTTCAGGGCTCAGCGCTTGCTTGGTCAGCTCGACATACATCTGTTCGATGGCCCGTGGCGTGCGCAGCAGCTCGTCGAGTTCCACGCCCTTCTCCGTCAGGCTTTTGCCGAAGTCTGTGGGCACGAATTCCATCTTGGTCAAGGCAAAGTGGTGGGTGCGCCAGCCGAGGTACCAGCTCCAAACCGTGTAGTAGTGGAAGCTCCGCTCGTTGAATGCCCGGACGTGGGTGGGGTCGCTCCAGGCTCCTAGCGATAGCTCGTAGGGCACGAAGATCCGGAGCACGCCGCCAACCCGCAGCCAGTGCAGCATCGTGGTCATGGCGGCGCTCAGGTCGGGAATGTGCTCAAGCACATCCTGGGCGATGATTTCGGGGAAGAGGTTCTCGCTAAGAGTTAGTCGGCCGAAGCGTTCGGTGTCGACCGTTACCTGCCCGTCTGCGGGCAAAGGCTGGGCGAGGTCGTACAAAATGTCCGGCCGCCAGCGTGGCTCGATATCCAGGTTGAGATACTCGGGGCGCCAGTTTTTCCCACTGCCAACGTGGAGGGTGCTGGGGATGGATGGGCGGGTTACTGGGCTCGTATCGAGGGGGGTGATCAAGGTCATATTCTCGGTGTTATCGGCGATGAGCCGCCAAGGACTTGATCGAGGATGCTTGCCAGCTCTGCCGTGAGCCTTCGGCGTTCGAAGCGGGCGATTGCTTCTCGCACTGGGGATGACCTTTTCTCCGGCTTCTCGGCTGCGCTGGCAATGGCGTCCACCATTTCGTCCGAACCTGCTGGGGGAACGCAGTGGCCAGCTTCCGCAGCGATAACGAAGTCCCTCGCGTCTCCCGGCGGCACCGCGGCCAGGATCGGAGCACCTGCGCGGAGGTATTCGTAGGTCTTGCCGGGCACGATGCGAGCGCGACGGCCTTGTGTCAGGTCGTGCATGGGGAGGAAGAGTATGTCGCTCTCGACGAGGGCGCGGACCAGCCCGGAGTGTGGGGTGTAGCCGTGGAGGTGGATGCTCTTGAAGCTACTTTCCTGAGCAATGCGGGTATCGCTAGGGCTGAGTACGCCATACAAGTGCAGGTCGATGCTGCCTGCGAGCTGGGGCTGCTCGCGCTGTAAGCGCTCCAGGGCCTTGAGCAGGAAAACATGCGAGCGAGTCAAAAAGTCCACGGGGCTCAGCTCGCCGCCCAATAGTCGTTGCAGACGACCGCGGGCCCGATGTCGAAGGCCCAGTTCGGCATGGAGATAGCCACTGTGGACGATGCGGAGGCGGCCATCGGGCGCGCGTGGGCGGAGACCGGCAAAGTCATCTTCGTCGTAGCCGTTGGGGATGCAGTGTTGGCGCTGGGAGCCGGCTTCGCCGAGCAGATCACGACCAGCGGCATGGGCCTCGGGGCAGTTCCAAATCACGGCATCGCATTGTCCGAGCAGGCGCTGCATCTGGGCCTGTTCGCGTTGCCGGTGCCAGGAGCTGGGGTAGATCCGCACCTCATCCAGGGCCCAGGGATCGCGCAGGTCAGCGACGATCGGACAGCCCCATTTCCTCGCCATGGACAGTGCCGGAGCGAGGGCTTCGTACGGAGCGAGGCTGACGAGCAGGACATCGGGTGCGGCGTCTAGGGTCTCGCTCAGACGTAGAAGTCCTTCGCTGAGCCACTTGCCGAAAGGCGAGGTCGTGCCTAGCAGGCGGCTGGCCCGTGTCGTCTGCGTAGGGGGGGAGCCCTGGATGCGGTGGACCTCAAGCCCTGGGGGCAATTCACTGTCGAGGCTCGCGTCCTCGGGCTGCCAACGCCCCTGAGCTTCTGAGGGGCCGGTGAAGATGATCGGCTCGATGCCGAAGGCAGGCAGGTGCTTGACGAACTTGACGCTGCGCTGCACTCCTGCCCCCCCGATTGGCGGGAAGTAGTGCGCGAGGAAGAGCAATCTCTTCATCATGCATCCTGGCCAAAGTGTTTGACCACCTTTGCCGGCGAGCCGACGGCCACGCTGTGTGCGGGGATGCTCTCGGTGACCACGCTGTTTGCACCAATGACGCTGCCGGCTCCTATCGTCACTCCCGGGCATACGACGACGTTCTGGCCCAGCCAAGCGCCGCGCCCGATACGAACGGGGGCGACCTTGGCGACACCCTGGTAGCGGATGGGCCGCTCTAGGTCGGAGTAGGCATGGATGTGGTCAGAGATGTACACATTGCGGGCCAGAAGAACCGCCTCCTCGAGGATGAGTTCTTGGACCGCTGAAAGCACGCAGGTTCCAGATACGCTGCAGCTGTCCCCGATTTGGATGCGGGGCTGCTGCTTTTCGCTGGCTAAGGCTTGGAGCCAACTGCCGCCACCAATGAAGACCCCACTGCCGATCGAAATACACTCGGGGTGGAGGAGGCGGAGAGGGCGTTCGATCACGCTCTTTCGGCCGTACTCGGCAAAGGCGCCGGCGTACAGGAGAGACGCGAGTTTGTTCCAGGCGCGGCCGAAAAGGCTCGCGATGAGGAACGGTATTTTCCCGAACACGATGTCCTCAGAGCAGTCGCTCGACGATGCTGGGCAGGTCGTAGGTAATGCGGTTGAGTACGGCCCCGAGTAGGGGGACTCCGAGTTCGGATAGGGTCGCTACCGACTTCTCTACCGACTCTTGCCGGGTTTGATGCGAGCGAACGACGAGAACGACTCCGTCGAGTTCACGCAGGATGGTGCCGGCTTCTGGCGCCGAGGCCAGAGGTGGGATGTCGAGGATCCTCACATCACTCAGACCCGCCAGCCTCTCGTGCACATGGCCCATGCCGCCTCGGCCGAAGACGCCGTAGACGTCGCGAGGGACCGAACCGGCGGGCAGCAGGGAGACTCCTGCACCTACACTGGGGCGCAGTGCTTCCTTCAGCTTGACGCTTCCGCTCAGCAGATCGCTGATACCGGGCGTGGCTGGGATATCGAAGTGATCGGCGAGGGCGGGGCGACGCAGGTTGCATTCGACGAGACAGACGCCGAGTCCCTGCTCTCCCAGGAACAGGGCGAAGTTGGCGGCCATCGTCGTCGTTCCTTCGCCGGGATAGGTCGAGACGAATCCTAGTCGAAGAGAGCTTTCTCCAGGGCTGGGCAAGATGCTCTGAAGCCGGGTCCAGAGGTGTCGAAGTTCTTCGCGCATGGACTGGGCCTTGCGCCCGGACATGCCACTTTTCTTACGGGTGTTCTCGACGATGCTTTTCATGGTCAGTGCCAGCTGGTGACGCGCTGCCGGTGGTGGCGCCGCAGGCTGCTCCGGTCGAGGTTAGGGACAGTGGCGAGGACCTTGATCCCGAGCTGTTTTTCGATCTCTTCGGCGCTGTGGATCTTGCGGTCGGTCAACGCGCCCAGGATCAAGAAGGCGATCGCCGCGAACAGCCCGCCCAGGAAGCCGCCAATGACGATGCGCGAGCGCTGAGGACCGATCTTCTCGAGCGGTAGGCTGGGCTGGTCAAAGATCTGCAGTGAACTGAGCCGTCGTGCGTCGAGCTCGCGCTTGGTGGCGGCGATTTGCTGGCGATGCCGAGCGCTTTCCAGCTCTTCGCTTTGGGTCGCGAGCTCGTCGGCGAGCTGGTGATAGCGCGCGCTCAGGCTATTGAGCTCTTGGTTGCGGGCCTTGACCTGCTCCAGGTGCTGCTTGCGTTCCGGGATTTGCCGCCTGTCGATACGTTGCTGGGTTTCGAGGGTGACGATGCGGGTGCGCAGGTCGCTCCAGGCGCTGTTGTTTTCGAAGCGGGTCTCGAAGCGGTAGCGGGTCGGCTTCTTCTCTTCGTTGGCAAGGTCGGCGCGTAGGCGGGTGAGGGTGGCGCGCAACCTGACGACGGCGAGGTCTGTGTCCTTGACCTGGCCGAGTAGCTGCTCGAGTTCTGCCTCGTGATTGGCGATGCGGGTGCGCAGCAGATTGGTGCGTGGGTTGGCGATGGGCACCTGCTCCCTGACCTTGATCTGTCGTGGCGTCTCGGCGAGCTGCTTGCGCAGGCCTTCGAGGATCAGCACGTCACCGTCGATCTTGCGCTTCAGGTTGGCGATGGCGCGCTCGCTCTCCCGAACGTCCATTTGGCTCTGGGCAAAGTCCTCTCGGAAGTTGCGGATGCCGTGCTTTTCGAGAAAGGCCCGTAGCTCCTTGCGGGCCTTGTCATGGCGCTTTCTGCTTTCGGCATATCTTTGTTCGATGAGTTCGATCAGGGGGCCCGCGTCGTACACTTCCTGGTGCCGCGCCTGAGCTGCCTGCATGAAAACCCGGAGCAGTTCCTGTGTGCCTTCGGCGTCATTACCGGTCAGGTGAACGCGCAGAAGGTCGGAGTTCTCGGGGGCTTCGATTTGTAGGCGGCGCTGAAGGGCGAGCAGTGCCTCCTGCTCATTGGGCTGCTCTCCACCCGAATGCAGCCAGCGCTGAAGGGCGTATACCGTTTTGCGGAACTCGGTGAGCCAGCCGGGACGGGCATTTCCACGCAGCCTCGGCGCGTAAGGTGCGAGCACGGTTTCTGGGCTGGCTTTCCTAACGACACGCCGGAGGAGCTCCTCGCTGAGCAGGATGGCTTCGGCATTGTCGCGAAGAGCGTAGCGCTGGAGGCTCTGCTCTGGGTTGGATGCCGGGTCGATGCGGATGTCCTCGGCACCTGGCCGTAAATGGAAGCTCGCAACGCTCTCGTATTGGTTCGGCTTGCTCAGACCCAGCCAAACCCCGATTAGGGTGCCGAGAACGGTCATACCGAGCACGAACCACTTGCCGCGGAACAGCGCTTCAAGCGACTGTCGCAGGCTCAATGCTGATCCGGCATTTGGGCCTTGATGGCTGGACTGAACCAAGGCCGCGAGTGCAGCAAAGTCCGGAGTATTGGCCTTCACGACAGCATGCTTTGGGACAGGATCTTGTAGCTGCGACAAAGGAGCGCCTCCGCGAGAATCACAGTTCTCCATCGGCAGCTGCTCGCTGAGGTCTGAGGTCGATTTATATTGCTACCCTGTCGCTCTCCTCCGGCTTCCCCTCTATCAGAGAGCCAGTCAAGCCGGACTCCTTAGGGGGTCGATGAGAAAACTGAACGCCCCGGTGTTGGGGCTGGGCTCCAAGCCATGCTACAGGCTCACCACCGTATCTTCGCTAGCACGATCTTCGGGCTCGACTTGGCCTTACTTTCCGCCGCAGCTCTTGCGAGTCGGGTTCTGCCCTTCTCCTCGCTTGAGCTGCTGCCGATGCCCCTGCTGCATGCTGTCGGTGTCGTTGCCCTGTTCTCGGCGACCTGGGTCATCTTGTCGGTTCGCCTGGATCTGTACCACTCTCGCCGGACAGAAACCCTGATCCATGAGATTCAAGTTCTCGTGGAGGCATTGATCTTCACCATTGGCTTGCAGCTGATGATCCAGGTCGTGCTGCTCGGTGGGCTTGAGATCGAACCCACGGCGACCTTGGTTTTTGCGTTTGCTGGTCTCCTCCTGCCGCGACTTTTCATTCGCACCCTGCTGCGCTTCCTGCGCCGGAAGGGACGCAATTTCCGAGAGGTCTTGGTCGTCGGCTACGGAGATAGCGCCTCGGCGATTACGGAGCTATTGCGAAAAAACCGTCAATATGGGTTACGGGTGTTTGGGGCCGTGCCTTTTACCAAGGAGAGCGATGTACCCCAGGGGGTCCGCGAGCTTGGTACTACCGAGGACTTGGAGACCATCCTGCAGGAATACACGGTGGATGCCGTGCTGCTCTGCCCCTCGCGCGGAGCCACCTCGGGTCAGATCCAAAAGGTCATCGACCTTTGCGACCTTGTTGGCGTCGTCTGCCATTTTGCGCCGAGCTATCTCACCCTGTCCAATCTGGCACCGATGATGGTGCATTATGGCTCGTTGCCGGTATTCGCGTTCCGGCCGGGACCGGTCGCTCCCGTCCGCCTCGCCATCAAAAGGGCCCTAGACATCGTGCTTTCCGCGATGGCGATCATCTTTGGTGCCCCGTTGCTCCTGGGCTGTGCGATCGCGGTCAAGCTTGAGGACGGTGGTCCGATCTTTTTCAAGCAAGTGCGGCTCGGGCGTAATGCGCGGCCTTTCCTCTGCCTTAAGTTCCGCAGCATGTGTATTGATGCCGAGGACAAGAAGAAGGAGATCGAGGGCGAGAATGAGCAGGCTGGGCCGGTATTCAAGATGAAGGACGATCCTCGGATTACTCGGGTCGGTCGCTTCATGCGCAAATATAGCTTTGATGAGCTACCCCAGTTCTTCAACGTGTTCTTCGGGCAGATGAGCTTGGTGGGGCCGAGGCCGCCCATCCCTTCAGAGGTCATCGAATACGACTGGTGGCAGCGTCGTCGCCTTTCGGTTCGGCCTGGAATCACTTGTACTTGGCAGGTCAGCGGCAGGAACGAAATCTCGTTCGAGCAGTGGATGGAGATGGATCTCGATTACATCGATCGCTGGTCCTTGACCGAAGACTTCCGACTGATGGCTCGAACCGTAGGGACGATGATCAAGGGCAGCGGCATGTGAGAGGGGTATGAGTCAACTCAACCTAGTACTCGTCCTCGCTACTTTTGCCCTCACTCCGCTGCTTTTCTTTGTCCAATCGCCGCGGGTGGCTTTGCGTAACTACCTCTGGCTGCTGCCCTTCCTTCCCGACTACATTGTTACTGATCTTGGCGTGAAGATCTCGGCGATGCGGGCGGCGACCCTGGTTCTGCTCTTTGCGCTATTGCATCGAGATGCGCGGATCTTCCGGCCGCGCTGGAACCTGATGGACTTTGCGGTTTTCTCCTGGATCTTCTGCTATCTGCTCGCCGTTGTGCCGAGCCCGCCGATCGGGGAAGGAATCGTCTTCGGTCTTGGGGTTCTCGTCGAGACCTTGGTTCCGTACCTGATCTTCCGCGCAGTTGTTCAAAACGTCGAAGACTTGCGGGAGCTGCTCAGCTCGCTGTGGAAGCTACCGTATTTGGTCTTGCTGCTGGCCATGATCCAGAGCACCACAGGGTGGAACCTCTTCGACTCCCTAAAAAGCGCTGGTCTGTTCGGGAACTACCACGCCGGTATGCAGCGGCTCGGACTGGTTCGCGCTGATGTCGGGCTGACCCACTACATCATGTTGGGCTTCTGGTTCGCCTACCAGTTACCGATCGCGATCGGGCACCTCGCCGGGCTTGGCTACGATTTTGGGAGGATCCTCGTTCGGGTGCTGCATTTGCCAGCGGGCGCCTTTTTTTCGTTGTCGGGAGGTTCCTTTCTCGTGGCCCTGATGGGAGGCGGAGGATTTGCCGTCTTCAATCTGCGGAAGATTTGGCCGGTCTTGCTGCTCCTTGCTATTTCGCTGATTGCCTATGTGGAGGTCTTTTCTAATCGCGGATTCCTGCGGGTTGTTGCCTCGTATTCGGCGACTGATGCCAACAGCGCTTACTATCGAACACAGCTGCCGGCAGCGGTGTACGAGAAAATGCCGGGGTACTGGATATTGGGGCACGGTCGGCACAAGCCGCCGATGGGACAATACAACGATATCACCAACAACTACCTGTTCTATTTGCTGCACGGAGGCCTGCTGACGGTTGGGAGCTTTCTCTTCTGTTTTGTCGTGGCGATCAACCGCGTGTATCGCTGCGCAAAAACCGCGCTGAGCCGCTATTTGGCGATGCTCTCTTGGGGCGTGGGGGTGTCCCTGGCAGCACTTGGGCTTGGCCTGATCACCGTCACCCTTTTTGGGCAGATGCACACTTATCTGCTGCTGCTCTTTGCCATGTCGGCATCGATGCTGGAAGCTGCGAGGCTCGAAAGCGAGGCTTTTCGGCGGCTGATGCCGGGCTGCGAATCGCGTGTTGGCTGGGAGCAGGGGCTCGCCAGCGGAGGGCAACAGGCATGAGCGAGCAGCTCGGTCTATCGGTGGTGATCGTTAACTGGAACACGAGAGGCCTGCTGCTCGATGTGCTAGGCCGCCTCGCGCGATGCCGGGAATCCAGCTCGAGGCGCATGCAGGTCATCGTCGTTGATAATGCCAGTGAAGATGGCAGCGCCGCAGCGGTTGCTGAGGAGTTCGAAGACGTGCTCCTTCTCGCGCAAGATCGTAACCTCGGCTTTGCGGGCGGGGTTAATCTCGGTTTCGAAGCGGCGCAGGAGGAACTCATAGTCCTGCTCAACACCGACGTGAGCTTCGAGCCAGAAGCCTTAGAGGCACTCGCCCATCATGTCGAGCAGGAGCCCCGTCTCGGAGTATGTGGCCCACGAGTGTCTTTTGCCGATGGGAGCTTCCAATCGAGCTATTGGCGGTTTCCCAGCCTTTGGCAGCTCTTTTGTACTTCGTGTTATCTGTACAAGCTCTTCCCGCGCACCCGCCTCTTTGATGGCGAGCGATATGGTGGCCAGGTTTTCTCTGAGCCGCATGAGGTAGATGCCGTCAGCGGCTGTGTCTTCTTGCTACGGCGCTCGCTCATTGACCGGATCGGCGGTCTCGACGAGGGATATTTCATGTACTTCGAAGAGACGGATTTGTGTCGAAGGGCACGGGCGGCAGGCGTTTCGGTGGGCTACTTCCCAGGTGCCAGCTTCGTGCATTTTGGCGGCGTTTCGGCTCGACTGGCCCGACGACGGAACTTCCTGCAGTTTCGCCGCAGCCGCGTGCGCTTCTTCCGCAAGCACCATGGGGTTTGGGCGGCGGCATGCGCTCGAGTCCTCAATGCGCTGTTCCTGCTTCTGCGGCTGCCGGCTTGGATCATTCGCTCTCTGCTTCCCGGTTCCTGGGGAAAGGAGGCGCGGGCTCGCGTTTCCCTCTATGCGAGTGGAATCGTTGATGCCTTCGCTAGCAGTTGCCGATGAACTCAGCCCAAGAAAGCAAAGAGGCCAAAGCCTCGGCTGGGACTGAGTCGGCGCTACCCGAGGGCGATAGCATTCGGCAAGGGGCGGTGTCTACTGCCGTGGCCCAGTCGGTGACCCTTGTCTGCGGGACCTTTGTGGGGGCGATTGTCAGCCAAGCCCTTGGGCCTGTGGGGAAGGGAGCGCTGACGGCAATTCGGACCCTGTTTCAGATGCTCCTGCAGTTTGGCGGCCTGGGTTTGGTGCGGGCTTCGCACATCGTGCTGGGGAAGGAGCGATGCAGCCTCGCGGCAGCGGCGGGGACTTTCCCTCTGCTCTTCTTGATGGGCATGGTGCTTGCCGTTCTTGTAACTGTGAGCATCCTCGCCGTGGGCGCCCCCTGGCTTGAGAACATGCTCTCTGTAGCCGGAGAGGGTAGCGGCCCTCTAGAGGGTCGCCTGGCTTCCTATTCTGGGCACACGCCGATCCTGCTCTTGGGTTTGTTGACCTGTGCCGGCGGGCTTGCCCATGTTTTGCGCGGGCTCTTGCAGGGGATCGCCAAGATCAGCTGGATGAATACCACCGCGATCGTGGCCTCGCTGGGGAGCGTGCTCTTCCTGGGGCTGCTGGCGACGATGGGGGAGCTGACCCTGGTTCGCGCGGTGTGGGTGCTGATCCTTGCCAACCTGCTGCAGGCGATCATGGCACTGCGCTGGCTGCTGTCGCTGCTGCACGAGAAGCCTATTTTGGACTGGGGGCTGGCGCTCAGCACCCTCCGCTTTGGCGTTCCTCTGTGGATTGGTGAAATCGGGCGATTTCTGTTCATACGGGTGGATTTGCTGATCGTCGGTGCGAGTCTCGGTAATGCCGAACTCGGGCCCTATTCGGTCGCTTATGCGTTAATGGAGATGTCCTGGTTCTTCCCGCGGGCTCTTGGCGTGGCGAGTTATCGGGGGATTACTGGCGCCGATGCCGAAGGCGGGCTGGCGATGACTCGCCAGGTCAATCAACTCTCCGCGGTGGCGGCCACTCTGGGCAGCGTTTTGATCGGGCTGGGTGCCTGGCCCTTCGTGCGTGTGCTCTATGGCGTGGACTTTCTCGGGGCGGTAGCGATCTACTTCGTGCTCATACCTGGCGCCTTGGTCCGGGCTGGGGTCGGTTGTTACGAGAGCTTCCTCCAAGGGACACTCGCCAAGCCGGCCTGGGACACTGCTATGCAGCTACTGGGCTGCGTACTGAAGATCGGCTACTCCCTGCTCTTCTTGCACGTATGGCAGCTGGGCATATTTGGAGTCGCCTTGGGATCGACTCTGGCCAACCTGAGCTACTCCCTGCTCCTTGTCTTGTTCATGTCGCGTTTGACCGGACGCAGTCTTGCTTGGCTCGCTCTGCCCGAGAGGGCTGCTTGGGTCACGGCCTTCGATCGCTTGCTGCAGGTGCGCAGCGAGCTGCAGCGGCGGCTCTGGCGCCTGCGCTCGCACGGCGACCCAGAGGCCCCGAAGCTCCACGTCGTGCTCAGCGAGAAGGGCGATGAACGCACTGCTCAGGTCCTGGATATGCTGGCGGAGAACTCTTTGGCAGCCCAAGGCTTCGAGGAACTCGGTTTGGGGCCGCGCAGCCTCTTGGCGGCCTTGCGCTCCAGCTGTCCGGGCACGGTGCTGATTGCCCTCGGTGGCCGAGCCGGAGAGCTGGCGCTGGATACGGCGCAACTCTTGCCCGGCCTCAGGGTCTTGCTCGTTGACCAAGGGGGGGGCTCGCCGCGGCGGAAGGGCCTCTTGGCCGAGGCCAATGAGCAACGAAGGATGCGCGGAGCCTCGATGTTCTTTGTCGAGGATGATCGGCAGCGGCAGCAGCTCCTCGAGACGCCCGGTATCGAGGCTCGGCGCTGCTGGGTTTACGGCGAGGGGCAGCTTGCCGAGAGCCTTTGCCGGGCTCTCACAGCTGGCGACTGAGCCGCCGGATCCCCGTTGCCCTTCCTCAGACCCAGGAGTTGCTCAGCAGCTCGCCGACTCCACCGGCTCCGGGGACGATGTATTGCTTATCGTTGAGCCCACTCTCTGAGTCGTCGCTTCCGGGCAGTTTCGCCAGCACCTCCGGTCGCGACCGGCCTCGATCGAGTCGGCCGGCCCAGATGCTGAGCTTGTCCCGGTAGGGGTGCAGGCGCCGGACATATTCGGGGGTCGCGATCATCGGCATGGCGATGGCCCGGCGCCAAGGGCCGAGCCCGCGCTCCTCGTAGATCTCCAGGGTTCGGGCGATGGTGCCGCCGGTTGCTCCCATGGGGTCGGGGATTAGCAGGATCCCGTCGCTGATATCGCCGCCGATCTTGCTGCCGCTGGTATCGGTGCCGATGACCTGCCCTTTGGCGTCGGTTCGCCGGCTCATCGATAGGTAGTCCAGGCGAACGTTGGTCTCGGGGAGGGCCTGCAGCAGGGAGTCGTAGCAGATTTCTGCCGGGAGGGTGCCAGCGCGAACGATGCAGGCGATGGCGACGCGGGTGTCCTGATCGAGAACCGGCCCTTCGTAGTGACCACATGGGTCCAAATCGGCCATGCGGGTGGGCCAACGTTCGCTCTTTGCCGGGAACTCGCTGGCAAGCATGGCTCCGAGCAGTCGTTCGTAGATCCGGCGCAGGAGGGGGCGAAGATCACGCATCGCGGTCTCTGGATGCCCTAGTCGCGCCAGAAGCGTGCACATATACGAGTCCTGGAGGAAGTGGACCCAGTCGCCATAGGCGTGCTCAAGTTCGCGGTTCAGCATGCCGGGAATCGGAGCAGGTGCGCTAGTGGCTTGCAAGCATGCTGCCCTATGCCTGAAATAGGTGCCCGCTTTTTCCCGTCAGGAGCCCCGATGACAGTGCCCGTCCCCGATTTCCCGATCCTGGTTGATGAGGCCCGTGTTCGAAAGCGCATCGCCGAGATGGCGGAAGCCCTACGCGGCGATCCGGAGCTACGCTGGGTCGCGGTGCTGCATGGGGCCCGGCACTTTGCCGATGCTCTCTGTCGAAACCTTGGTCGGCCAGCTGGTGAGTACGACACAGTTCGGGTCAGTAGCTATGGTGCGGGTACGGTCAGTTCTGGCCGGATCGAGCTGGTCAAGGATCTGTCGTCTTCGCCTGAGGGGCAGCGCATCGCCATCCTCGAGGACATAGTCGACACCGGGAGGACGGTGCACTGGTTGCGCGAGCGCTTCCTGGAACGCGGTGCCCAGAGCGTCGAGGTCCACACCCTGCTGAGCAAGCCGAGCCGCCGTGTCGTCGAAGTCGAGCTGGAGGGGGTTGGCTTTGAGATCCCCGATGAGTTTGTGATCGGCTTCGGCATGGATGTCGCTGGTCGCTTCCGCGAGCTGCCTTACATCGCCGTCTATGACGAATCGATCGAGCGCGCGTCTCGGAGTGCCTGAGCGGAGAGGAGGGAGCCGTGCATAGCATCCCACGAAGCGAACTGAGTCCCTCCGAACGAGCGGCGATCGCAGCAGCACGGGATGCCGCCAGCAAAGCCTACGCGCCCTACTCACAGTTCCAGGTGGGGGCGGCGCTGGTGACGGAGCAGGATGAGATCATCACCGGCTGCAACGTCGAGAATGCCAGCTTCGGACTCACGCTCTGCGCCGAGCGAGGTGCGGCGATGCGGGCCGTCGTCCAAGGCTCGCGCTTTTTCTTCCTGCTGGCGATTTACACGGCGACTGAGTCGCCGACGCCACCCTGCGGGGCTTGTCGTCAGTTCTTGCGTGAGTTTGCGCCGAACTTGCGGATCCTGATGGGCTGTAACGGCGACGAGGTCCAGGTCGCGACACTCGACGAACTCTTGCCCGAGAGCTTTGGACCGGGCTCGCTCGATGGAGGAGGCCCCGATGAGGGAGATTCCAGCCCGGCTGATTGCAAAGAAGCGTGATGGCTTGGCGTTGACCCGAGATGAGATCCAAGATCTCGTTTCGGGTGTCGTGGATCAGAGTCTGGAGGATGCTCAGCTCGGAGCCCTCCTCATGGCGATGTTCTTGCGCGGGGCGGATTTCGAGGAGACCGGGTATTGGACGGAGGCGATGCGGGATTCCGGCATCGTGCACCGCTTGGACTCGGTTCCCGGGCGCAAGGTCGACAAGCACAGCACCGGCGGGGTCGGGGACAAGGTCAGCCTGGTGCTGGCGCCCCTCGTCGCCAGCTGCGGGGTGCCCGTGCCCATGGTCTCTGGGCGCGGCCTCGGACACACCGGGGGCACCGTCGACAAGCTCGAGAGTATCCCTGGTTTTCGCATGCTGCTGTCGCCGCAGGAATATGAGCGGATCCTCTCCGAGACCGGTCTGGTGATGTCGGCGGCGACCAAAGAACTCGCTCCGGCGGATGCACGAATGTATGCGACCCGGGATGTCACCGGAACGGTCGAGTGCATCCCTTGGATCACCTCGTCCATCCTGGCCAAGAAGCTCGCCGAGGGCATCGATGGGCTGGTGCTCGACGTCAAGTGTGGGCGCGGGGCATTCATGAAAGAGCTGGCTCCGGCGCGTGAGCTGGCGCGTTTTCTGGTCGAGACGGCGACGCGGCTGGGCTGCGAGTGCTGTGCCCTGATTACCGACATGGACCAAGTGCTTGGCTCGGCGGTGGGCAACGCCCTCGAAGTGCGCGAGAGCCTCGAGTGCTTGCAGGGTCAAGGCCCAGCGGATCTGCGTGAGATTTCCCTCCAGCTCGGCGCGGAAATGCTCTGCTTTGGCCAGGTCTGCGACAGCCGCGAAGCGGCGCGGCTGCGACTCGAAGCAGCGCTGGCCGACGGCTCGGCCTTGGCGCGATTCCGGCAGATGGTCGAGGCCCAGGGTGGGGATCTCCGGGTGGTGGATGACCCTGAGCAGCATCTGCCACAGGCCCCCGAGCAGGCTGAGGTCACCAGCACTGCTGAGGCCTATGTGATCGATCAGGACCCCTTGGCGATCGCCTGGGTCGCCTTGGAACTGGGTGCTGGCCGCAAGAATAAGGGGGAGGACATCGACCCTGCGGTGGGCATCGAATGCCTGGTGGCTCATGGCGACAAGGTGCTGGCTGGGCAGCCGCTGTTCCGGGTGCACGCGCGCCGTGCCAAGGATCTCGAGCGTGCCTGCGCCGAGCTGCCCGCTACCATTCGTCTGGGCGATGAGAGCCCGGCCCCCCGTCCTCTCGTTCTTGAGCGAATCCTCCCCAGCGTTTGAGGCAGCGCCGCTCCGCTCTCCTACGACCCTCCGCTCTCCTACGACCTTTCGCTAACTGGATGCAGCTTTGGAACGCCTGATCTCCCTCGTCGGTCTCTTTGCCTTTATTGGCATCGCTTGGCTCTTTTCGACCAATCGCCGGGCCATCCGCTGGCGCACCGTTTTTGTCGGGCTGCTGCTCCAGGTCTCCCTGGGGCTGCTGGTGCTCTACTGGGATGCCGGTAATGCGGCGCTGTGCAGCCTCAGTTATGGGGTGAAGGACTTCCTTGCCCTTAGCAAAGGCGGCGCCGAGTTCGTCTTCGGTGTTTTTGCCCAGCCCGATCAGGTGGGGCAGGTCTTTGGAGCGAACAAGGGCTTCGTCTTCGCCTTCGCGGTGCTGCCGACCATCATCTTCTTTTCGGCGGTGATTTCGGTGCTTTGGCACCTTGGGATCATGCAGCACATCGTGCGCCTCATTGCCCATCTGATCGTGCGGGTGATGGGGACTTCGGGTTCGGAGACGCTGGCGGTCGCATCCAACATCTTCGTCGGTCAGACGGAGGCGCCGTTCTTGATCAAGCCCTTCTTGCCGCGGATGACGCGCAGCGAGCTGATGGCGGTGATGACCGGCGGTTTCGCGACCATTGCCGGCGGGGTCTTTGCCCTCTACGTGCTCTTTGGCGTCGATGCCGGGCACTTAATCGTCGCGAGCGTGATGAGCGCGCCGGCGGCGCTGGTCGTCGCCAAGGTCATGGTGCCTGAGACCGAGACCAGTGAGACCTTCGGCACTGTGCCGATGGATTTGCCCAAGACCTCGTCCAACGTCGTCGAAGCGGCGGCGAACGGCACTGTCGATGGTCTCAAGCTCGCGGTCAATGTCGGTGCCATGCTGATTGCCTTCCTCGGTCTGGTGGCGGTTGTCGACTGGCTGCTCAGTGGTGTCGATGCTGTCGTGGGCGGTGATGCCTACTACCAAGCGATCGGCGAAGACGGGCTCACCCTGCGCAAGATCCTCGGCTGGGCCTTTTCGCCCTTTGCCGTGTTGCTAGGCGTGCCGATGGGCGATGTGCCCGAGGTCGGGCAGCTCCTGGGTACCAAGGTCGCGGTCACGGAGCTTATCGCCTACGACAACCTGCGTGGCTTCATCGAAATCGACGGCTTGCGCGATCTGGGTATGAGCCTGGCGAATATCGATGTTGGCTCGGTGACGAGCCTGAAGGCCTTGCCGGCTCCGGAGAGCTTCGCCAGCGTCGATGCTTTCCATAAGGCCCTCGCGGCCGGGGGGATCGATTCGCTGAGCGATCTTTCGCAACTCCAGGCCCTGATGCCAAAGCTGAGCGGCTTGGACTTCAGTGGCGCTAAGGACTACGCCGAGTGGTTGGCGGCGCAGCCGGCGGAGCTGGGGGCGCAGATCGCGCCGCAGCTCAAGGCGCTCGGCCTCGAACGTTTGGATGCGCTACAGGCCCTGACCGGGCAGGCTGGAGGAATCTCCAAACGCTCCATCCTCATTTCGACCTATGCGCTTTGCGGCTTTGCCAACCTTGGTTCGATCGGCATTCAGATCGGCGGTATCGCTGCCCTGTGCCCGGAGCGGCGCAAGGACCTTTCGCAGCTCGCGGTGCGGGCGATGTTCGCCGGAGCCTTTGCTAGCTGGATGACCGCCTGCGTTGCTGGCGTCGTAGCCTGAATCCCCTAGGAGCCATCATGGAAAAGCATTTAGGGCAGGACATCGAAGCTGAGCTCGAGCTAGTTGAAGCTGTCGAGAGGGAGCTGCGGCAGCGCGGCTTTGGCCCAGCCTCGCTTGGGCTGGTGCTGGGGAGTGGCCTCAAAGACTTTGGTGGCCGTATTGAGGATCCTCTCCGGGTTGAACTCGCCGAGATCGCCGGGCTGCCCAGCCCCAAGGTGGCGGGGCATGGCAGCGAGCTGCTTGAAGGTGAAATCGAGGGGGTCAGGGTCCATATCCTGACCGGCCGGGTGCACCTTTATGAGGGCTGGCATCCCTGGCAGGCGGTTCGGGCGCTACGGGCCCTGGCCCTGCTTGGCACCCGGCGTTGGCTGTTGACCAATGCTGCCGGTGGGCTGAGGCCCGAGCTTGGGCCGGGCAGCCTCGTGGCGATCTGCGACCACATCAATATGACCGGTGTCTCGTCGCTGGCCGGGCCGTCCCACCCCAAGTTCGGGCCGCGTTTTCCGGCCATGTCGGGGCTTTGGAGCAAGCGCATGACTGGGCTGCTCTGCGACTGTGCCGACTCTCCCGGGCTCACCCAGGGCGTGTATGCACAGATGCTGGGGCCGAGCTACGAGACGCCGGCAGAAGTGAGGATGCTCCAGCAGCTCGGGGCGCATGCGGTCGGTATGTCGACGGTGCCCGAAGCGATAGCCCTGCACGCCATGGGCTGCGAGCTTGCTGGCCTGTCACTGATTACCAACTACGCGGCCGGGCTCACCGAGGCTCCCCCAAGCCACGAAGAGGTCATGCTGGAGGGCGAACGGGCGGCCCAGCGGCTCGGGAGCTTGCTGGCGCGGGCGCTGCCGCTTCTGGCCCAATAGCAGCTCCGTAAAACGCGCTCTCGGATGGCCTCGCAACTGTCGATAAGGTGGAGGTCATGTCTCCTTCCCTCGAGATCCGGGCGTATTGTCCCGGCGACGAGCAGCAGATCGTTGACGCTTGGAACGCGATCTTTCCTGGGAACGATGGCCAAGCGCCGCGGAAGCTCGACTCGTGGCGCTGGGCCTTCGAGCAGAATCCTCTTCACCGTTGCGAGAGCGTCCTAGCCTTCGTCGGCGGGGAACTGGTCGGCCAGTATGCCTGCATTCCGCAGCGGGCGATCAAAGGGGGCCAGGAGCTGAGTCTGGGCCTCATCGTCGATGGCTTCGTGCTTCCGGGTCATCGTCGTGCTGGCGGTTCTCCCGGGCTCATTGTCCACCTCGCCCGGGAGCTTTACCGGCGTTATTGCGGGCCGGCTGCCAGCGATGTGGAGCAGGGGCACCTGCTGACCCACGGCTATACGACCCAGCTCTACCGCATCGCACAGCGATACCTCCAGAGCGAGATGGTGCGTGACCTGGACCTGCTCTTTCGCGAGTTGCACGAGCCGCCACTGGGCCTTTCGGACTCGGCTGCGGAACTCTCGATCCAGGTGCTGACGGCTCCGCCGGAGGATACTGATGAGCTTTGGAGCAAGGTCGCTTCTGAGTTCAGTTTCGCTCTGGTCCGCGACCGTATCTGGTTCGATTGGCGTTACACCCAGCGGCCAGGATACGAATACGAACTGATCGCGGTGCGCGATGCCGCTGGCACCCTTCGGGGTCTGGCGGTGCATCGCCTCGGCGATTATGGCTTGCCGGGCACTGGCCTCATCTGCGATTGGCTTGTGCCTGGCGGTGACGTGGATGCAGAGTTGGCGCTGCTGGCTGCTCTCGAAGAGCATTCTCGCGCGGCTGGGGCTGTCCTGCTCGCGGCTGAGTTCCCGCAGAGTGATCTGCGCTTTCTCCGCTGGCAGAGGCACGGGTTCCTGGTCGGGCCGCCGCAGCAGTTCCTGGTTATGAATTCTTTTGGCCCGTCGGTGCTTGAACTCCGAGGGTCTTGGTTCCACACCCTGGGCGACAGCGACCTAGTCTGAATCGACAAGAGGGGTTAGTAGCGATGAGCGAGATCCAGTTTCGGGAATACCAGCCCGGCGACGAGCAGGCCATCCTCGATACCTTCAACCTGACCTTCCGTGAAGTCTGTGGCGAGGGATACGTCGATCGGGAGCTTTCACACTGGGAGTGGGAGTTCGGGCAGAATCCTGCGGGAGCGCGGATGATGCTGGCCTTCGCCCCCGACGGCCGTTGTGCGGCGCAATATGCCGCGACTCCGATGAAGGTCGTGCTCGCAGGTGGTAAGGAGCTGAGTTTCTTCCACGCTGTCGACTCGATGGTGCATCCGGAGTTCCGCAAGGGCTTGAGCAAACGCCCGATCTTCGTCGACATGGCCGAGCGCTTCTTTGAGCGTTATGGGGGGCGAGAAGATCATCTTGGCTTTGGTTATCCGGTGCGCCCAGCCTGGCGCATCGGTGAGCGCTACCTGGGGTATCGATTGATCCGCACCCTCGAGTACTTGCTGCAAAACGTCGGGGTGGCGAAGGCGCCTAGCGAGGTCGAGGTCGAGCTGAGCGACCGCTTTCCAGAGCAAGTGGATGAACTCTTTGCCGAGTTGCAGCCGGGCTTTGCCTGCACGGTTGAGAAAAGCTTTGTCTACCTCGACTGGCGTTATCGGCGCTGCCCCAGCATCGAGTACAAGATCTTGCTGGCTCGGCGCGAGGGCCGCTTGCGCGGCTTCGCCGTCGTCCGCAGCGATGGGGGCCTGGTGCCTGGCGCCGCGACGATAGGAGATTTGCTCGTGGGCAGCGATGAGCCAGAAATCCTCGCGGCCCTCGTTGCCAAGGCCCACGAGATTGCACGAGCAGCGGGCTGTACCCAGCTCCTGACAGTGCAAAACCCCGAACTGCCCTGGGCCGAAGAGTTCCGCTCCCTCGGCTTCGAGGCCGAGCCCTCCAGCCATTGGCTAGAGCGAAAGCTCGGCTCGCGCGATTGGAGTTCAGGTCTGACTCAGGAGTGGCTTGGAGAGCACTGGTACTACCAGTTGGGCGACTCGGACCTCTTTTGAGTCCGAGCTGTTCGGCTACCTCTTACTCTCCGAAGAAGGCTTCGTAGTCGGCCATGGCCGCTTGGATGACCTTGCCCGCGTGTTCGGCGCCGTAGGTCTCGTCGATCGAGACTAGGCTCTCTTCGCCGGCGACGAGCTTATAGGTGCTGAAGTAGTGATGGAGGCGTTCGACCAGGACGTCGGGCAGGTCGCTGATCTCGTTGACTTCGCCGTAGAGGTTATCGTTGGCGAGCACTGCGATGATTTTGTCGTCCGCTTCCTTGTGATCGATCATCTGCAGGCCGCCAACGACTCGAGCGTTGAGGATGACTTCCTGGCGTTCGATCGGGCGTTCGCTGATCACGCAGATGTCGAGCGGGTCTTGGTCACCGACGGAGCTGCCTTTGCCGAGCTTCTGCACCCGGTCGCCGCAGTAGGTGCGAGGGATGAAGCCATAAAGGGCGGGCGGCTGTGACGAGGTTCGCTGCGGCCGGTCCACACGGAGGTAGCCCGTCTTCTTGTCGAGTTCGTATTTCACCAGGTCGAAGGGGGTGATCTCGATGTAGGCATGGACGATGTGCGGTGGCTCGGGGCCAACGTCGAGACCGTGCCATGGATGGGGGCGCCAGCGGAAAAACGGGGAGGGAAAGCTCAAGGCGTGCTCCGGGTCGAGTCGGTGGAATCACGTATCGGGGGTGGATCTTATCCAAGAGGGAGACCCTTCTCCTTAACGCTTCTCAGGCTATGGCCAAGTATCTTGGCCCTTTAACTGGCGGGTGCGCCCGGGAGATCCTTGCTCGTGCTGGCTTCGAAGAGCCGGTAACGCGTCGCCTCCTTGGCGCCGATTTCCAGCATGGGTTTGACCATGGGGAGGTTCTGTTCCAGGACCCAGGAGAGTTCCGCTGCGTTGTAGCCGACTTCGAGGCCCCGCTGGGTTAGTTCGAGAATGAGGCGTGCGTCAAGTCCTCGGCCACGGTGCTCGGGTAAGACGCCGAGGGTCACGACCCGGATTTGGTGGATCCTCTTCGCGACTCTAAGAAAGCGAATCCAGCCGAAAGGCAGGAGCTGGCCATGACAGGCCTTGATGGCCTGGTTGATGTCGGGCAAGCCGAGGGCGAAGCCGACCACTTCGCCTTCGCGCTCGGCGAGGATGCAGGTCTCGGGGTCGACGATCTTGCGGAAGTCCTTCGCGGCGTGCGCGAACTCGTCCCAGGTCATCGGCACGAAGCCGTAGTTGTCTTCCCAGGAGCGTTCGTAAATGCGGTGGAGTGCCCGGCATTCTTCCTCGAATCGCGATAGGTCGAGCTTGCGCAGGGTGGCGGGGGCGCGGCGCGCGGTGATCTTTGCCAGCCGCTCCAGGCGCGCGAGCTGTAGCTCCTCCTCGGCGATGCGGAAGGCGAGCAGGTCTTGTACTGCCTCGCATCCGGCGCGGAGCAGGAGTGCTTCCTGGCCCGGCGGGTGCTGGTTCATGTCGAGCATCGGTTGGCGGTCGAAGCCCGAGACTTGTAGCCCGCAGCTGTAGTTGGTTGAGAGTTCGATGGGGCCACGCATCCGGGTGCAGCCGCGAGCTTGGAGGAAGCTCTTCGCGGTACCGAGCAGAGCGTCCATGCACTCTTGGTCCTCGGCCAGGGTGTGCCCGAAGTAGGCGACGCCGTCCTCGTATCTCTGCAGCGAGAGCTTGTCGATGGTCGCGGAGATGCGTCCGACTGGCTGGCCTTGGCGCAAGGCCAGCCAGAAGCCCGCTTCGGCGTGGCGGTAGAACGGGTGCCTGCGGGTATCGAGTCGGCGTAGCTGATCGAAGCGCAGCGGCGGCACGAAGACGGCTGGGTCGAAACCCGGGAAGTGGCGAGGAAGATCGACGAAGCGTCGGCGCTGGCGCTTGGTCGTGACGGGAAGGATCTGCAGGGACATTGCCCTGGTTTTGCCGTGGAGCGCCTCTGCTGCCAAGATCTGCCTCCGCAACTCGGAGAGACTGATGAAGAAGACCCTGCTTGGCTGTCCCTTGCTCCTGCCCTTTTTGCTTGCCTGCTCAGGCGCTCCAGCGGAGCCAGAAGAGGCTTTGCAACCGGGGACTGCTGCCGTCTCCCGGCACCAGGTCCTGGTGGAGAAGCAGCTTTCGAAGGCCGAACTCGTGCGCTTGCAGGAGCTTGAGCGCCAGTATCACCAGGGGCAGGCGGGCTATGCCAATCTGCGCCAGGAGACCTTACGGGAGATGCCCAAGCTCGGTCCCTGGCTGGCGAAGGCGATGACCTTCAAGGCCGTAGAGGGGCATGATGAGCTCATGCGCCGAGGTTTTCCGCCGCGTCCCCAAGAGTTCCGGAAGAGCATGCACCCCTTCTTCCGGGCTGCCCGGGAGCTGGCTGATCTTGGGTCGCTTGGTAGCAAGGCGATTCGCGTGTATCTGCTTCAGGACCGACGCAGTGCCGTCAGGCGTGTTGGCTTGCAGCTCCTCGATGCCCTTGATCCAGATCTGCGTATGCAGTTGCTCGAAAAGGAGTGGGCGGTAGGGAACACGGCACAGCGGCGAACCGTGCTCAAAGGGCTTGCTGGGATGAAGGGGGAGCGGGCTGGACAACTACTGCTGAAGGCCTGTCAGGATCAAAACTGGCAGGTCCGCGGTAGCGCCTTGCCGGCGTACGGATCTTGGGCAAAGGCCACGGGGGAGGCCGCGGTTGCGGCTGCACTGCCCTTGTTCTGGAGCCTTCACCGGGAGGATGCGGACGGGTTCGTGCGGCGGATGGCGCTTGAGGCGATCGGTAAAACCGGGGACCTGAGGCAGGTGCGTGAGCTGGTCGCTGCCCTCGAAAAAGCCATGCAGAGTGGTGATACGAGAATGGCGGGGACAGCGGCGAATGCACTTCGTTCCTTGACCCGAAAGCGCTTCGGCACGAAAGTGCGTGCCTGGCGTGCTTGGCTGGGTGACCAGTAGGTCCCTGGAGAGCATTCTCTTTGTAGCCGTGTAGGCCTCGGAAGAACTGACGTGACGCCCAAGCTCGCAATCGCAGGACAAGGCAAGACAGAAGCTGAGAAGCGCCAGGAATGGCGGATTGCTGGCTTCTCGCGTGGTTGCACCTGCTGTCAGGCCCCCTTCCTCGCCGGGCAGGTCTTCTTCAGCTATCTGCGCATCGATGCCGGGGAGAAGCTGGGTTTCGAGCGCCTTGATGTCTGCACCGGCTGCTGGCCGGCCCGCGCACTTGAGCTGCGGCAAGAGACTGAGGCTGGGCCGATTTTTTGGCGGACACGCCGGCCTCGGGACAAGGGTGCCAGCAGTGTCGTCGACCTCGTCGCCATGCGGCAGCTCTTTGAGCAGCTTTTGGAAGACGAGAGAGAAGAGATCGAAGCGCTTCGCTACGTGATCGGTCTGATGCTCGCGCGCAAGAAGGCGATCCGAGTGATCCGTGCCGGTGCTGGGGCTCGCGGCGATCTCTACTTCAAGGACCCGCGTGAAGGTCGTGATGAGCAGCGCGTGCGTTTGCCCGTGCCGCGGCTCGATGAGGAGACCATCGAGGCCTTGAAGAGTCAGTTGGGCGAGATCCTAGGGAGCTGAGCTCCGCGGCGCCTTAGTGGGGCGCGCAGGGCGCGGGTTGGCGCTCTCCGGGAGCGGTTGGCGCTCTAGTGGTGCGCAACGGGGGGCCCCTGCAGGCTCTCGGTGGCTCCTGGTGGCCCAAGGCCTGCCCGCTGGAGCTTTTTGCTCATGGGCTTGGGGCCCTTTTTCTCCCTGGTCTCGCCCTGGCTCCAGGCCGAGCGCCCTCCACTCGAGGCCTGAGGGGTGGCGAGAAAAAAAACTGAGGAGCCCCAACTGCGCCTTTCTGAGCGGTCTGAAATAGTTAAGTGTGCTGGTTTTATGGGTTTATGATCGTTGGATTTCTGGGGTTGCCTGTGGGTTGCTTCTGCGTCCTCTGCTGGTTTTTGCTCTAAGTCTATGTTTTTCAGCCTATTAGGTCTTATGTCTCGCTGCTCTTGACAAGGTTGAAGGATCGGTTTTCTTCGCTAGTCTCTGCTCGTATGGGGCTAGCTGGGGCTAGTCCACAGCTTTTTGGGGCCGAATGGGGCGCGCTGGGATGGGCCGGTGCGAGTCGTTTCGGCGGGGCAAGGGTCGCTCGTGGACGTTTCGGGGAAAAAAGTGCTGAAGGTCGATGCCTCGGGCAGGTTCTTCCTGCCGAAGGGCTGCATCGAACCTGTGCTTGGGGACGACGGTGAGCCGCGTCTGCCCGAACTTTGGCTCTGCCCCAGTGCTGAGGGATGTCTCCAGGTCGTGGACAAGCAGGAGTATCGTCGTCTTCAGAAGCGTATGCGTTCCTCGGAATACGGGAATAAGCGAACGCACGAGCTGCAGCGATTCTTCTTTGGGCTTACTTCGCGGGTTAAGGCGGATCGCTCTGGGCGGATTACCATCAGTGAAGAGCAGCGCGAATTCGCGGCGATCGTGACTGGAGAGCTGTTCTTCCAGGGGCTTGGTCGTCGAATCGAGCTTTGGGGGATGGAGCTGGCTAAGGCGATGAAACTCCTCAGCCCAGCATCGAAGGCGAAGGATAAGAAGTTCATGGGGGATCTTAGCAAGCTCCTCCAGGGCGAGAGGCTCGATAGCTGATGCCGGTCGCAGGGTTATTCGTCGGCGTTGCTCTCAGCTTCGATAGTAGATATTTCGGTTATTGGGCTCTTACCTCCTCCGCGGATGGCGGGGGACTTGGGGCCTGTGGGATTAAGGCTCTGGTCGCTGTGGCGACATCGATCGGGCCGTTTCGTTTTCAACCTCGTTCCTTGGTCTGTGAGGCTTCGAAGAGAGGTCTCTAATGACCGGGGGCGAGTCGCCGCTTGACACCGGTGAGGCCTGGCCTCACCAACCTGTTCTTTGTAGTGAAGTTTTGGACCTGCTTGATACTTCGGCCGGAGATGTTGTCGCTGATGTTACCGTCGGCGCAGCGGGGCATGCGGCAGCGATCGCAGATCAGCTCGGTGAGAAGGGAACCCTCATCGGTATTGATCGTGACACTGTTGCCTTAGATCTCGCCCGGAAGCGTTTAGCTTCAGCTCCTGCTCGTATTGAGCTGGTTCAAGGCAGTTATCGTGAACTGGGTTCTGTCCTTACTCGGCTCGACATCCCCTGTGTCGATGCTGTTTTGATGGATCTTGGATTCTCTAGCATGCAGATCGATGACCCTGGGAGGGGGTTTTCGCTCCGCAGCAACGGACCTCTCGACATGCGATTTGATCCTACGAGCAATACGCCAACGGCTTTCGATCTGCTTCGCCGCACTGGCGAGGCAGAGCTTGAGCGTTGGTTCCGCGAGTATGGTGAGGAGCGTTATGCGAGGCGTGTTGCGCGGGCGATCGTGCATGCAAGGGCTTCACGAATGCTGCCGTGTTCCACCCAAGAGTTGGCTCGATTGGTTGCCGGGGCGGTGCCATCGTCGAGCCGACGTCGGAGTCGCATCCACCCAGCGACTCGAGTCTTTCAGGCTCTGCGGATAGTAGTGAACGGCGAGCTGGACGAACTCGAAGTGGGCCTCAATGTGGCCCTGGAGAAACTTCGAGATGGCGGTCGGCTCGCCGTGATCTCTTTCCATAGCCTGGAGGATCGGATGGTTAAACGCTTCATGCGCTCGCGTATGAGGCCGCTGACGAAAAAGCCGATCATCGCAAAAGATGGGGAACAGAAACTGAACCCGCGTTCGCGGAGCGCGAAACTCCGCGTGGCCGTCCGGGAGGGGACGGCCGCTTCCGATCCAGTCTTCGTCCAGGAGTGCAGACCGTGAGGTGGTTCGGGGCATTAGTTGCTCTCGTTCTTTGCCTAGCGATCTGCCTCCTGGTCGTTGCTTTACGGACGGAAACTCGGCAGTCTCGGGTGCGCCTACGCGATTATCGCCAAGGGACGGACTGGGCAGAGGCGCATATGTGGTCGCTTCGTACCAGGCGATTGAAGGCATCTACTAGGCTTGCTCTGGAAGAGAGTTATCGAAGGCTCGTTCTCACAGATCAGGGTGTGGATGCCTATGAGCAGTAAGTCTCAATCGGCTCCCTTCGGTACGTTTTTTCTCCAGGTTGGTGGTATCGCAGCGCTTGGGCTTTGTGGATGGCGAGTTGCGCGTATTCAGCTCATGCCAGGTCCAGAGCAAGCCCTTGGGGAGAAGTTGCGTTGTATTGAGGGGCCCCGAGGGGACATCCTGGATCGTGACGGCAAAGTGCTCGCGACTTCGAGGCTTTGTTACGACGTGCGCCTCGAGATCCAGGCAAATGAAGATATGCCGCCGCAGCTAGCGACGGATTTGATCGCCGCACTAGAACTCTCCGCTCCCTGTAGCCCCGAGCGACAGCGTCGGATCTACGGCTATTTGCGTGTGCCTAAGGATGAGAATGCGCGCGTGGATCTGTGGCGTGACAAAACGAAAAAGCAGCGACGTGGCTTTCAGTGGATGTGGGAGCGGCCGATCGTTCGTGGGCTTAGTGACTATGCGACTCTCAAGCGCTTGAGCCAGCTGGCCAATGATCAGTACCTCTACGAACGGCCGCGGAAGGATGGGGCAGGGATGCAGTCCTACCGTCCTGGGTTGTTCCGGCTGCACTTCGATGAGAAATGGAAGCGTTTGCAGCCCTTAGAAGAGAGTGCCGGTCACATTGTTGGGCTGCCGCCGCGTCAGGAGCCCTTAGCAAGGAGTGGCGCTAAGCCGCGTAGCAGCCGTTTTGCTGGGGGGCTGGAGGCTGCGAAGCTGCTCGATGAGCGCAGTAAGATCGAGCTGCCTGAGCGTTTTACCGCGCGTGGCGAGTTTCGGGCAAAAGGGGTTGGCTTTGCTCCACTGGCAAGTGAGATTCCCAAGGCGCGGCTTTTGACCAGCATCGATTCGTCGGTGCAGGAAGAGGCATTTCTGCGACTTGCTCAAATGGGGCGCAAGGCAGGGGCTGATACCGGTTTTCTTTGCGTCGCTGATATTGAAAGCGGTGATATTCTCGCTCTTGCGGGCTGGCCGAGCTATGACCCCTGTCGTCCGCAGCCTTCTGAGGGACGACGCAAGATACAGTTCCTGGCGCCGACACATCAGTGCTTCTTCGTTCCTGGTTCGCTCATCAAACCGTTGATCGTTATGGAGGCCCTGGAAAAGGGGTTGGTGCACCCGGGGTCGTTGATTGACTGCCGGGGCAACCTGTCGCAGAAGGAGTATAAGTTTGTAACTCCGAAGGGTTTGGTCCGCATCATTTCTGACGATCATGCCGGGAGGCTTGTGCCGCTGGAGCGTGTCCTCATCGAGTCGAGTAATATTGGAGCGGTCAAGGTCGGGATGCGTGGAGATCGGCAGTTCCACATCGATTTTCTCCGAGACTTCGCCCTGCGAGCCCAGCCCCGCTTAGGTCTTCCCCTGTTGTTGCAGAAAGATGGCCAGCCGAGGCAGGGAGCGGCGCCCAGTGAGCAGACGCTGCGTACTGGGCCTTATTATGAGCGTGACGAGGGACCTTCGCTGAGCTTCGGTTATGCGCTCAATATCTTTCCCTTGAGCTACCTCGAAGCTTTCGTTACCGCGATTACAGGCCGCCGCTTTCATGCACGCCTCTTGACCAAGGCAGCGCGACCAGGCCAGGAGCTGCAGGACTTGCCGGAGGGGGGGCTCGGCCGACGGATTTTCCAAAAGCATCACAGTGCTTGGCTGCGCCAGACCCTGTCGAAGGTGGTGTCCGATCCGGGAGGAACAGGGCGTCTCATTTGCGACAAGGAAAGCTCTGGTTGGCTCGGCGGCAAGACCGGCACCTCCTTCCTTGCCAATAACAAGAAGGGTACGAGGCGCTACTGGGGGAGCTTTGTTGGCTTTGCGCCCGTCGCCCGTCCACGTTGGGTTGCCTTCTGTGTGCTGGAAAAAAGCCCGGCCAGGAATTTCTACGGGGGCAAATACGCTGCTCCTGTCGTGAAGGACATCTTGCTATACATGAAGCGCAGGGAGGAGCGTTCGCGGCGGCTTGCGAGTGTTCGTTAGGCGAGCGGCGCTGCGAGCTAACTGTGCCTTGATCTAGGTGCGGACGCTTGGGTAGCTGTTAGGACTATGGGGGGAGCTGTCCATGCTCGGTCTCGGAAAGCTGGGTCTTGGTCGTTGGGGGTTTTGGCGAACCAGGACTGCGCGTGAACTCGCAAAGGCGGTCGAGTCGCGGGAAATGGAAGCAGCAGCAGCTTCTGGATCCGGTTTTTCGCCTGCTTCTGTGTCATCAGCTCCCGCGGCCTCTGGCTTTGCCGTACCGGGCGGGATGGCGTCCACGGCGACGAGCCCTGCTGCGGCCAAGCCAGGGTCAGCGAAGGCGTCCGAGCTCCACGCTTCTGGCTCTCCTAGAGCCTCGCGGCTCGAGCCCAGGCTTGCTGAGCGTTTGCGCCAGGGCTTGCACTGCTTAACAGAACTCCGCGAGCTGCTGGGCGCTTGCGAGGCTCTGCGGATGCAGGAAGCCGAGATCACAGGCATCTGTGATGACAGCCGTGAGATCGAGCCGGGCGGGGTCTTTTTCGCCGTGCCCGGGCTGGCCAACGACGGGGCTGGCTTTGCCGCCCAAGCCGTCGCGCAGGGGGCCTGCGCTGTTGTTTCTCGGCGCCCTTTGCCGGTGCCAGTGCCGGTATTGTTGGTCGAGGATGTGCGCCGCGCCGCCAGTCTCGCCGCGGCGGCGTTTTACGGCCACCCTTCCTCGTGCATGCCGGTGGTGGGAGTCACTGGGACCAATGGCAAGACCAGCACCAGCGAACTTGTCGCGCTCTGCCTGGAGGATGCTCTCGGACCGGTCGGGGTGCTAGGGACCGTTCGCTATCGCCTAGGCCGGTGCTTGCCGGGGGAAGAGGATGTCGACGCTTCGGGTGAGCGCCAGGTCGAGGCTTCGCATACGACCCCTGGGCCGGTTGCGCTGCAGCGCTATCTGGCGGAGATGCGGCGGCGTGATGTGCGGGCGGCAATCCTCGAGATCTCTAGTCACGCTTTGGATCAGGGACGAGCGCATGCGGTGCAGGTCCAGGCAGCGGTGTTTACCAACCTGAGTCTGGATCACCTCGACTACCACGGAACCATGGAGGAATACGCGAGTGCCAAGGCGCGGCTCTTCGCGCAGTTGCGCCCGGGTTCGCTGGCGGTCCTCCCCTATGACGATGTCGTCAGCCTTCGCATGTTGAAGGAGATCGGGCCTGGGGTGCGGGTGATCGGCTACGGGCTGGGCAAGGTCGAAGGCCAGCCGCTCGAAGGGCTGGCGCACGACTACGTTCGAGCCGAGATCCTTGAGGCTGGGGCGAACTCGACGAGAGTGCGCTTTTGCTCGCCCGAAGGGCAGACCGAGGTGGAGCTGCCGCTGATCGGCAGCCACAACGTTCGCAACGCGCTTGCGGCCCTTAGCTGCGCGATTGGCCTCGATATCGGCCCCTTGCACGCCAGCGATAGCCTGTCGCGCGCCCGCCCCGTGGCCGGCCGCCTGGAGGAACTTGGGCGCGATGCCGGGCATGGTCGCTCGATCTTGCCGTTCCGGGTCTTTGTGGATTATGCGCATACCCCCGATGCTCTGGAGCGGGTCCTGGTGGCCTGCCGTCAGCTCTGCACGGGCAAACTGCGCCTGGTCTTTGGCTGTGGTGGCGACCGTGATCGCAACAAGCGGCCGAAGATGGGGACGATCGCCCGAAACTATGCCGACCACGTGGTCGTGACCCAGGACAATCCGAGGGGCGAAGAGCCGACGGAGATCGTTGAGCAGATCCTCTCCGGGATGCAAGACTTGCAAGCGGAGGATGCTCCTTGCGTCGAAATCTGCCACGACCGGGCACGAGCGATACGGCACGCTCTCAGCCAAGCGCAGGCCGGCGATCTGGTCCTGATCGCCGGAAAAGGGCACGAAACCGGGCAGGTGATTGGCCAGTGCGTCCTCGCCTTCGATGATCGCGAGGAGGTGCGTAAGTGGCTGCGAAGCAGATGAGGAGTCCTGGGGATGATCCGCAAGCCTTCTCGACTCACCCCCTGCATGCCGGGGGGGCAGAGTTGGCTCGCATGCTCGGTGGGCGGCTTCTGAGCCCGGCTGCTGAGCCGGCGCCCTGTGCCCGCCTTGAGCTGGATAGTCGACGCGTCCGCCAGGGGGATCTCTTTGTTGCGATCCGGGGGCCGCGTTTCGATGCCCACGAGTTTTTGGAAGATGTCATTGCCCGTGGCGCCCGGGGCCTCTTGGTCGAACGGGCTTTAGGTCTTGAGCTGCCAAAGGGCGTCTTTGCGGTGCAGGTCGAAGACTGCCGCCGGGCTCTCATCGAAATGGCGAGGATCCGGCGTTCGCAGCTGAAGATCCCGGTCTTGGGGATCACCGGCACCTGCGGCAAGACTTCGACCAAAGAGACGCTGCGCCACCTGCTCGAAGGCTCGGTGCGCGTGCACGCTTCGCCCAAGTCCTTCAACAACGACATCGGTCTGCCCTGGACCATCTTGAACGCGCCGGTGGACTGCGAGGCCCTGGTTCTTGAAATCGGCAGCAATGGGCCGGGGGAGATCGCGGCGCTTTCTGAGATTGCTCGCCCCACTCATGGCTGCGTGACGATGGCCGGGCGTGGGCATCTGGAGCGTCTTGGGAGCGTCGATGGGGTGGCCCGAGAAAAGAGTGCCCTGCTGGCCGCGCTTCCTGCTGACGGCGTGGCCGTCATCAACGCCGACGATGAGCGACTGGCGATTTTCGAAGAGGCGGCCGGCTCGCGGCGCATTCTGAGCTTCGGCATCGGAGACCGGGCGCAGCTGCGCGCCCAGGGGCTGCGCATGCGGCCGCAGGGGGTTCACTTCGAACTCTGGACTCCGGGTGGCGCGCATCCGCAGCGGCTGGAGATCCCTCGGCTCGGGATGCCGGCGCTACGAAACTTTCTGGCGGCCTTCGGGCTCGCCTATGGGGCGGGGCTTCTGCCCAGGGCGCAAGAACTCCTGGAGCGTGCTGCTTCCCTGCCGCCACTGCCGCGCCGCCTTGAGCACAAGCTTGGGCCCTGCGGCTCGGAGTTGATCGACGATAGCTACAACGCCAATCCCGAGTCCCTGCTGGCTGCTGCCTCGGTCGTCGATCGCTGGCCGCGGCTTCAGCGCCGCCTGCTGGTGCTTGGCGAGATGGCGGAGCTGGGTCCTGAGAGCGAGGAGCTGCACCGCGAGCTCGGAGCGGCTATGGCCGGTCGCTTTGATGTGCTGCTCGCGATTGGGGAAGGGGCTGCGCCTGCGGCCGAGGGCTTTGCTCGTGCGGGGCAAGGCGCCTTGAGCCTGGGCCCTGGTGCCGAGGAAGGAGTCGCCCTCGGAGCCGAAGCTGGAGGCGCCGCTTCTTTGATGCTGCCCAGCCTCCAGGCGGCCCAGCGTTGGCTGATGGATGAGCTGGGAGAGGGAGACCTTGTCTTGCTCAAGGGCTCGCGCCGCGCCGCTATCGATGAGCTTGTCGATGCGCTGGTCTTGGCGGCTGTCTCGCCAGAACGCTCAGCCCGGCGTGATGATCGGGGCTTTCCTTCACCTGGGGCGGCTGACGCGAGCTGATGCTGTACGAACTCCTTCGCTATCTGCATGATGCTCACGATTTCCCCCGGCTGGGGACCTACGCCTCGTTCCGGGCCGCAGCGGCGTTTTTCACCGCCTTCTTCCTCTGCCTTTTCTTAGGGCCGCGCGTCATTCGCTGGTTGCGGCGCCTGAGAGCTCGTGACAGCTACACCAAGGTCGGCCCCGAGCGGCGCGCCGTCATGGTGGATGCCAAGGAGGGGACGCCGACCATGGGCGGGCTGCTGACGGTCTTTGCCGTCCTGCTGAGTTCCCTACTCTGGGCCTCCTTGTCTTCGCTGCTCGTCCTCGTGGGGCTGCTGGTCTTCCTCGGCTGTGGCGCGATTGGGTTTTGGGATGACTGGGTCAAGGTCTTTAGCACCGACAGGCACGGGATCCGGGCCAGCAGCAAGTTTCTCTTGCTGGGAACGCTGGCGATCGTGGCGGCCCTGCTCCTGAAGGAGCTGGCCTGGCGCGATCATCCCGAGCTCTTGAATCTCGTCGTGCCGCTGTTCAAAGACGCTTCGCTCCCGCTCTACGTCTGGTTTGGGCTGCCCTTCCTCGCACTGGCTTTTTTGGCCATCAACGGCACGGCCAATGCCGTGAACTTGACCGACGGCATGGATGGGCTGGCCTCGGGGCTCTACGTGATTGCCGGTGCTGGCATGTGTGCCGTCGCTTTCGTTGTCGGCAACGGTGAGCTGGCCGACTTCCTCTTTGTGCCGCACGTCGAAGGGGCAGAGGAGCTCGCGGTCCTCCTCGCGGCGTCGGTGGGGGCTGCGCTGGGCTTCCTCTGGTTCAACGTGGCGCCCGCCCAGGTCTTCATGGGGGACGTCGGGAGCCTGTCCTTTGGCGGGCTGCTCGGCTATGCGGGCATCGCTGCTCGAATGGAGCTGACGATGATCCTGCTTTCGGGGGTCTACCTGGCCGAGATTGCCTCGGTGATCGTGCAGGTCGCTTCCTACAAGATGCGCAAGAAGCGCGTCTGGCTCTGCGCGCCGATCCACCACCACTTCCAGAAAAAGGGCGTGCCCGAGACCCGTATCGTCGCGCAGTTCTGGATCGTGGGTCTTCTGCTGGCAGTGTTTGGTGTCGTCCTCTTCAAGCTTCGGTGAGTCCATGAGCATGGATTTGACACGAGTGCCGACGGAGGAGCGCCTACAAGACCTGCGCTTCTGGCGCGACGCTTTGTTCTTTGCCGTGCTGGTGCTGCTTGGCTTGGGGCTCGTGTTGGCGGCAACGATTGAGGGACCCCGGATCGGATTGCTGCCAGCCTTGCAGGCTCGGGCACTTCGCATCGGTATCGGGCTTCTGGTGCTCTTCCTTGCTGCCCGCTTCCGCTGGGCCTTGCTCCGGCCGCGCATGGGCTTGCTCTATGCCTTCGTGGTCGGCCTCTGCTTGCTGCCGGTTCTCTTCGTGGGGGCGACTAAGGGGGCGACACGTTGGATCGAGCTGGGGCCGGTCTCCTTTCAGCCGGTCGAAATGCTCAAGCCCTTGACGGTCATGGCGGTGGCAGAGTTCGCGCTGCGGCGTGGAGAGCGCTTACAAAGTTTTTGGGGCGGATTTGTCCCGGCTGCTCTGCCGGTGCTCGGCGCCGTAGGCGTTCTGCTGCTCCAGCCCGATGTCGGGCACAGCTTGTTTTTGATGGCGATCACGGCAGCGATCCTCTTACTGGCAGGGGTGCGGCTACGCTACCTCCTTGCTGTCGGTCTTGTTGGGGTGGTGGCCATGGGGCTGGTGATGCTCTTGGGCTTTTTCCACACGCAAAGCCGCATCGCCCGCTTCCTCGCCGCCGAGCCAGCCTTTCAGATTCGGCGCGCACAGGTCGCGATGAGCGAAGGCGGGCTGATGGGGGTCGGTCCGGGGGCCGGATGGGCCAAGGATGGGTATGTGCCGGAGGCTAGGAACGACTTCGTGCTTGCCATCCTCGGCAACGAGTTCGGGCTCTTCGGCTCCTTGCTGGCCCTCGCCTGCTTCAGCGTGATCTTTGTCGCGTCGCTACGGATTGCCCGGGCGGCGCAGACGCGTTGGGAGGGCCTTGTGGCTTTTGGGCTGGGCTACATTCTGGTGCTCCAGGTCGCGCTCAATGTCCTGGGGGTCACCCACACGATTCCGGAGAAGGGTATCGATTTGCCGCTTCTCAGTTCTGGCGGAACCAATCTGGTGTTCGCGCTGGCCTCGATGGGTATCCTGGCCGGCATCGCCAGCCGCGTGCTGCGCGATGCTGGAGAAGGGGAGTTCTCCGAATGAGCGTGCACCGGGTCGTTTTGAGCCCGCTGGATGCATTGTTGATAGGCGGTATGCGCGCATGCTATGCGTGCGAAGGAGGGGACTGATGGGCTTTGTTGAACGTTATGGGCTAGTGGCCCTTTTTGTGCTCTGTGCACTCATCGTCGGAGTGGGCGTCTTTGCTGATGATGGCGCGCTTTCCGAGGCCAAGGCTGCCGACAAGAAGCTGCGGCAGGTCGTGAAGCGTCAGGAATCTCTCGCCACAGCTGGGAGCTTGAGTCCGAAGCGGCGCTGGGAGCTAAGTGAGCAGGAAGGACTGCAGAACTCTGGGTTGTCGAATTCGGGGGGCGAGGCCGGCCAGAAGCCGAGATTGATTCCTTCGGACGATGAGATGCCGATCTCCAGGCGGAGACGGGAGGAGGAGTCCTCACGCCTGAGCCCAGAGCCGTTTCACCCTGTTTCTCCCGATGCCTCTCGCGGTGATGTCGGGGGAGGGGAAGATGCCTTAGGGGATCGATTTAATCCGAAGGGGCTCCTTACCAACCATAATCGCCGCCTGGGCAGCGAGCCGGAGCGGAGGGCTGTTCGCCTCGGCGGAGCCGTCAAGGTCAATCCTTTGCCGGGCCCCAAAGAGCTTCCTCCAGTTCTTCCGATGAAGCGCGTGCAGAAGCAGGCCGAAAAATACCTTGCGCAGCGAGGTGACGGGCTTTGGCGCATCGCCGAGAAGATGTACGGGGTGAAGAACATCACCGCGACAATGCGCGCGATTCAGGCTCTCAATCCGGATATCGCTCTCGCCGAGAACCACTCCGGGAAAAAGCTGCAGCCCGGCATGGTGGTGCTGCTGCCAAAGGAAGGGCTGCGCAAGTCGCTGTCCTCAAGCAAGGAGGCCGGAGCCAAGGGAGTATCCTCCAAGAAGTCGAGTACGGGTGGGATCCAAAGTACGAAGGGCGCGACCGAACACGTGGTCGCCAAGGGGGAGAGCCTTTGGAAGATCAGTGAGCGCTACTACGGAGCTGGCAAGCACTGGAAGCGTTTGGCCCGCCACAACGGTATCGACCCCGAGAAGAATCTCGTCCTCGGCACCAAGCTCAAGATCCCCGCGAAGCTCAAGTAGTGGCGTAGCGTTTCCTCCTGCGCTCTTGGCTCCTTTGGCGCCGGCTGCCTAGCGGCTCATTCAGGAGGATCTCGTAAGGAAGGCTGGGGAGGTCCTGGGATGCGAAGGGCGGAAACGGGCCTGCGGGTCGTTCTGAGCGGAGGCGGCAGTGGTGGGCACCTCGTCCCCGGTCTCGAGTTGGCTCGGGCTCTCCTGGCCGAGGGACATTCGGCGCTTCTGCTGCGTCCGGGGCGCTCGGTCGAGCAGCGGGTGCTCGAGGCGTATCCTGGCCTAGCGCAGCATACGGTGCCGCTGGCGAACGGGCGCCTGCGCCTGCCGCTTTCGATGCTGCGGGCGACGCAGCATGCCCGCCGTGCCCTGCGGGATTTTGAGGCGCAGCTGGTCGTTGCCTTGGGGGGGCGGGGAGCCCTCCCCGGGGCTCTTGCCGCGCGCACAATGGGGCTGCCCTTGGTCGTTCTGGAGCAAAACCTGGTTCCTGGCCAGGCCAATCGCCTCTTGGCGCGCCTTGCCCAGCGCAGCTTTTTAGCCTTCGACGAGACGCGGGAAGAGCTTCCTTCACGCGTGCGGGCACGAGCGGTCGTGACGGGCATGCCGCTTCGCCCAGAAATCCTTCGGCGTCGCAGCCCGGAAGATCGTGCCCGTCTGGTCGAGAGTCTGGGGCTTCCGGAAGACGCGCAGCGCACCCTACTGATCGTCGGGGGTAGCCAGGGTGCTCGAGCGCTCAACACTAAGCTTCCCCTGCTTCTGGCCTCGATCCCCGCTGCGCAGCGTCGCGGTTGGAGTTTCCTCCACATCAGTGGCCCAGGGCGTGAAGAGGAAGCTCGCAAAGCTTGGGAGACGGCTGGCTTGGCGGCCACAGTGCTCGGCTTCAGCTCGCAAATCGGAGATCTGCTGTCCCTTTCGGACCTGGTGCTTTGCCGCGGGGGAGCGATGACGCTCTTGGAACTGGCGGCAGCAGGCAAGCCTTCCGTCGTCGTGCCGTATCCCTGGCACCGTGATGACCACCAGGGGCGCAATGCCCAGTGGTTTGCGGAGCGAGGGGCTGCACGAGTGCTTCGTGAGGAGAAACTCCCCAGTGACGAGGCGGCAGCAATGCTTGCTGAACTCTTGGCTTCGGAGGAACTTCTGCAGACTATCGGCGCCAACGCTGCTTCGCTTGGACGTCCGGATGCTCTTCGCGAGATCCTCTGTGAGTTGGGCGAGCTGGTGCCGGAAACACTGCTGGAGCCGAGTTGATGAGCAGCACTAGCGAAACAAGCTGCTGGCCCAAACGGGCCCACCTGATTGGCGTCGGCGGCTCGGGCATGAGTGGCTTGGCCCTGCTTCTGCACGGGCTGGGGGTGGAGGTGAGTGGCAGCGATGACCATGAAACCCCCCATGTCCAGCGACTGCGTGGGCTTGGTCTCAATGTCGAGGTCGGGCGGCGCCTTCGTGGCTTTGGCGCCGCAGAGGCTCTGGTCGTGCGTTCTGCCGCTGTGCCGGAGAGCCACGAGGAATGGCAAGAGGGCCTCGCCTCCGGCAGCGATTGCAAGCTCTACGCCGCTGCGCTTGGCGATCTGTCGCGGCAGCTCAAGACCGTCGCCGTCGCCGGCACACACGGCAAGACTTCGACGACAGCGCTGACGGTGGCGGCGATGCGTGGGGGAGCGTTGGACCCCTCCTTCTTGGTGGGGGCGGATGTCCCCGAGCTGGGCGGCAATGGCTACGCTGGCGGCTCGCCCTTCCTCGTGCTTGAGAGCTGTGAGTTCAATCGCTCCTTCCATGAGTTGCAGCCCCATGTTGCGGTTCTGCTCAACATCGAAGTGGACCACTTCGACTGCTATGCGAGTCTCGACGAGCTGGTGCAGTCCTTCGCGCGCTTTGCTGCAGGCGTGCCTGCGGGGGGGAGCGTTCTCGCGCACGAGACGGTGCCTGCGGAGGCGCTCAGCCAGGTGCGAGCAGGGGTATGCGTGTACCGCATCGGCGCTGGCCAGGATGTCTCCGCCGAGGAACTGCTGTTTGAATCGGGGCGGGTGTCGTTCCGGCCGCAGCTCTTCGGGCATCTTCTGCCGCGAACTTCGCTGCGGGTGCTCGGGCGCTTCCAAGCGACCAATGCGCTGTTTGCCCTCGCTGCAGCTTCGCTCTGCGGCGCGTATGCGCCGGGGGCAGCTGAGGGGCTAGCAGCTTTCCCCGGAGTGGCCCGGCGTCTGGAGTGCATCGAAACCCGTCATGGGCCCCTGCTCTTCGACTATGCCCATCACCCCTCGGAGATCGCTGCCGTGCTCGAGACGGTGCGCAGCGCTTTTCCCGGCCGGCCGCTCTGCGTGGCCTTCCAGCCGCATCAGCACTCGCGCACGCGGTGTTTGCTCGAGGATTTCGCCAAGGTCTTGGCCTCGGCCGATCGTTGTTTGATCGCGGATATCTTTGCCGCACGGGAAGATCCGGATCAGGACCATGGCGTATCGTCGGGCGACCTGGCGGCAGCCATTCGGGCGTACGGGGGCAAGGCCGAGGCTGTTGGCAAAGTCGAGCGCCTCGGGAGCTGCCTACAGCAGGTATTGAAAGAATCAGATAGCGCGGGCGCGGGCGATGCCAGGCCATTGCCGCTGGTGCTTGGAGCGGGAGAGCTGGATGGAGTGGTCAAGGCATTGGTTCGAGACGAGTGAGATCGAGGGCCGGGATGGAGAGGGCTGGAAGGGGGTGATCCGCGAAGCTGTCCCCCTTGGCAAGCACTCCCATCTCAAGCTTGGCGGCAAGGCTGCGGTCTTCATCGAGCCCTGGGCCGAGGAGGATGCCGCTCATGTCGTGCGCGTTTGCCACGAACGTGGGCTAGCCCTGCATTTTCTCGGGGGTGGGAGCAACCTCTTAATCAGCGACGATGGCGTGGATGGGGTCGTGCTCTACCTCGGGCAGTGGCGGCGCGTGGTTCGGGACGGGACCCGGCTCATCGCCTCGGCCGGCGCGAGTCTGCCTACCTTGCTGCGTATGGCCAAGGAGGCCAAGCTCAGCGGCCTCGAGCATCTAATTGGCATCCCGGCCCAGGTCGGCGGGGCCGTGGCGATGAACGCCGGCACCAAGTACGGCGAGTGCTTCGACACACTGGAAAGCCTGCGCATCATCGATGCCGCAGGGAGTTTGCAGACCCTAGAGCGTGCGGATTGCACTCCGCGCTACCGCGACGGGGGGCTGGGGGATGCCTTGGTGACGACCGCCACCTTTGCCCTTCAGCCAGGAAACGCTCTCGAGATCCAAAAACGCATGGAGAGCATGCTCAAAGAGCGCAACCGAACGCAGCCGGTTTCCGAGCGCAGCTGCGGCTGCATCTTCAAAAACCCCGAGGGCGGTAGCGCTGGGCGTCTGATCGATGCCGCCGGACTCAAGGGCAGCGCCGTCGGCGACATCGAGGTGTCGACCAAACACGCCAACTACTTTGTCAATAAGGGCGATGGCAGTGCCCGGCAGCTTATGGAGTTGGTGGAACGTGTGCGCCAACGGGTGCGCGAGCATTCGGGGGTCGAGCTGGAGCTAGAAGTGAAGCTCTGGGGCTTTTGAGCCTGGCCGCGGCGTAGGCGCGGCGTCAGCTGAGCGCCTTCCGCCAAAACCAAGCCCCAGCGGCAAGGAACCCTGCGATGAGTGCGCCAAATAGGGGAGGATACTCGCGCATGGCCGGATAGATCGAGCCGCCGACCAGGCGTCGCAGCTCCTCCTTCACATGGACTTTGCGTGGGACGGTGTATTGCTCATCCCATTCGATCTTGCCGTCAGGGTCTAGGGACAAGAGCCCCACGGTTGGCAGGTCGCTGGGGTCGGCGTCGTGGCTGCGGTCACAGTTGTTGCCTAGGTGGATGTGCCGTGTTCCAGCGGGATCGACAAAGCCCTTGCTGCTGTGGACGTGACCGGCGAACTGCACCCTTGGCGCTGGGTTGAGGGGGGCTGATTCCGGGCGGTGGGCGAGGACGATGAGGCCGAGTTTGGGGGGCTCGGCGGCGGATTCCTTCAACAGTTGCTGGCTGGCCACGCTGAGTTCGCCTGTGGCGTTGTTGAGGCCGAGGATCCTCCAGCCTTCGTGATCGAGCCGCCATTCAGTGGGCCCGATCCATTCCCGGTAGAGGTCGAGCGAGTCGTCTGCACGGCGGAGGTCGTGGTTGCCAGGCACCGCCAAGATCGGCACGCCCGGTCCATGGGCGCGCACGGAGCTATGCAGCGCCGCGTAGCGACCGGGCTTGGCGTTGTTGACGGTATCGCCGAGTTGCAGGAGCAGGTCCGGTTTCAGCTCAGCGATCTTGCCCTGCAGATCCGCGAACTCAGAGAAGGCATTCTGGATGTCGCCGATCACTGCGACGCGCAAGCTTCCCGGTTTCAGCTGGATCTCATCCACCGGCGTCGTCAGCCAGCGCGGTCCATCTGCCCATATATTGCGGCCAGCGATCCAGCAGATGCCGAGAATCATGGCAAGGCTTAGGAACAGGGTTCCAATCCCGCGCGAGTGGCTGCGAGGTTTTTGCGTCAGGTAATCTTGGGTCATCGCTGGGCATGATATGGACAGGGCAGGGCTCGAAGCGCGTGCTTTTGTCCACGCGACAGCGATGCCGAACTCCAAGTCTGACTCTAGGCGCGAGATCCCCCCGTGATCGTGAGTCGTCGCGGCAAGCTTCAGTCGCGGCGTTTGTAGAGTTCCAGCTTGCTGCGCCGAGTCGACGACCAGACCAGCTCATAGTGAGAGTTGAGTTCGTCCTTGAGCTGGGTCGTGGCGGGGCTGTTGTTGCTGGAGTCCTCGGCCGGTCCCCAGACGAGGACCTTGTCGATCCATTCACCCGAACTCGCGTAATCCGCGAGACGGATCGGGGGCGGCACGGATTCGAGGAACGGGCCGAGCAGGCGATAGGGGTCGTGGTCCCGCCGGTACACAATTGGAAAGTAGCCGTAGCACTCGCGGGAGATGATGGAGGCGCGCAGGTCCACGGCGTTGCGCATCAGCGCGATGCGCGCACTCATGTGTCGATAGGGGTCGACCCAATCGATGGAACTCAGTCTTTGTCGAGATTCGTATTCTGGTCGGTGCAAGTGCACAGCCAGGAGGGTCTCGCCAGCGTGGACCTGCTCGGCGCAGGCTAGATACTCGCCGGTGAGCTGGTCAATTTGCGAGTAGCTCTGGAAGCGGAGCAGTCCGCTGCCAATAGCTGTTACGAGTGCGATGGCGAGGATGCTGCGGGCCGCACGCGCCCCCCATGGCCGCGCTGCCAGCCACAGCAGTCCGACGAAGTGGATGAAGGGGAGCATCCTCTTCCAAACCGGGACATCACGTGTCGTCAGGTCGTTGGAGAAGTAGAGTACGAGCAGGACCAGCAGTGGAAGCAGCAGGGCATCGGCGGTTTGGAGCTGACGCGACCGCAGGAAGAGCCAGGTCCGGTAGCTGGCAAGCACCGCCACCAGCAGGAGCAGCGGCAATGCGACCAGATACTCTTGGTCGTGGAAGGAGTGGAGCGGGAGTGCGGTTAGCAGCTGCTGAGCCAGATACAGGCGGCCGCGTGGCGCAGAGCCGACATCGGTCAGGGCATAGCGACTGAAGAAGTCCAGGGCGGCGATGATGCCGGGCAGGAAGGCCAGCAGCGTCCACGTCCCGTCCAGAGCAAAGGAGCGCAGTGCGGCAAGCCCCTGGGGTCGTGCTTCGATCAGCATGCGCCCGAAACGAGCGAGGCCGATGACCAGCGCGAGCATCATCACAGCGAAGAGGTGGGTGATGGTCGTGAGGCCGATGAGGAGCGCGAAGAGCAGATAGGGGATGAGCCGTCGCTGCTGGCAGTGCCGCCACCAGAAGCCCAGGCCCCAGAGGAAGAGAGCCGTGCCGAGGCAGTAGTTGTAAAAGCCCTTGTGCACGAAATAGCCGAGGGTGAAGGGCAGGAAGAGCAGCCCCACGAAGCTTGCCCGCGGTTCGATCGCCCACACTGCGTAGCGGGCTCCGCCCAGAATCAGGATGACATAGAGTGAGACGAGTAGCTTCTCGACATCCTGTGGCGCTAGGAAGGCCAGCATCTGTTCAAGCAGATAGTGGGCCGCGATATTGGGTTCGATCTCTTGGTTGAAGGCGAAGTAGCGACCGAGGAGTTCCGTCTGCTCGCTTTCGAGCACGCGCATCAGCGAGGCGATGTAGACGTGCAGGGGGCCGTCCTGCGAGGGAAACCATGCAGGCATCCAGACCTGGGAGAGGAGCCAGATGCTTAGGAGCACCCAGCCCAGGCGTTCGAGCTGGGGATGGGGTCGGGCCAAGGGGACATCGCGGCGAAGAGAGCGCACAAGATAACAGAGCGGGAGCGCTTGTATGGCCGCCGCCGGCACCCAATTCTTGGAAGGTTCCGGTGGAGGCGTGGCAAGCTCGATGACAGTGCTTCCCTGGCTCCCAAGGATCTCCTGCTGAAATCTATCGCGAACTCGGCTGCTTGTCGCTGCGTCGCTTTCTCTTAGGGCTCCCTGGCTATTCTTCTTCGAGCCGCAGCAGCAAGGAGCCCGCTTCCAAGGTCTCGCCGGCCACTGCGGCTAGCTCTGCGACGACTCCCTGGCGTGGTGCCCGTAGGCGATGCTCCATCTTCATCGCCGTGAGCACTGCGACGTCTTGCTCCGCCTCGACACGGTCTCCCACCGCGACCAGGACCTTGACCACGGTTCCGGTCATTGGGGCGACGATGCGGGAGGGGTCGCGTTCTTCGCCGCTGCTGCCGCCGACTTGCTCGGCGCTTTGCAGGCGATAGCTCTGCCCGTCGACCCGAACTTGGAGGTCATCGCCCAGGGCCGCTGCCTGTGCGCGGTGGGTTACCCCGTCTTCTGTGGTGAAGGAGAAGCCCTCGCGCCCGAGAGCCATGGCCTGGACCAGAACGCGCCGGGCGCCGATGCGCAGTTCGTAGCGTCCTTCGCCCTTGGGTAGGGCCGAGAGGGCGAGTTCTTCGCCATCGACGAGAACGTGGCTGGGTAGCTTTTTCATGCCTGCTTCCTCCCGTCGGCTTGCGCCGCTCCCAAGTGGCCTCTCCCTAGCCGATAGTGATCGCCGGCATCCCAGGGTGAATGCGGATCGCTCTTCGTGCCGCTCTTCTCCAGCGCCGGTCCTTCCCCATGGCGAAAGGCGCCGGCAAGCGCCGCCGCGATCAGGGCCTCATCTGGCAAGGGCTTGGCCCCGCTCCGCTTCGAGGGATCCAGCTCCTCATAGACCTCAAGGAAATCGGTGCGCAGCTCGCCCGCCTGGAAGGCGGGGTGGGCGATGACGCCGAGGAGGAAGTCGACGTTGGTGGGCACGCCGAGCCAAGCCGAGTGCGAGAGCACGCCTTGCATGCGCAGGAGGCTGGTGGCGCGGTCGGGGGCGTGGACGATGACCTTGGCCAGCATCGAGTCGTAGTGGACCGGGACTTCGAAGCCCATGTAGACCCCGCTATCGACGCGAACTCCCGGGCCAGCGGGTTCGACGCAGATTTCGAGTCGGCCGCCCATGGGGAGGAAGCCGGCCTCGGGATCTTCGGCGCAGATGCGCGCTTCGAGCGCGTGGCCGCGGAGCACAGGGCGGCCACCGGGCACGAGTTCTTCGAGCGGCTGCCCCGCTGCGAGGCCGAGCTGCAAGTGCACGAGGTCGAGGCCGGTGACCATCTCGGTGACCGGATGCTCGACCTGGAGCCGGGTGTTGACCTCCAGGAAATAGAATGCTCCCGACTCGTCGACCAGGAACTCCACGGTGCCAGCGTTGCGGTAGCGAACGCTCTTGGCCAGGGCGACTGCGGCGTCCTGCATGCGGGTGCGCAACTCTTCGTCGAGCGCCGGTGAGGGAGATTCCTCCAAGACCTTTTGATGGCGCCGCTGCACCGAGCACTCGCGTTCGCCGAGGGCGATGGCCCCGCCCCGGCCGTCGCCGACGATCTGGATTTCGACGTGGCGCGAAGGCTTCAGGTACTTCTCCAAGAGCATGGTGTCGTCGCCGAAGGCCTGCTCTGCCTCACGACGTCCGGCGTCGAGCGCTTCGAGGAAGTCTTGTTCGCGGGTGACCAGGCGCATGCCGCGGCCGCCACCACCAGCCGAGGCCTTGACCAGGAGGGGGAAGCCAATGCGCTTGGCGGCGGCCAGGAACTCCTCGTTGCTGGCGTTTTTGCCATCGAAGCCGGGGACGATGGGGACGCCGGCACTCTCGGCGATTTCTTTGGCCGCCCGCTTACTGCCGAGGGCGTCCATGGCCTCAGCGCTGGGGCCGATGAAGACAAGGCCGGCAGCTTCGACCGCGCGCGCGAAGTCGGCGTTCTCGGAGAGGAAGCCGTAGCCGGGGTGCACGGCCTCGGCGCCACTCTGCTTGGCGGCGTCGAGGATGCTCCCAATGTCCAGATAGCTCTGGCCCGGATCGGCGGGGCCAATCAGGTGGGCTTCGTCACTGCGCCGCACGTGCAGGGCACGGGTGTCGGCTTCGGAGTAGACGGCAATGCCGTGTCCCCCGAGTTCTTGGATGCCGCGCAGGACGCGCACGGCGATCTCTCCGCGGTTGGCGACGAGGACACGATCGAAGGGCGTGAGGCTCATGCGTTTTTTTCCTCGCTGCTGCCTGACTGGATCCACTTGGCTTGGCGCTTGTCGAGAAAGGCGGCGAGGCCTTCCTGGGCCTCAAGGGTGCCACGTTGGCGGGCGATTTCTTCAGCGCAGAAGTCCATGCGGCCTGCTGGGGGCAAGGTGTTGAGCGATAGCGCCAAGCGCTTGGAGGCGATGAGGGCAGAAGGGGCCCCCTTGCTCAGTTCTGCCAAGCAGCCTTCGACTTCGGCTTCGAGCTGGCCATCGGGCACGCAGCGGAAGACCAAGCCCAGGCGTTCGGCTTCGCGGCCGCGGAAGCGAGAACCGAGGAGGAAGAGGGCGCGAGCGCGGGCGCTACCGAGCTTCTCCACCACATAGGGGGAGATCACCGCGGGCAGGATGCCGAGGCGAACTTCCGTGAAGCCAAAGACCGTGCTCTCTTCGCAGATGGCAATGTCGGCGGCGGCGGTGAGGCCGGTGCCGCCACCGAGTGCGGCTCCATGGACGGCCGCCACGACCGGCTTGCGGCAGGAATGGATGGCTTCGAAGCAGGATGCCATCTGGCGGGCGCTTTCGACGTTTTCGGCATGTCCCAGGCTGCCTTGCTGCCGCATCCATTCGATGTCGGCGCCGGCCGAAAAGCTGGGGCCAGCCCCTTGTAAGAGGACAACCCGCACTGCGTCTGCTTGATCCGCCCAGCCAAAGGCTTCGCTGAGTTCTTGGATGACCTGGGCGTTGAAGGCGTTGTGCCGCCGTTCTCGCTGCAAAGTGACCTTGAGCACGCCGCTGGGGCAGAGCTCAAGGCTGAGGGTCTCGGTGGCTGGTGCGGGATTGGGAGTCATGAGGCATCCGGGCTGAGAGAAGCTCCGGAGCTTAGCAGGCCGCCCCGGAACACGCGCGGCAGCAATGCTTCGTCCTCGAGGTCCTGGTTCCGGCAGCCCCGCTATTGACCTACTCGCGAAACGGTTGCAGTAGCTGTGGCGGCGGGCCGGAGGGAGCAGCTAGCCGGTGATGGGTGGTTTTCGCTTTTCCTTGCGTTCCCGTGGCCTGGTCCAAGAATCCATGGCCTTCGATTCTTAACTTGAGTAGCTGCCGACTGGATGGAGAGAACTCGCACCTTAAAGGAGCGCCCTCGGTGGCTGGTTCGTTGGATCTTCCTCTCCGTCTTCGTGATCGGGGGAGCCGCGCTCTGGCGGGTATCTGAGCTCATCGCAGGGCCACAGCGCTTGGTCGAGTTTGTCCTCTGGGCTCTGGTCCTCTTGGTCTTGCTTCCCGGTCTGGTTTCCCTCCTCTATTTCCGTGAGGAGGCCGTGGTCGCCAGTTTCGGGACTGCGCTCGATGAGTCGACGAAGAGCCTGCAGCGCAGTGAATCGCAGCTCTACAACGTCTTGCAGTCGGTCGTCGATCCCATCGTCGTCATTGACCACTGCGGAGGGGTTCTCGAATGCAACGCCGCGGTGCAGGAGGTCTTTGGCTGGAGCCGTGAGCAGCTCTGCGGGCAGAACGTCAAGGTCTTGATGGCCGAGCCCTATCGCTCCGAACATGACGGCTACATCGAACGCTACCTCAAGGACGGTATTCCGCGTGCGATCGGCAAGGTGCGCCGAGTCGTTGGGATCCGCAAGAACGGGCAGCAGTTCCCCTGCGAAATCTCGATCTCGGAGATGCGCGAGGCCGGCAACGTTGAGTTCGTTGGCATCGTTCGAGACATCGCCGAGCGCGAGCAGATGAACTCGATGCTGGTGCAGGCCGAACGCCTTGCCGCGGTGGGTGAGCTGGCTGCCGGTGTCGCCCACGAGGTCAACAACCCGATCAATACCATCCTCAACTGTGCGCAGCTGATCCAGGATGGCGATGAGGACGAGGTCCTCATCGAGGACATCGTGTACGAGAGCAAGCGCATTGCGTCGATCGTGCGCGACCTTCTCGACTTCGCGCGCGACCGGCAGGATGACATGAGTTCGGTCCACATCGAGCAGGTCATCAGTCGGACGCTTTCCCTCGTGGCCCGACGCATCGAGAAGCAGGGGATTCAGGTCGAGCTCTCGGTGCCCAAGCAGCTCCCGATCATCCATGCGCGGAGCCAGCAGCTGCAGCAGGTGTTGCTCAACCTGATTCTCAATGCGCGGGATGCCCTGACCCGAGGCTTGGATGCGGCGGTTCATGACGATTTGCGCATCCACATCGCCGCCGCCGAGATCGAAGAGGACGAGGGGCGTTGGGTCCGCATCAGCGTGCGGGACAATGGTATCGGCATCGATCCCAGTGTTCTCGATCGGATCTTCCAGCCTTTCTTTACGACGAAGCGTGGTTCTGGCGGTACCGGGCTCGGACTCTCGGTTTCGATGGGTATCGTCCGAGGGCATCATGGACGGCTGAGTGTGGTCAGTGGCTCCGAGTTCGGCGACGGCAGTTTGCGTGGTGCCGAGTTTCGAGTGGACCTGCCGGTTCCCGATGACGACTGGGATAGCGAAGAGGAACAGAGCTAGCTATGGCGCGGATCGTAGTGATCGACGATGAGGTGCGCCTGCTTAGGACCATCCGTCGCATACTGGAGACGGCGGGGCACGAGGTCTTGGCTGGGACGCGCTGGGACGAAGTAGAGCAGCATCTAAAGCCTCGGAATTTCGATGTGCTGCTCTCCGACATCCTGCTTCCAGGCATCTCCGGGGTCGAGATCTTGCAGATGGTCGCCAAGCGGGGCTGCGATGGGCCTGTGATCTTGATGACGGGGGAGCCCAACGTCGAATCCGCTTCGGAGGCGGTGCGGCTGGGGGCCTATGACTACCTGGCTAAGCCTGTCTCCAAGTCGCAGCTCCTCGACGCCGTGACCCGTGCCACCCGCCACGTTGACTTGATCCGTGAGAAGGTGCGGGCCGAGGAGTCGGAACGCAACCTCCTCGAAAACCTGGCTCAGATTGGGGAAAACGCGGCCATGCTCGCCCATGAGATCAAGAGCCCTGTCTCCAGCGTCAATCTGGCTCTGCGAGCCGTTGCCGACCAGCTTGGTGCTGATCAGCGGCAGGTGGTAGAAGAGTTGCTGTCCAAGATGCAGCGGCTTGAAACGACGCTGTTGAGGATGCTCCAGTTCGTGAAGCCGCTGCAGGGGAAGCTCGAGGCGATTTCGGTGCGGGATCTCTTCGAAGGCCTGGAGCGGCACCTGGACGCTGACTTGGCTGCGGTTCCGCTCGAATACGAGGTGGTGCCGGAGGGGCTGCAGTTTGGCGGGGATTCCCAGCTGATGGACCAGCTCCTTGGGAACCTGGTGCGCAATGCGGCCAAGGCCCTGCTGGAGGCCGATGATGGCTCCAGCCGTGAGCCCCGTGTCCTGCTTCGGGCCGTCCGCGAGGATTCCGGCGTCCGTTTGAGCGTCGAGGACAGCGGCCCGGGCATTCCGCGTGAGTCTTGGGACGAGGTTTTTCGCCCCTTCTTTTCGAAGAGCGGGGGGGGGACCGGTCTAGGGCTGGCGATCTGCAAGAAGATCGCGGATGCTCACGGTGCCGAAATACGAGTTGGCGAAAGTGCTTTGGGAGGGGCGAGCTTCGTCATTAAGCTCCCTGCCAATCAGGCCCATCAGAGCGGGAGCGCATCGTGAGCGAGCCGATTACTGTCTACCTTGTCGATGACCAGACCATGATCCGGGCGGCTTTTGCCAAGCTGCTGGAGGACGACCTGCGCTTCCAGGTCGCGGGAGACTCTGGTGATGCGCGCGCCGCCATCCAGGAGATCAAGGAGCTTCGTCCCGAGGTCACCCTGCTGGACATCACCATGCCCGGCCTCTCCGGTTTGGACATGATCCCCAAGCTGCTGAAAGTGAATCCTCGCGGCAAGCTGCTGATGCTGAGCCATCACGAAGGTGAGTCCTTCGTCAAGCAGGCCCTTGAGGCCGGTGCCCACGGCTACCTGTCCAAATACAGCGATCCCGACGAACTGACCCTGGCGATCAAGTCGGTGCGCGAGGGGCAGATCTACCTGACTCCGAAGGTTGCTGGCGGCATTGTCGCCAATCTTCGAGCTGGTGGTGGCAATGAGGCCGGCAAGCACTCCCGCATGGATTCATTGACTGCGCGCGAGCGCGAGGTCTTCTTGCTCCTGGCCATCGGCCGGAGCAATAAGGAGGTCGCTGCTCAGCTGAACCTCTCCCTCGGCACCGTGAAGAAGCATCGAGAGAATCTGCAGCGGAAGCTGGACTGCCATTCCTCGGCGGAGCTGGCGCGCTTGGCGATCCGTGAGGGCTTGTTGGACGCCTGAGCTTCGGAACTTCGAAGCTTCGGGGGCCGGGCTCTTGGTCCCGAGCCCCGGCCCCGGGCCTTGAGCCCCGAGCCCGCTATTCCACCGGGTTGGGTACGACCAAGACCGGACGGTGACAGAGGCGCATGGTCTTCTCAGCCACCGAGCCGAGAAGCATTCGGTTGATTCCCTGGTAGTGGTGCGTCCCCAGGATCACCAGATCGCAGCCCTTCTCCTCGGAGAACTCGGTGATCTCCTCCCAGGCTGGGCCTTCTAGGAGGGCCGCCTCTACATCGAGCTTGCGCTTGTGCAGGCTCGCCAGCTCCCGATCCAGCTGGGTCTTGGCCAGCTCGCGGCTCGCTTGCACCGAGTCCTGAATGGTTTGGCTTGAGTCCACCAAATCCGGGACCAGGGTGAAGGAGTAGTGGTAGCTGGCGTCGAAGACGTGGAGCAGGTAGCCCTTGGCCTGGCTCGCTTCGAGGCTGCTGATGAACTGGGTCTTCGCCATCAAGCTGCTCTTGTCGAAGTCGGTTCCGAAGGCGATGTGCTCGAGGGTACTTGGCAGGGTTTCGTCCGCTTCCGGCTTTTTCACCACACAGACCGGCAGCCCCGCCTGCCTGAGGATCTTCTCGGTGACCGAGCCCAGGAGCAGCCGGCGCAAGCCGGTGCGGCCATGGCTCCCGAGCACGAGCACCTGAGGTTTCCAGGAAGCGGCATAGTCCAGGAGGGCATCCTTTGGCGTGCCCTGAACCACGATCCGGTTCACGGAGAAGCCGTCTTCGACCAGGGAGGCTTCGAACTCTCCGAGGCGATCTTCGACTCGCTTGCTGTAGTCCTCGGTGTCGAGTGCGCCTTCGAAGGGCTCTAAGACCTGCTCGTCGATGACGTGCATCAGCGCTAGTTCCGCCCCGGGAGCGGCAAGGACCCGAGCAAAGTGCAGGGAGGGTGCTGTGCAGTCACCAAAGTCGATAGGTACAAGCAGCTTATTGTAGATCATGCGATTTGAAGAAGAGGGGGGAGCTGGTTACTGGAGATGAGTAGTTGCGCATGAATCGCAGTATTGGCGATATTGTGCAGGCTCGCAGTGTGAAGTGAAGCGGCCTAACGGCTGCTTGAAAAAAACGGAAGCCTGCTCGAACAGGGACTTTGTCCTGAGAATGCGGTGAAGGACTGATGAAAACGCTGGTTTTTTCGGCCTTCGCTGACGCTATTGTTGCGATGGCTGCGGTGTTTGCCTGGCGCATGCAGCCTTTAGATAAACGGCTGCTTTCTTGCAGCAGGCTGCTAGAAGCTCTCTGCTACTTCAGCGCAGTTGAATTCCGAGAGGATTAGCGTCCTCGTCCCTAATCCCTTCAACTCGGATTTCCCGATGCTTAGGCTTCCACCTGGGAGGTTCCTCATGACGGAACGTCGAATGATCACGGTAGACGGCAATGAAGCAGTTGCCCGCGTAGCCCACAAGATCAACGAAGTGATCGCGATCTATCCGATCACACCCGCCTCTCCTATGGGGGAGCTGTCCGACCAATACTCGGTTCAGGGGCGCCCCAACCTCTGGGGCACGGTGCCGGATGTGGTCGAGATGCAGTCCGAAGCCGGAGCAGCGGCGGCTGTGCACGGCTCGCTGCAAGCCGGCTCGCTGACGACGACCTTCACGGCGTCGCAGGGCCTGCTGCTGATGATCCCCAACCTCTACAAGATCGCCGGTGAGCTCAGCCCCGCGGTGATCCATGTCGCGGCCCGAACCCTGGCGACCCACGCCCTGTCGATTTTCGGGGACCACAGCGACGTGATGGCTTGCCGCCAGTGCGGCATGGGCCTGCTCGCTTCTGGTTCGGTGCAGGAGGCGCACGACTTCGCCCTGATTAGTCAGGAGGCTTCGCTGCAGTCGCGCATCCCCTTCTTGCACTTCTTTGATGGCTTCCGCACCTCGCACGAGGTCTCGAAAATCTACGAGCTGACGGATGAGGACCTGCGGGCTTTGATCTCCGAGGACAAGATCCTTGAGCACCGGGAGAGGAAGCTGACGCCAGATGCTCCTGTCCTGCGCGGCACCGCCCAGAACCCCGATGTCTTCTTCCAGGCACGCGAGGCGGCCAACCTCTACTACGACCGCTGCCCAGGCTTGGTGGCCGAGACCATGGCGCGCTTCGCCAAGCAGACTGGGCGCGAATACCATCTCTTCGACTACTGCGGCCATCCTGAGGCCGAGCGGGTGATCGTGATGATGGGCTCGGGCGCCGAGACCGCCCAGGAAACGGTGGAGTTTCTTGGCGCCCAGGGCGAGAAGATTGGGCTCATCAAGGTGCGCCTCTACCGGCCCTTTGCCAACGATGCCTTCCTGGCGACGCTGCCGAAGAGCACGCGCAGCATCGCCGTGCTGGACCGCTGCAAGGAGCCGGGGGCCACCGGCGACCCGCTGCACCAGGATGTCATCATGACCCTGGCCGAGGCGCAGATGGCTGGCGGCCTGCCGCTTCCGCAGATGCCGCGCGTCGTCGGAGGGCGCTACGGCCTCTCGTCCAAGGAGTTCACGCCAGCGATGGTCAAGGCGATCTTCGAAGAACTCGCCAAGCCGGAGCCGCGCAACCACTTCACCGTCGGCATCAAAGACGACGTGACCCATCACAGCCTCGACTACGACTCCGATTGGGACCTTGAGCAGGAGGGCACGGTCCAAGCGATTTTCTTTGGACTGGGCAGCGACGGCACCGTCGGCGCCAACAAGAACTCGATCAAGATCATCGGCGAGGAGACGGAGTCCTGGGCCCAGGGTTACTTCGTCTACGACTCGAAGAAGTCAGGCGCGATTACGGTCTCGCACCTGCGTTTTGGTCCCAAGCCGATCCGCAGCACCTACCTGGTGCAGAACGCGAGCTTCGTCGCCTGCCACCAGTGGAACTTCATCGAAAAATACGACTTGCTGGAGAACGTGGCGGACGGGGCGACCTTGTTGCTCAACTCGCCGCATGCGCCCGAGGAGCTGTGGGATCAGCTGCCGAAGGACCTGCAGAGCGGCATCCTGGAGAAGAAGCTCAAGCTCTTCACCATCGACGCCTACGCGGTCGCCAAGCAGACGGGCATGGGCGTGCGCATCAACACGATCATGCAGACCTGCTTCTTTGCGATTTCTGGCGTGCTGCCGCGCGAGGAAGCGATTGCCAAGATCAAAGAGGCGATCAAGAAGAGCTATGGAGCTCGTGGCGAAGAGGTCGTGCGTCGCAACTACGCAGCGGTCGATGGCACCCTGGCCCACCTGCACCAAGTCGATACCAGCAAGTTCCAGGTCACGGCCACGCGTAGTCGTCCGCCGATCGTCAGTGAGCGGGCGCCGGACTTCATCCAGAACGTCACCGCGATGATGATGGCCGGCAAGGGCGACCTGCTCCCGGTCAGCGCCTTCCCGGTCGACGGCACCTGGGACACGGGCACGACCAAGTGGGAGAAGCGCAACATCGCCCTCGCCGTGCCGATTTGGGACCCCAAGGTCTGCATCCAGTGCAACCAGTGCGCCTTCGTCTGCCCGCACGCGGCGATCCGCGCCAAGGTCTACGAGCCCGAGGAACTGGAAGCAGCGCCGGACTCCTTCCAGTCGGTGGACTACAAGGCCAGGGACTTTAGGGGCTCGAAATACACCATTCAGGTGGCTCCCGAGGACTGCACCGGCTGCGAACTCTGCGTGCAGATCTGCCCGGCCAAAGACAAGGCCAACCCGAAGCACAAGGCCATCAACATGGTGCCGCACGCGGAGGTGGTGGAAGAGGAGAAGGTCAACTTCGACTTCTTCTTGGATCTGCCGCAGGTCTCGCGCGAGAAGATCGGACGCATGGACAGCAAGGGCTCGCAGCTGCTAGAGCCGCTCTTTGAGTTCAGTGGCGCCTGTGCCGGCTGTGGCGAAACGCCCTACATCAAGCTTTTGACCCAGCTCTTTGGCGATCGCCTGCTGATCGCTAACGCGACCGGCTGTTCGTCGATCTACGGCGGCAATCTGCCAACGACGCCCTACACCAAGAACGCCGAGGGACGGGGTCCTGCGTGGTCGAACTCTCTCTTTGAGGACAATGCCGAGTTTGGCTTCGGCATGCGGCTGGCGGTGGATCAGCAGCGCAAGCAGGCGCTGGAGCTGGTCATGCAGCTAGGCTCTCGTATCGGTGATGGGCTTGCCGACGCGCTCTTGCACCAGGACCAGAGCACCCATCAGGGCGTCGACGAGATGCGCAAGCACGTCGCCGCCTTGAAGGCGAAGCTGGGGAGCCCGCAGGGCATCGAGGAGCTGCTGCTCCGTGATCTCGCCGACAGCCTGGTGAAGAAGAGCGTCTGGATCGTCGGTGGTGACGGTTGGGCCTACGACATCGGCTACGGCGGCCTCGACCATGTGCTCGGCATGGGGCGCAACATCAACGTGCTGGTCCTCGATACCGAGGTCTACTCCAACACCGGCGGTCAGGCCTCCAAGTCGACGCCGATTGGGGCTGCTGCCAAGTTTGCGATGGCCGGCAAGAGCATTGCCAAGAAGGACCTGGGCCAGGAGGCGATGGCCTTTGGCAGTGTCTACGTGGCTCGCATTGCCTTTGGTTCCAAATACAACCAAACGGTGCAGGCCTTCCAGGAAGCGGAGAGCTATCCCGGAACCTCGCTGATCATCGCCTACAGCCCCTGCATCGCCCACGGCTACGACCTCAAGTTCGGGGTCAACCAGAGTAAGCTGGCGGTGGATTCGGGCATTTGGCCGCTCTACCGCTACGACCCGCGGCGCATCGCCGAGCACAAAGCGCCCTTGCAGCTCGACTACCGGGCCCCGAAGGTCCCGGTCTTTGAATACATGAAGAACGAGACTCGCTTCCGGATGGTCGAAAAGGGGAACCCTGAGCGTTTCCGGATGCTGAAGGCCAAGGCCCAAGAAGAGGCCCGCAAGCAATACTCGATCTACGAGCAGTTGGCGCAGCTGCGTCGTGATTTGCCCGAGGACGAGGACGGGAAGGAGAAGAGCTGATGGATCTCAAGTGTTCTTGGTTGGGCCTAGAACTCGCCCATCCCTTCGTCAGTGGGGCCTCGCCACTCGTCGACGATCTCGGCATGGTCAAGCGGCTCGAAGATGCCGGCATCGCCGCCATCGTGATGCACTCGCTCTTCGAGGAGCAGATCACCCAGGAGGAGCTTGGCACCGTCGCCAGCATGGATACCCACTCGGATTCCTTCGGCGAGGCCCTCAGCTACTTTCCCGATCCGGAGGACTTCCACCTGGGGCCGGACGAATACCTCGAGCAGATTCGCAGGATCAAGGAGAGCGTCGCTGTTCCGCTCGTCGGCTCACTGAACGGGACCACCCCGGGGGGCTGGCTGCGCTACGGGCCGCTGATCGAAGAGGCTGGGGCCGACGCGCTCGAACTCAATCTCTACGAGCTACCGACCGACCCTGGGCGGAAGGGAAGCGACATCGAGCGGGAGGCCTGCCAGATCGTCAAGGATCTCGCCTCGGTGCTGAAGATCCCGCTGACCATCAAGCTTGGCCCTTACTACAGCTCCATCCCCCACTTCGTCGACCAGCTGGTGGCGGCCGGGGCGAAGGGGGTCACCATCTTCAATCGCTTCTATCAGTCGGATATCGACAGCGAAGCCCTCGAAGTGACCCACAAGCTGCGCCTGTCGGGCCCTTCGGAGCTGCTGCTGCGCCTGCGTTGGCTCGCCATCCTCTCGGCCAGTTCCGCGTGTGACCTTTCGGTGACCGGAGGGGTGCATTCGGTGAACGATGCCATCAAGGCGACGATGTGCGGGGCGCATTCGATCCAGATGGTCTCAGCCCTGCTGCGCCACGGGCCTGAGTACGTGAGTGAAATGCGGGAGGGCTTCGTCGCTTGGCTTGAGGAGCACGAATACGAGTCGGTCGAGCAAATGCGAGGCAGCATGGACCTTTCGCGCTCACCGGATCCCAAGGCTTTCGAGCGCGCGAACTACATGCGGGTGCTCCAGTCCTGGAGCATCGATAGCCTCGATCACCCGCACTGATTCCCGGCGGGTAGGCGACTCTGGGCCGTACTCCTCGGGTCGTCATCCTCGGATCGTCATCCCGGGCTAGGGAGAGATCCGCGGGCACTTGCTGGGTCTGCCTGGGCGGGCTGCTAGAATCGGCGGGCGTATCAAGGCCCGAGCTGGAGCTCATCAATCGGCCCCTTTCTCGGGTGAAGAACAACGGGAAGGCCTTCAGGGCCGGGAATGATCATGAAGAAGATCCTCGCCAGTGAACTCATGAGCAAGGGCGTTGCTTACGCGGCGCCGCACTGGAGTCTCTTGGAGCTCGCGCAGTTTTTGGACGACCAGAACATTCACGGCGTTCCGGTGCAGGACACGAGCGGGAACCTCATCGGTATGGTCTCGCGCACCGACGTCAACCGAGCCATCAGCGAGTCTCTGATGGACTCCGAGGGCAAGCCAGCCTTCCATACCCTCAATGAGGAGGGGGATGTCGAAGACATGGCGACCGACCTGCCGGGCTACAACCCGGCACAGCAGCTTCGCGTTTCCGAGATCATGACCCCCAATGCGGTGACCGCTGAAGCGAAGGCGAGCGCTGGCGAAATCGCCAAGCTGATGATCGACGAGGCCTGTAGCCGGGTCTTGCTGACCGAGAAGAAACGAATCGTCGGCATCATCAGCGCCACAGATCTGCTTCAGGCGCTCGCACGCTACGAGGGGATTTGATCGATACGAAGGGTTTGATCGTTTGAGAGCAGGGGGGCGAGCAGGGAGGAGACCGAGGAGCTGAAAGATGTTCGAGCGAATCCTATTGCCGGTGGACGATGGCGAGTGGTCCCTACGCGCGATCGAAATGCTGCCCTTGCTCGCTGCGCCGCAGGCACGAATCGAGCTCCTGCACGTGCTACCGCGAAGCGAGGATACGGAGAGCCAGCTGCCGCAGCGGGGCGCGGGGAGGAAACTCCTGCAGGAGCGAGTCACGCAGATCCATGAGTTCGGCGACTGGAAGGTCGTGCCAGAGCTTGCGACCGGCGATCTGGTCGAGGTGCTTGAGGAGCGAGTGGCTTCCTTCGAGCCAGACTTGACCCTGATGGGAAGTCAGGGCCGCAAGGGTTTGGCTCGGTGGATTTTTGGGAGTGTGGCTGCGCGCTTCGTGAAGAGTTGCCCCTGCCCGATTCTGGTGGTCAAACCGGAGGGGCGGAGTTTCTCGCGTCTGGATCGGGTGGTGCTCGCGACCGACTTCAGCGACTACGCACGGGCAGCGCGAGATGCTGTCCTACGCCTTGCCCAGGACATGACCGAGCGAGAGACTCGTGAGCTCTATGTGCTCCACGTCTTTGAAGACGGAGTGTCGGAGGGGCGGGCGCAGGAGGACATGGATCGCGAACTCGCTGAGATGCGAGAACTCGGCTTGGAGGGTGTTGGCCGCGTAGCCGAGGGAGACGCGTCGGTTTGCATCGAAGCGCTGGTGAACGAGGTTGGGGCTCAGCTTGTCGTGTTGGGCACCCAGGGCGGCGCCGAGCACGAGCGTGGCTGGCTTGGCTCGACGATGGATCGCACGCTGAGCCGGGTGACCTCTCCTGTATTGGTGGTGCCGGCGCCCTGAGTACCGGAGCGCTGAGTGTCGGCGCTGAGCTGCTCCGACCCTGGGAGTTACTGCCGCTTTGCGTGCAGGTCTAGCAGGGTCGCGACGGCGCCGGTCACCTTCTTGACCATGCCTAGGTGCAGGAATTCGTTGGGGCCGTGGGCGTTCGAGCCCGGGCCGAGAATGCCAGTGATCAAGAACTGCGCCTGCGGGTAGCGCTCGCCCAGAATCGCCATGAAGGGGATGGAGCCGCCTTCGCCCATGTAGAGGCAGGGGCGGTCGAACCAGTCACGCGAGGCTTGCTCAGCCGCAGCCTCCATCCACTCGGCGAGTGGGGGGGCGTTCCAGCCTTGGCAGCTCGCCCCGGCGGTGAAGCTTACGCTCGCTCCCTGGGGAGCATCCTCCGTCAGCTTCTCCTGCAGGGCGGCGAGGGCTGCTTCCGGATCGCAGTTTGGCGGCAAGCGCAGGGAGAGTTTGAGCGTCGTTTGCGGTCGCAGCACGTTGCCGCCTTCGCCAAGGGAGGGGATGCCGTCCTGGCCGATGACCTCAAGGCTTGGCAGCCAGGTCCGGGCCAGCACCAGTTCGGCGGGGTCGGGGTCGCCTGGTTCAAGGCCGGCGCTGGTGGGGAAGCGGGCCCAGGCACTGTCCCCGAGGACCTCGCCGGCGCTCTGCGCCTGCTCTTCGCGGTCTTCGGGGATGGGGCAGTAGAGTTCGCGCAGGAGCAGCTCGCCTGTCTCCGGGTCTTCGATGCGAGAGAGAAGAGCGCGGGCCAGCCGGAAGCTGGATGGCACCACTCCGCCTGCGTCTCCGGAGTGGACCCCCTCGCTTAGGACCTCGACCCGGAGTTCACCCGAGCACATGCCGCGTAGCGAGGTCGTGCACCAGAGCTGCTCGAAGTTGCCGGCGCCCGAGTCGAGACAGACGATGAGGCTGGGTTGGCCGAGGCGATCAGCCAGTTGCTCAAGGTAGAAGGGTAGGTCGTAGCTGCCGCTCTCTTCGCAGCACTCGATCAGCACCACGCAGCGAGCATGCTCGCCACCGGCATGCTGCAGGGCGCGCAGGGCGGTGACGGCGGAGAAGAGGGCATAGCCATCGTCGGCGCTGCCGCGGCCGTAGAGCTTGTCGTCCTTGACGACGGGCTTCCACGGGCCGAGATCTTCGTCCCAGCCCTCCATCTCGGGCTGCTTGTCGAGGTGGCCGTAGAGGAGAACGCAGTCCTCAGCTTGGGCTGAGTCGCCGCGCTGTGGCAGCTCGAGGAGGAGGAGCGGGGTTCGCCCCGGGACTTCGTGCACCTCGATCTGCAGGCCGTCGATGTTTTGGGCCTCGCACCAGCTACGCGCCAGCTGCACTGCCTCTTGCATGTGCCCGTGTTCGGCCCAGTCTGGGTCGAAGTCGGGCGACTTGCAGGGGATGCGGATGTAGTCCTCGAGGACGGGGAGAATGGACTCGTCCCAGGTCTTCTCGACCAGGTCCTGTACTCGTTGGCGGTTCATCGTCGGCCCTCGCTGAAGGGCCGCGCATCATGGCGGCAAGCGAAGGCGAGTGCACGCAGACTTAGCAATCTGCTCTGCACTCAGCATTGCCGCAGGGGCCATGCTGAGTGCAGGGCTGCAGGAGTGCAGAGCGACTACTTGGCTTCGGCTCGCTTCACGAGTTCCTCGAGCAGCTTCTTTTGCTCGGCCTTCATGAAGTGGCCGCGCCAGGCGATCTTGCCTTCGTGGTCGAGGAGGACGACCGTCGGCCAGCCGCGGACATTCCAGCTCGAAGGGATCTTGCCTGAGCTACCTTTCGGCCCAGACCAGAAGCTGCGCCAGTTCAGCTTGTTCTTCTCGACGGCTTGCTTGGCGCGGTTGATGTCCCTGTCACTGTTCACACCGATCAGGGCAAAGGGGCGTCCTTGGTATTTGCTAACGAGCGACCGCTCGTTTGGATACTGGCTCCGGCAAGGGCCTCACCAATCGCCCCAGAACGAGAGCAGCACGACTTTGCCGCGGTACTGGCTGAGCTCGAAGGCGACGCCATCGAGATCCTTGCCCACGATGTTGGGGGCAAGCATGCCGGGCTGCAGCTTGCGGAACTCGTGGATGCTGCCACGAGCCCGGCTGGCCCAGGATTCCCCGTCGTCTGTGGCCAGGGCCTTCTCGAAGTAGGAGAGGGCCTTCTCGATCCCCGCTCGCTTCTCCGTGCCGCTGAGCTGCTTGGCCTTGGCTAGGGCGATTTGAGCGCGCGAATAGAGAGCGCCGGCCCGCACGGAGGCATGCGGTGATCTCTTCAGGAGGCTGTTGATGGCGGCCTGGGTCGTCTCGGCACCAAGAGCTTGGGAGAGGGAGGCGAGCATCGGGCTCAGGGCCCTCAGCTTCTCGCTGCCATGGTGCTCTGCCAGGAGCAGGGCAAAGGCCTTCTTGCATTGCTCTGGGGCACTGCGCGCGCCGTTGCGCACGATCCAGAGCAGGAAGCTGATCTGATCCTCGCCTTCGAAGCTCCCTGCGGCCTTCCAGAACTCTGCGAAATGGGGCTTCAGGTCGTACGGGGCGAAGGCCGGTAGGACGGCTGGGCGCTTGCCCTTCGCCTCCTTGCGCGCCTTGGCGAGCTTTTTCCGATACTCGGCATAGTGCTGGCTTTGCGCCTTTTGGACCTTGGTCATCAGCTCGTGGTAGCGCTGTGACACTGGGCTCAGCTTCTTGACCAACTTGGGCGGCTTTTGTGCCTGAGCGGTGAGGTTGAAGGGGGTGGCCAGGCAGAGCACTGCCAGGCCCGGGATTGCTAGGTGTTTCATCATTCTCTGCGTCATGCTCCTGGCGTGCTGGGGACGGGGATGGTCTTGCGCTTTTTCAGCGCATCTTGGATGGCGAACATGACCTCGTGCACGTGGCTACATGCTTTGAGGTCGTTGTGGGGGCGCTTCTTCTTGCGCACGCAGTCGACGAAGTATTCGAGCTGTCCCAGATAGGGGTGGTCGTCGACATCGCCCGAGTCGGGCAGCGCGGTTGGGATCTGCGCCCATTTGCCGGCGCTGGTTCCCGGCCAGAGCAGGGTGCTGAGCTTGTCGCCGTCGATGGTGCCCTTATCGCCCTGGAGTAGGACCGGGAAGGAATAGGGCTGCCGGCATTCGATGCTCGTGGCGACCTTGCCGATGGCTCCGTTTTCGAAGCGCAGGATGGCGCAGATATTGGTGTCGTATTCGTACTTGAGTGGGTTGCGTGGGCTGGTGTTGCTCATGGCGCTGACTTCGACGACCTTGCTGTCCATCAGCCAGATCAGGCCGTCGAGGGCGTGGCAGCCGGCGGTGAGGAAGGCGTCGCCGCCCATGTCTTTTTTGCGGTTCCAGGGGTATTGGCCGTACCAGGGGCCGATGCCATGGAAGTAGCCGGTTTCGCCGTAGAAGAGCTTGCCGAGCAGGCCCTGCTTGACCATGGCTTTGATGTTCTGGAACAGTCCGATCCAGCGCAGCTCAAAGCAGACACTGGTGTTGACCTTGTTGGCTTCGACCGCTGTGAGCATCCTCTCAAGGGACTTGCGCTCCATCGCCACCGGTTTCTCGATCACGATGTGTTTGCCGGCCTCGGCGGCCGCGACCGTCTCGTTTGGATGTCCCGGGTGCGGGGTGCAGATGACGACGATGTCCAGGTCCTCGCGGGCGAGTAAGGCGTCGTAGTCTTCGTAGCTCTCGGCTTGGACGAGCTGGTGCTCGGCAATCTTGGCCGCAGCTCGCTCTTGCTTGCGTGAGCAGATGCCGACGATCTCGCAGCCGTCGATCTTCTTGAAGTTTTCGATGTGGGCGCCGGCTACCCAGCCGGTGCCGAGGATGCCGATGCCGAGACGTTTCTTGGCCATGCCTGTTCTACTTTCCTTCGTTCGAGTTCTGTGAGTTTGGGCTGCTGTTTGCTTCGAGATGCCGACGCCAGAGCCGGCTTCTGTGTTCGCGGACTTCGTCTCCGAGCGCCAGGGCACGGGCGGCTGCGGCCTGCTGGCGGTCGATCCAGGCGACGCCTTTCTCCGGACCCAGGACGCTGACGATGGTCGCCATGGCATCGGCGGCGGCGCCGGTATTCGCGACCACTGTGACTAGGCTGCGCCGGGTCAGGCCCAGGCCGCTGCCTGGCTCGATGATGTGCGAATAGCGCTTGCCCGCGATCTCGACGAACTGGTAGCGATCGCCCGAGCTGGCGACGGCTTGGTCGCGGAGCAAGAGGAACTCGCCGGCGCTGTCCTGCTCAGCGGCCGGGCTCACGGCGATGCGCCAGCCGGCTTTGCCGGGAGGCGCGCCCATGACGGCGATGTCGCCACCGGCTTCGGCCAAGGCCTGCTGGATGCCTCGTCGGCGCAAGATCTGCAGGGCCTCGTCGAGAGCGAAGCCCTTGGCGATTCCACCAAAGTCCAGGCGCATGCCGGGACGCTCGAGGCGGAGCAAGCGCTGCACCGGGGCCATATGTAGATGCTCGAGCCCGACCAGCTCCTTGGCCTTTGCGAGGGCGGCGGCGCTTGGCAGTCGTTTCGTCCGGCGGGCCTTGCGCCAGAGTTGGACGAAGGGGCCGACCGTGGGGTCGAAGGCGCCGTCGCTGGCCTGCCACCAGTGTTTGGATAGGGCGAGTATCGTGCGCAGCTCGGCCGAGACCGGATGCATTTTGCCGTCGCCGCTCTTGGCGCAGAGCCGCATGACCTCACTCTGCGGGTCGTAATCGCTGAGGATCGCGTTCAACTGGCTCACGCGAGCAAAGCTCGCTGTGGATGCAGCTTGCGCCGCTTCTCGGCTTTCGGCATAGATGACTAGCCGAAAGGGCACGCCCATCTCTGTGCGTGCAAAGCTATATCGCCTGAGCTCTTGCTCCTTCGGAGCCTGGGGCTCTGATTCACGAGCGCAGGCGCTGAGGGCCAGGACGGCGAGGAGCGGTATGGTGAGGGAGCGTGCTACGGCGCGAAGAGCTCGCCTGGGCTTGGTTCGGGACGAAGACATCCGTTCGCTGCGAGCGGGAGTAAGGAGAGGTGAGTCAGTGCGGTGCACAGTCTACTCGGGACTCTTGGGGATCACCTTGTTCGTTCTGCTGCCGATCTTGCCTGCGGCGCAGGATGCTGGGGCGGGCAGAGCAAAGCAGGAGGCAGCCAGTGCTGGCCTCCGCATCGAGAAGCCGCAGCGCAAGGATTTCGTCCCCTTTACCCAGAAGATTCCCGGCACCGATATCTCCTTCGAGATGATGCCGATTCCCGGTGGGGTCTTCACCCTCGGCAGCCCCGAGAGCGAAGCGGGCCGCAAGAAAGACGAGGGTCCGCAGCGGCGGGTGCGGGTTAAGGCCTTTTTCCTCGGCAAGCACGAGGTTACCTGGGACCAGTACGAACTCTGGATGCTCGACCTCGATCGCCAACGTCGCAAGGCTGCCGCAGGTAAGGCGACAGCTCGGGACAAGAAGGCGGATGCCGTCACTCGTCCGACTAAGCCCTATACCGACATGACCTTCGGCATGGGGCATTACGGCTACCCTGCGATCTGCATGACGCAAAGAGCGGCCAGCACCTACTGCGAGTGGCTCAGCGCCAAGACCGGTAAGACTTTCCGTTTACCTACCGAGGCCGAATGGGAATGGGCTTGCCGGGCAGGCACCACGACGCGTTTTTCGTTTGGCGACGATGAGAGCAAGCTCGCGGAATATGCCTGGTATGACGAAAACTCGCCTGACGGTTACCAGAAGATCGGCACCCGCAAGCCCAACCCCTGGGGTCTTTATGACATGCACGGCAATGTCGCCGAGTGGGTGCAGGACCAGTATTTCGCAGATGGCTACGCTCGCTTCCAAGGCAAGGAGCCGCTGAAAAGCCCCGTGCATGTGCCGACGAAGCTCTACCCGCGCATCGTTCGGGGAGGCTCTTGGTACGACGAGGCGGCGCTGCTGCGCTGCGCGGCGCGAATGGCCAGCAACCCGGATTGGAAGATGCAGGATCCGCAGATCCCCCAGTCTGTGTGGTACCACACCGATGCGCCCTTTGTAGGCTTTCGACTGCTCTGTGAACTGCCTCCGAAGGAAGGGAAAGCGAAGAAGCTGCCTCCAAAGGAAAAAGCTTCACGCTGAGGCAGCGCCTGCCAGGAGGCTGGAAAAGCAGGCTGCGCGAGTAAGGCGGCGTTTTCGATGCCTATGGGATGTCCTGGTTGCGTGAGGAGTCCAAGCTGAGTTCTTGTGAAATGAACGGAACACATGCGGGATGCCCTGCGTCGGAGCTGCGGCGCAGGGTCCGAGTTCCCTTGCCCGAGCCCTCGGTTTTGTGTCTGTTGCCTGGCAGCGCAAGCTGCAAGTCCTGCTTTCCTTGCCTTCGCCGTGCGGCGTATTGACCGTTCGCAAGGCATCGTGCCCGACTCGGTCGGCCCGAGAGAATGGAGTCCCCGTTCCCCTTTTGGCTCCCGAGTCATCGCTCGCTAGCTGATGTCCTGAGTTCTACTCCTCCTCCAGAGTTTCAATCCAATGAAGAATCTTTCCCTCATCGCCGGTGCTTTGGGCGCTCTCGTCCTGGGTGCGAACACCGCGCATTCGCAGATGAAGTTGACAACGACCTTACAGTCGAACAACGGCGGCAGTGTCGGCGGTATCGTCTACTTCGACCTCAAGGCCAAGAGCAGCATCCGTATCACAGACCTTGAGACCAACTATAGCGCGCCCTCGAATACGCCCGTTGGTGTTCAGGTCTGGACCGCGCCCAGCACCTACGTGGGCAAGGAAGGCAACGCCTCGCTGTGGAAGCAGGTGGGCGTAGATGATGGCAAGGCCGTTTCGGCCGGCCGAAACGTCGCCACGAAGATCAAGCTCAAGACTCCGGTGGTCCTGGCGGCGGGCAGCTACGCTGTTGCCCTCATCGCGGTTGGTAGCGGGCATGCCTATACGACCGGCACCGGAACAAATCAGTCCTACAAGGACTCGTTCATCTCGCTGTCACTCGGCGCAGCAGCCAACACGCCTTGGAGTCGATTCCCCTTTTCTCCGCGTGTCTGGAACGGGTCGATCATCTACACCTCGGGTAGTGGGCTATTCTCCAGCTTCAACGCGGTGCCGACTTCCGGCAAAAGCCCGCTCCAGGTCAAGTTCACCGACACGACCTATACCTCGTCCGCTGGTGGCGTGAAGACCTGGGCCTGGGACTTCGATGGCGACAACAAGATCGACTCGACGGTCCAGAACCCGAGCTACACCTACACCGCAACGGGCTTCGACAAGAAATTCAGCGTCACGCTGACGACGACCGATGGCACGCACCCGCCAAGCAAGATCACGATGAAGGATCTGATCACGGTCAACCCGTCTAAGGCCATGGCAGAAGACTTCGGAAAGGGCACTTTCAATAAGCCCGTCCCGTCGCCGATCGTCATGCCCAAGAACAGCAGCCACTACATCTACGCGCATACTCGTGGCTTCCACTTCCAAGCTCCGGGCTTGTTCCTTGCCAATGGCTTCGAATGCCCGAACGACCATGCGACCAAGCAGACGGACCAGACCGTTTCGGTCTACCGTCTAAAGGCAGCACCGGCCACTTTCCCGGCTACGCATACGCCGACGGCCGCCGAGCTTGTCTTCCACGGCACCGGCAAAGCCGGCACGATTTTGCGCCCGAAGTCCCCGATCCTCTTCAAGAAGGGCGAGCACTTGGCGATTCTAGGTGCCTGTCACAGCGGCGCCGCCGGAAAGAACTACAACAGCTACGGCCAAGGTGGCTGGAAGACGAGCGTCCTGAATCAGCCGATTACCTGCAATCGCTTGATCATGCAGGTCGATCACAAGGTCAATAAGGGCCTGGGGCCGATCGCTGACAACGGCACTGGTTCGATTGGCCGCGTCTGGGTGCACGTTCTTGGGAACACTTCCACTTTGGTGCCGGAGTTGACTTCGAGCGCGCGTCCGATCCTCGGCACGACGTCGAACCTTCTGTTCAAGGGCAATCTGGCGACGGCCCAGGCCGGCGTCATCTTCCTCGGTGTCGGCCGTATGCCGGTCCCGATCCCGACGCCTTTCGGCTCTCTGCTGATCAAGCCGCCGTTCCTGATGAATATCGCGATCCCGGGCGGCAATGGTACTCTCCCGGTCCCGATCCCGAACTCCAACTCCCTGAAGGGTGTCGTCCTCGACTGGCAGGGCCTGGTCTTCGATATCCCGGCAGGTATCTACGGCATGAGCAACGGCACCGAGTGGAACCTGGGCACGAAGTGAGTTGCGAACTCATTGAGATCGCGCTCTAAACGAGCGCAGATCCTCAGTGCCCCCGAACACGAAAGCTCCTCCGAACGAGTTTCTTGCTCGTTCGGGGGGAGCTTCGCGTACGGGGGCAGGCCAGCGAACGGCATGGGGGGCTGGTGGCAAGCCGCTGCTCGTCGATACGGCTGGGGCTTGCCAGGAAGGGGGGCAGGCGCAGCAGTCATCGCGGAGCCTTGCTGCTGCGCCTCCCTACTCAGCTCCGCTTCTTCCTGGCCTTCTTCTTTCTGCTCTTCTTGCTGCTGCGTTTCTTCGTCGCGGCTTTGCGTTTGCCCGTGCCGGGCTTGCGGCGGTCCGGCAGCGGACCGAAGTCGAGGGGCTTGTGGCTGCTTTTCCGGTGGAGCTTCATGACCTCGGCAATGGCGCGTTCGAGTTGAGGATCCTCTCCACGACCCCATTCCTGTGGAGTGATGTCGACGACGATGTCGGGATCGGTCCCATGCCCTTCGACGCCCCAGGCGACGTCATCGAACCAGAAGGCAAACTCCGGCTGTGTCGTGACCGTGCCATCGACAAGGGCGTGGCGCGGCCAGATGCCGACGACGCCGCCCCAGGTGCGAGTGCCGATCAGTGGGCCGAGGCCAAGGAGCTTGAAGGAGTGGCTGAAGATGTCGCCGTCACTGCCCGCATATTCGTTGGTCAGTGCGACGATGGGGCCATCCATGGTCTCGCGCGGGTAGCTGGTCGGGGCGCCCCAGCGGCTCTTGGTATAGCCGACGCGGCGCTTCAGCAGCTGAGTGAGAACCAGCTGGCTGATGTGGCCGCCGCCGTTCCAGCGCACGTCGACGATGAGGCCTTCCTTGTGGTTGACCTGGCGCCAGTGCCGTTCGAACTCGGCGATGCCCTGCGGCCCCATGTCGGGCAGATGCAGGTAGCCGATTTTGCCCTTGCTGGCCTTGTCGACTTGGGCGCGATTTTGCTCGACCCAGTCGCGGTAGTAGAGGGCAAACTCCTGGGCCATGGGCTTGACGACGATCTTGCGGGTTGCGCGCCGACCGCGGGCGTCCTTGCTGCGCACGCTGAGTTCGACGGCCTGCCCAGCATGGTGCATTAAGTGCTTGTGAGGATCCTCGTCGCGGGTTAGGTCCTGTCCGCCGATGCTGAGGATCTCGTCGCCCTTGGCCAGCTGCAGCCCGGGTGCGGCGAGCGGAGAGCTCGCCTTGGCGATCCAGGAATCGCCGTGTGGGATGCGGTCGATGCGCCAAGAGTTGCCGCGAGCGGACGGCGCCAACTCGGCTCCCAGGCGTCCCTGACGCCAGTAGGGGCGTGGCGCGTAGTCGCCCGCCATCTCGTAGGCATGGCTGGTGCCCAGCTCGCCTTGCATCTCCCACATCAAGTCGGAGAACTCGGCACGTGTTGCGACACGGTCGACCAAGGGCAGGTAATCGTCGCGTACCGCCTCCCAGTCGATGCCGGACATGTCACCGTCCCAGAACTGCTCGCGTTGCAGGCGCCAAGCCTCAAGGAACATCTGCCGCCACTCGGCTCCGGGTTCGACGAGGAGCCGGATACGGTTCCAGTCGATCCAACCGGACTCTCGGCCCGCCGGCAGCTTGTCACTGTTCGGGGCCGGCTTGCCCTTGGCGTTGATGACCCGCACCCGCTTGCCGCAGACAATGGCCAGCAGCTTCTTGTGCAGGTCGAGGCCTATGCCCGAGACTTTGTCCTGGATGGTTTCGAGCTTGTCCTTGTCGAAGTCCCAGGCTTCGAGCTTGGCGCTGGCCATGTCCTCGGGAGAGCCGGGCTTCCTGCTGAGGGTTCCGAGCACGGCTTGCCGGAGGAAGAGCACTCTCCCCTGGGTGGCGGCAATCGACAGGAAGCGCCCTTCGGGCACCGGGAACTCGACGATGCGGTCTTCGATGCCGTCGAAATCGATCTCGAATTTCGGCTCGCCCTTTTTGCTGTCGGGCTTGGCGCCGGGTAGCTGACCCTCAAGGGTCTTTACCGGACGCTGCTCCTTGGCGAAGGGTGAAGGCAGATCGCGGCGCAGCGGCAGCGCGTATGGCTTGTAGCCCTTGGGGAAGGCGTAGTTGAAGTGGTGCGCTTCGAAGACGGGATCGAAGACCCGGCCGGACAGGAAGTAGAGGTAGCGGCCTTCCGGGTCGAAGCAGGGGACTGCGTCGCTGAACTCCGGACGCGTGACCCGCTGGGTCTTGCCGTTCTTCGTGTCGAAGATCTCGATGCACGAGGCATTGGGTTCGGGGGCGATGGCGTAGGCGAGGAAGCGCCCGTCATGGCTCCAGTCCATGCCCATGAAGCGGCTGTGTGGGCTGTGCGCGATCTGTTTGCGACGCCCGGTCAGCACATCGACGATGTAGAGCTCTTGGCGTTGATTGATGACGGCAACGAGTTCCTTCTTGGAGCCCTTGCTCTTGGGGGCGACCGCTAGGCTCAATGGTCGGCCAAAATCGCCGCGCAGGGTTTTCTTCACGCCAGTGGCGGTATCGAAAACGATGAGCTGCTCGTCGCCGCCTCCGTCATTGGTGGCGACCAGACGCTTGCCATCGCTCAGCCAGGTTGCTAGCCGGAAGCGCTCGGCCGAGGCCTTGCCGTGCCGCCGCACCGGGCCCTCCCAGAGGCCCATGGTGAAGAGACCGCCGCGGTGGATGGAGGCCAGGTGGGCGCCGTCGGGATTGAGGTCTAGGGACTCAAACCAGCGCTGCGCTGGGACATAGCGTGCGGCTCGCTCGCTGCGGGCGCTAGGCACGTGGATATCGACCCGGCGAGTTTCGCCGGAGGCGATATCGAGGATCCAGATATCGGCGCCAGCGTGGTAGACGATGCTCTTGCCGTCGGTGGAGGGGTAGCGCAGGTAAAAGTCCTTGTGCTTGGTCTCCTGGCGCAGGTCCTCGCCGCTTGGCTTGCAGGAATAGAGATTCCCGTGGCCTTCGTGGTCGCTCAGGAACCAAATGCGATCACCGATCCACATCGGGTCGGCGAGGTTGCCTGGCAACTGCAGCATCTCGACGAAGTTGTTACGTCCGGTTTTATCGATCCAGATCTTGCCAGCGGTGCCGCCGCGATAACGCTTCCAACGCGCGGGATCGGAGGAGTTGCGGCCGATGACCCGGCCCTTGCCCTTGGCTGCCAGGGACAGGGTCGAGGCCGGACCGTGGTGCAGGGCCTGGACCAGGCCGCCGGCTGCCGCGACCTGATACAGCTCCATCCATTTCATAAAGGGGCGGGCGGAGTCGCTGGAAAAGAGGATGCTCTTCCCGTCAGAAGTCCAGCCGACGACCCGGGTCAGTGGGGCACCGAGCCAGGTGCGGCGCTCGGGAACCCCGCCATCGGCGTCCATTACGAAGACCTCGGCCGGCCCGTCATCACGCCCGGTGAAGGCGATGCGCCTGCCGTCGGGCGAGAAACGCGGGAAATTGGCCGTGCCCGGGGTCGCGTGCAGCCGTGTTGCAGTGCCGCCCTCGGTGCTTACTAACCAGAGATCGCCTTCGCATACGAAGACGATTCGCTCCCCGTGGACCGTCGGCTGTGTGTAGTAGCCTTTGCTGCTTTTCATGGATCCTTCCAATTACATCGAGAAAATCTTGCTCATGCGTTCGTGGATGGAGGCCAAGCACTTGCGGTCGCCGCCACGCATTTCCGCGGTTGCCCAGCCGGAATACCCAATGGCTTTGAGGGCCTTTACGACGCTCGGCCAATCGCAATCGCCCTCCATGAGGTGGACGCCAAATCCCCTCTTCTTGCTGTATTCCTTGACGTCCAGCTTGAGGATCCGTTTTCCCAGGGCGTAGATCCAGTGCTCGGGAAATCCGTAGCGGACGATGTTGCCGACATCGAAGTGCATTCCAACCATGTCTGTGTCGAATTCGTCGAGATAACGGCAGGCCTCGACTGGGCTGAGCAGGAAGCCGTTCCAGACGTTTTCGATGGCAATCGCAACCCCAAGCTTTTTCGCATAGGGGATGGCCTTGCGGATTTCCGTTTGGCTGCGGGTGTAGACCTGGTCGTAGCGGATGTTTTTGCGGACCACGCCGGGGACGAGGAGGGCACTGCTACCACCGTAGTCGTGCGCGTCTTTCAGGGCGGTGCGTAGACCGGCCAGGCCCTTGGCCCTGATCTCGGGCCTGGGGTTGGAAAGGGTGTTGTGCCAATGAACCGAATCGACAGTGCCTGGGATTTGCAGTTTGGACTGGTCACGGGCCGCCAAAACCTCTTCGCAATCGAAGTTGTTTGGGGAGTCGAGTTCTACGCCGTCGAACCCCAGGTCGGCGAGGAGCATGAACTTGTCGCGGAGCGAGAGCTTCTCCCGAAGCATCCCCAGCTTTACCGCCAGTTTGATTTCGAGTTTGTCGACAGCTGGCGCCTTGGCTTTCTGTTTATTGGCGCCGACTTGGCCGACGGCGGCCTGGGCTGCTACAGGGGCCATGGCGCTTGCAGCGGCGACGTGGAGGAATCGACGACGGGAAAGAGGCTCGTTCATTGCAGGCTCCGATCGAGACGGGGGGCGCTATGTTGCCAGCCTGCCCGGCCGGTTTCCGCCTCGCAATGAAGAGGCACCGTCGCCGGCTTATCCCGCCCTTGAACATTCGTAGGAGGCCAGATGGCCAGCCAGAAGTCCCCTGGGTCGAACGAAGTCTCTCGTCGTAGTTTTTTAGGCAGCTCAGGGGCGGTGCTCGCTGCGAGTGCCCTGAGTCCCAGCGCAGCTGTCGCCGCCCGTGCCCATGTCCTGGGGCGCGAGCAAATCAAGGTCGGCCTGGTTGGTTGTGGCGGGCGTGGGGGGGGAGCGGCGGTCAACGCGCTGCGCGCTGATCCGGCCTGCCAGCTGGTGGCGATGGGGGATGCCTTCGAGGATCGAGTGCGTGGCAAGCTCAGCTCCCTAAAGAGGGTCGATGACATCAAGGAGCGGGTGCTGGTTGACGCTGACCATGTTTTTTGGGGCTTCGACGCTTACAAAAAGGTGATCGATAGCTGCGATGTTGTTTGCCTGGCCGCGACCCCGCATTTCCGCCCGATACACCTGCGTTATGCCATTGAGCAGGGCAAGCATGTCTTCTGCGAAAAACCGGTGGCGACGGACGCCCCCGGCGTGCGCAGCGTAATGGCGACCTGCGAACTTGCGCGGAAAAAGGGCCTGTCCATCGTTTCCGGTCTTTGCTGGCGTTATGCGGATACCGTGCGTCAGACCATGGATCTGGTGCACGAGGGAGCGATTGGCGATCTACGCTCGATGGAGGTTACCTATCACACCAACGGTCTCTGGCACCGTGGTGACAAGCCGGAGTGGAGCCGCATGGAATACCAGATCCGCAACTGGCTGTACTTCCATTGGCTGAGCGGCGACATGATCACCGAGCAGCACATCCATAGCCTCGACAAGGCAATGTGGGCGATGAAGGACCAGCCTCCTGCCCGTGCCTTTGGCGTGGGGGGCCGTCAGGTTCGCACGGACAAAAAATACGGCAACATCTACGACCACTTCGCGATTATCTACGAGTGGGAAGATGGCAGGCGGGTCTATAGCTCCTGTCGGCAGTGGGACGGCTGCAAGGCTGACGTCAGCGACCACATCTTCGGGACCAAGGGGATCTGCCACATTGCCAGCTACAGCGGTCGCATCGAAGGTGAGACCAAGTTCAAGACCAAGCGCCCACAGGGAAACATGTATCAGCTCGAGCATGACGCCCTGTTCCGGGCGATTCGTGCGGGTGAGCCGATCAACAACGGCGACTACATGGCGAAGAGCACGCTGATGGCGATCTTGGGACGGCAGGCTGCGTATACCGGCCAGAGCATCGGTTGGGAGCAGATGCTGAATAGCGAAGAGAGCCTGGCGCCGGAGAAATACGACTGGGTTGATGTCGCGGCGCCGGCGCTGCCTATGCCGGGGCACACGCGCTTCCGCTGAGACAGGGCGGGGCAGCTGCGACAATCGGCAGCTGCCCGTTTGCCCCTGCTACTGCTCCCGCTTGATCGGGCGCAGCCAGATATTGCGGAAGGATGCGTAGACTTCGTCCTCGACCTGCTTCGGGGCGTGGCGCTGCAGGCCAATGAAGCCCTCGCCAGCGCGCTGGACGAAGGGCGGCTCGGCCTTCAGGGTCTTGGTGTCGACGTCGTAGAGGACGCGGCCGTTGAGTTCTACGCGTAGCTGCGAGCCGACATACAAGACGCGGTAGCTGTTCCAGCGACCGATCGGTAGAAGCGCCTCGCGGTCACCCGGGGCTAGCGCCGCGTAGAGGCTGCCGGTGAACTGCGTCGGCTTCAGCTTGGTCCTTGTGACCCGCTCCCAGTTGAAGTCGTCGACGATCTGCACCTCGCAGCCGGAAAACGCGGGATTGCCCTTCTCGACGTCACCACGGAGAAAGAGGCCGCTGTTGGCCATTCGCGCGATCTTGAAGTCGAGGCGCAGCTCGAAGTCGCGATAGCTCTCCTTGGTCCGCAGGTAGCCGCCCGGCCCCTTTTTGGGAAACTCAAGGACGCCGTCGTTGATCCGGCAGGCGTCGCTCAGGGCGCCGCCGACGAAGCTCCAGTCTTGGGTTCCGTTGGCGAGGAGGTTGCTCCAGCCAGCTTCTTTGGCCTTGTCTGTGGCTTGCAGCTGGCCCTTGGCATCGATCGCGAACAGTGCCGGGTCCACGGTGGGTAGTTCGAGGATCCTCACATTGCGGAAGCTCGCGGTGCGGGTCGCGGGATCGCCACGGTTGCCATGGACCTGCAGGCCGATCAGCCCATCGAGAGCAAAGCCTGGCAGACCCGCAGCCCGGGTCCAGTCGCAGCTCTTGCTGCCGTTGAGCCAGACCTCGACCCGCGGCGTCAAGCCCGTCACCCGCAGCTCCACCAGGTTCCACTCGTTCTTGGGGAAGAGCTTCTCGCCATCGGGATTGTGGTGCAGCCAGCCTTCGGAATAGATCCCGGCGATTTCTCCGCCGGGACGGTGGTCGAGGGTGACCTGCAGACCTTTTGCCTCAGGCCGCATGTGCACGAAGACGCCCGAGTCGAAGGGGTAGTCGATGCGCGTCTCCAGGGTCATGGCGAAGCTGCGGTAGCGATCCTTGGTGTAGATCAGGCCGCCAGCCTTGTTTGGGCCTTCACGCCCGACCAGGGCGCCGTCCTCGACGCTCCACTTGGCTTTGCCGTCGTAGCGGCCGCCTTTGGTGGTCCATCCGCTAAGGCTTTTGCCGTCGAAGAGGGAACGCCAGTTCCCGCTGTCGAAGGCCGGCTTGGGGGGGGCTGCCGATTCCGTTTGTGGGGGGAGCTGGCAGGCGGCGAAGAGGGCGAGCACGAGTGCCGCCGGGAGGGAGGGTCGAAGCATTGGGACTCCTTGCTAGGGCGCAGTGCGACAAGCTAGGCACTCCGCCGCGGACAAGCGAGGCTCGCTGTGCGGGAGACTTCGCCAATGGCCTGCTAAGCTCCCGTGCTCGATGCCTTCTCAAGTACCCGATGATCTACTCCAGCGTTCGCCCGAAGAGGCGTGCTGCCGGCTCACCTACCGTCTTCTCGAAGAGAGCCTGGCTGCGGCCCAGCGTCTGCGCGTGGCCGATGAGGAGGATGCCCTTCAGGACTTCCTGCTTGCCGTGCCAAGGCTCTGCTCCTGGGCCAAGTCTTGGCGGCGGCATTTGGGGGCGGCGCTGCCCGGCAAGGAATACCAGGCTCTGCGACAGCTGGAGCAGGCGATGCGGCCAACAGTGGAGGCCCAGCTCGCCCTTGCTCAGCTGGAGTCACTCGGCGAGGCTTTGACGACTGAAGAGTTCAGGGGGCTGTCCTACCTTGCTGGCCAATGGCAGCGGCGTTGGAGTGCTGGCCGAGAGCGGGTGCGAGAGCAGATGCTCGAGGGCTCCGACGCCCTGCTTCGGCGACTAGGCCAAGGTCTGAAGCTGAGCCTGAGTTCTGCCAAGCTGGGGCCCCTGGCGGATGCGTCTTCTTGTTTTCGTAGCGAGCTTGCTTCGCGCTTCGGCTGCTCTGCCAGGGATCTTCAGGTCGCACTCAAGGGGATGGAAGGCGTCGAGGATCAGGACGAGCTGTATGCGCTGCGGCTGGCGGTGAAACGCCTGCATGATCTCCTCGAAGCTACTAGCGCGCTGCTTTTGCCTGGACTTGCTCCTGCCCTCCCGTGCGTGAAGCAGCTGCAGGGCCAGCTCCTTGAGATCATCGGGGCCTATGAGCTCGCCGCGGAGCTCAGCCGCCTTCTTGATGGGGGGGACTTGTCCGAAACCGAGAAGAAAGCGCTTGGCCTTGAACCGGGCTTGCTCGAACTCGCTCGGCGTAATCGCGAGCGTCTCAAACAGAGTTTTGCTGCTTTCGCTCGGCTTTGGCTTGGTGAGGAGAATCCTCTCTCTCTCCGCGAGCTGTTTGGCCATCTTGCAAACCTGCAAGCTGGACTTGAAAACTCGTTGCCGGAACAAGGGGTCGAGATCGAACGGAAATACCTCCTGGAGGCTTTGCCCGAGGGCTTCGCCAGCTGGGACTGCGAAGAGATCGACCAGGGCTGGCTGCCGGGAGAAAAACTGCAGGAGCGTGTTCGGAGGATTCGGCGAGGCGGCGAAGAGCGGTATTTCCGATGCGTCAAGGCTGGCCGCGGGATTCGGCGGCTGGAGCTAGAGGAGGAGGCTAGCGCCGAGCTCTTTGCTGTCTTGTGGCCACTGACGCTAGGTTGCCGAGTGCAAAAGAAGCGCTACCGGCCTCCTACAGCCGATCCGAAGCAGGAATGGCTGGTGGATGTTTTTTGCGACCGGGAGCTATGGCTTTGTGAGGTCGAACTCAGCCACGAAGACCTGGTTCCGGAGCCGATACCGGCGATTGCTGCGGTGCTGGGGGCGGAAGTGACCGACGATGGGCGTTATGTGAACCGCATGCTGGCAAAGTAGGGCTGCCTTGAGCTTGACCCTGCCTGCTGTGGGGCGGAAAGTCCGGCCAATGTCGATCGAATACTACGCGCCCTGTTCCCTGGGCTTGGAGCCTGCTCTCGCCCACGAACTCCGAAGCCTGGGGGCCGAGAGAGTGCATTCGATTCCCGGCGGCGCCGAGTTCTTCGGCGATCGTGCCCTCGGTTATCGGGCCGTGCTTTGGCTTCGCTCCGCGATTCGGGTGCAGGAAATCCTGCACCGGATCGACGCCAGCACTCGCGACCGCTTCTACAAGGGCGCCCTCGCCATCGACTGGTCGCAGTACATGGACGTGGACCAGACCTTTCAAATCGAAGGTAAGGTTCGCGACTCAAAAATCACCCACTCCAAGTTTGCCGCTCTCGTCCTGAAAGACGCGATTGCCGATCGCTTCCGCAAGAGTCACGGGCGTCGGCCCAATGTCGACAAGAACCGTGCGGACCTCCCTTTGCGGCTATTGATCCGTGAGGATGAGGCGGTGATCTCTCGCGACCTTGCCGGGATGTCCCTGCACAAGCGGGGATATCGGCCACTGCAGGTGAAGGCGCCGCTCGGTGAGGCCATTGCCGCCGGACTCCTGCTCCTCAGCGGTTGGGATCGCAGCAGCCCGCTATTGGACCCGATGTGCGGGTCTGGGACCTTCGTGATTGAGGCGGCCTTGTTGGCGTCGGGACGGGCTCCAGGTGCGCAGCGGCGCTTTGCCCTTGAGCGTTGGATCGATCTTGATGAATCGCTGTGGCGGGAGCTACGCCAGGAGGCTGAGGGCTCGGGTGCACAAAGCCTGCCTTTCGATCTCTTGGGAGCCGATCGGCATGCAGGTGCTATCGAAATCGCCAAGAGCAGTGCCCGAGCGGCAGGGGTTGCCAAGCTGGTGCGCTTTGAGCATTCCCCAGTGTCTTCACTGCGCCCGAAGCAGGCGCCAGGAATCGTTGTCTGCAATCCACCCTATGGTGAACGCATTGGCCGTGGCAGTGATTTGACGCAGTCCTGGCGGGATCTCGGGAGCTTCCTCCACGATCATGCTGATGGAGCCGATGCGTGGATCCTCTCCGGTGACAAGTTTCTGACCAAGGCCTTGGGGCTACGTGCTCGTCGCCGGATTCCGGTGCAGAACGCCAACATCGATTGCCGCTGGCTGGCTTATCCGATGGGGGCGGCCGAGCTCCATTTCGTGCCGCTCGATGCTGCGGAGAAGCTTGCCGCGCAGAAGCCGGCTGTCGAGAAGCCCCGAGCCACCCAGGAGGCTCCGCTTCCATCGATCAGTCTTGGGGCTGCAGAACAATCTCTTGATGAGGATGCTCTCCGGCGGGAACGCCGAAAGCGGCAAGGTCCTTCGCCTTGGGTCACGACAGCCGTTGGCTGTCTCGAAGAGGGCTCGCGGGTCCTCGATCTTGCCTGCGGACATGGGCGACATGCCCGGGTCCTGCTCCGGGAAGGGCATCAGGTCGTGGCGGTGGACAAGGACCTTTCCCAGCTGGGTGACTTGCTCAAGGAGCAAGGGTTGGAGGCCTTGGCGGCCGATCTTGAGACTGGTGGTCCCTGGCCCCTGGGTGAAGAGCAGTTCGACGCGATCGTTGTCACCAACTATCTCTGGCGCCCCCTCTTCCCGGAGCTTTTTGCTGCACTCAACTATGGGGGAGTTCTGATCTACGAAACCTTCATGGAGGGCCAGGAGGAGTTTGGCAAGCCGCGAAATCGCGAGCACCTTCTGAAGAGTAATGAGCTTTTGCAGCTGTGCATGGACGAGTGCACAGTGCTGGCTTTTGAGCAAGGGGTTTTTGAGGAGCCCGAGCCCAAGTGCGTGCAGAGGATTCTCGCGCAGCGGGAGCCGCCTTCGTTCGAGGGCTGCGGCGATCGTCCTCGTGATTAGGGCGCCGGATCTTTCGCTGCGCCGGATCCTTTGCTGATTGCTGGGGCGCGCTATTCGGGCAGCTTAGGAGCAACCTCTTCGCTCAGGCTATGTGCAAGGAACTCGGCGAGATCTTGATCGAGGGGATAAAGCTCCGGTGATGGCCGTGCAATCGAGAAGCCCTGCACGAACTTTACACCGATATCGAAAAGCTCTGGCAGGGTGAGTGGGCAATCCTCATCGACACCTTCGACGACGATGCAGGAAGGGCTCAGATGGCCTGGTCCGACAAGGTCGATCAGGTAGCCGAGTTCGGATGCCGCGTATTCATGAAGGAGCACTCCGCGATCGATTTTTACGTGCAGAGGGTCGAGGTCCTGTAGCTTGTCGACCGTCGCGTGTCCTTCGCCGAGGTCGTCGATCGAGAAGTGCACGCCGAGCTCCCGCACGTAGCGTTTGAGCATGTCACGGAAAGGATCCTCTCCGGTCTCTTCGTCGGGCGAAGGCAGCTCCATTTTTTCCGAGATCTCGAGCACCAGTCTCTCGGGGAGGATGAGTTCGGCTTCGAGGAGGTCGGCCAGTCGCGCTAAGTAATGCTCACTCATTAGCGACTGGGGATAGACATTGATGGAGAGTTCGTAGAGATCCCTACGCGAGGACAGTGCCCTGTTTCGCCCAATTAAGTGGTGGAAGAGTTCAACTGCCGTCTCGGCCATGTGTGCATCGAAGTCGGCGAAGAAGGGGTCGCCCCAGAGTTCGACGCATTGGAAGAGCTGTTCCGGTGTCTTCTGTGTCGATGCGTCCCTCGCCAAGGCCTCCCAGCCGGCAATGCGCACATGCTTCCGCCCCAGGCGTACGATCGGTTGAAACCAGGTGGTGACCCGATCGAGTGAATGGTCGAAGAGTTCTTTGCGCCGGGCTCTAAGGCTCTCGGGCAACTCGCCGTAGCTCAGCCGCCAGGAGTCTAGAATCGATGCTTCGAGTTCTTCGCCGCCCAGTTGCTTGCCATCCTTCTCACGGCATGCAGCCGTACCGATCAACTCTTGGAGTCCGGCATCGTCGGTTTCGGGGTTCTGAGATAGATGTCGCAGCTGGGTGGCCAGTTGCTCCAAAGGGTGCGGTTCGCTGATCTCGGGACGTTGCTGCTGGGCGAGCTGAGCCTTGGCCTTGGCCGTCATTGGGTAGCAGATCTCGACCGAGAGCTGTTCGGGGCCCATGCCGTCGATTTGCAGGCGGGAACCCTGTTCTTGCGCGAGGCGTTCGAGGAGCTCTCTGCCGCGAACTAAGGGGCGTTGCTGGCTTGGGTCAGCCTGCGAGAGCAGTTGGGGAAGATTGGCGCAGATGGTTTCGCTTGCCGGCTCCGTGCTGCTGACGATGACCCGGCCCGGCTCGGGGAGAATCATTGGGAGTCGAGCACCGCTTTCCGGGGCCCCGAGATGAGGGCGGGCATTGTTGCGGTATCGCTCGATGCGGCCGAGCAGTGGGCTGTCCAATAGCACCAGGATTTCGGCGGCTGGACTCCAAGAGAGTAGGTTTCCCAGCAGGTCTTCGACGCTCGCCGAGGCGAAGGGGTCCTCTAGGAGCCGTCGCACGGGAAGGTCCCGGGTCACGAAGTGGTGACGCCGGGCGGTTCCGAGCTTCACTTCTACGATCGGAAGGGACAGCTGCAGGAGCAGCCGGGAATCGGTCCTGGCTTTGCGCACCAGGAAGCGATGCAGGGCTGACTGGAGGCTCGCTACTTGGACTCGGGCTCCGAGCAAGACTTCGACCGCTTCGTTCCCGAAGGCGCCGAGGCAGGGGTGCGATAGCAAGCTGGCGCTGGCGCGTGCACGAGCTTCGTTGCCGGGCTGGATTCCGATCACGCTGTCGTCACAGCGGTCCAGTCCGACGATCAGGGCAGCTTGCTTTGGCATTCGGTCAGCAGGGCGGTTTGGACGAGCATCGCACGGCTTGCATCCTGGCTATCGGCCTTTTCCCAGCTGGGTACTTGCCAAAAAAACGACTGCTGGGGATCGCGCCTTGGGAGGGAGGTCAAGGAGCGCCGGGCTTGTTTCACCCGGGACTACCCAGGGGCTTGCCGAAGAAGAACTGGGAGGCTGGGCTGTGAGGGGGGCGTTTTCCGATAGCTCGCAGAGGGCAGCTCTGCTGCCATCTCTTGCGATCCGTTCTCAGTATTGATTGTTGTTGTGGTGTTCTTGGCCACCCCGTTTCTATTCACATCAAAGGCCTATTGGACCTTCGGAGTTTGGGGGGGCATGCTTCCCCACCTCTACTTGGGCTCTTTGCGCCTTGTGACTGAGGGCCTGGGTTGCTGTGTGCTGCTGCAATCATGGTTCACCAGCCACCAGGAGCTATGCCATGCCAATCGTCGGAGTTCTTGCCCGCGTCGAAGTCCAAGATCGCCAACGTGTCTGGGAGACAGTTCAGGCCGATCCTGCGCTAACCCCCTTTCCTATCGAGGACGAGTTAGAGCGCATGGGGATATTGATCGAAGCAGAGAGTGTCGAAGAGGCGGATCGCATTCTTCGAGAACAGATCAGTGGACTCGAAGGCGTGCTTGGCTCCTGGCCGGTCTACACCGACATGCGGGAAATCCCTGCCGATGAGGCCGATCAGCTACGCCAGGGTAAGGAAGGACAGTGAGCCAGGTTCGTGGCGAAGCGTCGCTGTCGCGTCGCGCATTCGCCGCTCGGGCTGGGGCCGGGGTCGTGGCAGCTGCGCTTGGCAGTCGCATCCTGGCTTCGGTTTTCGAGGCAGCCAAGGCTGATGGGCCCCTGCTCCTGCGCCCACCAGGAGCGCAGGATGAGGCGCATTTCCTCGCGAACTGCATTCGCTGCGGACAGTGTGTGGAGGCCTGCCCCGAGCAGGAACTGACCGAGCGTCAGAGCTACGAAGCGCAGTTTGATCCCGAAGCGCCCGAGCCACGCGAATACGTCGATCGCCCACTGCAACTGGCGGGTCCGAGTGCCGGGGTGGCGATAGGGACGCCGTACAGCATTCCCAGGGACTGCTCCTGCAACCTCTGTTCGGGGCGGGACGAGTTGCAATGCATCGCTGCGTGCCCGACCCATGCCTTGCAGAAGCCAGCGCAGCTCTTGGATATCGAGATGGGCGTCGCGGTTATCGACGAGGAGCGCTGTTATGCGTGGAACGGCACCATGTGTAAGTCCTGCTTCCATGCCTGCCCATTCCCCAACCAAGCTCTTGTGACCGACTTCCGGGGGCGAGCCAAGATCGTGTCCGAAGTTTGCATTGGCTGCGGGCTTTGTGATTACGCCTGTTTGACCGAGCCTTCGTCGATCCGGATCGTGCCGCGGGCTGAACTGGATCGCGAGAAGTCTGTGGCCAAGGGTGGCTGAGATGCCAGTTCCACGTTATCCACATTTTCCCCGCTGGACCTGGGCGCACCGTAGTACGGCTTTGGCCTTCCTGCTCGCGCTGACCCTAGGTAGCGAGCTGTGGTGGCCCTACCTGCGTGGCTCCCTGTCCTCGACGCGGCTCTTCGGCATCGTGCCTTTTGCGGATCCTCTTAGCGCTCTTGAGCAGATGCTCGCAGCTCGGAGGCCGTCCTTTCATCTGGCTTTGGGCTTAGGTCTCGTCACCGCGGTGTATCTGCTGCTCGGGCGACTCTTCTGTGGCTGGCTCTGCCCCTTCGGCTTGGTGCTGGAGTTGCTGCACGCCGGGCGCGAACGCTTGGCCCGCGTGTTGTGGAAGCTGACGAAACGGCGGCTCCCCAGTTATCCGGCGCCAACCTGGCCGAAGTACTTTCTCCTACTGCTCTTTCTGCTGACCAGCTTGCAGGTCGCCTTGCCGGTTTTTGGCATGGTTTCGCCGATCCAGTGGATGCTTTGGGCGCTGACCTTCCGAGGCGATTTCCTGCTCGGTGGACTCTTCATCGCCGTGATGCTTGCGATCCTGGTGCTCGAGTTCCTTGTTCCGCGGGTGTTTTGTCGCAGTCTATGTCCGATCGGTGCCTTGTACGCCTTGCTCGGGAGCTGGAGTCCCCTCCGCATCCGCATCCATCCGAAGGAAGCGGGAAGGAGGCTTTGTCAGCAGTGCTCGATCCATTGCCCGATGGGAATTGATGTCATGAAAGGGCACGTGCTCGCAGGGCACAGCTCGGTCAGTGATCCGGAGTGCACGCGCTGCGGCACTTGCCTCGACGTCTGCCGTGGCGATGGGGTGCTCTCGCTGTCGTTTCGGGACCACCCGCCTGAGGATCCGACCGATCTGTCTGAGGAATGTGCAGCCTGCCCTCAGGAAGGGGCGGCCTGCGAGAGTCGCTATGAGTTCTGAGGGGCGGGGGCTCCCTAACAGCTTTTTGTCGCTTAGTTCCCTTCGCATTGACCCTGGGCTCTCCTTGTTTGCTTCTGAGCAGCTGGGCTTGGCGAGGTGACTAGCAATTTGGGGGTTTATTCGATGCCGACGCGATTACCGGCGCAGCTTAACTTAGTTGCTTGATTTACCTCGCCATCAGGGACTCCCTGGATTCTTGCCTTGCTATTGGAAGAATCGTGCACGGGGCAAATCTCTCGTGAGTGTTTTGTTTGAGGTGTTCTTCGGAGGCTCTGAGACACCTGTGTGAAGCCCTGTTTTCTTGCGGTCTTCCTGGAGGGATTGTTCTTCCCGGCCCCCTTATGCTGTGCTAGACTTCGCACCCTCCCCTTCTCTTCACCCCCCCCTGTAACTCGTCTGAAGATCCTGTCAATCCATGGTTAGCACTATGCACTCTTCTCTTTTTGCTCTTCCGCTTGGGCTTTGCCTTTGTCTGAGTAGCCTCTCCGCACAGTCGGTTGTCGATCCCGCTTTTGCCAAGGGCGTCGAAGCTGCGACGTATTTTAGCATGCCCTTCGGTGCTCGGAGCAATGCGGGTTGGCGTTTCCTCCAGATCCACGATGGGCTGAAGGGTAAGAAGCTCCAGATCAAGCAGCTCGCCTTTCGTCGTGAAGCGGGCAGCTATAGCATCCCGCCTCGCAGCAACGCCTTTAGCTTTCGAGTGACGTTGAAGCTGTCGACCGCGAAGCTTGCCTACGGCAAGATCGACGCTTCCTTCGACAAAAACCACGGCACGAACAAGCGCACCGTGGTCCTTTCGAAGAAGGTCAACTGGCCTGCAACGCGTGTCCAGCACACGGCCATGCCCTTCGAGTTCATCCTCAAGTTCGATCAGCCCTACTCCTTCGACGGCACGAGCGGCGGCCTCTGCTGGGAGGCGCAGATCTCTGGCCAGCAGGATTTGCGGCGGACGATTTACTTCGATGCCAGCCGCGATTACAGCAACACCAACCCGGCTCTCGCCGTGCAACCTTTCGGGACAGGCTGCATCCACTCGGCCGAAGACTTTGCGATGAGCGCTCGGGGTTCGAGCAGCATGAACTGGCGAGGAAAGGTCGGGACGCTTTATCTCGATGGCAGTAACCTCAGGCGCAACAGCATGGCGATTGGCGTGATCGGCTTTAGCCGTACGCAGTTCGCGGCCTTCAAGCTGCCCTTCCTGTTCCCGGGCCACAAGCAGGGTAGTCCTTCCGGCCCTTGCTATCTTTACACGTCTCTCGACCTGCTGTTCCCGCTTTCAGCGACCTCCAGCGGCACTGCTCGGGTTACGATGCCTATCCCGGCGCAGAATAGCCTGAATGGGCAGCGGGTATATGGTCAGTTCCTCTCGCTGGATACGGCCTCTTCTTCCCTGCTGCCCTTGGTCGCCTCCAACGGTGTCGAGTTCCAGTGGGTCAAACCCTACCGCCGTACTGGCATCAGCTACCTCTACACAGGCAATAGCTTTGGTCTTTCCGGAAGCAAGCGCATCAATGCCGGTCTGGTGATTGGCCTGCAGTGAGCCCGCTGAACTCAGAACCTCTTCGGTCCTGACCAGAGGGGTGACCCTGAGCCGATAGGGAATGCTTCGCGAGCCTGGAGAGCATGCTCTCCAGGCTCGCGGCAGGTACCGGGTCTCGCCAGCTCCGCTTCCGGGTGAATACCTGGGAGTGCTTGGTTAGACTCTTGTGACAAACTGCCAGTGCCAGCAAATGTCGCGCTCCCTGCTTCTTACTCTGCTTTGCCCTGCTCTCGCCGCCTCTTTCTTTCTTCCTCCTTATTGTTGCTTGCGGGGGGGCGGTCCAGCTTCCTGAGTTCAGTTTCGTCGGGCGGGCGACCCGGGTCCGTGAGCCGGGCCAACAGCACGCTAGCAGGAGGCCCGCTGCTGCCGACTGCCGGGAGATCAGGACCTGCGCTCCTTGCCACTCGCGTCGAACTCGGATTGCTGACTTGGCTCATCCGGGCGAGCCGCTACTGGAATCGCATCAACCCTCCTTGATGGAAGAGGGGCTGTACTTTGCAGACGGGCAGATTCGCGACGAGGTCTATGTCTGGGGCTCTTTTCTCCAGAGCAAGATGCACAGCAAGGGCGTGACTTGCAGCGACTGTCATGACCCTCACTCGATGAAGCTCCTCGTTCCAGGGGATGGGCTTTGTGTGCGCTGTCACGATCCCGAGCACTTTGCGAGCCGGGCGCATCACTTGCACGAACCGGGTGCTGAGGGCAGTGCCTGCGTGGACTGTCACATGCCCGAGCGCAGCTACATGGTCGTGGATCCGCGCCGGGATCACTCGATGCGAGTGCCGCGTCCGGACTTGACGATGACTATCGGCACGCCCAATGCCTGCAACGGCTGCCATGACGACAAGGACGCTGCTTGGGCAGAGGATGCGTTTGCCGCGCACTTTGGCGACAAGCGCATCCATGTGAAGCCGCACTATGGTGAGGTGCTAGCAAAGGCATGGGAGAATGCTCCCTCGCAGGTCGATGCCTTGCTCCGCCTGGTCAGGGATAAGGAAACGGCGTTGATGGTGCGCGCCACGGCTCTGTCGCTATTAGGGCGCACAGGTTCGGAGAGGGTTCTCTCTGCGCTGCGTGAGGCGCTCGCGAATGGACCTCCCCTCCTGCGGTATGCTGCTCTCGCGGCTTTGGGGGATCTGTCCGGACGGCTGCGTATGGTGCTGGCCTTGCCCCTGCTTGAGGATGCTGTCCGGGGTCTTCGTGCCGAGGCTGCCCGCCTGCTTACGGCCGAGGCTAGGGCTATCCCGGGCCCTTACCGTCAGGCCTATCAGAAAGCTCTCGCAGAGTATGAAGCGGCGCAGCCCGAATCGCGAGACTGAGCAAGCGATCCGGAGCTACGAGGCGGAGCTGCGAAGAGGAAGCTCTTCGCCTACTGGCCGGGGCGGAAATGGCCGCAAGTAAAGGGCCAGAATACGCAGGCCGTTTTTCACGGCCTGCTCGCTCTCACTAATGCTTGTGCAGGTCCTTGTGCATGAGCTTGCGGCTCGCAGCCAGGCGCTCTGCTGCCGGCAGCCGCTTGAGTTTCTCGCTCAGGCCGAGATCCTCTTCGTCCTCAAGCTTGGTGATGACGAGGTCGATCAAGCGCGGCTCGAGGCCATGCTCTTCGTAGAACGTCCGGGAGCGTTCAAGCTGGCGGCCGGCGGCGACCGCTGTGGCAGGCAGCTGCTCGAAGTGGCTTAGATCGCCGGCGGTGCCGCGAGGCACCGCAAGCTTCTTCGCGAGTTCCAGGCTGTCCTTGCTCGCCAGGCCTGCCGCCGCGCATTGGGTGACTGCTGCAAGGAGAAGCTGCGGGAAGGCGCTTCCGTCCGGGCTGCGATACTCCACGGTCGGCCGGGCGAGGTTCTGCGGATAGTCTCCGCTCTCGTTTGGGTTGACGACCGTGTCGAGGCGTTCCTTGCAGGCGAAGGACAGCGGCACACGAACCAGCGAGGCCCGGTTCTGATAGCCCCAGCAAATCTTGGTCGGTGCCTCTTGGCCGGGAACGAGTCGAAGGTAGCTGGCTGCGACCGTGCTGCCGAAGGCGGTCAGGGAAGGAGCATTCTCCAGAATGCCGCCAATGAGTTTGAGAGCATCCTCGCTGAGTTCTCCGGGAGCCTCTTGCATGACGTTGACGCCGTCTCGCATGATGGCGAGGTGGAGGTGCATGCCGCTGCCGGCCATACCCTCGTCGAGCTTGGGCAGGTAGGTGACCGAGGCACCGTGACGGTTAGCGATCTCTCGCACCAGCCAGCGGGCGACGGTGAGCCAGCAGCCGAGGTCTTCCATCGGCATTAGGTCGAACTCAAGTTCGTATTGCTCGACGCGCCTCCCATCGATCTCCTTCTCGCTGGATTCGATGCGATCGATGTAGCCCACCTCGCTGTGGCAGTATTTGACGTTGCCGGTGACCTGGCTGACGACTCGAGTGATCTCGTCGACGATGGGGCGGCTGTGCAGGTAGGGGCTCGACTGGTGGTAGTTGCGCTGTGGGCGGCCGCTGAAGCGTTCGTCTTCGTGATTGGTAATCACGTAGAACTCCAGCTCGGCCAGTGCATGTAGCTCGGCCTTGGCGACCTCGCGGAAGCTTTGGCAAGCGTTCGCCAGCACGTTGTCTGGGGTGGGGGCGGGCTTTCCTTCGCGGTTGGCGTAGCGGCAGACGATTTCAAGCTCATCCGGGGCCCAGGGGTTGATGAAGGCCCAGCGATAGACCGGTAGCACGTAGAGATCGCTCTCCGTCGTCGGGAAGAGCCCGGGGAAAAGGCTCGAGCCATCGACGCGTTCGCCGGCGGTAAGGATCTTCTCGAGATACTTGAAAGAGTTGACCGGGAGACGCAGTTCCTTGAGCTTTCCATCCAGCGCCGTGTAGCGGAAGTTCACGATCTGGATGCCGTTTTTTAAGCAGTAGTCGAGCAGGTCTGCTCGCTGCCACTGCTCGGGCGATTTGCCGATAGCCCTGACAAGGGGCCGGACATCGTGCTCGAAAGGCTGGGAATTGTCGCCGAACATGTGCGCGCTCCGGGAGGGACGGGAAACTCGCCAAGGGTCCGGCTTAGGGCGAGCCCTAGCCACTAGACCCAAGGCGGCACTTGCACGGACATTCGGCCCAGGAGTCAGGAAGGGGGGGGAAAGCTCGCGTATCGGAGTTCCGTCTCCGAGGCATGGACGCCAAAGCCCTTTATCAACGCTCGCTTAGGTCGAAGCGGCCACGGAAGGCGATGGCAGGGTCTAGGGATCTGGCGGCAGTAGCGCAGTTTCGCTACTCCACGAAAAAACCCGAGAGCGCCGTATCACGGCACTCTCGGGTCGATCGAATGTGGTGGGCGATACTGGACTTGAACCAGTGACCCCTAGCTTGTCGAGCTAGTGCTCTAGCCAACTGAGCTAATCGCCCCGACTTGCGGGGCGAGAAGGATGCTAGGCAAGCGATCGTGGCGCAAGATCTTTTCCCGACAACCTGTCCCAGAGTGGAATATTGCCCGTTCCTTGGGGTGAAGCCTCCTATTTACCTGCCATGAAAGGTGCTGTTGGGGCATACTTTCTCGCTGATTTTGAAGCCCGACACTCCCCTGCCCTGGTGCCGGCTGCCCATGGCCTTTTCTTATGACGCCCCGTTGCCCTGCCCTGGTCTGCCGATCCGTCTCACGCTCGCTGGCGTGCAGTGGCTCGTGGAGGCCGATGCGCAGTGGGCACGTTGTGTGGCTATTGGGCGAGAGATCCTCTTCCAAGGTCTCTTGGCTCTCCCAGAAAAGGGGCGACTCATTCTGAGCTGCCATCCTCCGACCTTGCCGCTTGAGCTTCGCTTCGAGCAGCCGCTGATCCTCGTGCCGGGGACGGGGATCCAGGGCTGGGTCGCCCTGCCCTTGAGGCAGCGTCTCTGCTGCGATTCGGGGGCAGGTTCGAATCTTGAGCTGGTGAAGCTTGAGGACCCAGGGCTTTCGACTGCCTGGCGCGAAGGCCTGGGCTACTTTCACCCCTTCGACTTGAAGCTTGAGCGGGAACCACGGCGTCTCGATGAAGATCTGGGGCTTCGTTTCTGGGTGCGGCTTCGCTTCAGCAATGAGGGCGTGGAGGTCCAACGAGTCGAGCGCCTCAAGTTGGAGCTCGGCGGCTACGAGTTGGCGAGTGTGCGAGGTGGCCTGCCGATAGGTCCGGCGGCTCGAGTTCGCGTAAGCGAACTCGCATGGGATCTGGAGTGGCGGGTCCTGCCTCTGATCGGGCGGAGGAAATCTCTTGAGCCGGATATGAACGCGGAGGAGCGATCGTGATCTCGCTTCGCCTTGCAGCTTCGGCCCTCGTCCTAGTCCTCTTGGGAGGGCTCGCTGTCCCAGGGTGGGCACAGACGGGCACTCCGTCCCCATCGCAAGAGCTTGGGGAGCTGCGCAAAGAGTTCGTGGCCTTTGGCCTCGCCTACACGAAACAGCTGGAGTCGCTCTTCGAGCTGGTCCAAGAGCTGATCGAGCTGCAGCAGAAAGAGAGCAAGGATCCGTCTGGCACTGAAGGTGCGGCAGCTCGGGATGGGGCCGCTCTTGAAGAGCTGCGCAAGCAGATCGATAAGCTCATGGCCAGTAGCTTGGCGGCCGAGCGCGGAGCCGAGCAAGAACGCTTCGATGCCAAGCTGCGCCAGGACAGCTTCCGCAGGGAGGTGCAGGGGCAGCTACGGCAGCTTGCGGCTGGGCAGGGGCAGCTCCGAGCCCTTGCGGAGGATGCTCGCAAAATGCGGCAGCTTGTGACGGAACGGGCTGCACGGGAACAGGCCGAAGCGGCAGCGAGAGCGGAGGCCGCCGCAGCGGCGGGAACCGATGGGTGGACTCTGCTGCTTGCGGCTCTTTCCCTCTTGCTGGTCTATTTCTGGTTCCGTGAGCGACAGGGCCGCCGCATACTGCTAGATCAGCTCGGCACCCTGCGCGCGGAGTTGTCCCTGTTGAGAACTCGGGAGGAGCGGCCCTTGGCGCAGGCTCAGGCCATGCCGGAAGCCTATCCCGAGTTCGAGCCGGAGCCCGAACCGGAGCCCGAACCGGAGCCCGAACCGGAGCCCGAACCGGAGCCCGAGCCCGAACCGGAACCCGAGCCCGAGCCCGAACCGGAGCCCGAGCCCGAGCCGGAACCCGAGGACGGTGAGCCCGGTGCTCCGGCTCTTCGTGAAAGTGAAATAGCTGAGCCACAGGCTCTGAACTTGCGTATTCCTCAGGACAAGGTCGTGGAAGGAGCTGAAGAGGTCATCGCGGCCTTGTTGGCCTCGGACAAGCGCGTCTTGGTCGAACCGGCGCCTCGCCTCGAACGAGGGCCCCAGGGAGGGCTTTCGGTGCGCTTTTTTGTGCGTGGTGATCTGGCGTCTTCTGCCGGTGAGGACCTTCGGCGAGCATGTTGGGATCTCGGCGCGCGTTCGAGCTCAGCGCAGCAGCGACCGCCGGTGGACTGACCTTCGATAGAGCCTGACCCTAGCTGCCGCATGGTGACGGGCCCCTTTCGCATTCTGGAGTAAGACATGGCCCTCGATCCCGTCCGAGTTGGCATTCTCGTCGTAAGCGACCGAGCGAGTCGCGGCGAATACGAAGATCGTGGTGGCCCTGCGATTCGGGAAGAACTCGCGCGAATCCTCCGAAACCCGTGGGAGGGCCGCTTGCTGGTGATTCCAGACGAACAAGTGGAGATCGAGGCTGCCTTGAGACGGCTTTGCGACGATGAAGGCTGCAGCCTGGTGGTAACGACGGGAGGCACTGGGCCGGCCCCGCGTGATGTCACCCCGGAGGCGACTGAAGAAGTCTGCGACAAGATCCTCGATGGTTTTGGCGAACAAATGCGCGCGGTCTCGCTCGCTATCGTCCCGACGGCAATCTTGTCGCGCCAGATCGCCGGGACGCGCGGCAGTAGTCTGATCCTGAATCTCCCTGGTAAGCCCTCGGCGATTCACGACTGCCTGCTCGCGGTCTTTCCGGCGATTCCTTACTGCATCGATCTCATTGGTGGTCCTTACCTTGTCCCTGATGACCGATATGTGACCTGCTTCCGCCCAAAGACCGCTCGGCAGCCTGAGCGGGAGGCCGAATAGGCGAGTATTCTTGGAACAGCCTGCTCCTTCTCTGACTCTAGTTTTCTCTCGATGTGTTCGGCTCTCATGACCCACGCTTTGCTTACAACTCGGTCTTCGTTCTCTCGACGAATCCTCGTTGCGTGCATGTTATTGGCGGTGACGTCGGGGCTTTGGGCGCAGAATCAGGCCCGCGGGCTGCAGGTCACACATCGACACGGCCAGACCTTCCTGACTTGGAAGGAGCTGAGTCGCGCCCAGGGGGAACGCTATCGCATCTATCGCTCCCCCTTGCCGATACGTAACCCCAGTGACCTTGGTTTTTCCCAGGTTCTCGCTGAGCGTGGGCGGGGCAGTGGTTGGCATTCCTTTCTCGGGCAGGGCTATGTTTTGGCGGCGAATGGCCAGCCGCTAGCGGCCGGTACCGGCTTCCTCGTCGTGACCACGCCAAAGCTGCGCTGCTCGTATTACGCCGTTACGACAGTCATCGCTAAGGTCGAGAATACGGGGCTCGGCAAGGGAAATAGCAGTGGCCCGATCCTTGAGTCCGTTGCACCACTGCGGCCGGTGCTGCAAGCCGTCAAAGACAAGGGCCGCGACCAGCACTGGGTCCACTTTGCGCCGGCGGTGAGCACGAGATTCGTGCAGGCGCAGTCCGCCCAAATCGGCCGCGTCTTTGACTACCGTATCTGGGTCGACAGGGCGACGGCCGGGCCGCGACCGGTCTTGTTCTTCCTCCACCCCAAGGGGGCCAGCTACCGAAGTTGGACGCGTATGGACTGGGCTCCGCGCAATGCCGTCCAGATCTTCTGTGACGATAAAAACCCACCTGGTGGTAATGATTTTTGGTTTGGCTATCGCGACCAATATCCGAATACCCCTAGCGCCTCGAGCGTGGTGATTGATTACAGCGAGCGGCGCCTGCTTTGGACCCTCGATCAAGTCATCGGGGATCGTCAGTTCCTCTGTGATTCCAGCCGTGTCTATGCCATTGGAGCCTCACTTGGCGCGATTGCGGCCGTTGGCCTCGGAACTCGGCATGCTGATCGATTCGCCGCTGCTGGGGGCTTGCTACCGGCCTTTTCTCTGACGCATTCGGATTTTGCGCTCGGGAACGAGGTCTCGGCGCTCTTCGGGGCGCCGTCGCTGGATCTGGCATCCTCGCTCGGGCCGAAGGTGTATTCCCTTTTCGATGCAGTGGCCAATGTGCAGAAGCTCCGGGCCAAGGGGATCGCGCCGATGCGCTTCACCTTCGGTCGTTCTGACACCGTTACCGGATGGGCGGACAAACCGCCGATGATTCGGGCCGCGCAAAACGCCAGGCAGCCCCTGCAGTTTTACTGGGATTATCGTACCCACAGTTCGCTCGGTGCCTGGTCGACGCTTGAGAGCAAGCTCTTCGCAGAGCTGATGCAGATCCGCCTCGACCGACCCTGCCCGGCCTTTACTCACCTTAGTCTCGATGATGACCCGGGGCCCGGCGATCGTTTCAAGGGAGATGCCGTGGGCACGGTGGGGGGCTATGCCCAGTTTGATCCGGCGACGGCCTTCGAGAGCAACTCGCTAGTGCGCCTTGACGTTGGGCTTCGCAGCGACCGTCGCCGCCGCGACTATGCGCCAGCCGCACGTGGCTTCGTGGACCTGAGCTTCCGCCGCTTGCGGAGCTTTTCGGTGACCCCGGGCTACTACCTGGTTCGCAGTCGGCCGCTGCAGGGCTCAGGCGTGATCGAGGAGCGGGTGATCGCTCCCGATGCTAACGCTGTACTGACCGTTTCCCGGCTGGAACTCGAACGAGGCTTTCGCCGCATCGAACTGAGCCGGTATCAGCCAAAGCTACCGGAACTCCGTTTCAGCGGCACCCTCAAGCATGGGGGGAGCCTTGGTATGCAGCTACTCGCCGCTCCTCGGTCCATTGCTCTGCTCATCCTCGGCTCCAAGGCGAGTTCCATTGCCACGCGCTTTGGCACTTGGGGCATCGCTGACCCGATGGTGCTCTGGAGCGGTCTCGTGCCGAAGAATGGCATTGCCGAACTGCTGATCGACCTGCCCGCGGACCCCAAGCTTCGAGGGCTCAAGTTGCTCGGTCAGGGCTTTGCGCATCCCAAGCTCAGCGGTGTCGCGAAGGCGACGCTTCGCTGAGCTGGTGTCGAGGGCTGGCTAGCCCCGGGTTTTTGCCTTTCTGTAGCTACGCCGTATCCATTCGATGATGGCTTGCAGGGTGTCTCCGGGGCACTCCGTCGCGCCCGGGCCTTTGGGGTGGACTTCGCGGTGGGTCAGGATGCCGCTGACCGGAATCGAATACTGGCTGCGTAGCGAGCGAAGCAGGGATAGCAGCGACTGGAGTTGCGCTCGTGTTGGCCGTTGGGGGCGCGCGGCAGCGACACGTCGATTGTGGTAGTTGCCCAGTAGGCAGATCCCGATGTTTTGCTGATTGCTCAGGTGGTCGCCGGCGTGAGCTCCCTGGTAGCGGAGCTGGCGTCCTTGGTAGATCCTGCCACCGCGGTCGATCAAAAAATGGTAGCCGATGTCACCCCAGCCCTCGCGTGCTTGGTGTTCGTGCTGGATCGCGCGGATTTGCTTGCGGGAAGCGAGTGCCGAGTCGGGGCCAAAGATGGCGGTGTGGTGGATGGTTAGGCGCCGTGGGCGTCCCATCGCTGTCATTCGCTCGGGCTTGGCCGGGCTACAGTTCCAGCTCGTTCGCGGGAGGATCCTCGCAGGCTTGGCCGGAGCTGAGGGGAGGGGGACGCTTTGCTCTTGCTTGCCTGTGTCGATCGGGATTTCGAAATCGCGCTTGGCCTGCTCAATGTGTCGCCGCATCCGAGCGCTGCTGGGGCCAGCAATGACTTCGTGCAGTCGAGCATGGGCTTTGGACCAAGCGCCCTCGGCGCCGAGGAGACGGGCCTCAAGCAGGCCGGCGATCTGTGCGATGTCCCCGCGCAGCAGGCCGGTTGCTCGCGCCCGTTCAAGGGCGGCGTGAGCTCCACCGATGTCGTGGAGTTGGATTTTGAGCCAGCAGATGCGCAGCTGGGAGGCACACTGGGTTTCGGAGCTGACCCGGCCAGCGAAATGCGCTTCTTGCTTCATGCCGCGTTCGATTTGGGCGATGTCACGGCCGGCCGAGATGTCGGCCCCAAGGAGGATGTCGTCGGGGTGCAAGCGGGGCAGTGATTGCCGGGCTCGACCACTGCCTAAGCCACTGCTCACGCAGGACCCGAGCATCAGAAACAGAGGCGCCAGGGCCAGAAAAAGACCTAGGACTTTGGTCGAGAGACCCGGTGTTGAGATTTCCGCCACCCTTCGCTGCATTGCTGCCCCCCCTTGCTACCGCGTCGCCGCGACCTTATCAGCGCTCGCTGTCGCGGTCACGGAACTCGTCTGCTCAGGTAGGTGTGGCAGCTTCGGCTCAGGTCCGGAGCCAGAAGGGACGATAGCCATGAGGCCTCTTTTTCCTAGAGAGGACTTGCACAGGAGACGACGCCCCATGAGAGCCGAAATCCGCCTTGAGATGTCCGGGGATCTCGATGTCCTCCGCACGTCTTGGCAAGCCTGCGAGGCGCTCCTGGAGAGCCTTGATTTTGAAGATGATTCGATCCAGGTGCGCTGCAACCTGCAGCTTGCGCTTTCGGAAGCGCTTACGAATGTGATTCGCCATGGCTATCCAGATGGCGGCAAGCCCTGGATCCAGCTGCGGCTGATGGCACAAGATGAGCGCTTGTTCATCGAATTGCGAGATAATGGGGTCGAATTCGACCCGACCTCGTACTGCTGTGAACCTGAGAGCGAAGTCGAAGGCATGATTCCCGAGGGGGGATATGGCCTGATGATCGTTCGCCAGGTCACGGACGATATCTATTACCGTCGCGAGGGTTCGGTGAATGTGCTGACCCTCGAGAAGATTGTTTGCCCGCAGCCGGTCTGAGCTAGAGCGAAGCGCGACTCGGAGCTACCTGGTGCTTGGAACCCGCACACAGAGCATGGCGAGTAGGCTGCTCGGACTGACTGAGCGCTTGGGTCCCAAATTGAATGGCGTGGCGAGCTACCTCCTGTCTCGAGAGGGCGAAATCGAGATCAGCGAAGGGGCAGACGCGGCCGACGGTTCCTTGGTCTTCGGCTCGGATGAGCAGGGCTTGCATGTGGAGCTGCCAGCGAATCGGGCCGGTGCTTTCGCAGCCCTCAAGGACTTCAATGGCGAGCTGATGGGGCATGTCTTCGTCAGTGCCCAGCGGCAGCCCGGTTGTGATCTTGCGTTGACCCAGCTCGTGCAGGACTTCGCACGCCTACTTGAGGCCCGTGCCGAGCAGGAATACGTCAACGAGGATACGACTTCGCACTTGCTGAGTCTCTTCGAGCAAATCCGAGCCATTCATGATCTGGCGGACACTTTGCCGCTCTGCGAGAGCCTGGAGCAAGCCGCCAATCTTGCGCTCGGCAAGCTGCTCGTCGCGCTCGATGCCCGTCAGGCCTACCTATGCCTGCAGCCGGGGCCGGGCGAAGACCATATGCACGTGTTCGGGATTACAGATGAGGACCCGAAGGTGCGTGTCGAGCTACTGCCCTTCGAGGTGGCCATTCCTGGCCCGGTGGAACTCGCTTTTCTTGAAGGGCGCGAGAGCTATTGCCTTTCGAGCGAGGCTCGGAAAGGGGTCCTTGTCGATCGCTCCGAGCAGTCGCTGCTATGCACGCCGATTAGCTTTGGTGAGGAGGATCAGCGCGAGTATCTCGGCTGCTTCTTGGTTTTGGATCGTCACGATAGCTCTCGGCCCTTTGGTAACCCCCAGGCCGAGATTGCGCAGTCGGTCGGAGTCCTGGTCGGCCTCGTGGTGGGGACGCGGCGGCAGGCACACGCACAGAACCAAATTGCGCACGCACGGCAAATCCAAAAGACGCTGTTACCCGCGGCTCCGCCACAGTGGCCGGGCCTGCGGCTAGCTGGCGCGAATCATTCGGCAAACCAAGTTGGTGGTGATTACTTCGACTACCTAGAGGCCGGTTGGGGTAGCAAGCTTTGCCTAATTGCCGACGTCAGTGGGCATGACATGGCCTCGGGTATCGCGATGGCGATGGGGCGTAGTGAACTCCGGGGCGCAGCTCAACGCCTGCATTCTCCGGGTGAAATGCTTACGGAGGTTTCGAACGTTATGTTCGAGGACCTGAGCCGAAGCGATCGATTTATTACCATCTTCTGCTTGAGTTTTGAGGAGCGGAGTGACGCGGGGATTTGGCGGGCTCGTTGGAGTAACGCTGGCCATAACCCTGCAGTGGTATTGCGGAAAGATGGCGGCGTCGAGTGGCTCAACGATGGCGGGCCCATGGTCGGCTTCATGCCAGGCTTCGCGTATGCCGATGAGGAGCTTTGGCTCGAGCCCGGCGATCTCGTCATTCTCTATACGGACGGAGTGACGGAAGCGCCGGACCGGGTTGGCGAGCTGCTCGAGGAAGAGGGGCTGGTCCGGATCCTGGATGGGCTTCGCGGTTGCACTGCGAACGAGGTGCTCGAAGGGATACTGATGGCAATCAATAAGCGTACGGGCGGCGATTCGGCGCACGACGATGTTACGGTACTCGTGGCGGAAGTGCTCCCAGCGGATTCTTCTGGGGAATGAGGAGACGTGGTGGTGGCTGGCAAACAAGTCCTGGTCGTCGACGACGAACCCTTCATTCTTCGCTCCCTGTCCTTCGTTTTGCAGAAGGGGCAGCACCAGGTGCTCGAAGCGCGAGATGGTGAGCAGGCCCTGGCGCTGATCAAGGAGCACCATCCCAGGCTCGTTTTCCTCGATGTCATGATGCCGAAAATGAACGGCTATGACGTCGTGCGGGCGGTGCGCGAGGACGAGAGTCTTGTCGATGTCCACCTGGTGCTCTTGACCGCCAAGGGGCAGGAATCGGATCGGACCCTCGGGATCGAGGCCGGGGCCAACGCCTACATGACCAAGCCGTTTAGCCCGAGCAAGATCCTCGAAGTCGCCAACGAGGTGCTGGCGGAGGGCTAGCTGGCTGCCGGGAATCGGCTCGCTGCGAGAAGACGCTGCTGCGGGTCCCCGATTGGGCCATAAGGCCGTAACCCTTCCTGGCTTGCTCTGCGCTTTTCGCGAGCCTGGGCGGCCGCTGCCCTGGTGTAGGGCGTTTTCCCGGCATGCTTTTGGGCTTTGGTGCTTCGAGGCTCGCGTCGCTGGGACGCGAGCTTCAGACTGTGCGCTTCCTTGCCTTCTTACGCGCACCGTCTACGCATGCTTGAGTCTCCGGCCCCCCTCGATGAGTCCCTTCGCTTCAGTCTCGTCGTTCCCCTCTACAACGAAGAGGAAAACGTAGCGGCCCTCCTGGCCGAACTGGATGAGGTGCTGCCGGCGCTGGCGTCGCAGTTCGAGTGCCTTCTCGTCGACGATGGCTCTACGGATGGGACGCGGGAGCTCTTGCTCGCTGCGAGTGGCGAGCGCCCTTGGCTGCGTGTGCTGAGCCTGCGGGAGAACCGGGGGCAGAGTACGGCGCTGTGTGCGGGCTTCGATCAGGCGCGGGCTCCCGTCCTGCTGATGATGGACGGGGATCTGCAGAACGATCCGCGCGACTTCGACCGCATCCTCCGTGGTATTGAGAGTGGCGATTGGGACGCCGTGAGTGGCATCCGTGCCAAGCGCAAAGATCGCTGGATTCGCCGGGTGAGCTCGAAGATCGCCAACCGCATCCGCAACTGGCTGACCGGCGATCACGTCGTGGACTCTGCCTGTGGGCTCAAAGGCTTCCGTCGCCAGCTGTTTCGGCGCATGCCGCGCTTTCACGGTATGCACCGCTTCTTGCCGACTCTTGCGCGCATGGTGGGGGGACGGGTCACCGAGATCGATGTCAATCACCGCGAGCGGCATGCCGGCACGGCGAAGTATGGAGTCAGCAACCGGGCACTGCGGGCGCTGCGCGACGTCTTTGGCTTGCGCTGGCTGCGCACCCGGCTTGTCCTCTATGAGCTGCGGGCGGAGCAAGAGACCGGCAAAGGTGACGGCGAGTCGTGAGTTCTTGGCTGAAAGCAGCTCTGCTCTTTGCCCTGACCTTTGCGCTTGCTTTGCTGCTGGCGCAGGCCAGCGACTGGACCGGGACCGAAGTGCGGCGCGCCGGCATCGCCCGTGAAATGCTGTGGACGGGCGATTATCTCGTGCCGCATCTGGGCGGCGAAGTCACCCTGACCAAGCCGCCGCTGCATTACTGGATGCAGGCGGCCAGCTTCGCCCTCTTTGGTGAGAGCATTCTCGCGGCACGGCTGCCGGCGGCGCTCTTGCATTCCCTGCTGGTCGCTGCGGTCTACTTGACTGGGCTCGGTTTTGGGCGCCCGGGGCCAAGCTATGGCTCAGCTTGTGGGCATTGGAGGGGGCCGAGTTACGCCTTCGCTGCTGCGTTGCTCTTTGCCATCCACCCGATCTTGCTGTCTTTCGCGGTTTCGGCTGAGATCGACGGGCCCTTCGCCGCCTTGATTGGACTGGCGTTGCTGGCCTTGCTGCTTGCGTCGCGGGCTGCCCATCAGGCCGAAGTGGGGAGGGCATGGGCGTGGAGCATCCTCTGCGGACTGCTCGCAGGCTGCGCGCTGCTGAGCAAGGGGCCACCGCTCTATCTCAGCCTGTTGCCAGCATGGATCCTTGCGTGGCGGAGTCTCGGGTTCGCACGCACTTTGACCATGTTTGCCGTTCATCTTTTGCCGATGGCGGGCTGGGCTTTGCTGCTCTGGCCCGAGGCCTCGGAACTCGCGAGCACCGCGGCGGCAGAGAGTGTCGGGCGCACGGGGTTTTTCACCTGGGGTGACTTGTTCGAGATCCCCGGCGATTTCGTCAAGATGACGCTCTTGACCCTGCCTCTGCTGCTGGTGCTGCCTTGGCGGCAGCGCTCGGTGAAGCGCCCCGAGCTGCGACTCCTGCTCGTTGCTGGGCTGGGGGCTTTTGCCCTGCTGGCTTTCTTTCCACATCGACCGACTCGCTATGCTCTGCCGGGTATTGCGCCGCTGCTTTTCTGGCTGGCGCATGCCAGCGGACCCTGGCTGGAGTTGGAGCTTCCTCGGCTGCAGCGCCTGCGGCCCTGGTTGGTGGCGGGGCTGCTGCTCTTGGCTCTGGCCCTGTGGATCTGGGGGGCGACTTGGGTGTTCTGGACCCCCTTGGCCTGCGTCCTGGCCGGAGCTCTTCTGTTTGTGCGCAGAGGCTTGCTTGGGCCGATGCTCGCCCTCTCGGTCTTGATGGGCGCCGTCGAGTGCTTGGACAAACGCGAGCGCAATACTACGCCACCTCGGGGCGATAGGGCGGTCGCAGAGAGGATTCTCCAGAGGACTGGCGAAGCACGAGTCTCCCTCTATCACCACGTGCCACCCATCTTGATTTGGCTGCTGGGTGAGCGGGCGGACAATCACGAATTCCCGAGTAAGGCCAGGCCACTGCTTGGACGCTACCTGGTGATGGAGTCGCAGTCGCAGGAGCTTTGGGATGCTCCGGCTGGCTACGAGTTGATCCTCAGCGTGCGGCGCTACAGGGGCGAGCTGCGACTCTTTGAGAGGCGGCAATGAGGGCGGGCGGGCCGCTCCCCTCGGTGCTGCTGATTCGGCTCTCGAGTCTCGGGGATGTCGCGATTGCCCTCCCTATCGCGGCGGGGCTGGTGGCGCGCGGGCATCAGGTGGGCTGGCTCGTCGAGGAGCGCTGCGCGAGCTTACTCGAGCAGCTGGCCTTTCCTCTGCAGGTGCATGTTTGGCGGCGTGGGCTCTTGGGGCGCTTCGCTCTGCGGGGCTTGGGGGCGCAATATGACCTTGTCTGCGACCTACAGGGCAATGCCAAGAGCGGTTTCGTTGCCTCGGGTCTCGGGGCCGATTGCATTATCGGGTTGGGAGCTGGGGATGTTCGCGAGCGCAGCAACCTGCTCTTTAGCGACGAGCGCGCCCCCAATTGTGAGGATCCTCACGTGCTGGCGCGCAGTCTCGGCGTCGTGGCCCATGCGCTCGGCGAGAAACTTGGTGCGGCAGATCTTCCGCTTCCGCCCTTCTTAAAGGCGCGCGAGGCTGAGGTGGCTAGGTTGAGACGGCTCCTGGCGCCAGAGGCGAAGTATGCGCTTGTGCTTGGTCAGCCCGGTGACCCGCGCCGTATCCCGGGGCCGTTGCTCGAGGATTTGGCGCAGGCCTTGGGGCCTGCAGCGTTTTTGCTTGCGGGCCCGGGAGAGCGCTCGCTCCATGTGCCGGCTGGTATCCCCTGTTTGCGGCAGGGCGGCGATATTGCCGAACTCGTCGCCGTCGGCGCCTTGCTCCGCCAGCGCCAGGGCCGAGCCCTTGGCCATGACAGCGGTGCGCTTCATGTGCTGCGGGCTACGGGTGTAGATACTCGTTTCGTTTTCGGCCCCCAGGATCCTGCCCGAACCGGGCCCTTTGCTGAGGATGTTCTCGTCGCTGACATGGAACTCGAATGCCGTCCTTGCCTTCGACGGCATTGTGAGCATCCTCGCGGGCCGGTCTGTATGTCCGAGCTGCGTTTCGAACAGCTCTTCGCGGCTCTGCGCGGGTCTTGATGCGTTTGCATGCTTGGATGCCCGCCCTGCTCGGCCGTTGATTTCATTGCCTGGTGACCTATGAGCACGAAGCCCTCACGTGATCTTGAGTATTTCGATAACCCGCATCCGGACACCAGTTACGAGGTGCGTTTCGACTGCCCGGAGTTTACCTGCGTCTGTCCCATGACCGGGCAGCCGGACTTCGCGAGGATCAAGATCCGCTATGTGCCGGATCAGCGCTGTGTCGAACTCAAGTCCTTGAAGCTCTACCTGTGGAGCTTCCGGGACGAGGGAGCTTTTCACGAAGACGTCACGGGGCGGATTGCAAAGGATCTGATCGGGGGCCTATCCCCGCGCTTCTTCGAGATCGAGGCCGAGTTCTACGTGCGCGGTGGCATCGGCACGACGGTGCGGGTGCAGCAGGGTGAGGAGCCCTGGTAGTCCCTGCCTTGGCCTGCTAGCCTCCCTGGCTAGTTAGGGGGGGATATGCAGAGTTCACGTGCCGTCGCATGGGCGCTCCTGGAAGAGCCGCGATTGCGGCTCGCCACGGGCGAGTTAGGGCTGGGGGGCCCGCCCGTCTCCAGTGAGGAGAACGCGGAGAGCGCGCTTCCGGAGTCGAGTGCCGTCTTGCCTTTCCAAGAGGAAGCGGAGCTGGCCGAGCTGGAATCTGAGCAAGGTTTTGTCGAGCCAGAGCCGGTGGGGCTGCCCGAAGCGGAAGCGGAAGCGGTCCAGCCCGAGCCCCTGCCTTTCTCCTGTTCGGAGGCTGTGCCGGTGGTGGATCGTCGCCTGCGGCAGTCGCGAGAAGCGGCGGCTTGGACACGTGTCCGTCGCGAACTGGGACTTGGTCCGGCCCGCAGCAGGAAGCCCTTGCTTGCTGTGCCTTTTGAGCTTTCCGCTGAATGTGAGCGCTGGGACATCGACGAGGTCCAGCTGCAGGTACAGAGTGATAGGGAAGAGCCGGCGCAGAGTGAGGGCGAGGAGATGGACTTCGTCTCCTGGGAAATCGAGACGCAAGAGTCTGCCAGCCTTGGGTCCCCGAGTGCTCTCGCTCGTTCGGCTGGCAACCCACGGCCGTTGCCGGTGGCCGAGCCCTTGCCGCCCCGGGAACCGCAGCCGCTCAACAAGGACGCCTTAGTCCAGGAAGATGCCGCGCCCTCAGCCGAGAAACCCTCCCTTCTAGACCTGCTGGCCCAGGAGCCTCTCCAGCTCTCCGAGGGGCCGCCGGCCCCAGCTCGGCTATCGCTGCCGAACTCGGAGGCCCCGGTCGAGGCGGAGGAAGAGGCTGTTGCGGAGAGCGTGGCCGAAGCAGAGTTGGGAGCGGAGCAGCTCAAGGAGGTTGAGGCTGCCGCTGAGGCCGAACTAGGGCAGGACCTTGAGCCTAGCCCTGAAGCTAAGCCTAAGGCTGAGCAGAACGTCGAAGCTTTGCTCGTGGCCGAGGAAGAAGCTGAGCCGAAGGTCTTGGTCGAAGCCGAGCCTTCAAGCGAAGCCGAAGCTGAGACGGAGATCTTCGAGCTGGCAGATGAGTGGATGCTTCCAGAGGAACCCAAGCCCGCGGCGCCGAAACCGGCAGCGCCGAAGAAGCCGATCCCAGGAGCGAAGCCGAAGGCTCCCGAACCGGCTCCGGCACCTGCTGTCAGCCGGAAGCGCCGCAGCGATACCCTTCAGGTCATCCTTGCTATCGCTGGGCTTCTCTTGCTTGTCGGAGTCCTGACCGGGCTCTACCTCTTGGGACAGTAGCCCGGCTACTGGATCCTTGCTTCGAGGGCATGACTCATGCTTATGCCCAAGCCGTTGGCCTTACTGTCGAGCGTCATGTGCTGGAAGTAGAGCTTGTTGCCGCGCAGGGCAGGGATCATCGGTAGCGCCCAAGTGACCTTGGCCTGGCCCGAGCCTGGGCCGGCCTGTCCGCTGGTGACGACGGCTTGATGGAAGTCCATCGAGACGTAGAGCGAGCACGACTTCATGCCGAGGAATCCCAGATCCAAGGGCAGCAGCGCTGCGCCAAATCGCGTACGGGAGATCCCCATGAGGCAGAGGGTCACCTTGCCCTGGGGGACGTCGTAGAGTTCGGTCGTGAAGCTCGCGCCGAGGCGGGCAGCCTTCGGCATGCCGAGCAAGGCCTGGTAGCCCTTGTCGCCGGCGCAGGAGCTACCGAAGGCGAGCACCGTGCGATCGTTTGCATAGACGCGGTAGGGCTCACCAGGGCTGGAGCTGTCTAGACCGTAGAAGCCCCAAGAGTCGCCAGAGTTGCGGCCGTTGCCGTTGACGGCGTTGCCCACGGCCGTCCATTGCTGCAGGCCGGTCTGAGTGGCTTGAAAGCCGAAGGTCCAGGAACGGCTCAGGCTGCTCGAGTGGGTGATCTCAAGGCCATTGTTGGCGAGCTTGGTGTTTGTGCCGGCGATGAAGCTGCCGCGGTCGCTCAAGAGGTTGAAGCCACCTCGCTTGCTTTGCGGGCCACCCGAAAGCTTGAGAGTCACGGGGGCCTTGCTGCCGACCTGGATCGAGCGCGGGCTTTGGATCTCTAGCTTGACGGTGCCGCGGCTGTTGGGGAAGGAGTCGTGGCATTGGCCGCAGCTTGGAAACTGGACGGATAGCCCCCTCGGCATGCCGAACTGTCCGGAGATGGCGCCGCTACCCCGAGCCAGAACCAGTCCAAGGGGAATCAGCAGGGCTGCAGCAAGCAGAACGAGGGCAGGGCGATGGGGCCGGGGCATGGCAGTCAGGCAAGGAGGGAGCGGGGCTCAGGGAAGGATGCGCGTTTCCGCGACGGTGCTGATCTTCTCAATGCCGGAGAGGTCACGCCGGAAGAGCAGGCAGGCAACATGCAGTTTGGTTCCGACCAGAGTACTCGGCAAGAGCTTTGGCGCGGCGATAAAGGCGGGATTGGCGCCGCCAAAGAGGTTGGTGTTACCGATGAAGCGGACGAACGGTGGGCTATTCGGAGTGAGCAAGCCCAGATAGCTGAGGCCGTCGAAGTTGATGGGAATGCGGCGCTGGTCGGGCAAGAGCGTGCCTGGACTGCTGCCGGAAAGGGTGATCAGTGTCAGGTAGAGCTGCCGGCCAGCGCCGAAGCCTGCGGCGTAGTTCCACGAGGCGTTGCCGCCCTTGCTGGCGGAGATGTTCTGGGTGAAGGGGGTTAGGTTGCCTGGGACGCTGAGGCGGCGGGCGACGAGGTCGCGTCCGCCACGAGGGTCACGCAGCTCCAGCCGAACGGTTCGGGGGCCGACACCGGGGAGCGCCAGCGTACGGGAACCGAGAGGAAAGGGACCGAGCTCGAAGACACCGTCGCCGTCGAGGTCGTAGCGAGCCGTTAGCTGTGCTTGGCTGTAGACGCTGCTGCGCGAGGCGCGCGAATCGACGAGGAGATTGCGCCCGCTCAGGCTGGTACTCCAAGCGGCGATGGGTAGGTCGGGGCCGGCTTGGCTGTGCTTGGCCATGCCTGCCCACCAGCTGCTTTGGTTTTGGGCGGTGCCCCAGCGGAAGCCGCTGAATCCGTCGGCGCCACCTAATAGAGCTCCGCTTGCGCAGGCTTCGACCGTGGCTCGTGTCGTCGTGCCGCGGCTGTCGTTCCAGAGGCGGATCGCCGGGGCGATGCGACATTTGCTGCCTGCCCGGTTTACGGCTTGCCGTGCATAGCTGCTGACCGTTTTGAGGTATGCCTGCATATGCCCGGTGTTGCTGCCGTAGATATGGCCGTTGGCGGTATAGGCCATGGGCAGCAGGACGTCGATCTTTCGGGCCATGCTTTCCCAGTCTTGGCCGTGGTTACGAATCAGATAAGAGCGAACGTGTTGGTAGCTATTGAAGTTCGCGTTGTATACCGGCCCGTCGAAGACGTAGCCGCCAGCGATTACGTATGCGTGCAGCGGTAATGGGCCGACCTCTTTTCGGGCGGCGTCCAGGAATGCGTCGACCTCGCTGCTCGTGTGGTTGCCGCCAAACCAGCGGACATAATCGAAGCAGATGCCATCGAAGGGATAATGTCGGCTACCGTCCTGCTTGTAACTGTGCACGAGGTAGCGGAGCAGGGTTTGGGTCAAGAATCTGTTGTGCGCAGCATTATTAGGCAGGGCTGATTTGTCGTAGCACTGCACGACTGCAACGACTTGCAGGCCAGCTCGATGTGCCTTGCTGATGAAGCTGCTTACCGTGACTTGGTTTTCTGGAGCGCCGAAGCTGCGGTTCCAGGTTCCGGCTTCGTCGCGCATACGTAGTCGGCCCCTACGGCTGCCGCGGGTGCTCCAGACGTGCAAATAGATGGTGTCGAGTCCCGCGTTTTTGCACTGTTGGATGATTCGATCGGCTTGTGGGTCGACCTGTCCGATGAGGAAGGGCCAGACCCCCATGCTTGTGGCGATCGAACGGCTTGTTTGACCGGCGACGGGGTAGGCCAGGAGCAATAGGAAGAGGAGAGGGAGGTGGCGGCTTAGACGAATCATGGTGTTTGCTGATGGTGCAGAACGGGTCAATGAGGATAACCCAGAAAAAACATGGCCCCAGCCCTTTGCTTGTCCCAAGATGGCCACGTGAGACGTTTTTCGATTATCTCTCTGGTCTTCCTCGTCATTTGTCTGCTCTTTCTCCGCCCCGGCCAGCCCGTTCGCTCTGGACCGATCGTGCATCAGGTCAGCGAGAATTCTGCAGTCATCCTTGTGCATGGCGAGGCCTCTGGGCGACGTGAGCTGAGTGTCGAAGTGGCCGATGCCACCGGGCCTGTGGGGAAACGACTGCTCCCTAGTGGCAGCCCTGAACGTTCGACCTTTCGTCTCACGGGACTAGAGGCCGGCACGCAGTACCGCTACCAGCTGTATGACAACGGCAAGATCGTGGGCAAGGGAGGCTTCCGCACGGCTCCACCCGCTGGCACCGGGTCTCTGCGCTTTGTTGCCTTCGGCGATACCGGCGACCTGCCTTGGTGGGGCTTCATGCTTGATGGCCCTATCCGTTTGTCGTCATTGGGGAAGGGCCTTGTCGGGCACCACCCAGCGCAGTGGGCGGTCGGGCGGGACGCTGCTGCTCTGGCGCCGGAGGTCTTCCTGCATCTTGGCGACGTGGTTTATCCTCGCGGCGAGTGGCGGCACTACGAGGTAACGACCTTTGCGCCGTTTGCTGAACTCTTCGCCAACTGCGATGTGCACGTGACGATCGGTAATCACGATGCGATGACCGAGAATGGGGCTCCGATGTTTCGGGCTTTTGAGCTGCCGATTCGCAAGGGTGGCAAGGATTCTTTCTACTACGAGTTTGTGCATGGTCCGGTGCACTTCTTCAACGTGGCCAGCTATGGCGTCTCCTTTGCGAAAGGCAGCGAACAGCGGCGTTGGTTCGAAGAGCATCTGCGTGCCTCGAAGTCGCCGTGGAAGGTTGTATTTACCCACCGGCCCCTGTGGAGCGCTTCGCGTTCACGCAAGGCGCGAACGAGTGTGCAATGGCGCAAGGACCTGCATCCCTTTCTCGCAGAGCAGGGGGTGCGCTTATTCCTCAGTGGGCATGACCATACGTATCAGCGCTATAAGGAGCGCGACGGCGTGAACTATGTCATTGCCGGTGGCGGTGGTAAGAGCCTCTACGATATGGTCGAAGACGAGAACCTGGCGAAGAAAGCAAAGCGCTTCAGCTATGTTATCGTCGACGCCACTCCCGAACGCTTGCTCCTGCAGGCGCGCGACCTCCATGGGGTCATCTTTGATACCTGCGAACTCCGGCGCTGATCAGGCCAGCATGCTGCTAGCCGGTTGCTGGGCAGATCGCGTTATGCGAGTAAGGCGCGCTAGCTTGTTTTAGTATTCGCGTCGTTGGCCAGAAGAAGGAATGCCGAGGGCCTTTCGGTATTTAGTTGCGGTGCGGCGGGCAATCTTGATGCCTTCTTTCTCAAGCTGGGCAACGATGGCATCGTCCGAGAGCGGTTTGCTCTTGTCTTCGCTATCGACGATCTCTTGCAGCTTTTGCTGGACCGCTCGCTGACTCAAAACCTCGCCGGAGTTGGTTTCGGTGCCCGAGCCGAAGAAGCGCTTCATGTCGAATATGCCCTGCCGCGTTTGGATGTATTTCCCAGAGCTGGCGCGGCTCACGGTGGAGATGTGCACACCGACTTCGTCGGCGATTTCCTGCATGCGCAGCGGCTTGAGATAGCGCACGCCCTTGCGCAGGAACTCCGCCTGTTTCTCGACGATCGCAGTGGCGATGCGCTCGATGGTGCTCTGGCGTTGGTGGATGGCGTCGATGAACCACTTGGCGGAGTCGATCTTGCGGCGGAGATACTCGGCGACCTTGGGGTCTTTCTTCGATTCGGTAAGGAGCTTGCGGTAGATCGGCGAGATGCGCAGCTCGGGGATGCCGCCGCGCTGGACTCTGAGTTCGAAACGTCCGTCGATCTCCTCGACCACGATGTCGGGAGAGATGGCCGAGTTCATGACCTCGCCGAAGGGCGCGCCCGGATGGGGGTGGAGGTTGAGGCGGAGAAACTCGACCGCATCCTTGACGTCCTCGATGCTCGCTCCGGTTGAGCGGGCGATCTTGGGGAGGCGGTTCATGCTGAGGTTTTCGAGGTGCTTCTCGACGATGCTGCGCGCCAACGGCGGGCTGTTGGGGATGCGGTCGAGTTGCAGCATGAGGCATTCGTCGAGGCTGCGGGCGCCGACACCCGCTGGGTCGAGGCTCTGCACCAGGAGCAACGCTTCTTCGATTTCATCCAAGTCGCACTCGCACTCCTCGGCCAGCTCTTCGAGCGTGGAGACGAGTCGGCCATCGGCGTTGAGCGAGTAGGCGATCATCTCGCTGCGCTCCTTGAGCTCTTCGTCGAGTTCTAGGAGGTGAAGCTGCGAGACCAGGTGTTCGGCTAGGGATTCGTGGCGCCCGGGAGTGTTGGCCAGGGCCTCCATCTTGGCGTCGGCATCCTCGGCGCTGCCGCGGGTGCGCAGGCGTCCCAGTTCTCGCTGGCGCTCGTCCAGCTGCTCCAGGGTCTGGAAGCTGGCCTCGAGGTCTCCGAAATCGTCCTCCTGCTTGCTTGGCTCCTCGGCTTGCCGCTCGGGCTCGACGACGTCGAGGAAGATGTTTTCCTGCAGTTCTTGGTCGATCCGGTCTTGGAGTTCCAGCAGCGGATACTGGAGCACCTGCATAGCCTGGATCATCTGCGGCGACTGGATCTGTCGCTGCTCGATACGGAGGTTTTGGGAGAGGCCTAAGCGCATGCTCGTGAAATGGGCGCGGGTTATTGGCGGGCTGGGCTAAGTAATGGTAGCAGGCGCAGCGAGGACTGTCCCGGTGATGGCCGCTGGCATTGCTGCAAACTCCATCGCCAGGCGCCTGCCCCGGCTCGTCCTCTTAGATCATGTAGCGAATTAGGTCCGGGTCGTCCGCTTGCGCCCCTAGGCGCTTTTGGACGAAGGCTGCATCTACGACGCAGGTGCTGCCCGGGTTCTCGGATGCCTCGAAACTGACCTCTTCAAGGAGCATTTCCATCGTCGTCATCAGGCGGCGCGCACCGATGTTCTGAGTGGTTTTGTTGGCCTTGAACGCCACCTTCGCCAGCTCGGCAAGGCCATCCTCGGTGAAGCTCAGCTCCACGCCCTCGGTGCGAAGCAGCTCGCGGTATTGCTTGGTCAGGCTGTTCTGTGGCTCGGTGAGGATCTTGGTGAAGTCATCTTCGCTCAGATCCTGGAGGGCGACGCGCACTGGGAAGCGGCCCTGCAGTTCGGGGATCAGCTCCGAGGGCTTGTGGAAGTGGAAGGCTCCTGCCGCGACGAAGAGGATGTGGTCGGTCTTGATGTAGCCAAACTTGGTGTAGACGGTGCAGCCTTCGACGACGGTCAAGAGGTCACGCTGCACGCCCTCGCGGCTGACGTCGGGTCCACTGCCGCTGCCGGCGCCGACGACCTTGTCGATCTCGTCGATGAAGAGGATCCCATCCTGCTCGGCGCGGCGCAGAGCCTCCTGGTGCACGTCGTCTTCGTCGACCAGCTTCTGCGCCTCTTCGTCGAGGAGCAGGGCGCGCACTTCTTGGATCTTGAGGCGGCGCCGCTTGGTGCGCGGGCCGCCGCCACGGCCCCAGAGCTCTTGCAGGGCGCCAGCGTCGATGCCCATGGCGTCGGTGCCCTGCGGGCCCATGACGCTCAGCACCGGGTTGTTGCGGTCGAGGACTTCGATTTCGAGGACGAAGTCCTCGAGCTCGCCGTTGTCGTAGCTCTGGGCCAAGGCCTCGCGCTTTTGCCGCTGCTCTTCTTGCTGGGCGAGCTGCTCGGGATCTTCAAACTCCGCCTCCTGCAGCTCGCCCTCCGGTCCGGTGACGATGGGACGCCAGAGCCCGCCGTCCTGCACGAACTGGATGTGTCCTGGCTCAGCCATTCCCATGTCGTCGCCGAAGTCCTCGACCTCTTCCTGGCGATAGAGGGCTTCGAGGATGCGCTCGCGGGTGGCGGTGAGAGCTTTCTCTCGAACGGCCTGGTTGCGTTCGGCCTGGACCATGCGCACCGAGACCTCGGCCAGGTCGCGGATCATGCTTTCGACATCGCGACCGTGGTAGCCGACCTCGGAGTATTTGCTGGCTTCGACTTTCAGGAATGGCGCCTTGGCGAGCCCTGCCAGTCGTCGCGCGATCTCGGTCTTGCCGACGCCGGTCGGGCCGATCAGCAGGGTGTTCTTGGGGTAGACATCCTGCGCTAGCTCGTCGGGTAGCTGGCGGCGGCGCCAGCGATTACGCAGGGCGACGGCGACGCTCTTCTTCGCCCGCTCCTGGCCGACGATGTAGCGGTCCAGTTCGGCGACGATTTCTTGGGGGGTCAGGCTCTGCACGCTGGGGCTCCTCGGGGCGTTTCCTTGCGAATTCGGGGGCAAGAGGATGAAGATGGCGGGGCTTGCGGGCAAGCTCGCGCCCTGCCATGAGCGAGGAAGACCAAAACGACGACGTGGAGAGGATCCGCAAACGACGCTCGAAACGTGCTCAGGTCGAGAGCTGGATCCGGGGGGACTTGGATCGCAAGCCAAAGGCCATTGCCGATCGTGTCCACCGCGATGACCTCGGGATAGGGCTGACCTTCGGGATGACCCTGGTGATCTTTGCCTTCGCCGGTGTCGGCCTCGATCGGCTCTTGGGGACGGCGCCGCTCTTCCTCCTTGTCATGGCCGCTTTGGGCTTTGTTGGCGGTTTCATCCATCTCGTCGAGACGGTGTCCCCTGGGACACTCTTTCCGGCGCGGAAGAAGGTCGCGCGGGAGCGCGAAGCGATGCGTCGGGCACGCGAGGCCGAGCAGGCCGCTGGGCGGAAAGAGCAGGCGGAGAGGGACGAGCTCATGGAGGAGGCACGGTGCCGCCTCGATCAAGAGCGCCACGAGCAGGACGGAGAGAAAAATCCATGAATGAGAAGGAGCCGGAAGCGCAGGTGGAGGTGGAGGCCGCGGCCGAGGCAGCGCAGCGAGAGGCGAGGATGGCTGAGCAGGGGGCCCGGCTCGATGCGGTCTCCGCGACTCCAGCACTGCTTGCGGGTTGTGTCCTGCCAGGTCTGGTGGTGCTCGCGCTTTTCCTCTACGGGCCGGATTCGCCGGAAGGGGGCTCGCGGGTCCTGGTCGGAGGGCTTGTCGGGGTCGGCCTCGGCTGGGGGCTGGCCTATCTGCTGGCGCTCTGGGTGCTCCGTGCCTGTCGCTCCAAGGCCAAGCCCACGACCTTTCTGCAGCCGGTGGCCCTGGGTTTCCTGCTGAAGCTCTTCCTCCTTGGGCTTGGCACCGTGCTTTTTGCCGGGCCCCTGGCGGAGTTCGGGAAGCACGAGGCCTTTGCCATTTGCTTTGCGGCGGCCAGCTTCGGCTACCAAATGGCCTTTCAGTCGTTGTATGGAGCGGCACGTCAGCGCGCGCTGCGCTGAGCTTTGTCGGCAGCACCGCGCTGAGCTTTGGCGGCCGCCCTGCGCAGGGCGGCGGACGACAGGTTGAAAAAGGGTGGATAAGGCTTGGATCTCTGGCCCGGCATACTAAGCTTCCGCCCCGAATTCGGTGCGCAAATGGGTTTTTTAGCCCTTCGCCGAACCCCTCTTCACCGTCGGTCCCGTCTCACCGGAGCGCTCCCTCAGCTTGCTCCCGTGCTAGGCAAGAAGGCGCAGAACCTTGCAGATGCTAGCTATCGTTCGACCGCTGCTCTCGCGCGGAAATCCGGGAAGGAGCCCTCTGGGGCGCCGCTTGGCAAGCCTTCTCGTGTTTGCGGCACTCGTTCTGTTCAGCTCTGCCTCGTTCAGTTCGGAACTGAGCGCCGCAGCGAAGCCGAGTTACGCGGCGAAGCCGGTGCCTGCCAGCTCTCTGGTGGAGGGTGACGGCCATCAAGCTGAAGGGGCCGAAGGCCACGCAGACGAAGCGCACGGGCCGGTGACCTTCAAGAGTGCCTCCGACATCTTCATCTACAAGTTCAAGCACCTCCTGCCCCATCCCTACCCGGGCATGGATCTTGAACTCGGACGTGTCTCGGTTCCGTTCAGCAATACCCAGGTCTGGCAGCTGCTCGCCATCGGGCTGATGCTCCTGCTCTTCCTCTTTGTGGGCTTCTCGCTCCGCGGCTACCTGGACAGGGAGAAGAAGCTCGGCTGGGTGGCTCGGGTCTTCTCCGGCTGGTGCCTCTTCATCCGCGATGAGATGGTCATGCCGCTTTTGGGCGAAGAGAAGGGCAAGGCTTTGCTGCCCTACTTCCTTTTCCTCTTCTTCTTCATTGCCTTCATGAACGTCCTTGGCCTCGTGCCTGGGTCGGCAACGGCCACCGCCAGCATCTTCGTGACCGGGGCGCTGGCGCTGACGACCTTCGCCTTGATGGTCGGCGGCGGAATGATGGAGCAGGGGCCGGGCGCATTCTGGAAGAGCTTGATCCCACACGGGCTGCCGGGTTTCCTCGTGCCGCTCATGTTCGTGATCGAGATCGTCGGCCTCCTGGTTAAGCCCTTCGCGTTGATGATCCGACTCTTCGCGAACCTGACGGGCGGTCACCTGGTCGTCTACAGCTTCATGGGGCTGATCTTCTACTTTGCGATCATCAAGGATGCGGGCGATGCGTCTTGGGTCATCGCTACTCCATGGGTGGGGCTCGCGGTGTTCATCATGATTATCGAGAGCTTCGTTGCCCTGCTGCAGGCCTATATTTTCACTTACCTCTCGATCCTCTTCGTGGGGATGTGCCTCCATCCTGAGCACTGATCGGGAGAATGGCGTGTCGCCCTGTGAGCGTCACGCGAAACGAACACGGTAGGGCCGCGTGTGCGGCCCATCACCACAGCGATCTTCAACTTCGACAGATCTTCCATAGCGACAGGGGCCCCCGTAGGGGCCGAAATTCAGGAGTCCAAAGACCATGTTGATGAACTTGCTTGCTCAGGCGGCTGATTCGGGCATGTGGGGCGTCGGCCTCGGAGCTGGCCTCGGCGCTGGCATGGCCGTCATCGGCGCCGGCCTCGGTATCGGTAACATCGGCGCTCGTGCCGGCGAGGGTATTGCCCGTCAGCCGGAAGCTGCTGACAACATCCGCGGCAACGCGCTGATCCTTTCCGCACTGATCGAGGGCGTCTCCCTCTTCGGTGTTGTGGTCACCCTGCTGCTCGCGCTCGCCATCAAGTGAGCCGAAGGCGGGTGCTGCGGGCCGTGCCGCTCTGCGTGCATGGCTCGCAGCCCACGCCAACTGTACCTGGAGCCCCGCTTCGGCGGAGTTTCCGGTGGCCGTAGCGAAAGCGCGGCCGGTCCTTTCTTGGTGACGAGTCTCGCGCCAGCAGCTTTTGCTGCCGTGTGACCTTGACGTAGTCTGGACCGATTCTCCGCGCACATGCCTTGCCCTTGGGGGGCTGGGACTGTGGCGCGGGCCCTATGCATGACTCTTTCGATGTCCCCCTGGGGACAGAGCGAAGGCACCTTCGATGAGTTCGATTCCTGGCTTTGCGCTGATTCTTGCCGCTGGTGATGGCGGTGGCTTCAACGTTTTTGACCCCTCCGGGATTGGCGGGTTCTTCTGGACGCTCGTCATCTTTCTGCTGTCACTTCCCGTGATGTGGAAGTTCGTCTTTGGTCCGATCACCTCGGCTCTGCGTGAGCGAGACGAGCGCGCTGAAGCGGCCATCGGCATTGCGAAAGAGGCGAAGGACGCAGCTGAAAAGGCGAAGGCTGAGAGCGAGAAAGCGCTCGCGACGGCTCGCGCCGAGTCGGCGAAGCAGATCCAGGTGGCTCGCGAACAGGCGGACGCCCTCAAGGCCGAGCTCGAGAGCAAGGCTCGCTCGGAAATCGAGCGTGAGCGCGCCAGTGCCCGCGCCGAAATCGAGGCGGAGAAGGAGAAGGCACTCGCGGAGATCCGCGAGCTTGTCGTCGATCTTTCCCTGGATGCGACCTCCAAGCTCCTCAAGCGCGAGGTCAACGGCGACGATCAGCGCAAGCTGGTCGAGGGCTTCCTCGGCGACCTCGACGCACGGAAAAACTGATCCATGGCTTCCGTCGCCAAGAGATACAGCGATGCGCTCTTCCTCGCCGCAGAGGGAGAAAAGGTCGTGGACGCCGTCGAGGCGGACATGGCGCTGTTGCGCATTGCGCTTGAGCAGCGTGAGCTGCGTGTCTTCCTCAGCGATCCAAATCGCTCGCTTGAGGAGAAGAAGGGCCTGCTGCAGCGGCTCCTCCAAGCCGAATACGAAGTGGCTGCTGAGGAAGTGGCTGCTGAGGCTGAGGCTGATGCCGAGCCCAGCAAGCAGAAGCGTGCGGCGCAGGCCTGCACCCTTCGCTTTCTCGACCTTGTCTTTGCCAAGGGCCGTGCCCTTGAGCTGCAGCAGATTGCTGCGAGCTTCCATGCCCGCGTCCTTGAGTCGCGCGGCGAAGTTGAGGGCCAGGTCTTGAGCTTCATGGAGCTGAGTGACGACGAACTCCGCTCGTTGGAGGAAGCTCTCGGGGCGCGTCTGGGACAGAAGCTGCGCCTGAAATCAGAAGTCGATGAGGAACTGCTCGGTGGCGTGCGGATCTTCGTCAAGGGCCGCCTCTTCGATGCTAGCCTCCAGGGGCAGTTGGAAGAGCTGGGCCGCAAACTCCGGGGCGCTCCACTGCCTAAGCTCGGCAGCTGATAGGGCCCCACAGCGAACAACAAGAACACAACGGTTCATAGAGCAACGATATGGAACTCAGAGCTTCCGAGGTGACCTCGATCCTGAAGCAGGAAATCGAGGGGTTCGCCGCAGATGCCCAGCAGCAGAAGATTGGCACCGTCCTCCAGGTCGGTGACGGCGTTGCGCGCATCTTCGGTCTCGAAGAGTGCATGATGAGCGAGCTCCTCGAGTTCCCGCACGACGTCTTTGGCGTTGCGCTGAATCTCGAAGAGGACAACGTCGGTGCCGTTCTGCTCGGCGACGACACGCTCATCAAAGAGGGCGACATCGTCAAGTCGACCGGGCGCATCATTTCGGTGCCCACGGGCGATGCGATGATCGGCCGCGTGATCAACGCACTCGGTCAGGCCATCGACGGTCGTGGCAAGCTCGACTTGCCCGAGTCGGAGTTCCGCCCGATCGAAGGGCAATCGCCCTCGGTGACCGAGCGCCAGCCGGTCAGCGAGCCGTTGCAGACCGGCATCGCGGCCATCGACGGCATGATTCCGATTGGTCGTGGCCAGCGTGAGCTGATCATTGGTGACCGCCAGACCGGCAAGACCGCCATCCTGCTTGACACCATTCTCAATCAGAAGTCCACCGGCGGCGGCGACCCCAACAACAAGGATCAGGTCATCTGCATCTACGTTGCAGTGGGGCAGAAACAGTCGACGGTGAAGGCGGTCGAGCAGACGCTCGAGCAGCACGGGGCCATGGCCTACACGACCATCGTTTCGGCTCCGGCTTCCGACCCGGCCTCCATGCAGTATCTGGCGCCCTACGCCGGTGCCGCCATCGGCGAGCGCTTCCGTGACGAAGGCCGCCACGTCGTCATCTTCTACGACGACCTCTACAAGCAGGCCTTGGCCTATCGCCAGGTCATGCTGCTCCTCCGTCGTCCGCCAGGACGTGAGGCCTTCCCCGGTGACGTCTTCAACCTGCACTCGCGTCTACTGGAACGCGCTGCCAAGCTCTCCGATGCCAAAGGTGGCGGTTCGATGACGGCGCTGCCGGTCGTCGAGACTCAGGAAGGCGATGTGTCGGCCTACATCCCGACCAACGTCATCTCGATCACCGACGGGCAGATCTTCCTTGAGTCCAACCTCTTCAACGCGGGCGTGCGCCCCGCCGTCAACGTCGGCATCTCGGTGTCGCGCGTCGGTGGTTCGGCACAGATCCCGGCCATGAAAAAGGTGGCTGGCTCCCTCCGCCTCGACCTGGCCCAGTACCGCGAGCTCGCGGCCTTTGCCCAGTTCGGCAGTGACCTGGACGCCGCCACCAAGGCGACGCTGGATCGCGGCGAGCGACTGGTCGAGCTGCTCAAGCAGGGGCAATACGCGCCCTTCGCGGTCGAGGACATGGTGATGTTTGTCTTCGCTGGCACCGAGGGGGCGCTCAACGATGTGCCTGCCGAGGAAGTGCAGCGTTGGCGCAGTGAGTTCATTGAGTTCATGCACGCCCAGCGAATGGACGTGGTGAATCTCATTACCGAAGGCAAGAAGCTCACCGACGAGGTTCGCGAGGGCCTCAAGAAGGGCATCTCGGACTTCAACCAGACCTTCCTGGCGAGCCTGAGCTGAGCAGCGTTTTCGTTGTAACGCCAACAAAGCAGGGACGCTGAGAAGCGGAGCAGAGACATGGCCAACGTTCGCGACCTGAAGGTCCGAATCAAATCGATCGGCAACATCCGCCAGATCACGAGAGCGATGGAGATGGTCGCCACGACTAAGCTCCGTCGCTTCCAGGATCGGGCGCTGGCTGCCGGTCCCTACAGCGATCAGGTCGAGCAACTGGTTGCCAGTCTCGCCGCCATGCTTGGTGGAGAGAATGAGCATCCTCTCTTTGAGGAGCGCGAAGGCAAAAAGATTGCCGTCCTCGTGGTCGGTTCCGACCGCGGTCTTTGCGGGGCGTACAACTCCAACATCAGTACCTGCATCCGCGATTGGATGCTTGAGATGAAGGAGAGCCTGCCAGGTGCTGAGCTGAGCTTCTTCGCCGTCGGCGCTCGGGCGGTCTCAACCCTGCAGCGCCGTGGGCTCAAGGTGGAGCAGAGCTTCGAAGATCCGAAGCTTGAGCACATGGACTACGCCGATACGGCGGCCATCGCGCGCTTCTTCGTCGAGAGCTTCCTCAACGGTGACTTCGATCAGGTCAAGATTTGCTCGACCCGCTTCGAGTCGCTGTCGCGCTTCAACCCTGGAGTGCACAGCTTTTTGCCGCTGAGTCAGCTTTCTGCTGGGGAGGGCGACGAGAGCACGCGCGAGCTCATTCTCGAGCCCAGTCGGGAGCGAATTTTCGAGGCGGTCGTGCCCAAGTATCTCGAGACGCGGATGTTCGCCCTGCTGCTGCAGGCGCTCACCGCCGAATATGCCTCGCGCATGATCTCGATGAAGAACGCGACCGAAGCGGCTGGCGACATGCAGGGCCAGCTGAAGAAACAATACAACCGCGCTCGCCAGGAGCGCATCACCAAGGAGCTGCTCGACATTGTCGGCGGCGCCGAGGCGATCGCCGGCTGAGCGGCGAACGCGAGCATTCAATAGCGATAGCTGTCAACGAGGTAGAACCGTGACCACCAGCACGATTGGCAAGGTCCAGCAGGTCTTTGGACCCGTCGTGGACGTGCGCTTTCCCGAGGGGGAATTGCCCGCGATCTACAACGCCGTCCATATCGAGGACGAGAATATTCCCGGCCAGAAGCTCGTTCTCGAAGTCTCCCAGCACCTGGGCGACGATGTCGCGCGCTGCGTGGCGATGAGTTCGACCGACGGCCTCAAGCGGGGCACGGAGGCGAAGGACACCGGTGCCGCGATCAAGGTGCCTGTCGGGCCGAACACCACCGGCCGGCTCTTCGACCTGCTCGGGCATCCGCTTGAGAAGGGCGTTGCCCACCCCGGCACCGGCGAGATCCTCGGCGAAGTCGATGCGGCCGACTACTGGCCGATCCACCGTCCTGCCCCGGACTTCGCTGATCAGCAGGCCATCTCTGAGGTCTTCGAGACCGGCCTGAAGGTCGTCGACCTGCTCTGCCCCTTTGCGAAGGGCGGTAAGATCGGCCTCTTCGGTGGTGCGGGTGTCGGCAAGACCGTCCTCATCCAGGAGCTGATCCGCATCACCGCGGTCGAGAAGGGTGGCTTCTCGGTCTTCTGTGGGGTCGGCGAGCGCACCCGTGAGGGTAACGACCTCTGGCTGGAGATGGCCGAGGCGAAGTACACGACCCCCGAGGGCGAAGAGCAGAGCGTGCTCGACAACGCCTGCCTGGTCTTCGGCCAGATGAACGAGCCGCCCGGAGCGCGTCTCCGTGTTGGCCTGTCCGGCTTGACGATGGCGGAGTACTTCCGCGACGTCGAGAACAAGGACGTGCTGCTCTTCATCGACAACGTCTTCCGCTTCGTGCAGGCGGGTTCGGAGGTCTCGGCGCTGCTCGGGCGTATGCCCTCGGCGGTGGGCTACCAGCCGACCATGGCCTCGGAGATGGGCGCGCTCCAGGAGCGCATCACCTCCACAGCGAAGGGCTCGGTCACCTCGATGCAGGCGGTTTACGTGCCTGCTGACGACATTACCGACCCGGCGCCGGTGGCGACCTTCGCTCACCTGGACTCGACGATTATCCTTGAGCGTCGCATTAGTGAGCTGGGTATCTACCCCGCCGTCGATCCGCTCAAGTCGACCTCCTCGATGCTCAAGCCCAGTGTTGTCGGCGAGGAACACTACAAGGTCGCCCGTGACGTGCAGCTGGTGCTGCAGCGCTACGAGGACCTCAAGGACATCATCGCCATCCTCGGCATGGAGGAGCTTTCTCCCGAGGACCGACGGATGGTGCAGCGCGCGCGTCGTATCCAGCGTTTCCTCAGCCAGCCCTTCTTCGTTGCGGAGCAGTTCACCGGCAAGGCCGGCCGCTTCGTTAAGAAGGAAGACACGGTGCGTTCCTTCAAGGAAATCCTCGAAGGCAAGCACGACGACCTGCCCGAGCAGGCCTTCCTCTATGTCGGCTCGATCGAAGAAGCGATCGAGAACGCCAAGAACATGTGAGGCCAGCGGGACCTAGTCCCGCTGTCCCCTAGCCCGAGAGCAGAGCGATGGCCGAGAGTACGAGTCCGAACGGCATGCTGAAGCTCAGCATTATCACTCCCGAGAAGACCGTTTTCTCGGGCACGGCGAAGAGCCTGCAATATCCCGGTGAGGATGGTCTTTACGGCATCCTGCCTGGGCATGCCGCGATGATTACCACGGTGGCCCCTGGGCCTCTGTACATTAGTGGCACTTCCGATGGCGAAATGGCTTTCGCCCTGATGGGGGGCTTCGCAGAGGTGAAGGATAATGAGGTCCGCTTTGTTGTGGACGCTGCCGAGCTAAAGGGTGATATCGACTCTGAACGGGCGAAGGCCGCCGCCGAGCGAGCCCGTGAGCGACTCAAAAAACAGCAGAGCGACAAGATCGATACGCTGCGTGCTGATCGAGCCCTGAAGCGTGCTCTTGTGCGGCTGCAGATGGCCAGCAAGCGATAGAGCCCTTCTGCTCCCGCACAAGTCCCGGTAGCTGAGCCCCAGTCGGGAGGCGGCGGGGCTCGTGTGCTCTCAGATGATGTCGAACTGCTCGAGGGCTTCGTTGACCCGTGTAATGAGGGTGGGAAGGTTTTCGGGATAGAAAAGGCTCAGATGTGCTCCCGGCGCTTCCGATTGGCTAAGCCCGCCGAGGACGAAAGGGCCCCACCCCATGAAGGGATCGTCGAATTTGGCCGTTGGGTAATGGGGTGGCGTCTCGGCACGGATGACGTGAACGAGCCCAGGTTTTGGTTCTGGCCAATAGCAGCGCAGGGCCTGATGGTACGCAGCGATCGTGGCATTGAGTTCGGCGTCGGCATCGAGTTCTGCGCGTTCGATGAGTTCCGCTTCGCTCCTGAGCTGTGGGGCGAGCCCCATGCGTTTCCGGAAGCGGGCGGCCAGGTAATTCAAGCGTGCGCCTTCGCGCCCCGAAATCATATTCCAAAGATGGGTAGCCATGCGCCGGGAGACGTGCGGCTTCCTGGGATAGCCCGGTGCGCACATATCCAAAACGATGGTGCCGGCGATATTGACTCCGGTGCGCCGCAGCTCTCCTTGGAGTTGGAAGGCGAGATAGCTGCCTGCGGAATAACCCAAGAGGACGATGGAGTGATACTCCGTTAGAGCTTTGGCGAGAAAGTCGTGGTAGGCCGTTGCCAGGGTTTCGATGCTTGGGGAACCCATGCTGTGGAGCTGCTCCTCAAGGAGCGGGACCCCAAGGACATCGAAGGCCGGGTGGATACCGCGTGCCATCTCCATGAAGGTGAAAACGTGGCCTCCCGAACCTGGGAAACAAATCAGAGCGTTGGCCTCCTTCCGGTGCTGGAGGGGAACGAGGCGATTACCTGCTGCGGTCGCTCGCTGGACGATGCCGGCGAGCAAGGCCCTCGGAGTGGGTTCGGCGATAAGGTCGTTGAGGCGGAAATCCAGCCCGACCTCATCGCGGATGCGGTTCCGCAACTGGAGTGCGCTGAGAGAGTTTCCTCCCATCAGGATGAAGTTGTCATCCAGGCCCATATCCGGACGCTTCAATACCTTCTGCCATACCTGGAGGACTTCAGCCTCCAGGTCATTCATCGCCTCTGCGCCTGCCTTTGGTCCTTTTGCAGCCAGGCGCATGGAAGCCAAGGCCGCGCGGTCCAGCTTCCCGTTCGGAGTCTTGGGCCATTCCTCTAGGAGGAAGAGTGACTCGGGAATCATGTACGGTGGCAGCTGCTGGGTTAGTTCCTGGAGTATCTCCATCTCGGAGCGAGGATGCTCCATTAGGGCATATGCCGCGAGGCTCTTCTGGCGTGCTTCACCCTCAGGTTCGCTTTCGCTTACTCGTGCGAGGGCGACCGCGTCTTTTACTCCGTCGATTCGTTGTAAAGCTGTAGAGAGTTCTGAGAGCTCCACGCGATAACCGCGGATTTTGACTTGCTCGTCGATCCGTCCGAGGAACTCGATAAGGCCATCCTCGAAGAGTTGGGCCCGGTCACCAGTTCGATAAAGGCGTTCGACCAAGCCGTCGGGACGTGTCCACGAGAAGAAGCTCGCCTCAGTGAGTTTGGGGCGGTTTAGGTAGCCTTCTGCTAAACAATCTCCCGCGATGAATAGGTCGCCCGGAACCCCCGGCGGCACTAGCTCAAGGCCTGGGCCCAGTACGTAGTACCTGGAGTTGGGCATGGGGCGGCCGTACGGGATGCTCGTCCATTCAGGGTCGACCTTGTCGACGATGAAGGAGTTGGACCAGACCGTCGCTTCGGTGGCGCCGCCGAGTCCGACGAACATGAGCCCGGGGAAAATCCGTTGCATCTGCTGTGGCATCGAGAGCGGAATCCAGTCGCCGCTCAGTAGGGCCAGTCGCAGGCGGCCAGGACGTTTGCGTTGCTCGAGCATGGGAAGGAGCTGGGAGAGTGCGGTCGGGGCTGAGTTCCAGATCGTGGCGCCGCTCTCTCCTAGCGCGGCCGCTAGGTGTTCGGGTTCGGAAAGTTGGTCTTCCGAGGCCAGATATATGGACCCCCCTAGGGCGAGCATTCCCAGGAAGTCAAAGACAGAGAGGTCAAAGCCAGCAGAGGCTACGGCGAAGCTCCTGTCGTGTTCGCGGATGCCGAAGTCTTGCGCCATCCACTGGATGAGGTTGAGAAGGGCCTTGTGTTTGACGTGCACACCCTTGGGGGTTCCGGTCGTTCCCGAGGTGTAGATCACATAGGCAGAGGAGGAGACCAGGCTCTGTTGTAGTTGTGGCCGAGGCTCAGAGGGGGCATCCCTTTGGCAAGCCACGGGTATGAGTTCTACGCCGCTTTGTTCAAAGCCCTCGCTGAGGTCCTCGTTGCTCACCAGGAGGTGGCGAGCACCGGAATTCTCCAGGATGTACTTGCGCCTTGGTCCCGGCAGGCTCGGTTCGATGGGGACGTATGCAGCACCGGCCTTGAGGGTGCCGAGGATCGCTGCGAGCAGCTCGATCCTTCGCGGGATCGCTATAGCAACGAACGAGCCTGGGCCGACCGCTCGCTTTCGAAGCTCTTGGGCGATGCCATTCGCCCAGTTTTCTAGCTGGGCATAGCTGTAGCTCCCCTGTGAGTTCATGACGGCTATGCGCTCGGGTGATGCCTCGACCTGAGCCTCGAAGAGTTGCTGAACCGTCTGCTCTGTTTGGTAGGGGCGAAAGGTGTCGTTCCATTCGCCTAGCAGCAGCGTCTCGCAGCTGGAGTCGACGAGCGACACGGCCTCGACAGGTTGTTGCAGCCCTTGCTCCAGCTGAGCACAGAGAGCGAAGGTCGCGTGGATGAGGCCGGGAGCTACTCCTTCAATCGCGAGTGTTCCGTCATTGCCGGAGGATGGAGCAGGCACCAGCTTCAGCTCCTGCTCCCCGAAGCTTGTAGTTTCGAATCGGCAGCTCTGCCGTGTTGGCCCTAGCTTCTGGGCAAGGTCGCTGAGCACAGTAGCCAGGGAGCCTCCCGCCTCCGCATGCCAGTCTTGCCTTTCCGAGTTGCGATGGATCTGTAGATCAGCCCCAGTACAGCGCCAAGCCGCGACGAGGGTCGCCGCCAAGATGATCCTTTGTGGCGGCAGGTGCAGCAGCTTGGCGGCAACACTGATTCCGGCCCAGGACTCGGGTGGAATGACGTGCCTGTGCCCAGTGCCGGACTGGTGCTGAAGTGCAGGCATGAGGGCAGAATCGACCAAATCCCGCAGCTTCTTGACCGGGACTTTGGGCAGAGCCCAGCTTCTTCAGTGGCCAGCCTTCTTGGTGTTTCTCCCGTTAGGGCGAGAGCAAAACGGTTGGTGATGGAAAGCTCGGGCGCATCGGAGCTTTGATTCCAGCCCAGTGCTTATCGGAGGGGAAAATCAGACGATTTCCCAGCTTTCTATCTCCCCTTCGACCCGGAAGAAAAGCGGATGTATCTGAATCTCGTCGACCTTTTTGACCTCGTGGTAAAGGCTGGGCTCTCGGACCTTGAGCTTTCCGAGTAGGTGTTCGAATTCGTAGTCCAGTTGGGCATTGGTGACAGAGATCTTTTTGCTCCTAGCCTTTTTGCTGATCTTGGCTCTATTGAAGTTGTAGTTCCGACGATCGGCTTCTTGGGCGACATATTCAAGGTAGGAAGAAATGCCTGATACCGGATCCTCCATGGACTTGAAGCGAGTCAACTGAGGGTGATTCTTGTATCCCTTTGTCTTTCCTTGGAGCACCTTTTGGGCAAGAAGAGCTTCTCGCCATAGTGCTACCAAGCCTTTTGCATCCAGATACCTGGGATGTAGTGACCAGAGTCTCATGTCTCACCGAGGAAAGGCTTCGTGCAGAAAGGGGTTCCTCGAATAAGGTCTGGGATTGCCTTGGGCCGCCAGACGCCGTTTACACCGTTTATCTGACACTCCCTTTCCGTTCACGCAAAAGCCCGGGCGGCGCCAAGCGTCGTCCGGGCTTTTGCTACCCAAAGGGGCCAGCTCTTGAGTCTCAGGTCACTTGATCTGGAAGATCGCTGCCGAGCCCTTCCCTCCGTATAGCGCTGGGTCCTTGTCCGGATCGAAGTTCCGGGTGCCCGAACCGTAGGCGTAGCGCTGGGAAATGGTGTAGGGGTAGGTCAGCTTGTAGTCGCCGAAGGTCGTCTGGATGCCTCGGGACCACCGCATCTGCTTAAGGGTGCTGTCGATCGCCGCGAACTGGGTGACCACAGAGGCGCCCTTCATGAAGGCTGGAACCTTGCCCCACGAGAAATACATCGGGGAGGTGTTGGTCGCCTTGGGGATGCTGGGGTAGAAGATGATCGGCGTTGTATACAGGGTGCAGCCGGTCTGGCCGGGGATTGGAAGGTTGGTCTGCGTGCTGCCGATCCAGTGGATAATGAAATCGCCGATGCCCTTGGGGTAGCAGTAGGGGCGGAAGATATTATCTACGTTGTAGCCGGTTGCGTAGTTGTAGAAGGTGGTCGGGTTGCAGGGTCTGCCGAAGTACTTGTTCCTGCCGTAGGTTCCGCTAGAGGTGCCGCGAACATAGGTCGCATCGATGTAGAGGTTGCTGTGGGTTTCGTTGGACTTGGAGTATGCCTTCCAGTCGACGACCAGGGTCGGTCTGATGGCGACGAAAGGAGCGTCACCCTTGAGCTGAATCGAGAAGGGAGCGGGCTTCGGGGCACTTGTGAAGGTCTGGAAGCTCATGGATTTGCGCTTCATGAAAACCTTCACGTCCTTGCCATGGTTCTTGGCCCAGGCGAATTCCTTGGTCTCTGGATCACAGCCGATGCTCGAGATCAGGACTTCGCAGTCGATGGTGAAGGCTGTCGTCAGATAGGTGCCGCCGTTGGGACGAGCCCAGAGTTCCCGGATGACCATGGGGCGCTTCCAGCCGGTGGCCTTGGCGTCGTAGCCAAACTGGGCGCGAGCCGGGGTGTAGCGCAGCGGCACGTGACGAGAACTCTCGCCTTCCTTGGTACCGTAGCCCTGGGGAACGGTGACGATGGTCTGGGCACAGACAGAGGCAGACAGTGCCGCAACAGCGGCCAGAGAAAGGTGGCGCAACATAAGCGTCCTCACAGGCTGAGGGAGGGGGGCCGGCGTCTGCAGGCAGCAGAAGCAAGCAAAAGCAACTGTGTTGAAGTTTACCTCCCACAGCAGACTTGGGAGTGATTTCTGTCAGAATGGCCAGTTTCCCTTCTCAGAGCGAGGGCATGAGAGTCGAGATTTTTCGATTTTCGCAGTGCCTGCGCTCAAGCTAGATCAGTTTGTGCCGGACTGGTCGCTCGGGGAGAAGGCATGGGGTAGGCGCAAGCACTTGTGGATCATGTGCCTGATGCAGGTCTGCACCGTGGCTTTTGGGTCAACGCAAAGGATCCGTACACACAAAAACCCGGACTGCGCTTAGCGCCGTCCGGGCTTTTGCGTTTCGAGAGGCTAGCTCTCGAGTCTCAGATCACTTGACCTGGAAGATGGGGGCCGTGTTGACCCAGCCGTAGGTTGCGGGGTCCTTGTCCGGATCAAAGGTCTGGGTGCCCGAACCGTAGGCGTAGCGATGGGAGATGGTGTAGGGGTAGTTCAGCTTGTAGTCGCCGAAGGTCGTCTGGATGCCTCGGGACCAACGCATCTGCGTAAGGGTGCTGTCGACCGCAGCGAACTGGGTGACGACAGAGGCGCCCTTCATGGTTGCCGGAACCGTGCCCCACGAGAAATACAGCGAGGAGGTGTTGGTCGCCTTGGGGATGCTGGGGTGGAAGACGATCGGCGTTGTATACAGGGTGCAGCCGGTCTGGCCGGGAATCGGAATGTTGGTCTGCTTGCTGCCGATCCAGTGGATGATGAAGTCGCCGATGCCCTTGGGGTAGACGTAGGGGCGGAAGACCTCACCTACGTTGTAGCCGGTTACGTAGTTGTAGAAGTTGGTCGGGTTGCAGGGCTTACCGAAGTACAGGTTCTTTCCACGGGTGCCGGTAGAGGTGCCAGATACCCGGGCGGCATCGATGTAGAAGTTGTTGTGGATCTCGTTGGACTTGGAGTAGGTCTTCCAGTCGACGAGCAGGGTCGGCTTGATGGCGACGAAAGGAGCGTCACCCTTGAGCTGAATCGAGAAGGGAGCGGGCTTCGGAGCAGCAGTGAAGGGCTGGAAGCTCATCGACTTGCGCTTCATGAAGACCTTTTTGTCTGCGCCATGGTTCTTGGCCCAGGCGTAAGCCTTGGTCTCTGGATCGCAGCCGTTGCTCGAGAGCAGGACTTCGCAGTCGATGGTGAAGGCGGTCGTCAGGAACTTGGCCCCGTCAGCGCGGGCCCAGAGTTCCTTGATGACCATGGGCTTCGTCCAGCCAGTGGCCTTGGCGCCGAAGCCAGCCTGGATGCGTGCCGGGGTGTAGCGCAGCGGCACGTGGCGAGAATTCGTGCCCTCTTTGGTGCCGTAGCCCTGGGGGACAGTGACGATGGTCTGAGCACAGACAGAAGCAGAGATGGCCGCAACGGCGGCAAGAGAAAGTTGGCGCAACATAAGCGTCTCACAGGAAGAGGGAAGGAGTTGCATTCGTCTGCAGGCAGCAGAGACACGCAAAAGCAAATCCGTATAGAAGCAATAGTATCAGCGGAAAACCATGGAGCTATGCCAATCTGAAGGATCTGCTTTTCTTCTCAGACGGGTGGCCGGCGATCGAGGTTCCGTCGTTTTCAGGGGATTTACTTCGGGGAAGATGCGCTAGCCATCTTCTATGGAGGGCTGGGCATGATTTCCCTATGTCATCGCGGCTTCACGCTTGTCTCCGCGTATTCCTTTTCAAGTCAGGGCCAGCATCGTTTGGTGTTTCCGGTGCGTGGCGCAGAGAGGCCGGTCTCGCTTTTCTTGGATCACTTGACCTGGAAGCTGGCTGTCGTGCTGAGCCTGCCGTAGCGCGCATCGTCCTTGTGAGGGGGAGGTTCCAGAGGAGGAAGGCGGCTTGCGGGGAGAGTTAATCAAGTGATTGACTAACTTGGCCGATGGGGTAGCGTGACGCGCCCTGGAGGTGGACATGGGGGACGGCAGAGACGAGAGAGGCGCCGCCGTGCGGAAGCGGCTGGTTGAAGCGGCGATCGCCAGTTTCAGCGAACGCGGCTTCGAGGGCGCCAGCACACGCCTGATCGCGGAGCGTGCTGAGGCCAACCAAGCCTTGATTAGCTATCACTTTGCCGGGAAAGAAGGGCTCTATCGCGCGGCGATGCGGCACATCGGTGAGCGTTTGCGGGAGAAGATGCGTCCGGCTTATGAGGCAGCCCAGGCAGATCTCTCCCGTTTTGAGGCCTCAGCCGAAGTGCCCCAAGCCCTCGTAGAGGAGATCGTCGAGCACATCAGCAGCATAGTTCTCGCCTTCCTCGACTTCATGGTTGACGAGGAGACTGCTTCTTGGGCCGGCATGGTGGTGCGCGAACAACAGCAGCCGACCGAGTCCTTTGACGAACTCTATGAGAACGGCATCTCCGCCATGGTCCAGTTGCTCGCCCGGCTTATTTGGGTAGCGGAGCGTGGGCGCCGCAGCAGGCAGGACTGCCTGTTACAGACGGTGTCGATCTTATCGATGGTCCTCACCTTTCGTGTCTCCCGCGAAACCATCCTGCGGGATCTCGGGTGGAAGGACATCCATACCCAGCAGCTGCATCGCATCCAAGATCACCTTCGTCGCAATATCCGCATCCTTCTAGGTGCGGAGAATCCTGACGAATCCTGAATATCCATATCTCATCTGGTTCCGGGAATAGGTTATGAATCACCAGCGCCTCATTATTCGCATCTGCGCGATTCTCGCGTCTGCTTTCCTGCTCCAGTCCTGCGGCCGAAAGTTATCAGTGCCTGCCCCGCTCCCTAGGCCGGTGTCGTTAGTGGAAGCTCACCGCCACCCCTTGCGCGAAGCGCGCTTTCTGCCGGGGCGTTTACGCGCTCCACAACGTACGCAACTGGCCTTCGAACGTGGGGGACGGGTCGTCGAGGTCATGGTTGAGTTCGGTGATTCCTTCGAGGCCGGGGCGCTCTTGGCCAAGCTCGATGATGTCGACGCTCGATTGATGCTTGCCCAACGCCGCGCCGAGCTGGCAGAGGCGGAAGCTAGGTGCCGCGAAGCTCAGCGTCAATTCGATCGCTTCAAGGCCTTGGTGGCGGCGAAGACCAGCTCGCCCGAGACGCTTGAGAACGCGGAAGCGGCCCTCTCTGTGGCCAAGGCGCGGGTGAATGCAGCGAAGGTCCGGGTCGATGTGGCGAGCAAGTTGCGCAGAGACACCCTGCTCCACGCACCTTACGCCGGCCGGATCTCTCGCCGCCTGCTCGAACCTGGCCAGGTCGTTGCTGCAGGACAGCCAGTGTTTCGAGTGCAGTCGAAGACCGAGCGCCTTGAAGTGGACTTCGCCGTATCCGAGTTCTTGCTGCCGAGGCTGAAGATCGGTGACAAGCACGCTGTGCGGATCCTCGCCACCGAGTCCAAGTGGTTACCCGCCAGAATCCTCGAGATCGGTGCCGATGCCGGTGCGGGTCGTCTCTTCGATGTTCGGCTAGGGCTCGAGGGCGATGTCGGCAAGGCCCTGCCCGGTATGAGTGTCGAGGTGCGTTTGCGCCTCGATGACGATGAGGGCCCCCAGGCCTTCCGTTTACCGCTCGCGGCGATCGTTGCAGACATGGAGCCGCGTGTAGCTACTGGCGCTGCCGTTTTTTGCCTGGACGAGGAGCCGTTCAAGGCTCGCAAGTTGCGTGTCGAGATCGTGCACCTGGATAGCGAATACGTTTGGGTGCGAGGCGAACTCAAGGAAGGCCAGCGCATCGTTACTCGCGGGGCATCCTACCTCCAGGACGGCCAAGCAGTACGGCTTGCTGAACAAGCTCTTTACCCAGCTAAGAAATCGCCGCAGCGGGCTCCCGCAAACGGGTCGTCATCCGAAAAGGAGGGCTGATCATGAATCTCAGTCGGATTGGCCTCGGCAATACCCGGGTCATCCTCACGCTCGTGGGCGTGATGATGTTGTTCGGGGCGGTGAGTTACTTCGAGATGCCGGCGCGCGAGGATCCAAAGATCACCATTCGCGAAGCGCTGGTTACCACTCGGCACCCCGGGCTGTCTGCCGAGAACGTCGAGCTCTTGATTACCAAGTCGCTCGAAGAGCATGTGCGCCAGATTGCCGAGCTGGAAGAGATTCGTTCACTGTCCATGCCTGGCGTGTCGGTGATGCATGTCGTGATCGAAGACCGGTTTTTCGATCTCGAGCAGATCTGGGACAAACTGCGCAAGCGGGTCAGGGATGCCCAAGGGGAGTTTCCTGCTGGGACGCTGCCGCCGGTCATCAACGACGATTTTGGCGATGTCGCGGTATTGACTGTGGCGCTGAGATCCTCCGATCACCCGCCTTCCGAAATGCTCGACGTTGCCCAGGATATTCGCGACCGGCTAGGTTTCGTCGCTGGCGTCAAGCGCATCGACCTGCATGGAGTCATTCGCGAGCGTGTTTGGATCGAAGTCGAGCAGGCTCGTTTGGCTGGGCTCGGCTTGCGCTCAGATCAGCTAGTTCAAGCTTTGCGTTCGCAGAACATCGTTCGGCCAAGTGGGGAGCTCGATCTCGGTGCCCGCCGTTTTCTCGTCGAGAGCAGTGGACGCTTCGAAAGCTTGGAAGAGCTGCGATCGCTCCTCATTAGTGTTCCTGGTCGCGAGGATCCGCTGGTTTTGCGCGATATTGCCCGGGTTCACCATGGCTACGAAGACCCACCGGCCTTTACGGCCTATTACAACGGGCAGCCTGCGATCATCATCGCGCTGTCTATGAAGGAGGCGGTCAGCGCCCTCGATCTCGTGCCGCGGGTGCGATCCGAGCTAAAAGCCATCGAATCTGGCTTGCCTCTGGGTTATTCGATCGACGTGGTGACCGACCAGTCGCAGCAGGTGGCGGCAGCCGTCTACGGCGTGACGAGTAGTGTTGTGCAGACGCTGGCTATCGTGCTGGTGATCGTTCTGCTCTTCCTTGGTCTGCGCACGGGTTTGATTGTTGGGTCGATCGTTCCGGCTGTGATGTTGATCACCATCGCGGTGATGAGCTTTTGCTCGATTAACCTGCAGCGTGCGAGTCTGGCGACCCTGATCATTGCCCTCGGACTCTTGGTGGATAACGGCATCGTGATCGCCGAGGAGTTCAAGCGCAGGATGGAGGAGTGGGAGTCGAGGGAGCATGCTCTCGATCATGTAGGGCGTGGATTGGCGATGCCCCTGTTGTCGTCGACCTTGACGACGGTCTTGATGTTCATGCCGTTGATCTTGGCCCAGCATGTAGCCGGCGAATACACCCGTTCGATCTCGCTGGTCATCCTGATCGCTTTGCTCAGCTCTTGGCTGTTGGCCATGCTGGTTATGCCGGTGCTCTGCTACCACTTCCTTCCGGAGCAGGTCGGACAAAAGGATGATTCGGCAGCCAAGCCACGGCGCTTCGAGCCCACGGCCTGGCTGTTTCGCAAGCTAGGCGGCATCTACGAGCGCTTACTGCGCCTGCTGCTGCGACACCGCCTGGCCGTTCTGGCTGGTGTGATTCTGGTTATCGCTGGGGCCGGCCTGCTGTTTAGCAGTTTGCCGCGCAAGTTCTTTCCCGACTCCGATCGCAGCCAGGTTCTGGCCTACGTAGACCTGCCTGTGAGCGTTAGCGCCGGTGAAACCAATCGAGTGCTTAAGGGTATGTTGGCCCGCCTCGGCGATCGGGAGCGATTTCCGCATATCAAGGCACACGCGGCATACGGTGCTTATGGCGGTCCACGATTCGTTCTCTCGCTCGCGCCGATCGACCCAGCTCCGAACAGGGCATTCATCGTTTTGGATGTCGATGCTGATGAGCACATGGAAGCGACGATCGAAGCCGTGCGGAGCGACTTCGCCACGAGTTTTCCCGAGGCGCGAGCCCGGGTCATGCGCCTGTTTCTCGGCCCCAGTGACTCCTCCAAGATCGAGGTGCAAGTCCAAGGGCCGAACTCGGAATACATCTACGGCATCGCCCAGAAACTCGAGGCCTACTTCCGAGAGCTGCCTGGCATCTGTGATGTTCGCAATGACTGGGAAATGCCGGAGCTGCGCCTGCATATCAATGTGGATCAGGCGCGGGCACGCAGTGCCGGAATCAGCTCGGAGAAGCTGTCAGCCACTCTGCAAACCTATTTGCAGGGACGACCGGTTGCGGAATATCTCGATGGTGACGAGCTGTATCCGATTATTGTTCGGGCCCGCGAGCAAGAGCGCCACGATCTGAGCCGCTTGCGCAGCCTCAATGTTCGCTCGATGACGACGGGGGCGCTGGTACCGATCGAACAGTTGGCAGATATCGAACTCCGCCCCGAGTTTACTCGGATCAAGCGCGAGGATGGCCGCAGAACCGTCACGGTCGAAGCCAAGAACCTGAGGATGTCGGCCGAGGATATGCGGCCACTGGTCGATCCCAAGATCGAAGAGCTGCGCGCGGATTTACCGCCGGGCTATCAGATCGTTTATGACGGGGTGGTCAAGGATTCGGTGGAGGCACAAAAGGCGCTTTCGGCGAGTCTTCCCCTGTGTTTGGCGGCGATGTTCCTGCTTTTGCTTTGGCAGTTCAATTCCTTCCAACGAGTCGGATTGGTCTTTGCGGTTTTCCCGTTGGTCATCGTTGGCGGCAGCCTGGGGCTGTTTTTCATGCGGGCCGACTTTGGCTTCATGGAGTTGCTCGGGCTGTATTCCCTGTTCGGCATTCTCGTGAACAATGCCATCGTGCTGATCGACCGAATCGACCTCGAACGAAGCTCGGATCCCAGCCTAGGGATCGAGGCCGTGGTCCGGGCTTCGGTTCGGCGGGTGCGTCCGATTCTGATCTCGACGGTTACGACGTTCTTGAGTCTCATGCCGCTGATCGTCTTCAAGGACGTGTTCTTCTACGGCATGGCCTCGCTCATGGCCTTTGGCCTGGCGCTGGGCACCTTGCTGACCCTGATTCTGGTTCCGGTGAGCTATTCACTCCTGATGCGTTTGCGTTGCGAGTGAGGCTCCCCGGTCCGGCCCTGTAGGGCCCCTAGTTCCTAGGGGCCCGCTACACCCGGGTGAAGGACAGCGCCTCTGGGCCGAGTAGCTCGCCCAGCTCGTCGATCAATGCATCGTCGAGGCGGACCCGGAACTCGCCGTCTGCGAGCAGGCGATAGCGTGCGTGGTCGGGACCGGGGACATCGAAGATGATTCGATGTGCTCCTGGATACTTACGCAGTAGGTCGCGTGCCTCCACGAGCTTGCTCTTGTCGTGCAGGTCCGGATCCAGAACCAGGACGAAGGCGTCGACGTTTTGGCGAACGTAGCGTTCAGCCAGCACCACTTCGTCGACCAAAATCGCCAGCTCGTCGCTCTGTTTATCGATACGGCCGTTCACGAAGACGATTTCGTCGTCGATGATGAACTCGCGGGCTGTCTGGTAGCTCTTACTGAAGACCGTGCAGCCCAATGAACCCTCAAGGTCCTCCAGCCGGAACTTGGCCATGCGCTGCCCGGCGTTACGGCCGGATTTGATCATCAGCGAGCGGGCTCCGGTGATCATGCCCGCGATCACGATTTGGTCTGGGGCCTGGCCGGCCTGCATAAGCTGGCCGAGCTTTTTGCTGTCGATACGGGCCAGGCGGGCATAGAAGCTGCCGCGCTTCTCGAAGGGGTGGCCGGAGAGGTAGAAGCCCAGGGCCTCCTTTTCTGCGAGCAGGCGTTCGGACTCCTCCCACTCGGGGGTCGCCGGGATTTCGCGCACTTCGTGCTCGCTGCCTGCGGCGATCGGGGCGGCGAAGAGGAGGCTCTGGCCTTTGGCGCGGTCCTTATGCACCGACGATGCCTCACGCAGCAGGTCCTCTAGGGCCTCAAGCATGGCGCGCCGCGACCACTTGCTGTCGTCGAGAGCGCCACTCTTGATCAGAGTCTCGTAGGCCGACTTGTTGGCGAGCTTTGGGTCCCAGCGCTGGGTGAGGTTGGGGAGGTCGGTGTACTCGCCCTTTTTTTCGCGCTCGGCGACGAGCGCGTCAGTGGCCTTGGAGCCGAGGCCCTTGATGGCGCCGAGGCCATAACGGATGCAGCTCCGGTCTTCGCCATTCTCCTGAACGTGTTCGACGGTGAATTTGGTGCGGCTCCGATTGACCGAGGGCGGCAGCACGTCGATGCCCAGGCGCATCGCTTCGCTGCTGAACTCCTTGACCTTGTCGGTGAGCCCGATGTCGCAGGTCAGTAGGGCGCAGAGGAACTCGGTGGGGTAGTTGGCCTTGAGGTAGGCGGTGCGGTAGGTCAGCAGGGCGTAGGCGGCCGAGTGCGACTTGTTGAAGCCGTAGCCGGCGAAGAACTCCATCGTGGTAAAAACTTCGTCGGCCAGCTTGGCCTTGAGGCCCCGCTCGACCGCGCCATCGACGAAGAGCTTGCGGAACTCGTGCATGACCTCGGGCTTCTTCTTGCCCATGGCCTTACGCAGCTTATCCGCTTGGTTGAGGGTAAAGCCCGCCATTTCGTGGGCGGTGAGCATGACCTGCTCTTGGTAGACGATGACGCCGTAGGTGTCCTCGAGGATCGACGCGATCGACTCGTGCGGGTATTCGACCTTTTGGCGGCCGTGCTTGCGATCGACATACATGTCGACCATGCCCGACTTCAACGGGCCTGGACGATAGAGGGCCAGCACCGCGATGATGTCTTCGAAGCAGTCGGGTTTGAGGCGCGCCAGCAGCTCGCGCATGCCCTCGGATTCGAGCTGGAAGACTCCGAGGGTGTCGTAGCGTTGCAGTAGATCGTAGGTCTTAGGGTCTTCGAGCCCGATTGCGTCCCAGTCGATCACGACGCCGTGCTGCTCCTTCACCAGGGCTTCGGCTTCATCGAGGATGGTCAGGGTTTTGAGCCCGAGGAAATCGACCTTGAGCATGCCGACGTCTTCGAGGTCGGACATTTGCCACTGGGTGACGATGTCGTCACCGTTCTTGCAGAGCGGGATGAGCTGGTCGAGGGGCTTGTCGGCGATGACCACGCCGGCCGCGTGAGTCGAAGAGTGGCGACAGAAGCCCTCGAGGCGCACGCCGATATCGAAGAGCGCCTGGTTCATCTCGTTGGCTTTGCGGATCTCCTGCAGCTCGCTGTCCGTCTCCAAGGCTTTGCGCAGTGAGGCTCCCGGGCCGTTGGGGACCTTCTTGGCGATCGAGTCGACTTCGCTGAGAGGAACCTCCATAGCCCGTCCGACGTCCCGGATCACGCCGCGTGAGGCCATGGTGCCGAAGGTGATGATCTGGCTGACGTTTTCCTCGCCGTATTTATTGCGCACGTAGTCGATGACCAGCTCGCGCTTGTCGCGGCAGAAATCGATGTCGATGTCGGGCATCGAGATGCGCTCGGCGTTGAGGAAACGTTCGAAGAGCAGGTTGTATTTGAGCGGGTCGAGTTGGGTGATGTTGAGGCAGTAGGCGACGATGGAGCCAGCTGCCGAGCCGCGGCCGGGGCCGACCGGGATGCCGTTATCAATCGAGAAACGGATAAAGTCCCAGGTAATCAGGAAGTAGCTGACGAAGCCGAGCTGGCGGATAATGCCTTTCTCATATTCGATGCGCTCGCGGACCTCTGGCGTGATTTCGCCGTAGAGCCGGCGTGCACCCTCGTCACAGAGCCGGTCGAACATCTCGTCCGGCGTTTCGCCGCTCTCTGGCCGGAACACCGGGAGGTGATAGGTGTCGAAGTCGAGCTCGACATCGCAGCGGTCGGCGATTTCGCCGGTGACCTCCAGTGCGTCCCGATCCTTGGGGAAGAGATCGAGCATCTGCTGCCGGGTGCGGAAGTAGAGCTTTAGATCGTCCATGCGGAAGCGCTTCTCATCGCCGACCGTGCGGCCGGTGCCGATGCAGATCAGGATGTCCTGGGCCTTGTTGTCCTGCGGCTGGATGTAATGGATGTCCTGAGTGATCGCGAGGCGGAGGCCGGTGGCGTCGGCCACCTTGCGCATCTTGGGGATGACCCCGCACTGGGCCTCGTAGCCGTTATTCATGATCTCGAGGAAGAAGTTGTCCTTCCCCAGGATCTCCTCGTGCAGCTTGGCCGACGCGATGGCCCCTTCGATATCGTCGCGCATCAGGTAGCCGTTGACCTCGCCGCCGAGGCAGCCGGAGAGAGCCACCAGGCCCTTGCCGTATTTGGACAAGAGCTCCTTGTCCATGCGCGGCTTGTAGTAGAAGCCCTCCTTGTAGGCGAGGGAGGAGAGCTTGATCAGGTTGTGCCAGCCCTCGAGGTCCTTCGCGATCAGCGTCAGGTGGTGGGTGCGGTTGTCCTCCTTGTTGGACTTCTTGAGCCGCGAATCCTGGGCGACGTAGGCCTCGATGCCGAGCAGCGGCTTGATCCCTTCCTTCTTGCAGGCCTTGTAGAAGGGGATGGCGCCGAAGAGGTTGCCGTGGTCGGTCAGCGCGATGGCTTTTTGACCATCGGCTGCGGCGTGCTTGGCCAGGTCTTCGACGCGGCAGGCTCCGTCCAGCAGGCTGAAGTGGCTGTGGACGTGCAGGTGGCAGAAATCCGGTGCGCTATCACTCATCGTTCCCTCCCCTTGGAACCTTGGCCCCCCTGGCCGATGCGTCGTGCGCGGCGCGGAATCATGCCGCATGCAAAGGCCGATGGGAAGGCGAAGAGCCTGGGTCCCGGCATTTGCCGACCATTCGCCGCGGCCGAATTCGCTACTTCCGGCAGCTTGCCCTCAGGCTACGAGGCGAAGCTTGCGCGCGATGCGGGCCACGATGTCGAGGACCTCTTCGAGCTGCGATTGGGTATGCGTTGCCATGACCGAGGTCCGCAGCAGGTCCATGCCCGGAGGCACGGCTGGGGTCGTCACTGGATTGGTGAAGACGCCGGCGTCGAAGAGTTCACGCCAGAAGCGGAAGCAGGCCTCTTGGTTGCCGACGATGACTGGGATGACCGGGGTCTGGCTCGGCCCGGTGTCGAAGCCCAGTTGCTGGAAGCTCTCGCGCAAGAAACGGGCGTTCTCGTGGAGCCGCTGCCGACGCTCGGGCTCCTGCTGGATAATGTCGAGGGCGGCCAGGGTCGAGGCTGCAGCGCTGGGCGGCAGTGACGCCGAGAAAATCATCGCCCGCGCATGGTGCTTGACGTATTCGATCACCGACTTCTCTCCGGCGACGAAGCCGCCGATGGAGCCGAAGCTCTTGGAGAAGGTGCCGAGCACCATGTCGACGTCGCTTTCGAGGCCAAAGTGCTCGGCGGTGCCGCGGCCACCTGCACCCAGGACGCCACAGGCGTGGGCATCATCAACCAGGAGCCTGGCGTCGTAGCGCTTGGCCAGCTCGACGATGCTCGGCAGGTTGACGATGTCGCCGAGCATCGAGAACACACCATCGACGATGATCAGCTGGCCGCCGCGGCGCAGGGGCTGGTAACGCCGTAGCTGCTCCTCGAGGTCCTCCATGTCGTCGTGCTTGAACTTGATGATCTCGCCGAAGGAGAGCCGGCAGCCGTCCATGATCGAGGCGTGGTTCTCGCGGTCGCAGAAGATCGCGTCGCCGCGACCGACCAGGCTGGAGATCACGCCGAGGTTGGTCTGGAAACCCGTGGTAAAGACCAAGCAGCTTTCCTTATTGAGGAAGCTAGCCAGCCGGGCTTCCAGCTCCTCGTGCATTTCGAGGGTGCCATTCAAGAAGCGGCTGCCTGTGCAGCCCGAGCCGAAGTCTCGGATGGCCTTCTCGCCGGCTTCGATGACCCGAGGATCGTGGGTAACCCCGAGGTAGTTGTTGCTACCGATCATCAGCAGCCGCCGCCCATCGATTTCGACTTCTGTGCCCCTGCTCTCACCGATGTGGCGGAAGTAGGGGTAGATGCCGATGCGCTTCAGCTCAGAGGGGCGAGTGAAGCTATGACACTTATCGAAGAGGTCCAAGTTCGTGGGCTCCGGTTACTGGGCCGCCATAACCTAAGGCGGTTGGGCAAGTTGTGGCCTGAAGGATCGGGGCAGCTTGCCCAGGGGACGATGGGCCCAGTCGAGTCCGGGCAGTTCCAGCTGCGTAGAGTCTTTGATCGACCCTAAAAGGTCAACAAAAAGGTCGCCTTGGCCTCCTGGCTTGGCTGGGCCTGGGAGAACAGCCCCTGCGCTTTCGGGGGGAGTTGTTGCCGCGATCCAGCAGGGGGCTTTTGGCTCCAGGCCAGGAAAGCCTCGACGAATCGACCGTTTTGCCTACGGTTTCCTCGCCCAGCAGACTGCTATGGGGGGGCGCTTTGGCAGCCTCCCATTGAAGACTTGGGCGATCGGGCAGCAGCGGATGGCTTTTTCGAGGTGGGACGGGATCCATGATTCTGGTGACAGGAGCGACCGGGTTCGTTGGGACCAACCTCTGCCGAACTCTCGAAGAGCGCGGGCTGGACTATCTCGCCCTCGTGCGATCGCCTGAAAAGGCGGTGGAGCGGGGCCTTGCAAGCGAGCGCCTGCTCCAAGGCGATTTGAGCGGCAAACTTCCGGCTCTGCCCGAGGGACTGAATCTCGTCGTCCACCTGGCGGGACTGCTGCATGCCCTTGATCCTCAGGAAATGCTGCGAGTCAACGAGGCGGGCACCCAGAAGCTCGTGGAGCGGGTGCGGGAGCAGGCCCCAGCAGCCAAGTGGATTCAGGTCTCCTCCCTGGCGGCAGCGGGGCCGAGCGCTGATGGGGGACAGTCCGGCTTGCCTCCCGATCTCTGCCGCCCGGTTTCTCGCTATGGCGAGAGCAAGCTCGCGGCCGAGAAGGTGGTGGCGGCGTCGGGGCTGCCCTTTGTCACCCTGCGTCCGGGAATCGTCTACGGCCCCTGGGATAGCGATGTGCTGACGCTGTTCCGCAGCTGCGCTAAGGGCATCGCCCTCCTGGCCGGGCCCTCGGTGCGCTACTCGCTCGTCCATGTCGATGACTTGGTGGCGGCGGTGCTTGCGGCGCTGGAGCGTAGCGACTTCGCTGGGCAGTACCTGCCGATCGCGCACGAGGAGCCGCTGGGCGACGCGGAATGGATGCGCCTGATTGGGCGGGCTGTCGGGCGCAAGATCCGGATCCTGCGCCTGCCGCTCTTTGCCGCCAAACTCACTGCCGAGCTGGCCGAGCTCTGGGGCCGGATGCGCGGCAAGGCGCCGGTCTTTGGCCGGGACAAATACCGGGAGATGCGTGCCGGCTCTTGGATCTGTGACCCTGGTCCGGCGCAGGCGCACTTGGGCTTTCGCGGTGGCACCGCGCATCTGGCGGGGCACGAAAGCACGGCCGGCTGGTACCGCGAACGCGGCTTGCTCTGAGCCTGCCGGGCTTTCTCTTGCTGGGGAGAGCTGGGTGGCTGCTGAGGGGGGCGGCGCGCTTAGGACCCCAGCAGGAAGACCAGCAGCGCCTTCTGCAGGTGCAGACGATTCTCCGCCTGTTCCCCGATGAGCGACCAGGGACCGTCCAGCACCTCGCTAGCCACCGAGACCTTGCGGCGGACGGGCAGCGGCTGCATCAGCCAGGCGGGATTGCCTAGCTCGATGAGTTCGGGCGTGAGCATCCAGTGGTCGAGCGATCGCTTCAGCAGCCGCTCGCGATCGGGGTCGTCGTAGGAGGGGATGGAACGCCAGGAGCGGGCGTAGACGAAGTCGGCCCCTTCGCAGGCCGACTCCAGGTCGTGGCTGATTTCCACCGTCCCGCCGCAGCGAGCGGCATGGCCGCGAGCGGTTTCGAGCACCTCGTCGTCGAGCTCGAAGCCCTGGGGGTGGGCGATGCGCAGATCCATGCCGAGCCTGGTCGCGACCAGAACGAGCGAGTGTGGGACGCCGACGCTCTGTGCTTGTGGGTCCTGTGTCCAGGCGAGGGTCAGTCGCCGTCCTCGGAGTTCGCGCACCTTGCTGCGCATGGTCATCGCATCGGCCAGCGCTTGGCAGGGATGATGCATGTGCGACTGCAAATTGATGATCGGGATGCTGGCATGTTCGGCGTAGGCACGCAGCAGAGGATCCTCCCTATCCTCTTTCCAGCTTCCGCCCCGGGCCGACTCGCGCAGGCCGAGCACGTCGAGGTAGCGCGAGAGGGCGAGGGCAGCGTCCTTGACGTGCTCCTCGGCGCTGCCGTCCATCTTGGCGTCCGGCATGGCCTCGACTCCGTAGGCGTCGTCCGAGGAGAGGGCGATGGCCCGGCCGCCGAGTTGTGAAATCGCGACATCGAAGCTGACGCGGGTGCGCAGGCTCGGGTCGCGGAACAGCAAGCCCAGGATCCGGCCTTTGAGCAGGTCCCGCGGGCCGCGGCGCTGCATGCGTTCGGCGAGTTCGAGGAGGTTGACGAGTTCTTCGTCGTTGAGATCGTCCGGACTCAGGAGGTCGCGCTTGCTCAAGGAAGGCCTCTGGTTTCAGGTAGAGGAGCCCAACTCTGCCGCAGATTTGCCCTTCACGGAAGACCGAGACTTGGATCAGCTCCATCCTTCACTCCTGAACCAGCCTGGCTCGGGGCGCGAGCGCGACCTTTTCTTCATGGCGATGGCTCTCAGCGAGGCCATGGACGCTGGCGAACGGGGCGAGGTGCCGGTCGGCTGCATTCTGGTCCATGACAGCGAAGTCATCGCTCGTGCCGGCAACCGTTGCGAAGAGCTGCACGATCCGACCGCCCATGCCGAGATGCTGGCGATCAGCTCGGGCTGTGAGCAGCTGGGGGTGGGGCGACTGCAAGGCTGCGAGCTTTTTTGCACGCTGGAGCCCTGCTTTATGTGCGCCGGGGCGTTGACGCACGCGCGCATCGAAAGGCTGGTGTTCGGGGCCCGAGATCCCAAGTTTGGGGCCTGTGGCTCGTTGGCGGATCTTCCCAGCGACCGCCGATTGAACCACCGTTACCAGAGCGTGGAGGGAGTATTGGCGGTCGAGAGTGCCGAGCTGCTCAAGGCCTTCTTCCGCGAACGGCGCTCCCGCTGAATCGACCGGCTTTGAGCCCCAGAGGCAGGTCCCGGGGGCAAGTTGCGCTTGTTTTCCTGGCCTAGGGCAAAACTCAAGCCTTTACAGCCTAGGGGGCCATGCCGACAATCCCCCGCCCTGCTTTCGGGGAGAGGTGCCGGAGTGGCCGAACGGGCTGGTTTCGAAAACCAGTGTAGGGGCAACCCTACCGGGGGTTCGAATCCCCCCCTCTCCGCCAGCAGGACCGATGCGGAGTCGCGCTTGCGGGCGCGGCTCTGCTGCCGTTCTTTGCTGCCGTTCTTTTGCGGCAGTGATGCTGTTGCGGCGCTTGTTCTTTTGCGACCTATCTGTGGAGAGATGTCCGAGTGGCTGAAGGGGCTCGCTTGGAAAGCGAGTGTAGGGGCAACCCTACCGGGGGTTCGAATCCCCCTCTCTCCGCCAATGGGAGCGGGAGGGCACGGATGACGGTCGGGTCCCGAGTAATGGTGCGGTGCGAACCTGGTCAGGCCGGGAACGGAGCAGCCATAAGCATGCGGTGTCATGTCTCGGATCACCTGGCCGTCACTCGGGCCCTCTCGCTCCTTTTTTTTCCTCGTGATGGATCCGGTCTTTGTCCTCGTGATGTTTCCGGCTCGCTAGCATCTCGCTCTCTCTAGCGCCCGTCCCGAAGTTCCCTCGCATGTCAGAGCCGCCAGCCGAATCCGACCAGAGCCGCAGCAGCTACCAGGTGCTCGCCCGCCGCTTCCGGCCCGCCCGTTTTGGGGATGTCGTCGGCCAAGAAGGGGTCATTCGCACGCTCCAGTCCTGCCTGAATGAAGGCCGCGTCCCGCACGCCTTCCTCTTCTGTGGCAGTCGTGGGGTGGGCAAGACCACCTCCGCACGCATCCTTGCGCGTGCGGTCAACTGCGAGAAGGGCGTCAGCGCCGAGCCCTGTGGCGAATGTGCTGCTTGCCGGGAGATCCTTGCTGGCACTGCCAGCGATGTTGTGGAGCTGGATGCGGCCTCCCACAACGGCGTCGATGAGGTGCGCGCCCTCCGAGAGCAGGCGGGCTATGCGCCTTTGCGCCTGCGCAAGAAGGTCTTCGTCCTCGACGAGGTCCACATGTTCTCGCGCTCGGCCTTCAATGCCCTGCTGAAGATCCTGGAGGAGCCGCCCGAGCACGTCATCTTTGTGCTGGCGACCACTGAGCTGCACAAGGTTCCGGATACGGTGCGCTCGCGCTGCCAGGTGCTGACCTTCCGGCGCATCCAGGAAAAGGACATCCGCGCGCGCTTGGCCCAGATCGCCGAGCAGGAGGGGGTCGCGGTCGACCCCGAGATCCTGGGCGAAATCGCGGCCTCTTCCCTGGGAGGTCTGCGTGATGCTGAAACCGCCCTTGAGAGGATGCTCCCCTTGGCCGCAGGGCTCGACCTCGAAGGCTATCGCCGGCTTGAGGGTCGCTTGGGCTTTGCGCGCACTAGCCACTTGGTCAAAGCCTGTCTTGCCGGAGATACGCGGGCTGCCTTGAACTTCGCCTTCGAAGCCGCGCAGACCGGTGTCGACGAGCGCGAATGCCTTGGCGAAGTGCTTGCCGTGCTGCGTCAGCTCTTCGTGCTGCGGGTGGATGGGCCCGAGACCGTGTTGCTCGAGGCCAGTGGCGAATCCCGTGAGCGACTGCTTGCTTTGGCGAAGAGCGCTTCGCTGGCCGAGCTCGACGCCCGCATGCAGATCCTCATCCTCGCGCGCGATCGCATCCGGCAGATCGACGACCGGCGGGTCTTCTTCGAGCTGACCCTGGTGCGGCTGGCGCAGATCAGTGAGTTGATGAGCTTGGGCGAGATCGCCGCTGGAGCAGCGGCCGAGACGGGGGGGGGCAGTGCCAGCAGCGCGCCGCTTGCCGCTGCGGCGCCTGCTGCTGTGCCGACGCCGGCGTCCCGGCAAGCTCCGGCGCCGAGTTCGGCTCAGACACCGAGCCGCCCTGCTGCCAACACTGCGCCGAGTCCTGTCGCTTCTGCCGGTGATGCCTGGCAGCGCATCGTCGAGACCGCTCTTGCCGAAAAGAAGATGATTGGGGCCCTGCTCGGCCGAGCGCAGTTGCGCTGGGACGGAGATGCGCGGGCGTTGCTGAGCTTCGAGCGGATCAAGGCCTTCGACCAGCGCTTGCTCGATTCGGAGCACACGAAGAGCTACCTCCAGCAGCTCTTCACCCGTGTCTGTGCTCGGCCGGTGGCTCTGGTGATCTCTACGGGCGGCGAGGAGCCAGCAGGCGGAGCTGCGCCAGCGGGCGGCACGGCATCTCTCCCGGGCGGCTCGGGCGCATCCCAGACGTCGCCGGGTCCCTCGCCCCTGCCCAAGCCGCAGGCCGCCAGCGGGCAGAAACCCGAGTTTGGGCGGCAGGCGCCTAGCCGCAAGCAGCCAAATCGCCCGGCCCAGCATCAGCCCGATGCGCGCGCGCGCCCTACGCCCGAGGACATCGAGCTGCCGCCGCTTGGCCACGAAATCCAGGATCTCTTTGGTGCTCGCTTCCTGGAGAAGCGGGAGCTCGAGAAGAACGACGACAATCCCAGCGCCACGAACGAATGACCACGAGGAGCATTGATGGCCGGTGACATGAACCTGCTGCGGCAGGCCAAGCAATTGCAAGACCGTATGCAGTCCCTGCAGAACGAACTGAAGGACAGGATCGAAGAAGGCTCGGCGGGTGGCGGCGCAGTGCGTGCCTATGTCAATGGGCTGCGCGAGGTCATGGGCGTCAAGATCGACCCCGAGGCCGTCGACCCCGAAGACGTCGAAGGGCTCGAAGAGATGGTCGCGGCTGCCTTCAAGGTGGCGCTGGAGAAGGCGAAGGCGCTCGAGCAGAGCGAGTCGTCCAAGTTGACCGGCGGGCTGAACCTCCCCGGCCTCAACTTCTGACCGGTGGCGGCGAAACGCCCCGCGGCGCTCGAGCTGCTCGCGGCCGCGCTCGCAGAGCTTCCGGGTATCGGCCCGGTGAGTTCGGAGCGCTTGGCCTACCACCTGCTGGAGGTGCCCAAGCACGAGGCTCTTGCCCTGGCGCATGCGATCCAGCGTGCCCGCGAGGAGATCTGCGTCTGCTCGCTCTGCGCCAATCTCGACCAGAGTGACCCCTGCTGGGTTTGTGCGGATACGACGCGAGAGCAAGGCACGATCTTGGTGGTCGAGTCGCCGCGTGAGCTCTTGGCTTTCGAGGCTTCGGGCTATCGTGGGCTCTACCACGTCTTGCAGGGGCGCATCGCCCCCCTCGAAGAGATCGGCGAGAGCGACCTGACCATTGCCTCGCTCGTCAAGCGGGTGCAGGGGCAAAGCGGTCTCGAAGTCTGCATCGCTACCGACCCCGATCTCGAAGGAGAGGCCAGCGCCGAGTTGATCCGTGAGCGCCTGGCCGGGAGCGGAGTCAAGGTGACGCGAATCGCCCGCGGTGTGCCCGCGGGAGCGACGATCGCACAGGTGCAACACACCATTCTCAGCGATGCTTTCGAGGGCCGTCGTCCGCTCGACTAAGGCCTCAGCCCGCAGTCCCACTCATAGGAATTGCTGGGCTTCGCCCCCTCAAGCACTTGCCTTTGCCTGTCGATGGAGGACTAGGCAAGGCACAAATGAGGATCGACGTTCAACTCGCTGCACGGCAAGAGCAGAAGCTCCTGCTGCTGCCCCAGATGTTGCAGGCCATCGAGATCTTGCAGCTGTCCACCTACGAACTCGTAGGCATGGTCGAGCAGGAATTGGCGAGCAATGAGACGCTGGAGCTGTCGCCCCCAGCGGAGACGGCATCCCAGCCCGAGCCGGCGGAGCCCCCCGACGACTTCGACGAGGAGGCGCCGCCGCGCGCCTCGCAGGCGCGGAGTGACGAGTCCTTCGACCCCATGACCCTCGTCGAGGCTCCGGGCCTCGGGCTGCAAGGCAGCTTGCTGGCGCAGCTCGCCCTGCTCGATATCGAGGAGGCCGTTCGCGAGACCCTGTCCTTCCTGATCGGATGTCTGGATGAGAACGGCCACTTGCTCTTCGACGAAGGCGAACTAGCGGCGATCCTGCCGGGTCAGGACGTGGACTTGGCGTTGGAACTGCTCTGGAGCCTTGAGCCCGCCGGGCTTGGCCGCTCGGGCCCCCTTGCCTCCATGCTGGCCCAGATCGATCCCGAGGATCCCGACGCAGATCTCCTGAAGGCCCTCGTCTCGGAGCACCTCGAAGACCTGGCCAAGAATCGTTGGCCCAAGGTTGCCAGGGCTCTGGGGCTGGAGATCGCGGAGCTGCGCTCGCTCTTGCCCAAGCTCCGCCATCTTGAGCCCTGCCCCGGCCGCATCTTCACCGAGGAGGCGGCGGCGGCGCTGCAGGCCGATGTCGTCGTGCGCCGGGAAGACGGGGAATGGCAGATCTATGTCGATGACGCCCGGGTGCCGCCGCTTCGGGTCGTGCCTGACTACGAGGCGCTGGTTCAGGATCGCAGCCAGGGCAGCGAGCTGCGGCAGTATCTGCGGGATAAAATCGGTTCGGCCAGGGAGCTGATGCGGGCGATCGAACAGCGCCGCGACACCCTGGGGCGGGTGGCAAGGGCGATGCTGGAGCGGCAGCGCGGCTTCCTTGAGCGAGGGCCGGCGAAGCTGGTTCCGCTCAAAATGCAGGAGGTCGCGGATGCGGTGGGGGTGCATCTCTCGACGGTCAGCCGAGCGATCGCCGGTAAGAACGTGCAGACCGATTTCGGCATCTTTCCCCTACGGCGGCTCTTCGATGGGGGGCGCAAGCTGGGGGGCTCTGACCGCGAATCCTTAGGGCGGGCGAGTGTCCAGGAGCGGGTGCGCCAGGTCGTCGATGCCGAGGATCGAGCGGCGCCCCTCTCCGATGAGGCCATCGCCAGCATCCTCGTGAAAGAGGGCTTCGACGTTGCGCGGCGGACGATCGCCAAGTATCGACGGGAACTCAAGATCCCATCGAGTTGGCGCCGCCGGGAGTACTAGATACAGTCTTCGCGTGCAGAACCTTCGCCTCGAGATCGCCTACGACGGTGGGGACTACGCTGGGTGGCAGCGACAGGCTGGGGCAGCGACGGTCCAGGAAGAGATCGAGCGTGCCGTCGAGTTGATCTGCCAGACCCGAACGACAGTGCATGGCTCGGGGCGCACCGACAGCGGGGTGCACGCTTTCGCGCAGACGGCCCACCTACGTTTGGACCGCGGGCCGGCGAGCGAGCGCTTGCACCTGGCTCTCAACAGCGTTCTGCCGGAGGACATTCGGGTGTTGTCGGCGACGGTCATGCCACCCGAGTTCCACGCGCGCTTTTCTGCGCGAGGCAAGCGCTACGTCTACCGCATCAGCACCGCCCGGGTCCTGCATCCCCTGCTGCGTCGCTACGTGCACTCGCATGGCCGCGCCGTCGATATGGCAGCGATGCGAGCAGCGGCTGGGCAACTCCTGGGCACCCACGACTTCCTTGCCTTCTCCAGCAATCCCGGCGTGCCGCGCAAGCGTCCGACCATCCGAACCTTACAGGCCCTGCATCTGCTTCCCGATCGTGCCGGTTTCGCCATCTGGGTGCAGGGAGATGGCTTCCTTTACAACATGGTGCGCATCCTTGCGGGGACCCTGCTGGAGGTGGGCAAGGGCAAGCTTGCCCCCGAGCAGGTGGGGGAGATTCTGAGTTCGCGCGACCGGCGGCGTGCTGGGCCGACCCTCCCGGCGCATGGGTTGGCTTTGCTGCGGGCGCTCTATCCCAGAGAGTTCCAGGTGCGGCCGCAGCCGCACGGGCGCCGACCCTCTGGGCTTGGATCTGAGAAGGGGGCGTAGTGCTAGTCATGTTGCAGATGCTGAACCCCCGGTATGATCGCATTCACGGCCAAGTGGCCGTTCACATCGCGGAGGGCTGCAAGGCCTTTCGCGAGCAACCCTGACGAGAGGAGTCCGACTTTGGATATCGCAGTCACGGTGCGCGCTGGACACGTTTCCGACCGCATGAAGGACGTCGCGCGCGAGAAGGTTTCGCGCATCGGCAAGTTCTTCGACCGAGTGGGAAAGGTTCAGATCACGCTCGACTCACAAGATAAGGACGATCACAACGTGCATGTGGTCGCTCACTTGGACACGGGGCAGACCATCGTCGCTGAATCGCGCCATAGCGAACTTCGGGCGGCGATCGACGAGGTTTCGGACAACCTTGTGCGTCAAGTCCGCAAGGAGAAGGAGCGACTTATCGGCCGTAACCGTAAGGCACGCGCCGGCAAGGACGAGGCACCCGATCAAAGACTCGGGGGCGACGACGAGCCCAGCTATGAGGACGTCGTACGCGACGACCTCGATAGCTAAGACTCAGGCGTTAGAGCGAAGCAGCGAGGCGGTGAAAGCCTCGCTGTTTCGCTCTAACGCTGGATTCGCTGGCGTTTTTCGGCGCCAAGCAGCAGCTGAGTCCTGGCCCGGCTACTTGTCGGGCCGATACCCATGGTCAGCTGACTTTAGATGCCCTGGCCTCAATCCCGTGGGGGATCCCCGCACATCGGCCGAAGGAGCATATGCAGCTAGCTCTCGACCTTGGGGGGGGAGTATTGCTAAGCTGCTTCGCCCTTTCTTGGATTCCGGCTCACCGGACCGCGATGGTCGGTCCTTTAGGAGTTGTTGGAGATCATGACCACGCGTCCTATGTTCACGAAGCAGACCGTGCTCCCCGCCCTTGAGGCGACGTCGATCGAGGCCGCTTTTGATGAGCTGCTTGCTGTCTGCGCCGAAGAGCATGGTTTTGGGGACGACATCCGCAAGACCGTTCGTAGCATGCTGCGCCGTAAGGCGGAACAAGGTGCCACCGGTGCCATCGGCCACGGAGTCGCCGTTCCTCACGTCAAGGTTGCTGGGGTCGAGTCGACCAATGTGGTTTTTGCCCGGTCCCTGCAGGGGATTGACTTCGGAGCTCCGGACGGGGCACCGGTCAATCTATTCTTTTTCGTCGTTGGCCCCGAAGATGCCCCTGAGGCGCACCTCAACTTCATGCGCTGGGTGGCGACGATCTCGCGTAACGCGGATTTCCGGCGCTTTGCCATTGCTTGCAAGGACACGACGGAGCTGCTCGATCTCCTCGACGAGATGAGCGAGTCTTCCTCTAGTAGCTGAGCCCGGACTCACGAGGCCTGTGGGCCAGGAGCTGTGAAGTGGTAGCGGAAGAGGATGCGGCAGAAGAGGGAGAGGCGGGACTCGAGGCGGTGGGTGAACGCCACCAGGCCGAAATCGAGGTCGTGAATAGCCAAGGGCTGCACGCGCGGCCTGCGCACCGCATCGTCCAGCTTGCCAACGAGTTCCCCTGTCGCCTTTGGGTTGCGAAGGGCGATTTCGAAGTCGACGCCAAGTCGATCATGTCGCTGATGATGCTGGCTGCCGAGCAGGGTGTACGCCTCGGCATTCGTGCCGAGGGGCCTCAGGCCAGGGAGGCGGTGGCAGCGATGGTCGAGCTCTTCGAGAGCGGCTTTGGCGAAAAATAGCGGGGGCACTCCTCGTCGTAAGCTCTGTGGCGTACGTCTGCGCCAGCAGGGCGCTGTTTTCGCGGCATCATGGGCGAGCTAAGCCCTCGACGCGTTCGTACGTCTGCTGCGTTTTCAGAAGCTGAGGGGACGCCGGCTTTTTGCTCGCTGCCACTGGCGGTCCTTTTTCAACAGCCTGCTAGCTGGGCTCAAGATTCGCCAAAGGCTCAGCCGATGAGGCGGCCAGGAGCCCACATCCGGGCTCCCAGGAAATGCGTCCTCAGACCCGGGAACGAGCATGCTCAAGGGGCGAAAAAGTGCCGTTGGGCTCGACATCGGGAGTTCTTGTATCAAGGCTCTTGAGATCACCCGCGACAAGTACGACTACATCATCACCGGTTACGGCCAGGTGGAGATTCAGAACGAAGCTGCGCGAGCGGATGCGATCCGCGAGCTCTTTGAGCAGTGTCGCTTCAAATCCAAGAAGGTCGTGACCTCGGTCAGCGGTAAGTCCGTCATCGTGCGCTACATCAATATGGTGCAGATGAGCGATGACAACCTGATAGACGCGATCCGCTTCGAGGCCGACAAATACATTCCTTTCGACCTTGAGGAAGTGCAGGTCGATTTCCAGAAGCTCATGGATATCGAAGGAGAAGGTTCTTCTTCTCCCGAGATGAAGGTGCTCCTGGTTGCGGTCAAGAAGAGCTTGGTGCAGGACCAAGCTCACATGCTGACCGAACTCGGCATGAGCCCGGCGGCGATCGACGTCGATGCCTTCGCGATCGGCAACGCCTATGAGCTCAACGAGAGCCTGAGTCCTGGCCTGGACGAGGACAAGATCGTTGGCCTGATCGACATCGGGGCGAACAAGACCTGCATCAACATCTTGCGTAACAACGTGAGCTTGTTCGCCCGTGAGGTTTATCTGGGTGGAAATGATTTTACCGAGGCGATTACTCGGCGTATCGGCCTGGATCTCTATGAAGCCGAAGCGCTCAAACGCGATATCGGTGATCGGCAGGACGAGGTCAAAGAGGCCATTAGCTCGGTGGTCGAAGACTTGGGCAACGAGGTCAGCCTCTCCTTCGATTTCTTCGAGAACCAGTACGACGGTCAAGTGGCGAACGTGCTGCTCTCCGGTGGTGGGGCCTTCTTGCCGCAGCTAGAGGAGGACTTCGAGAGCCTCTTTGAGAAGCGGACCCGGGTTTGGAATCCGATCGAGGGTCTCAAGATCAAATCCGACAACGTGGACATCGACACCCTGAATGAGTCGGCGTTGCAGCTTGCGGTCAGTGTTGGGCTCGCGGCCCGCGCGATCTAGGAGAACACCATGATCCAGATCAACCTACTTCCTGAAGAATTCCGCCGGCGCGAACGCACCTCGATCAAAGTCTTCGCGACGGTCCTCGCGGCTGTTGTCGTGGCCTGTTGCTCGGTCGGTTATCTCGGACACGTCTACTTCCAAGAATACAGGACCATCGTCAGTGAGCGGGAATCGCAGCAGGAGAAGCTGCGGAACATCGAAGGGCTTGCGAAATACGACGATCGTCTCCTTGCCGAGATCAAAGAATACGAGAAGCGCTCGAAGACCATCCAGCAGATCGCGAATTCGCGAGTGCTTTGGACTCGATTGATCGATCGCTTTATCGACATCGTCAACAACGAGGGAAGCACCGAACGGCACATGTGCTGGTTCGACAGTCTAAAGGCTGGCGATACCCGTGGAGCTGCCGGGCCGCAGGTGACGCTCAGCGCCTTTAGCGAAACCGCGAGCTGGAAGAAGCAGGCGGATTTCCTCGACGACTTGCAGAACGACGAACTCTTCTTTGCCGATTTCGACAGAATCACCGCCCCCGGCGGTGCCGTCATCGAGAACGAGAAGCGTGAACCAGCTGAGGCGATTTCCTTCAGGCTGGACCTGCAGATGAAAAATCCCAAGTACTGGGTCGCCAATCAGCCTAAGAAGAAGTAGGGGGAACAATGCCGCAACTATCCGAGAAACAACTCATTCTCGCGATCGCCGCGGGCGGAGCCCTCTTCGCAGGGGCGAGCTTTGGTGGGGTCTACTATGTCTGCGGGATGATGGAGGAGGAGAATGCTCAGATCACGCAGATCCAGAGCAAGATCCGAGTCGCGGAGCAGAAAAAGTCTCGCATTTCGAAGGACGAAACCTCCGTCATCATCCTCCGGCAAAATGTCGGTGAATACGTCAAGATTCTTCCTGAGGAAGAGGCCCTGACGAATTTTGCCCGCAAGATCCAGGATTTTGCGACCAGTTCTGGGGTGCAGATCCGTTCCTTGACCAACGTCAAGTCGCAAAGCTCAGCGGCGTTCCGCGACTTCCGTTACAAGATCGCTTTACGCGGCGATTTGTGGCAAGTCCTGCGCTTCATGAACTCCTTTGAGGTTTTCAAGCGCTTCGTCCGGATCAGCGATTTTGCGATTACCGCAGGAAAATCCCGGAACGACAGTGATAGCGCGAATGTCCAGCACGATGTGCAGATGACCGTGCAGAGCTTCGTCTACAACCCCGGATCCGGGGGAGTGCCCGTAGAGATCCCAAACTACAATCGCAAACGGGATCGTCTACGTGACGAAATCTTCAAAGCCCGTGCGGAAATACGTCTCGACACCTATGCCTTCAAGGGCGATCGCGCCCGCCGCGACATTTTCGTGGATCCTCGGATTGCCCGGATCGAGAGCCAGGAATCTACGCTGCCGCAGGTTCCAAAAGTCGAGCAGAAGAAGATCGTCGAGGATCTTTCGCGCAAGGTCGCCGCTTTGACCGACCAATACAACGAGGCGATGGCGACTCCGATTATCCTGGTTCGCATCGAGATGTTGGAGAAGGTCAAGCGCGGTATGGCCGATGTGAAGCTGCGGATCGATCGAAACGAAGAAACGCAGCGAATCAGCTATCCTCCGTACAAAACGACCTATTCGCGCCAGGTGCTCGAGCCCTTCGCAGCACTCGAAAGCAACTTGAACAATGACAAGAGGGAAAGCCCAACTCCTGGTATTCCTTACTCGGAGCTTGTAACCCTCCAACAGGAAATGGAGCGCTATCTCATTGATGGCCGGCTCCAGGACGCGAAGTCCAGGTTCCAGGTCTACATTGGCAAGCTGGACGAGTTCAAACCGAACGACAAGCGCTACGAGATCGCGAGGATCCTTAAGGACCTCCATAAGAAGACGATGACGGCGCTTGAGTTCACCGGGATCCGGATCAATGTCTCTGGGGTGATCTTGCAAGAATCGGGGGTTTCGGCCGCGATCATCAACGGCAAGACCTACCAGGAAGGGGATGCTGTCGGGGATCAACTGTTCTTGAAGTCGATCGGTCCCGAAATGATCGAGTTCCTCTACAAGGGTGTGGTCATCGCCCAGCGACGCTGAGCAGCGAGAAAAGCCGTGCGAGAACGTGACGGGGCGCCTTAGGGCGCCCCGATTGCGTGTACGGAGGGAGGGGCTGCGCAGCCTTGTGCCCTGCTCTGCTCTGTCCCCTAGGGCTACTAGGCGGTTTGCTTACGAAACCCGATAAAAGTCTCTTTTCCGGGATTCGTGGGATGCCGCATTCCAGCTAGCCGTCCGGAGTGTCTTTACGTTGACGTCGCGCGAATCGTTAAGTCCGCCGCGACTGTGACCGAAAAGGAAACACCGGAATGGTGCCCTGGGCGGATGAATCCGTTGCACCTCTGGCCCCGATCGAATCCCCACAGCACTCCTTGTAGGAGTTACCTCCGATGAAGCTAAGCAACGTTGCGAGCCTCTTCGTCGCCTTTCTGGCCATCGCGCCGATGGCCTTTGCTCAGACGCAGAAGAATCCCGGACGCGATCCGGGCAACCGCCAGGCCATAATCAAGGATCTTGACCTGCGTGATCGTTCGCTGAAGGACGTCGTGGAATTCCTCCGTGAAAAATCGGGGGTCAACCTAGTCATCGATGACGACATCGAAGCTCGCGTTACCCTCAAACTCCGCGATGTGAATTGGCGCGATGCCCTTGAGTTGGCGGTCGAGAAGGCCGGCTGTGTGATTGTTGCCAAGGCTCGAAACGTCCTCAAGATCGAGAACCCGCCGCGAGTCGTTTTTGCCTTTGAGAAGGCCGAGATCGGCACGGTTATCGATGCTATCGCAAAGATCTCCGGGGCGAACATCATCGTTGCGCCAGAAGTGCAGGGATCGATTACACTCCGGCTCAAGAACGTTCCTTGGCGGGATGCTCTCGACCAAGTGGTGAAGACTCTCGGCTTTACGGTGGTCCAGGAGGACCGTGATATCCTCCGTGTGGTTTCGCCCTCTACCCTGATTGATCAGTTGGTTGCGAAGAGCTTCCAGCTGCGCTACGTGCGGCCGCGGAGCACCTTTGTGCCGAAAATCGACTCGCAGTACGTCGATGGGGCCGTCTACAAAGCTAGCGGCAATCCTCGGGATAGCTTTTCTCTGCTTGAGGCTCTACGCCGCATGCTCAGCGAGAACGGCAAGCTTGATTACATCGACGAGAAGAACGTCGTGCTGGTCAAGGACACCAAGCCTGTTATCGATGAGATGTCTCGACTGATCGAAGATATTGATATTGAGCCGCGGCAGGTCTTCGTTGACGTGCAGTTCGTTACGACTTCGAACATCGATATCCTCGACTTCGGTGTCAATGTCAGCGATGCGGGCTGGACGGCCTCGCTGTCCATGGGACAGATCCCCAGCCGTTTGCCTTTCGACCTGGGCTCCGGAGGTTGGGATGACAGCATCGTCGCCAACGACAGTGGCATAGGCCCCTTCACCGACGCGGCTTTGAATGCCGGTGCTACCACGGTCCCCGACACCATCTTTGGTGCTCTCAACTTCACGGGGGTCACCGCTGCGCTCAAGCTGCTCAAGCAGGACAAGAGCAGCGAGATCGTCCAGGCGCCCAAGATCATCGCTCTGGACCATCAGGAGGCGACGATTTTTGTCGGCGACACCGTGCGCTACGCCCAGGCGAGTAGCCAGGTTGGCCAGACCGGCGACCTGCAGCTCGTTGTGCAGGAGGCTCCCAACAGCCCGGTCGCGACCGGCTTCCAGCTCCTGCTGGTGCCTCACATCGTCCCCGGTGAGGACAAGGTCATGCTGGAGCTGATTCCCGAGAGCGAGTCGCTCACCGGCACCGGCACCTCGGACCTAGCTCCGGCAGGCTTCGACGTCTTCGAGGTCGGCGTCGGCCAGGGCAAGGGCACGATCGCGCTGCCGCGTATTTCTTCGAGCACGATCGCCACGAAGATGTTGCTCATCAGCGGCCAGACCGCGGTCATCGGCGGTCTGACAAGCGAATCGAATGTCCGGACGGTGACCAGCATTCCGCTGCTCGGCGATATTCCGATTCTCGGCTGGGCGTTTAAGAACAAGGCCACGACCAAAGAGCGCCGGAACCTGATCGTCTTTGTGACCCCCGAAATCGTGAAGACCCCGAAGGAGACCGAGGACAGCCTGCGCCGCCTCTTGGCCGAGCGGAAGAAGCAGCTGCAGACGGAATACCAGCGGATTTTCGGCACGGACGGAAAGTAGTCCTGGCTCTAGTTCATTCGGTCGGAACCGCGGCCGGGCGGTCAGCGTAGTGGGCGCTGACCGCCCGGCCGCGGCCGTTTATATCGCATCGGTTGCGATGCCTCCGGGGCCTGTGGTAGCGTCGGAATGTCGGTACTCGCGTTCGAGGGGAGTGCGAGGAGCCCTGGGCTACCACCGCTAAGTGTGGGCTGCTTCAGGGCCTGCCGACGGAGAATTCCTGCCCGGGCGCGCGCAACTGCGCCCGCCTCGGGTGATTGTGATATCGAGCGCTCACCTGAAGGAGTGCTGCGTGGGTAAGCGAGTGATCATTTGGCCCGAGAGCGCCTGGCCTGGCAGAGCAGAATGCTCATTGTCGTGGCCCGTGTACGCCCGGCCTACGCCAACCCTGCCGGATAGCCGGTGGGCGGGCCGCTCCCGCAGAATGGAACAAGCGAAGACGAAGGATAGGGCGGTGTTTTCCGCGATTCTTCGTGCCCGAGTCTGGGGAGCGAGTTTCTCGCTGCCGTTTGATGCTCGCCATGTGAGTATCTGCCGGGCTGCTTTTCCTCCCACCTGGCCTCGATCGAGCGCGCAAACGACGAAGGAGACTTCGAATGAAGCGCATGCTGGTCAACGCGAACGACGGCGAAGAATGTCGGATCGCGATTGTGGAGGATGGCAAGCTCTCTGAGCTGTATGTCGAGATCAGTGACCGAGAGAGCTATCTCGGCAACATCTACAAGGGCAAGGTCGTCAATATCGAGCCGTCGATCGGTGCGGCTTTTGTGAACTTTGGCGGTAACCGAAACGGTTTCTTGCACGCCAGTGATGTGATTCCGGCCTATGCCGATCCCGATGTCAGCTTGATTGATATTCTCGAAGGGCGTGCGCGTGCCGGAAAGGACGAAGGGCCGGACGCTGTGCGTGCGGTTCTTTCCGAGGAAGGCGATCCCGACGATACCTCGAGCAGTGAAGGCTACGAGTCTGCCGGTGAGGACCTGGATTCGGCGCCGGATGCGCCTGCCGAGAGGCGGCGGGCGGCTTCTGGTGACGGGGCCAGAGAGGATTCTCAAGGCGAGGCTGCAGCTGCACCCCTGGACCTAGACGAGGAGCCTTCGGGCTCGGAACTGGTCGAAACCGGTGAAGCCAGAGAGGACAGCGAAGCCGGCGAGGTGGACGGCTCTTCGCGTAAGCGCCGCCGTCGCCGTGGGCGCCGCCGCCGGAGCGAAGCCGGCGAGGCCGATGCGGAAGACAAGGACAAGAGCCTGCGAGTGAAAGGCCGCCGGGGTCGAAGCTCGGACGAAGCTGTCGACATGGGCAAGACCGAGACCGGCAAGAAGCGCGAGAAAGGGAAAGGTAAGGGGCGTACCCGTTCGCGGGTCCCGATCCAGGACCTGCTCAAGAAGGGGCAGGAGATCATCGTCCAGATCACCAAGGAAGGCATTGGCGCCAAGGGGCCGACCCTTACCACCTATTTGTCCTTGCCGGGGCGTTGCCTGGTGCTGATGCCGTCGCTGCCGAAGTGTGGCGTTAGCCGCAAGATCGCCGATGACCGCGAGCGTCGCCGCTTGAAGCGCATCGTGCGCGAACTCGATCGCACCGGGCAGGGCGGCATTGGTTTCATTGTCCGCACCGCGGGGGTCGGCAAGTCGGCCCAGGACGTGCAGCGCGACCTCGAATACCTGGAAAAGCTATGGGGCGTGGTTGTGCAGCGGGCGAAGGGGATCCGAGCCCCGGCCTCGCTCTATGTCGAGAGCGACCTCGTGCTGCGCACGATGCGCGATCATTTCACGACCGACATTGGCGATGTCGTGATTGATAGCGAACCCGTCTACAAGCGCGTTTGTGACTTCGTTACCACGCTGATGCCGCGTTTTCAGGATGCGGTCAAGCATCACGAGAGTATCGCGCCGCTCTTCCATGCCTACGGCATCGAGACTTCGGTGGAGGGGCTGTATCAGCCACGGGTCGAGCTCGCGGGAGGCGGTTCGATTGTCGTCGAACAAACCGAGGCCCTGGTCGCGATCGACGTGAACTCAGGCAAGTTCAAGCCGGGCTCCTCGCTCGAAGAGACGGCCTTCCGAACCAATCTGGACGCGATCCCCGAGATCGTGCGGCAGCTGCGGCTCAGGGACCTCGGCGGGCTGATCATCGTCGACTTCATCGACATGATGGACGATAAGCATCGGCGAGTGGTGGAGCGGAAGTTCCGTGATGCGCTGAAGGCGGATCGGGCGAGGATCAACGTCGGGCGCATTTCCAACTTCGGGCTCTTGGAGCTCACGCGTCAGCGGGTGGGCCCGGGCCTGAAGCGGACCGTGTTCCAGACTTGCCCGACCTGCAAGGGCACCTCGCTGGTGCGAACGGTGCAGAGCAAGGCTCTGGCCGTGCTGCGGGAGATGCGGGCCCTGGCCAAGCTTCCGGGCTTTTCTCAGCTGGATGTGTATGCCCACTCCGAGGTGGCGTACTGGCTGGAGAATCGAAAGCGGCGCACCTTGGTGGAAATCGAAGACCAGCACGGCATCGAGATCTCGCTGCAGCCCGAGCTGAGTTATCCGGTGGAGGTGGTGCATTACCGCTTCTTGGATGAGGAAGCGAAGGAAGTGCGGGTCAGCATCCCGGCCGGGCTCGGGGTGCACATGTAGCTGGCCGAGCAAGCCGTCGCGCCCAGCAAGTTTTTGCCGCAGATGCCTCGCGGTCGCGGCTTGGCGCTTCCGTGAGAATCCCAGCAGATCCTTGCATGCCGCGGCTGCTCGCCTATGCTCCTTCGCCCTTTCAATCGATCATGACCCCCGTTCCGACACCCGGCCGAGGTGCCCCTATGTATGCCGTTGTCCTGGACCGCAAGCGCCAGATTCGGGTGCAGCCCCAACAGACTCTCCAGCTCGACTACAACGAAGCGTGGGAGCCGAAGAGTGAGATCGTCCTAGACCAGGTCTGCCTGCTTGGAGGGGACGAGACTAAGGTCGGAGCCCCCTTTGTTGAGGGAGCGCGTGTCGTCCTTGAGTGCCTCGGGCACGAGAAGGGCAACAAGATCATGGTCGGCAAGTTCAAGCGTCGTAAGCAATATCGCCGCAAGATGGGCTTCCGGCCCCTCTACACGCGGGTCAAAGTCAAGGACATCCAGGGCTGAGCCCCGGACCAGTAAAGGAGACAGCTCGATGGCACATAAGAAGGGCCAGGGTACTTCCAAGAACGGTCGGGACTCGAACCCGCAGTTCCGCGGCATCAAGGCGGGCAGCGGTCAGTTCGTGACGGCCGGTTCCATCCTCGTTCGGCAGCTGGGCACCCGCTTCCACCCCGGGAAGAACGTCCGCTGCGGCAACGACTTCACCCTCTTTGCGACGGTCGACGGCACGGTTCGTTTCCAGTCCAACCGTCGCATTCACGTGGATCCGGTTCAGCTCACCGAGAGCTGATCTCGCTGAGCTGATCTCGCTGAGTTGATCCTGCTGAGTTGATCTTGGGCCCGGCCTTCCACCATGTTCATCGACGAAGTCGTGATTCGAGTCGTCGCTGGCGATGGTGGGGCTGGTTGCATGAGCTTTCGGCGGGAGAAATACGTCCCTAAGGGCGGCCCCGACGGTGGCGATGGCGGCGATGGCGGTTCCGTGCTGCTTCGCGCCTCGACCTCGCTCTCGAGCCTGCAGCATCTGACGGGCTACGCCGAGTTTCGTGCCCAAAAGGGCACCCAAGGCGGTCCCAAGAACTGCACTGGTGCTCGTGGCGAAAACCTCGTTCTTGAGGTGCCGATCGGCACGATCGTCCTCGATCCGGTCCGAGGCCACACCCTCGCCGACCTCGATAGCGAGGGGGCGGAGTTGGTGGTCGCCCAGGGTGGCCGTCGCGGTCGCGGCAATAAGAGCTTCGCTAGCGCGACCAACCGCGTCCCTCGCCAGTTTGAGCCTGGGATGCCGGGAGAAGAGCGCGAGATCCGACTCGAGCTCAAGCTGATCGCCGATGTCGGCCTGATCGGCTTGCCCAATGCTGGCAAGTCGACGCTGATCTCGGTGCTCTCACAGGCGAAGCCGAAGGTCGCCAGCTACCCCTTCACGACCCTGCAACCGCATCTGGGCATCGTCGATCGCCCGGGTTTTCGGGAATTCGTCATCGCAGATATCCCGGGCCTGATCGGAGGGGCTAGTGAGGGCAAGGGGCTGGGCCACCAGTTCCTGCGCCACGTCGAGCGCAGCAAGACCTTGGTCCACCTGGTCGATTGCTCCGAGATGGCCACTGAGGATCCCTTCAAGGCTATGCGATCGATCGAGAAGGAGCTTGAGCTCTACTCGCCCGAGCTTGCGGCGCGGCCTCGCCTCCTCGTTGCCAGCAAGGTCGAGAGCGAGTTCTCCGAGGAGATGGCCAGGGAACTGGCCGATGAGGCGGGTCAGCCGGTGCTCTGCATCTCCGCGGTGATGCGGCGTGGCTTGCCTGAGCTCCTTGCTGCGATCCTGCGCCAACTGGAGAGCGTGGAATCGCCCGAGGAAGAGCGCTTTCCCTACTCTTGAGCCTGATCCCTGGGGTCCTGAGCCAGCTCTTCGGCCCCCTGTGTTTTCAGTGAGCCCCGCCCCGCCTGCCCAAGCGCCAGCCTGGGTAGAGCCGCGGTTTTTGCTCTGACCTGGAGTTGCGCCCCTCGCTCGCCGATAGGGAAGGGGTAGCAGAGGAACAGAGCATGATCCGGATCGAAGACCTGCTGAAGATCGTCGTCAAAGAAGGCGCCTCCGACCTGGTGGTCAAGACTGGGGCTTGCCCTGCGATGAGACTGGACCACCAGGTCCGCTTCATCTCGGACGACAAGGTCAGTGCCGAGGTGACTCGGCGCTACCTCGACACGCTCTTGAGCAAGTCGGGGCTGGAGCGTTTCCGCAAGGAGGGGGCCGTCGACCGAGCGGTCGCGATCGAGGGGGTCGGGCGCTTTCGTTGCAATATCTTCCGGCAGTCAGGGCGCATCGCCTTCGTGTTTCGGCATGTGAAGGAGCACGTGCCGTCCTTCAAGGAGCTGCATCTTCCGGTGGAGCAGCTAAAGAAGGTTTCGAGTCTCAAGCGCGGCCTCGTCCTCGCAACGGGCGTAGCCGGTAGCGGCAAGTCGACCTCTCTCGCGTCGATTATCGAGTACATCAACCAGTCGATGGCTCGGCACATCATCACCATCGAGGATCCCATCGAGTATCTCTACGACGACAAGATGTCGATCGTGAATCAGCGTGAGATCGGGACCGATGCCCTGGATTTTGCCTCGGCGCTCAAGCAGGCGCTGCGCCAGGCTCCCGACGTGATCCTGATCGGCGAGATGCGCGATCGCGATACTGTGGAGGCGGCGATCAACGCCGCAGAGACCGGCCACCTAGTGTTTTCGACACTTCATACGGTCAACGCCGTGCAGACCGTCGAGCGCATCATCTCGTTCTTTGAGCCGCACCAGCATGACTTGGTGCGATTGCAGCTGTCTATGAACCTCGCCGCGGTGCTGAGCATGCGTTTGATCAAGCTCAAGGGCGGTCAGGGGCTGATGCCGGCTTGCGAGCTCTTGATGAACACCCCGACGGTGAGCGAGCTCCTCGAAGAAGGGCGAACCCGCGAGCTTCCGAGGGCGCTGGCCGAAGGTCAGTACTACGGCACCATGACCTTCAACCAGTCGCTGATCCGCCTCTTCGAGTCGGGCAACATTGCCTACGAGGACGCGCTCGCAAGCTCCGACAACCCGGACGAACTCAAGCTGCAGATGCGTGGCATCACCCGGGGCTCGGTCTCGGCTGGTTGATCCCAGCCGAGCTAGAGGGAAGAAAGCCGACGAGGACTCGTCCAAGAGGGGCAGCGCAGTGGCGACTGCGGAGACGGCTCCGTATCTTCTGCGGCTAGCTCACTCGGAGACCCCTGTTCCATGCGAACCGAATCCCTGGCTCTCGTCATCTATGCCCTGGCTGCCGCTGTGGTAGCCCTGGCCGTATTGGAAGGGCGCAAGTACGGGCGGCTTGATTGGATCAATGCGCCTCAGACCACCCGCGAGTACCAGAGCCTCAACAAAGAGCTGGCCAAGAAGGGGTCCTCAAAGCAGGGCACCGATCGTGTCTGGCAGTACACCAAGCCTGCCTTCGACCGCTGGTGGAAGAAGGTGGAGGATGCGAACTGGGTCGGACGCGAGCCCGTCGTCGAGGAGATGCGCGAGCCGGAGAAGGTCGAGAAAGCCGAGCCCAAGCCCGTCGCCAAGCCCTTGGAGGAGATCTTTTCGATTTCGGTGATGCTGGCGGGTGATTCGGGCCGCTTGAAGATCCACTACAAAGACAGCTCCGTCCGTCCGCCTCAGCCTCCAGTCACTGGCGATTCGCTGGCGCAGCCGATGCCTATGCAGCAGTCACCCGGCGATCCCATGAACCAGGGAACGGGCATCTATCAGGATCTGATCCAGGGCGATCTCCTTTACGAACCCTTCGATTCGATCCGCTTCGAAGGCTTCTCCAAGGATGGGCTGGCGGCCTTCTTTAGTCGAAGCGTCCCGGGCGAGGAAGAGCGGCGCACCGACCGCATGCAGATCGCGGAGTTCAACATCGACAACGATGTCTTCGCATCGGTGGCTGGTCGTGAGGACCCCTATACAGCGAAGCTTGGCAAACTCAGGGCGCAGCGAGAGAAGATTGCCTATCGCGACCCGGGCCCCAAGTCGAAGCAGGACGCCAAGTCGGGGGTGTTTTTCATCTCCACGCCCGATTCCGAGCGCTTTCGCAAGGAGCCCAATCGGATCATCAACGAGGATCTGACGGCCGTGGACTGGGAGCCGAGCGCGACCGTGCGCAAGGCGACCGGCATCCGCGGCGGGGTGCAGATCAAGTCCGTCTCCCCTCAGATGAAGAACCTAGGTGTCCAGTCCGGGGAGATTTTGATCAAGGTCAATGGGCAGGCTGTCCACTCGCGAGCCTCGGCGATCAAGGTTGGTCGCCGCCAGTACCAGGCCGGAACGCGGACCTTTAACCTGACCTTCCTCGATAAAACTGCCCGCGAGGTCGTGCGGACCTACCGTGCCCCGGATAAGTGATCCGGCGATTCTGGCGCCTTGCTGAGAGCGCCAGGCTGGAGCGCAGCGGCAGAGCACGGAGTAGGCGATGATCGCGACCTTCGACATCGGCAACAGCAGCGTGGGGGTTTGTCTCTACGAGCAGGGCTTGGAGAAGGCCTACCATCGCTTTTCGAGAGGAAGCTCTCCGAGTCAGGCGCTCCTGCAGAGCCTGCGGCAGGCTCGGCGAAGGCTGGGGGTTTGCGTGCACGGGCGCGACCCAAGCGGCTATCCCTGGCTGGCAGAGATCGGCCGGATTGAATGGGTCGGGCAGGACTTGCGCGTGCCTGGCAAGGTCGCCTACGCCGAGCCGAAAGAGATGGGCTGGGACCGGCGGGTGGTGGCCTTTGCCGCTCTCTGCAAGTTTGGCCCGAGCCTGGTGATCGATGCCGGGACGGCCGTGACCTTTACCCACATTGACGCCGAGGAACGGGTGCATGGGATGGCGATCAGTGCTGGGCTCGGCTGCCTCGCTCGCGGGCTCAGCCTTTCGGCGCCCGCTCTGGCGCCCTGGCTGGAGCCGCCGGCCGAGTTGCCCGAAGCTGCTTTACCTGACGGCAGCCGCGACAACCTGGCGATCGGTATTCGCATCGGTTGGCAGGGGCTGGTGCGAAAGCTCTACGAGGATGCTCGCCGGCGCCTAGAGACGGCCCATTTGAGGGGGCATGTCGTCCTGACGGGGACTGACATGCACGAGCTTCACGAGGCGCTTGCTACCGGGACTCTTGCCGGGCGCTTGATCCATTTCGGCCTCTGGGGCCTCGCCGGCGAGGGCGAGAATGGCACATAGGCTGAGCGCGCGTGGGGCTGCGGCGCTGGCGATTTTCGCCGTGCGGACGGCAGAGTTGCAGGAGCTGGGCTTGCGGGTTCCGCAGCCAGGGAGCATGCGGCTCGAAAGCCTGTCGCTCGGCGATGGGCTCGAAGAGAATGCTCTCGTTGTTGGCCTCTCTGAGGCGAGGGCAGAGATCCATGTCCACGGCGGGCCGAGGATCGTCGAGCGCATCGAGGCGCTGCTAGAGATGGAGGAGGATGCTCCCTCCTCTGAACTCGCGATGCGAGCTTCGACCAAAGAGCTGCTCTTGCTCGCCCTCTCCCAGCAGGGAGCGGGGGGGTGGCCGGCGCTTCGCGAGCAAGCACGCAGGGGCGGCGCTGCTCCTCTGCGTGCCGAGCTCTTGGCGGCGGAGGATCGCTGGCGCAGAGCGCTGCCCTATTTGTTCCCGCGCCGGGTGCTTCTGCGCGGGCCGAGTAACAGCGGCAAATCGACGCTTTTCAACCTCCTTGTCGGAAGGCAGCGGGTGCGGGTGGGGCCTCAGCTGGGTTTGACTCGCGACAGCGTCGAGGAACCCTGCGTTCTTGATGGCCTGCCGATTGTCCTGGTCGATAGTGCTGGCGATGCCGAAGGCTTGGGGGAGATCGACGCCGAGGCCCTGCGGAGGGCGCGAATTGAGGAGAAAACGGCGGCGCTGCTGCTGCGCCTGCTTCCCTGCATCGATGGCGATCTGGCCAGTAGCTCGAGCGAAGGTGAGATCCGGGTCTTTACCCGAGAGGACGAGGCGGCTTCGCGCGCCAGGGAGCTAGGGGCCGCTGGGCATATCGTCTGTGATCTGCGCTGCGCTGGCGAGGATCTGCGTCGACAGTTGGGGCGAGAGCTTCGGGAGCGCTTGGCGCCCGAGCCTTGCCCCAGCTCTGGTGCCTGCCCACTTTCCGAGGCCGAACACGCGGAGCTCCAGTGCCTGTTGGGAGGAGCTTGAAAGGCGTTGAAATAGGCTTGTGGCGAGGCGAGCACCGGATCCGGAACTTTCGCCACTCTCCCGGGCCTTTTCCCACGAGTTCCCCGGCTGTCTTTGCCGGAATCGCTCCCCCTGACCGAGAGGTCCTCGCATCCCAGCGTCCCGCCACCTAGATTCCTCTGCCCAGTATGAGCGAGCACGGAACGAGCAGCTCGGAGCACGAGCCCGAGGGCGACGGCGTCGTCCAGCCGCGCGGCAAGCGCGATCTCATCTCCATTGATGATCTCTCCAATGCGGAGATCCTCGCACTCTTCCGTTTTGCGGATGAGTTCGATCGCGACCTCCGGGCTTGGGCGGACCTCTGTCCGGGCTACATCCTGGCGACCCTCTTCTTCGAGCCCTCGACACGGACCCGGCTCTCCTTCGAGTCGGCGATGCATCGGCTTGGTGGCGGGGTGATTTCGGCGACAGACGGGGAGTCGACGAGCGCCACCAAGGGGGAGAGCCTCGCGGATACCGCGCGCGTGGTGGGGGGGCGCTATGCCGACATCATCGTCCTGCGCCACGCACACGAGGGGGCCGCCCGTGTGGCGGCCAGCTACGCCGACGTGCCGGTGGTCAATGCCGGGGACGGAGGCCATGAGCACCCGACGCAGACCCTCTGCGATCTCTACACCCTTTGGCGGGAGAAGGGGAAGCTCCAAGGGCTGGAGGTCGCGCTTTCGGGTGACCTGCGCTATTCCCGCACCATCCACTCGCTGGCCTATGCCCTGGCTCGCTTTGGCGCGAGCCTGGTGCTGGCGCCCTTCCCCGGCATGGAGATCCCCAAGCACGTGCTTGAGCGGCTGCAGTCGGAATGGCACGCGCAGGTGCAGCCGGCGCATGCGGATGCGTTGAGCAAGTTGACTCAGGGTAAGGACGCGGTCTACGTGACTCCGGGCAAGCCCCACCAGCAGACCCTCTTCACCCGCTTGTCCGAGCACGAGGTCGAAAAGCTGGACGCGATCTATATGACTCGCTCCCAGCGAGAGCGGCACGGAGATGCGCAGTTCGATCATACGGACTACCCCAGCCTCGGCCCCGAGCAGCTGCGGGCTGCCGGGCTCAAAGAGACCCGCGTCATGCATCCGCTGCCAAGGGTCGATGAGATCAGCTACGAGCTCGATCGTGATCCGCGGGCGATCTACTTCAGGCAGGCGGGCTACGGGGTCCCGATTCGCATGGCCTTGCTGGCCTTCTTGCTCGGCCAGATCGAGCTGGAAGCGGCGCCGCCGCCGGTGCGGGGTGAGCGTCACGTGCTGCGCAGCTCGAAGGGAGTGCGCTGTCGGAATCCGCGCTGCATCAGCAACGGTGAGGGGCGCCGCTATCTGCTGCCCGATTTCGAATTGCTGCAAGAGGTGCCGCCGCGCCTGCGTTGTCGCTTCTGCGCCTGGGACGTGGAGGCCAGTCACGTCGGTCACGTCGACTCGCGAAAATTGCATCGCGCCAATGCAGCGGAGTCGCGGCGGATTAAGCTTGAGAACCGCGTCTACTTTGAGAGTCGTGAGCAGGCTGAGGCCCAGGGCTTTGGCGCTTGATGCTGCGTGCGTTCATGCAGCAACTGTGCGGCTTCGCTCGAATGCGCTCGACTTGCTGCGATCAGGCTCGAACGTCCCTTCGGAACCATCCCATAACACCCCTTGTTTAAGCAACTTATGGTCTGGGCAGCAGGAGAAAGGTCCCCGGCACCGATGTTGCTAGATGCGTGTCGGTCCTTTGGCCCTCACCTCCCCCTCTGATTTTTTCGTGAAGTGAAAGCCGTTACCTGGGAGGCGAAGCCAGAGACCCGGCATGGCAGTGCAGTTTCACGGCCCAGAAGCCTTTGAGGATTTTCATCTTGTCCCTGAGCCCGAGAAGAACCGAGCAAGCATCTGCGAGGGCCGGCTGCGGTCTTGCCCTGCCGCGTGCTTCGCGTTCGGGAGGCGTGGCTTCGGGAGCTTCTTTGCGGGCTCTCTGTCGCGAGATCTCCTCGGACCCTATGGCTTCGATTCCTAAGGCTTCGATTGACAGGGCGTTTCGCTGCCCGACAATTCCCGCCCGCGTCGCGCTGCTTCCGAGTGCCGCTGGGCTTGGTGGCGGGGGGACTTCCTCCGCGCCTTCGGGGTCCTTTTCGAGGCCAGCAGCTTCGCGAGTACTGGGGAGAGCACCTGGTTCTGCCCTTGTTGTCCCTCGGCCACGATGGCCGGTCCCCCGTCCTACCCGATGCGTCCCTCCCTATCTCCGGATTCGAGATTGCCGAGCTTCCCTGCGCTGCGGTCTCGGCTCTGGGCTGTGGTCATCAACTGCGTTGTCCCGTCGCAGTGGCCGCGAGAGTTTCGTTCACCAGAGAGTGTCGACATGAGTCACACGTCGTTCGCCCGCATGTTCACTGCTCGCTTGCTAGGACTTTTGGTCCTGGCGATGGGGCTCCTTCTGACTGGCTGCGATAACGGCGGGGGTGGTAGTGCCACCGGCGGTAGCGCAGCCTCAAATGGTGACGCCGACGTTTTGCAGCTGCGCACCGGTCGGCTGGTCGATGTCTATGGTCTGCAGAAAACGGCCCATGGATCGGTCGTCCAGCTCTTCGAGCGTGATGTGCTGATCGGGTCCAATATCCAGGACGAGCGAGACGCCAACAGCAACAAGAAGGACTCGGAGATCACCTACGATTTCTTCGGATTCAATCCGGAGAACCTCCAGCCCAACCTGCTGATTACCCGGGACCTCGGGAGTTCGGCCTTCCGTGCGGCTTTTGAGCGGCTCTTCGAGAAGGTCTACGTGGTGACACCTTCTCACTATGGGCAAAACGCGGCGCAACAGCCCTTGCCCGTTGTGGCTCGCAACAGTGCCATCGAGATCGTTTTCAGTAAGGATCTCGGTCTGGCAGACGACTTCTTCGTTGAGCGCGATGCACAGGGACGTATTCGCGGCCTCAAGAACGCCAACGCTGTTCAGTTGTTGGAGATCCTCGGCGATCCCACGGATAACAATCAAAGCGGCGACTTCCGCATCATCCCCTGCCGGATTACGTACAAGGGCAGGAGTATCGTGCTGGACCCGGTGCTGCTAGGTCAGGAGGGCAACTATTTCAACGTCCCCAACAATGCGACGGGGCTGCCGCCCAGCCAGAGCACTGAGATCCCGAATATCCGTATTGCCCTCGCGCTTGAGGGCGTGCTGCGTATTCCCGGCCTCCGTAAAAGCGCGAACCAGAACTTCGTCGGGACCAATCTTGGCGGCGTAGCCTCGATCATCCGCGACTTCCGCTCAGGCAATGCTGCCGACACCAGCGAGCGGCTGGTTCGTGGGTATGTGCGCGATACCTTGGCGCCGCGTTTGCTGGGCGACCTGGCTATGCGGCTTGAGCGCGTCGACGTAAAGAACAACCGTCTTTTGCTCTACAAGATGCAGTTGGTTCACGAACTCGATCGGGGTGACGTGCTGAGTCTGTATCCGCGGGGGAGCGCCGGAGCTGCCAAGCAGGTCGCCGAGGTCATTGTGGATGAGGACTCTAATAAGAACGACCAGCATGTTTCGGTGCTGGTTCGCGACGCCTCAGGCTGGGCAGCCTACGACCCCTCGAAGAAGCCGGGTTATCCTCTGGACGAAAAGAAGCGTGAGGCGTGGCTCGTCGATAATGGCCCGACCGTAGTCGTTGCGACCGAGTTCAATGCGGAGAAGGATGATATCCTTAACTTCGCCCGATTCAGCCCACAGCCCCTGCCCGATAGCAGTGGAAAGCTGGTTCTCAATCGGAACGTTAGCCCCTTCGCCTCGCTGATCCTTCGCTTTACCAAGCCGATCGACCTCTCCACCGTTAAGCCTCTCGATACCCTCGTTCTCGCAACTGAGGGGGACAGCGAAAAGGTCTTTGACCCTAAGGAGGGCACCCCGCATCTGATCTATTCTCAGATCTATGACGATAACGGTTCGCAGACAGCCCTCCGCATCGTGCCGCCGCTGGGTTTCTATCTCGATGACGAGATGCGAAAGACCAACCAGCCGTACTACTTGCACATCCTGGGCGGCTTGAAGGGCATTCGTGACCTTGGTAACAACCCGATCAACTTCCAGTACGACGTCGCGAATCGTAAGGATTCGGCGCCGCCGTATCAGTTCTTCCTCGATACGACGGTCAACCCGAAGACGAAGGAGCCGCGTTTCCCCAACAACCGTGTGGTGAACATCGCGCGTCGTTTCCTCGCAGCAGATGAGGACGAGGGAGAACAGGGGGCTCAAGACTGGTTCGGTGCTGGCTCCCTGGCCGATGGCAAGTTGATTGGCCGCCCGACATCGCGGGTGACCTGCTATGTCGACGACATCAACCAGTTGCCGTCCCCGCCGACGCCGCCGCTGGCGTACTGCACCTCGAACGAGAGGATGACGCTGACTGGTTCGACCCCGCTGGGTGTGGGAATCCAGAACCCGCTGAACCCCTTCGGTGGACGCTTGCAGACCGTGTGGCGCGAGATCGATCTGTCCTTGTCGCGGGTCAATCCCTTCGACTTCAATCTGGACGTGGAACAGATGTATTGGGGGCCGTTCCAGGCTTCGCCTGCGGCGCCGCCGACGACCTTTGATATTTACGATCGCATTAGCCTCTACCTGGGGCATTGTGAATATCGCCCCAACAACTGCGTCGGTATTGGCAGTGCTTTGCCGAACTACGTGCGCTCCGGCCTCGACAACGAGTTCTTCCACAACTACGCGCGAAACCTCAAGCCGACGGCTACGAACTTCAAGGACAAGAGTGGTATTGAACTTCGACCCAATCCGCATCCGGCCTACGAGAACCAGCAGCTCATCATCCAAAACACCGACTCAGTATTTGAACCTAGCAATACTCGTCGCTTCCTGCCGCTGCCCAAGTTCAAGGAGCCTTACTTTGTTTGGCGTGACGAACGCAGCTACCTGACCGGTGGCGGTAATGGCAAGAAGGACGACCTGATTAGTCCCTTCCGCCCCTACTGGAACACCAAGGCGAGCAGGGCGGTTAACTTCCAGGAGGACGGCCGGGTCGGCACAATTGCCCTGCCCTTGCTCGCGGATTTCTGGACCTATCCAGATAGCCCGAGTCTGCCGAAGAACCGGCCTTTCCGCGCCACGGGTTTTAACGGCTGGCAGATCTCTTTGACCGTGACCTCGTCGCCCAAGCCCGACTTCCGTGTCTATTCCGGTGGCTACCAGCGGGGTTCGAGTATTTTCACGATGGATCCGACCAAGCCTGGTTGGCAAAACGGTGTCGGTGGCTGGAACCCGAATGCCCTTTCGCGCACGCCCAGCAGGGATAACACATCCTATTGGATCCGTGCCGATTTCCTGAAGCGCATGTCGGTCGTGACCTTCGGCTTCCTGGATCTCAAGAACCCGCACAACAACGGCTCCGTCGGCAATCGCAAGATCGACGATCCGCGCCTGGGGCCGTATGCGATTGGCGCAAATGAGCGTGCCAAGTTTGCCGTTCATTTCGAGCCGCCGCTGGCCTCGCTGCCGCCCCACACCAGTCTCATAACCGAGTTCCGTGGGGCTGCCGGTATGGGGGGCTCGTTCAAGCTCTACGATCCGCTAATCACCGGCAACGCTCACGTCCGGTTCTATAGCTCAGGTTCGTGGTCTAGGTTCCAGCACACCAACAAGCTGTCGAAGTACACCCGAAATCCAGACGAACTCTACGATCCTCAGTTTCAAAAGGACAACGACCTCGCTCAGACTGGAGTCGAGTACATGAACTGGCGCTTCCTGCTGGAGAACAACGTTAAGGTCACGCCATCGACGGTGCCGACCCTGGACTCCTTCGCTATCACCTATCGGATCGTGGAGAAATGAGTCGACCGGGCCTCGGGACGACATTGGCTGTCCTGGGGCTCTGTGGACTTACGCGATGAGATTCGTGACCCATCTGGGCGGTCTTCTTCGCCCGACCAAGAGAACAACACCGTGTCGAGAAGAGAGTTGGACATGACTCGCAAGCAAAACAAGCGTGCATCCGGGAACGAGGCTCGAGTCTCCAGGCTGCGTCCTCGGGCTTTATCTGCCCTGGGCTTGGCCGCTGCGGCCCTAATGATGGGTCTTACAGCCTGTGGTGGCGGCTCTTCGTCGACCGGCCAAGTCGCGGGAGGCGCCTTCTCGCTGATTCGGGCGGAGCCGAGTGATAACGGCCGGGTCTTCCTAAACCAGACCGTGCGCTTCACCTTCTCCAATCCGGTGGACCTCAATACGGTCAACTTCAACTCGGTCATCTTCGTGGTGCGGGACGCCTCGGGCACTGCGGTGCCCGAGACCGTGGTTGGAACCTTCGCTGTGGGGCTCAATAGCGACGGTAAGCCCGATCCCCGGCTCCTGACTTTCAAGCCGCGCTTGCCGACGAATGACAGCTACACCAACGGTGGATTCAAGCCCGGCCGCAGCTATCAGATTATCTTTGCCGGTAGTCAGAGTGCGACGGCCCAGACCGTGCGCGATGTGTCGGGGCGCTCGCTCTCGCCGAATTCCCCGATCAAGCAGTTGACCCTGCTGGCGCCAACGGGGACCGAGCCGAGCCAGCTCTTCCTGGACCAGAAGGTTGGTGGACCGCGAGTGACCAGCGTCGATGTAAGTCCGCTGATCGGATCGCGTGTCAGCCTCAATAAGCTGGGCGACGTGCCGGTGGAGGTGAGCCTGCGATTCAACCAGCCGGTCGATCCGGCGATGACGAATGTGCCGAAGGATCAGAACCAAGATCCGCTCCAGGCCAATAGCCGCACCAAGGGGAAGATCTTCCTCGAATATGATGACCCCGAGTTTGGCCCCAGCACGTGGATCCGTACTCAGGTCAGTCTCGACTCGAACACTAGTAAGGGTGCGCTCATCACCCTGCGGCCTGATGCTGTCCTTCCCAATAACGCCGAAATTCGGGTGGTCGTGCTGGCGGAGTTCCGCGATATCGCTGGTGAGACCAATATCCAGGATTCGAGCTACCGGCAGGTGGTCGGAAAGTTCCGCACCGAAGCAGCCTTCGGCTCGCAGTTTGACGCGATTGCTTTCAATCTGGCGAAGACGGAGATTTTTGACCGCGAGGCTAGCTACCGGGATCCGGTTGCAGAGATCACCAATGGCATCGTTCGAGCATCCTTTAACTTCGAAGGTATCGACACCCCCTTCGACTATGGACCCAGCTCTGATGTGGTCTTGAACACCAAGTTCACGGTGGTTCAGCCGAAGAACGGTAACAAGCTTCCCGTCTCGGGCGGTGTTTTCCCCTTCCGCAATATCCACATTCCGCAGGGTGTGCGCGTTTCGGCTTCAGGCCCCAACCCGGCTGTCTTCCTGGCCACGGGCAAGGTAAAGATCGAAGGCACGCTTAGTGTCGACGGTGGTGACGGTGAAGGTGCGGTCGCGATCAACTCGGCCAATATGCCGAGCAAGGGGGGCGTTGGTAATGCTGGTGGCGGTAATGGTGGCCGTGCCAGTCAAAACACCAGCGACTCCACGGCTCAAGGTGAAACCGGTGAAGGCCCTGGTAATGAGGTCGGGGCCGGCGGAGAGGGCGGCAGCATTTCCTGTGGTCCGATCCAGGCGGGTTATGTCGGATCCGGTGGTGGTGGCGGTGCTTTCGCGACCCAGGGAGACACGGACTTCTACAGTTTCTCAAGTGATCCCATCGTCGCCGGTAACGGCGGTAAGGGGCTTGGAAACAAGGGCGATGTCCGCGGCGGAAAGCCGGGAAGCCTGGTCTTTTCGGACGATAACCCGAACAACAACTTCTGGGGACGCCAGGTCACCAAGGATGGCAAGGTCTACCATGGCGAGCTGAAAGCTCCTCGCGGCGGCAATGCTGGTGGCGGTGGTGGTGATCGCACCTCGGCAGCGAGCTGCTTTGCCGGCCCGGCGTCGTTCTTCAACGATGAGCGAGGCGGCGGCGGCGGCGCCGGTGGCGGCGTCTTGATCATCAAGTCGCTCGGTAAGATTGAAGTCACCCAAACCGGCTTGATTAGCAGCAATGGTGGAAATGGCGGCGGCGGCGAGCCAAACGCTTCCAACCTGCAGGCTGGTGGCGGCGGTGGCGGCTCAGGTGGCATGGTCATCCTGATGTCGGCGACCTCCATCGAGCTATGGCAGCATGGTGACCCTTGGAAAGCGCCCGCCCGCGACTCTCGTTTTGCCGTGACCGCCGATGGCGGCATCGGCCTGAGCAATCCGGTCCGCACCGAGAAATACGTGTCCAGTAATCCTGGCGAAAAGAACCGGGGTGGCTTTGGCGGTATGGGCGTCGTCCAGTTCATGGTGCCTCCCGGTAGCGATGCCGATGGCACGGGCAATGTTCAGGACGACAACATTCATATCATCGACAAGGTCGGCAAGCCGATTAGCGGTGCGCAGAAGACCGAATGGATTTACCAGGGTGATGTCCGGCCGCGTCCTATTGTAATGCCAGTGCCGTACAGCCGTTTCTCACAGGTGCGCACGCGTTGGATTGCTACCGGGGCAACCCTCCGTCGTCAGGTCACCAATACCGGTCCTGGGGCACGAGCGATTCTCTCGCCTGCCGTGCCGGGTCCCGATTACTTCTTCTCGGGAATCCAGACTGCCGGCAAAACTGCGGGTTATGTGGCGACGGATCCGGCGACCGGGCAATACAGTCCTGCGCCGATCCCACTGGGGCCGCAGAATCTGAAGGTCGTCCAGCTCGCAAGCGCTCCGGTGTCTGGAGTCCATCGCGGGCAACCTGTCTACGAACTGGCACTGAGCCAGGGGGTCTTGCCGAGCGATGGCAGCTACGCCAACTATCGGGCCTATCTGCATGGCGCGCACAACAAGGTCCTGGGCGAGTTTCGCATCGTTGGCCACAGCAGCAGCGTCTGCTTCCTCGACCGTAACGATGGCGCCCTGCCCGAAGGCATCCTTGGCCTGTCGATCCACGCCAAGTTCTTTGATGTCTTGACCCCAGATGCCAACAACGTCTTGAAGCCAGGCCTGGGCGAGACCTTCGCGATGAGCAATGCCCTGCATCCGGCAACGACGTTGCAGCTTGGTTTTGCCTTCCACAAAAACCCGAGCAACCCCGATCTCTACCAGCTGGGCGGCAAGAGCTATGACCGTAACCGCTTCCCGCAGGAGCTGGGGACCTTCGCGCGTGACCTCGCGAGCAGCTCGGCGCGCGCCGCGCTTGCGAAACTGCAGTATCCGTTTGCGAAGCTGCAGGTCCGTTTCAACCTCAACTACAACCCGAAGGATCCGGACAACCTTGCGGGGCCAAACCCGGTGAGCCCGTCATCGACGCGCATCCCGCAGCTGCACAAGATCCTCTTGCCCTACCGCTTCTAATCGACCGTCACGAGGTGCTGCGCTGCCGGGCGCAGCTCTCCGTGGTGGCTGTGAAGAACCCGGCGTCCTCAGGACAACGTGAGTGGAATGATGACTCCTTTCGGAAAGCAAACACGCATGACGCCTCTTGCGCGGATGGCCACAGGCTCTCTCCTGCTGGGTATGTTCCTTGGTCTTGGTTCCTGTAGTGGCGGCGGAGGAGAGACCGGTGCTGCGGGTACAGGCGGATCCTTTGTCATCCTTGGCACCGAGCCAGAGAACAACGGCGAAATCTTCCTGAACAACGGACTGACGATTCACTTCTCACGTGAGTTCGATCTCTCAACGGTCAACTTCAACAGCGTGAACTTCACTGTTCGCGACCTAAGCGGGAACCCCGTTTCTGAGCAGGTTGTCGGTAACTTCTCCTACGGGAAGAAGGGCGCCGTCGTGGATCGGACGGTATTGAAGTTCGATCCCAAGCTGCCCAGTAACGACAGTTACAGCAATGGTGGTTTTCGGCCTGCGCGCCAGTACATCGTTTCTTTTGCCCAGACCACTTCTGGAACGACCCCGACGATCAGAGATCTGGAAGGCCGGGGCATCAGCAATGACAGCAAGATCAAGGCGCTCAGCTTTCGTACCCGCACCGGGTCAACGCCGCCGGAGCTTTTTGACGACAGCCTTCCCTATGGGCCAGCAGTGCTCCGGACCGACATCACCCCAACGGTTAACGGCCGCGTCTTGTTGAACGAACTCTCCGGTGTCCCGGTCGAAGTGGAATTGAGTTTCGATCAGGCCCTTAACCCGGCTTCGAGTAACGTTCCGGTCCAGCAAAATCCAGATCCCACGACCTGGAACACCCGTGAAAAGGGCTCCGTTTTCCTCGAATACGATGATCCGGTGCTTGGTAAGAATCTGTGGATTCGAGCCCAGGTCGCACTGCCTAAGAATGACAATTCTGGCGCAGTCATGGTCCTGCGTCCCGAGGGCATACTTCCCAATAATGCGACGGTTCGGGTCATCGTCGAAGCGGATCTCCAGGACCTTGCCGGGCAGAATAACCGTAGCACGATTGGCTATCGTCGCGTGGTCGCGACCTTCCAAACGGAGGAAGGCTTCGCTCCCCGCTTCGACGCGATTTCGGTTCAATTTGCGACGACAGATCTGCTCGATCCCGAGGCTCCGCTGCGGGATCCGGTAGCTGCGCTGAAGGATGGCGTCCTGAGTGCGACTTTTGCCTTCGAAGGGCAGGACACGCCCTTCGACTATCGGCCTAGCGCGGTGACCAACGTTCTCAACACCATTCGCCAGCAAGTACAGCCGGTACAGGGTCGCCCCTTTACCGTCATCGGCGGCGTTTTTCCGTTTCACGATATTACGATTCCTGAGGGCGTTACCGTCCAGGGTTTCGGCAGCAATCCCCTCGTCTTCCTGGCCACTGGCACGGTAAGGATCGACGGGCATTTGTCAGTGGATGGCGGTGACGGCGATCAGGTCAACACCCTCAATAGTGCTAACTTCCCGACCGCTGGTGGCCAGGGCGCTTGCGGTGGTGGTCTTGGTGGCAAGGGCAGTCAAAACACCTCTGGCACGACCCAGCGTGGCGAAAGCGGCTATGGGCCGGGCAACCGCCGCAACGGCGGTGGCGAAGGCGGTGGCGTTGGCTGCAGTAATGCTACGGGCTCGGGTGGTGGTGGCGGCAGCCATCGCATCAAGGGTGACGATGACTACTACGGTCAGACCAACGCCATGGTGCGCGGGGACGGTGGTGGCGCGAAGGGCGGCAAGGCCGGCCCCACGGTCGTTACCAACTCAAGAAGCGACGATGACTTCTTCGGCACCCTGGTGAATAACAAGGGCGAGCTCGTTGTCGGCGAACTTTCTGCCCCAATTGGCGGTGCTGGCGGCGGTGGCGGAGGCGACCGCACGGCAGCTAAGGAAAACAATGGCAGTTGCTTCCAAGCCGGTCAGGGCTTCCTCAATGACCAAAAAGGCGGCGGCGGCGGTGGCGGCGCTGGTGTGCTCATCGTCAAGGCTCTCGGGCCGATCATCATCGGCGATAAGGGCCTTGTATCTGCCGATGGCGGTAAGGGTGGCGGCGGCCAAGACGCCGGCAGCTGCCGGCATGGTGGTGGTGGCGGCTCTGGTTCCGGCGGCATGGTGCTGTTGATGTCCGCAAGTCGCATCGAGTTCGAGACCCATGGCGGTCGTTGGGCCAGTGCTGGTAGCTGGGACTCCAGCTTCGCCATTAGCGCTGACGGCGACATTGGGACCAACTCGGGCTTCATCAGCCCTCTGCGCGACAGGAAGTATTCCGGTGCTTCCCAGTGGAATGCGGGTGTAGCAAACCGCGGTGGCTTTGGCGGCATGGGCATTGTGCAGCTGATGGTGCCTCCGGCTAGCGATGCCGATGGCACCAATGACCCGCAGGACGACAACATCACTGTTCGCAACGGCAGCACAGTGCTAAGCGGCACGCAAAAGCGGGATTACCTCTACAGCGGTGATATCCGTCCGAATCCGGTCATCATGCCGGTGCCTTTCAGCCAGTATTCGCAGGCGCGCACGCGCTGGATTTCTACGGGAGCTTCGGTGCGTCGTGAGGCTAGCAGCGGAGCACGGGCTGTTTCGCCTGGCACGCACGGGCCGGAATACTTCTTTAGCGGTCTGAACAAGAGCGGCAAGGCAGCTGGTTACATTCGGACCAATCCGAGTTCCGGCATCTACCGTCCCGCCAAGGTCCAACTGGCAGGAAAAGTTGAGACCGTGGTCATCAAGTCGCTTCGCGATAATGGAGAGAAGTTCCGAGGACAGAGCGCGCACGTCCTAGAGATCGGTAGCGATCTGCTGCCGACGGATGGAAGTCTGAGCAACTATCAACTGCGTCTCTATGACTCTGTGGGGACGGAACTCCGCGACTTCCGCATCCTGGGGCATGATACCGATACCCTATGGTTGGCGGCCTCAAGCGGTTCCGCTCCCGCGAACGCGGCGAAGTTCTCCATCCTCGATAAGTTCTTCGAGGTTATTACCAACGGCAATGAAGGACTCGGTGCCACTTATATTCACGGTCCAGTGGGTAACCAGCAGCGTTTCCCCACTGCCAATATCCAAGTCGGCTTCGCCTTCCACAAAGACCCGGCGAACCCCGATTTCTTCACGCAAAACGGGCAGAGGTTCGATCGAAAGCGCTTCCCGCAGAACCTCAATGAATTCGTATTCGATCTCGAGAGCAAGGGATTGACTTCGAATCGGGAGAAGCTCCGGCAGCTGAGCTATCCCTTTGCAAAGATCATGGTCCGCTTCAACACCGACTATAACGAAGCAGATCCCACGATCTCGCGTGCGGGCGTTGGCCCCAACAACTCCAAGCCCGGTCTCCGTTTCGTTTTGCTGCCCTACCGCTATTGAGACCCGTCCCTCGTCCCAACTGAGAGCCTTTTCCGGCACACAGGACTTAGATCATGAAGCTGAAATCAATCCATCTGCTGGCGGCCTTGGGTCTGTCCCTCCTCCTGGGGGTGACGGCCTGCGACGGCAGCAGTACGAGCGCCACGACCGGCTCGGCCAACGAGGGCGGTGTTCGTGCGAAGCTGACGGGCGTCGAGTATGGGCGTCTTGTCGATATCTACGCCTATCGCCGAGTCGATCCCAAGAACTCGGACCGCTTGCTGGCTTCCAATCGTCGGCCCGTGCTCATTGAACGAGAGGTCTTAATCAACCCGGATATCCGGAACGAGGACCTTTTCGCCAGTAAGTTGAGCCAGTATCGCTTCTTGCCCTACGACCCAAAGACGGGCCACCGGGAACTCCTCATCCTCTGGGATGATCAGGATGCTACCGAGTCGGAGTCCTTCAAGCGGGCTCTGACGCATGCCAAGTCTGGTCTCAAGCGTCTTGGCAGCTTCTCGGCTTTCCGAACGGTTGGTGGCAATACGGTTCCGCCGGTCCTGCCTTATGACTCGGCGATCCAGCTGGTCTTCGATCGCGCTCTTGGGCTGGATAGTGAGTATTTCCGGGCGAATCCCACAGCCGTGCAGGTCTTGCGCCTGGCGGGGAACCCGGATCTCGTCGTGCCAAGCCAGGCATATTCGCCGGTGAACGTGCGCGTTCTCTCGAAGGAAAACGGGAAGCGCTTGATCATCGATAGCGAGATCTCGGGCAACGAGGCCAATGGTCGTAACCCCAACCCCTTTGGCTTGCCGCTTTCTCGTGATTCGGTGCAGGCCAACCTACGTATCGCCCTGCCTACGGCCGGGGTGCTAGCAGGGGTCTTCCGTCTCAGCCCCGACGAGAACGGGGCCTTTAACGGTGTCGGCGTGCGCGGTGAAGCTGCTCTTATCCGCGATTTCCGGGTAGCCAACGCTTCGGACGATAACGCTGGCGGCCTTCGCTCCGTCGATAAGCCTGAGCTCGTGGCCTACAAGGTCATGGGGCTGATGGCGATCGACCGCAGCAAGCGGGTTCTGACCATCAATAAGCGCTATGCCAACCTCGTGATCCGCGGCCGATATCCCTTCGTGGATGGCCCCCTGAGCAAGACGTCAGGGCTGCCACTTGGACCGCGAGCTGTGCCGCAGGGCAATGCCTTCCAGTCCGGCGACATGATCTTCCAAGACGTGCCGTTAGCAAACGGCGAAGTCGTGCGGGTCAAGGCTGAGGTGCTGCGCAACCTGGATATTCCCGTAACCGAGGGTGATCCGAAGCTCGCCGTCGGTGGCGGTCTTCCCGTGGCCCGTCTTGAGGTCTCCAGCATTTCTGCCTTCGATTCACGCGGGAACGAGGTCTTCTTCACTCCGAATACGCTGCCGCTTGGCGCCGATGTCGAGGTGAAGGTGCACTACCACAACACGATTAAGGTTCAGAAAGGTGTCACCGAGGTTGGTGATTCCTCCGCTGGGCGCCTTGCTGAGTTCATGTCCTTCGATCCGGCGCCGCCGCGTCTCGATCCCGTGACTCGCAAGCCTCTCGCTGCCAACGAGTGGATCGATCCGATGGCTTCCGTCGCCTTGCGCTTTAGCAAGCCCATGGCGCTTGAGACTGTCAATACCGAGGACAACGTCGTCGTTGCTAACAGCTACGCCCCTGAGATGAAGTGGGTGCGGCACGTCAAGGTTGGCAATATGACGGTGATCCCGAGCCACAAGAACGACCTCTATAACGATGGCACTGGTGTGCGCCTTTCGATGCCCATGGGGCTTTTGCACCAGAAGGGCAGCGAGGAAAGCTATTTCCTCCACCTCATTGACGGGGCGAAGGGGCCGCTGGATCGTGGCGGTCGCTCACTTGAGCTGAGTTCCGGTCAGCAGGGTGAGTTTGCTCGTAGCTTCAAGTTCACGATGCGCAAGGATGCCGATGACAACACGATCGGCAACCTGCTTTGCCGCTTCAATTCACCCGACGAGGATGGATCCAGCGACCAAAGCAACCTGACCGATTATTTCGGACAGTTCCAGGTGCGCGATGGCCGAGTCTACGGCGTGCCCACCACTCGTTTTTCCAAGGTTGCTGACGGCACGACTCTGCCTTTTGTTCGTCCGAACCCCATGTTCAGCCGAGAGTGCGAAGATAGTGGGAAGAAAGTTGCTGCCTGTAGGCGTAACCCTGGCTGCCCGCTTTACCAAACACCGCGCAATATGTTTCAGATCCAGGGCGTATGGCACGGCGGTATTTCGGAGCCTCACGTCGGTGATGGCTGTCGCCTGCAGATGACCTATCGCGAAGACGATCTGGGACTTTCGCACCTTGAGCCGATCCATTTCGAAATCGACGTCGAGCAACTGCACTGGTCGCCCTTCGTGCCCCGGACGCCTTCTCGGGTGACCTTCGATATCTTCGATCGCTACACCCTTACCCTCGGCACCTCTGAGAAGCGGCCGGACAAGCGCCCGGTTGTGGTTGCAGGTCAGCAGAAATGCTGCGGGGTCGATGGGAACTCTTTCCGTAGCGGTTTGATGACGAACTTCGAGGCGAACTACCTCGATGGTGCTGCGCGTGTGGATGTGGTTAAGGATCAGATGTACACCATCAATCCGAACAACGCCTTCCTGAGTTCCACCAACGAGACCTTCGTCGGCTATCCGAAGTTCCAGCGGACCTACACCTGGCGCGATCGCCGTTACGTCGGCTGGAATGAAAAGACGCAGACGCCGACCGGCCTCGGCGGCGCCCAGAAGCCGGGCGATCCGGGGAATTCGGATACCACGAAGGACATTACCAGCCCCTTCTTCCCCGAGTTCAAACCGGATGCGGACGGCTATAACGCCAAGCAGAGGGACGACTTTGACGGCACCCAGAAGGAAGATCACCATCCCTACGCGCTGCCGCTACTCGTTGACTTCCGCGTGTATCCCGATGACAGCTCCAACGGCAAGGTCAAGGGCGACAACCTGTTCCAGTTGGCCTTGGTGGGGCCGATCCCGCCGGCACCTGGGCATGGTTTCTACAACCCTGGTTTCCCGTGGTTCCGTGTCCACTCAACTGGTGGCCGTGACTTGCAGGGAGTGCTGCAGAAGGTCGATCCGCTCAACTCCACGACCGCCAAGGGCGGCTGGGTTGACAACAGCTTCCTTGGCCGTTTCAAGGCGCCTCCCGGTGATGATCACCTTTACTGGGCCCAGGCTGACTTCGTCCGCAAGACGAGCGTCTTGACCTTCGGCTATCGCGACCTGCTCATGCCGGCCAAGAATGACGTGACCGGCGTCGTGGGCTGGCCAGGCGGAGCTGACCGCAATGGTCTGCCGAACTTTGCTTCCTTGGACCCCGAGCTTCGTCCCAGCGAGTTCGCGATCATTATGCGTCCCTCGCCCGAGAAGCTTCCGGAAGGTACTAAGGTCCTCGTCGAGTATCGTGGCTCTGAGAGCTTCCTCAATGACGATAAGATCTACGCTGGTATCACTCCTTCCGCCGGGATGCGGGCGAAGGACTTTGGCAACCTTCTGAACCCGAACTTCGCCTGTGAACAGTACCGGTACGCTGGCTCGGCCCGGGTGGCTTCGCAGGGAGTGACGGCCTACAAGAACAAGGCAAACAAGCTGGTGAGCACGCGCACGGGCGTGGCGCCAAGATTCCTGAACTGGCGTGTCACCTTCATCAACAACACCAATGTGACCCCGGCGCTGGTGCCCTACCTCGACACCTTCGCGGTGATTTACCGCCTGAAGAAGCCCCATAACTAAGCCGAAGCCAGTGAGCCAGTATGCCTGGCTCACTGAGCTGGCTAAGCCACTCCTTGGCTTCCGGGTCTTATGCCCGGAGGCCAGGAGTCGCAGGCCGCCTGGAGCCAGATGATGCTCCGAACTGTGGAGCCCGCAGCAGCCAGAGTCCCTCGGCTTTACATTGCTATGCGCTGCGGCAGAGTGCCAAGTCTGGCCCGCTTGACAATGCTTGGCCTATGCCTGGTGTTGCTGCTCTTTTCCTGCAGCGAAAGCCAAGAGCTTGCTGAGTTGCGCCTTGTCCGGATCTTTCCAGCCGGTGGCGCTCTTTATCTCAACCAGCGCATCGACCTCCTCTTCGATCATCCGGTGGACCCCAGCACGGTCACCGAGGACAGCATCAGGATTGTCGATGAGGCGGGGCTGCCGGTTCCCGGGGAGCTTGTGGCCCACTCCGAATCGCTGCGGGTCAGTTTCCAGCCACTCTCCCCTGTGAGCCCCGATCTCGCGGACGGCTCCTTTCGGCCTGGTCGACGCTACCGCCTTCTGCTGCCGACGTATCCGCGGAGTAATTCCGTGCGGGGGGGCCGGGGGGAGATCCTGCGCTCTGTGCCCAGAGCGGAGTGGAAGGCCGTCGACCCCCAGTCTCTGCCACTGGATCTGCCGACGGCCTTGATGCCGAGCCGGCAGAGTGGGCCTTTGCGCCTCGTTCGCGAGCCTCAGGTCGAAGCGCAGCAGGGGCGGATTCGCCTCCTCTTCGATCGTCCGCTGTATCCACCCTCCGTGCGGCTTTCGAGCTTTCGCCTCGAGGCGGGATTGCCGGGGGCGGAAGAGCTGCCGCTACGCTCGGCGTCGGTGCTGAGTGAGGCGCCCCCCGGAGGGCAGCGTGGCTCTCAAATCGAATTGCTCGCGGTGCGGCCCCTGCGGCCCGGGTTCCACACCCTGTGGATTGCCCCAGGAACCCGCGGGCCGACAGATGCCGCGCTTCGGCCTTTGGCCTTGGATGTCGGCTCCGCTCCCCTTGCCTTTCGGGCCGATTCCGGACGCCCGATTTCTTTCTCGGTGGCGGGTGGGGCAGAGGAGCCGGCGATCTTGCAGCGCTTCTCCAGGAGCCGCGAAGCGCTCACCGAGGACCCCGCCCTTCTTGGCTTGCCGGGGCGCATCGACGGCAGTCTTGATTGGGGACCGAAGGGCTTGCGCATTCCCCACTCGGGTTTCGAGGGCTTTCGCTCGCTGGGGACTTTTGTCGCTGACCGAGGGAGTATCCTCCAGATCGGCGCCCGGATTCGGACAAGCCGCGGAGAACAGAGGCTGCCATCCGGCACTTGGGACTTCGACCACTTCGAGATCCCCGCAGGGCTGCGCTGCTATTTGCTCTTGGACGGAGCGCTGCGGATTCGCGTCCGGGGCCGCCTCCGCATCGCTGGCGGACTCTTCCTGCGCTACGGCAGTCACGTCGCTCACCCGCCGCGCCCGCGGGAGGCGTTGGGCGATGATTCGCTGACCGGCCCGGCGCTCACGGAGTTTTGGCAGCGTTTCGATCCACGGCTCGAAGTCGAGGTCGCAGGCCTGGCCCGACTCGTTGCGGATCAGGGGCGCGTGCAGCTTGAAGGGCAGGGCAAGGAGTTGGTGGGCTTTCTGCGGGCACGCGGCCCCCTGCTCGGCAAGTGGGGGGATTCAGCTCTGCTGCCGGTGCCGCGCGCTCCCGGTGACTTCCCTGCCCGTGGACCAGCTGTGCTTGGTCGTCTCGCTGCCGTCAGCGCTTGGAGCGGCTTCGCTGATCACTTGGCGCTTAGCGGCCGGGTGCGCATCGATGGGCCGCTCCGGGAAGGTCTTGAGATCCTCCTGCAGGGGCAGCAGCCAGGGCCGATGGGCCAGCTCTCTGCTTGGCTGCGCCCAGGGCGTGCTCCAGAGCTGGGGCCGGTTGCCGAACTGCGTTTTGCCGTCTTAGCGGAGATCTCAGCAGATACCGCAGCGGGGCCGCTGCTCACCGAGCTCTTGATCCGCTAGCGGGTCGTTGGGAAAGGTCAGCGAGTGACCGGGGGCTGGATCCGCTGCTCTGTTGCCCTGTGGCCTTTGTTGGCCGTTTGCTACGCCCGCTCCTATTGCAGGATTCGTGTCGCTTTTCTTATGGCGCTGCTAGACTGCCCGGCCGTGGATATCGGTGAGGCGGTCATCGATGCACATCGGGCGTAGACGCATGGATAGGCGTTGCGCCTGGGCAAGAGGGGGACGCCATGCGTTTCGTCTCGAGAGAGTCGTTGCGCCGGGGAGGATCATGATGGAGGCCATGACGGCGACCGCGACGGTGCTCGTGGGGTTGATCGTCGGCTCCTTCCTCAATGTCGTCATTCTGCGCCTACCTCAGGGGAGTTTCCGCTCGGCTGGTTCGAGGAGCCACTGCCCCAAGTGCGGAGAGTTGATCCGGGCTAAGGACAACATTCCGGTCCTTAGTTATCTGCTTCTGCGCGGCCGGGCGCGCTGCTGCAAAAGCTCGATTCACTGGCGCTATCCGGTGATCGAATTGCTGACGGCGTTCGCCTTCTTTTTGCTCTATCTCTTTCACGCGCCTTTGACCGACGGCTATGTGCCGCAGCTCCCTACGCTCGCTAGGCTCGCGGTCGACGCTTGTTTCGTTTCAGCGATCTTGGCTGCCTCGGTCATCGATCTTGAGCACAGGATCCTCCCTGACGCCATCAACTACCCCGGGCTGGTCTGCGGGCTGGCGATCAGTCTTTTGATGCCTGGTCTGCATTCGGGAGATTGGGTGAGTGCCAGCGGGGCGCTAGCCAATGCGCCGATGGCCTCCTTGATCGATGCGGCGTTGGGAGCCGGAATCGGTGCTGGCGCCATCTATTCGATTGCCTTGGTCGGCAAGCTCGTCTACCGCACCGAGGCAATGGGGCTCGGCGACGTCAAATTCATGGCCTTCACTGGCGCATTTGTCGGCCCGCAATCTGTGCTTCTGGCCATGCTGCTCGCGGTCCTTGTTGGTGCGGTGCTTGGCTTGATCGCCGCCCTGCGTAGTGGCGATCCCAGAACGCCATTCGGACCCTTTCTCGCAATCGGCGTGCTTGCGGTCCATTTTTATGAGCAGGTGGTGCAAAAGGCGCTGCTCGAAGACTTTCCCCTTTGGTTGCAGACGAGCCCCTATGGCCTTCCGGTCATGCTCCTCGTCTGCGTGCTGTCCATCGTTGCTCTCCTGCTCCTGCGCCGGATTCGGCTGGACGCTGGCGACGACGACTCCGAATACGACGCTCCTGAATGACCCTCCGGAGAGGAACATGATGACAATGACTCGGCAACACATGCTGCGTGCGCTCGCTCTAGGGGCGATGCTCTTGCCCCTCGGCGCCTGCGCCGGTGAATACCCGGCGATGGTTCGCGCCCGCGACCAGACCATTCGTGATCTTGAGACGCGGCTGGCGGCCCAGCAGCGTGAGAACGATGCTCTCCGGCAGCGCAATGGTGCACTCGCGAGCCAGAACGAGTCCCTGAGCAAGCGGAAGCCCGAAGTCGTCAAGGTTCCTATGCCGGTGGAAGACGACCTGAGCCAACTCAGCAAGGCTCTGCCTCCCGAGGTCTCGGTTCGCTACACCCCTCGCGGGCTCTCCATTGGCGTGCCTAGTTCGGTCACCTTCGCTTCCGGAAAAACCACGATCTCGGCGCAGGGACGCAAGGTCTTGTCTCGGGTTGCCCGTGTGATCCGCAAGCAATACCCCGATAAAAAGCTCTTCATCGAAGGGCACACGGACTCTGATCCGATCCGCAAGACGAAGAACAAGTACCGCAGTAACCGCCATTTGTCCGCTGAGCGGGCGGATGCCGTGGCCTCGTATCTGGAATCGGCGGGAGGAATCGCCTCTCGGAAAATCGTGATCTTGGGCTACGGGCCTTGGGATCCGATCGATTCTGGTGACAAGGCCGCCAACCGACGGGTCGAGATCGTCGTCGCTGAAAATTAGGGGCTGTAGAGCATCGGGGCCGAAGAGCCGCGCCCGAATCGCAGGAAAGGCGGCACGAGGAGCCTCACTTGTCAGAAGAGAGGCGCGGAGCGGCACAACTCTGCTTCCTCCTGCTTCTCGTGGTCCCTATCATTCGCGGTCCTTCAACTCGGGGGCCTGGCTAGGATGCCGGCCTCCCCTCGCCGCGAAAGAGCGCACAGGAGCGTATGGGATGCCGCACAGGACCCCAGACATCAGGAACTTCGCCCTCGTAGGACATGGATCCGCAGGCAAAACGGCAACCTTGGATGCCCTGGCCTACGTCGCCAAGGTTTCGCCACGTCACGGCAGCACCGACGATGGTTCGAGTGTCAGCGATACGGAGCCGGAAGAGCAGGAACGTCACCAGACCCTGACCTCCCACATTTTCCATTTTCCGTGGCAGGGCAAATACCTTCAGTTCATCGACACGCCCGGGCACCCGGACTTCATTGCGGACGCTATCGGTGCCTTCCGCGCCGCCGAAACGGTCATCTTTACCATCGACTGCCCCAGCGGCCCGACCTTCAACACGCGCCGCCTTTGGAGCGAGGCTGATCGGGTCAAGGCCGGTCGCATGCTGCTCCTGACCAAGGCCGATGCCGAGAACCTCGATCTCGACGAAATCCTTTCGACGATTCAGGGGACCTTCGGCGATCGAGTCGTGCCGATCACCCTGCCCAGCAGCACCGGGGCCGGCTTTGACAAGGTCTTGAATGCGATGAGCGGCGATCTCGCCGAACACCGCGAGACCTTGGTCGAACGCGTCGCCGAGTCCGACGACGAGCTGATGGAGCGCTTCTTTGAGAACGGGGAGCTCAGTGACGAGGAGCTGGCAACGGCGCTGCCGGCGGCCATCGCCAGCGGCACCGTGATCCCGCTGTTCACGATCTGCCCGACCAGCGAGAAGGGCCTGGGCGAGTTCATGGACTTCTGTGCCAGCTATGGCCCGTCGCCGATGGACTTCCACAACCGCTTCGCGAGCGCCAACCCCGATGCCGATGAGGAGTCCGACGACTTCAACATTGAGGTCGAACCTGATAGCTCCGGGGACTTCCTGGGGCTCGTCTTCAAGCTGGTGAGCGACCCCTTCGTCGGCAAGATGAGCTACATCCGCGTTCTGCGTGGGGAACTCTGCCCGGAGGAGGGCTTCACGCTTGCGCGGACCGGCAGCCACGAGAAGCTCGGTGGCCTCCTTGAGGTTCAGGGCAAGGACACCGGCAATCTCGATAAGGCCGTGCCAGGAACCATCTGCGCGGTGGCGAAGGTCGAGTCGCTGCAGATTGGCGATACCGTCTGCAAGGATGGGAGCATCCTCCACCTGCGGCCCTTCCACTATCCGAGCTCGATGGTTGCTGTCGCGGTGACGCCGAAGAGCCGCCAAGACGAGCAGAAGATCGGTCCCTCGCTGGACAAGCTCGTGGCCGAGGACCCGACTTTCCACGTGCTGCGAGACCCGGCAACGGGCGAGCTGGTGGTGGAGGGCCTCTCGCAGATGCACCTCGACGTGATGTTCAGCCGTCTGAAGCGCCGCTACAAGGTCGAGGTCGAGACCCATGTTCCGACCGTTCCCTATCGGGAGACCTGCATCGCTGGCTCCGATGGGCACCACCGGCACAAGAAGCAGTCGGGCGGCAAGGGACAGTTCGGCGAGGTCTACTGCCGGATCCGTCCGCGGGGCCGGGGCGAGGGCTACCAGTTCACCGACAAGATCGTTGGTGGCTCGATTCCCCGTCAGTTCATCCCCGAGGTCGACAAGGGAGTTCAGAGCGTCATGGCCAAGGGCGTCATCGCTGGCTTCCCCGTGGTCGATGTCGAGGTGGAGCTCTACGACGGCAAGTTCCACGATGTGGACAGCGACCAACTCTCCTTCCAGCTCGCGGGTGGGCGCGCCTTCGCCGATGCCTTTGAGAAGGCGAAGCCTGTGCTGCTTGAGCCGATCATGGATCTCGAGGTCCATGTGCCGAGCCGCTTCACTGGGGATATCTCCAGCAACCTCTCGACCCATCGGGCGCGTATGTCCGGGATCGACCAGGATGGGGATGACCAGGTGATCCGCTGCACGATGCCGCTCAAGGAGGCGCGCAGCTATCAGAGCCAACTGCGCTCGATCACCGCGGGTGAGGGCACCTTCACTATGAAGTTCTCCCACTACGACCCGCTACCGGCGAACCTCCAGCAGGAGATCGTCGCTCAGCGCAAGCAGGAAAACGAGTAGGGCGGAGACTTCGCGTCGAAGCGAGCGTCTGCCTTGACGCGAAGTCAAAGTTAGTGACACGCCTCCAGCTGGCCTTTGAGCTGCCGGTGCTTCCGAAGTGCCGGCAGCAAGGCCGTTGCAGCGCCCTTCTGCCGTCTCGCTGCACGGGAGACTCAACGTCAGGCCCCGGAAACGCCGAAAGGAAAGTGGTTCCCGTCCATTCTAGGGCGGGCTTCGGTCCCAAGGCGATTCCGGAGAAGCAGGCGCATGGTCTCGATGGAAGAACTGCTGAACCTCATGGTTCAGCGCGGTGGGTCAGACCTTCATATTTCGGTGGGATCTCCCCCCAAGGTCCGCATCGACGGAAAACTCGTAGACACCGAGTTCGAGGTCCTCACCCCGGAATTCACGCAAAAGCTGATGTACAGCGTGATGACCAGCGACCAGGTAGCGAAGTTCGAAAAGGACTGGGAGCTGGATTTTAGTTTTGGAGCGACGGGCTTAGGCCGCTTCCGAACCAACTGTTTTATGCAGCGTGGCACCATTGCTGGGGTGCTGCGAGTGATCCCATTCGAGGTCTACGACTTCGATCAGCTGGGGCTGCCGCGGGAGGTCTGCGAATACATATGTAGCCTTCACAAAGGCCTTGTGCTCGTTACCGGTGCGACGGGCTCGGGAAAGTCGACATCGCTGGCGTCGATGATCGATTATCTCAACCGGACACGGCATGGGCATATCGTCACGGTCGAGGACCCGATCGAGTTCTTGCACCGGAACCGGAGCTGCTTGGTCAATCAGCGTGAGGTGAATGCTGATACCCGCCAGTTCAGCAAGGCTCTGCGTTCCGTTCTGCGCCAGGACCCTGACATCGTTCTGATCGGCGAAATGCGTGACCTTGAGGCCATCGAAGCTGCGTTGACCTTGGCGGAAACCGGTCACCTCACCTTTGGTACTCTCCATACCAGTGACTGTGTGCAAACGATCAACCGCGTGGTGGACGTCTTCCCAGCCCACCAGCAGCAGCAGATACGCACTCAGCTTTCCTTCACCCTGCAGGCGGTCCTATGTCAGGGCCTCCTGCCGAGAACCAACGGTAAAGGCCGGGCCCTGGCTGCCGAAGTCATGATCGTCAACCCGGCTATTCGGGCCCTAATCCGCGACGACAAGGCGCACCAGGTCTACTCGATTCTTCAGACCAGCGGCAAGCTCGGGATGAAGACGATGAATCAGTCTCTGGTCGATCTCTATCGGTCCAATCAGGTCACCTATGAGGATGCGCTTGCTGTTTGTCCCGATCGCGCCGAGTTCCAGAGACTCGTGCAGCGCTGACAGAAGCTCCTGAACCACACCGCTAGCACCAAGGGTTACGGATGATCTCCTTCGACAAGAAACTGAGTGCGATCCTGCTGAAATCGGGCAAAGTCCAGAAGGACGTGCTCGAGAAGCTGCAGGGAATCGCGACGAGGGAACGTCGTAGTATTTCCGAGCTCGTGATCGGTGAAAAGCTGATGAAGCCGAATGACCTGCTTGGCTTGATCTCTGTGCACTCCAATGTGCCGCCGATCGAGCTTGATCGGGTCAAGGTAAGCGAGGAAGTTCGTGACATCATTCCTGAGGATGTCGCACAGACCCAGCGCGTCGTGCCGCTCGATAAAATCGGTGACTACCTTACACTCGCGGTAACGAACCCCTTCGACATCCTCAAGCTCGATGACATTCGGATCATTACTGGGTGCGAGCTTCGGCCCTTTGTGGCTCTTGAGGAGAGCGTCGAAGCGCTGATTACTGAGATCTACAAGTCTGATGCGGATGCCGTCGACGCCATTATCGAGGGATTCGATGATGAAGGGGTCGAGCTAAAGGAGCAAGAGGAAGAAGAAGAGGAGATGAACCTCGGGGAAATCTCCGACAAGGCATCTCCCGTCGTAAAGATCGTCAACAAAATCATTGCGGACGCCGTTAGCAACAAAGTCAGCGACATCCACATCGAGCCGTTCGAGAAGGCCGTGATTGTTCGCTACCGTAAGGACGGCAGTCTTTATGAGGCTTTGCGACCGCCGAAACGCTTGCAAAACCAGCTGACTTCGCGGCTCAAGATCATGTCGAAGCTCGACATTGCCGAGAAGAGGCGGCCGCAAGACGGCAAGTTCCAGATGAAGATGGGCAAGAAGCCCATCGACTTCCGCGTTTCGGTGCTGCCGACCGTCTGGGGCGAAAAGGTCGTGCTTCGTATTCTCGACTCCAGCAACTTGGCTTTGAAGCTCGACGACCTCGGTTTCGAGCCCAAGGCGATGGAGGACTACCTCTGGTCGATCAAGCAGCCCTACGGAATGATTCTGGTCACGGGGCCGACCGGTTCGGGTAAGTCGACGACGCTCTACTCGGCGATCCAGTACATCCACGACCCAGAAACGAATATCGTGACGGTCGAGGACCCTGTCGAATACACCATCGAAGGCATCAACCAGGTACCGATCTCGGTGGCACGGGGTATGACCTTCGCTGGAGCCCTGCGCTCGATTCTGCGTCAGGACCCCGACGTGATTCTGTTGGGCGAAATCCGTGATAAGGAGACAATCGAAATCGCGGTCAAGGCAGCTCTTACCGGCCACCTTGTGCTGTCCACTCTCCATACCAACGATGCTCCATCGACCGTTACCCGCATGATCGATATGGGGCTCGATCCTTTCATGGTTGCGAGTTCCACTCTGGTTATCGCCGCGCAGCGGCTGGCCAAGAAACTTTGCGACCATTGCAAGGAGCCGATCGATGTCCCGATCGAGCGCTTGATCGAGCTGGGGTCTCATGAGTCCGATATCCCTAAGGAAGGGCTCAACCTCTTCAAGGCCGTGGGCTGCAATCGTTGTAACAACGGCTACAAGGGGCGTTTTGCCCTGCTTGAGACCATGCGCATGAACGATCCGATCAAGCGCACGATCATCAATGGCAAGTCCGCGATTGAGATCAAGGACGTGGCCATCGAAGAGGGAATGATTTCGCTGCGGCGAGCGGGATTGAACAACGCAATTCGCGGTCGAACCTCGATCGAAGAGGTCATTCGCTGCTCGATGGGAGACTGATCAGCGAGCTGTCGATGATGCTGTGAAGTTGGGTCGGCAGATGTCCGATGAGGAAGACGTAGACCTCTCCGAACTGGGGTCTACCGAACAGGTCGCATCTCCAAGAGGACAGCATGGCCAGCCAATATTCCTATACGGCAAAGGATGCGGGCGGAAAAACCGTCAGTGGCAAGTTAACCGCGGCATCACAGAATGACGCCTTAGGTGAGCTTCGTCGCAAGAATCTCACGCCAGTCAGTGTCCAATCTACAGGCAAAGGCGGCAGCTTGTTTTCCAGCCTTTCGAGCAAGGGTGGGACATCGGATGCATGGCGTAAAGCAAAACCGAAAGCCAAGCTCGAAGAGATCGTTATCTTCACCCGGCAGATGGCAACGATGCTATCCGCTGGCATTCCGATGCTCGAGTCTCTGGATATCCTCTCGGACCAGGCAGAGACCCCTGGCTTCAAGAACGCGCTGAAAGGCGTCGTCGAGCATGTTCGTCAGGGTGGAGACCTGAGTGAGGCCTGCGCTCGCTACCCAAGGTGCTTCTCGGACATCTATGTCTCGATGATTCGAGCCGGCGAGGTCTCGGGCCAGATCGATACGATTCTCGAGCGTCTTGCGGAATACGTCGAAGCTGCTCAGCAGCTGAAGCAAGAGATCAAGTCGGCCATGACGTATCCGGTGGTGTCCTTGGTCCTGGTTCTTGGTATCGCCGGCTTCTTGATGATCGGCATCGTGCCTCAGTTCAAACCTGTCTTTGAGTCTTTGGAGGTGGAACTTCCGGGGATCACCTCTGCGGTCATGGATACGGCGTTTTTCCTTAAGGCGAACTGGCTTTTCGTAATCGCCGGTGTGGGGGCTGCGTGGTTCGGTCTCAAGGCATGGAGAAAAACCGACAGGGGTGCTTATGCCTGGGACAACTTCATTTTGAAGATGCCGATTTTCGGGCAACTATTCAAAAAGGTAGCGCTGGCACGCTTCTCACGCACTTTTGCGACCTTGGTCAAGAGTGGTGTACCGATCCTCGCAGCTATGGAGATCGTCTCCGAAACATCCGGTAACCGGGTGATCCAAGGGGTCATTGACGAGGCCAAAGAAAACGTTCGGCAAGGTGAAACCTTGTCTGATCCCTTGATGCGATCGCCAGTGTTCCCGCCGATGGTGACAAAAATGATCTCGATCGGCGAGCGTTCTGGTTCACTCGAAACACTGCTGGAAAAGATCGCCAGTTTTTACGACGAGCAGGTCTCTGCTGATGTGAAGGGGCTCACGTCGATGATCGAACCTCTGATGATCGGCACGATGGGCTTCATCGTCGGCGGCATCGTGCTGGCCGTCTTCCTGCCGATATTCAAGCTACAGGAGAAGCTCGCGGGTTGATGACCCTGAGCTTTGTTTTCAGGGGCTGGTGTCGGTGGAGATGCCAGCCCCTGGCAATTTCCCCCTCCCTTCTTTCAGGCATTTCTAGAGCCTTCGTATTGGAGAGACAGGATGGCCAAGAAGAGCCCCCGCACCATGCTGATACGCCGCATCGTGCTCTATTCTCTAGGTTCTCTGAGCGCTGCAGCGTTGATCTACGCCTGTTTTTATCAAGCAGAACCCGACAGTGGCACCCAACTGAGTATCGCTGAAGAGCATCTCAAAGTGGTTCAGATGATTCCTGCGCAGACGCAGGATGCCAAGCTGGTCACCTTGCGCAAGCAGCAGTTGGCGATCGTCAGGGAGCGCCTTGAGAAAGCCGAAGAACTGAGTCCCGGCTTAGCGATTACCCGGGAAATGCAGGCCTTCAGTTCTGTCCTTGAGGGCGATTACAAGCGCGCTGCCGAATGGTATGAGGAGGCGCTGGGTTGCGCGGACAGCTCCTGTAAAGATCGAGGAGAGGTCTCTCTCAATCTTGCTCGAGTTCGTATCGAGCTTAGCCGTTTTCCTGGGGCTCTGGCCGCACTCGAAGGGATAGAGCCTGCGAACAGAGGCGTACGTTGGTGGGTCACACGCGCACACCTAGCTCATCGGCAAAATAATCTGGCGATTCGTGGATCCGCATTACGCCGCGCTTTCCGTGCTGCAAAGAACAACGAAAGCGACAGAAAAATTGTAGCCGAGGCAGCATTCGATCTCGGCGATGACATCGCGACTTCGTGCTACCAGTCCCTGTCGAAAAAAACTGCGATGGATTGGTACCGGCTTGCTCAGCTCAAGGTGCGTGCCGGTCAGTTCGATACTGCAAACGAAGCGTTGGTCCGAGTCCGGCAGTGTAAGCCGAAACTCTTCGAACAGCTGATCTCAGCCGATGAGGAGTTCTGGAGCCGGTACAAGGCCGAGGGGTTCCATCCAATGGGGTCCCAAGCGATCCAGGCCGCAAGGCCATCCAAGTGAGAAGACTCCTCCGGGAGGCTTCAGCCAATACAAGCAGCAGAGAAGGAGCTCACAACAACATGTCCAAGAAGCAAGCTGGCTTCACGCTTATCGAGCTGATGATCGTTGTTGCGATCATTGCCATCATCGCGTCGATCGCCATTCCAAACCTCATGGCGGCCCGCATTAATGCGAACGAGTCGGCCGCGATCGCGACCCTGAAGAACCTGGCCTCTTCGCAGGCCCAGGTCCAGGCGTCCGGCGTGATCGACGCCAACGGTAACGGTGCCGGTGAATACGGCTACTTCCAGGAGCTGTCCGGTGTCCGTAACGTCAAGACCGGCGCCGTCGCTACTGGCGAAGGCACCAACACTGTTACGCCTCCCGTCCTTAGCGCCGCTTTCGGTCAACTGGATGCGAACGGGCGAATCCTGCGCTCGGGCTACTGGTTCCAAATGTATCTGCCCGGTTCCGGTGGCTCCTGGCTGTCGGAAGACGCCGTCACGGCTGCTTACCCGGCAGTTGACGCCTCCCAGGCTGAAGTCCTCTGGGCCTGCTACGCCTGGCCGAGCAGCTTCGGCAACAGCGGCAAGCGTGCGTTCTTCGTCAACCAGTCCGGTGACGTTCTGCAGTCGAACAACAGCGTGACCCGCTACAGCGGCACCGGCAACGTGCCGGCCGCTACGGCTGTCCTAAGCAGCCTTGCCACGATGAAGACTTCGATGAGCCACTCGATTGCGGTCAACGGCACGGCTGTTGACGGCATGCGCTGGACCGTCGTCAACTGATTCATTGCCCTGGCAGGCAGTGCAAACGAGGCCCGGTTGCCGACAGCGGCAACGGGGCCTCGTGCCAATTCGCGGCGCTTTTTGCTTGCTGGCTCAGGCTCTTCCCGCTTGCTGCCGATGAAAGCAGCATGACACCGCGAACTCTGCCGCCGCAGGGGCTCTTTGAGTTGATGAGTCCCGGCTCGGCCACTTCCATAGCTCCTCCCGAGGCAGCGCCGGCCAATATCAAGCAGGCCCGAGCTACGATCGTTCCACGCCCTGTCGATGATCGAAGGGGGCTCGCTTTGGTGAGCATCGTAATTCCGGCTTTGAACGAGGCGGAAAACCTCCCAGGCTTGCTTAGGGAGTTGGGAGAGGTTCTCAGTAGCATCGAGTCGCACGCTTTCGAAGTGATCGTGATCGACGATGGCTCGACGGATGGGACTCGCGAAATTGCCATCGAATATGGCGCACGCGTCTACTCGCATCCTGAGCCGCTGGGCAATGGCGCTTCCATCAAACATGGCATTCGCGAAGCTGCCGGCGATTGGGTGCTGTTGATGGACGGAGATGGCCAACATCCTCCGTCAGTGATTCCCGAGCTTCTCGCCCATCTCGGCCGCTACGACATGGTGGTGGCTTCGCGCGAAGGTGGTGGGGGCGTCTGGTACCGGAACCTGGCCAACCGTATCTACAACGGGCTGGCGAGTTACGTTACCCAGAAGAAGATCGGCGACCTGACCAGCGGTTTTCGGGTGGTTCAGGGCCGGGCCTTGCGTTCCTTCGTGCCGCTGCTGCCCAACACCTTCAGCTATCCGACGACGATCACCCTTTCGATGTTTCGAGCCGGCCATGCTGTCAAATACTTGCCCTTTGAGGTGCGTCCGCGAGCGGGCACATCGAAAATCCGGCTGCTCAGCGATGGCTCACGCTTCTTACTGATCATCCTCAAGATCGCGACCTTTTTTGCGCCACTGCGTGTCTTCGCTCCTTTGGCGGGGCTGGTCTTCTTTTCGGGGCTGGCTTGGTATGTCTACACCTTCCTGACCGCTCAGCGTTTTACGAATATGGCAGTGCTGCTCCTGGTGCAGTCGACGGTGATCTTCAGCCTCGGCCTGATCTCCGATCAAATTGCACAGATGCGTTTCGAGCGGACCGGGGATGTTTTGCCGCCGCGCTCTCGCAGGCCGGAGCAGAGGGGCTGAGATGGCCAAACGCGTGCTCTTTTTTGGCATCTTCGATGTCGAGGGCGGTTATCCCCGTGCTCGTTCACTCGAGGCAGGCCTATCGGAGCATGGCGTGGAAGTCGTCAAGATGCGGGTTGATGCACTTCCAAAACGAGGTGAGCGCCTGCAGCTCGTGCGTCAAAAACGTAGATGGCCAGATGCGTTTTGGCGTCTGCTCGGAGCTCGCAAGCAGCTGCGAGATCAGCTGCGCTCCTACCTGCGTACGGAGCAGGTGGATGCTCTTCTCGTGCCCTACCCCGGTTGGTTTGCCATCCCCTGGCTTCGGGGCATATGGGATGGGCCGATCGTCTTGGATCTATTTCTGTCGCTCTATGACACTGCTGTTTGCGATCGGCAAATCTTCAAGCCGAAATCCCTAGCGGCGAGGATGCTCCGAAGGTTCGACCGTAAGGCCTGCCAGCGTGCTGACCTGACTCTGCTCGACACACCCGAGCATGCGAACTTCGTTGCCGAATTAACGGGGCTGCCACGAGATCTCTTTGCTTTCGTGCCCGTTGGCGATCCAGATGCGCCAGAGGCCGCCTTCCCGCTGCCGCCGTGGCCAGACTCTGAGCGCCTCCCCGTTTTGTATTGCGGCACCGGGGTGCCCTTGCACGGGCTCGATACTCTGTTGGCGGCCGTGGCTCGTTGTGAGCGGGCTTCCCTGACGGTTGTTGGTGGGACTCCTGAGTTTCGAGCGCAAGCAAGAGCCCTTGGAGAGGAGCGTGTTCAGCTGCGGGAAGAGTGGGTATCCGGAGCCGCTTTGCGGGAGTATTTCGCCTCGCACTGGGTGCATGTCGGGATTTTTGGGGAGAGCCCTAAGGCTCAGCGCGTCGTGCCGCTCAAGGTCGTTCATGCACTCGGCTGTGGTCGTAGCGTCATCACCGGTGACAGTTCGTCGGTGAACACGCTTTTAGCGCCAGGCTCGGACTGCATGACCGTTCCTATGGGCAACGTCGTGGCCTTGGCCCGAGCCTTTGATGCCGTAGCGGAGAGCGAGAGTATTCTCCGGTCCATTGGTCAACGTGCCCGGCGCAGCTATGACCGGATGTTTTCGCCATGGGCGATTGGACGGCGATTGCTGATTCACTTGGAGAATGTCACTGGCAGCACTTGGCTGCCGGAGGATTCTCCGATCCTTCGCAGTGAGGCCTGCCGGCCAGTCGATGACGTGTTGCTTCAGGAGTCGCTTGCCAGCATTCGCTCGTAGGCCTGACGGGTTACTTCGATCAAGCGGGCCGGGCTCCTTGCTTCGAGGCAACGCCGGCCGCCGTCGATGAGCTTTCGTCGCAGTTGCGGCTCGCGGCTGATGCGAAGGATGGCTTCTGCCAGGCTTGCCGGCTGCTCCGGAGCGACGAGGAGGCCGTTTTTTCCGTCCTCGATCAGTTCTGCGACGCCTCCGCGTGACCCGGCGATCACCGGCACTCTGGCCCGGAAGGCCTCCAGGTAGACGAGGCCGAGGGCTTCGCGCCGAGAGGGCATGACGAAGATGTCCGTCGAGTTCAGGAAACCTTCGATCTGGCTCGGTGGAACTCGGCCGTGGAAGATCACTTGTTCACGGACGGCAAGGCGGCGGGCTAGCCGCTCAAGCTTGCGTTGCAGAGGGTCACGGCCGGCAACGTGCAGTCGCAAGCCTGGGAACTCGCTGCGCAGGAGAGCAATGCTTCGGATCAGGATATCGAGCCCTTTGCGATAGAAGTTCCCCCCCGCGAAGAGGAGGGTGGGCTGTCCCGAAAGCGCTACCGGATGCACATGTCTACTGGCCTCGCTGACGGTCAGCGGCACGGTACTGCAGCGCTCGCTAGGAATCCCGTAGCCTTCGATCAGGCTCTGGGAAGTGGCCTCGGCATTGCTCATCAGAAGGTCGAAGGCCGGGTAGCAGCGCTGCTCAAGTCGGCGCAGCCAGCGGTAGTAGGCCCAGCGCCGCAGTGGGTCACCGGCGCGCCCGAAGTGACCGAAGACACCTGGTGGCGCGTGTAGGGCATAGTCGTCGTGCACGGTTCCGATGCACTTGGGGCGAGGATTTGGCGGGTTCCGCAGCGAGGACCAGGCTTCGCGGGCATCCAGAAAGTGCACCAGGCGGTAGGCGCCCAGGTCGACTCGTTTGGCCAGGCGCCGCCCCAAGGTCAGGAAGGCTCCCGGTGTCGGGTCGAAGCGGGGAGGGCGTCCGAGATCGATCCACTCGGTGCCAGGGAAGGAATCGGGGTCGAGTTCGGTGCCCCAGGTGGCGACGGCCATCTGCAGAGAGGATTCCTGCAGCCCCTCAAGGAGGAGGCGGACGTAGGTGCCGACGCCAGAGCGGACGCTCCGGAGCTGCTGGGTCACGAGAAGAATCGAAGCTGCACACACAGCGAGCAGTTTGCGCTGTGGAGGGGCTCAGGAAAAGCACGCTGCTGCGCCGATGCAAGGCAGGTGAGCTTCCTCCGCACGAGTCTCGTTCCGCCGCGGCCCGGTGCTGCCCCCCGCGCGCACTATCAGGCCTATCTGCTTCTGGCCCTGCTAGTCCTGGCTGTTCACGCCAGTGGTTTGGTCGGCCCCTTGGTTTTCGATGACGAGCACGCGGTCCGGGACAACACGGCCATCCGGGAGCTGAGCAATCTTCCGGCCTTTTTCCTCGACCCGGACATGTTCTCGGCCACCGCCGGGCGGATGTATCGCCCACTGGTGCTGAGCACCCTCGCGATCGATCACTGGATCGGTTCTGGGGCAGCTTGGGCCTTCAAGGTCGGAAACCTATTGCAGCACCTCTGCGTGAGCCTGCTGTTCTTTGCCGCCTTGCCCAAGTTGCTGCACCGTTTTGCTCTCGAGGGGCAACGTCTCAGCGCGGTCACCTGGATCGCTAGCCTTCTTTTCGCCCTGCATCCACTGCACGTGGAAACGCTCTGCTTGGTGAGTTCGCGTTCCGAGATCCTGATGGCCTTGGGGCTGGGGATCGCTTTGTTCAGCTGCCTGCACTTCGATGGGCGAGAGGGCAGCCCTGCCCGGCCCCTGCTGCAGATGGGCGGCATTGCCTTCGGCACCGCCTGGGCTTGTCTGTCGAAGGAGACCGGCGTCTTGGTTCCGCCCTTCATCGCCTTGCTGCTCTTTGCCCTTGAGATGCGCGGCCGCAGTATGGCCTCGTCGATGCTTAGGGCTTCGAAGAGCATCCTCTTGGTGATGCCGGTGGCCTTTGGCTACCTGGCCGTGCGCAAGGCACTCTTTGGGGTGGCGACCACCGGGGTGCGAGTTTTCTCCAGCGGCGGCGATCCCTATTCCGGAGGAGCGCGGGACTTCGAGACGCAGCTTTTGGGGATGACGCAGTTCCTGCCGAAAGCCATGGGGCTCTGGCTCTTTCCCTGGCAGCTCAGCCTCGACCACACCCGTTTCGAGCCGCTGTCCATTGAGCAGCCCCGGGTCTATTTGGGCGCAGCCTGCATCCTTGTTCCCCTCCTGCTTGCCGTGCTCTTCATTCGGCGGCGACCGCTGGTTTCGGTTTGTGTGCTCGGGGCCTTCGGCTTTTCGCTGCCGTGGATCCTCGTTCCGCTCAACGTTCCTTTGGCCGAGCATCGTCTCTACGTACCGGTGCTCCTGCTCTCGGTGCCACTGGCTGCGGGGCTGGTGACGCTGCTGCGTTCTGTTCCTGCGTTGGCCGGGGCAAGGCGTGCGGTGCTCCTACCGGCCTTGCTCCTGCTAGGGCTGGGACTGCGTACGGTCGTCCGTGGTTTTGACTGGCATGAGTCGGAACGACTGTGGCGTTCGACCCTCGCGGCCAATGATCTCTCCTTCCGAGCCCACTGCGGCCTGGCTGACCAAGCCTGGGGAGGGAAGAAGGATCTGCCTGCCGATCCCGAGATCCTGGCCCGAGCCCAGCTGCAGCTGGAAGCCGCCCTGTCGATCTACTCGCGTTATCTCCCGGCGCTTCGCAATCTCTGCGAAGTGCGGCTCAAGCAGGCTGAGCTCGGGGCGCCGCTCACTGAGATGCGGGAGACGGTGCGGATGATCGAAGATTTTGCGATGCAGCGCTGGAAGGATCCCTTTGTCCGGCTGCAGGCGGCGCGGGCGCGCATTGCCCTCTATGCGCGGAGTCGGGAGGGCCGGGATCTGCGCATTGCACGCTCCTGGGCGCTGTCTTGTCTGGCGATGGTCGAGCGCAAGATGCTTGTCTATTTGCAGGCGAGTGAGGCCGAGCGGGCAGGCGAGAACTACACGGCGGCGTTGGCCCTCTTCGACGAATGCCGCGACCGGGGACTGGAGAATGAGAGCTACCTTGCGGCGATGGGGGAGTACCTGATCGAGGCCGAAGAGCTGGAGGAGGGGCGTCGTCTTCTCGCCGAGCTTGCCCGGCGCCGGATGCTTGGGGCCTCCGCCCTGGGCTTTGCGATGAAGCTGGCCGAAGCGACCGGTGACCGGCGTATCCTCCTCTGGGCCAAGAGCGCCGGGCTGCAGCAAGCCTTTGGCTTTGCCGGAGCGCCGCGCTGAGCGAGGGCGTTCTGTCAGCTCAGTCGGCATCCAGGCCGAAGAAGCGTAGCGAGTTCTGCATCAGGCGCTCTGCTAGTTGCCCCGGCTCAGCGCCCCGCAGGTCGCAGAGCTTGTCGAAGGTCGCCCGCACGTAGGCCGGCTCGTTGCGCTTACCGCGCCAGGGCTGCGGTGGCAGAAAGGGCGCGTCGGTCTCGATCAGCAGCCTGTCCTCGGGCACGGCGGCGGCTGCTTCGCGGAGCGGGTCGTTGCGCCGCCCCTTATAGGTTAGGGGGCCGCCGAAGGAGACCATCAGCCCCAGCTCCAGGCAGCGTTCGGCTTCTTGGCGATCGCCGGTGAAGCAATGCAGGACCCCGTGGATCGGAGCCTGCTCGGCAAGCTGCTCGAAGAGCTCCTCCCAGGCGTCGCGGCAATGCAGGACGAGGGGCTTGCCGAGGGCGCGTCCGAGTTCGATGTGTTTGTCGAGGGAGGCGCGCTGGACGGCGAGTGGCACCGAATCCCAGTAGAGGTCGAGTCCGGTTTCGCCGATGGCGACGCAGCGCTCGTGGGCGGCGAGCTCGGCGATCTCGGAGAACTGCCCCTGGTGCTCGGCGCAGTCGCAGGGGTGAAGCCCGGCGCTGGGGTGCAGCTGCAGCTCACTTTGGGATAGGGCTAGACCGCGAGCCTGGGCTTGTTCGCTGGTGGCGACGCTGATTCCGATATCGACGATGTGCTGCAGAGCCCCGTCCCGTGCCCTGGCCAGTACGTTCTCTAGATCTTCCCGCAGCGAATCCAGGCCGAGATGACAATGACTGTCGAAGAGAGCGGGTGTTGCAGCCGAGGCCTCATTCATGGGCAGTGCTTGCGGACCAGCTGGGCCAGCACCCCGACGAGGGCGCGGTCCTGTTCTCGCTTCATTTGCTCACGCAGCCAGTTGCAGGCCGATGCCCCGCCGAGCTTGGCCACGGCCTGCGCGCAGTGTCTGCGGAAGAGGGGATTCATCGTGTCGCCGGCGCTGGGGTGAGGGGCACCTTCCTCAAAGAGCCGCTTCAGCATGTGGATGCTCTGGCGCAGGCCCTGGCTGTCGCCTCCGCCCAGGTCGCCCAGGTATTTGACGGCCTCGGTATAGACATGGGTGCGGTGGTTGCTCGTGCGCAAGATGCTGTGCAGGGTCTCGCGCTTGGCGATATGTGGCGTCTCCATGTAGTAGCGGAGAATGCTGAGGAAGCCGGGCGAGGTGCGCGAAGTTCCGAGCTTGAGGTTCACGGGGCCGATCTGCTTGCTGCGCAGTAGCTCGGTCTGCAGCACCCTGCCGGCCACATTGGCGTCGATCCCGACCAGCAAGCGTGCGGCAAGGTCGCGGAAGCGGGAGTCGAGGCTCTGGTTCTGCAGGACTTCGGAATAGGCCTGTATCGCGCGCTGCGGGTCGATGTCGTGGAGGATTTCGAGGAGGACGAAGCGGTAGCCGAGCTTCTTCTGCTTTTCTGGCAGGCGGAACTCGAGCATGAGCCGATCGAAGATCGAGCTTCCTAGCCGGAGCAGGGCTTGTTTGCCTAGCTCAAGCTTTTCCTTGTAGATGTCCTCGTCGATCACCGAGGGGCGCTTTTCGTCCCGTTGCTGGGCCCAATACTCGATGTGTTCGAGGACTTGCTCGAGGGGCTGGCCCTCGATCTTGGCGCTGAAGTGCAGGAGGGCGAGGTCCTCCTGCATCTTTTGGACGCGCTGGTTTAGCTCGCTGAGTTCTCGGTTCTGCTGGCGAAGCTGGGGCAGGAGGGACTGGTCGAGCCAAAGGCCGAAGGCGAGCACGATGGCGGTCGAGACCAGGAAGATGAGGAGCGTGGGGCTACGTTGCATCAGGGGGTCGAAGCGAAGAGGGGCCGGGCGGCGGATGAGTGTGCATGCTGGTGCGCGGGCGGCGGCCAAGCAAGATCTGTTCCTTGGCCGCCTTGCTCGGAGCCATGCGAGGCCAGGCCTGTGGGCAGGCTCTTCGGGGCTTTGGTGCTGGCGCCAAAGCACTGGAAGATCGGCCTTTCCGGAGGGCTTCAGCGTGCGATCCCGCACTCTGGAATGGCCGCCCTGTGTCTTTTCGATCGGGCGAGGTCAAAAAGCGCGGCCCTCTTTCTAGGGGGCCGCGGAGGTGCTCGGAGAGGGGGGGCTCCAAGACCCCGGTGAAAAGGGACTTAGCTCACGCTTCTCGATGCGGGCATCTTAGGGATATACTTCTCCGCTCCCTGCTTCAGGTGCGGCCTCATTCGGCACGAAAATTGGACTGTCGAAGTGATGCGCCGGATCCCCGCCTTGGGTGACTCCGGTTTTCGTCCCTGATCCTTTAGTCCCTGCGAGTCAACGTTGACTCTCGCTCCGTCCCGGATCATCCGAGGTGAGGTCTCCATGAAGGGCCGCTCGCTCCTGTTCCTCTTCTTCGCCGCAGTCACGCTTGTCTTGGCGTCCTGTGGTGGCGGAACCGCTTCTACTGGAAGCGTTGGCGCCGCGAACTGCGATGGGGGCCAAGCTCTCTGCGTGACGTCGTGCAACCTCGGCTGTGGGCCGACGGGTTGCAGCATTTCCGACATCGCGGTGAACCAGCCCCTCGTCTTCACCTTCAACCAGCCCGTGGATCCGGCGACCGTCAATCGTTCGACCTTCCAGCTGAAGACGGCTCGCGGCAAGGAACCGGTTGGTGCCTACCTCGTGCAGAAGAACAACGTCTTCTTCGTGCCCGACATCGAGGTGATCGGCAATGAGGTCTTCTTCGGCTTCGAGGACCGGGAGACCTACACGCTGACGATTCCTGCGGGCAACAGCTCCTTGAACACGATCCGTTCACTCGCGGGGGCGCCGATCGGCAAGGGCTTCAGCTGCCGGCTCAACGTCTCCTTGGGGATCAAGGACTTCGATGGTCGTGCCCCCAGGGCCAAGCTGGTCCTGCCAGAGCCGGCGCAGCGCAATGCGGCTCCGCGTGACAGCCTGATCATCGTGGAGTTCAGCGAGCTGGTGGATACCCAGTCGCTGCTACAGCGCAACGAGTTCACCACGGGAGTTGGCATCCATTTCCGCGTTGCCAAGAGGACGAAGTCGGGCAAGTGCGCCCTGGATGATTTCCGCCTCGAAGGCACCTGGACCGTCGGCCTCAACCAGGCGACGCAGCGCACCCGCATCATCTTCCGTCCTTCGGAACTGCTCCCCGGCAACTCCTGCGTGGTCGTTCGCATCAACGACAAGCCCAGTGGCGTGGACAAGTTCCGCCTCATCCGTGACCTCAAGGGCAATCCTGCGCCGCCGACCCGTCTTGAGTTCGGCACCGAGGCCGCGGCGGTCAAGGTGTTCTCGATCACCGAGGACTTCGCTGACCCGGCAGTTCACCGCGATACCCTGCGCGATGGCTTCGCTTGGGCCAAGGGCGCGGCTGTGCCTGGCCGCCTTGGTGGCTCTGCCGTCTTGGGAGATTTCACCCTGCATAATTCCGCGCTGTACAAGCAAGGCGTCAAGGTCCTAAGGCGCAACAAGCAGGGCGAGCCGCTCGAGGTCGAAGTGGATGCCAGCAAGGTCGTGGTCCCGTCCTTCCTGAGCCTGAGCGGTGTGGATCAGGCGGTAAACAACGGCATCCTCGAGTTTGCGAGCATCCAGGTCGCAGATGGCGAGACCGTTCGCTTTATTGGAGACACCCCACCGGTGTTGAAGGCCAGTGGCAAGATCGTCATCGAAGGCTCGATCAGCGTTTCGGCCCCAGACGCTAAGGCTCCGGCCTATAGCTCTTCCACGGGCCGCCCGGTGAACGGTCAGCCAGGGCAGCCCGGTGGCCCGGGTGGCGCAAGTGGTGGCCAGGGTGGTGCACTGCCCTTCAACACGCCTACGAGCATCGGGCCCATCGACGGGCGCGATGGGCAGGCTGTTCAATTGCCAGCGGGGCATCCGCTGACCGCAGCCGTTGCCCTTACTGGCGGCCGTGGTTCCAAGGCCCTTCCGATTCCGAACGCATCGGCCACGACCAAGGCCAACTATGACAAGCAGGTCGGCTATTCCGCCTTGTCGGGTTATATCTCGCAGCAGTGCTCTGCTGGCGGAGGTGGCGGTGGCTTCCTGACCGTCGGCATGGGCGGAAAGGTCGTCGACAACAAGCTGGGTACGTCAGGATCGCCGACGGCGGCTGACTTTGGCCTGCCCTCACTGGGCGGTTCTGCCGTCGATATCTCAAGCCTCTTTACCCGTTCCGAATCTTCGGGCTTCTTGTTCGGCTTTGGCGGCTCTGGTGGTGGCGGAGCCGGGCTCAATCCGATGGGCTCGGTCAAGCAGACGCCGGTGACTTGGAGCAGTGGCTCCGGTGGCGCGGGTGGCGGCGGTTTCCTCTGGATCAAGGCCGGTACCGACCTGGTCCTAGGCAACCGCGGCAAGCTGCTTTCCCGAGGTGGCAAGGCTCCGACTTTTGGTATGGACACCACCAACATGTTTGCTCCTGCTGCGGCCGGTGGCGGTAGCGGTGGCGCAATCCTGCTCCAGTCTGGTGGCACGCCCGACCTTCGTGGCGAGATCAACGTGCTTGGCGGTGCTGGCGGCAAGATGTCGCCGCTGAGCAGCTACAGCCTCCGGGTCGATAGCCTCGGTGGCGACGGTGGTGCTGGCTTTGTCCGCGTCGAGGCCGACCCGGCTCCTGACTACAAGAGCTTCCTCAACTTCCAGCCTGCAGCGAGCGCCAAGAACGCAGGCAAGCTCAAGGACGTCGACAGCGACAGTGCTTCGATGCTCTTCACGAACTTTTACCGCACGGGACTGCTCTTCCCGCCGACCTATACGGCCTACCTCGTGAAGGCCAAGATCGGCTCGCAGACCGTGCTCTTTAGTGACGACCCCAGCCGCAGCACGGTTAAGGCCGAGGCTGGGCAACCGGTCGTCTTCTTCATCCAGAGTGCCCAGGCTTCAGGAAAGCAACTGAAGAACCTGTCGCCGTGGTACATGGGGGAGGTCGACTCGCTGAATCTGCGCGGCGGCAACTCCTTCCGCTTCTCGATTCGCGTCGACCGCTCGAAGACGAGCCAGCCTGTCGAAATTCAATCGGTCCAGGTCTTCTACCAGAGCTGACCCTTCCTACAGAGAACACGATGCGCACGACATCTTTGATCAAAGCGTTCTCCCTCATGCTCGTCTTCTTGGCGGGTTCTTCTGGCTGCGGTGGCTCTTCGAGCTCCGAAGTAGGAGGCCTGGGCCAAGCCTGCTCTGACGGGGGGCAAATGTGTGTGCTCAGCTGCACGCTGGGCTGCACTTCCGGCAGTGGTTGCACGGTTTCAGAAATTGCCGTCAATCAGCCTCTGCGCTTCCAGTTCAGCCGACCGATTGATCCGACTTCGGTGAACTCGGAGAGCTTCCGGATCCGGACGGCTGCCGGCGCGCAACCCTCAGGGACCTACGTGGTGCAGGGCAATGAGGTCGCCTTCATCCCCTCGGTCCGGAGCGAGGGCAACCGGACCCTTTTCGGCTTTGCTGAGAATGTGTCCTACACCCTTGAGATCCCGGGCACGGGGAGCGGCTACCGTGACCTCGTGCGTTCGACGGATGGCGGCACGCTCAAGACCAGCTTTAGCTGCAAGATCGTCGCCAACCGTGGTGTCATCGATCTCGATGGTAAGAAGCCCAGGGCTAAGCTGCTTGTGCCAACGTCGCTGAGCAACGTGGCGCGCAATACCCTGATCGTCCTCGAGTTCTCGGAAGTGCTGAACACGCAGATCTTCCAGGGCGGTGGCGCCGGTGCCGGAATCCTGTTCACGGTGAGCCTGGTCAATGAGGCCTTCGAGTGCGAGCGTCGGGTCAAGAACCTACCCGGCACCGTTTCGGTCAACCTCGACGAGCGCTCGAACAAGACGACTGTCGTCTTCCGGCCGAGCATCCTCTTGCCGCAGAACAGCTGCGTCCAGGTTCAGGTCACCTCGCAGATTCGCGACCTAGCGGGGAAGGGTGCGGTTCCGATTGCCTGGGAGTTCCAGACCAAGAAGGAACAGATCCAGAATCAGTTTGTGGAGGAGGTCTTCAGCGACACCAGCCACTTCGAGAGCGATCTGAGCGGCGCCAAGTGGGGGGCCGGCAAGCTCGTTCCCGGCAAGCTGGGTGGCTCGGGCATCCTGGGCGATTTCAAGGCGCCTGACGGCGTCGATCTGAAGATCCAGGACGCACAGAAGCGCAATATCTACCAGTGGAACAGTGACGGGCAGATGATTCCCGGGCTCCGCACCCTCACTGGTGAAGACATTACCGTCACCAACGGCATCTTCGAGTTCCAGACCTTCACGCTTAAGTCGAACGAACGCGTGCGCTGGATCGGGAGCAAGAAACCCATCCTTCGCGTCTCGGGCAAGGTCCAGATCGACGGCGTCATGGAGATTGTTCCTCCTCCTGCGCCGAGCACCAACCCGACCGGGCAGACCGGTTTTCTCGGCGGCAAGGGCATTTGCGGTGGCGGCAATGGTGGTCAGGGTGGCGACATCCCGACTCTGAGCACTGGCAACCGCCATGGACGCCCGGGCCAGAATGTTGTGCTTCCGGCTGGGCATCCGCGCGCGGCGCTGGCTGCGGGTACCGGGGGGGGTGGTTCGCTCGGTAACCCGCAGACGGGGTTGGTCGGAATCTGGATCACTCAGGGCTCCTCGAAGATCTTTACCCGTCAGACAGCCGCCGGCGGTGCCGGTGGCAGCTTCTACAGCCCTGGCGCTGGTGCTTTCCTTGGCACTAAGGGCTTCTCTCGTAAGGAGGGCAACTCGGCGCTCTATCCCAACTACCAGCAGGGTGTGTTTGGCAAGGAGTCTGTGCCGGGTAAGGCCTTCCAGGTCACTCCCGAGATCACTGGGCGCTCAAGTCTTGAGACCTTCGCGATTGGAGGCTCCGGTGGTGGCGGTGGTGGTTCCGATCCCTTCCAGTCCTATACAGGAACCTATACCTGGAATCCTGGTGGCGGCGGTGGCGCCGGTGGTGGGGTGATGGTCCTGCAGTGCGGTGGCGACCTGGTTCTCGGCAAAGACGCCGAGCTGATTACCAATGGTGGCAACGCTCACAGTTTCGGCGCTCCTTCGGCCGCTCCGTTTCCGGCACCTGGTGGTGGTGGCTCCGGTGGTTCTGTTCTGCTGCAGGTGGCGGGCATCCCGACCTTGCTCGGCAAGATCACCTCGCTCGGTGGCAAGGGCGGCGTGGTCAAAGAAACGAGCTACTTGGGTATGGCCGCGGTCGGTGGTGACGGCGGTGCCGGGTACATCCGTGTTGAGTCGGATCCCAAACCGAGCCATGTCAGCTTCAAGGGCTTTACTCCAGCGTCGACGGCCAACAACGTTGGTCTGCTCCGGGCGGTCGACTACAACGATGTGACCATCGCCGCTTCGAAGTGGTACCAGACCCAGACCCTTTTCTCGCCGAGCTTCCGCTACTACGTCGTCGAAGCCAAGATCGACGGCAAGCTCGTCACCTACAGCGATAATTCGCTGGTCAGCAAGGTGCGGGCGATTGCCGGTGAGCCGGTGGTGTTCATGATCCAGAGCGCTCCGGTGAACACGGCTGGCCAGCCGATCGACGATCCGACGCCTTGGGTTGAGGACGATCTGGTTAAGGGTGGCATCAGCCGCCTCAACGACTACGACACCCTGGTCGGTAATGGTTTCCGCTGGATCCTCCGCTTTGACACCAAGGGCGGCACCAAGAAGATCGAAATCCTGAAGGTCAAGGTCTTCTATCGCGGCTGAGCCTGGCTCACCCGTGAAGCACGCGGAACGCGGCCCAGAGCAGCTAAGGGCTAGGCTCTGGGCCGCTTCCGTGTACGACGGGTGGGGCTGGCACGGTGGGGCACAGAGTCCAGGGCTACGCTTCGATCTCAGCGAATCGGGGCAGATCGAACGGATCGAGCATGGGGAGCCGCGGGCGGGGGACCAGTGCTTCGATACCCTGATGCCTGGGGCGGTGAACCCGCACGTTCACCTGGAGCTTGGGCCACTTGCGAAGAGCCCTGGGCATTTTGTCGATTGGTTGCGTTCCGTCATCGAGGCCCGCTTTGCCCCGGGGGCTGAGGATCCGAGTCTCATCGCGGAGAGAAACCTCTCAGAAGCGCTGGGGTTTGGATACACGAGCTTCTGCGAGATTGACAGTGTCGGTGCCGGGGCTGCGGCCTTGGCCGGAAGGGGGCTGCGGGCTCGGAGCGATTTGGAACTGATCGGTTTCGATCAGGACTCTCTCGCCGCTGCGGCGAACTGCGATAGACGCCTCGCCACAGCGCAAGACGCGCTCGAAATCGGCCTCTCGCCGCATGCGCCCTACTCGGTCAGTGCGGCGCTCTTTGCCGAAGCGGGGCGCCGAAAGCTGCCTCTTTCGATCCATGTTGCGGAGAGTCCCGAGGAGTGTGAGTTCCTTCGCACCGGCACTGGGCCGTTTCGGGTTCTGCTCGAAGAGCTCGGGCGCATGCCCCCGAGCTGGGAGCCGTCCGGGCTCTTGCCGACGATGGAACTGGACCGCCACGGTTTGCTTGGCCCGAGGACCTTACTTGTGCACATGCAGGAGGCCGAAGCGTCGGAGCTGGAATTGGCTGCTCGGCGCGGAGCGGCGCTGGCGCTTTGTCCGGGGACCATTGAGTACTTCGGGCGCTCTGCCCCTCCTCTTGGCCGAATGCTGGAGCTGGGGCTCCGCGTCGTTCTCGGCACCGATTCACTGGCGAGCAATGAGCGGCTCGATCCACGTTCGGAGTTGCGGCGAGCCACGCAGCTCTTTCCTGATCTGAGCGCAGCCCAGCTGCTTCCTATGTGCTTTGCCGGGGCTGGGGCAGCTCTTTCGCTGCCGGTGGGGCGTTTGGCTCCGGCTTGTGTATTCGATGCGATTGCCCTACCCGGAGTGGCACCGTTAGCAGAAGGGCCCCGTGCCGCTTCCGAATGGTTCATTCACAGCGATGCGCCGATAACGGCGATTTGGTGTGCCGGGCGCCGTTTATGGGGGAGCTGACGGAGCCTTGGCTTGGGCTCGCTGCTATTATCTACCGCTTCCCTCGCCGACCTCAGCTTCGCCAACCAGAGCAGACTCCCCGTGTTCGAAGACGTCATCCATAGCATCGAAAACACTGAGAGCTTCCTGCTGAGTGGGCATGAGCGGCCAGATGGGGACTGTATCGGTGCAGAGGTGGCTCTGTATCACCTGCTGCGGAGCATGGGCAAGCAGGTGCAGATCCTGAATGCCGATCCCGTTGAGCGAGGACTTCGCTTCCTGGAGAAACATACTCCGATCGGGGTATACGAGGCTGGAAGCGAACTGCCGCCTCACGATCTGCACTTCCTCCTCGACTGCCATGAACTCCGTCGCCTCGGAAGCGTCGGCAAGGCAGCGGCGGAGCTTCAGGGAGTGCCTCGGATCGTGATCGATCACCATGTCGGAGCGGAGCGGGGAGACGGAGACCTGGCGCTCTGCGACTCCAGTGCCGCCTCGACCGGCACCATCATCTACGAGCTCTATCGCAAGATTGGGGCGCCGATGCTGCAACCGGCGGCCGAAGCCATCTTTGTGACCATCGTGGCCGACACCGGTTGGTTCCGCTACTCGAACACCGACGAGAACGCCCTGGCGATCGCTGCGGATCTCGTTGCGAACGGGGTTAGGCCGCATGAGATCTACCAGCATTTGCACCACGGCAAGTCGCGGGAAAATGCGTCGCTGCTCTCTGCCGGACTAGCACTGAGCTATTTCGCCGAGGATGGCCGTGTCGCGGTTCTGCCGCTGCCGCGCAGCTATATGGCGCGCGCCGGTCGCCACGAGTTCAATACGGACACGCTGCTGGATGCCTTGCGCGAGATTGAAGCTGTCGATGTCGTTCTGATGCTCAAGGAGATTGGGGAAGATCGGGTCAAGCTCAGTCTGCGGGCATCGGAGGTGGTGGATGTCGATGGCGTGGCACGGGCTCTCGGAGGTGGCGGTCATCGCAAGGCCGCGGGGGCGACGATCGAAGGGCCGCTAAAGGCGGCGACTGAGCAAGTGCTCGGCATGCTTCACGAACTACTCGCCGACCCTAGTGCCGGAGTTTGATGTGTTCGCACTGATCTCCGATTTGCACGGCAACCGCCCCGCTCTCGAAGCGGTCTTCGCGCGGATCGATTCTTTGGGGATCAAGGATGTGCGTTGTCTCGGGGACGTGGTCGGTTATGGCGCCGACCCCGAATACTGCATCGATGTCGTGATGCGGCGCTGCGAGTTTTCTCTCTGCGGTAACCACGATTGGGGCGTCGTCGAGTCGGGTTTCGATGACTTCAACCCCATCGCCCGTGAGAGTCTGCTTTGGACCCAGCGCCGGCTTAAGCCGAGGCTTTGGGGGCTCTACCGCCGCAAACGCTGGAGCTGGCTCAAGACCCTGCCGCATCGCGTCGAGCGCGACGGCATGCTCTTCGTTCATGCTTCGCCTCGCGACCCGATCAAAGAATACGTCCTCAAGACCGATGGCTTCCTCGATCCGGAGAAGATGGAAGATCTCTTCTCGCGTATTCATGGACCCTGCTTCGTAGGGCATACGCATTGGCCTGGGCTGACTGACGAGGATTTCCGCTTCCACCAACAGTCGCCGGAGCGGACGGTGTTCCAGCTGCCGCAGGGGCGCAGCATCGTCAACGTCGGAAGCTGTGGGCAGCCGCGTGATGGCGATCAGCGAGCCTGCTTCCTCGTTGTTGATGGTGATCGTCTCGAATACCACCGCGTCGACTACGATGTGCAGGCTGCGGCGAGGGCGATCATCAAGGCCGGCCTTAGCCCCTATCTCGCCGAACGCTTGAGTCTTGGACGATGAGCGAAGGGCGGGCTCTGCATCTGATCCTCAGCACCGTTGCCGACCGGGAACAGGCCCGGGAATTGGCGGAGGCACTCTTGCGGGAGAAGCTCGCAGCATGTGTCAGCTCTGTGCCAGGGGCGCGCTCTTTCTACGAGTGGAAGGGCGAGTTCTGCGACGAAGAGGAGCAGGTCTTGCTCATTAAGACAGCTTGGGCTGACGCTTCGGAGCAGGAGCGAATCTTCGCCCGCCTGGCCAAGCTGCATCCTTACGAAGAGCCGGAGCTTGTCGCCTTCCGTGTAGACGCTGTCAGCGAGGGCTACGCGAGCTGGGCCTTGGCGGCTCTCGCTCCTCGATCTAAAGAGGATCCTCGTTGAACTATCAAGCAGGCGAGAGTATGCGGCCCGGCCCTTGCGCGAAGGAGCGCCGCCTGCGTCGTTCGCTGTTCTGGGTGTTCTTCGCCCTCTTCGTCCTCTGTAGCCACGGCTACATCGACAACAGCGACGCCGAAGTCGAATACCAAACCACCCGGGCGCTGGCCCTGCGTCTGTCGCCTGGGCTTTCTGCCGGGCATGCGGACGCTAGCGTTGCGGAGGCCTTCATTGGCCGGACCGCCCTGAATTCCATGGTCGCTGCTGGCCAGGAAGCTCTGCCTCCTGGGGAGCGTGTCGTCTACTCCTGGTTTGGGGTAGGGCATGCGCTAACGATGCTGCCGTTCTATGCGCTTGGCTCGGCTGTGGCCCGGATCCTGCCAGGGGTCGAGGAGAAGGCTGCTCAGAGCTGGGAGCGTGCGGCAGGTACGGCAGCCAATCTCTGGCGCGAGGGCACGCGCGACGAGTTTTGGGCCCGCTTCTTTGTGAGCCTGCATTCGCCGCTCTTTGCCGCTCTCACTGTGCTCCTGCTCTTCGTCCTGCTGCGGCGGCTCGGCTTCGATCTGGGGGTAGCGCTTTGGGCGGTGCTGCTGGCGGCGTTGACCACGCAGTTTTGGCCCGAATCACGACAGAGCATGGCGGACAGTAGCGCCGGCTTCTTTTTGCTCTACTCCTTCGAACGTTGTGTTGCCTGGCGCCAGGGAGGAAGCTCCAAGGTGCTCGCCGCGGCAGGTGCCCTCGGCGGGTTTGCGGTGCTGTGCCGCGTCTTCCATGTGCTGCCACTGGCTGTGCTCGGCATCTACGTCATGCTGCCACTGCTCCGAGAAAGGCGCCTGCGCGAGCTGCTTCCCTTCCTCCTCGGAGCTCTGCCCTTTGGCCTCTTCTTGTTGGCCTTCAATTACTGGCGCTTCGGCACGGTGATGGAGAATGGCTACAGCCCCGGCACTAAGGATGGCTATTGGAACTTCCCCTTCCTGCACGGCTTCGTTCTGCTGGGCTTCAGCTGGGGTAAGGGCGTGTTTTGGTTTTCGCCGCTGCTGCTGGCGGCGCCCGTCGGGCTCTGGCATTTGGCGAAGCGCCTGCCTGCCGAAGTGCTCGTCGCGGTCCTATTGCTGCTGCTGCCGTGGCTGCTCAACTCCTTTACGACGGGCTGGCATTCGAGCCAGGCTTGGGGGGTGCGCTATTTGACCCTAGGGGCCTTCGTGCTCGTGGCCTTTGGCGCGGCACAGCTCCTGCGGCGTTGTCGCGAAGGTGGGCGGCGGCCCTATCTCCTGCTCGGGATCGCCCTGCTGGGTCTTGTCTTTCAGTTGGGGGGGATCCTGACGCCCTACCGCGGCTACTACGAGCTTGGCTTCCGGGCGGTCGAAGCGCGCTGGCCGCAGGTGCCCAAGGGGGACTTGATCCAATACCTCGTTGCCGAGCCGCGCATGAGCCCCTTGCTGGTGCATTGGCTCTATCTCGGCGAGGCCTGGTCCGGAGCCCTGAAGAGGGAGGATCCTGAGCTCGGAGCCGAGCTATACGCCAAGCTCTTCGCGACGGAGCTGGGGGCGTCGGCGCAGCTCTCTTGGCCAGAGGACCGCCAGCTCGGCCATCTCTGGCCGATCGGGCTTTCCCGCCGCTTCGATTCTGAGCTGCCCTGGCTTGCTGGGCTATTGCTCCTGGGCTTCGTGCTCTGGGGAGGGCGGCGGATAGTGCTGCAAGTTCCTACAGTTGCCGAGGACCCCTGTCGATAGATACGGCAGTGTTGGCCATTCCCCCGTGCCAACGCCGATTCCGTTCCCTCCTTTCGATGGGTCTTTCGCTATGCCGGCAAGCTACCTCCTCGTCTTCGGCCTCCTACTTGCGGCTCCCACCCTTGCGCAGAAGGAGGATACTCTCCGTCCGAAGAGTGATCTTATCGAACTGCGCAACGGCGCAAAACTGGAGGGGAGGATCCTCGCCGAAGACGAGAACAGCCTGTGCATCGAGATCGGTCCTGGGCAGCGGATTACTCTGCCGAAGAAGCAGATCGCGAGCTTTCTCCGCCTGCAAAACCGGGATGCCATCACAAAGCGGCCGGTATGGCCCGTTGGGCTAGGGCCGCGGGACGACTGGTTTCGGCTGCGTGATGCGGAGGGCAAGGTTGTTGGGACCCTGCGGTTGATCTGCAAGGCCGAGAAGGACGGGCTCTTCCACCTGGAGGAGTCTTGGCTGCTCTTCGAAAATCACCTGGGACAGCTGCGTGTGTCCTTGGAGAAACGCGGCAAGAAGATCGAGCGCAAGGCCGAGAAGCAGAGCCGGCGCACGGCAACCCGGCTGATTCGTATCGAGCGGGTTGATGGCGAGCTCGAGCCTCGGGCTTGCTACTACCGCGAACAGCTGGTGGATCTCGCCCGAGACCGGACCCTCTATGAGCGGATCTTCGATGCCGAGATCTCGCACGGATACATGCGCTTCAAGGAGCAGAGCACGCGAGGCAAGCAGCGGCAGTCACTTCCCTTCCCGGCTGGAAGCCGCCTGCCCTTGGTCGTGCAGGAGCGCCTCCGTCGAGGGGTGGCTCGGGGCGCCGAGGCGTACCACGTGGCGGTTTTTGATCCGATGGAAGAGCGCTTTGAGCTGCGCAAGTTCCGGGTAGATGACGCGGCGCCGGTTCCCGCGGCCTTCACCCGCAGCAAGACTTCGCGGCGGGGGCAAGCTCGCCAGGTGGAATGGAAGAGCGACGGGCGCGTCCATCGCGAGTGGATCTCGGCCGAAGGGCAGGTCCTGCGCATCGAGTGCAACGGAGTGCATCTGGTCGCCGAGCCGGTTTCCGAGGCATACGCCCAGGCCCTGGAACGGCCTGAAGCTGAGCGCCAGCTGCCGAGCGTGCAGCGCTTTGGCGAGGTCGAGCTTTGGTTGCCGCGGGCGACTTGGGCCTTTGGGAACCTCCATGCGGGAGGGCAGCAGCTACCGATCCAAGCGGCAAACAGCAGCGCTGTCGTCAGCATCCAGAAGGCCGAGCGCGACCCGCAGCAATTGCTCGTCGGTGTCGCGCAGGACTTCCTGCGCCGTTACCGCCTCGAACACGAAGACTTCGACAGTCAGTCGCAGGAACTCATCGAGATGGACGGACGCAAGGCCGTGCGGATCGATGGACAGCAGAAAAGCGCCAAGGGCCGGATCGAGAAGGTCCGCATCTATGTTTTCGCGACCAAGCACCTGGCCTATTCGCTGCAGGGTTCATGCGATCAGCGTCAGGCGGAGCGCTTCCTCCAAGAGTTCGCCGATTTCGCCAAAGGCCTGCGCTACCTCCAGGGCAAGTCTGGGAACTGAGCCCGAGCATGCGAGGCTTTTTGGGCGGCTTGTTAGCATGAGCCGGTGCCTCGCGTCTCCTTCCTGATCCCCGTCCGCAACGCCGTGCAGACCCTGCCGGCCGCGATCGAGTCGGCACTTGCGCAGACGGTCAGCGCCTGCGAAGTCATCGTCGTGGATGATGGCAGTGAAGACGGGACCCGGGAGTATCTGCGCTCTTTGGAGCATCCTCGCGTGCGTGTCTTCTTGCGCCCAGCGCGTGGCATTGCCTCTGCGTTGAACGAAGGGCTCAGCTACTGCAGCGGCGAGTTCGTGGCCAGGCTCGACGCCGATGACCTGGCCGCGCCGCAGCGGCTAGAGCTCCAGCTGCCCCTTTTCGAGGACCCAAGCCTGGCTGTGGTGGACGGGCGCATGCGCTGGGCCAGCGAGGTGCCGGAGGGGATGCGGCTGCACGCCGAGTGGATCAACAGCGTGCTGACGCACCAGGACTTTGCCAGCTGCCGCTTTCGCGAGTGCGGAGTGGTGCATCCGGCGGCGACGATACGGCGAACTGTGCTGGACTCCGTCGGCGGCTACCACGAGGGGGACTTCCCCGAGGACTTTGCTCTTTGGCTGGGCATCCATGCTGCGGGCGGCCGTTTTCGCAAGCTGCCAGAGATCCTGGTGACGATGCGAGATCACCCGGGCCGAGCGACGCGTCAAGATCCTCGCTACCGCCGGGCCGCCTTCCGCAAGGTCGCCGAACGCGAACTCGCGGCGCAGGTCCTGCCGGGCCGTGAGCATATCGTCCTGTGGGGAGCGGGGGTTGGTGGGCGTCCGTGGCTGCGCTTCTTGCGGGAGCGCGGTCAAGCGCCGAAGCTGCTCATCGACGTTGCGCCGCGCAAGATCGGCAGCAGCAGGCAGGGCATTGCGGTCCGAGGGCCAGAAGCCATACGTGAGGAAGCTCTCGACTTGCTCCTGGTCGCTGTCGGCCGTCGCGATGCCCTCGCTTTGATCCGAGCTGCGATTCAGCGGCTACGACCCGATCTCCGCGAGGGTCGTGATTGGTTTGCTCTGGTTTGTGGCAAGTGATCTGGCGAGGCTCGCGAGGGCCGCCAGCTGTTAGCCGGGCTTGCCAGCAGCAGCTCTTGGCCCAGGGCTCAGGCCGGGCGCACGCGGAAGTGCAGGGCCAGGGCGATCTGTTCTTCGGCAATCCGCTCGTCGCCGTCCAGGTCAGCGAGGGTGCGGGCGACCCGGAGCACTCGCCCCAGGGCCCGGGCACTGAGTTGCCAGCTCCGGGCGCCTTGGCGGAGGAGTCGCTCGGCGCTGCTGCTGAGGGGGACGAGCTTGCTCAGCTGGGCTTCGGGGATGTTGGCATTCAAACAGCCTCGCTGCTGCTGACGCTGCCTTGCTGCGAGGATCCTCTCGCGGGCGCGCTGGGCGCGCGTTTCATCGACGCCGCGTTCATCCAGCAGCTCTTCGACGGCGACTGGCTGCATTTGTAGCTGCAAGTCGATGCGGTCCAGCAGTGGGCCACTGATCCGCCGCCGATAGTTGGCAATGGCTAGGCTGCTATCCCGGCAGGGGAGGGTGGGATGGCCGAGCATGCCGCAGGGGCAGGGGTTCATGGCCGCCAGCAGCTGGAATCGCGCGGGCAGGTGCAGCTCGGCACTGGCGCGTCGCACGTGAATCTCTCCGCTCTCGAGTGGCTGCCGTAGGGCTTCGAGGCTCTCGCGTCGAAACTCTGGCAGCTCGTCGAGAAAGAGCACGCCTCGATGCGCCAGGGTGATCTCCCCCGGATGCAGTGGCTGCCCGCCGCCGACGAGGCCGGCATAGCTCACCGTGTGATGCGGCGCCCGAAACGGTGGGCGCCCCGTCTCCAGGATCTCGTACTGCTCGCGGGTCCGCGGCTCTCCGAAGAGGGAGCGGATCTTGAGCACTTCGAGTCGCTGCTCCTCATTGAGGGCCGGTAGCAGCTCCGGCAGGCAGCTGGCGATCAGGGTCTTGCCGCAGCCCGGTGGCCCGCTCATCAGCAAGTGGTGCCCGCCGGCAGCAGCGAGCTCCAAGGCCTGGCGAGCACTTTCCTGGCCGCGGATCCGGCCAAACTTGCTGGGGGTTTTAGGGACGGGGCCGCTCAGTTCCTCTGGCTCCAGCGGCCTGTGGGCGGCCTTTCCAAGCAGGTAGTCGAGGAGTTCACCGAGGCTATCGAAGCCGAGCACCTGACACTCGTCTCCGGCGGCCCGGGACGCGAGTGCCAGAGCATCCCGGGCACAGACGAAGTGCGAGAGGCCCTGGCGCCGCGCCAGCTCCACCATGGCCAGGACACCGGGCACCGCTCTCAGCGTCCCGTCGAGTCCCAGCTCGGCACAAACCAGGAGCTTGTGCAGAGCCCTGCGGGGGACCGCGCCGGTCAGGCAGGCCATCGCGAGGGCGATGCCGAGATCGAAGCCGGTCCCAGCCTTACGGTCGCGGGCCGGGGCCAAGTTGACGACGAGCTGCCCCTGGGGAAAGTCTAGGCCGAGGCTGGAGAAGGAGGTGCGCACCCGCTCCATCGATTCGCGAACCGCAGTGTCGCCGAGTCCGATGACCCGGGGCGGTCCCCAGCTGCGGCTGCGAACGAAGGCCTCGATTTCGACGAGGCGGGCGTCGACGCCTTGGAGGTCGGCGGCGGCGAGGCGCACCGGCAGGCGACGCGGCGAGGGAACGAGCTCGGTTTCTAGCGGGTCCACGCCTGTGCAGTCGCTCGAAGTTCCGAAAGCTCACGCGCCGATTGGAATTCTTCAGCCCTCGATTTCAGCTGCGAGTTCTTGGATGGCTTGCGTGTCGGGCAGATTGGCGCTTTGACCGAGCACAAGGTCTGGCGAGATTTCATGCAGGGCGAGGACGGTGCGGCGCTGCTCTTGGGTCTCGGCTCCGATCAAGAACACCGCGTTGTGACCGCCCTGCTCGTAGAAGCAGGTGAGAGCGTCCTCGTAGGCGTGGACAAGGTCGACGCAGAGATCGGCCGCGGCAAAGCGGAGGGTGAGTTCTTCGAGGTCGCTGGCTCGGGCTCCAAGAATCAGGACTCGGCGGGCGGCCTTCTGGTTCGGCGCGAGGAATTCCATGTTCCCTATATCGGTATTCCTAGCGGGGGTTGTGATCCTTGTTCTTTTCTGTGGCGAAATCTCCTTAACACCGGAGCGTTGCCGCTCGGCTCCAGCTCAAGCTCCAGCTTCGCACGGCCCGATGAAGAAGATTCCCCCCGCCCGCGCCACGGAGAATCCGATGCTTCGTTTATTGCTCCCCTTCTCTTCCCTCTTTCTGGCCGCGCTTCTTTCTGCGCAGACCCGGGCCGTACTGCCTGCCGCCTTTGCCCAGCAGGAAGGGGAGAGCTTCACGAGCATTCCCTTTGGCCGGTCGAGCTCGGTGCATGTCCAGCACTACTACGAGGGGCGGCTCTTTGCTGGCAAGGGCACCCTGATCGCCGTCGGCTTTCGCCCCGACGGCGGCAAGAGCTTCGCCAAGAAAGGGGTCGAGCTTGAGATCCGCTGCTCCAGCTCGGCGAAGCGCGCGACAGGCCTTAGCCGCTTCTTTGTCAGCAACCTCAATCAGGACTTGGCCACGGTCTTTAAGCGCAGGATCCTGAACTTGCCAATCGTTGCCAGCTCTCCCGGCCCGCGTACTTTTTCTCTGCGCTTCTTTTTTGACAGCCCCTTCGTCTATGACCCGAAGAAGGGCGGTCTGCTCATCGACCTGCGGATCTACGGGCAGGCGCGCGGCCGCTACGACCTTGACCTCGGCGCCCTAGGCACGAGTCGCCAGCTCAGCTTTGGCAAGCCCGGCTGCGCTGGCAGTAACTCCAAGGTGCCGCGACTCGACGTGCCGACCAGCGCCGTGCTCTGGGGCAAGCCCTTCGTCTTCCGGGTGCGCGATCTGAGTCCCAAGCAGGTGCTCGGGCTGATGCTCGGAACACAGGAAGCGAGTTGGGGTAGCGTTCCTCTGCCCCTCGACCTAGGGCCTGCGGGCGCTCATGGCTGCTACCTGAACACCGACCCCTTCTTGCTGACCGCGTCGGTCGCAGATGCAAAGGGCGAGGCGCGCTTGCAGGGGGTCATCCCTCCCGACCCTGCCTTTCTTGGGTATTGGGTGCGTAGTCAGGCCTTTACCCTCGACAGCAAAGCCAACCGTCTCGGTCTGACGACGACAGCCGGAAATAAAGTCCAGGTCTGCGGGCCTTTTCCCGTTGCCCGCCTCGTTGGCGGTACTGTAGGAGCCTTTACCGGTACGCTGGAACAAGGACGAGTTCCTGTCACCGAGCTGAGTTGGAAATAGCCCCCTCCTCAGTAGCCCGCTCCTCAATAACCACTGAGTTCTGCGATGATCGCTTCCTCCCTGAAGACTCTCTTCGCCCTCACCCTCTTGCTCCTAGCGCCTGTGCAGGACAGTTACCGGCAAGCTCAGCTGGCGCTGGTGGGACGCGATTATCAATCGGCGATTACCCAGCTGCAGGCGAGCCTCGACGCGCTTCCTGAGGACGCTGGGCCGGAGGCCGAGGATCGCTTGCGTTTTCTCTTGGCGAATACCCGGCTCCTTGCCGGTGAACGCCAGCAGGCGCAGCACGCCTTCGAAGGGCTGATCGCGGCGCGTCCGGACTCCGCATACCGGCACTTGGCGCGCTTTGGCATCGTGGGCTGTTTGGAGGATGCAGGGGAGTATCAGAAAGCGGCGGCCCTCTACCAAGAAGAGGTTGCGAGGATCCTCTCGGTCGCTCGGCGCATGGCCTTGGCGAAGGTCTACCTCGAGCAATCGGAGAAGGCGCTCGCACGCGAGCCTATTGACTACAAGGCGGCGATCGCCTTTTTGGATCTCGCCGTGCAGTTGCGCTTGCCTCGTGCCGAGTCGCTGAGGCTGGGGCAAAAGGCCGCGAAGGTCGCCTTCGACGCCAAGGACTGGCGGCAGGCCGCGCAGCGCTTCGAGCGCATCGTCCGGGACTTGCGCGGCACGGTTTATGGCAGTGACCCAAAGTCGGGAAGGGGCAAGCCGGCGCTGGAGGAGCGGCTCTGGCTGGCGCGCTCGTGGCGGCGGATGAACAAGCTGGGGCCGGCGCAGCGCCTGCTCGAAGACTTGCTACGCAGCGGGCTAGAGGAGCAGCTTGCTGCTGAGGCGCGTTTCGAGCTGGCCCTGTCCTACGGGGTTCCCCAGCCGGGCATTCAGCTCAGTCGCGGTATCGATGCCCTGGGGAGCTTCCTCTCCAAGCACGAGGGCCACGAGAAGGCGCCGCAGGCGATGTATCTCTTGGCGCAAAGTGAGGCCAATCTCGGGCGGGTCGAAGCGGCGATTTCGACCATCGATCGACTTCTCAAGCAGTTCGCCGATGCGAAGGCTAAGGAGCTGCCCCTGGCCCTTTCCGACAAGGCCATGCTGCTCACGCGCCTGAACAAGTTCGACCAGGCGACGGCGGTCTGGCAGCAGTTCCTCCGGAGCTACCCGGCGCATGGTCGGTGGATGCAGGCGCAGCGGGCCATCGTCGACTTGGCCTATAAGAAGGCCGAACTCCTGCGGCAAGCGGGTCAGGAGTCCTACGACCAGGCCTTTGCTCTCTATGAGAGCTTCCTCGATAAGAACCCCCTCGACGCTCGCGCGGCCGCCATCGTCCTAAAGCTCGCCAAGATGCGCGAGCAGCAGAAGCGCTACCAGGAGGCCAAATCGATCTACGAGCGCTGCGCGAGCAAATACCCACGCAGCAAGCAGGGTTCGGAGGCGCGTTACCGCATAGGTCGCCTCTACGAGGGCGAGCTCTTCGACTACGAGCGCGCGATCGAGACCTATAAGAAGGTCCGTGGCAGCTTCGCCAGTTCGGCGCGGCAGCGCATGAGGCTGCTCCGCGAAGAGAGCCTTAAGCTCGAGACCGAGCGGGTATATCAGAGTGACGAAAGTGCCAAGGTCAAGGTCCGCACCCGCAACCTGAAGAGCCTCCGCGTCCGGATCTACAAGCTCGATCTGGCTAACTTCCATCGCGGGACCATGGGGCGGGGCGAGATCCGCTCGCTGGCGGTCGAGGTGATCGAGCCCGACAAGACCTTCGAGTCGAAGACTCCGGAGTATCGCAAATACCAGGAGAGCGAGCGGGAGCTGAAGCTGCCCTTCACCGGGCAAGGCGCCTACGTCGTCAAGGTCGATGGTGGTGACCTGGAAGCCAGCTCCTTGGTCCTGGTCAGTGACGTTTCGATCATCAGCAAATCCTCACGCGAAGAACTCTTCGTCTATGCCCAGAACACCCGCACAAACCAGGTGGCCGCCGGCGTCGATGTGCTGGTGACGGACGGCCGCAAGGTGGTGGCCGAGGGCAAGACCGGAAGCGATGGTGTTTGGCGCTACCGCGGAAAAGAGCTGGAGAACCGCGATCAGCTCTACATCCTCGCCAGCTCGGCGGAGGGTGGGATCTCGACGACGCTCGACTTGCGTGGCCTGCAGCATTCCAAGGGGCTGCAGCCGCGTTACCACGTGTATAGCGATCGAACGACCTACCGGCCCGGTGAGGAGCTGTTCGCACGCGCCGTGCTGCGCGATGTCGAAAGAGGGCTCTATATCGTGCCCAAGCGAAAGGTCTGGGAGCTGCAGCTCTTTGACAATTCCGAGCGCATGGTCGCCAGTCAGCCGCTTCGGCTCAGCCAGTTCGGCACCGTGCACGCATCGTTTCGGCTGCCGGAAGATGCGTCCATGGGCCGCTACACCCTGCGCTTGTACGACGTCGAAAAGCGTCGAGTGCTCGGGTCCCATGCTATCTCGGTCCTCAGATACAACCCGCCACGGGTGAGCCTTTCCATCGATGCCAAGCGGCCGGTGATCGTCCGCGGCGAGAAGATCAGTGGCACGGTCAAGGCTCGCTACTTCTTCGGCGGACCGGTGGTCGGCAAAAAGGTCACGGTGCGCACTCAGATCCGTGGACCGCAGCTACTGAGCGGCACGACGGATGCTGCAGGAGAATTCTCTTTCTCCTTCGACAGCTCCAAGCTTTGGGATCGGGCACAGGTCATCGTCCAGGCGCAAATCCCCGAGGAACAAGCGCAAGCGGCCTCGGAGTATCGCGTGGAGCGGACAGGCTTTCGGCTGGCTCTGGACTTGCCTGGGGATCTCTATCTAGCTGGTGAGGATCTCGAGGCGCAGGTCAGGGTGACCGGCCACGATGCTAAGAAGCTCGCTCGCAAGCTGGTGATGGAACTCAGCCGTCTCGAGACGCAAAAGGGTCGAGTGAGCGAGCTAGCCATTGCTCGTCAGGAGATCCGCAGCGACGGAAAGACCGGGCAAGCCCGAGCTCGCTTCCAGCTGGCCAAGGGTGGCCGGCATCGCTTGCGCGTTTATGGCCTCGACCGCTTCGAGCAGCGCATCGAAGCCAGCAAGGACTTTTTTGTCAGTGGCGAAGAGGATGAGGTCAAGCTGCGTATCCTCTCCAATGTCCAGTTCGGCAAGGTCGGTGACAAGATCGACCTGCGCATCATCAATCGCGCCGGGCCCAGGCTCTGCCTGATCACCAACGAAGGCGGGCAGGTCTTGAGTCATCAGAGCCGGCTCTTGGCTCAGGGGGAGACTCGGATCGAGCTTGAGCTGGAAGAGCGGCATGCGCCCAACTTCGCCTATGCCGTGCACATGATCGATCTGGGCAAACGGAAGCTGCATAGCGCCCGCAAGGAATTCCAGGTGGCGCAGCCCTTGAGCATCCGCATTCTGCCCAAGAAGACGAAGCTGCTGCCTGGGGGCAAGCTCGGCATCAGCATCGAGGCCAAGGATAGCGCCGGCCGCCCAGTGCAGGGAGAATTCTCCCTGGCCTTTGTCGACCAGGCCGAGATCGATTTGTGGGGAGAGGATCCTCGAAAGATCTATGACGTGTTCTATGGCCAGGGCATCAAGCGCAGCACGGACATGCGTCTGGCCAGCTCCTGCACCTTCCGCTACGCCGCTCAGACGACAAAGGTCAATCAGGCCATTCGCGAGGTTGAGCGCGAAGAGGGGCAGGAGGAGATCTTGGATATGTCCCCGTCGGGGGCGAGAGACCTCAGGGGCGGCATGGCGGGCATGCCCGGGCGCCTTAAGGCTAAGAAGCGTAAGCGTGTTTTTTCTCCGAATAACGTGGTGAGCCAGAAGGTTGACGATGGCGCCGGGAACTTCAACTTCGCGCCCGCAACGGGGAGTCCTGGTAAGGGCCTCTCTCTCGTTCGTGGCGTTGGTGGCATCTCTGGCTCAGATCTGAACGGATTCGGACAAAGGACAGGCGGCTTGCTGGACCCCCATAGGGTGTCGGAGATCTTTGTCGCCGGTGCTGCTTTCGGTCTGAGAGCCCAGACCGAGAACGGCTTCGGCCAGCAGATGGAAATCATCGCCAGCGCTGCTTCGAGTTCTACGCTTGGGCAGGGCGATCGAGCACTGGCTAGGGAAATCGAAAAGCTCTCTGCTGCCAGTCATGACAGTGTTGTTTGGCTTCCGGCAGTGGAGACCGACGCCGAGGGCAAGGCCCAGATCGAAGTGTCGATGCCGCAGCGTAGCACTCAGTGGCGACTGCGGGTGCAGGGCGTCAGTAAGGGCCAGCTCTTCGGCGATGCGAGCAGCAGCGTCGTCACCAAGTCGGAGTTGCTCGCTCAAGGCGTGCTGCCCTTGGTCCTGACCGAAGGGGACCGCGCCGAGGCCCGCATCGATCTGCATAACCTCGGCATGCAGCAGCGGGACGTGGAGTGGCAGCTCCAGGCCGGCGCCTTGGTGCTGGCGAAGGGCTCGGCCAAGATCGCCGGCCAGGGGCATGTGGAGCGAAAGGCGAGCTTGTCGGCCAAGACCCTTGGCAAAAGCCAGCTCCTGCTCCGTGCCAAGAGCGGCGAGCTTGCAGACGCCTCGCTGCAGAGCTTCGAGGTGCTGCCCTGGGGGATCGAAGAGCGCGTCGTGAAGTCCGGTCGTTTGGCTGGGCGTATCGACGTGCCCTTGCAACTGCCCAAGGGTGAATACCGGGCGCGCAAGCTCGTGATCGAGGTCGGGCCGAATCTGCCCGAAGATCTCCTCCCCTTTGGGGGCCTACGTTCGCGGATGCAGCTGAGCCTCAAGCGCTCGCATTATCTCGCGCCAAGCATCGGGAACCGGGCCGCCATGGGCCTGGCGGCGCTGGTGCTGCTTGAAGGCTATGGCGAGGCGGCTCCGGCGGAGAAGGGGCGCATCCAGCGCCTGCGTTCGCAGGTCGAAGCGGTGATCGCCGGCTTGCTCAGCTGCGAACAGGGCGGGCGCTTCTACTGGATCGGTGGTGCTCGCGGACGCAAGTCCTTCTCGATCGAGAACGACCTGGTTGCGGCCCTGTTCTTGATGCGGGCGCAGCAGGCCGGTTTCCGCATCGATAGCGGGGCCCTCTACCGGGTAAGTAACTGGCTCAAGACGCGGCAGCGGGAGGTGGATGGCGAGTCGGCCACCTTTGCCTTCCTCGCCCTGGCGGTGGCCGGCAAGGGCGACTTTGCCCGCTTCAACAGCCTCTATCGCAAACGTGCTTCCTATGGGCTCGGCGCCCTGGGCCGACTGGCTCTGGCCGCGCACTTGATGGGGCGCCCGAATCTCGCTCTCGAGCTCGAGGCGCGAATCGTGAGCAAGCTCGACCTGCCCCAGCGCTTGGCCAACGCCGAGAGCGTGAGCCCGGCGCAGATCGCGGAACGGCTTTGGGCGCTGCTGGCGCTGAGTAAGGGCAAGGGCTACGCCTCCCACTTGGCAAGGGGCGAGGAATGGTTCCAGCAGACACGCCGGCCTTGGGGCTATAGCAATGCCTTGGCCTTGGCCCTCGGCGTCGAGTTCCTTTCTGCACGCCGCCGCGCCGACAGCAAGCTGCCCGAGACGGTGACGGTTTCGGTGGGCACATACCGCAAGGTGCTCGATTTCGATAAGGAGCAAGTGCGACGGCGCATCGTGATCCCCGCCAGGGATCTGGGCGAAGGCCGAGTCGTGCTCAGGCTGGAGTCGGCGGGACGCGGGGAGCTTAGCTGGTCTGCGGTGCTTTCCGCTTTGACCCGCGAGATGCCGAAGAGCGATCCCAAGGTCCAAAGCCGCATCGTTCGTACCTACCTGCAAGCTCCGCGCATTCTGGATAATCGTCCGCTGCCGAGTGGATTCTCTTGCCTGAACAAGGGCTATAAAAAGTGGCTCAACAAAGCCACTGCCGTGGCGCTTGGCGAGAGCATCGATGTTCAGCTCAGCTGGCGACAGCCGAGCGAAGGGCGTTCGCAGCACGGCAGCGTGGTGATTGAGGAACCGCTACCGGCCGGCTGTGTGGTGCGTTTGCAGGAGGTGCGCGGCAACTTCGACCATGTCGAGATGGGGGCGGGCTTCCTGCGCTTTTATCTGAACAAGCGGCACCGGGCGACCCAGATTCACTATTCGCTACGCGGCTTCCTGCCCGGGCAATACCGGGTGCTGCCGACGCACGTGTACTCGCTTGAGGGAAGCTCGCTCAACGAATACGGGGCCCCGGCGAAGATCCGGGTCTTGGCGAGAGGAGAGGAATCTCCTGACCAGCGACGGGCGACACCGGACGAGGTCTTCGAGCACGGTAAGCGGATCTTCGATGCGCTGAGCAGCGAGGAGATGGAGCAGGGCTCGCCGCGTCGGAGCCAGGCTTGGACCCTGCTCTTTGGGCTTTACCAGGAGTATCGCAATATCTTGAGCGCCAATGCCTTCAGGGAGCTGGCCCGGCGCCTGCTAACCCTAGCCTTGGCCCGCGAGGATGCGAAGAACACCGTCTTGCTCTTCGAGGCCCTGAAGGACCGCGATGAAGACTATGTGCTCAGCTTTGAGAAGACGGCGAAGGTCGCTGATGCCTACTACCGGAGCGGGGAGTTCGAACAGTCCTTGCGCATCTGCAAGGCCATCGCCGAGACCGCTTTCCTCAAGGAAATGCAGATTGCCGGCACCCTGGACCGACTGGGCGAACTGCGCAGCTCGGTGGACTTCGTGGCCAGCTTGTCGCTCAAGTACCCGGCCTTGCCCGTGGTGCGCGGGGCTCTGTATTCGCTGGCCAGCAGCCTAACGCTGAAGGCTAGCGAGCTGGAGGCTCGCAGCAGCGCCTACGACCCGCGTGTCGGCACGTCGCTCGACCTGCGGCAGCGAGCGCGGCAGCTCTGCTACGAATACCTCGTGCGTTATCCTGGCGATGCCGATGCCGACGAGGTGCTCTTTACCCTGGCGAGCATCGCCTTGGAGGCCGATCACTTGGACGAGGCGATTGCTCTCTTGCGGCGTGGCGCCAAGGCGCATCCGCAGAGCGAGTGGCTCGACGATTTCCTCTACCTTGAAGGCTATGCCTGGTTCGAGAAGCGCGAGCGGGAGAAAGCTCTTCGGCTGCTGGATCGGGTGGTCACCGAGAAGTTCCGCAACGCCAAGGGGCGCTTGGTCCAGAGTCCGAGCCGTGATTTGGCGTTGTTCCTGCAGGGGCAGATCTATCACGCTGCCGGCAATCCGGAGCGCGCCCTCAAGCTCTACAGCCAGGTGAAGAAGCGCTTCAACGAGGCTCGCGAGGCCAGCGATTTCTTCCAAGCCAAGAGGCTGAAGCTTCCAGAGTTCCATCTGGTGAAGCCGAATGAGCCGTCGCGGATGAAGCTCAAGCTGCGCAACCTCGAGCGCGCCAAGCTCATCGTCTACCAGGTCGACTTGATGCGGCTCTATCTCTTGCGCAAGTCGCTGAGCGACATGGGCGAGGTCCAGCTCTTCGGCATCGCGCCGATCCACGAAGAAGAACTCGACCTGAAGCACTTGGCGAAATACCGCGAACATGAGATCGAGCTGAGTCTGCCGATGCGCGAGAGCGGGGCCTTTCTGGTGCTGGTGCAGAGCGGTGCCCTGCGAAGCAGCGGACTCTTGCTGCGCACGAATCTCGAGGTCGAGGCCCAGGAACGGGTGGCCGAGTCGCGGCTGCGCGTCAACGTCAAGCGCGATGGGGTCTTCCTGCCCCAGGCCCAGGTCAAGGTCGTGGGCTCGCGCGACGGGAGGATCCGCTCCGGCGAGACCGACCTGCGCGGGATTTACATCGCCGACGATCTGCGCGGCAAGGCGACGGTGCTGGTCAAGGACGGAGAGAGCTATGCCTTCTACCGCAGTGTGGCCAACTTTGGTCCGCTGCCGCGCCAGCAGCAGATCCAGCAAGAGTCCCGGCGGAAAAGCAAGGGCAGCTTCGATGCCTTGCAGATGAACTCGCTGCAAAACATCCGCATGCAAAACTCGGCACGACAGCAGCTGAAGGGGCTCTTCCTCAACCCACAAAAGGGCGTCGAAATCCGTCGCTCGAAGTGACCCAGATCGCAGCTCCGCTGCGAAGCACTGTCTGCGCGGAGCATGCTCGCTCAGCGGGCGGCCACTCTCATGATCGTGGCCGCTCTCTGACGGCAAAGGCTGGAAGGACGCTGGCCGCTTCGCATGATGGCCCGGCGATGGCTATGCAGCGAAGCGACTTTCAATACGAACTGGAGCCGGGGCGTATCGCCCGCGAGCCGGCCGAGCCCCGAGACGGAGCCAAGCTGCTCGTCTGCCGGCGTGTCGATGGCGCCCTCGTCGAACATGCGCAGGTGCGCGATCTGCCGCGCTTCCTGCGCCCCGGCGACCGGCTGGTGCTCAACGAGACGCGGGTGCTGCCGCATCGGCTCTATGGGCGCAGAGCCAGCGGCGGCCGTGTTCAGTGCCTGATCCTGAGGCGGGATGGCGACGAGGCCCTGGCCTTCCTCAAGCCGTCGAACAAGCTGCGCCCGGGCGAAGTCCTGAGCATGGAGGACGGGGCTCTCGAGATCGAGCTGCTGGAAAAGCTCGGGCGTGGAAAGCACCGTATCCGCCTTGCCGCTGGCGAGGGCGTCGACCTGGCGCTGGAACGCGTCGGCCGGGCGCCACTGCCGCCCTATATCGAGCGTGACCCCGAACGCGAGGATCGTGAGCTAGACCGCGAACGCTACCAGACGGTCTTCGCGAGAGAGCCTGGAGCGGTGGCGGCGCCAACTGCCGGCCTGCATTTGACCGCCGAGCTGCTGGCACAGCTGGCCGAGCAGGGCATCGCTTCCACCCGTGTCGTGCTGCACGTGGGGGAGGGAACCTTCGAGCCGCTGCGGGCTGAGGAGATCGAGAGCCACGAAATGCACGAGGAGCGCTTCGTGCTCAGCGAGGAGAGTGCCGCCGAACTCGAGGATTGCAAAGCGGCCGGCGGGCGGGTGTTCTGCGTGGGGACCACGAGCGCGCGGGTGCTGGAGAGCTGCTGGGACGGAAGCCGTCTTGTGCCGGGTCGCGGCTCGACCCGGCTCTTCCTCTATCCGGGGAAGGGGCCGAACTTCCTCGATGGGATACTCACCAACTTCCACCTACCTGAGAGCACGCTCTTGATGCTGGTGGCCAGCATCCTCGGGCGCGAGGAAACTCTCGCGCTCTACGAGGAGGCCAAACGGCAGGGCTATCGCTTCTTCAGCTTTGGCGACGCGATGCTGATTCTGCCTTGAGCGCCGAGCACGCGGAACGCGCCACTCAGTCGCGATCCATCAGGATGCTGAGGATGTACCAGAAGAGGTAGACGATGTCGGTGAACAGTTCGATCGCCGCCGGCACCGCTTCGCGGCTGTCGTGGGTCCTCATGATCTTGGACGTGTCGTAGACGATGTAGCCCGAGAAGAGGACCGCGCCGAGCCAGGAGAACCAAACGCCGACCTCGAACTTGAAGAGGTAGCCGCATATGGCGATGCCCATCATCGAGAACAGGCCGATGCTCAGGAACCCGCCCATCCAGCTGAAGTCTTTCTTGGTCACGAAGACGTAGGCGGTGAGGCCGCCGTAGATGGTCGCCGTCATGATGGAGGCGGTGTAGACGGTCGTGGGGTTGGCCTTACCCACCGGGAAGGCGAGGAGGGTGCCGAGCAAGAAGGTCCAGACCAGGTAGCCCACGAGACCGATGCCGGGGGTGCGGGCGAGCATGCGGACGAGGATGCCGCCGCCGACCAGCACGGCCATGCCCAGCCACCAGCTATCGACCCAGAGATTTTTGGTGAAGCTCATCAGCCCCTCGAATTGGGGCACGGCCGAGATCGTCAGCGCAAAGATCCCGATTCCGAGCAAAACCAGGCTGTAGGTCTTACGCAGGAAGAGCAGCCGCTCATCCTGGCTAGCTTGGGCAACCGTGCGCCCGTCGGCAGTGAATTCTTGTGGTGAAAGAGTGCTCATCAATCAAGGCTCCGTATGAGGGTGGGCTGCCTAGTAAGCCGCGTGGCAGCAAAGCTCCATGCTTGGTGCCCTGTTGGCGTCGGAAAGCCGAATCCAGCTCTCTGCCCGTCGCGAGAGCCCCATCGTGACAGCTTTTCGAGGGCCTACTTGGGGGGGGCTGCAATACCTTGCAGCGATACAAGGCGGGGGAGTCTAGCAGGCTGCCAGAGAAGACGCCCGCCCGCATGGCCCCGCTTCTCCTCGCCTTGTCTGCTTCGCTGCTTCCTCGCCTAGGAGTCCGCCTCTAAGGTCGCGATGCCTCGGTGGATTCGCCTGCGTTTTCCAGCGCTCGGCGACCTCGCCTTTTCCAACCGCCTGCTTGAGAGCTTCCCTTGAACCGCGTCCAGATCCTCCTTAGCTGCGCCTTTCTCGGCCTCCTCTGTTCTGATGTCGCTATTGGCCAAGCTGGCTTCCGTCGCGGCGGCGGGGCGGCATGGGCCCATGATGGCAAGAGTGTTCGTTTCAAGGGGAAGTGGCGCGACCCTGAAACCTGGAAGCAGGTCCCGCGCAGTCCGGCGCCTCCGCGCCAGCGGCGAGCAACGGATGCAGAATTCCGTCAAGCCTTAGAGGCTGCTCTCGGGAGAAAGCTCCGCAGGGGGGAGATGCTGGGGCAGCGCTCGTGGAGCACGCTCCCACGGGCTCCCGTTCAGCGGGTCGGGGCTCGCAGCAACGAAGACCGTAGCCGCGGCGCCGCGGTTATCGATGGGAAGCTCTGGGCCTGGCGCAAGGGCGAGTCGGCGAAACTCCTCGGTAAGGGCTACGAGGGGCTGCGCTTGTTCCAGATCGCTCCCGACGGCGAGAGCGTCTCCTTTATCCAGGAGTACGATCTCTACCTCACCCGGCTCTCCGACGGCAAACGCTTTCGGCTGACAGATAACGGCTCGGAGGACTTCTTCAACGGCGAACTCGACTGGGTGTACCAAGAAGAGGTCTATGGGCGCGGCCGCTTCAACGCCTCGTGGTGGGCTCCGGGTGCCAAGCACCTGTGCTATATGCGCATCGATGAGAAGGGTGTCGACACCTTCACCGTGGTCGATCACATCAGCGATGCACTGGATATCGAGCACATCAAATATCCCAAGTCGGGGACGACGAATCCGCGCGCAAGCCTGCAGGTCGCTTCTACGAAAACGGGAAAGGTCATCGCGGTTGACTTCTCCCAATACAAAGCTGCCGACGAGATCCTGATCGTGCGCGTGGGCTGGACGCCCGAGAGCGACCGGATCGTGTTCATGGTGCAAAACCGCGAGCAAACCTGGCTCGACCTGAACTTCGCCGATCCCAGTACGGGCAAGTCGCAGACGATTCTGCGCGAGAGCTGTGAGTACGGCTGGGTCGAGCGCTTGCCGATGCCGCTCTGGCTTGGGGATGGGAGCTTCCTCTGGGAGAGCGATCGCACGGGCTACCGCCATTACTATCGATACGACCGCAAGGGCAAGTTGTTGGCGACGGTGTCCAAGGGTGAGTGGAGTGCCCGCAGCATCATTCGCCTGGACGAGGACCTGGGATTGATCGCTTTCTATGGGAACAGCGAGGACTACTGGGTCGGGCAGCACGCCTACCTCGCATCCCTGAATGGCAAAACGCTACGCCGGGTCACGAAGGGACGCGGGCAGCACCGGGTCTCTTTCAATGCCAAGATGGACCTAGTGCTCGATAGCTTCCAACACCTGGAGAATCCCGGGGAGCAATGGCTTCGTAGCGTAGATGGGAAAGATCTGCGGAAGATCTATGCACGGCCCAAGCTGAAAAACGCCGAGTTCCCGGCCCTGCGTCGATTCGCTGCCCGTGACGGTGAGCCGTTGGATCTTGTCTTCATCAAGCCCGCGAACTTTGATCCAGCGAAGAAGTATCCACTGTGGATCGACACCTATAGCGGTCCGGCAACGCCGTCGGTCCGCGACAGTTATCGTGGTCCAGCGCGGGGCAAGTGGTACGTGCAGATGGGCGTCAACGTGCGCTCCGCGACCCATCGTGGGCATACATACACGGCCAAGTGCTACCGGCAGTTCGGTGTGCAAGAGAGCAAGGACATCGAAGATGCGGTGAACTGGTTGTGCACGAAATATCCGTGGGTGGACCGCTCTCGCGTCGGAATTACCGGGTGGAGTTATGGCGGCTACATCACCGCGTTCGCGATGACCCATAGCGATATCTTCAAGTGTGGCATCGCTGGGGCCGGGGTCTACGACTGGCGGCTCTATGACACGATCTACACCGAACGCTATATGGCGAAGCCGCAGAATAACCCGAAGGGCTACGACCTCTCGTCCTGCATCAAGGCGGCTGGCAAGCTGCAGGGGCAGCTTTTGATCGTGCACGGCACGATGGACGATAACGTGCACCTGCAGAACGCCATCCAGCTGGTGCATGCGTTGCAACGGGCACGGAAGTTCAACTTCGAGTTCATGCCCTATGCACGGGCCCGCCACGGCGTTGGCAGCCCGCACCTGCGGCAGTTACGCGAGAAGTTTATGCGCAAGCATCTGTAAGGGCGTCTCTGCCCGGGGCCTGGCTTCTGGCAGAGAAGCAGCGGGCTTGAGCAAGAGCCGCTCCTAGCCCTTATGCGCCGCCCGGTGCAGGGCGATGAGCTTCTCAACGATATCGGGGTCAGCGAGGGTGCTGATGTTGCCCATGTCCCCATACTCCGCCGCTGCGATGCGACGCAGGATACGGCGCATGATCTTGCCGCTGCGGGTCTTGGGCAGCCCAGGCACGATGAGGATTTCGTCGGGCGTTGCGACGGGGCCGATCACGTGTCGGACCTGCTCTTTTAGGACGCCGATCAACTCGGCGCCGTTGCTACCGCCTGCCTCGCTACTCAGGATCACGTAGGCGAAAATCCCCTGTCCCTTGATCTCGTGTGGGAAGCCGACCACTGCCGCTTCGGCAACCATATCGTGGGCGACGAGCGCCGATTCGACCTCGGCCGTTCCCATGCGGTGCCCCGAGACGTTGATGACGTCATCGACTCGGCCGGTGATCCAGTAGTAACCGTCCTCATCCCGTCGGCAGCCGTCGCCGGTGAAGTAGAGACCCGGATACTTGGTGAAGTAGGTGTCGTGGAAACGCTCATGGTCGCCGTAGACGGTGCGCGCCTGGCCAGGCCAAGAATGTTCGATGCAGAGGTTACCCGACACGCCGTTGCCCTTGATCTCTTGACCCTCTTCGTCGACAAGCAGCGGCTTGATACCGAAGAAGGGCAGGGTTGCGCTGCCCGGTTTCATCGGCGTGATACCCGGTAGCGGGGTAATCAGGATGCCGCCGGTCTCGGTTTGCCACCAGGTATCGACGATGGCGCAGCGCTTATCACCGACCTTTTCGTAGTACCACTTCCAGGTCTCGGGATTGATGGGTTCGCCGACCGTCCCGAGCACCCGCAGAGACTTGCGCGAGTACTTGTCGACGAAGCTATCGCCCTCGCGAGCGATGGCGCGGATGGCCGTTGGCGCGGTATAGAAGATGTTGACGCCGAGATCGTCGACGATCTGCCAATAGCGACCAGCATCAGGGTAGGTCGGGGTTGACTCGAACATCACCGTCGTCGCGCCGTTTGCCAGCGGTCCATAGATGATGTAGCTGTGCCCGGTGATCCAGCCGATATCGGCGGCGCAGAAGAAAATGTCGCCTGGGCGGTAGTCGAAGACGTATTTGTGGGTCATCGCGGCATAGGTCATGTAGCCGCCGGTGGTGTGCATGACCCCCTTGGGCTTGCCGGTGGATCCCGAGGTGTAGAGGACAAAGAGAGGATCCTCTGCACCCATGTATTCATAGGTGCTGGTCGAGCGTTGCCGGCGGCATTCGTCTTCGATCCAGTAGTCGCGGCCACTGCGCATGTCGACTTCGGTCTCGGTGCGGCGGGCAACGAGGACGGTCTCGACCAGATCGAGGCCATCGACGGCTCGATCGACGACTTCCTTGAGCGGGACCCTGCGACCGCCGCGCAACCCTTCGTTGGCAGTGACCACCACCTTGCAGCCCGCATCGAGGATGCGGTCACGCAGTGATTCGGCGCTGAAGCCACCAAAGACGATGGAGTGCACCGCACCGATGCGAGCGCAGGCCAGCATGGTGTAGGCCAGCTGCGGGATCATCGGCATGTAGATGCAGATGCGGTCGCCCTTCTTGACCCCGAACTTGCGCAGGACGTTGGCTACGCGGCTGACCGCGTGCTTGAGCTGGCGATAGCTAATGTGCTCATAGTCGCCGGGCTCGTCCTTGGCCCAGATGATCGCAGTCTGCTCACCCCGCTGGTGCATGTGCCGGTCGACGCAGTTGTAGCAGGCGTTCAGGCGACCGCCGAGGAACCAAGCGAAGTCGACGTTCTCGTAGTCGCTGTCCAGAACGTGGTGCCAGGGGCTGAACCAGGTGAGATGCTCCTTGGCTTGCTTGGACCAGAAGCTCTGCGGATCGTCGAGGGAAAGCCGGTAGAGCCGCTCGTACTCCTCGATGCTGGTGATCTGCGCGTTCTTGGCGATCTCGGGCTGCGCGGGATAGATGTCTCCGTGGCCGACTTCGGTCATGGCGGGGGTCCTGATCTAGGGAGGGAAGCGAGCGGCTGCCGCTTCTCGCTAGGGAAGGGCAGCCTGGAGAGAGGGGCTGAAAGCTACCCGCTTCCGCAGGGAGATGGCAACGGTGGCTCAGCTCGGGTCGACGGCATCGAGCTCGGATCGAAGGATCTCGGCGACCTCGCGTGGTTGATCGCTCTGGAGGATCACCGAGGACACGGCGATGGCCCGGGCACCGAGATCCTGCAGTTGGGGCAGGTTTTGGGCGGTGATGCCGCCGATGGCATAGCAGGGGGGGGCGCTGGCAGCGAAGCTGCGCCGCAGCCAGTCACGGTCGTTTGGCTCGCTGTAGCCCTTCGTTGCCGTCGCGAAGCAGGGCCCGGCGCCGAGGCAGTCGGCTCCGAACTCGAGGGCGCGCGCGCGTTCGGCGTCGTCGTGAGTCGAGATGCCGAGTGCGAAGGAGCGCTTGCGGAAATCTATGGGGGTAAAGGCGTCTAAGTCTTCTTGCCCGAGATGCACGCCGAAGGCTCCGCTTGGCTCTACGAGGTCGATACGGTCGTTGATGAAGACCGGAACCTCGTGCTCTGCGCAGATCCGGACCAGCTCGCGGCACCAGGGCAGGGCGTCGGGTTCGAAGGGCTTTTCTCGAATTTGGACCAGTTGCACGCCGCCACGCAGAGCTTCGCCTAGAGTCCAAATCGGGTCTTGGGTGCAGAGCGATCGGGTCAGCAGCAGATACAAGCGCCGCCCAAGGAGTCGCTCCTGATGTGAGATCCTTGCGGTGTCTTCGCCGGTCATGTGCTTATGATCAGCCCCACGCATGCTCGCTGACAGCCCTCTTTTCCAGCTCCTGCTTTTCGTCCTCGCTCACGTGGCCGCATACGGCAACATGCGCACAGGGCGGATGACCCGCGGTTTCGTTCAGTTCGCGGGTGTCTGGATCCTCCTCGATTTCGCCCTTGTTGAGCGCTTTGTCGCTGGGGAGACCGGTGCGGCCTACCTCGTGCCCCTGGTGATGTTTCAGCTGCTGGCGGTGCTCAGCTTCCTCGAGTGGCACTTGCGGCGGCGGCTATGCCGGCGGCCGAGCTTCATCGCGGCCTCCGACGAGAAGTACAGCAAAGCGCTTACCTTGTGGATGGCTGGGCTAGACCAGGAAGCGGTCGCGACACTGCAGCCGATGCTGCGCCGCAATCCCTGGGATGTCGAAGCCCGCTTGCTGCTCGGGTGCATCGAGCACGAGAACGGACGCTCGAATCGTGCGCTTCGCTTGCTCAAGGATGCGGCCTATCGAACGCAGCAGCCGCGACTCAAGGAGGAGATCCGTGAGGAACTCCGCCGGGTCAAGGCGCACATGGCTGGGCTGCGTGGCGAGAAGCGAGCGAAGAAAGGCTCCGGTAAGTCTCTGCCGAAGGGGGGGAAGAAGCCGCTTCGCTCCAAGGACCCCACTCGTCCCAAAGACGCGGAGAGGAAGCTCGCTGAGGCTCCGGCGATCAGCCTCGAGTCACAGAGCAAGCAGTGCTCGTAGCGATTGCTCTGTAGGGCCGTGCGCATCATTCAGGCGGCCTGCAAGTTTCAGGCGGCCTGCAAGTTTCAGGCGGCCTGCAAGTTTCAGGCGGCCTGCAAGTTCCCGGCGGCCTGCTAGGCCTTGATTCCTGCTTCGACCCTCCGTCCAGCTTGGAGCCCAATCCTGGAGTTCAGCGCCGAGAAAAAGAAAGAGGCCGCGTGGTAGGTCACGCGGCCTCTTAGCATGGGCGATGGGGTCTTGGATGTCTTCGTAGGTGTTTTGGGGAGGAGTGGCTAGGCCTTCCTTCCTGGGCGTCTGGGCGAGCGAGACGCCCCTTGGATTTCGGTTTAGGACGCCTTGGAGCGGCGGCGCTTCTTCTGGCTCTGGTTCTTTTGGTTTTCCAGGCCGTCACGGAAGGTCGCCCAGTCGGACTTGTTGAACAGGGTCACTGCCTGACCGCAGCGGGCGCAGTACGATCGATCGACGCTCATGAGATATGGCACGTAGTCTTTGCAGTGTTCGCACCACTTCTGCTCGTTGTAGAAGTCGAAGAGGTCCATCTCGCTGCTCCTTTCCGCTAGGCCCGAAGTGTTCCTGTGCGGTTGATGTCCGCCTGATTGATTTGACGGCCGCCAGGACAGCAGGGAGAAGCAAGCGTCTTGCCAAATACGCGACAGGGGGGGCGCGGATGTTTGGCGCGAGCCTGCTTGGCTCCAAGCTTCGATGCGAACGTCAAGAGCGAGCGTGGCCCTTTCGGTCTTCACCATGGGGGCCGCGCAGTCGGTAGTAGTGCGCGGCCGCAGCAAGGAAACCGCTTTTCCCAGACAAGAAATGGAGCCGGAGGAATTCCCTTTCCATGACACCGGGTCTAAGGCTGCGATGCTCGTCCGAGACAACGGCGTTGCTTGGGCGCAACGTCGCCAGGCTCGCTTCGGGTCAATAGCTTTCGAGGCTCCGTGTCAGGTCGGCACGTAGCTCGGGGTCGTTTTCTTTGTCGAGGGCCGTGGCCACTGCCGCTCGCTCTTCCCCTCGGCGGGCTAGAGCCCAGGCGACACTGGAGCGTACCCCAGGATCAGGGTCCTGGAGGGCTCGCGAGAGAGCTAGGGATGCGCGGCTCTCTTGGCTCCGGGCCAAAGCCAGGGCGGCATTGCGGCGGAGCCCGTTGCGTGTGGCCCTACGTATGGCGCTTCCGACCCAGTCGCGGTTCCAGTCTTCTTGCTCGAGTTCTAGGACCCCAAGGAGATCGTATGTTTCGAGGACAGGGTGGAGGCGCAGATCCGGGTCCTCCGGGCTTTCCTTTTCTCGCCTGGCGAATGGGCAAACCTCGACGCAGATGTCGCAGCCGAAGAGCCACTGGCTCTGCGCTTCACGTAGCTCGTAGGGGATGGGGCCGCGGGACTCGATGCTCGTGTAAGAGAGGCAGCGCCGGGCGTCGAGCTCGAAAGGCCCGACAAACGCCTGGGTCGGACAGGCGTCTAGGCATGCGGTGCAGGTGCCGCAGCTGCCGGGGGAGGGGGCTTCGGCTTCGAATTCCGCGGCGACTAGGAGTTCGCCCAGTAGCAGCCAGGGGCCGCGCCGTGGCGAAATCACCATATTGCTCTTGGCAAAGAAGCCGATTCCCGAGCGGACAGCGAGGGCCCGTTCGAGGAAGGGAACGGCGTCGACTCCAAAGTGCAGGCGCTCTGGGGCGATGCCGTCGCCCACAAGGCGCTTTTTGAGGCGTTCGAGCCGCTTGCCCATGGCGCGGTGGTAGTCCCGGCCGAGGGCATAGCGGGCGATTTTTGCTCCTCCGAGCCGGTGTTCGGGCCGGTTGTAGTCGATGGCTACCGAGAGGCCAGAGCGGAGCTTCGGCCGCCAGCGGTCCGGGGCGGCGATGCGCTCACGGTTGCGGGCAAGGTAGGCCATGTCGGCCTGGTGCCCAGCGTCGAGCCAGTGGAGGAAGTGCTCGCTCTGCTGTGGGTCCTGGATGGCTCCTATGCCAACTAGGTCGAAGCCTGCTTCCAGGGCCATTTCTTGGAGGATTCGGGCGGGTGGCACCATGTAGAGGAGTTTGCCGTGGGATTGTCGTTACGCAGTGCTGCCCCTTGGCTTTTTCCACCGCTTCTTGTGGAAAATTGGGGAGTTGATCTCCTCAAAATGGCTTGCTGTCCCAGCGGCCGAAATCCGGTATCCTTCTGCAAGCCCCGGCACCGCCAGGGAAATACTCCGCGCGCCGTCTCTCTTCTCTGGTGGTGTGCGACGAGGTCCTAGATGACTCCTCCTTCCTCTCTCCCGCATCTGCTTCCAGGCTTGCTCGGGCGACTACGTTCGCTCGAGAGCGAGTGTGGTGATGCCGTACTTGCTTCGCTTCTGGAGCTGATGCAGGACTGGGCGGAGACGGGTATCCTTCCTGAATGGGAAGGCCAGCCCCTTGATGCTGAGCGGCTCCGTGACCTCCTTTCCACCCGGCTGATGGAGTGCTTCCGCCTTACCGGTAGCGCCATGGCCTTTGGCTTGCTCTACGAGCTCAATCGCCGGATCTTCCTCGCCGCGATCTCCTCCCGCTTGCGCAAGTTCTATTTCGCGCTCGATCCCCAGGATGTGCTGCAAGAGGTCTTCTTCAACATCTATCGTTACCCGCACAAGTTTCAGGCGGATAAGGAGAAGGCCTTCCGTTACTGGGCGTCGATGATCGTTCGCAACACCGTGTACAAGAGCACCCGCGACAAAGACCGTCAGCTGAGTCACGAGCAGGAGGACGAGGAGATTGATGCGCGGCCGGATCAGGGGCATCGCTGCAACCCTCTTGGCCATGCCATCCACAGAGAGAGTCAGCGTTTTTGCGATACGGCCTATAGCCTTTATCTGCAGCTCTACATTTCTGCGTATGAGCAACTAAGCGCACGCGAACGGCAGGCTCTCCATATTGTCGAGGTCGAAGGTCGTCCGTACAAGGATGCCGTTCAGGAGTTGGGGGTTCGCCTCGAGAATCTCAAGATGGTGATCTTCCGGGCGCGGAAGAAAATCATGCGCTCTCTCGCGCACGCTATGTCGTCAGTAGATTCTTGGCGACCGGAGATGGTTGCGCGTTCCTCGCTCGGTCGCCGCTCGGAGTCGCAGAGATTTGGCCCCTCACGCAATGCCCGGGCTGAGGCTGGCCTGAACCTGCCTCCTGCATCCTCACAGGGATAAAGGCGTGCCGCGACGACCGAATATCGCTTGTGATGCGATTCAGGTCGACATTTCTGCGATGCTGGATGGGGAACTCGATGATGCACGCGTTCGGCGTGTTCTCGTCCATATCGAGGTCTGTCCCCAGTGTCATGGCTTCTTGCAGCGCCTTCGTGAGCAACTCGATCTTCATCGCGGTGTATGGGGGCAGAGCGCGGAGTTGCTCGAGCTACAAGAGCTTGCTCCTTTCGGTTTAGGGACGGCGGACGAAGAAGCGGATCCCTTCGCCGGGGATCTCTTTGCGGATCTCGACGAGGAGTTCTATTGGGGGGAGGAGCAGGAAGCACAGCTCGCGCAAATGCTCGTAGAAGGGCGCGAGCGTTTGGCTGAAGTCCTCTATCAACTCGGGCGGGCTTATATCCTGTTGACGGTGCACCCGGCCTTTTTCCGCATTTTGTCCAAGGAGCCGGTTCCAATTCCTGAGTTTCGGGTGCGGGGCAAGGCGATTGTCGATGGTGTCAGCGCTAGCGAGGAGGGGCTCCCAGACGAGAGTCGTCGACTGATGCAGGGCTTTACCGAGGCCCGCGAGTTACTCGATGGCGAACTCGATTCGGATGATGATAATCTCGAGAAGGGGAGGAAGCTCCTAGAGGAGTGTCTCTTGCTCGACCCGAGCCTCCCCAGAGCACGGATCTGGCTCGGCCACTACTACTGGCAGAAGGGGGAGTGGGAGATCGCGGAGCGTCTGTTCCGAAACCTTTGGCGTCGCTTACATGAGCAGGCACGTAGTGGAGCTGAGCCTCTCGACCCCGGTACCCATGTGCCGCTTCGCATCTATGCCCTGGAACATTTAGGCAACCTCTTTCTTGCCCAGGACCAGCAATACAAGGCTTTGCGAGTCTTCCGTTTGATCATCGCCTCTGGGGCGATGGGGATTCACGCGAACTTCTCCACGGCATTGCTCAACTTCGCCTACGCCTGCCTACAAGTGGGGGCGGACAACGACGGGATCGATGCTCTTGCGCGGCTCTACGCCGAGTTCCCGTCCAAGCGTTCGGAGATGGGAAGGATTATCGGGCTGCGCCGAGATTTCCTCCGGCTCTTGGATCAACCAGGGTTTGCTGGCCGACTTGGACGCGACTGCCCTGAATGGTTTGCCCCAGGTGCCCGACTATTGGAGCATGGCCAAGAGATCAGTTTTCAATTCCTTTCCAAGGAGCCGGGCTCGGGGACCGAAGCCTGAGCTCTGCTCGCCCGAGTTTTCTTGCTAGAGAGCGGTGTCGAAAAGCTGCCAGATCCCGTATCTTTTTAGTCTTCTCTCACTATGGCTGCTCGAAGTTTCGACCGATGCCAGCTTCAAGGACCTCTATGCTTTTCCCGCAGCTTCGACAGCCATTCTGGATCTTGGCACTTTTTCTAGTGTCTGCCGGCTTGATCCTCGCTGAGGGGAGCGAGCGATGGATTGGCGATGGCAATGTCTTCTCGGCCAGGATTAACTCGCGAGGGATCTTCGTAGCCAAAGGTAAGCAGCCGGCCTCTGGGCTCGTTGTCAACGTGCCATCAGGCTTTGCGCGCACCATGCTCTTGCGCCCCGAGCTCAGCTTCATCGGGGAGAGCCCCAAGCAGACCAAGGCCCGCGTTCTCCGTGGGACTCCGAAGCTCAGCCTCTCGGCGATGGGCAACCATGTGGCTAACGCGGCTAAGGATCCGGTCAAATCGCCCCTGCACTTGGCCGCCACAGTTAAGGACGACCAGAGCCGGGTTCGTATCGATCTACCCAGAGGCTATGACTTGGTCTTGGTCGAGTTGCTCGATCGGGATGGGGTGGGGCAGCGCATTCTCACCCAGACAGCTGCCTTCTATCTGAATGTGGCCGAGTTCATCAGGCTTCGTAGTATTGGACTCGTCAGGGTGGATCTGCGCTTCTTCAGCGGCAGCAAGCCGCAGATTCTGAAGGCCGCTGTGCTCCTCGATAGCTCGAAGGCCCCGGCCATTTTGGAGATCTGACGGAACTGCCGTCAGCAGGGAATCAGAGCAGCAGGGAATCGGGCGAAGTCTCCGGCTTTGCCCCAAGCTCTTGGCTCTGATTCGTCGATGACACTGGGGTGTCCTCTCCCCCCGCCCAGAATGCGAGCCAGGCTGCCCCTCTCTCGGCTCAGATGCCGAGCGATACGGCGAGCGGTCCGGGCCGTGTTCTTGAGATCGGGCAAATTCTCCGGGCCTCGGTGCTTGAGGCCATCTCCTCGAACGAGGTCAGGCTCGGGCTCCTTGGTTTCGAGCTAATTGCCAAGACCAAGGTGCCGTTGCTGGCGGGCACAGAGCTCTCTTTGCTGGTGGAGAAATCTGGGAGCACCGTGCTGCTCCGTCCCCTGGATTCACCGCAGCAGTCCCTGCAAGCACAGAGTGACGCGCTTGTGGGGCCCCTGGCTTCCTTACCTGTGGCGCTGGGCAAGCTAGCTAGGCTGCTGCCACGTCTGGAGCAGCAAGCTTTGCTGCAGAAGCTGCCCCTCCCGGCGGCCCTTTCCTCGCGCCTGGCCAGCAAGGCGCCTCCTGATGCCGAAACCCTGCGCTCTTTTCACGATTGGTTCGGTCGTGGTTTCGAGAGGAGGCTCGCTGCGTGGGTTCGAGAGGGCGCGCCTGAGGGGGAGTCCCGCGCCGACTTGCTGGGGAGCTTGCGCAGCTACCCTGACGCCATGCCAACGGCTGATCCCGGGGCCGAGTCGTCTGCGAGCGATGGGCAGCTCCGCAAGGCGCTCAGCTCACTTGCGAACAGTAGTGATGCTTGGCGGAGCGAGCAGGTGCAGCGAGCCGAGACCGGGGCGCCTCTGGTCTTTCCCCTCCCGATTATGGCGGAGAGTTTCCTCCATGAGGGCCGGATGTTCTTGCTGCGCGACCCGGAGGATGCAGGAGAGAATGCTCACGATGGTGAGGGGGGATCGGCTGAGGGGCGACCCTTTACCCTTGTGTTTCTCCTCGAACTGGAGACCCTTGGGGCCCTTCGCGTTGATGCGCAAATGTGTGGCTGCGATGTCGTCTTGGGATTCGTCTGCGCCTTAGAGCAGGCCGCCATTCGTATTCATCGCGAACTCAAGGGGCTCGAAGCCGAGTTCGAGAAAAAGCAGCTGCGTTTGGTGCGCAGCACGGTTCGCGTGCAGCGGGATGGAGTCCTGCCGATCCTGGATCTTTTGCCGCCTGCGCCACCCGGCAGCAGCCGATTGGACCTGCACTTGTGAGCGACTCACCCTCGGGCCACAAGAAGCGGGCCCTCGCCCTTCGTTACGATCGCGAGCGAAATGCTGCGCCCAAGCTCGATGCGAAGGGACGGGGCTACGTTGCCGAGAGGATCCTCGAGTTGGCCGAGGAACATGGGGTTCCGGTTCGACGTGAGCCCGATCTCGTTAGTCTGCTTGAGCCTATCGATTTGGGTGAGGAGATCCCGATCGAGGCCTACGAGGCGGTTGCGGAGATCCTGGCCTTTCTCTATCGATGCACCAAGCGGGCTTTGTAGCAGAGTGGAGATCTATGCTAGGAAGCAGCGGAGTTCCGGCTAGGAAGCTCCGCTGCTCGCTGCCTTCAAGAGTGATTGGAAACGTGCAGAGGGCTCAGCTTCCAGGTCTCGCGACAATACTCTCGCATCGAGCGGTCGGAGGAGAAGAAGCCACAGTGGGCGACGTTAAGGATCGCTGATCGGGTCCACGACTCTTGCTCGCCGTAGGCCTCGGCTGCCCGGCCCCAGGCATCGACGTAGCTGCGGTGTCCCGTACACAAGAGTAAGGGGGCGTAGCCACGAAGATCTAGGACCAAGGGGCGGAAGGACTCGGGCTTGCCCTGCGAGTAGGCGCCGCTTTCGATGGCCGAGAGCACGTTGTTTGGTTCAGGGTCCTCTTCGGTATCGAGCTGCGGGTGATAGCCTGCGGCTCGCAGACATTGTTATTGGCCAGCAACATCGGCGCTCTGACAACTATAAGGTTATCACCCTAGAGGTTAGTAATTGGAGAGGTAGCGCTCCAGTTCCCACTCGTGGACCTGAGCAATGTATTCCTGCCACTCCTGGCGCTTTGCTCGGACAAAGTTATCGAAGATGTGATTGCCGAGGCAGTCTTTCAGCAACTTATCCTTTTCGAGGGCGGTAACTGCCTCGCTGAGGTTGCCTGGGAGGCTGTCGACCTTGTGGCGCGAGCGCTCGCGCTGGCTCATCGAGTAGAGGTTCTTGTTGACCGGGGCCGGTGCCTTGAGTTCGGCTTCGATGCCATGGAGGCCAGAAGCGAGCATTCCCGCAAGGGCAAGGTAGGGGTTACAGGAAGGGTCGGGGCTGCGCAGCTCGACTCGGGTGCCAACTCCGCGGCGAGCGGGGACGCGGCAGAGGGGGCTGCGGTTCTTTTCGGACCAAGCGATGTGCGTCGGCGCTTCGTAACCGGGCACTAGGCGCTTGTAACTATTGATCAGCGGGTTGGTGATTGCCGTGAGGCCCTTGGCGTGGATGAGCAGGCCGGCGATGTAGTGCATCGCGGTTTTGCTGAGTCCGTATTCAGCTTCAGGATCGTTGAAGGCGTTGTTGCCATCCGTCGTGAACAGCGACTGGTGGGTGTGCATGCCGCTGCCGTTGATGCCAAAGACCGGCTTCGGCATGAAGGTCGCGTGCAGGCCGAAATCACGGGCGATCTTGCGAACGACGAAGCGGAAGGTAGAGAGCTTGTCTGCGACGTGTAGGGCATCGCCGTAGCGGAAGCCGATCTCGTGCTGACCTTCGGCGACTTCGTGGTGCGAGGCCTCGACCTCGAATCCGAGGGAGTGCAGGGCGTGAACGATGGCCCGTCGACAGGGCTCCCCCCGGTCGATCGGCGCCAGGTCGAAGTAGCCGGCCTTGTCGTGGGTCTTGACCGTTGGTCCGCCATCCTCGTCCATCTCGAAGAGGAAGAACTCTGCCTCGATGCCGGCCTTCATCTCGAAGCCCATATCGAGTCCCTTGGCGATGATGCGCTTCAGAGCTCCGCGTGGACAACCGACGAAGGGAGCATCCTCGCTCGTGTGCACGTCGCAAATCAGGCGTGCGGATCGACCTTGGTCGTCCCAGGGGAGGATGCGAAAGCTGTCCAGGTCGGGGCTTAGCAGCATGTCGGATTCTTCGATGCGAACGAAGCCCTCGATCGACGAACCGTCGAACATGACCTGGCCGTCGAGGGCCTTCTCGAACTGCGATGCCGGAACCTCGACGTTCTTGTTGTTGCCGGTGATGTCGGTGAAGGTCATCCGCAGGAACTCGATCTGCTCGTCTCTCAGTTCCTTCAGGACGGCTTCGCGGCTGTACTGGTGCCCCTTCTGGGGGTGGTCGATTTTGTGCATGCTGCGTCTATGTCACCTTGCAGGGGTGCTTGTGGGAAGTTGGCGATTCTGCGGAATCACCTTGTCGATTGGCGAGTATTGCTGCTCTCGTCGTCAAAATGACTATCAAAAAGTGCCAATAGTGCAGAGTTTGTTAGTCGGTGATCGATGGGGCTGGCCGGGTCAGTGCTCGGCGAAGAGCCTGCTGGAGTTCGGCGCGGGCGGCAGGCGACTGTGGGAGTCCCTGCGGCAAGGGCCCCTGGAGTAGCAGCTGGAGCTGGCTATGGCCTGGCAGCAACCAGAGCCGTTGCTGAGCGCTGGCCCGCAGGCGAAGCGAGAGGCGAGCCTCGCCGAAGGGCAGGAGGAGTTCCGCTTCGCTAGGGCCTCGGCGCTGCCAATCAGGGCTGAGCTCGATCAAGCGGGGACTCCATAGGCTCTGGCCTCGAACTCGGGTACCGGGCCAAGTGGGGATTTGGGTGACCAGCTCTTGGACATGAGGGTGGATCTGGCTCTGGAAAGGAGCCGCCTCAAGATCAGCGGCTTGCCGCCAGGGGGGGCTGTCAGCCAGCGCGGCGCCGAGGCGTAGCCGCGCGAATAGAGAGCGCCGGGCCGGAGCATCCTCGAAGAGGCCGACGAACTCGACATGCGCATGGCAGCCCTTCGGCAGGCCGATCGCACGCAGCCGCGGCTCCGAGCTGCGGAAGCCGCCGAAGGCTGCGTTCGGCCGCACGGAGGTGAGCCGGGACTTCTGGTCCACGTGCCAAAGAGCTGCGAGGATGCGCAGTTCATAGCCCTCGAACTGGGCACTCCAGCTCCAGAAGCGAGCATGCTCTCGGCCGGAGCGAATCGGCAGCGCAGCGGCTAGCGGGCTGCGAGTGGGGTTGCCGGCTCGAAGGCAGGCGAAGCCATGCTTCGGATGCCAAAGCCTGCTGCCGAGGTCGAAGGCCGCATGCGTTTGCAGGCCGAAGCGCCCGTAGCCATCGTCGGCAAGGATCAGGGTTCGCCAGCCGTCGGGGCTGGGGGTCGGTTGCTGCAAGGCCGCAAGGAAGCGCTCCAGCAGCTGGCGCTGCGCCGCTTCGGCCGGACTGTCCTCAGGAGTCGAGCCGAGGACGATGCGTTTGCCGCTCTCGATCTCGAAGAGCCCGTAGCTCTCCTTCCTGACCAGGTCCCGTGTGTGCATCGGTGCCCGTGCTCGGCGTAGCTTGCCCTGAGAGCGGGCCACCCCGCGCATCTTAAGGCCGGCGAGGCCTCGTTGTCCGGATGGGTAGGGGCGCCACTGGTGGGCGGCGAGGGCGCGGAAGCGTGGCAGGAGTACTCGTTCGAGTAGGGCTTGTTCGTCAGGGACGCCAGCTCCTGGCGGAAGGAGCTGACCCAAGCCAGTGAAGCGGAGCTCAAGGCGGGGGCCTTTGGGGCTGGCGAGCGCGCGCAGGCGCTGCGCCAGGCTACGCGCCGGGTGCTGGCTGGGCAGGTTTAGGGCTGCGCCAGGTCTACGCTCGCGCAGCTCGATGCCGATTGTGATGCGCTCGTTCAGCAGGGGGAGACGGAAGCGCTGGATGCCCTTGTCCTGGTCTTGATCCAGGGGAATGAGAGCTTCGAAGGGCAGGCCTGCCCGTGCCGCACCGGCGACGAGGACGTCGATATCCGGGAAAAAAGCCCTGCCGCCGAGCAGGAGGCGGGTTGGTCGCGTTGCGACGCTGACAAAATCAGGCACTGGCACGAAGTCTGGCCTGGTGACAAAGGGCCAGCGGCAACGTGACTCGAGTTCGAGGAGGGCGCGTTCTCGTTCGTGTGACGCTAAGGGTTCGTTGGCGGAGGCGAATGAGAGCGCCAGCAGGAAGAGGAGGGAGCTGGTCAGGGGCATTGCGTTGCGCGTGGGGGCCGAGCGACGCATGATCCTCGCATGGAAGCAGCACAGATCGAAGAAATGGTGCGCGAGAGTATCGCGTGCAAGAAGCGGTTACTGGGCAGTATCGAGTCTGTGCTCATGCCTTTTCTTGTAGCTGCAGCCGGGGTCATCGATGGAGGAGGCACGATCTTTTTCTGCGGTAATGGGGGTAGCTCTTGTGACGCTGCCCACGCCGCAGGGGAGTTGATTGGCTGGTTTATGAAGAAGGACCGTGGGCCGATTGCCGCTGTTGCGCTTGGCCACGAGATCCCGGCTTTGACGGCTATTGCCAACGACAGTAGCTACGACGAGGTCTTTGCCCGGCAGATCCAAGCTCTTGGACGGCCGCGTGACATGTTGATTGGCATCTCGACCTCGGGCCGCAGCCGAAATGTTGCGCTTGCCCTCGAGAAGGCCCGGGCCAAGGGATTGGTCACCGTTGCTTGGACGGGGGAGAGCCGCGAGGGTTGCGGTGAGCTGGCGGAGCACTGGGTCCCCGTGCCCTCAAGGGAGACCCCCCGTATCCAAGAATGCCACCTGCTGCTGGTACACACCCTTTGCGCCTATCTGGAGAGCCGCTGAGCTAGCCCCGGAATAAGGGGAGTGTCAGATGAACGGTGGAAACGGCGTCTGGCAGGTGGGCGATCTCGACCTTGCTCCCATCCATGAATGGGGCGCCTCGAATCAGGTCTTGGACTAGCTTTGAGCCGCCTGGCTTGCGCCAGCTCTTGGCAGCGGCTTCCGAGAGCTTGAAGACCTGTCCGAGGCAGGCGTTTCTGCTCCCGGAGCCCTTGGTGCGACGATGTCGGAGGCGCACGGTAGCGAACATCGACTCGATCTGGTGATAATCAGCCAGGCGAATACAAATGGAAGGGCATTGGAAACCGCTGCGAGTCCTGAGCAGGAAAGCGATAGAGGAAGTAGACGTTTTCTGTTTCCCATGTAAGGGACAAAGCGTTTTTAGCACAAAAGGTTCTTTACGTTTCATGCGCTTGCCCCCTGTTTCGGAGTCTTCTCCGTTATTATTGCTGCCTGTCGAAGCGGAGTTGGACGATCCGGCATGCTAGGGTCGGGCGAATCAAGGGAAGGCGCCCGAGTCTTCCGATGAGGCCCCAATCCTTTTTCTGCTCATCAAAGTAGTTCCACTCTTGGCAGAGTCGGATGCCCGGGTGCCAACTCTCCATTTTGCGCGTGTTCCTTAGGCCCCACTTGAACTCTGGTGGGTTTTCCAGTTGTTTCACCGTTTCGTGTTTCTTGCTATTTCCAACGGCGATGGGGCAGAGCATTTCAAACAACATGTCGGCTATTGGGAAGCGCTCGACCAGGTCACAGAAAAATGGACGCAAATCACTTTCGTCGAAATACATGAATAGGCCCTCTGCAAGGAAGATGACCGGCCTCCCTCCAGTCTCCACCTCATCCATCCATGACCGATCCAATATGGACTTGGCAATGAAATGATACTTGTCAGTTTCGGTGAAGAACCTCCTTCGCAGGGCGATGGCTTCTGCTACATCGACCTCGTACCAATCCATCTCGTCACAGCTTAATCGCGAGTGTCGAGTATCGAGGCCCGTGCCCAGGTTGATAACCACTGGGCTCTGATATTGGTCCATGATCCGCGAGAACTCTCGATCCAGAATCATGGTGCGCACCGCTACGCCCATAGTTGTTAGTTTGCCCACGTTTTCGAAGCGGGAAAAGTCGTAGTCAATCGCCTCCACCATCTCCACGGCCTTGGGGTCGCAGATCAAGGGAGACGGCTTTTGGGTTGCGGTCGCGCGCGCCCACAAGGCAATCAGTAGTGTTTCCGGAATACCTGTTAGTTTTTGTTCCATGGCTCTAGACCATTTTCTGAGCCAGACTCAGTGACTTGCCAGCGCCTTTTTAATTCGCTCTTCGAGGCTGGTTCCGCGGACCTTGGCCTGGAGGATTCGGAGCAGAGTCATTGCCTCTCGTGGTTTCTTGTCGATCATGGCTAGGGCGGCGTCTACTTTCTTTTCAGCAAAAGCGAGCACGCGTTTGCGGGTAACTTCGAGTGGCGTTTTGGCTTGCTCCGGCCACTTTGCTGCCTTTTTGGCCATTTTGTTGAGGTAGCTCAGAGCCTTCTTGATGTCTTCCTTCGAAAGTGCTGCTTCAGCGTCTAGCACCGCTTTGGCGATATCTTTCAGCTTGCCACGATCCATGGCTGACTTTCCGTGCTGCTTACGGATCTGGTCGGCGGCGCCCTCGATCAACCGTTGTAGTTTGCGTGCAGAGCATCCTCCCTTGCGGCTGACGAGGCTTTCGAGGGTGAACGGGTCGACCACGCTGGTATGCGGGATGGCGCCGGTGTTGTTGTAGCTCCGGGCCTTGCTCTTGTTGAGGGCTTTCAGGGCGGCGAGGTCGAGTCCGGGGAAGTGCACGAAGAACTGCTTCTTTTTGCCTCCCTGCATGGCCTCATAGGTTTTTGCGTTGCGGTGTTGTTCTTTGACCGCGCGTTCTATGCCCGAGCAGGTGATGACCTCGATCGTGTTGCGGCTGGCGAATTTGATGTAACCCTTATTCTGCAGCACGGCAGAATGCATTCCCCAGCAAGGTCCTCAGTAGAAGCCGTGGTTATGGACCACGATCGGGAGGTGTAATAGCCTTGCCTCGCGGACAGCATCTTCCCAGGAACTGGCGAAGGTGACCGAGGCTTTTGGTCCATTTTTTTTCTGTGTTAGGCCGGGTGCGGCGAGCAGCAGGAGGGCGCTTAAGCAGGTTGCGTAACGGCTGTAGGTATTCATGTCACTGGAGCCTGATCGAGGAAGAGAAATCGGCATGATCTTGAGCACTCTTGAGAGCGGTGCAAGTAGGAGAGCGGTGCAAGCATGGGGCTACTTAGGAGGTGAGGCTTCGTCCCAAAGCGGTTCCGCAACGAAGCTGGGTATCGATGAGTGTTGAGTCGAGGGCGATTCGTTGCTCAAGAAGGAGCACGACGGTTGAGCCGAAGCCAAACTTCGCGATCTCTTGGCCGCGGGTTATGGGCAGTGCTTCGGGGAAGGCGCCACTACTCGGTTTTGAGCCTGCGGCATTGCTCTGAAGCTGGGGGAGCATGGGAACGATGATGCTACCGACGTTGAAGGCGCCGACCGCGATCAAGGCTAGGCGGCCGAATCGTTCGCTATCGATGGCGAGAGATACGCGCTCGTTGCGTGCGAAAAGGCCAGGAATACAGCCAAAGGCCTTGTCGTTGACCGGAAACAAGGTGCCGGGCACGTGGCTCCAGTGGGTCAGGGTTCCTTCGATGGGGGCGTGGATGCGGTGGTAGTCCCCTGGAGCCAGATAGAGGGTCAGCTGCTGGCCGCTGGCGAATCGCTCGGCATCGGGGAGCCCGGCGGCCAGCTCGCTGGCGGAGTGTGGGTTGCCCTTGACCAGCAGCATGCGGTCCGCCTCGATGTCTTCGGCGGCGACGAGCCGCCCATCGACTGGCGAGACTAGGGTGTCCTCGCTGGCGCTGATCGGGCGTGCTCCTTCGCGCAGGGGGCGGCCGAAGAACTCTGCGAAGCTGGTGAAGTCCTCGAGTTCGCGGTCGAGTTCGTCCATATCGACGCCGTAGCGGCGGGCGAAGGCTCCATAAAGCTTCCGGCGCAGGCCGGAGGGGATTTTGGTCTTGCTCAGCCCGCCCATGAGGCGAGAGAGGATCCGCTTGGGAAGCATGCCCAAGACTAAGCGTCTGCCTGAGTATTGCTTCATGTCCGATAGTCCGCGTTGATTCGGATGTAGCCCTCGGTCAGGTCGCAGGTCCAATACTCGGCGCTCTCCTGGCCGCAGCCGAGATCGCACCAGAGCAAAACCTCGTCCCCACGGAGATGCTCGGTAGCGGCTGCCTCGGCAGCGGCATGCGGTTGATCGTCGGAGAACAGCACGGCTTCGCCGATGCCCACCTTGGCCTTGCGAGTGTCGATCTCGGCGCCGCTACGTCCAGCCGCCGCGAGGATCCTCCCCCAGTTGGCGTCCTCGCCCGCAACGGCCGTGCGCACTAGGAGACTGCTGGCGATGGTGCGAGCCGCGACTTGTGCCTGATGACCGGTCGCTGCTCCTCGTGCTTCGACGCGTAGCAGTTTTTTGGCGCCTTCGCCATCGCGAACGATGCTCTTGGCGAGCTCGCGACTGCAGTCGTGCAGGGCCTCGATCCAGGCGGCTTCGTCGCCGCTGTCGCCCAAGTTTTGTTTGGCGCTGGACCAGAGAAGCAGGGAGTCATTGGTCGAGGTATCGCCATCGACGCTGATGAGGTGGAAGCTCCGGGCCAGTGCCGCCTGCAGCAATACCCCGAGTTCGAGGGGCAGCTCCGCGTCCCCAAAGAGGAAGCCCAGCATGGTGGCCATGTTGGGATGGATCATTCCGGAGCCTTTGGCGATGCCGAGTAGAGTGCCGGTACCGATTTGCCGCTCTTGGATCTTGGTCACCAGATCGGTGGTCAGGATGGCCTTGGCCCAGGCCTCGACGTTTTCCGGAATACGGCTAAGAGCGGCATGCAGCTTGGGGATGCCTGCTTCGAAGCGATCCATCGGCAGCGGCTTTCCGATGACGCCGGTTGAGAAGACCAGGATCTGCTCGACAGGGCAGTCCAAAAGACCGGCGAGTATCTCAGCGCAACGCAGAGCGTCGGCGTCGCCTTGCTCCCCGGTGCAAGCATTGGCGCAGCCGGCATTCACGAGGATCGCCCGGACGAGGCCGTCATTGCTCCGCATGTGGCTGCGATTGAGGGCGACGCAGGAGGCGATGACTTTGTTGGTGGTCGTGACTAGGGCCGCTGGTGAGGGGGTATCGGCCACGGCGAGGGCCAGGTCCAGGCGTTCGCCGGAGGCGATGCCAGCATCCATGGCGGCGAAACGGAAACCCTCAGGGATCTTGTATTGGTTCATGGGGGCTTATTTCTCGACACGGGTCGGGCGAGGAAAAGGGGACTCGGCCAAGCCCCCGAGGGAGAGTTTTCCCCTCATTAAATACTCCTTCGATTCTGCCGGATCTTCGATGCTGCGCAGCATGGCGATTTCGTCACAGGCATTGAACTTGGGGCAGTTCATGCAATCGCCGAAGACCTTGTGTGGTAGCTCGCTGTGCTCGACCTGGCGAAAGCCCAGTTTTTCGAAGAAGTCGGGGACGTAGGTAAAGGTGTAGACCGTCGGGATCAGCAGCTCGCGGGCGTCTTCGAGCAGCCTCTCGCCCAGGATGCGGCCGTAGCCCTTGCCTTTACTCTGGGGAGCGACGGCGATGGAACGGAGTTCGGCCATATCGCCCCAGACGACATGCAAAGCGCCGCAAGCCATGATTTCACCATCATCTTCGATGACCGTGAAATCACGCAGAGTTTCATACATCGCCAGCGGTGAGCGGGGCAGCATGATTTGCTCTTGCGCATATCCATTAATGAGTTGGAGCATCCTCGCAACGTCGCGAACGTTGGCTTTGCGGATGGATGCCTCCGCATTCATTGCGCTCATAGCCGCAGCCTCAGAAATCGTGGCGAAGCAGCTTAGCAGGCCGTGTGGGGGCTCGCACGGCAAGACGCTGCTTTGCTGGCAAAGGGCTGTTGCTAGGCCCTGTTGGGTCGTGCTTGTTTAGAGGCGTTTGCGCCAGCGGCGAGCTTCCTGGCGGACGAGCCTGGGGCTGGTGCTACCCTTTGCCGTTCGGGCGCTGAGACAGCGTTCTAGGTCGATCGCGGCGTAGACATCCTCTTCGATCACCGGAGCCAGCTCTTGCATCAGTTCGAGCGGCAGGGCGCCCAGTTCGCAGTCGCGCTCGATTGCGCTGCGCACGAGGATTCCGACCAGGTCGTGCGCCTCGCGGAAGGGCAGCCCCTTCTTGACTAGGTAGTCGGCTAGGTCGGTGGCGTCGAGATAGCCACGGGTGCAGGCGCGGCGGCAGGCCTCGGCATCGAATTCAGCCCCCTGGACACAGAGCCGTGTGACCGTCAGGCAGGCTTCCCAGGTGTCGATGGCTTCGAATAGGGCCTCCTTGTCCTCCTGCAGATCCTTGTTGTAGGCGAGGGGGAGGGAGCGCAAGCAGGCCAGAAAACCCGTCAATCGGCCAAGCAGGCGGGCGCCTTTGCCGCGGATGAGTTCAAGCGAGTCGGGGTTCTTCTTCTGCGGCATCAGCGATGAGCCGGTGCTGACATCGTCTGCGAGCTTGAGGAAGCCCGCCTCCTGGCTTGCGTAGAAGATCCAGTCTTCGGCGAAGCGCGAGAGGTGTGCCCCGGAGAGCGTTGCCACGAAGAGCAGTTCGGCGACGAAGTCGCGGTCGCTCACGGCATCGAGGCTATTGCGGGTGATGCGGTCAAAACCCAGGTCGCTAGCGAGTTGGCGGCGTTCGATGGGGAAGCCGGTTCCGGCGATGGCCCCCGAGCCGAGCGGGCACTCGTCGAGGCGTTTGAGAGCATCCTCTAGACGCTTTTGGTCGCGCCAGAGCATTTCGACATAGGCCAGGGCATGGTGTCCGACGGTAATGACCTGGGCCCTTTGCAGGTGGGTATAGCCGGGTAGTGGTGTCGCGGCCTCGCGCTCAGCGAGTACGCTGAGCGCGTCCATGAGCTCAGCCAAGAGGGCTAGCAGGTTTTTCCCGCGCTTCTTGCACCAGAGTCTGAGGTCGGTCGCGACCTGATCATTGCGCGAACGACCGGTATGGAGCTTTTTGCCGAGATCGCCGATCTCAGCGACGAGAGCTGCTTCGACAAAGCTGTGGATGTCTTCGGCACCGGAGCTCGCGAGTTCGCTGTCGTCCAGGCTCAGGCGTTTTTCGAGGGCCTGCAGGGCGCGGATGATGCTCTGGGCCTCTTTGCGCGTCAGCGTTTGGGCGGACTCGTGAGCCTTTGCCCAAGCAATGCTGCCTTCGATATCCTCGCGCCATAGGCGCTTGTCGAAGGGCAGGGAGCGATTGAAGGATTCGAAGGCCGGTGCCAGGCCGCCTTCGAAGCGGCCACCCCAGAGACTCATGGTGAGAACTCCGTCTATGCGCCGCGTTGCGGCATCCAGGAAAGAGAAGGAAGGCAGACACGATCTTCGGATTGCCTGACCTACGCAAGCGCATAGGCAAGTTGGAAAATGGAGAGCAAGGTGGCGGTTAAGTCGCCCCCACAGTGAGGCGTAGACGCCGGCTGAACTGCCCCGGGTTTTCCGGAGGCTCCCAGACGTGAGAGGATGGAGTCCGGGATGGAAGAGCCGTTTCCTCGCTGCTGCCAACAGATCCTGGATCGGGTACTGGTCCTGCCTCGTAACCAAGGCGGGAAGCTGGCTCAGCGGCTCCATTCCAAACTGCAAGAGCGTATGGCAGGCACAAAGAGCCAAGATCGCAAATGGCCTTGGCCTGCCAGTTGCCCGAGTCCTGGTGTTTCAGGAACTCTTCAGTCGGTGCCTACATCGCCGCTGAGTTGCTCGATGCTGGCGAGGGTCAGCCAGAGGATCTGGACCATTTCGCGACGAAGGGTTTCGTAGCCGAGGGCGCTCATATGATCGAAGGCCTCGACGTAGCTGGACGTCCCACGTAGCTCTTCGATCAGGGCCATGAGCTTACGCAGCTCGATCAGTGCGTGCTCAGGAACGGCCTCCCAATTGCGTGGGCAGTGCGCGATATCGGCGATTGCTTGGCCAATTTCGTGTTTGCTGCTGCCGGGCGTCTCGCAAAGTTTCAGTGCGATGTCGACCTTCTCATGGATGAAATCGAGGCAGAAGGGTCTCGGCAGCTTGTCGTTATCGATCACGATATGCATTCCTTTGAATAGCTAGCACCCCAATTATGGTATCGCCAGGCTTGGGCTGTACGGGCTTGTGGGCCCGTACCGGCGGGTACGAAGGCGGAGCGAATCGGGCCATATGGGCGAAGATGCAGCGGCGATAGCCGGTTGGCTGCGCATAAGAGCCCTTGGTTGTTCCTGGTGTTCGTGCCGAAAGGAGTGCCAGCGGCGGAGGCCAAGCCGAGGCTCGCCGGAGAGCCTTGAGAGCCCGGAGCTGGGACTCTGGGGCTTCCTTTCTGGCTGGGGCTTCCTTTCTGGCGGAAATCGCCGGATTTGGCGAGGCTATATGCCGCCATCGGTCCGTTGCTGCCGGTCATTGCTGGCGCGGGGCTTTGTCAGTGTTTGGTGAAAGCTGCAGCAAGTGTTACCCCACTCTTTGGGGGAGGTATGTTTCTCGGGAGGAAGCGGCCGGAGCCTTGTTGTTGTGTGCCCGAAACCCAAGGGCAAGCCAGTGTGACGGGCTCCACCTCTTTCCTTGTCTTAGATCCCTTGCCATCGCTCGCTGCGTCCAGGTGTGCAGTGAGGTGGTAGCAACCCAAGAACGGACGTACTGAGGCGTCCGCAAGTTCCTCAGTCTTGGAGAAGACGATGATCCGATCGACCATCCTATTGAGCGCCTTCGGGCTAACACTTTCCGGCTCGCTTTTGGCGCAGGCGACTCCGCGGATGAACTACAAGTTCTTTTTCAATGAACGGCAGGTCTCGGCCGTGACCCGCTATTCGTCGGCTGCAGGGGACACCCTCTACCAGATGCCGCCGCTTGGACACTTACGCACGGTCAGCAAGATCACTGGCTGGGAGGCCGTCCTGCAGGACGAGAACTACGGCACTCCCGAGACGGTGCAGTTCGGCATCGTAGCGTTCCAAAAGGACGGTAAGACCCCGGATACGACGGCCAAAGGCCTGATCCACAATGGCGTGGTGAAGCTCAGCTTCCCGAAGCCGACGACGGGTACGCGCTCGGCCACGGTTTGGGAGATTACCCCAGGTCAGATCATTACCACCGCAGGCGAGCGGCATGGCGTGCGTTTGGTTTTGAGTAGCGCCGCCACAGCGACCGACGGTTGCCAGGTCTTTACCCAGTTTGGCCGCGATCTCAAGTTGCCGAACGGGGTGAAGGCGGAGAACTGGGCCTTTGCCCTGTCCTCTGCGGGCACGGCCGTGCCCTTTTTCGCCTCGGGCGGGACGCCGATGCATAAGCCGGGCACGACGCTCTACGTCTCCCCGTCCTACCACTCGCCGGTGATTCGTAATTACTGCAACTCCACTGCTTACGGGAAGGCGGAGGATCTCTTCGGCCCCGAGTCGTTGACGCCTGGCAGCAAGCGCGGTGACAAAGTCGGTTGGGAGGTCTACTCGGACGTGCACCCCAATGCAGTGGCCGTGCTGATGATCGGTAGTGGTCTCGCGCCGAAGCCGCTGGACGTGCCGAAATGGGGTCGACTCTGGATGCTGCAGCCCTTTGGCTTCCTGAACGTGACCCTGGTCCTGGACAAATATGGTGTCGGCAAATCGCTGCCCCTGGCGGCGCCGTCTGGCCTCAAGCTCTTTGCTCAGGCCGCATTCGTCGACATGAAGGCCTTCTCCATCGAGCTGAGTGACCTGGTCGAGATGGAAACCAAGTAAGCTTGGCGGCTTGGTCGTTGGCAGGGGCTTCTTTAGCAGCCTGCCAGCCGCCGGGCGGGAGCGTTGCGATAAGGTCGTCGCAAAGAAACGAGAGCGAGCCGGAGGAAGGTAGATCCTCCGGCTCGCTCTCGTTTTCACGTGCCTAGCCAAGCATGCCCGGCGTCGTTTGCTGGCGGATAGGGCTAGGCTGCAGGCTGCCGCTACTGGAGCGGCCTCTAGTGGTCAGCTAGTAGATCAGCCAAGTCGTCAGCTATTCGAACTCTGGCCGTCGCCGGCCTGTTCGGCGAGCAAGGCCTGCTCTTCACGGTAGGCGCGGTTGCGGCCGCGGATGGCCTTGACCAGCGGAACTAGGCGGGTCTTGCCCTTCTCGGTGAAGGGAACCAGGCCAGTCTTGATCGCCCGGGTCGAGAGCTTCATGCGCTGAACGGTGCCGTCGGGCAGAAGCACGCGGACACTCTGGATGTTTGGCTTGAAGGTGCGCTTCGTGCGGCTGGTGACGCGACGGCCGACGCCGCCGGCCTTCTTGGCGAGGCCGCGACGGGAGACCTTATTGCCGACGCGGGTCCGGCGACCGGTGACTTGGCAGACGCGAGGCATGGCAGAGCTCCGTGGGGGGCGACCGATGCGGGCGCCGAAGGGGTCCAATACGTGAAAGGGTGAAGCAGCTTAGCTTTTGGGCGGATAGGTGCAAGCATTGGATGGATACGGATCTTTCGTAGAAGCGGGCTCGCGCCGAGCCCGGTCTTCGGCCGAAAATGGCAGGGCTCTGCTCCTCCGATGCGATCGAGGGTCCTGCATGCTCCTCTCTCTACGTACTAGTTCCTTGGCTCTGCTCCTCCTCGCTGGCTCCGTGGCGAAAGCCGCGGACCCCATTGTTTGGGCGTCGAGCTATGAACTTGCCCAGCAGGTTGCGGCGCAGGCCAACAGGCCCATGTGGATCGCCTTTTGGCCCAGGCAGGCCTATGCCCAGGACCCGCTGCCGAAAACGGCCTACCGAGACAAGCGGGTGCAGAACTTGGCGAAGGACCTGGTGCCGGTCTTTTGCGCTCCTTGGCCGACGGGCTTTGGTAGGGCGAGCAAGGCGGAAAACCGGGCCGCAGCCGTGTGGGCGGAGCTGCGGGAAAAGCTCTTCAAGCAAGGGCCGGATGCTCGGCCTCCGGCGCCGCAGCATGTGTTCTTAAGTTCCAAGGGTGAGATCCTCTTCGCTACCCCGTTTTTGCTCCGGCCGGGAGAGCTGGCTTGGGCGCTCCGCGAGGCACTCCGGCGAAGTGGAGTTCAGGTCGTATCCCAGGAGCGGGACGAACGGGCCCCGCACAATCTGTGGTTGGGCGAGCTGCTGCGGAAGCCTGGTCGCAATGAGCCTCTGCCCAGCGAAGTCAAGGCGGCCTTGGCGAAGCTCGATGACCCTATGAAGTTCTTGCGTTCCTGGCGTGAATCCCTACCCGGGGTCTTGGTCAGCGATGATCGCAAGGCCCAGCAGATTCTTGCTGGTCGCTTGAAGGGGGCTCGACGGGGGCTGGTGCGCTCTCTCCTTGAGGCGGTGGCCCGGGATGCGGATCCCAGCTGGGCCGGGCTGGCGTTGCCCTGGATCGACTACCGTGATGAGCGAATGCGCCGCCGAGCGTATGGGGTGCTTCGCGAGCTGCGCCCTGCCAAGGCGCTGCGCTCGATTCGTGCCCAGTATCGCCAGGAAAAAACGCCGGAGATGCGCGGGCGCGCGCTACGGGCTTGGGTCCGCGTCTCGCCCAGGGACAAGCATCTCTCCAAGGCGCTGCGTCAGTCTCTAAAGCTGGAGGCTCCGGTGCAGCTGCGCCTGCACGCGACGCTCGCCCTCGCCGATTTCGCGGATCGCGAGCTGGCCATGGTCCAGCTTGGCCAGTGCCTGCGCGATCCCAATCTCTACGTGCGCGGAGCGTCAGCCTGGGCGATCAGTGCGCGGCAGGAGCAGGGTCTGTTCCCCGAGCTTGAGCGAGCACTAGAGCGGGAGCGCGAGGGGGCAGGCCAAAAGCTGCTGCAGCGCGCCTTGCTGGGCCGAGAGAAACCGCAGAGCGAGGAATTCCGCCGGCTTGTGGAGGAGCTGATTCGGGGCGTCGAGAAGGGTTGAGGGGCCCTCGATCTTGGTTTCTCGCCCTGCTAGCGCCCCTTGCGTCTGGCGCTGCTGCGATAAGCGCCGCTCTTGCCGGTCCGATTCCTGCGCGGCCCGGCCTTGCCGGAGTTCGCATCACGCCGCCTTGCTGCGAGAGCCTCCTTCGGCGGCTTGCTCGGGATTAGGCAGAGCTTGCCGCTACCGATGAGATCCCCTCGCCCGTGCTCCAGGAGGGCTTTGTGCACGACAAAGTAGTTTTCAGGGGCGAAGAACTGAAGTAAGGCGCGCTGGACCTGGCGCTCCTTGAGGCGGCGCGCCGTTTCGACCGGCTTCATCGTCAGCGGGTCGATGCCGGTGTGATACATGCAGGTGGCGATGTCCATAGGCGCTGGGATGAAGTCCTGCACCTGCCGGGGCTTGTAGCCGCGTTGCTTGAGGAAGATGGCCAGCTCGATCATGTCCTCCACCTCGCTACCGGGGTGGGAGGCGATGAAGTAGGGGACCAGATACTGATCCTTGTTGGCGCGCTTGCTCGCGGCGTGGAAGCGCTCTTCGAACTCCACGAAGCTGTCTTGCTTCGGCTTCTTCATCTTCTGCAGCACGCGATCGCTGCAGTGTTCGGGCGCGACCTTGAGGTGGCCGCCGACATGGTGTCGAACGAGCTCGTCGAGGTAGGCCTCGTCCTTGGCTGCGAGGTCCATTCGGATGCCAGAGGCGATATGCACCTTCTTGACTCCGGGGATGGAGCGGGCTTTGCGCATGAGTTCGATGGTGGGGGCGTGACTCGTGCCGAGTAACTTGCAGACCGTGGGGTGAATGCAGGAGAGGCGGCGGCACTTCGCTTCTACCTCGGGCTTGCTGCAGCGCATCTGCCACATATTGGCCGTCGGGCCGCCGAGGTCGCTGACCTGCCCCTTGAAGTCGGGGTCTTCGGTCATCTTCTCCACTTCGCGGAGGATGCTCTCCTCGCTGCGGCTTTGGATCGCCCGGCCCTGGTGCATGGTGATCGAGCAGAAGGTGCAGCCGCCGAAGCAGCCGCGCATGATCTGGACGCTGTCCTTGATCGTGGTGAAGGCGGGGACCTGAACTCCTTGGTAGCGCGGGTGCGGGCGACGGGTGTAGGGCAGGTCGTGGGCGGCGTCGAGTTCCTTGGTGCTTAGCGGGAGATCCGGCGGGTTGATCACAACCTTGCGTTCCCCATGCGCCTGGATCAGGCGCCGGCCATTGAGCGGATTGGTCTCGTGATGGAGCAATCGCGTCATGCGGGTGAAGGCGAGCTTGTCCTTTGCGACCTCTTCGAAGCTCGGTAGCTCGATGCTGGTGTTGTCGCAGGCCGCGTCGTCCCAGCGATGATCGGGGACCTCCTCGTTTTTGCCGAGTAAGTAGGCGACGCCGCGCAGGGCGCGCAGCTCTTGGATGGAGCGCCCTTCGCGCAGCCCTTCGGCGATGGCGACGATGATGCGCTCGCCCATGCCAAAGGCGACGAGGTCGGCCTTGGAGGACACCAGGCTTGAGGGGCGGACGGTTTCCGACCAATGGTCGTAGTGGGCGATGCGGCGGAGGGAGGCCTCGACGCCACCGGCGATGATGGGGACGCCTTTGAAAGCTTCGCGGCAGCGTTGGGCGTAGGGGCTGGTCGCCCGGTCGGGGCGCAGGTCGATTTGGCCACCGGGGGAGTAGGCGTCTTGGTTTCGGCGTTTGCGATTGGCCGTGTAGTGGTTGACCATCGAGTCCATATTCCCGGCGCTGACTGCATAGAAGAGCCGCGGGCGGCCGAGTTCGCGCCAGGCATCGGCGGAGCGCCAATCCGGCTGCGGCAGGATCGCGACTCGGAAGCCGCGAGCTTCAAGGACCCTGCCGAGGATGGCGGCGGCGAAGGACGGATGGTCGATGTAGGCGTCCCCGCTGACGAAGACGATGTCGGCCTCGTCCCAAGCACGCGCTTCGATCTCGGCGCGGGTGGTGGGGAGGAATCGCTCTTCGCTATCGGTGGGCATGCTCAGGGTGTAGGGCAAAGTGGTGCTGGGGCGCAACGTTGGCGCGCTTGCTGCTCGCCAGAACGAGGGCGGTTCCGGGACAGCATCGGTAGGGATGAGCGGCTATTCAAGGCGGCGAGCGGCCCCGTGAGATGGGGGGGAAAGCTCTATTGCGAGCAGGCTATGACTCGCATGGCATGGTCCATCTGCTATAAATGGTCCGAATTCCACCTAACTCGTATCCCTTCACAAAGGCACCAGCCAGGCAGGAGCCATGAAAGCTTCCAAGCATCCCACGAAGGTTCTCGTGGTCGACGACGAGGAAGAGGTCCGGGCAGTGCTCGTGGCCATGCTTAGGCGGGCCGGGCACGAAGTGCATGAGGCCGGTAACGGCAAAGAAGCCCTCACCCAACTCGAGGGCAGCGATTTTGACTGTGTCCTGACGGATCTGGTGATGCCCGAAATGGAGGGCCTAGAGTTCATCCGCAGCTTCCGGGAGAAGTTTCCCGAGACCAAGCTCATTGCGATGTCGGGGGTGGCTGCGGGGCCGACCTACCTCCAGGCTGCCGAGCGATTTGGGGTAAATGCGACTTTGCAGAAGCCCTTCCGCTCCGCCGAGCTGATCAAGCTGATCGATTCTCTCGCTGGCCAGTAATCCATGCTCGCGAGCTAGCCAGCTGGCCTAAGCCTCCTGCTCCGCTAGCGCCAAGAGGTCTTGAAGCAGCCCTTTGCGAGAAGTTTTTTTGGGGGGCCGCTGACTTCGGACTACGGCCTAAGTTCGGAGGGTATTCGGTGAATGTCGGCCAGGCCTCTTCTCGCGAAATCTCGGTGCGACGAAATGTCCCATTGACCCTGGGGGGACGCCTCTTTAAGCCTGTTCCCCGCAGCGCTGGGAGTCCGCCTGTTGGCGTGCAGCGGACGGGACTTCGGCTGTTTGCCATGGGACCTATTGCTAGGCGTTCCCTCCGTCCTTTTCCGTAGCGACTCTCCTCCCTCCAGAGCCGGAGTGCCAGCTCCGCGCCCCGGGTCCATTTTGCGGACCCTTTTCTGCTCCAAGGCCACATATGGATCGCTTCCAGTTTCCCAAGTGGACCAACCAGCTCCGCCACGTGCTTGGCGTCGTGATGCTTGGTGGGCCGATCTACCTCGTCCTGGTTTTCGGGCTCGGGGCTTCCCCCTCGACCATGAATGTGGGCTACGCGCCGGAGCAGCCGGTTCCCTTTAGCCACAAGCTGCATGCTGGTGATCTTGGTTTGGATTGCCGCTACTGCCATACCAGCGTCGAGAAGGGTGCCTTTGCCGCCCTTCCCCCGACCCAGACCTGCATGAACTGCCACGAGCGCATCAAGACCGACAGTCCGCAGCTGGCTCCGGTGCGCAAGAGTTGGGAGACCGGGGCTTCCATCCCTTGGGTCAAGGTTCACGACCTGCCGCAGTACGCCTTCTTCGACCATAGTGCGCACGTCACCCGGGGCATTGGCTGCGCCAGCTGCCACGGCCGCGTCGACACCATGGAGGTGGTGCAGACCGTCTCGCCCCTTTCCATGGGCTGGTGTCTGGACTGCCACCGCAATCCTGAGAAGCATCTGCGGCCTCGCGATCAGATTACCAATATGAGCTGGGACCCCGTGCGTGATGCCGGGAAGACCCAGGAAGAGCTCGGCCTGGAGCTCAAGACCAAGTGGGACATCAAGCCCCAGACCAGCTGCTCCACGTGCCACCGATGAATGTGCCCCCGATGAAGCCGACTAGCATTTCGGACGGAAGCGGCTCCAGCGAGAGCGAGAAGCCGCGTTACTGGCGCTCTTTGGATGAACGTGAGCAGAGCTCCGTGTTCCAAGAGGCGCTGGCCCGCGAGTTCCCAGAAGGCGCGACGGATGCCCCCGAGGGCGTGTCGCGCCGTCGCTTCCTGCAGCTGATGGGGGCTTCGGTCGCTTTGGCTGGGACGACGGCCTGCACCATGGACCGGGAATACGTCCTCCCCTTCAAGTCGCGCCCCGAGGGCCGTATTCCAGGTGTGCCGGTCCACTATGCGACCTGCATGGACTTCGAAGGGGTCGCCCTGCCGCTGCTGATCACAAGCACCGAGGGACGCCCGACCAAGGTCGAGGGCAACCCCGATCACCCCGCCTGCCTAGGGGCGTCGAATTCCCAGGCCCAGGCTCAGATCCTTGAACTCTACGACCCCGATCGCAGTCGTGGCCCGGCGCGGGCCGGTGCCGAGGGACTGGTGAACTGCGAGTGGGCGGAGATCAGCGCCGCCATCGATGCGATGGCGGAGAAGCTGGGCGACGGTGCTGGTTTTGCCGTGCTGTCGCGCAGTTCGAGCTCCCCTAGCCTCGCGCGCCTGCGCGCCGAGCTGGCGGGCAAGCACCCGCAGATGCGTTGGAGCACTTGGGAGCCGCTTACCCGGCAGAACACCATCGAGGGGGCCAAGCTCGCCTTCGGTGAGGCCCTTGAGCCGGTCTACGATCTGGATCAGGTCAAGCGCATCGTCTGCCTCGACTCCAATGCCTTGCAGGATCATCCCGATTCTATGCGCATGTCTCGCGCATTCGCCGCGGGGCGCGATCCCGACGGCGAAATGAATCGCCTCTACGCGATCGAGAGCAGCTACAGCAGCACTGGCGGCACCGCCGACCATCGCCTGCCCCTGCGTAGCGAGCATATGCACGCCTTCCTCCTGGCTCTTGAGTCGCTTGCGACCGGCGGGCCTGGGAAGCTCGAGGGCGTTCTCGCCGAGCCGAAATACAAGCGCTTCCTTGAGGCGCTCGGCAAGGACCTCGCGGCTCACAAGGGCAGCAGCGTGGTCATCGTCGGCGAGTGCCAGCCCCCGGCCGTGCATGCCATCGCCCATCGCCTCAATCAGAAGCTGGGCGCTTTCAGCAAGATCGTGACCCTGCGCAAGATGCTGCCGATTCAGGCGCAGGGGACGACAGAGCTGGCAGAGCTGGTCACGGCGATGAAGGCCGGCCAGATCCACAGCCTCGTCGTGCTCGACAGCAATCCTGCTTACGACGCGCCGGTCGACCTTGGCTTCGGGCAGGCGCTGAGCAAGGTGGCCACCAAGCTCCATCTCGGTAGCTACCGCGATGAGACGGCTCGCCTCTGTGACTGGCACCTGCCACTCGCCCATGCCCTTGAGAGCTGGGGCGATGGTATGACCCACCGCGGCGGCTACCTCCTGCAGCAGCCGCAGATCCAGCCCATTTGGAACGGCTGGTCTCCGCTTGAGCTGCTAGCTCGGCTGGGCGGCCAGGCCGATCCAGATGCGCGCGAGATCGTCAGGCAGAGCTATGCGGCGCTCGCAGGCGAAGCCACGAGCGGCCCCGCCTTCGAGCGTCGCTGGGCCAAGTCGCTGCATGACGGCTTTGATGCACGTCTCGCCGAAGAGAGCTTGATGCCCAAGCTCCGAGCCTTCGAAACGCCGGCACCAGTGCCGGCGCCTACGGGCAGCGACAAACTCGAGCTGGTCTTCCTTCCCGACACGCGGCTGCGTGATGGTCGTTATGCCAATAACAGTTGGCTGCAGGAGACCCCCGACTTTATCACCAAGCTGACTTGGGATAACGCTCTCCTTATAGGCCCCGCCACGGCCGCGGCCTTGGGGGTCAAGAACGAGTCGCTGGTCTCGTTGAAGGTCGGGGAGCGGCAGCTCGAAGTGGCGGTGCTGATCCAGCCGGGCCAAGCGCCTGGCTCGCTGGCCCTTGCCTTGGGTAATGGCCGCACCGAGGCCGGTGTCGTTGGTGGTAGCGTCTCCCAGGGCGTGTCTCCGGCGGGCTTCAATAGCTACCTGCTCCGCGAGCAGGGTTCGATGTGGCTCAGCACCGAGGTTCAGGTCACGCCCACTGGTGAGAGCTTCCTCCTGGCCTCGACTCAGGACCACTGGGCGATTGACACCCTTGGCATGGATGAGCGCGCTCGCCGAGCTGAGACCCTCATTCGCGAGACGGATCTCGATCACTACAAGGAGCATCCTGACTTTGCCAAACACATGGTGCACCACCCCAAACTCCAGTCGCTCTGGGATCGGGTCGAATATCCGGGTGAGCATCAGTGGGGGATGACGGTCGACCTAAACAAGTGCATGGGCTGCAATGCCTGCCTTGTCGCCTGCACCAGCGAGAATAACGTGCCGGTGGTCGGCAAGGAGCAGGTGCTCAACGGCAGAGAGATGCACTGGATGCGTATCGACCGTTACTACGTCGGCGATCCGGAAGATCCGGGCCTGGTGCATCAGCCGGTGAGCTGCATGCACTGCGAGAATGCTCCCTGCGAGCAGGTCTGCCCGGTCGCAGCGACCACCCACGGCGAGGAGGGCACCAACGACATGGCCTACAACCGCTGTGTCGGTACCCGCTACTGCGCCAACAACTGCCCCTACAAGGTTCGACGCTTCAACTACTTCGACTATCACAAGGACTACGAGAAGCCGAAGTACGAGGTCGCAAAGCTGCAGTTCAACCCGGAGGTCTCGGTGCGCAACCGAGGCGTCATGGAGAAGTGCAGTTATTGCATCCAGCGCATCAAGAGCGCGGGTATCACGGCGCGTAACGAGGGTCGTTCGATCCGCGATGGCGAGGTGGTGGCCGCCTGCGAACAGAGCTGCGCGACTGGGGCGATTACCTTTGGCAATATCAAGGACCCCAAGAGCCGCGTCTCGATCGAGAAGGCCAAGGACAGGGAGTACGCGATGCTCGGAGAGCTTAATATCCGGCCGCGAACCACTTTCTTGGCCAAGGTGAATAACCCGCACCCGGACTTGGTGGCGGCGAAGAGCAGCGGCGGCGCGAGCCATGACAAGAAGGGCGAGAAGCACTGATGACTTCGATCGACGCTTCCCAAGTCGGAACCGAACCTGAGCTGCAGCCGGGCGATCGGCCGCCGCTCATCGACGGTGCGACGGATTACACCAGCCTGACCGACGCGGTCTGCCGAATCCCCGAGTGGGAGCGGACCCCCAAGGCCTGGTATGTCGCCTTTGTGATGTCGCTCACCCTTTTGGGCGTCCTCGGCGCCATGGTCGGCTACCTGATCTTCACCGGGGTCGGTGTTTGGGGTAACAACAGCCCGGCCTTCTGGGGTTGGCCCATCGTCAACTTCGTGTTCTGGGTCGGTATCGGCCACGCCGGCACGCTGATTTCGGCGATCCTCTATCTCTTCCGGCAGAAGTGGCGCACCAGCGTCAACCGCTTCGCCGAGGCGATGACGATCTTCGCGGTGGCCTGCGCCGGTATCTTCCCGGCAATCCACATCGGCCGTGTTTGGCTGGCGTATTGGCTGTTCCCGCTGCCAAACCAAATGGACATGTGGCCGAACTTCCGCAGCCCCTTGCTTTGGGACGTCTTTGCGGTTTCCACCTATGCCACGGTCTCGGCGCTGTTCTGGTATCTGGGCATGGTGCCGGACTTGGCCATGCTGCGCGATCGCGCCAAAACCAAGATCAAGCGTCTCGCCTACGGGATCTTCAGTCTCGGCTGGACCGGATCCAACCGGCAGTGGCACCGCTACGAGCGGGTGTATTTGCTGCTGGCGGCGCTAGCCACGCCGCTGGTCCTCTCGGTGCACTCGGTGGTGTCCTTCGACTTCGCGGTTTCGCAGGTGCCCGGCTGGCACACGACGATCTTCCCGCCCTACTTCGTCGCTGGCGCGATCTTCTCGGGGTTCGCGATGGTGGTCACCCTGGCCATCCCGGCCCGAAAGTGGTTCGGCCTGTCCAACATCATCACCATTCGTCACCTCGAGGTGATGAACAAGGTCATCTTGGCGACCGGCATGATGGTCGGTTACGCCTATGCGATCGAGTTCTTCATCGCCTGGTATGGCGGTAACCCCTACGAGCGCTTCGCCTTCGTTAACCGCATGTTTGGCCCCTACGCCTGGGCCTACTGGACGATGGTGAGCTGCAACGTGATCTTCCCGCAGTTCTTCTGGTTCAAGAAAGTGCGCACCTCGGTGCCGCTGATGCTGATTATCGCGATCTTCGTGAATATCGGCATGTGGTTCGAGCGCTTCGTGATCGCGGTGACTTCCCTGAGCCGCGATTTCCTCCCGGCGAGCTGGGGTTACTTTACGCCCACTCCCATCGATGCGCTGACCTTCCTGGGCAGCTTCGGCCTTTTCTTTACTTTGTTCCTCCTCTTCTGTCGCTGGCTGCCAATGGTCGCGATTGCCGAGGTCAAGGCGTCGCTGCCCCTGCAGGGGCCGGCCAAGAACGCGGAGAACGCTGACCATGACTGAGCAGACGAGTAGCGACACGCCGCGCATCAACGGTGTGCTCGTCGAGTTCGAGGATCCCTTGAGCCTGATGGCTGCGGCCGAAGAGTGCCGTGACCACGGTTTCGAGAAATGGGATGCTCATACGCCCTTTCCCGTCCATGGCCTCGATGATGCGATGGGAATCCGGCAGACCGTCCTTCCCTGGGTTGTGCTGGGAGCGGGCCTGACCGGGCTAGCGGTCGGCTTTGCGATGCAGACCTGGATGAACGCCATCGATTATCCCTATTGGATCAGCGGCAAGCCGGATATCAGCTTGCCGGCGAGCATCCCGGTGATGTTCGAACTGACCATCCTCTTGTCGGCGTTCGCTTGTTTCTTCGGGGTGCTGATCTTCAACCGGCTTCCCCAGTTCTGGAACCCGACGCAGAGCAGCGAGCGTTTCCTGCGGGCCACCGCGGATCGCTTCTTCCTGTGGTTTGACGCTACGGATCCGCTGTATGCCGGAGCCAAGAATGGCGGTTTCTTCGAGAAGCTGGGCGGCTCCGCCCTCGAAGAGGTTTTCGATGACGACACGCCCTCGGCACTGCCCCGGCCCTTCCTCGGCATCGGTATCGTGCTCGGCGTTTTGTCCCTGGTGCCGCTGATGTATTTCTTGGTCGCCAAGCACAAGACCAGCACAACCCCTCCCTTCCACGTGGTCTTCGATCTCGACGACCAATACTCGTTGCGCACCCAGAGAGCCTCCGACTTCTTCGCCGACGGCACGGGTGGGCGTTTGCCGGTTGCCGGCACGATTGCTCGCGGTGAGCTGCGCGCTGACGAGCATTACGACGACGGTAAGCAGGGCGGCGAGTTCGCCAAGAGCTTCCCGGCACAGTTCGAAATCAGCGAAGAGATGATGAATCGCGGCCAGCAGCGCTACGACATCTACTGCGCGGTATGCCATGGCTATACCGGCCACGGCGACGGCATAGTGCATCGTCGGGCGCAAATGCTTGGAGAGTCGAAGTGGGTGCCGCCGACTTCGATCCATGCCGAATCCCTCAGCGAGCAGCCGGTCGGGTATCTCTACAACGTCATTAAGAACGGTGTCCGTAACATGCCCTCCTACGCTTCTCAGGTTCCGACCGAGGATCGTTGGGCCATCGTGCTTTATCTCAAGGCGCTGATGCGTGCCGAGTCTGTCAAGCTCGACGAACTCTCTACAGAAGACCGCCAGAAGCTGGAGGGCAACTAAGATGGGACATCACGTAGATCCCAAGATGGTCTTCGAGGAGAGTCGGCATTTGGGTGCCGGAGCCAAGAAGCTCATGCTGATCGCTGCGGTCCTTGGACTGGCGCTGGTGCTGGCCGGACTGGGCCTGGCTATGGGTTCAGAGGGGGGCGTCAAGCACTTCTACTTCAGCTACCTGATCGGCTATGGCTTGATCCTGAGCCTCTCGCTCGGCGGGCTGTTCTTTGTCCTGATCCACCACGTCACCAAGGCGGGATGGAGCGTTGTCGTTCGGCGTGTTGCCGAGATGATGGCCGGCAACTTTCCGTTGCTGGCGATCTTGAGTTTGCCGATCGTGGTGCCCGCGCTTTTGGGCAACAACATCCTTTATCGCTGGGCGGATCAAGAAGCGCTGCACGCGGCGCATGACAACCTCACGCTCATGAAGGTCGGCTACCTGAACGGCGGCTTCTTTGTCCTGCGTATCGCGCTGTATTTTGCGGTGTGGATCTTCCTGAGCCGCTTGTTCGTAGGCAGCTCGGTCAAGCAAGACGCCGATGGCGCTCGGGCGATGACCGCCAAGATGGAGAAGTGGTCGGCCCCTGGCCTGATCCTCTTCGCCTTGACGACGACTTTCGCTGCCTTTGACCTCTTCATGACCCTGGACCCGCACTGGTTCAGCACGATCTTCGGGGTCTACTACTTCGGCGGCAGTGTTTTGGCCTTCTTCGCCTTCATGATCCTGGCCCTGCTGATTATCCAAAAGCTAGGACTGTTGACCCATATGGTCAGCAGGGAGCACTACCACGACCTGGGTAAATACCTCTTCGCCTTCACCTTCTTTTGGAGCTACATCGCGTTTAGCCAGTACATGCTGATTTGGTATGGAGATATCCCCGAGGAGACGGGGTGGTTCCTCCGCCGCCAGACGCACGGCTGGGAGATTGTCTCCTTGGTCTTGGTCTTCGGGCACTTTTTGATCCCGATGCTGGGCTTGGTTTCGCGGCATGTGAAGCGTAATCGCGCGACGCTCGCCTTCTGGGCGGTCTGGTCGATCGTAATGCACTGGGTCGACCTCTATTGGTTGATCGTGCCGGAGATGGCTGACCACTCGGCGACGACACATGCGCACTGGCACTTCGCGCCTTTCGAAGCGCTGATCCCGCTGGGGATGCTCGGCATTTTCATTGCCGGCTTCGTCTGGAACGGGCTCTCGGTGTCCCTCGTGCCTGAGCGTGACCCGCGCCTGGGTGAATCGCTCGCCTTCCACAACTTCTGAGCTGGGGAATACCTATGGCCTCCGCACCTGACAAGATGCCCCTGGGACAACTCGCGGTCTACACCTTCGCCGGTGGTGGGCTGATCTGGGTGGTCTTCCTCGCTGTGCAGCTGCTCTACTTCTCGCGTCGTGACGCGCTGATCGAAGAGCGGGTTTACAAGAACATCGACCGTCCGGTCCAGGTCATGCAGCGTGAGCAGCGTTTGACGCTCAAGAAGCTTCGCTGGGTGGATAAGGAAAAGAAGCGTGTCGCGATTCCGATCGAGCGCGCCAAGCGTGACGTCTTGAAAATCTGGAAGAAGGACTGAGCGCGGATCCCATGTTCTCCGAGATGGCATTGCGAAACAGCCGCCGAAAAGGCGAGGGATGGGGGAGTCTTGCGGGGCTTTATGTCCTGCTGGCCCTCCTCTGCCTTAGCAGCGTGTGCCTTAGCAGCGTGGCGTCGGCCCAAGACCTCCGCGGCCAGAAGAGCGGAAGCGGGGTTTCTAGCGATGTGCTGCCGGACGAACTGATCAACGTCGACATCGAAGAGAAATTCGGCGAGAGCATCCCGTTGGGGCTGCGCTTTACCAATGAGCGAGGCGAACGCGTCGCGCTCAAACAGTACTTCGATGGTAAGCGCCCGGTGATTCTGACGCTGAACTACAGCGACTGCCCGATGCTCTGCGCGGCCCAGCTCAATGCCCTGGTGAAGGGGCTCAAGGGACTCAAGTGGACGCCGGGCGAGGACTTCGAGCTGGTCACCGTCAGTATCGACCCCAAGGAAACACCCAAGAAGGCGACCCTCGCCAAGCGCAAGTACTTCCGGGCCTACGCGCGTCCTGAGGCCGAAAAGGGCTGGCACTTCCTTACGGTGGATGAACGCCTTGAGGGAGGCGTCCACCCGCGCACGAAAAAGCCCTACGCTCCTGGCGAGTCACAGATCCAAGAGCTCGCCGACGCTTTGGGCTTTCGGTACGCCTTCCACCCAAGGAGCGGTGAGTATCTCCATACCGCGGCGCTCTTCGTACTCAGCCCCGAAGGCAAAATCTGCCGCTACCTCTACGGGGTGAACTACCCGACCGACCTGTTGCGCACCGCGCTCATCGAGTCGGGTGAGGGCCAGGTCGGAACGCTGATCGACCGGCTCATTTTGTATTGCTTCCTGGACTACGACTCCGAGAGCGGTGGCTACGCCGCAGTGGCCTACAAGCTCATGCGCTTCAGTGCCCTGGGCTTTGCCCTGATCTTTGGGCTCTTTCTCGCTTGGCTCTGGTTTGGGGGTCGAGGTTCGCGCCACCAAAAGGGCGTGCAGCATCCCGCGAATACCGAAACCGTCGCGTTATGACGGCACTTCTAGGACGATCATGATTTCGATGTCCCTACTGGCGATGGCGCCCTTGGCAAAGCTCGCGGAAGAGTTGCCCCAGGAAGCTAGCTTCTGGCTGCCCCCTAAGCACTCCTCCCTAGCTGACGGTCACGACGGGCTGTTTTATTTCATCCTGTGGCTGTCGGTCTTTTTCTTCGTGCTGGTCGTTGGGCTGATGGTGTTCTTCATCATTCGCTATCGGCGACGGGAAGGGCATGAAGCGCAACCGAGCCCCGAGCACAATACCGCGCTTGAGGTCACCTGGAGCCTGCTACCAGCTGCACTGCTGGTCGTGGTTTTTGTCTGGGGCTTCGATAGCTACATGTATGGGCGGGAGGCCCCGGCCAACGCTGAGCCGATCCGGGTCATCGGGCGCAAGTGGTCTTGGGAGTTCCGCTATCCCAATGGCGTGACCTCCAGCGAGCTGCACGTGCCGGTCGGGCGACCGGTGAAGCTGACCATGACTTCGGTGGATGTCATCCACTCGATGTATCTGCCGACTCTGCGCCTCAAGCGTGATACGGTTCCTGGCCGCTACAGCGAGCTTTGGTTCGACACCAATACCCCGGGCGTCTTCCCGCTGCGCTGTGCTGAATACTGCGGACAGCAGCATTCCGACATGGTGACCAAGTTTGTCGTGCACCCTGCCAAACCTGGAGAGGTCAAAGTCGCCTCGGGTGTGCAGGTCAAAGATGGCCAAGAGCTGAAGCAGCTGGAGGCTGGCTCCCTGGTCGAGCTCGATACCTACGAAGCCTGGCTCGAATCGGAAAGAAGCCCGGTGGGCACCATGCCGCTTGCGGATGCCGGCAAGATCCTGGCGGAGCGAGGCGGTTGCATGGGATGTCACAGCCTGGATGGCTCACGCAGTGCCGGCCCCAGCTTTAAGGGGGTCTGGCAGCGAGAAGTCGAACTGCACGACGGCACCAAGCTGGTTGCCGACGAGAACTACATCCGAGAGTCGATTCTCAAGCCCAATGCCAAGGTCGTGAAGAGCTTCGGACCCCCTTCGATCATGAGCGTCTTTGCCGGCAGGTTCTCGGAAGAGGAACTCGGCGCGATTATCGAATGGCTCAAGACCATCAAGTGAGCCCCTGCAAACATCAAGTGACCCAATGACCACCATTAGCACAAGTAGCGAGCAGGGCGTGGCAGGCGAGCAGCCAGTAGAGAACTATCTCAACTGCAGCCATGGCTTCATGTCCTGGGCCTTTTCGCTCGATCACAAGCGCATCGGCGTGATGTATCTCGTCGGCATCTTCACCGCCCTTTTCTTGGGCGGGGTGATGGCCTTAATCGTCCGGGCGGAGCTCTGGACCCCTGGCCCGACGATCATCAGCCACGATCAGTACAACCAAATGTTCACGCTCCACGGCGCGGTGATGATCTTCTTGGTCATTATCCCGTCGATTCCGGCGGCTCTGGGTAACTTCGTCTTACCTATGCAGCTCGGAGCCAAGGATGTGGCCTTCCCCCGGCTCAACCTGATGAGCTTCCACTTCTGGGTGGTCGGCGCCGTGTTCTTCATCGCTGCGATGATGAGCTTTGGCCTGGATACCGGTTGGACGCTCTACACGCCTTACAGTCTCGAAAGCCAAACCGCGGTCGTGCTCTCCGGTCTGGGTGCCTTCATCCTCGGATTCAGCTCGATCTTCACGGGCATCAACTTCATCGTCACGGTGCACAAGATGCGGCCGGAGGGTATGGGCTTCTTCCGCATGCCCCTGCTGCTCTGGGCGCTCTACTCGACGGCGGTGATCCAGGTGCTGGCGACGCCCATCATCGGCATCACCCTCTTGTTGCTTGCCGTTGAGCGTGTCGTGGGCATCGGCATCTTCAATCCGGAGCTGGGTGGAGACCCGGTGCTGTTCCAGCACTTCTTCTGGTTCTACTCGCACCCGGCCGTCTACGTGATGATCCTCCCGGCCATGGGCGTGATCTCCGAGCTGTTCTCGGTCTTCTCACGCAAGCCCATCTTCGGCTACCGCTTCATCGCGATCAGCTCGATTGCGATTGCGATCCTCGGCTTCCTGGTCTGGGGCCACCACATGTTCACGAGCGGCCAGTCCGACCTCGCGGGCATGATCTTTAGCGCCTTGACCTTCAGTGTTGCGGTGCCCTCGGCGATCAAGGTCTTCAACTGGATTGCGACCCTTTACAAGGGCAGCATCCGCCTCGATACCCCGATGTGGTATGCGCTGGCCTTCATCTTCTTGTTCACGATCGGCGGCCTCACCGGGATCTTCCTCGGTGCGATGTCCAACAACATCCACCTACACGACACGTATTTTGTCGTGGCCCACTTCCATTATGTGATGGTCGGTGGCGCGATCACCGCCTTCTTCGGTGGCGTCCATTACTGGTGGCCGAAGATGACCGGGAAGATGTACGACGAAAAATACGGCAAGATCACCTGCCTGCTGGTCTTCGTCGGCTTCAACATGACCTTCTTCCCGCAGTTCGTTATGGGCAGTCGCGGTATGCCGCGTCGCTACTACAACTACGCGGAAGAGTACACGCTCTATCACCAGCTCTCGACGATCGGCGCACTGATCCTTGGGCTCGGCATTGCCTGGATGGTGATCAACCTCTATCGCTCGCTACGCACGGGCAAGAAGGCTGGTTCCAATCCCTTTGGCGGCACGACCCTCGAGTGGCAGACGCCGTCGCCGGCGCCGCACCATAACTTCGATGAGACTCCGCTGGTCTGCGATCCGTACGACATGAAGTCGGTGAAGTACGATTCGCAGACCGAAGACTACGTGCGTGATCTCGACTACGTCCGCAACTGCTCCGAAAGCAGCCACAGCCATTAGCCGCTGCCACTGGCATGAGCCACGGCCACAGCCCTTAGGCGTGGCCATTGGCCTTTGCCACGGCCGTAGGGCTAGGTCTGATCCTCGCCCTCGCGACGACCATAACTCCTCCCGATAACGAGAAACCAGTCAGATGACCCAAGCCGCCAGTGAACAAATGCACGGGCATGACGACGAGCATCATGATGAGCGCCTAGCGCATCACTTCGATAACTCGTCCCAGCAGTTCGATGCCGGCAAGCTCGGGATCTGGATCTTCCTGATTACCGAGATCCTGTTCTTCAGCGGCCTGTTCTGCGCCTATGCGGTCTATCGCTCGCACTACCCCGAGCTCTTTGACTTCGGGCACCAGTTCCTGTCGACCCCGATGGGGGCGATCAACACCGTGGTCCTGCTCTTCTCGAGCTTGACCATGGCCTGGGCGGTGCGCTGTGCCCAGTTGAACAAGCAGAAGGGGCTGGTGACCTGCCTGGCCCTCACGCTGCTATGCGCCTGCGTCTTCTTAGTGATCAAATACTTTGAATACTCGGGCAAGATTTCGGCCGGTCTGGTGCCCGGGGATGGCTTTCACGCCGAGGGCGCCGAGGCCTATGCCGCTGCGCACGGCTTTGTCCTGCAGGGCGGTATTCCCGAGGGTGCTGGACGTTTCTTCGGGATCTACTTTGGGATGACCGGCTTGCACGGCATCCACGTGATCGGCGGCATTGTGGTGATCACCTGGACGATGATCAACGCGATGAAGGGCCGCTTTAACTCGGAATACTACGGCCAGGTCGACTACGTGGCGCTGTATTGGCACCTCGTCGACCTTGTGTGGATCTTCCTCTTCCCGCTTCTCTACCTCATCCATTGATCGGACAAGTGACCATGTCGGAACACACGCAGAACACCGATCATCAACACGAAGAGGGCGGGGACCATCACCCGCACGTCGTGCCGCTGCCACTGCTGCTGGGCGTCTTCGCTGCGTTGATCTTCTTAACCATCGTCACCGTCGCCGTTACCTACGTCGATCTTGGCTGGTTCAATGTCTGGCTGGCGATGGGCATCGCGGCGATCAAATCCATCCTGGTCTGCCTGGTCTTCATGCACCTGCTTTGGGATCGACCCTTTAACTCGATCATCTTCTTGGCTTCGCTGATCTTCGTTTTCTTGTTTGTGTCGATGTCTCTGCTCGATACCAGCGAGAATATGGAGAGGATCAAGGGCAAGAATCAGGCCTTTCCTGAGTACATACAGCAGGGCAAGTGATGTTCTGGCCCTGGTCCGGGACCGGGGTGCTCTAGGTTGCGTGCCGCTTTCGGGCTTTCGTCAGCTATAGCGAGCAGGGCAGGACCCTGAGCACGAGCCAGTCCCTGCAGCGCTGATTCTCCTTGTGCTCTTCGTGCAGCTATGGCTAGAGAGTCCACTGCCATGCACTCCCAGCGCAGCCTGATCAACTTTGCCTGGCTGCTCAACCTACGTTGGGCGGCGGTGCTCGGACAGCTGGGCACGGTGCTGAGCGTTGAGTTCGGGCTCGGCGTTGAGCTGCCTTTGACCTTGCTCCTCAGCCTCATCGCTTTCGCGGCGCTCAGCAACCTGCTTCTCAGCTGCTATCTGTGGGCGCTGCGCCGCGGCGAAGCTGTGGCTGCAGGGGGCGTGCTTCCGGTCCTACTCGGGTCGGTGATGATTCTGGATTTGTTGCTGCTAACGGCCCTGCTCTATGTCTCAGGGGGGCCAAGCAACCCGTTCAGCATCTTCTATTTGGTCAACGTGCTGCTTGCCTCGTTGCTGCTGCCACAGCTCTGGGGCTGGGCCCTCGCCGGCTTTGGCGGGCTCTGCTTTGCCTTCCTCTTTTATGCCCACGAGCCGCTGCCGGGATTACCCGCGATAAGCGGGGAGCCGTCGGTGGAGGAGATGAACGAGGCTTGGAAGCTCTATCTGCTGGGGCTGGGGGTGGCCTTCGGGGCCCTGTCCTTGACGCTGTTCTACTTCTTTTCTCGGCTGCGTACTGCGCTGGCCAAGCTCGGGGAAGAGCTAGAGCTTGCGACCGAGCAGCGTGAGCGCAGCAGGAGGCTCGAGGGGATGGCGACTCTGGCCGCGGGGGCTGCGCACGAGCTTGCTACACCTCTTTCGACGATTGCGGTGGTCGCGAAAGAACTGGAGCGGGCACTGCAGAAGGGTGGAAGTCCTGAGCGCATCAGTGAGGATGCTCGCCTCATTCGGCAGGAGGTTCAGCGCTGCCGGGAGATCCTCGATCAGATGTCCTCCGATGCTGGTGAAAGCACAGGGGAGGGGCCGCAGGTTTTCGCTGTCCAGCAGCTCTGCGACGAGGTGATCATGGGCTGCAAGGCTCCCGGCCGTGTCATGCTTAGGGCCTGCGCTGGGGCTGCCGAGCTCCGGCTGGATCTGCCGCGGACTACGGTCGTTAGGGCCCTACGCAACCTGGTCAATAACGCTATTGATGGGAGTGCCACTGGTCAGGAAGTGGAGTTCCTTGCCGAGAAGGTGGCGGATGGCCTGCTCTTGACCGTGCGAGACGAGGGTCAGGGCATGGATGCCGAAACGCTGGAGCGTGCGGGGTCCCCCTTCTTCACCACCAAGGAAGTGGGGGAAGGCATGGGCCTCGGTCTTTTTTTGACTAGGACCGTCTTGGATCGCCTAGGGGCGCGCTTTGAACTCGAGTCCCAGCCCGGCATCGGGACCCTTGCCCGGGTTTGGTTTTCGGAAGAACGCATCCTCCAAGAAGAGCCGGGGAGATGAAGCGCTCTGGCAGTGGCCGTCGACTTGACGCAGTATGAATGCAATGGAAGAGCAGCAGTTACAGGGCGACCACGAGAGCTTTCTCCTGGTCGACGATGATGAGATCTTTCGCAGTCGCCTGGCTCAGGCCTTGGTCGATCGCGGCTACGAGGCTCGGCAGGCCGCTGGCTACGAGATGGCTGTGCAGCTGGCGCAGGAGGACTCTCCTGAGCGGGCGGTTGTCGACCTGCGCATGCCTGGAAAGGGCGGGCTGGATGTCGTCGAAGCTCTGCATGGGATCGATGCCACGACCAAGATTGTCGTTCTGACTGGCTATGGCAGTATCGCTACCGCTGTCGATGCCATGCGACTAGGTGCCGTGCATTACCTGGCAAAGCCTGCAGATGTTGATGATCTCCTGCTCGCGTTCAAGCGGGCCGAGGAACCGCCGCTGCGTCCGGGCAAGGTGGAGGATTACGAGGTGCCTTCGCTGGCTCGCGCCGAGTGGGAGCATATTCAGAGAGTCTTGAGCGATAGCGGTGGCAATATCTCCGAGGCCGCACGCCGACTTGGTATCCATCGACGTTCGCTACAGCGTAAGCTGCGTAAGTTCGCGCCAAAATAAGGAGTCGACGATGATGCTGAGTTTGCTGCTGCTTCCATTTCTCTGGCTGGCGCCGCAGGAAACCAAGGCGGTCCAAAAGCCGCCCCTGCCGGAGTTCAACCGTCACGTACTCGCGGTATTGCGGTCTTATCCGACCGATGGCACCCACCGTTATTATTGGCCACGCGGTAAGGACGGTCGGGGTTGGGGCGGGAACGCTCGCGACCTGCATTATCGTGGCAAGCTCGTGGCGAAGGGGGACCCTAAGGGCCGCGGGTATTGCTGCGGTCTCACCTTCGAGGTCTTCGTTCAGGCCTACGAACGGGCATGCAAGGCGCGGAAGCAGCCGTTTCTGATCCCGGGCGTCGCGGATGGTAAGGCGCTGCTGCGCTTGCGCGGGCTGTGGTTTGGTAGCGACGGCAACCGAAAGACCCTGGCGCGCACGATCGAGCAAGAGAAGTTAGGCCGCCTCATTCCCAAGTTCGAAGATGTTCGTCCGGGTGATTTCGTCCAGCTCTGGCGAAGGAGCGGCAGCGGCCACTCGGTGATCTTCCTCTCCTGGCTACGCAAGAAGCAAAAGATCGTCGGCCTGCGTTACTGGTCGACACAGACGTCGACCAAGGGCATTGGCGAGCGAGTCGAATACTTCGCCACCGGCCCCAAGGACAAACGAGGCGTGGACCCAAAACAGCTGTACATCGCCCGCGTCGAGCTGCCCAAGCGCAAGCCCAAGTAGGCCGCCCTTCATGCACTACCGATGGGGCGTCTTGATGGAGTAGACCGAGCCCAAGATCCGCTGGGGCACCAGTGCTTTGAAGCCGGTGCTGTAGTTCACCAGAGAGCAAACTCTCGCGCTTGCAGTGCCAGGGGACTTGTCACCCGATCAAGGATCCACTAGCTAGCTCCAAACCCAGGACCACCGCTGCATCCTCGAGTTAGCCTTCCGCCGGGGTAACCCCGGTGAAGAGTCCGCCGCCCTTGAATCTGCTGCGACCGAGGAGGAGCGGCCCTCGTACCGCAACATCGAACGCGAGGTGGACGTAGCCTTCGAGTTCCCGGCCACTGCGCGCCTCGATGCGTTCAACGGTGACTCGTGCAGCTGGCAGACCGGCACGCCGGAGCGCCCGCTCGACGTCGGTGACGATGGCGGCCTTGGCGTTGCCAGCGTGCTCATGCCGGTCCACCATGTAGGGCGTCGCCGACCGCCACTCGCGCGCTGCGGCGAGCAGTCGATCGGTTTCTGCATCAACATTCGTGGCGACCAAGCGCAGCCGCCCGGCTGTTCCAGCGCGCAAGTCGGCGAACCCCGCCATGGCGCTCTCAAGCGTCGCCAGGGTTTCTCGGTCCTTCCTCCTGTCGTGACCCTCTGGGGGCAGTCCTGTGACGACCAGAACCAGGCGGTTCTCGGTCGGGTCGTGGAGATAGGCGACCCGAGGGCCCGAGCGGGCTGGGGACCCGTCTGGTGCGTGGCCGCTCACCATCGTCGGGATGCGTGCGCCACTGCCGATCACCTCCTGAACCCGAGCTTGCACCGCGCGCCGTAGGGCCGTCGTAAGGCTCTCGGACCTTGCTTTCGGAGACAATCCATCGACGATGCGAAACGCGAAGACGCGGGCGAACGCGTCCTGGGGAACCATCAAGCCGAGACCCAAGAAGCGACCGTCGCCGATGACGATCGGGCCGCGTAGGGGGCGACGGAACTGGAGTTCCACATGCCACAGCCGCTCCTTCGCGAAGCGCGTCCCTTCGGCGAACGACTCCGCACGCTGCCCGCGTCCCTGGAAGGGCTCGCGCTGGACCCTGATCGTGCTGGGGCGTTGGTCGATGCCGGCATGCCGAAGCGCTTGGAGCACGGCGTGCTGGGCGAGCGATTCTTCCTCGAGTCTCTCTCCGGCGCCCTTCGTCTGCTCCTGGATTTTGGCCGGGTCGATCCGCCGCCTGGCCTCCGGTAGCACGACGGGCGTGATGGAGTGAAACACGCTGCAGCCGGCGTGCTGGTGCCCCACGAAGTGCTGGACCATGCTCGTGTCGTCGGCCCGAACCAGCACCGCGGGGGTGCCCGCCGGTGTCGCCAACTCAAGGCCGGAGAAGGCCCAGAAAATATCCTCGGCGTAGGCGCCGCGGTGTGCGGGCACCTCAACCAGAACGCGCCGAATCGAGGGGTCGGTGTGTGTGTGTCCTATGGACGGCAACGGGATGAGCCGAACGCGATCTCGCAAAAGCGGCGCTGGGCCGCCGTCTTCGGCTCGCCCACGAATGGCCGCGATCATGGGGCGCGAGGATTCTCCTAAGGCGTCATATAGCCGGTCCGCGACGGCCTCGCGCACGGTCTCGGTGAGTTGCACGGTGGAGGTCAGCGCGGTAGCAGAGAACACGCCCATGGCCGCGGGGGGGCGCAGTTCGAAGAGCGCCCAGGGGGGGGATGCGTCGTAGGAGACACGCGCGAATCGAGCCTTGGGGGGCTGTTGGAATACTGAGGCACCGTGCATTTCGTCGAAGCGGCTGAGCGATGCGAGGTAGCGAGCGGTCAAGCTGGCCAGGCTCCCCGGGCTGGGGCAGTCCAGGACCTTTCCGGTCCGGCTGTAGCCTACTGAGGGACGGTGTAGCTCCCGATCGCCGCCGTAAAGAGCCTCTTGCATCTCGGCCTCGTTCGCGAGGCGAGGCTTGGCCCAGGCCATGTCCACGCCGCGGCCCAGCCGGTACAGTCCTTCGGCAATCTGACAGATGCGGGTCGCGTGCGTCTCGTCTTGTCGGGCGAAGTCCCAGACGTAGAGCAGTGAAGTCTCGGCGTCGAAGATGCGCGGGCGTACCCACTTTTCAGCACGGATCTCATGGACCCGTGCCGGGATGCCGCCCTTCGAGTCGAGGTCGTTGTTGGGGACAAAGAGCTTGGTCTCGTGCCCCTTGATGGCGCGGGGTGATGCGATCAGGGGAGCGTCGAGAGCTTCCAGCCATGTCAACGCGGCCGCTTTCGGGGTCGAGGCGTTCGCCTCCGACCCTGCCGAGGCGACGAGCGCTTGGAAGAGCCTCGCCGGCGAGGGAGGCCACTCTGGCTCACCGTGGAAGCGCCCACTCTCGAGCCAGACCTCGATGATGAGATACCGGGTGGATTGCGCGCTCACTTGCTCTTGGCCTTGGTGTCCGCTTTGGCGAGCTTCTTGTCGAACTGCAACGTCCGCGCTTCGCCGACGCCGAATGCCTCCGCAGCCGCGGTGGCGTAGCTGAGGACCACGTCAGGCGCGAGCTCAGCGGGGGAGCGTGTGCCGTCACGAGAAATGATCGTCCATTCCGCCGGGGTCTCGGCATCCGGCACGAGGAGGCAGCCTTGGCGGAGGAAGGGGTCTTGTGGCGCGATCGCCGCGAGGAGGGCGAGGCCGAGCACGTACTTGCGTACGAGGTCCGCGTCGGGGCCGCCCAGACGCCGGAGCGCGATGAGGTTTACCGTGACGTCCCGGACGATCGGGCCTTTGGCGACGACGCCACCGTGCGAGCCGACGGCGGGCACATGGACGAAGCCGCGTTCGGCGAGGGGGGAGCTGCTCTTGCCTTCGGCCTTCTCCCTCTCGGCATCGGAGAACACCTCCAGCGCCGCGTAGTCCAGCGTCGGGGTGTACTGGGCGGAGCGCTGGAGCTTCGAGACGTCCCAGGCGCGGATTACGCTTTGGACGATGCGCGGGACCTTGGCGCCGGTGTCGCGCGAGTCCCAGACGCCGAACACGATGGAGGTCGGCGCCAGTTTCGCCAGTGGGCCGGCGTCGTTGCTGCGGAGCATCGCCTTGAACGCGGCCTGCGCCTCCGCATGCAGCTCCGTGCTTCGAACGACCGCATCTCCAAGTCGATGCCCGGCCTCCAGAAGCGAGACGGAGCCGTCGGTCTCTTTCTTGGCGTCGCCATACTCGATGGTGATCTGCGGGATGAGGTGACGGAGCTGCTCTTCCAGGAAGATCGGCTCCATCCGGTTCGCCTGTGAGCCCACGCTGTCGACGAGAGCGACGCTGGTGCCGTCGGCCAGCTTGTCGATGTTGTAATCGCCGCCGGCGAAGGTCGGCGGGAAGAAGACTGCGCCGCGTCCTTCTACCGGGAGGAGTTCCTGGCGGAGGTGGAGAGCGACGGCGGACTGGGGATCTGTGGCCCATGCGTTGAGGGTGGCGTCGTCGATGGAATGCGTGGTCATGAGTGGCTCTCCTCGTAGACAGATGTGATGCACCGCGCTTGGTTCTCTTGACCGGGCCAGTCGAGACGCATCCGGAAGCTTCGGGTTGGGAAGGGAAGGGAGCGCGATCCGAGGGCCGCGCGGAGCAGGGAGGGCGGAAGCAGGGTGGCCGCGTCGGGGCCGAGTGGAGCAGGTCCAACGCTGCAGACCGAGTAGCGGTAGTCGAGCTTCGTTAGCCGCTCGGGCCGTGCGTACGAGATCCCGATGAGGGCGAGAATCTCGACCAGCGGAAAGCCGCGGGGGCTCATGTGGGGGTGTGCGTTGAGTGAGAAGCCCACATCGATCGGGATGTAGTCGCGACGCCAGTCGAAACGGAAGCTTCCGCTTTGTGGCGCCGAGAGTTCGAAGGGAGCGTCGATGGCGCCCAAAATCTCGTCTCGCACCAGGTCCAGAGCGTCGCGCAGGATCGCGGCTCCGGGGTAGCCTCCCGAGCCCGCCCAGAACTTCACATTGTCGCGCTGCGCCCACACTGTGCCGGGGATCTTGCCGTCGCCCCAAGAGTGCAGCTCGATGCGTGTTGTGCCTTCGGCCAGCAAAGCCGGGAGCGTCGCTGGGCTTCTCGGCGCGGGGATTGGAAATGGTGCGCCGTCCGGCAGGGGGGCGGTGTCGACCTTCCACTTCGAGGTCTTGAGGTTCTCGGCGTCGGGCGAGACGGAGTGGATCTCAGCGCGGGCAAGGAAGCCCAGCGCGGCCTCCACCGGGTCCGTTTCGCCGCCGCATCGGATGACGAAGCACGCCTGGCGCGGATCGGACCAATCGAAGGCTGCGCAGGTATCTCCGATCAGAAGCTGGGAGAGTTCGACCAGGCCGAGACAGGCGAATACTTGGCCGGGGTTGAACAAGTCGACCGGAATCGTGCGGCTACTCATTGGGTGGACTCCCTGGCCTTCCCGGCGAACTCAAGAGCACGCGAGGCCTGTTGGTCCGCCGAGCGTACGAGGGCTTCCCACCACGCGAGCCCCCATGGCCCGAGTGACGCCTGCACGCGCACGAAGCGCAGTGCGACCTCGCGCGCACGCTTTTTCAACGCACTCGGAGGCGAATCGGGGTCCCCGCTGCTGCGGATGATCGGTCGAGCAAATCCGTGGTGGCTGGCAATGAGGTGCAAGACCAGATCACGGGCCGAGTCATCGAGGGCGGCCAGCTCCGGGTCCTTTGCTGCGTAGGGAAGGGATCCGAACTCATGCCGGTAGCCGCCTAGGAGTTGCTGGTTGATGGGGCCAGCGGTCTTGGCATACGCGTGCTTTGCGTCGGGTGCGCGGAAGGCCATCTGCCAGTTCTTCATGCGCTTGCCCTCATCGTGAAGCCGGGCTGCGAGCGTGAGCAGGCGCGACGCCTCTGGGGCGAGACCGAGCCGCTGGGCGATGGCCTTCGCCCGATCGGCCGTCCAGGCGTGGTGTTCGTCGAGGAGCTGCATGGAAGCGGCAGATCGGTCATCCTCCGTGAGGTAATGGCCGATGGGGCGTGCGACCACCAGCCAATGCGTCACCTCTCCGGACTCGTTCAGCTGGAGTGGGAAGCGCGCCCGCTCGCGCCAGCTGTCGTCGCCGACCTCAGCTCCAGTCTTGAGCACGATGACTCGGAAGGGGCGCTCGGCGATCATCCACCCTTGGTCGATGTCGATGACGGCTGGAAGGTCGGCGACCGATTCGTCGAGGAGTCCGTCTGCGGATAGCCCGGCGAAGCGTTGGTCGAGGATGAGTTCCGCACCGTCGAGTCTGCGCTCCAGTCGGCTCTTGATCGCATGCTCGATCTCGTCGAGCGTGAGTGCCGTGTAGTCGCCGGGGGCCTTGCGCAGGAACCCGATGCAAGCTGGATCCAGGGCGTCGTCGCTAGAGGCATCGACAGAGTTCTTCGTAAGGAGCGTCCGCAGCTTCTTCGCGCGCTTCTTCAGCCAATCGGCGACGCGCGAGGTTTCCGCCTCAAGCTGCTCGCTCGTGTGCATCGGCGCAGCGTCGAAGAACTGCCCCACAAGCGTGTCGGAGAACGGCGCTCCTCGAAAGGCCGGCAGCCGAGCGCGAAATGCGATGGTCGTTTGCGGACGTGACTCGACCCAGCCGCGCAGCCAGGGTTCCACTGCCGGGCGGCCGCTGTGATCGGGGAGAGAGGTCATCGCCCAGGCCTCGACGGTGGGCAGGTCAACCGGGGGATACAGAGGCTCCGGAGTGGAGGCCAGGGCGATCTGTTCGCGGAGGGCACCGTCGGCTCGGGCGCGGAGTTGCAGTTGGCGCAGCGCCCCGGGGCTGGCGTCTACGGTAGGCCCCTCGGCGGGCAATCGTCGGAGGAGCGACCGGACGGCCTGGGCTTGGGGATCGTCGGCCTCGCGGTCGTCCACAACGGTGACGGTGGCCTTGCCTTCTCCACGCCGGTTCACACGTCCGAGGCGTTGCACCATGCGCTCCCAAGCGACCAGATCACTCACCATGTGGTCGGCGTCGAGGTCGGCGCCCACCTCACCCGCAGACGTCGCGAAGAGGAAGCGAGGGCAGGCCCGCGCAGGGCTTGAGCCCGCGAGGAAGCCCAGCTCCTCCAGTCGCTGGGACGCGGTGATGCGCTCATGTACGCGTCGGCCTCCAACGAGGAGTTCCGTCTCGACGGGTGGTGGGCCTTTTTGCTTTCCCGTCATTCCCGCGAGCTTCTCAAGTTGGGTCTTTGCCGCTTCCGCATCCATACGTTTGGCGAGGAAAATGATGCAAGAGAGAGGGATGCTTCCGTCCGTGCAGAGCCGCCATGCCGCATCGGCAACGGCCTGCGCCAGCTTTTCGCCGCTTGGCAGTTCCGTGAGTTTGAGCTGCTTCGTCGCGGCGAGACGCTGGCTCACGATGGGGTGGGCGAGATCCTCCTTGCTCAAGTCGAAGGCTTCGCCGCCGCGAGACCGGCCGGTGGCGGACAGGGAGAGCAGGCGTGAGGGTGGCGGGACCACGCCGAACGCCTCGGAACCTGCCAGATCGCCACGATCGCCGATGACCCGCTCGAGGAGCCGTTCGAAAGGCGGCACGAGGTGGGCCTCATCCAGTAGGAAGAGCGAATCGTGCCCGAGCAGGCCTGCCATGAACGGGCGCATCCTGCGCGATGCCCGGTAGCCCTCGAACAGGAGTCGGGAGCCGATCATGTCCACCGTGCCGACGATGATGGCGGGCCGGGATGGGTCGTTGAGCCAGTTTCGGTTGTCGATGTGCTGGCCGCGCAGCGTGGAGATCGGGAGTGGCTCCGAATCCAGCCCCAGTCGTTCACTGAGTGTTGCTTGCGTCAGGAGCCAGTCGCGGAGGCCTTCGGCGACCCGGGACGCCTGGTCTACCACCACACGGCGATCGACCACATACACCAGCCGCGTCGGCACAGGTGCTCCCATGGCCTTCGCGAGGAGCCAGATCGCCATCGACGCGGTCTTGCCGAGGCCGGTGGGGACGTCGAGGGAGCGTGGGAGTTCGCCGTCGAGGAAACGGTCTAGCAGGCGCTGTTGCCAGGGAAAGGCAGATGCACCGGGCGGAAGATCGAGCGCATCTCGTAGGTATCCGGTGATGGCTTTCGCGTTGAGCATGCGCTTCGTTCCCCACGGCTCTTGGTAGAGCTGAACCTACCAGGGTGTAGCGTCAGATTTGAGGGAAGAGACAACTTCATCGAGTAATTGAGTTATCCATATGCTGGGGGCAGGACGCGCTGTATTCGCCTCTGGCTGCTGAGGCTCTCTGATCCCGAGCGGATACCCTCTGATGAGCTTGAGTCGAAAGCGCCCGCGTCGATGCTCGGATGGGGATGCGCTGCTGGGACGCGGCGAGTAGGGCCAGGGAGTGATCCAGGGCGCCCTGGCCGTCAGGGGCTGGATTCTCCCACTTGGGCCGATCGCCTGTGCAGGATGCGGACTTGCGCCCCTTCGGTGGCAGCGAGCTTTATCTAGCATCCAAGGCCTCCCCTTTTGGCCGGATGCCAGGCGTAGCTCTTGAGATCTACGGAATCGGACAAGCAGAGAATCGTTCCGCACGGCTTGCTGCGGGAGCTCGGTGCTGGGCCGGGGTTGCCGCTCTCGCTTGGCGGGGTTCCGCTTAGCGAGCTTGCGGAGGAGTTTGGCACGCCGCTCTATGTCTACGATGCGGAGCTGCTGCGCCAGCGGCTGCGCCGGGTGCGCTTGGCTTTTGGCGAGCAGGTGCAGGTGCTCTTTGCCCTGAAGGCGAATCCCAATGCGGCCGTGGCTTCGGTGCTGCGTGAGGCTGGGGCTGGGGTGGAGTTGGCCTCAGCGGGGGAGCTGGCGCTGGCGCGGGCGGCGGGTTTTGCGCCTTCGGCGATGCAGTTTGCGGGGCCGGCCAAGGGCCTGAATGAGCTGCGGGCTGCGATCGAGTTGGGTCTGGGCTGTCTCAACCTGGAGAGTGAGTCGGAGTTTGAGGCGATCGCCGCCCTCTGTGCGGCGGCTGGGCAGCGGGCCAGGGTGGCGATCCGGGTCAACCTGCGTGAGGGCGCCGCGGTTGCGGGGCTGCGTATGTCGGGAGGATGCTCCAAGTTTGGGGTCGACGAGGAGCGGGTGCCGGCGCTGGCTCGCCGCATCGAGGACTGCCCCAACTGTGAGCTGCTCGGCCTGCACATGTATCTGGGCACCCAGATCCACGATGCTGCGGCTTGGCTGCGCGGGGCCGAAGCGCTCCTGGCCTTGGCGCATCGGCTGGAGCAAGAGCTGGGGCGCAGCCTTGCGAGCCTGGACTTTGGCGGTGGCTTCGCCGTGCCGACTCATGCCGGAATGCCGGAGTTTGCGCTCAGCGATGCCGGCAGCGGGCTGTGTGAACTCCTTAGGGGCGAGGCGGAGCGGCGCTACTTCCTCGAGCTGGGGAGGTTCCTCGCGGCACCGGCAGGCCTGTACCTGACCCGTGTCGTTCAGACCAAGAGCTCGGCGGGTCAGGTCTTCGCCTTGGTCGATGGGGGGATGCATCACTTCGCTGCTGCGGCAGGAATGGGCGCCGGTTTGCGGCGGCCCTGGCCCGTCGTCGCCTGCTCGGACCCCTTCGCGCGGGAAGCCGGCAGCGGTCAGCGTATTGGCGGGCCCCTCTGCACGCCTCAGGACGAGTTCGTGATCGAGGATGTGCTTCCGGAGTTGAAGCAGGGCGAGCTATTGGCCTTTTTGGCAGCTGGGGCCTACGGGGCCAGCTACAGCCCACTGGGCTTCCTCAGCCATCCCGCCCCCGCCGAAGTGCTCGTGGACCGGGGCCGCAGTTTCCTCGTGCGCCGGGCCGGGACGGCGGAGGATGCTCTCGAACGCCAGTTGCTGCCGGAGGGCCTATTGTCATGATCGGCCGCTTCCTCGAAATCGCACTCGAACGCAAGGGCGAGCCGGCTTTGGCCGATGATCGCCAGGCCTGGAGCTTCGCCGAACTCTCCGATCGCGTGCGGGCCTATAGCGAAGGGCTCGCTCGTTCGCATAAACGGCCGATTATCTACTCGGCCTTACCTGGTGGTCCTGACCAAGTCGCGGTTTTCCTGGCCTGTCTTTCGGTCAACGCCATCCACGTTCCGGTGCCGGAGACTATCGATCCGGAACAGCTTCGGCGCTGCTCCTCACTATTGCCGCCTGATGCCATTCTCTTTGACGAAGAGCTGGATCTCGAAGGTTTGCAGCAGCGTTATGCCGGGGCGCTTCCGCAGAACTGCATCCTGCTCCTCGCAGGTATGCGGGCGCCCACGGTGCTCTCTGGGGTTCGTGGCCACGGGCGCCTTTGCAGCCTGCCGGAGAGCGTGCGCTTTGCGAACTTCGATCTTCGTTCTGCGGAGAAGCCTCGGGCGCTGCTCTTTGCGGAAGCGAACTTCCGCGCCGATCTTGAGCAGAGCGCGGCTCATTTCGAAGCCTATGCCGGGCAACGTTTGTTTTCGGTCTTAGGTCCGAGCGATCCGGTCTCCTGCTCCGTCGTGCTCGGCCACCTCATGCAGGGCTCTGGGCTGATCCTCTCTAGTTGTCAGAGCATGGGGGAGCAGATCGAGCAGATCCGGCGTGAGCGTCCACGCGGCTTGCTGGCCCCGGCCCAGTGGCTACAGCGCGCCCTGTCCTTGCTCGACTTCGGCCGTGACGAGCTACCGAGCCTCAAAGAAATCGTGCTCGCGGCTGGGCCGGCCTCCTTTGATTTGATCACGCAGCTGGCGGACGCCTTCTCTGGACTGCCCATCCATATCCGTTACGGCATCCCTGAGTCGATCGGTGCCCTGCTTCGTTACGATTACGCCGATGCCGCCGATGGTTTCCGGCCCGGTTATCTGGGACAAGCGCTGCCGGGAGTTGAACTCGAAGATCTGCCGCTGCTGGGATCGGGCCGAGCCTCGGAGCTACGCCTGCGCGCGCCTTCGCTGGCCATCGCCTATACCGAAGAGTTCGGCGAGTGGGAGCTATTGGCCGATGAGAACGGCTGGTTCGGCTCAGGGGATGTCGTTCAAAAAGACCCCCGTGGCGGCATCTTTCAGAACCTTTGGGGGAGAAGGCCTCCTCCGAAACCGAGGCACGGTGTTGCTGGGTGACGGCTGCTGACTGACGGCTGCTGGCAGACAAGGTCATCGGCTGAGGGGGCACTGGCCGGAGACGGCCTGTTGACGGCATGATGCTCTCCATTCCCAGGCCCTTCCTCTTTCCGAGCTATTCCACTGATGCGCTTCCCCTCCTTTGCCCTCTCGCTGCTCGCCGCGACTCTGCTACTTACGGCTTCGGCCATCAGCCAAGGAGGGGATTTCGTGGCGAAGCGCTGCTTCCAGCTCATCCTGAGCGGCAATACCGATGCGGTGCAGGTGCAGGCTGCCTATGCCCGGCCCTGGCCCTATTTCGCTCCCAAGCGCGAGCTCGGCACCCGGGGACGCATCGATCTGCTCGGAGCCGATGGCCGCCTGGTCTACCGGGTTCCGGTCGAGCTTTCACACTTCAACCTGCACCGGGATCAGCGAAAGGGGCAGGTGCTGGTTTTTGGCGATCACGTCCACGTCCCCGATATCGAGCTGCCGGTCAAAATCCCCGACCTCGGTTCACGAGTGGTGAGTTTGCGTCTCGATCTGCGTGAGGGTTTGCGCACGCGCACCCTCTGCCAAATGCAGATGACGGATCTTAGGCGCCTGGTACAGCAGACGACCTTTGCCGCAGCGCTCGCCGCCCCCAAGGTCAAGACCATCATGAACAACGGTCCGGTGGCCAATCGCTACGACATCGTGATTCTCGGCGATGCTTATCAGGCGAAGGAGGAGGCGCGCTTCTACCAGGACATCGACAAGTGGAAGAAGGACCTCTTTGGCCGTGAGCCTTTCAAGAGTTACCAGAAGTTCTTCAATATCCACTCGGTATTTCGCGCCTCGGCAGAGTCAGGTGCCGACCAGCCGGATAAGACACCGCCGATCGTAAAAAACACCGCTTACGACGCGACCTACCACTACGGAAAGACGGCACGCTGCCTCTACATCAGGAATACCAAGCTAGCCACCCAGGACGCTGCGCTGGCGCCCGACGTCGAGGGGCGCGTGGTCGTCTTCGTCAATGACAGCCGCTATGGCGGCTGCGCCGGCACCTTCGCCGTGTCCTATAACGGCAGCTCAGGCCCCCGCGTCCAGAGCCATGAGTTTGGCCATTCCTTTGGCCGGCTTGCTGACGAATACAGCTATGGCCGCAGTGGTACCTATTCGGGGCGGGAGCCGCGCCAGGCCAATATCACGGCTGACTCTACCGGTAAGACCAAGTGGCCCCTGTGGATCGGATATAAGGGCGTCGGCTTGTTCCAGGGCGGTGGCTACTACAAGGCGGGAATCTGGCGCCCGAAAAGCAACTGCCTGATGCGCTCCTTGGGAGCGCCGCTCTGCGAGGTCTGTGTCGAGCAGTTGTGCAAGCAGTGCTATAGCGCCGTCAAGGCGATCGAGCATCCGCAGCCGAATAAGGCCTTGCTGCAGATCATGCAGCCGAACCTTGTCCAGCTCTCCTTCTCGGATCTGGTGCCCGGTGGTGGTGAGATCGAGTGGTGGGTCGGTTCGACGCTGGTGCAGAAAGGCGGCACGAGCTTCGCTTTCGCATCTGCCGCCTTCTCTCCGGGCTATCACACGGTGCGGGTGGTGAACAAGGATAAGAGCGCCTTCGTCCGCTCCGATCCCAAGGGGCTCCTCTCAAGCGATCACTTCTGGGTGATCCAGGTAAAGGCGGCCTCGTCGACGCCGATCGGCACCCTGCCCAAGGGCATGGCCAAGCGCGAAGGCAATACCCGCCAAGATCCGGTCTTCCACAACAGCCCTGGGCGGGTGCAGTATCTGTATCTCCGCTCGCTACTGCCGTATGGGCCGGGGAACGTCACGCTGCAGGGGCTGCGGCTACGTCCTGATGCCGGTATGGCCTGCTCGACTTGGAAGGCTGACTGCGAGATTCGGATGAGCAGCCTTGGCGTTCCGGTGGACAGTCCGAGCGCGGCAGATTTTGCCAAGAACCACGGCTCGGACCTGCGGGTGGTCTTCAAACGCAAAACCCTGGTCTGGCCCGCCGTGCCGAAGGCGAGCGCGACGCCGCACCCCTTCTTGCAGCAAATCAAGTTTGATGCGCCGCAACGCTTCTCCGGCAAAGATCTCTGTATCGATTTGCTGGGTTTTGAGAAGAACATCGCCCAGCATGCCTGGTATGCCGACGCCGTGAAGCGTATCGACCACGGCAGTAAGAGTATCTATGGCAAAGCCTGTCCTATTCAGGCCAGCTACGATGCCAGCGGTTATTACGTCGGCGGCAAGCTGATTACGCAGGGGTATACCCGCCAGGCGGCATCGACGACGAGTTTTGCCCTTGCCTGGATCGGCCTCCAGAAGACCCAGTTCACCCTGCCTGGGACCTCCTGCTCGGTCTTGACCCCGCCGGTCTTTTATTATGGTCGACCCCAGCGGATGACCGGCAATAACGGCTTTGCCAAGTTCGATTGGGGCGTCGTTCCTCTGTGGCTACGTCATCAGAAGATCTACTCGCAGATGCTGGGGCTGGATCCCAGCTACAACAGCTTCGGACTGCGGCTGACGCCGGCGGTCGAGATACGCATCGGCGCCGATGCCGAGATGCACTCGGTCTATGGCTTCGCCTCGGGCAGCCAAAGCTTCGACCCCAGCAAGGACAAGCCACAACAGCTGGAGCGTGGAACTGCCGCGATCTTCGAACTCTTCTGAAGGCGAGCGCTTTTGAGTGACGGGCGCCGGCCCTGAGGCAGTACAGCGCTACTGCTTCAGGGCCAGGCAGAGCTGGCCAAAGAGCACGGCGGCGCTGCGGATGCCGACCAGCTCAGGTGCCGGGCGCCCATCGAGGCGACCCAGCCAGACAACGATGACGTGGTCCTTGCTCAGTCCCGCACACCAGGCGTCGCGGCGGTGGGACGAGGTGCCGGTCTTCCAGGCCACGGCCTGCTGCAGGCGTCCCCGACATCCGGGGGGGCTGTGGCTGCGCAGGGCAGCGAGCACGGCGTTTGCGGCGGCGTCGCCCGCTGCGGCTTCGGCTGCCAGGCGCTGGTAGGCCCGGGCCAGATCGATCGGGCGCACGCCGATGGTGCCGAGGGCCAAGTCGAGGTGGAGAGGAATCTCGCTGGTGTCGATGCCGACGCGTTCGAGTTCTTGACGGAAGCGCCCTACGCCGACGCGGCGCAGGAGGCGAAAGGCCGGGAGGTTGCGCGAGCGCAGCAGGGCTTGGCTGGCGTCGATCTGGCCGCTGAAGCTCTTGTCGAAGTTGCGCGGCCGATACTCGCCTTCTTCGATTGGCAGGTCGAGTTCGAGTCGATGCGGGGAGGATGCTCCCAGGCGAAAGGCCAGGGCGTAGAGGAAGGGCTTGAGGGTGCTGCCTGCGTCATGACGCGCGGTGGCGGTGTTGAAGGGGATCTGCCGCCAGGAACGGGATCCGAGCATGGCCTGCACGGCGCCACTCTCCCGGTCCAGGAGCACGACCGCATGGCCGTCGACCCCGAAGGAATCGCCCTGGCTGAAGGTCTCTTCGACCCGCCTTTGTAGGTCGAGGTCGATGGAACTGCTGAGGGCGTCGCCGCTGGCGCCGCTTGCCAGTAAGGCGTCGACCGCGTGCGGCGCCCGGAAGGCGAAGCCCATAGCTTTGGTGTAGGGGTCGGTAGCGATGGCGGCGCGGTATTGGGCTGGGGAGAGTTCTCCCGCTTGCAGCAATAGCCGCAGGATCTTGTCACGGGCGCTGCGCAGCCGAGTCCCGCGCTTGTCGGGACGGCGCTTGCTGGGGGCGGGGATCATCGCGATCAGGGTCGCGATCTCTGCCGGCTGCAGCTGGTCCAGCTCGCGGCCATACCAATAGAGCGACGCGGCGCTGAAGCCGCGCAGGGTTCCACCCAGGGGCACGACGCTGGCGTAGGCGGCCAAGATCTCTTCCTTGCTCAGCAAGTCCTCGATTTGGCGGGCGCGCCGCATCTCGTGGAACTTGTCGAGCAAGCTGCGCTGGGTCCCCTCAAGCACACTCGCCAGCTGCATGGTCAGGGTTGAACCGCCGCTGACCACCTTCATGGCCGCGATGTTTTGTAGGGCCGCACGCAGGGTGGCCCAGGGGTCCCAGCCGCTGTGTTCGAAGAAGCGCTCGTCCTCCTTGAGCACCAGGCCACGGACCAGGAGCCGGGGTAGCTCGTCGTAGCGCAGTTGCAGTAGGCGCTCGCCCGCCGAGGTTACGGTGACGCGGAGTATGCTCCCATCTTCGGCCAGGACCCGCTGCGAGCTTCCGTGCACCTGGAGCATGGCTGGCGTGAAGGGGTCGAAGTAGGACCAGAGCGCCTCGCCGCTGCGGGCTAGAAGGGCGAGAGCGAAGACGGCTACTGCGGCATGGACGAGGCGTCGCCGCCAGCGTCGCATTCGGCCGACTCGCTGCCCTTCCATCTAGCCTGCTCCTGGCTCAGTGAGTTTCGATGCGCACGGGAGCGCCGCTCCCCTCAGACCAGCGCTGGCCTGGAAGATATAGGGCCTCGGCGACGGCTCCGGGCTGGGAGAATTCTCCGGCGAAGACGGCGCGCATCCGGTAGCGGCGCGCGAAGCTCCCGCGCACAGCTTCGGTGGAGAAGAGCAGGACCCGATCGTCACGCCTCTCGACCCGGTCGACTCGTTCTCCAGGTCCCTTGCTGTTTTCTGCCGCACCGAGCCGAGGATTCTCCAGCTCGAAGCCGGCGGGAAGCAGGTCCATGACTAGGAGGTTGGGGGTGGAGCGGCTGGCGGTGCCGAGCAGGGTGACCTCATAGGTCTCGCCGCGGACGAAGCGCTTGGCGACCTTGCCGGTCCGCAAATTGCGCACCACGCGCTCGAAGCGAAGTCCCAGGGGCTGAGCCTGGGCCTTCGCCGCATCCTTTGGCTGTGCCTGGTGAGGACGCCGGTAGCCGCTGCTGCTCAGTTGGCCGTAGACCTTGCCCTCGCTCTCGATGCGGATCTCGCCACTCTCGGGCCAGGGGAAGCGCAGGGTGCAGGCGCCGTCAAAGGGGATCCTCTCATCGCCGACGATGACGTGGCCCTTGGGGGCCAGGCCGCTGTCCTTGCGATTGCGCAGCAGCGGCGCGATGGCGATGGTGATCTGAGCGAGCTCTTGGGTGGTCAGGGTCTTTGGCTGACGGCAGTAGCTGAGCAGCTCCTGGAGCAGGGTGGCGACCAGATCCTGCTTGGGATCGATGCGCAGCGCCGCTCGCAGCATCAGCGCCTGAGTCCGCACGCGCGAGTCGAGGTAGCCCTGGAGCTGGCGTGTTGCGGGAAGCTCGAGGCTCTTGCTCAGCAGGCCCTTCGCCTCGGCCTGCAGCCCAGCCGTAGCGAGAGCGAAGGCGGCGACGGCGGCGTCGCTGGAGTTCTTGGCCTGGTCGGCATAGCTGCGCAAGTGCTGCAAGAGGGGCTGGCCGTCTCGCAGCAGCAGGGCGGCGGTCCAAAGCTTGGTGCGAAGCTTCTTCGTGCGCTGGAGCTTTTTGAGGAGGTAGTTCCTGAGCTGGAGCATGGCCTGGCTCGGGAGCTTGTAGCCGGCCTCTTTGGCCTCGAGCAAGAACTCGTAGGCGTAGAGGGTGCCGAACACGTAGCTGGCATTGCCTCCCGGCCAAGCGGCGAAGCCGCCCTCATAGGTGCTCATCGAGAAGATGCGGCGGATGCCGGCGCGCACGAGTCCACGGACCTGGGGCCGCTTTTCTTCGGGCCAGATCTCTGGGGCCAGGGTCTCGACGGCGAGCAGGGCGCGGCAGCGTGAGGTCGTCTGTTCGAGGCAGCCGTAGGGGTAGTGCAGCAGCTCTTCGAGCACAGGGCGCAGCTGCAGGGAGAAGGAGGCGCCGAGGGTGAGCTCGGCCTTCGGGCGGGAGTCCTTGGCTCCGCTGGTGATCCAGCCCTTGCCCAGTTGGAGGCGTTTCTCGCCTTGGAAGGCGAAGCCGAGGCTCTCGCGATCGAAGTAGCTGGCAGCGGCGACGCGGAACTCATGAGAGAATTCTCTCTCGAGTTCTCTGCCGTCGTCGGTGCGCAGGCGGGCGTGGATGCTCAGCTTTTGGACCGAGGCATCGCTGCTGGCCCGGATCGGCAGCTCAAGCCGGAGTTGGGCTTCGGGCTCGATGCGGGTGGTCAGCGGGAACTTCTCAGCTGGCAGCAGCTGCAGCCCGTTTTCACCGCGCAGCTCGACGTGGAGCTCGCCGGGCGAGCCCGCGAGGTTGCGGAGGGTGAGGCTGCTATGGGCCAGGTCACCAGGTGCCATGCGGCGCGGTCCGGCGTAGCTCAGCGAAATGGGGGCGCGGACCAGAGTCTCGGCGTGGCCGGTGGCGATGCTTTGGGCTCCGGCAGCAATGGCGACGATGCGCAGTTTGCCTTCGAAGTCTGGCAGCTCGAAGACCGCACTGGCCTTGCCGGTGGCGTCGATGCGTAGGTCTTGGGCGAAGAAGGCTAGGTTTTGGATCAGGCTTGGGCCGCCGGGATCGCTGAGGAAGTCGGCGAGAGAATCCTCCCCGCCACCGCCGGTGGCGATTTCGCGCGGATAGCGCAGCTTGCGGCGGAGCATCAGTCCGCTGTTGCAGCCGTTTGTGGCTAGGCGCCGCGAGGATGCGAACCAGGCGAGGGGGTCGGGGAGGGGGTGCCGGGTCATGCGCAGCACCGCCTCGTCGACGACCGCGAGGCAGGCACGCGAGCAGCCCTTGGCTTGGATCTGCACGCGCAGCGGGCTGCCCGGGAGGACTTGCTTGGGGGCCGAGAGGGAAAGCTGCGCCTTGTGTCCCAGCTGTTGCACCGGGATGGAGATGGCGCCGATCGACCAGCCAATGCCTTCGGCGACGTTGGCGTCGTTCTTGCCCGGAGCGTACTGGGCGCCAGTGATCGAGATGATGGCGTGGAGGTTGGGGCTTTGGGCCTCTCGGGGGATGCGCAGTTCGATCTCGTTGCGACCGACTACCACGGGATAGCTACGCTGGGCTCGGGGCTCGAGATCTTCGAGGCTCAGCCACGCAGTGCCGGCCATGGGGCTGTCCAGGCTCAGGCGCAGTGTGTCGCCGGGACTCGGGGGCGTTTTGGCCAGGGAGCGGATCTGCAGGATTCTGGGGTTTCCCTGGGGCTCTCCGAGATCGGCTATGACTTCGCTGCCCTCGCTCTTGCTCACGACGCTGAGCCAATGGCAGGGCGCGAGCTGAACTTCCTTGAGCTGGAGCTGGGCACGACCGCCTTTGAGCTCGAGCTCGTGGATTCCGACCACCTCCCGCTTCAGTTCGGTGTGCCAGTAGGGCCTGTGACCCTGCCGTCGCCGGTAGCTGCTCTGCCAATGTCGCCTCTCGATGGCGAGGCTGAGTTGCTTGGAGCTTTGGATGAGGCTGCCGTCGGGGCGACAGTGCAGGGCATCGATGTGCAGGCCGCCGGCCTTTGGCTTGTAGCAGCGCAGGCCGATGAGGGCTTGGCGCCAGGCGACGCATTTGGCGAAGGCGATCACCGGGCGGCCGGAGGGCTGGTCGACCTCGACCCGCAGCCGGGCGATGAGGGAACCGTGCTCGGCGGAATCGGGAACGCGGAAGCGCAGGACCGCTTGCCCCTCATCGTCGAGGCACCCTTCGAGCATCTCTTGGGCTCCTGGCCCTGGGAGCTCGGGGTCGCCGTCGAAGCAATAGCCCTTGTGCTGCTCGATCTTGGTCTCACGACGATCGAAGCGAAGGAAGGCGCGATAGCGGAGGCCGGCAGCGGCGCCGCCGTTCATCCACTCTGCCGAGATCTTGGCTTGGGCTAGCTGGCCGAAACTCAGGCCCTTGCCGAGATCGGCCTGGACGGCGATGCGTGGCGGGACGAAGGCCTCGACGCTGAAGCGGGTTCCCCCGATCTTGCGCTTGCTCTGCTTCTCACGCAGCTCCAGTTGCCAGGGGCCGGTCGGGCTGCTGTTTTCGGTGGCGAGCGAAGCGCTGAGCATGCCGTCGGCCGGGACCGTGAGCTCCTTACTCTCGGCCACGCGGCCTCCCGAGTCCTTCCAACGGAGTAGGAGCTTCTTGCCCACCGGCGTTTTTCCTCTGCCGTCGCGGATCAGGAGCGTTGCGTGCACCGTCTCCCCAGGGCGGATGATGCCGCGATCGGTCTGGCACCAAGCCTCGAACTCACCGGGCTTGACGAAGGGGCGCCCGCCCAGGCCTTCGTTGGGGAAGCTGGTCGCCGACTGCAGGTAGTCGACGAAGCAGCGGTCTCGCCCGTCCGAGGCTTCGACCAGGAAGGGGCGGTGATCGGAGACGCTCGGGTCCCACTGCAGCTTGGCGCAGCCATCTTCGGCTGTGCGCGCCTCGGCCAAGAGCTGGTTGCTGCGGGTGTAGATGCGGACGCGAGTGCCGATGCGCGCTTTGCCATCGGCGATGCCGTGCACCCGCACGAATGCCGTCGATGAGCCCGAACGCACTTGCACTCCGAGATCGCTGATCTGCAGGAGGATGCGGTCGTAGGCGTACCAGGAGTCCTTGTTCTTGCGCAGCTCCAAGAAATAGACGCCGCGAGGATCCTCCTTGAGATACTTCCGCAAGGATAGCGTGGTCGTTTGGCTCTCGTTCTTCTTGCTCAGCAGCGGCAGCCAGTGCTCCTGGACCGGTGCGAAGAGGCGGGAGTCGATACAGCCATAGCTGGGATGCGAGATGAGTTCGTGGCTGGCGAGGAAGGGGGCGTTGTTTTCGTAGGCGCGGTAGATGCGCAGCAGAACCTTGTCGACGTTGCAGGACTTGATGTCGAACTCGAGCTGAGCCTTGGAAGACATCAGGGTGCCTCTCCCGTCAAAGCCCACCGTGGCAGCTTTATCGGGGACGAGGAAGGGGGCGCGCAGCTCATCCTTGATGCGGGAGAGTCCGCGACCGGGAAAACCAGAATGAAGAACGATGCGGTAGGAGCGCCCTGGCTCGAAGTCGCCGATGAAGTTCAGGCCCCAGTCGCCTCGCAGTACTTGGGTCTCGATGGCCGGCTCGAAGTGCCAGGTCCCCGGCTTGGGCAGCTCGCAGAAGCGGTCGAAGTTGAGGTAGGCGCCATTGTCTTTGTGCACGATCCTCTCGAGGTCGAGGGGGCCGCGAAGGGAGATGCGCTTGGTCAGCGTTTGGCGGGTGCCGAGCTCGCCGTCCTCCGGTCGTAGGCCGGGGGCGATCGCAAGTTCGAGCTGCTTGGGCAGGTCCTGCTTCTGCTCGGGAATCCATTGGATGCGCATTCCCTTCCCTGTTTTCGAACTCAGCACTGAGATGGGCAATGCTTGCTGACTGCCGGAAGCTCGCACGCTCAGGTAGCGGCCTAGGTCCTTGGGGGATACCGCGAGGTTGAAGCCCAGGTCCAGTTGCACGCTCTCCAGCCGGGCTTGGTAGAGCTGAAGCCGTTCCCACTTGAGACCCGGAGTGGTGAAGCCGAGCTTGGGGCGCCCCTCGAGCTTGCGTCCAGAGCAGGTCTCGAGCTCCGAACTGAGGAGGATCTCGTAGCGGCTTGCCGGGCGGAGTGGCTTGGCCGGAACAAAGGCCAGGCTGCGCCTGCTGGTCCAGCGCATGAATAGAGGCGCTTCGGGTTCGAGATGCAGCGGGCCGTCGGGGCGAATGATGCCGACCTTGCCCTGCTCCACCATTTCTTCGGGGAACTGGAGCAAGAAGCACGGCTGCACGGTGGACTTGCGCGCAAAGGGGTCGCCTGTCTCCGGCGTCATGCGCTCGAGTTTGATCTGGCTCGCGGGTAGCGGGCCGCCCGCCCCCTGATCGATGCGCTCCGCGGCGCGGGTTTCGTGTCCGGGGGCCGTGCCCCAGACCAGGATGATCGAGGCGACCAAGCAGGTTGCCAAGAAGACATGGACCGCCGTCCAAATCGAGCGCATAAATCCCTCCCTCATTCGGAGCTCTCTCGCTCCCTATGCGGGGCCCTAGCTGGGGCTGGAAAACTCGCGCGCTAGGAAAGCACTGAGCTCGACGTCTCGTTTGCTCCAGAAAAGCTCGACGCCAGAAAAGCTCGACGAATAGGCGATTCGCCTGTCTTCTCTGGCGCCATCGGGACGCCCAGCCCTTGTGCCACGCGGGCCTTTTCAACCGCCTGCTTGGACCCGCTTTGATAAAAACAAGTCCACCCCGAATCGCTCGTCCCGAGGCCTGCTTTCGCCATGCTGTCGCAAAGGACGTACCCGGGTGTCCCCGTCTCGTTTCAGAGACCTGTCCCCCACAGAGCCCAGCCCACTCAGAGAGCGGGACGACTCGTGTGGCTCGTGGAGCGTCGCCAAGCTATTCCCCAGGGAGGAGCGCCGGATCCGCGTATTCCTGGTGACGGAATACGATGTAACGGAATACGGTGCTCTGCCGCAGAGCGAGCTATGGTCGGTTGCTGTGAGAGCAAAGGAGATTGCGCTGGCGATGGCTGGCTGTAGGACGCCGACTCGCCTCTCTTGGCCCCTGCCCTCGATGAGGCCAGGAGCGCCGGGATGTCTTCGCATTTGCGTCCCGATCCGTCAAGGGTGCGCTCGAAGAAGACGGAGATTTTGCGGTCAGGCTCGACATACTCTGCCTGGCCGATATTTGGCTCCCGATGCCGGGCTAACAGCCGGGGCTGTCTCCGCGCAATTGACCCCGTGCTCGGCTATTTTCGCCGGGCATGAGCACGAAATGGGATACTCGTTTTCTCGCCCTCGCGGTGCACATCTCCAGCTGGAGCAAGGACCCGTCCTCGCAGGTCGGAGCCGTGCTCTGTGACGGCAACCGCATCATCTCCTTGGGCTACAACGGCTTTGCAGCCCAGGTCGAGGACGCGGAAGAGCGACTCGCCGATCGAGAAACCAAGCTGCAGCTGACCATCCACGCCGAAGAGAACGCGATGATCTTCGCCAAGCGAGATCTACGCGGCTGCACCGTCTTCGTAACCCATCCTCCCTGCCCGCGCTGCGCCTCCAAGCTCATCCAAGAAGAGATCGGCCGCGTCGTCTACATCGAGCCCAGCCAAGATTTCCTCTCCCGCTGGGCCAAAGACCTCGAACTCTCGCAGCAGATGTACAAAGAAGCGAATATCGAAGTCACGGTTTATCCCGAAGACGTTATCCACGGAAAAAGCGCCAAAGTTACCGTTTCGCCCGGCGGCTTCTTCGACCGCGTCATGAGCCGATTCCTGAACCGCAAATAACGAGCCCGGAGCCCTCGAACAAGAGGTACATCCCTTTCCACCCAGCCGGGCTGCACAGCAGCGAATCCCCACAGCAGCTGCCGCCACGTTGCAGAGACTCCTCGGCAAATCGGCGCTATCGGCGATGGTGCTTGTCGGTTTTCGTCATGTTATCGGCGTATATTTCAACGGTTTAGCACTACTTTGTCAGGTTGGAGACGGTGGATTTCGAAGGAGATACTCCATCATCCTCCGAGCCCTGGGATCGTTGGCGATGTAGAGCATCGTGAA
>PDSF01000063.1 GCA_002748355.1 Planctomycetota bacterium | reverse complement strand
AATCTCGGTCACGTCGCTGGCGTCGACGGCGGTCGTCAGCTTCGGGCCGCGGAAGGCGCGTTTGCTGGTCCGGCTCCGTAGACGATCTTCTTCAGAGATAGCGGTTCCAGCGTTGTCGTGAGATGCAGGGATCGGCGACGATGGGCTGCGCCTGCAGAGCTGCTTGGGGCAGGTGTCTTGCCGCGCTGTAGCTATTTCTTGCGTGCGATAATGGAGATCGAATGCATGTTGCTGCCGTGCTTCCGGAATACGCCGCGCATTTCTAGGATCCGCTTTCGCGCCTGCGGTTTCGTGAGGACGTTGAAGAAAATCTTCAAGGTTCGGAACAAGCCTTCGTCGGAAATGACTCGCTTTAGTTCCAGCAGATGCATTGGGTTGCTTAGGACTTTTTCGACTTCAAATCCTTTGTCTTCAAGCATGCTTATCCATGCCTTTTTCGTCAAAGGACGGGCGTTTACTTTGATCGCTTGCGCCAGGTCTTTTTGGATGTCGCGTATCTGCTCCTCTTCGATTTCGTCGGGGACTAGGGCGATTTCGTGGATGCCATACAGGCCGCCCTTTTTGAGAATGCGTGCGGCTTCTCCGATGATCTGGGCCTTGTCACTGTCGGATTGCATGGTGAGCATGGCTTCGCCGTAGACCTTGTCTGCAGACTCCTCGCTCAGGGTGGACTCACGAGCATTGGCAATGATAACGGAGCGGTTTTCTCCCTTGATTACGTTCTTCCTCAGGTAGGCTGTGGCATCCTCACTCAGCTCGATCGCAGTGTAGCTCTTTGGGTTTTTCTTCAGGGTAATGCCAGCGGTGTAGCCCAGGCCTGGGGCGAACTCTACAACATCATCCGTCGATGAAATGTTGAGGTTATCTAGCATTTGAAGGGTGAGTTCTTTGCCGCCGGGTCGAAGAACCTTTTTGCCTACCTTGGCTAGGGTCCAGTGGCCTTGCTTGTTATCTTGCTTTTGGTCGCTCATTTTGAGTTCGCCTTTTGTGATGAATAGATGGCCGTATATTGCCACAGTCGGATCTTGCGAGGTAGGACCAAGTATATGTCTTTCCTTGAGATTTTTCCGGCGAGGATTCCGTCTTCTTACGCTGCATGAGAATGTTCGACGATTTGTCCTGTTGATCCGGTCTGGTGCTGAATGCGCGCAGCGCCTTGCTGGATTTCGCCTGAAATGCCGGGGGGCTCCTGGGGGCTGTCGATCGCAAGGGCTCGATACCGAAAAGGAGATACTGGGCTGGGAATTGGTTTCTCCTCTCGCAGCTGAGATGCTCTTCCCTCATGGGTACGAGGGAGCAGGAGGGCGGCTTGCGGCGGCTGCGTGGGCTTGGGCCGGCGCTGGAGAAGCGGCTAGGGGAGGCTGGCTTTGCGGATTTACGTTCGCTGGCCATGGCGGTGCCGAGCCGTTATCGCGAGGTGCTGGCGCTTTCGCGGCCGGATGCCGGGCTGCTGGGAAGGGAGCTGCGGCTGCGGATCATCGTGCGTGGTGCTCGGCGCCTGCGGACGCGGCGGGGACTGGCCTTCACCCAGGTAGAGGCGCATCTCGCCAGCGATCCCGAGCTGCGGGTGACCCTGCGTTTCTTCGGTCAGCCTTGGCTGGCACGCTCGCTGAATAGGGACGAGGAGCGTTTGGTCGACGGGCGGCTCGAGCGAAAGGGGCGAAAATACGAGCTCGTTGCCCCGCGCCTTTTGCCGCGGGAGACGGTGTTTGCACCTGGGCGTTTGCTGGTGCCGCAGCGGGTCAGTCCGGTGGAGGGGATGTCGGCAGAGCGCTTCGGCGACTTCGCCCGGGCAGCGATCGAGGAGCTTGGGGAGGAACTGGAGGAGGAGCTGCCTGCGGAGCAGTTGGAGCGGCTGAATCTGTTGCCACTGCCTCAGGCCTTGCTCGAGTTGCATGCTCCAGAGGGTGAAACCGAGCGACTGGAGCGGGCGCGGCGACGCCTGGCCTATATCGAAGCGCATGCCCTGCTGGCACAGATTCGCCAGCGGCGGGCGGCGCGCGCGAAGAAACGATCCTGGCCGGTGCCGCCGAATGAGAAGATCGAGGCACGGATTCGGGCGCGGCTGCCCTTCGCGCTCTCCGAAGAGCAGGACCGCGTTGCCGCGGAAATCGGCGCTGACTTGGCGGCCGACTCGCCGATGACGCGGCTGCTGATGGGGGACGTTGCCTGCGGTAAGACCCTGGTCGCCGTGCATGCCTGCCTCGCGGCGATCGCGGCCGGGCACAAGGCGGTGCTGCTGGTGCCGACGGAAATCCTGGCCGAGCAGCACGTGAGCCGGATTTCGCAGTGGCTCGCCGGTTCGCGCGTGCCGGTGCTCTGCTTCAGTGCTGGCCAGAGCCGGGCGCAGCGCGCCGAATCGCTGGCGCTGCTGGCTGGGCCTAGCCCCTGTCTTGCGGTGGGGACCCATGCCCTGCTCTCCGATGAGGTCCAGATCTCCAGGCTCGGGCTCCTGGTGATCGACGAGCAGCAGCGCTTTGGGGTCGTGCAGCGCGCCGCCCTCTGGCGGGAGGACGAAGGGCGCTGGCCCCACGTGCTGGTGATGAGCGCCACGCCGATTCCACGCACTCTCGCCACGACTCTCTTTGGCGATCTCGATATTTCGGAGATTCGTAAGCCGCCGCAGCCGCGGCCAAAGCCTGTTACCGAGCTGCTCCCCGAGCGGGCCTGGCCCGAGGTGCTCCGGCGCATCGAAGCCGAGCTCGCCGCCGGAGGGCGGGCCTTTGTCGTCTGCCCGCGCATCGGCGCTGGCGAGCAAGAGGAGGCTGACGGTGCCCTGGCGACGCATCGCGAGCTGGCGGCCCGGCTCGGCGCTGGGCTGATTCATGGGCGTATGCCGAGCGAGGAGCGCCGCCGGGCCCAGCAGCGCTTCCGCAGCGGCGAGACTCCCGTGCTGGTTGGGACCACGGTGCTTGAGGTTGGGATCGACGTGCCCGAGGCGACGCTGATGGTGGTGCGCGGGGCCGAGCGGCTTGGGCTTTCGACGCTGCACCAGCTGCGCGGCCGGGTCGGGCGGGGGGAGAAGCCGGCGCGTTGCTTGCTCCTGCGCGACCCCGCTGCCGAGAGGCTGGACGTGCTGGCGGACTGCGGCGACGGCTTCGAGCTGGCGGAGGCGGACCTGCGGCAGCGCGGTGCCGGAGATCTCTCGGGGGTCTTGCAGAGCGGGCATCGGCGTTTCCGCTGCCTGGATCCCCTGCAGGATCTGGATCTCTTGCGTGCGGCTGGGCGCTAGGTCTTTCGCGATTCGAGCCGGCTGCGGCTATCCTCCCCGGCCTTTGACAGTGCAGTCGTGGTCTCCCGCTAGGGCGGGGAACGAGGAGGACGCGTGGGCGATTTCGTCGCTTTGTTTACCGGGCAAGGTTCGCAGTTCGCGGGCATGGGCAAAGAGCTCTACGACAGCAACAGCGCTGCCAAAGAGATCCTGGATCGCGCTGAGGCGGTGATGCCGGGTCTTTTGGCGCTCTGCTTTGAAGGGCCGGAGGATCAGCTGGTGCTGACCGAGAACACCCAGCCCTGCCTGCTCGCGATCGATGTCGCGGCCTACGCCGCCTTTGGCAAGAAGCCCGTTGCTGCGGCTGGGCATTCGCTCGGCGAATACGCGGCGCTGGTCGCCGCTGAGGCCTTGACGCTCGAAGCGGCGCTGCCGCTGGTGCGGGCCCGTGCCGAGGCGATGCAGGCGGCGGTTCCGCCGGGGGTCGGTGGCATGGTCGTGCTGCGCAAGATGAACGAGGAGCAAGCTCGCGAGGTCGCGGCCAGCGTCACCAAGGGCGTCTGCGACTTGGCCAACTTCAACACTCCCGGGCAGATTGTGCTCTCGGGCGCTGTCGAGGCGATGGATGAGGTCGTTGAGAAGCTCGGGCGCAAGGCGATGAAGCTGAAGGTCAGCGTGCCCTTCCATTCGTCGCTGCTGAAGGAGGCCGGCAGCGGCTTCGCCGCCAAGCTGCGCGAGGTCGAGTTCCAAGTGCCGAAGTTCCCGGTCTACTGCAACGTCGATGCGGCCAAGGTCGAAAGCGCCGATGCCGTGCGCGATGCGCTGGAGCGGCAGTTCGCCGGCTCGGTGCTCTGGCAGCAGTCGGTCGAAGCGATGTTCGAGCACGGGCATCGGGACTTCATTGAGTTTGGTCCGAAGCCGACCCTTTCGCGCATGGTCACCCAGATCGCCGCTGCGCATAGCGTCGAAGTCTCCGCCCGCACGGTCGCGACGCCGGCGGATCTCGAGGCCTGAGTGCCGCTGCGGCCGCAGCCCTGGCTTCTGCCGCTGTCTTGGCTCTATGGAGCCGTGCTGCGCTGGCGAAACGCTCGCTTCGACCGCAGCAGCCCGCGGCGTCTGCCTGTCCCCGTCCTCTCTGTGGGCAATCTCAGTGTGGGCGGCACCGGGAAGACGCCGTTGATCCTGTGGTTGGTCGGGCGGCTCCGCGCTGCCGGTCTACGGCCTGGGGTTTTGGCTCGCGGCTACGGGCGGCTTGCGGGCGAGGAACTCAACGACGAGGGGCGCCTGCTGGCGGCGCGCTACCCCGATCTGCCGCAGGAGCAGGACCCCGATCGCTTTGCGGCCGGGCAGCGTCTGCTCGCCCGTGAGGACTGCGACCTGCTGCTGCTCGACGACGGCTTCCAGCATCGACGCTTGCACCGAGATATCGATCTCTGCGTCCTTGATGCGAAGGCGCCCTTCGCCAGCGGGCGCCTCTTGCCGGCGGGGCTTCTGCGAGAAGGCCCTTCAGGCTTGAAACGTGCGACGGTGGTGGTGCTCAACTCAAGCGAACCGCTTGCAGAGGAGAGAATGCTCGCGGGTGAGTCCGAGCTGCGTCCCCATCTTCGGGAGGATACTCCTGTGTATCGCTCTCGGTTGCGCCCTTCCTTTGTGAGGATGCTCCCCGAAGGGCGGGAGCTTCCTGCGAGCGAAGCGCTGGCCGGGCGCCGGGTGCTCTTGCTCGCTGGGATCGCGCGACCCGAGCGCTTTGTCCAGCTGGTCACGGAGCTGGGTGCTGAGCTTGTTGCTCAGCATTTGGTGGGGGATCACCGACATGTTCCGGCCGAGGACCTGGCGCGCTGGTCGCGGGAGGCCGAGCAGGCGGGGGCGCTCTTGCTCTGGACGGAGAAGGACGAGGCTCGGCACCAGTTGGGCGCCCAGTCCGGCCCGGCGCGAGGGGTGCTGCACGGAGAGATCGAATTCCTCGGCCCGGAGCCTGACCCCGCGGCATGGATTGCTGCACTGACTGGAGCCGCGGCCCATGGCTCGTAAACGCAGTGCCCTGCGCAATTGGCTGGAGTTTTTGCCACTCCGTTTGCTCTTCATGGCGCTGCGCTGGCTGCCGCAGTGGATCTCTTATCCGCTCTGTGCTGGTTTGGGGCGGCTCTTCTTGCTCTTTGCCGGGAAACGCCGCCGCACGGCTCTCGCCGGAATCGCGCGGGCTATGCCGGATCTGTCCGAGCGGGAGCGGCGGCGCATCGCCTTCACTTCGGCGGGGGCCTTTGCCAGGACCCTCGTCGATGTCGCGCGGATGCCGCGGGTCTTGGGTAGGGGCGATGCCTCCGATTGGGTGGATCTGAGCCAGCTGGACCAGGCTTTGGCTGAGATCGCGGAGCGCTTCGGTCCTGGCCCCATCGTCATCTGCACCCCCCACCTGGGCTCTTGGGAAGCGGCGATCTCGGCGATGTCCTTCCGCCTGAACCCTCTGCATCTGATCGGTCGCCGTATGGAGAATCCTCTCCTGGATCGGATGCTGATCGAACGGCGCAGCGCGGCCGGGCAGAAGGTCTATGCGAAGAAGGGTGGGGTGCGACCGCTCGCGCGGGCCTTGCAGCGCGGCGAATCGGTGGCCTTCGCCGCCGATCAGAACCAGCGGCGGGGCAAGAGCTTCGTGCGATTCTTTGGCGAGCTGGCTTCCTGCGATCGCGGCCCGGTCCGGCTTGCTCGGCAGTTTGGCCGGCCCATTCTCGTGGGCGCGGTTCTGCGCAAGGGAGGCGGCTTCTGCTTCTGCGCGGAGGCCGCGGATTGCTTCCTGCCTGGTCGCTCGGGGGAGGCGGAGGGCGAGTTCGGAATCGATCCCGATTTGCAGCGCTTGCACACGGCCTTTGAGAGGCTGATCCTTCGCTTCCCTGAGCAATACCTTTGGATGCACGATCGCTGGCGCACGCGGCCGCGAGAGGAAACCACCGAGGCTCTGAGATGAAAGAACCCAAGATTCGCCCATTGGCGGAGCGCAAAAACAAAGTGACCCTCGCCGATTTTGCGCGGGTGCCCGGAAAGGTCCCTGGCTTCGGGGAGTGGTTCGAGAGCCTGCCCGATCTCCTCGGCGCATCCCAGCTCAAGGAGCTGGTGCGGACCTGGCGCCGGGTGCGGAGCGAAGGGCGCCTCGCCGGAATCGCGATGGGGGCGCACGTCCTCAAGGTCGGCTTGCAGCCGCTTTTGATCGACCTGATGAAGCGTGGCTACATCCAGCACCTCGCCACCAACGGCGCCGGCGCCATCCACGACTACGAGTTCGCCCTGCAGGGCGCCAGTAGTGAGGATGTGGGGGAGAACCTTGTGGATGGGAGCTTTGGCTTTTGGCGTGAGACCTTCGATGGGCTCAGCGGCATCGCCAAGGAGGCGGCGCGGGATGGGCTCGGCTTCGGCGCTGCGGTCGGTCGGCACATTGTCGAGAACAATCTCCCACACAAGGAGGTCTCGATCTTTGCCGCGGCCTGGGAGATGAAGATCCCGGTGACCGTGCACGTGGCGGTTGGCTGCGACATCGTGCACATGGATCCGGCCCTCGATGGAGCGGCTCTCGGCGCTGCGACCCTGCAGGATTTTCGCGTGATCTGCGATTCGGTGCAGAAGCTGGAAAAGGGGCTGTGGATCAACCTAGGTAGTGCGGTGTTGATGCCGGAAGTCTTCCTCAAGGCCGTCAGTACTGCGCGAAATCTCGGGCGGCTCAGCGACGACTTCACCACGGCCAACCTCGACATACTCATGCACTATCGGGCCATAGAGAACGTTGTTCAGCGCCCTCCCAAGCGCGGTCTACGGGTGACCGGGCACCACGAAATTCTGCTGCCAATATTGCACCAAGCGCTACTGGCGGATGCTCCAGAGACCAAGTGAACCATGGCTTCCATCTTCGATCTGCTGGAAAAACTGGGGGCGCCGCGCGTCCTCGTTGTCGGCGACCTGATCCTCGACCGCTATGTGGACGGTGAGGCGGAGCGTGTCTCGCCCGAGGCGCCGGTCCTGGTCTTCCGTAGCGGCTATACCAGTCACCGCCTGGGCGGTGCGTGCAATGTTGCGGCCAATGTCGTGCGGGCCGGAGGGGTCGCCACTGTGCTCGGTCTCGTTGGTGACGACGAGGCGGGCGACAAAATGCGCAGTCTGCTGAGCGATGGGGCGATCGACCTCGCCGGCGTGATCGTCGACGAGAGTCGGCCCACGACGCTCAAGACGCGCTTCGTTAGCAAGACCCATCAGGTGCTGCGGGTCGACGATGAGAACGTGCACGCTCCGGCGCCGGAGGCCTTAGCCCAGATCCGCTCCTTCGTCGAAGGGACCTTGGGGAACTTCGATGCGGTGATCCTTTCCGACTACGGCAAGGGCATGCTCAGCGGGGAGCTCCTGCAGCTGGTTATCCGCAGTGCGCGCGCAGACGGTGTTCCGGTCTTGGTTGACCCGAAAGGCGTGGACTTTCGTCGCTATGCCGGGGCCACACTGATTACCCCCAACAAGCTTGAGGCGGAGCGGGCCAGTGGCCGCAGTATCGACGATGAGGATTCGCTGTTATCGGTGGGAGAGCAGCTGATCGAGACGGCGCAGCTCGATTCGATCGTGATCACTCTCGGTAAGGATGGCATCTATTACCGCGACGAAAGAGGTGGGCGGGGGACGCTGCCCACCGAGGCGCGCAGTGTTTTTGATGTGACCGGTGCCGGTGACACGGTCGTTGCCTGGCTGGGCATGACCCTGGGGGCTGGGCTGGATCTGGAGAGCGCGGTGCGTTTGGCGAATCTCGCCGCCGGGGTCACCGTTGGGCGCTTTGGTACCGCTTCGGTCTCCCGCGATGAGCTGCGGGGGCAGGTGGGCGCCCACGATTTCGGGAGGATTCTAGACACAACGGAGCAGCTGCAGCAGGTGCTGAACGCCGTTCGTGCCAAAGGGAAGCGCATCGTTTTTACCAATGGCTGTTTCGATCTACTCCACCCCGGTCACCTCGATTATCTGAAGCAGGCCCGTAGTTATGGCGACCTGTTGATCGTCGGTATCAACGAGGATGCCTCCATCCGCAAGGCGAAGGGGGCGAATCGCCCCTTCTGCCCCCTGCACGATCGCATGGAGATGTTGCTTGGGCTTGAGGCGGTCGACTACGTCGTTCCCTTTGCCGAGGACACCCCGCTGCGTCTGATCGAGGAGGTTCAGCCGCAGGTCTTGGTCAAAGGGGAAGATTGGCGGGATAAAGGCGTCGTCGGCCGGGAGTTCGTCGAGGCCCACGGCGGCCAAGTCGTGCTCATTCGCTTCAAAGAGGGCTACTCCACCAGCTCGCTGGTGCGGCGGATCCAGGCTGCGCATCCAGAATGAAAGCACCCTTATGCATCCAGGTGCTTTTTCGTGAGGCCATAGCCGCGTAGTCTCTCTCGGTCGTAGCTACTCCAAGCTGGGGTAGGTCTTGGGGAGAGACAGGAGCGTTACGGGTGCCGCGAACACCACCAAAGAAGGTCCGCAGTAAGGACAAGATTGCAAAGAGCCGCAAGGGACTCGCGAGTATCTGTGAGGCCTTGCGATCTCAGGGCAAGCGAATCGTATTCACCAATGGCTGCTTCGATCTGCTCCATGTCGGGCATACCCGCAGCCTGGAGGATGCTCGCTCTCGTGGCGATTACCTGATCGTCGCGGTCAATGCCGACGAGACGGTCGAGCGCATCAAGGGCAAGGGCTACCCGATCTACCCCGCTGCCGAGCGGATGGAACTGGTCGCGGCCCTGACCTGTGTCGACTACGTGATCGAGTTCAAGGAAGACACCGCCGACAAGATCCTGCAGGCGCTGCAGCCGACGCTCTATGCCAAGGGCACCGACTACACCGAGCGTACGGTGCCGGAGCGGGAGACGGTCAAGGAGATCGGCGCGAAGATCGCGATTGTCGGTGACAAGAAAATGCATTCGACGTCCAAGACCATTCAGGCCATTCAGAAGCGCAAGTTCGAGGCCTAGCCATCAGCGACTCCTCGCCGACAGGTCGGGCGATTCCACTGCTCGGCGCTGGTCTTTTGCTCGGCCTGCTCGCCGGTTTCTTTGGCATCGGGGGCGGGGTCATCCTGGTGCCGATCCTGACCATGCTTTTCCACATGGAGAGGCGCAAGGCGTCAGGGACCAGCCTGGGCGTGGTGATCTTTTCGGCCGCCACTGCGCTGACGATGGTCTGGATCCAGGCGAATCCGCAGGGGCAGCCGGCCTACCGGGCGGCGTTTCTGATCCTACCTTTTTCGGTTCTGGCTTCTCGTTTCGCTGCTGCGAGGATTCACCTCGTCTCGACCGGCCTGCTGCAGCGGATCTTTGCCTTCGTCCTGCTCTTCGCTGCTGGCCGTTTGGCTGGTCTCTTCGACTTCGCGGCGCTGAGTTTCGGGCTGTCCTACTCCGATTTCGGACTCGAGCATTTTCTGATTCTGCCCTTGCTCGGCTTGTTCGTTGGCACCATTGCGGCGCTGCTGGGGATCGGCGGTGGGGTGCTGATCATCCCAGCGCTGGCCATTTTGTTTAAAGACCTGACGCCGCTGGAGTGGCGGGCGACCTCGGTTCTGGTCGTCGTACCGACAAGTTTTATGGGCTTCCTCAGGCACCATAAGCAGGGCACTGCCCTGCTCTCATGGGTTCGCTGGATCGCTCCCATGGCCATCCTGGGCTCCTTCCTTGGCTCTTGGTTCGTCGAGCGTATGGATCCCGAGCTGCTGCGGACGATCTTTGGCGGCTTCCTCGGCGTCGTCGGCGTCAAGCTGCTGCTTGAGAAGCGTCGATAGCATTCTGGCGCTGGATCGAAGAGCGAGGGGGCCCCGCTTGCAGGGCCTAGGTCCTTGCTGGTGGCTTCATTTGTCGGGAGAGCTGGGATGACACTGGTCGCCGAGAAAGGCACCGAAGGCTTTGTGGCTATACCCCTTGGAGGGCTTTTTGACTCCAGGCCGCTGCCGTTTCCTCTTTATCTCGAAGGGCAAGGTCAGCGCCCTCCCGTGCTTTATTGCCAGGAAGGTTCGATCTTCGACAACTCGCGGGTGCAGATGCTGCGCAAGAGTGGTGTGCGGCGGCTCTTGCTACCTGCGGCAGCCAGGAGGCAGTTTTGGAGCCGCTTGGAGGAGGGGCTGGACGTGCTCGTGCGGGATGCGACCATCCCGATGCCGGATCGAGCGGCGATTCTCCAGGGAACGGCGCATTCGGTAGCCGAAGATCTCTTCACTGAGCAGCAGCCTTCTCGCGAGGAGCTTCGCCGGGCCGAACGCGTGATTCATGCCAGCACGCTCTTGGTGGTCCGAGATCCTTCCGCCTTGCTTGCTTTGCGGCGGGTGCTGGGTAGCGGCGAAGAGCTCGCCGGACACAGTGTCAACGTGGCAATGCTCTCCATCGGGCTTGCGAGTGTGCGCAGCAACGTGACTCCGGAGTGGATCGCCAAGATCGGCCTCGCCGGGCTCCTCCACGATATCGGCCGGGTAGGTTTCGATTTGGGCGAGCCCAAGGAGGATCCTGCCCACTGTATGCGTGGCAAGAGGCAGCTCGAAGAGCTGGGTATGCCCAGTGAGGTTGTCGAGGCGGCGGCCTTGCACCATGAGCGAGAAGACGGCAGCGGTCTGCCTCATGGGCTGCGCGAGAATGAGATCCCCTTTGTCGCCAAGGTGGTGGGGCTCGTGGATGTCTTTGACGAACTCCACACCAAACACGCCACCCGTATCAGTCTCTACGACTGCCTGAGCATCTTTGCCAGGAGCTACCGCGGCTGCTTCGACGAGAAGATGATGCGCGCCTTCATCATGATGTTCCGTTCCTGAGCGGATAGCCGGTTCGTCCCGAGCTTTTCCGGCATCGCAGGCGGGCAGAAAGGGCAAAGGCTTGCCCCCTTATGCCCTGTTCCGCAAAGTGACGTTCTTGCAGCACTTTCGGATTCAAGAGCCCTCAAGGCTTTGCTAGCACAGTCACATGCGCCTTCGCGTCCAGAAATGGATCGACCACCGCCTCGGCCTGTTCCTCTTCTTCTGGATTCGGCCGGTCTCGCTCCTGCTTGGCAAGCTGCTCAAGCGAAATCACCAGCTGCGGGTCGATCGCCACATTGTTGTGATGAAGCTCTTGGGCGGCGGCAGCCTCTTCGTTGCTCTGCCGACCCTGCTGGCGATTCGGAGGCGATATCCGGACAAGAGAATCACGCTCGTTTGTACGCCAGGGGTGCTGGTGTATGGCGAGTTGACAGGTGTCTTCGATGACTACGCGGTGATTCGGACCAGCTCGCTTTGGAGGATTCTCTCGTCGGGCATCTCATCCTTGACGAAGTGCTTCCGCGCGGACTGCCACATCAATTTTGAGATCCACTCGAAGATGGCGGGGCTCTTCTCGCTCTTTACCTGCGCGCGAAATCGGATCGGCTTCTACATGCAGTGGAACGCCTGGAAGCATGGCGTCACGACGCATGCGCTCTTCTACAACGAGATCACTCCGATCTATGTCGCATACGAGCAGGTCATTCGCCTTTTGGATGGGGTAAAGCCCAGCGATGACGAGATCGAGGAGCACCTGCGCCAAGTGCATGGCTTTGAGTCGGCCGGAGAGTCGCGGCGAAAGGCAGGGCAGCTGCCGCGTGAACTTGCGATTGCGGCCTTCAGCTCCGAGCTTTGCCCTGAGCGGGAGTTCTCTCCGGAAGAGTGGGAGCGGTTGCTGGCTAGCAGCTTCCCTGAGGAGAGCCCGAAGCTGCACGTCCTCGGTGGCCCCAGTGATGGGCCCAAGTCCGCACGGCTTTGTCATCGGCTGCGTCAGGCGGGCTATGAGGTGGAGGAGCACACCGGGCAGCTTTCACTGCGGGACTCGGTTCAGGTCCTGCTCGGCTGTGAAGAGCTGCTGACGATTGATTCTGGCTTGAACCACATCGCCAGGCGCCTACGAATGCGCATTCGCTCTTACTGGGGGCCCACGCATCCGAGGCGGCTATTGGCGCCGATCGCGGGGCTTGAGGAGCTGGTTTACGCTGCGGATGTCTTCTGCTCCCCCTGTGTCCACATCATCGATCAGCCGCCGTGCCTGGGCGACAACGTTTGTATGCAGTCGCAGCTCGGGCGTTCTCTCGAAGAGACCAATCGGAGCGGCTGGCTGGTGCACAAGTCCTACCACGCTTGAGCTGGGTTCCTTTCTGTCCCCAGCGGCTTTGGGTGGGTACACAAGTGAATTCGACATGGAACGAGTCTGTGTGATCGGATCGGGGCCGAGCGGTGTGTCCGCTGCCCATGAGCTATTGGAGGCAGGGGCCCAGGTGACGATGTTCGACCTCGGGCGCCGGCTTGAGCCGCGCATGGCTGGGTGGACAGGTCGTAGCACCGAGCTCGATTCCGAGAGTTTCCTCGCGGCGGTCCACGAGAGACGGCGCCAGGCGCGGGCAGAGATGGACTTTTTGCCCGATAAGCTGCCGTTCGGGAGCACCTTTGCATATCTGGAGGACCCGAGGACTCGGCTCGACTTCGCTGGTAAGGCTCGCTTCGTCTCCTCGCTGGCGCTCGGAGGGCTCTCCAACGCTTGGGGGGCCAACATCGGGCGGACGGCGCAGGCAGATATCGAGGACTGGCCGATTCGTGCGGCCGATCTCGATCGCTTCACCGATCGCTTGCACAGCTTCCTCCCGGTGTCGGGGGAGGAGGACGCGGTCGATGGCCTCTACGCTGCCCCCTTGTCTGGTGACGGCAACTATCAGCTGAGTCCGCAAGGGGAGCAGATCCTCAACCAAGTTGCTCGTTACCGGGAAGAGCTAGGCGAGCAGGGCTTGCGCATTGGTCGAGCAAAGCTGGCGGTGGGTTCGAAGAACGCGAGTCATCCCGATGGCTGCATTGGCTGCGGTCTTTGCATGCATGGCTGCCCGTACGGGGCGGTTTTCAATGCTGCGGATGTCGTGGAAGGGCGTCTGCGCAGCAAGCCGAACTTCCGTTATCGCGACGGGGCGCTGGTGCGGCGCTTCACTGAGCTGGAGGGGCAGGTGGAGATTAGCTTCGTCGATGAACGAAGCGGGGCTGCTGACACCGCACGCTTTGATCGCATCTACCTTGCGCTGGGGGCTGTGGGCTCCACAGCCTTGGTGGCGCGTTCGCTCTCTTGGTGCGAGCACAGGTTCAAGATCCACGACAGCCAGAAATACATTTTTGGCTTCTGGCAGACTCGTCGGACCAAGGGCGTTATCGCCAACCGGCGCTCCGAGCTATCCCAGGTATATATCCAAACGGATCGGCTGCCGTCTTCTTCTCGTATCGCTCACGGCCAGCTCTACGGCTACAACGATTTGCTGCTCGACCCT
>PDSF01000062.1 GCA_002748355.1 Planctomycetota bacterium | reverse complement strand
GAGTCGATGTTCGAGGGCCGTGCGCCTTCGGCATCGTCGCACGAAGGGCTCCGGGAGCAGGAATGCCTGCCTCGGAAAGGTCTTCAAGCTCTCCGAAGCAGCGGCCAAGAGCTGGAGCAAGCCAGGCGGCTCAAAGCTCATCCAAGACGTTATTCGAGGCACCCCATTCAAGGATGGGATCAAGGCCGAGGACGCCGCGTGATCAAATCGCCATCCACAACTCTTGACCATATCTCCTCCGGGAAACCCGGGGCGGTTCAGAATGGGAGGTGTGCAAATCATGAGATCTGTTCTAGCCTTGGTGGCCTTCGCGTTGTTCCTTGCAGCGCCAGCCTCAGCTATCACTGAGCAAATCACGGTAGCCTTCGGAACAACCAACTACAGCCTGGAGTTGACTGACTTCGGTGCTAACCACACTCTGCAGAAGAAGGGAAAGGGCACCGTTACTGTCGATGGCAAGACGTACGCTATCGAATGGTGCTGGGACGAGCATGGCAATGTTTTCATCTTCAACGGGGAGACGTGGCTGATGGCTCTGAAGGGCTGCGTGAATCCCATCCCGGGAGGCCTGCACGAGGCGTTGCTCAACGTCCCTCCGTCTCCCAAGGTTGGCCAATGGATGCACCACCCTGATTAGACGTTGCTCACGTCGCAGAGCTTCGGCGTAGGCCGCCGAGTTCTGCGACGTTGTGCAGGCCCATCTGTTTTTTATGAAAAGAATGCAAAAAAGAACCATTGCGGCGCTTGCGATTATCCTCTGTCTCGGAGGGGCTGTGCTTTCCCTTCTCTACGGTGAGGCTAGGGATAATAAAGCTGAAGTTAGGGGCGAGTCGGCGCCGGAGATTCTTGGCCCGGGAGCATCGGAGCCGAATCGAGGTCATCCTGGTTCAAGTGTTAAGGACGAATCTAGTCCCCTTCCTGACCGGAAGATTGTGGACGCGGCCGTGGTGAAGGATATTCGTCTTGTAGATAGCACGGGGCGAGCCCTTCCGCGGCTCCGGTTCCGCCTTGGGGCATCAGCCGAAGGGGATTCTGAGTGGGCTAAAGAGTTTGAGACGGATGACCTTGGATGGGCCTCCGTTGAGGTGGGGCCAAAGAAGGCCACTCATTGGGCCCAGGTGCTGCCGAAGCAAGGCGTAAGTGCCCCCAAGCTGAGTCTCGACTTTTCCGGGGCTACTCGGAAATTTGAGGCAAAGCTAGATGTCAGTTATCTCCTTAGGGTCAAGGTTTCTGTTGCAGATAATCTCTTGGCGGTTATGCGAGAAACGCAGCTTGATAGCATCAGAATCGCGGCCTATGAATGGGTGAAGTCACCCGATATTTTTTCACCACCCAAAACTCTCCATACTCAAATATCGCGAGTCGAGCCAGGTGAAGTGACGGCAACCGTTGAACTCAAGGAACTTGATTCGGTGGAGCTGCTTGTCCAGATGGTTCATGGTGATCGTTTCAAATCCTCGAAGAACCGATTGCTGCTCAAGCGGGTAAGGCTGTTCGAGCAGGTGATACGACCGAGCAGTTCTGCGCCCTTCTTTGATCCGGTATTTGTGAAGATCGATTTGAAAGAGTTTTTATGGGGGCGAGTGATTGATGACGAGGGGCGCCCTCTTTCGAGTGCGAGAATTGAGATTCGAGGTCTCGATCATCAATACCAGAAAGCCGGTAAAACTATGAAAGGCGGAGCCTTTGTATTCCGAAAGGACGCGCTTGGGAAGGAAGCTGTCCAGCTACGTGCTGTATACGGTCCATTCTCAACAAAGTGGAGCGCGATCCAATCTGAAGAAGCAATGCGCCTTACGATTGATTGCCGAAACGCGTGGCGTGTCAGTGTTGTTGATGCAACAGGGAAAGGAATTGCAAGGTTCTCTCTGAGGCGTTCAGCGTGCCCCCTGGCGTCTTCTATTGCTCGGCCGCCTGTTCGGTCTCGACCGGGGGGAATCTTGGTTCTTCCCTACAAGAAGGTGGAGCCGGGTGAAACCTGGTTCTTGACTACTGATAATGGCCAGTGTCGTGCGAGGTTCGATGAGAAAAGCCGCTTATCTAAGAGGAGATATAGGTTCGTCTTCGCCCGCGCCGAGGATAATTGCCGATTACGCATTGTTGATAATGTGAAATATGGCGGCGATGTCTATCTCCGCATTCGTGAAAAGGTGAAGCCGGGTGAAGGTTGGGCAGCGCAGTACCTTGTTTATGCAGGCGACGGGAAGTTGCTTCCTCGCGTGATTACTGGACTGCTTCCTGGCACTTACAAGGTGGAGGTTGCACAAGCTATTCATGGAGGCCAAACCTTTAAGTCTGGCACTGTACGCCTGGTAAGCGGGCAGGAGGTTTTTTGGTAATGGTCGTTTAGCGGCGGCTAGGACCTCTGATCTCGACGCTTACGGCTTGCGCTCGACGGCGACGCCAGAGGGTTTCGTCGCACTGCAGCAAGAGTGCGAAGAGCGCAAACGAGCAAACACGCAAGGGAGAGGAAACTCTCCGAAAGATGCCAAGCAGCGGGTGGCGATCCCTTCCGGCCTTATTGATCGGAGCACCCGCATGCGAGGGAGTGTCAGATGAACGGTGTAAACGGGGTCTGGCGTCTCTCCACACTTCTTCTCCTCGCTAGCCTACGCGCGCAAGGGCACCGGCCGCCACCGTGAGCCCGTGACGCTGGCGCTCGCTTCTTGACTGAGTTCCGTGAGATCGTGGGGTCGAGCCTCCCGCGTGCCAGTCTCAACGAGCGTGGCGTGCGTGCTCCAATCTTTGTGGCGCACGACATCCAGGTGGGCGTCAAGCAACGCTTACAACTGTCGTGCGCTTGCGGGTCGCGGCTGCCTCTCGCGCCTGCTTGATCCTCCCTGCTGCCGCCGGGCGCTCAGCCGCAGCCGCCTGCCTTGCGCTTCACCTTGCCCAGTGGTTTGACCACCGGCTTCTTCGGCTTCTCCTCTTCGTGTGGCGGCCCCGGCTCTGCTTCCAGGTGGCGGGCGCCCAGGGCAGATGGGAACTCGTAGCGGCGCGTCTCAGGATCCTCTCCCGGGCGCAGGGGGCGCAGGCGCTTTGGGCCGTAGTTGGCCAGCCAGGCGTGGATGCCGCCACGGAGGACGTAGCCGTGCTCGAGGCCGAGCGTGGTCATTCGTCGCCAGGCCTTGAGGGCCTTGCGTTGGCCGTTGGAGATCAGGATGAAGACCGTGCGCTTGGGCAGGGCGCGAATGAAGCTCTCGCTCCGCGTTTGCGCCTGGGTGACCCGCTGTGAGCGCGGCAGGTGGAAGAGGTGGAACTCGTTCTCGGCTCTCAGGTCCAAGATGCGCAGGCCAAAGTGGGCGAAGTAGATCAGGTCACGCAGTTCGTTGGGCGCGACGAGGACCTGGCCCTTCTCCAGCTTGGCGTCGAACTCGGGAGCTTTCTCTTCGATGCGCTCGGCGAGGCTGGGTTCGCCGTGGAGGACCAGGCCGCCGCTGCCGAGCAGGGCCAAGGCCAGGAAGCTGGTTTCGAGGATCCTCACGCTTCCTCCTTCTGCGAGCTGCTGCCGGAGCTGCTGCCGGCGCGACTGTCCGAACGGCTAAAGAAGCGCTCGCACCACTCGCCGCCGAAGAACATGCCCAGGGCCATCAGGACCACCATCAGGACGATGATGGGCATGCCGAGCCCGAAGCTCTGCATCAGGGTGACTTCGCCCAGGTCGCTGGAGAGTTCGAAGAAGGAGCGGAACAGCGGGTATGTCTCACCGAAGGCGAGCATGCCCAGGGCTAGGCCGAAGGCGAAGGCGGCGCCGTCCAGCTTCAGCGTGGCCGCCGAGACCAGGGCCGTGCCAGGGCAGTAGCCACCAATCACGAAGCCGACGCCGAAGATGAAGCCGCCGGCGATGCCCGGCCAAAGGTGGGTGGGTTGGATGAAGAGGGCCGGATACTCGAGGATGCCGAGGGTGCTCGACCAGAAGACCAGGAGCATGGTGGTGAGGATGGCCGTGAACATGACCTTCAGCACCCGCATGTTGCGCAGGTAGAACTGGGCGGCGAGTAGGCGGGAGTTGCCGAAGCCGGCGCGTTCGAGCACGAAGCCAAAGAAGAAGCCGATGCCGATGTAGGCCAGGTTCATGCCCCAGTGGCCGAGGAGCTCTTCGGTGTGGAGTGGAAAGAGCATGCTCACCTCCAGAGCTTGCGAACTGGGTAGGCCATCAGGTAGGCCCCGCCGAAGACCGCAAACATGAAGGCCCAGCTGCCAGCGCTCAGCACGGCGCCGCCGGAGAGGGCTTGGCTCGAAGTGCAGCCCCGGCTCATGCGCACGCCGAAGCCGGCGATGGCCCCGCCAAGGACGGCGAAGAAGAGGCGCTGCCGAGAGCTGATGCTCGGTCCGTGGAAGGTCTCGGCTTTGATGCGTCCGGCCATGAGGCCGGAGACGAAGCCGCCGATCAAGACGCCGACGATCTCCCAGACCAGCCAGGTGTCGAGGGCGTGGGCATGCTTACGGACCAGGTCGATGTAGTAGCTGCTGGCGGAGACGTGGTTGGGGGCCACCGTGTCGAGGGCCTTGGCCGAGAGCACCGCGACCCCGCCCGAGGCACCGAGGCCGTGGCCGAAGACCAGGTAGGAGGTGAAGAGCACGCAGCCGAGCATGAATCCGGCCAGGTAGGGGTTGAGGTAGTCCTTGGATGGCTTGCTCATAGCTGCTTCTCCTGGGCTTCGGGCTCCTGGGCTTCGGGCTCCTCGCCTTCGGGCTTGCCGTAGCCGGTCAGCATCGCCCGGAGGTTGGCATACCAGGTGGTGCCGGTGGTCGTCATGTAGATGTGCAGCACGACGAAGCCGGCGAAGAGCCAGGCGACGAATCGGTGCAGGGGCGCGATCAGCTCAAGCCCGCCGAGCAGGGATACCAGGCCGGAGAATTCTCCCGCATACATCTGCAGGAGCCCGGTCACGACCATGATCGGTAGTAGCAGGTTGAGGACGAAGAAGTAGCTGATCTGTTGCAGCGGTAGCAGGCGCTGCTGCGGCGTTTTGTGGAAGGGGTGCTTCTCGCCCTGGAAGATCCCGAAGAGGTAGTACGAGGCATGCTGGACGCTGTGCGGGAAGATGCCGTGCATCATCGGGATGTACTGCTTGATCAGCCCGCTACTGAGATTGTGGAACAGGGCCAGGGCGGCGTTGACCACAAGGACCCAGCCAGCGAGGTCGTGGATCCACACCGAAGTGGCGAAGAGTCCGGGGAAGCTCTGGCTGCCGTAGCTGATGTGGAAGCCGCTGGCGAGGAGGACGACGATGGTCATCGCCTGCAGCCAGTGCCAAAGCCGTTCGTAGAGGGTGTAGTACTTGACCTCGCCCTTGGCGCTGTGACGCGTGCTCATGAGCTGATCCTCTGCCTTCGGCGTAGCTGGGCGAGCACTCGCAGCCCTCCGTGGATGAGGCTGAGCAGGCAGCAGAGCAGCAAGACGCCCAGTCCTATGCGGTCGAGGAGGCTGAAACTCTGGGCTCCGTGCAGGTAGGCGAGGTCCGGCATGGGCTCGGCTTGGTAGTGCAGCCAGCCGTCGGGCTTACGTTCGAGCTTGCCTTGTTTGACTAGGCGCGCATCGGAGACCAGCGAGGGGAGGACATCGCCGGGGATGTACTCGCTGAGGGGCAGCGATGCGGCGACCCGCGACTGCTGGCCATGGCATTCTGTGCACTGGCGCAGGGCGAACGGTGTCGACTGCACGCCGTGGGCGATGCTGTAGGGCTGGAGCTGCGCGCGGATGCGGGGCTGCTGCACGCCGACCGCTTCGAGGCGCTGGCGAACGGCCGTGAGCTTGTCTGGCCCATCGAGGCGTAGCTCCTTGCGCTGCAGCTTGCCGTCGGCGTTGCCGTCGAGGGCGGCGATGATCTCTGGGCGGTAGGCGCCTTCTGGGGTGAAGAGGGCCTGGGCCAGGGTCTTTTGGGAGATGGGGCGTTCGAGTTCACTCGGCTGCTGTGCCGCTTGGTCTTGGGACCGCTTGCCGGAACTCTTGGCGGGGGAGTCGCTGGCCGCCTTTGGCGTCTCGGTCCAGAACCAGCTGGCCATCAGGTTGTGCGGTGCGAGCTTCCTCTCGCCATCGCCTCGCTCCTGCCAGAGCAAGATGGGGCGGTAGCCTTGGATCAGCGTCGACGGCTCATTGGGGTCGCCTGTCGTGCCGCGATAGCCGACCAGCGGCTGCTGCTCGGGGCCGAGCAGGGTCCAGTCGGTCATGCGGCGGGCTGCGCCGTAGACCTGGGGAACGTGGCAGGCGCTGCAGCTCAGCTTGGCAAAGTGCAGGTCTTGGTGCGGCAGCTTGGGGTGGGACTGCTCGGTGTCGTGGCAGTCGGCGCAGCCGCGCATGCTTCCGGCCATCCGGCGGGCGATGGTCCCCTGGCTGGTCATGCCCTTGACGAAGTCGTGGTTGGGGCGGAGTAGCCATTCGCCGGTCGAGGCGCGGCGGGCATCGAAGCGTAGGTGCGCGGGGGCGGCCTCGCTGCCACTGCCCCCTGCGCCGTGCACCGGGCTGTTGGGAGAGTGGTGGCAGTCGGCACAGCCGACCAGGCGCTCGGCGTGCACGTCGAAGGGCGTCGCTAGGCCTTCTTTGGCGGCCAGGTTCATGCCCGAGTCGAAGATGCGTTCGGCGGCGAAGACGGTTCCTGTCGTTGCGGCCGAGCGGTTCTCGGCTCGGAAGCCGAAGTGCACTGCGTCTTGGTAGCGACCTGGGCCCATGTGGCAGGCCCGGCAGTTTTCGTTGCGGGGACGGCCGAGGCCGAGTTGTTCGGGGGCGACGGCGCCCTGCTTGTCGAGCTGCTGCGGCTGCCACTGTAGCTGCCCCTGCGAGTCGCGTATGACCAGCCCGGTGCCGATGAGGGTGGCCATCGACGAGGCTTCGAAGCGGGCGGCGCTGAGCTCGCGGGCGCGTTCGTCGTGGTTGGGGCTCGCCATGTGGCAGAGCAGGCAGTTGAACTCGATCTTTGACGCGGGGCCGCCGCCGGCGTGGTAGCGGCCAAAGCGCCGCTGCCACTCGGCGATGCCGGGGGGCATGCCGTGGGCTTTGGCCGGATCCGAATAGAGGCCGTGCAGGGTCGTGTTGCGCAAGGGATCCCAGCGCCGAAAGGGGCCGGGGCCGCTGTCCCAGGGGCGATCCTTGGGACGCTGGCTGTAGATCTCGTCCCAGCCCAGGCTGGCGTGGTAGCTGTGCTCGGCGATGTACTTGGCGTCGTGGCAAGCGCCGCAGCTCTTGGCTAGGGAGAGGGGCTTTTTGCTCTTGATGACCAGGGAGCCGTCTACGTCCAGGAGGGGAATCCTGGGGTGCAGGGTGCGCTGCGCCTGCGGCGCGGGCGGGCCGAGCCTCTGCTTGATGGTGAGGGGCGGGTAGTTCTTCGAGCCTTTGTGCTCCTGGGCTCTGGCTGCTTGTGGCGGTAGGACGGCGGCGCCGAGCAGGGCTAGGGCGGCGCTGCCGCGGCGGAGCATGCTCTTCGAGAGGAAGCTCTTTGGGAGGATGCTCTTGGTGAGCATGCTCATCGGCCCGCCTCCTTGCCCTTGGCCTGGCGATGCCGTTTTCCGGAGATGAAGGCTGGGTCGCCCTCGTAGCCGAGGCGTTGCCAGTCGAGCCTGCCGCGCTTGCTCCCGTCTATGCTGCGTCCATCTTCGCTGTGGCAGTCGGTGCACTGCAGCGCCCGTTCTTTTGGTGAGACCATGTGGTTGAGGGGCCAGTACATCTTGGTCTCGACGAAGCCCATCTGACCGCTGAACGGGAGGCCGGTGATCTCACCACCGAGCTGGGCGGCCTTCTGCCAGTCAAACTCGTTCCAGAAGCCGCCCTTGCCATGGGTCATCGGGGAGATCAGCCGCTTTTCCTTGGCGTCGTAGGGCTGTTTTCCGCGGTGCACCTTGAAGGGCCAGATCTTGGCCCGAGGGTCGTCGATGTCGCCGAGGGGGCGGTTGAGCTTGGTGACTTGCTCGGGGTCAATGACATCGCCCAGCAGGTAGCGCTCGCCGTCACCGTTGAACCAGTAATACTCCGGGACGAGATTGCGCGCGTAGAGGAAGCTCCCCTTGATCTTGAGGTAGCGGTGGGGGTCATCGATGAGCCCCTCTCTGCCGGCGGTGGACCAGTCCCAGGCGACCTTGGTTCCCTGGGTCTTGGCGACCACGGGGATGTGGCAGGTTTGGCAGGCGACGCTCCGGACATGGGCGTCGAGGCGCTGGTTTTGGTGTGGGGAGTCGCCGTGGCAGCGCTGGCAGGAACCGCCGATCGAGTTCTTTGGCGAGATGGAGAGGATCTTCCCCGAAATATGGTGCTGCTGGGTGACGTGGCAGTCGGTGCAGGTGAAGTCGTGTCGGCCCATGTGCACGTCGACGCGCTCGCTGGGCGTGCTCAGGGACAGGTCGAGGTCGCCGTGCTTGACCGCGTCGCCGCCGCCGCCGTTGAAGTGGCAGGTGCCGCAGGAGTCGCGGCTGGTGCGGCCTACGCTCTGCGCTGCCTTGAGCAGGTCGACGTCGGCAGCCGGTAGGCCCGCCATGTCTTTGACGTAGGTGCCGGAGCGATCGTGGCAGACCAGGCAGTCGACCAGCTCGGGGTTGTCGAAGTTGAAGCTGGCGTCTTTCCAGCCGTAGCCGGGGTGGCAGCGCGAGCAGGTCTCCCAGTTGCCCTTGATCCCGATGCAGAAGTTGTTGATCAGGTTCTTTTTGCCGATGCGGTGGCGACCTTTGCGGCCTGGGATCTCCGTCTCTTTGCCGAGCCATGTCCAGTGGGAGCTTTGCATCAGTTGATGCGCGGCCTCTTTGTGGCAGCTGAGGCAGGCCCTGGTGACCGAGGGGCCGTCCTTGAGGTCCATGCCATCAAAGAGGTGGCTGTGCTTGGTCGAAGCGGCGTGGACCGGGAGCTGGGCCCAGGGGTCGGCTTTTGCGGGTTCTCGCCACAGGCCCTGCAGCGCAAAGGCGGCACCGCCGAGCACGAGGATGCCGGTCGTTGCGGCGAGAGCGTTGAGCTTCATGAAGGCTTCCCTGGCAATCGGAAGCTTCGAGCTTAGGCCCAGGTTTCGGCTACACGTCTACGCACTAGAGCCGATGTGGCGGAGTGATTGGCCTAGGGAACCCTCGGGGAAGCCTTCAAGAAGGACTCGAGAAGGACTCAGTGCATGAGTCTCGCCTTGGGGCTCTCGTTGCCGCAGCGGTCGAAGGCGCTCAGGAGCAGCTCGTCGCCGGGGCCCTCGTTGAGCGGCAGGGAGCGCAGCTGGCGCGGGAGGATGCGGTAGCTCCATTGCTTGTCCCTGCGCAGGTAGAGGACGAAGCCGGCGAGGTCCTTGGCCTTGCTCTTCCAGCGCAGGCTGGGCTTGCCGCTACTGCTTTGGAGCATGCTCAAGGCCCTGGGGGCAGCGGGGGCTTTGGCGTCGAGCCACGGCGTGGCCGGGACCAGGGCCGGCTGGCGGTAGGCCTTGCGGTAGGCGGCCAGGATGTGGTGGTTCTCGCCCATCAGGCGTTTGGCGCTGAAGAGGCAGGTGCCGGGGCGCTGCGGCAGCATGCCGCGGGCGACCATGATTTGGCCGAGGAGTTCCTTGGCGGCGCTGGCATCGCCAGGCCCGCCGCGGGGCATGATGCCGGGCCAGAGCTGGCGGTCTTGGAGGTTCTGGCGCTTCCACCAGCCGAGCAGGACGGGGTAGCTCTGCGGGACTTGCGAGATGGGCCAGTAGAGCTGGGGCATCAGGTAGTCGACCCAGCCCTTGTGCAGCCAGAGGCGGGCGTCGGCGTAGAGCTTGTCGTACTGGTCCATGCCGGCGATGCCGCGGGGATGTCCCGGGCGCCAGATGCCGAAGGGGCTGATGCCGAACTTGACCCTCGGTTTGGCCTGGTGGATCTCGCGGTAGAGGCGCTTGATGAAGCCGTTGACGGCGGCGCGGCGGAAGTCCTTGCGGGCGAGTTTGCCGCCGCCTTTGCGGTAGGCGGCGTAGCTGGCGTTGTCGGGGAAGTCCTTGCCGTTGTTGTAGGAACTGTAGGGGTAGAAGTAGTCGTCGAAGTGGACGCCGTCGATGTCGTAACGGCGGACCACGTCCATCACCACGGCGGCGGAGTGGTCTTGGACCGCGCCGTAGGCGGGATCCATCCAGTAGTAGCCTTTGTTGCCGAGCTTGTGCACCAGCTTGGGGTGGCTGCGCACGATGGAACTCGGGTGCAGGGGGCCTTTGTGGGCCGGGTGGCTGGCGCGGTAGGGGTTGAACCAGGCGTGCAGTTCGAGCCCGCGGGCGTGGGCTTCTTCGATCCAGAAGCGGAGCGGGTCGAAGCCGCCGGCCGGGGCCTTCCCTTGGCGACCGCTCAGGTAGTAGGACCAGGGTTCGAGCTTGGAGGGATAGAGAGCATCCGCCTGCGGCCGGACCTGGAAGATCACCGCGTTCATATTCAGCTCGGCGATGCGGTCGAGGAGGGCGATGGCCTCGCGCTTCAGCTGGGCTACGCCGAGCCCCGGCTTGCTGGGCCAGTCGATGTTGTCGACGGTGGCCACCCAGGCGCCGCGGAACTCGCGAAGCGGCTCAGGCGCGGGCGGCGTCGTCTGCTGGGCGGCGACGAGGCTGGGAAGCAGGGCGGCGCCGAGGAGGAGGGAGGGGAGGGCTTTGCAGAGCATGTTCTTGGCCGGAAGAGTCAGGTGAGGAGAGCCGCAGAGCGCCTGGTTTCACTGATGTTTCTGCGCACCTGTGCGGTGCCGATTCGGGATCTTGCTGCTCGCGATTCTTTGTCAACGGCCTGCTAGGGTTACGGCATCCAAACAAGCGCTGCAAGGAGACTTGAGATGAGTAAACGTTTTGATTGGTACTACCGGCGTCCTGGCTGAAACAGCTGCAAACGCTCCGATGCTCACCTGGAGAGCGAAGGAGCGACGGTCCGTGAGACCGTGAGTGCGACCAAGCACAAGATTGACGCTGCAGGAGCCCTGGAGCTACTGCAGGAGGTCAGCAAGGTCGTTGTTGCCAAGGGCAAGAAGACCCTGGTCTTCAAGGTCAAGGACGGCGAGCTCCAAGATGTGGAGCAGGAGGAGTTCCTCGGCGTCGTGATGGGGCGCTCGGGAAAGCTCCGTGCACCGACCATGCGCAAGGGCAAGACCCTCTTCGTCGGCTTCAGCGACGGCCTCATCGAAGCCGGCCTCTGAGTCGTCGGCTTGGCAGCTAGACAGATTCGCTTCGGGCCCGCGCGGTGCTTTTGCTGCGCTAGCGTTTGCTGCGCAGGGTTTTCGGTGCAGGGCTTTCGGTGCAGGGCTTTTTCGGCGCAGCTGAGCGCGACATCGCGGCTCTGCTGCGCCGAGGTTTTGAGCTTCTGCTAGCGGGTGTAGAGCACGTCGAGACCTTGGCTGCTCGTCAGCAGGGGCGAGCTATGGCCCAGGCGCAAGCTCAGGGCTTGGAGGTCGAAGGCGAGGGTTTTGACCGGTGGGAGGCTGAGGGTGATGCGGCCTTGGCCCTTTGCGCCTAGCGCGCCTGGGCTGAGGAAGAGCAGGAGCTGGGTCTGCAGAGGGCAGGCGCCGAAGGGCAGGGGCAGCTGCGTCTTCTGTCTGCCGATGGCGAGCCAGACCGGGTCGCCGGGCTGTCCCTGCACGTCGAGTTGCAGGCGGCTGGGGGTGCCGGGCAGCAGGCTACCTTGCAGCTTCAGGCCACAGCTGAGGCCGTAGGGGAGCACGGCGCCGCTCTTCTTCAGGTCGAAGTAGTCGATCAGCGCCAGGCCCAGTTCGCGGCCGACTTGGCGGTAGTCGTCCATGGTCGACCAGGTCTTGCCGTCTGGGCCCAGGCCGTAGCTGCCTTCGAAGGTGATCGCCATGACCTCCTGCCGCTGCTTTGGCGAGCCGAGCCAGCGGCGGTTGATGCTCCAGCGGTCGTGCATCATCGCTTCGACGTAGGGGCGCGACGGCGGCGACAGGGTGCTGTTTGCGATGATGCCGCGAGCGACGAAGGGGCTGCGGGCGCGGAAGGCCTTGATCCAGCGAGTTTCTTTGCGGTGCACGGCAGGGATGACGCCGCCGGCGTTCTTCTTCACGTCGAAGCCCGGGTTCGAGACGTGCCGGAAGTGCATCGGGTATCTGTGCCCGTGCGTGCTGTGCAGGTTGAGCAGAAGCTCGATCGGCGTGGGGCCGGGATTCGCCGCCGTGCCCATCAGCGCCTCGATGCGGCTGCGCAGCGCGACGACCTCTTTGGCGGTCGCGGTGTAGGGGCGAGCCCATTGGATCTCAAGATTGCTGCTCCGCGAGTTGGTTCGGTAGTTACCGAGGGCGACGCCGTCGGGGTTGGCCATCGGCACGATGTCGATCACCAGCTGCCGGAGCAGGGCTTCGGGCTCGGGGCGCCCGGAGAGCAGCCATTCGACCAGGCCCTGCACGACGAAGTAGCTGGTGGTCTCACCCGGGTGGATGCCGGAGTGGATCCACACGCGCCGTTTGCTGCTGTCGGGGATGGCGTTGTTGCTCAGTTCGAGGAGGCGAATCGGTCGTTGCTGCTCGCTGCTTCCCAGGGTGGTGATGGGGCGGAGCCGCTTGTTGGGCTGCAGCGAGGCGATCCACTTCTCGCATTCGCTGAAGGTCCAGGGGAAGAACTTCGCCAGCCGGATATGGCTCACGCCCTTCGGGACAAGGAGGCGGAAGCGATGGGTGGAACCACTGCGCTTCGGCAGCGAACTCAGGGGCGTGCGCTGGTAGGGGCCAAAGCTGCGGCCACCATCACGGCTGCGGCTCCAACAGGGCAGGATGATGTCGCGATAGCCCGAGCGCAGGATCTCGATATCGAGGGTTGTCGCAACGCTGGGGTTCAGCTTGCTGATTTCTACGTGCCACCAGCGCCGATAGCTCGAAGGCAGGGAGCGGTTGCCGTTGTCGTCCTCCATCGTCAGCTGCAGCTTCCACTGCGCAGCTGCACCGCTGATCTGCACCTGCCCAATGCGCATGGTCTCCCCAGCTGCAGAGACCTGTGGACGCTGCGCCGAAAGCAGCGGCCCAAGAGCGAGCACGCAGAAGAAGGAGATGCGAAGCATGGCAGAGACTCGCAGCAGCGGAGCACGGTGGAGGATTCCAGCGCCGTCGCAGCCCCGCCATGCCTGGTCTTGGTCACTCGCCTGGCAGCGAGAGAAAAGGAGGCAGGGTTGCCTGAGCACCCGGCTCCACTGCCTGGCCCCAGTTAGGGCTGCGCGGGGGACCGCGGGGGACCGTCGAAGGGAGCCGCAGGGGACCAAAAAAACCGGTCAGGTCAGCAAAGTCGCTGTCCTAACCGGGCTTGAAATGGAGCGGCCGAAGAGACTCGAACTCTCGACATCCAGCTTGGGAAGCTAGCGCTCTACCAACTGAGCTACGGCCGCGTAGGTATCCGGGTCCCCTGGGATCCGGGGTTTCGTTTGTCAAAATCTCGCCTGCGCCAACTTGGAGCAAGGGAGTTTCCTCGCACCGGCTTGCGCCGACGAGCGGAGGAGTCTAGCTCGGCCGCGCCGTTTTGCACACCTTTTGGCGACGGTGTGTACGGGCGGGATGCTGGCTAGCCCTGGAATAAGCGATAGATGAGCCTCCGTCTGATCCGAGCCGCTTCTGCTCCGTCGCGGCGGTTCGGATCGGACGAAGGCAGGCAAGAGAGGGCCTTTC
>PDSF01000061.1 GCA_002748355.1 Planctomycetota bacterium | reverse complement strand
ATCTGACCGTCCCGCGATTCGCTCTGAAACAGTGTTGCAACTGTCTCTACGGCGAATTCGGGCGGTCAGACACTTTTTTGGTGAGCGATGCGGGCTAGCGTGAAGCCAGCAAGGAACAGAGCGGACAAGGCAAGCACGAGAGCGATTGCCTAAGCCCAGCATCTTGCCAGAGCACCCCTCTGAGGAAAAGGAGTCCGAGGACTTCGCCGAGGCACCCGACTCAAAACCCCGATCACATCGGAAGAAAAAACACAGCGATCGGGCGAGAGGAAAGAGCATCGCCCGACACGAAAGCCCAGTTCCGTATCGGGCGATGACCTATCTCGCGCGCCTTCAGATGCTAGCGGAGCGAGTTTCGCCCCCTAGACCTCGCTCTCAGCTTGAACTCACCGACTGGGCCAGGGGCCGCAGCTGCAAGGAGTAAAACATCTCCAAATAGCGCCGAGCCTCCGTGCGCTCGAGGTCGGTAATAAAACGCCAGAAACCGTAGATGCGCGAGAGCGTCATCATACGGCGCGCATAGCCCTTCCAGGTGTAACGCTCCTCGACGCGGGCCAGTGAGGCTGCGGAAATCCCCTCCCAATAGCCCGGCTCTTTTTCGCAACGCTCGAAGAACTGCGCGAGCGTCTCCGCAGATTTCTCACCATGGCTTGGGTCGATGTGAAAACCGCTCACGCCATCCACAATGATTTCGAGAGGGCCGCCAAAGCAGGTCGCAAAGGTCGGCAGGCCCGAACTCATCGCCTCGATCACGGTCAGCCCAAAGGCCTCGAACAAGGCGGGCTGCACGAAGGCTCCTCGATGGTCGGCAACATAGCGGTAGACTTCGCCGTTGCGCTCGCGGTTGACCTGGCCTTCGACCCAGCGCACGCAGCCTTCGAGCTGATGCTCATCGAACAAGCGATGCATGCGCTCGATCTCGGCACGCTCTTCCACGTCTTTGGACTTGTTCCCATCGACGTGCCCGGAAAAGACAAGGAGGTTGGCCCGCTCGCGTAGCTCTGGGGAGCGCGCAAACCAGTCGACCAGGCCGGTAATGTTCTTGATCCGGTCCATGCGCGCCATCGTGAACAGAATGGGCTTATCCCGGCTTTCGAAGGTGCCTCGGTAGTCAGAGCCCGCCCCATTACCGAAAACCAGCTCCTCGATCTCGGGATGTAGGTGCTCGAGGCGCTTGGCTTGATCGCGATAGGAGAAATAAACGTCGGGATCCGCTCCGGGGCTCACGATGTTGAACTTGGGGTCGAACACGTCGATCCCTTGCGCTACCCGGTACAGCCCCGGCATCGTGAACGAGGCATAGCTCTCGTACTGCCCCAAACTCTCTTCCGTACCCGCGATCTCCTGATAGGTGCTGGTAATGATGAAGTCCGCGGTCGCCATCGAAATAAGGTCGGCGGTGAATTGGCTGGAGAAGTGATACTGCTCGTCGTTCTCCCTCCAATAGAGGTCGGAATACAGGTATTTCGACTTCTCCAGGGCATGGGCAATGTTGCATTGGGTAACGCCCATGCGTCGAGCCATCAGAGACGCAACGATATTGCCGTCAGAGTAGTTTCCGACTACGAGGTCGGGACGGCCTCCGAGTTCAGCTAGCAGCTCCCGCTCGGCGTCGATCGCGTAGCGCTCTAGATAGGGCCAGATCTCAAATCGGCTCAGCCATTGCGGAAGCACCTCACCGGTCTCGCTCCGGAACGGGACCCGGAGAATACGGGCGTTGCGGGTGCCAGAAATCTCTTCGATGCGCTCGTCGCAGTTCGTCCCTTCGGCCTCAGGAATCAAGCGGGTCAGGACCACGATCTGCGGCTCGATATCGACGCCCTGCTCTAACAAGCGCTCACGCATGTCGAGTTCCAAGGCGCGCACCTGATCGAGGATGTAGACGACCTGCCCCCCGGTATCAGGGCGCCCCAGCACTCCCGACTGACCAAACCAGCCGTGCGGCGACAGGATGGCGACCGAAAAGATCATCGGAATCCGGCCGAGGAACTCCTCGAGGATATCGGGCGACGGCGCTTCGAGAATCTCAAGCAGCATCTGCATCGTTTCGCGCGCGCGCTCGGCGGTTCTGCCCCAGCCTCGCTCGAAGCCCAGTGCACGTAGCTGCGCTTGGAACTCGGAACACTCGGTACCGGGATTGAGCCTAACGAGTATCTCCATCGCCTTGCGCAGATGCCGGCGAAGCTGCGAGACATCCTTGATGCCTCGCTCTCCAATCAAGAGCTGCTCGCCTCGAGACCGGTGCAAACGCAAAAAGTCCAAGATGCGCTCGTCGCCCTTACTTTCTTCCAAGAAGAGCTGACTCGAGAGGCGGCGGTTTAGATATTCGACACCACGGCCAATGGAACTCGCCTCGTGCATCTTCGGGAAGCCACGCTCGAAGGGTTCCAGATCGATCTCAAGCACGACCTCTTGTTCGCTGTACCCGCGCACCAGCCGTTCCTTGTGCTGGAGGAACTCCGTAACCGGAACCTCCTCACAATCGAGGGTTTCGATGTGGATCCGCACATAGGACCATCGTGCGATGCGATGACGGACAGCGAAGTAGATCCACGACGAATCGATCGTGAGCTCCTGCGTTATCTTCAATAGTTCCTCGAAGACCGTCCCACTAATGCCCTGCTCCGGATGGCCCTTGCTCTTACAGAGCTCAAGCAGGCAGTCCTGAATGTCCGTACGCAGGAGGAACTCGCGTTGTAGTGCTCTGATTTGGTGGATCACACGGTGCGCGGCACTCCGTCGATCAGCGAGGAAGGCCTTTAGGTCTTCGAGGAAGCTAGCTTGCAATCGCATCAGTCAGTCCAATCGCTCATCGCGCGTGAATAGAAATAGGGATCAAGGACCGTCGCTCCGCGCTGCCCACAAATCTCAAGCGCGAAGGCCTGGGCCCGTTCGAGCGAGGTCTCGTGCGGCCAGCCCCGGAGGAGGCCTGTCAGGAGCACCGAAGCGAACGCATCCCCCGCCCCAACGGTGTCGACCACGTACGCCTCAGCCTCTGGAGACACATCGAGCAGATCCTGCCCTTCGGTAAAGCAGATTGCACCTTCTGCTCCAAGAGTCAGCACCAACATCTCGAGACCGTACGCCTTCCGGAACTCCTCGGCCTGCTGCCGTATGTCTTCGCCGTCCCCAGCAGCGAGCTCGCGAAGCTCATCCTCATTGAGCTTCAGCCAGGTCGCGCCAAGGAGGAAACTCCTCACCCAGGCCTTATTCCACCAGGGCTGGCGAAGATTAATGTCAACACAGCAGGGAACCCCACGGCGGTCGGCCTCGACGACCAAGCTGCGCCAAGCCTCGCGTGAGTCCGGGTTGCGCAGGGCCAGCGAGCCGTGATAGAGCAGGGCAGCCCTTTCCGGGAGTTCGACCGCGGCCGCATCTATGAAGTCGTAGGCCTGCACATCAAGGATTTCGTAGCTCGGCTGGCCCTGGTCGAGGGAGACTTGAACCGAGCCCGTAGGGTGCTCGGCATCCACCTGCACTCCGCTGATGTCCATACCGTGCTCGCGCATGCGCTCAAGCACGGTCTCTCCGAGCGCATCAGCACCCACCCGGCTGATGAAAAACGGCGCCAGTCCAAAAGCCTGCAGATGCCAAGCGACGTTGAAAGGCGCTCCTCCGAGCACCGATTCCCCACCCGGAAAACAATCGAACAGCACCTCACCAAAGATCACTGGCCTAGCTGCGCTCATCCGACCTCCATGCCCAACTCACGCCAGAGCCGTTCCAAGGTATCGACGCACTCAGGACGAAAGTGTGCAAGACCTTCGAGGATGCCCGCGGCGTAGTTGCCGTTGGTCCCGAGGAATCCCCCCTTCGCCAGTAGCAAGCACCCTTCGTGCCCCTTGCTCTCGGCCCCCTTCACAGCGCGCTGCCGCACATCCGCCGCGGCGTTGGCAACGAGAACCGCCGGTATCGAACTCTCCAAGACCTCAAGGTCATTACCGCTATCGCCGGCAAAAACGATCTCATCGACCTCGTAACCAATGCGATCGGCGAGAAACTCCACGGCATGCCACTTCGTGCCGCGCTCGGGCAAGACATCGAGCAGGCCAAGGCTTAACGAAGGATCCACGCTGTGGATAACCGAGGCCTTGACCCCATGTGCAATCAATCGTTCCTCGACACGTCGGCAAAGATCGACCGAATGAACGTCCCTGTCGGTATAAAAGCTCAGCTTGCAGTCATGCTGGAAGATCGCCTCTTGGGGCCGAAGCTCTTCGAAACCCTCAAGAAGGTGCTCCAGGTCCTTGGCACGTCGCCCTTCCCAGCCCAGGGCAATATCATCGCGCCACTCAGGCACCTCGACCCAAGACCCCGAGTCGATCTCGTATAGCGTAGTTCCGATATCGCCAACGACGTAGTGCGGAACAGGCAGCTCATACTGTTCCATCGCGCTCTCGATGAGCCTTCGGTTACGACCTGAGACAAAGGCCAGCTCAGAACCGCTCTCCTCGACAAAGCGCCCGAGCAAAGCTCGAACGCCTGGAGATTCGGATTCGTCACCGTTCGGAAGAAGTGTCCCATCGAGGTCGCAACAAAGAAGCAAACGCATATCAGGACTCCTGGGGGCGGATCTGACCGAAGAAGTCGTAATGCCCAATCGCCTCGAGTATCCCAGCGGCCCCGGGCTTCTTCGCAAAATAGATTCGATCAACATCGGCCAGCTGCGACAGCTCTTCCTGGTGACGGTTGGCCACAACGACTGAGAGCATATTGCCACGCATCATGTCTTCGTCGGCTCCCGAGCCGCCGGCCGCCAAGACCTTATCCAGGGGAATACCCCACTTGGCCGCAACGTAACGAATGGCCATCCCCTTGGACGCTCGCACGGGCACGATGTCGAGGAACTGCCCGAAAGACAGCATCATGCGAACCGTCTGTTCCTCTTGCCGGAGCAAGCGCTCGATCTCCTCAACAGGCGGAGCAAGCCTGGGATCGATGTAATAACTGATCTTGAATCGACTCTGCTGATCCTTGGGCTGTATCACCAGCCCTGGGAGTTCGTCTAGGAGCCGGTGGATCGCACGCGGATTCCACTGGTGATCGATATGCTCGCGCCAGGCAGTATCGGCAACCAAACGCGGCGCATAGTGGATCTTGGTCCCCAGGCTGGTGATCAGCACATCAGGCCGAGGGATACTAAGCTTGCGCATCAGCTGAAGCGCGGACTTGAGCTTTCGACCGGTCGCGATGCCGAAGGCCACGAACTTACGATGTCGGCGCATTTCCTCGAGAAAGAGTTCGAGCCCCTCCGGATCCGCAGCAAGGTTTTGGTCTAGGTCGGTAAAGACCGCGCGGTCGTTATGGACCAAGGCGCCTCGATCGATCGCGACCCGAGGCCGAGCGGTCTTCTCGACAAGCGGAGAGATGTGTTTGAGATAATTACCAACGTGAGATTGCCATAAATACTTCTCATTCACCCCACGTAGCCCCGCAACCGAATAATCGCGCCACTGCGAACGGTCAAGCAGCACCGACAAGATAGCCTCCCCCATCTTGTCGCTATCGAGGGGATCGATCAGCACACCGTTTTCGCAGTTCGAAATAATATCGGTCGGGCCACCGTCTTCGGTCGCGACGATCGGCAGGCCACTGGCAGCCGCTTCGATCAGCGTCAGCCCAAAGGGTTCGGTCAGTGCCGGATTGACAAAGACCCCCTTCGTCTCCGAGGCAATCCGGTAAAGGATCGGGATCTCATCAGGACTGTGCTGACGCGGATAAGCAACCTTGCCATAGAGGTCGTAGCGATCGATCAGCAGCAAGAGATCGGTCAAAACATTCTGCGGTCCATCCGGAAGCTCGCGAATGTCCTCGCGGTTGCCCGCAACGAGCACAAGGTTGGCCGCATCCTGCAGCTCTTTGTTCTCCCCATAGGCTTCCACCAGGGTCGCAAGATTCTTGCGCTCGTCCGGCCGACAAATCGCCAGGACAATCGGCTTCTCCGGCCGATGCAGGAAGCGCGCCAGCTCACGCCCAATCGGCGTCCCCCACTCATCTCCCTCGGGGGGCCTAAAGCGCGAAAGATCGATGCCGGGTGGAACAACCCGCATGCGCTCGGGGGCGTAATGGTCATAGAGCCCATACTGCTCCTCGACCTCTTGCATGGTACTGGTAATCACCAGCTCCGCGCTGCTCAGGGTCTCTTCCTCGGAGTGGATGCGGCGCGAGATGTGGTAGCGCGCCTCGATCAACTCATCCTCGAGCCCGGTTGCGAGCAACCGCCGGCGCTTAACCCGTCCCAGGCTGTGACCGGTATGCACCAGGGGCCGCCCGAAGAAACCAGCAACCCGCACCCCGACGTAGCCGGCATCGGCATAGTGAGAGTGGATGACATGTGGAAGCTGCGGCTGCTCGCGTAGGAAGCGCATCATCCCGTCGGCGAAGACATCGAGATGGTCCCAGAGTTCCTCCTTGACGATGTAGCCGGGAGGGCCGCATTCGAGGCGCACGATGCGCGCTTTGCTGCCGAGCTCTTCAATCGGCTCGGCGTAGTCGGGCCCGAGTTCGGGATCGATGATCTGCCGGGTGAAGAGGTCGCAGCGAGCGATGTCCTCACGTTCGGCCAGCGCTCGCAGCAGCTCGACGACATATTTGGTCTGCCCCCCCGTGTCGGGGTCGCGCCCCAGCTCCAAATCGTGCCCACGAATCAAGCCGTGCACGCTGATCAGACAAACGTAGAGGTCAGACTTAGGGGTGCTCATCATTAGACCTGTGCTTCAGCCCTCGTAGCCTTGCGCCATGCCCCCTCGATGCAAGGTTTCTCGGGGCAGAGGAGTTCACGAAACTCGCTCCCAAGCTCCGATAGCAAGGGATCCTCCTCGCGGCTCGGCGACAGCGAGGCCGCCTGGAAGCCCAAGTCCGCGTAGCCGGGATCATGCCGTCCCCATGCAGGCTCACGCCAGCTGCGGAAACAGCAGGACTCCATGCCAAAACAAAACAGCAAGCGCACTAGCCACCCAAGCCGACTGCGCCGTGTCGCTCAACTCGCGAGGACTGAGCCCGCGCGAGCGTACTTGAAACCAGGGGATCCAAGTCAACAAGAAGGCCGAGCCGACGAGCTTGAGGAAGCCCCACATCACGTCACTGCCATCGACCGTCGTCAAAAAGCGCGGCACGAAGGACTCAAAGCTAAGTCCCCGCTCGAAGTGGGTGATCAGGAAGCCGCCGTAGATGCAAGCGATGCAGGCCGCGAACACCGTCAAGGGCATCGCAATCACGTGCGACCAGAGAATCGGCGAGAGCACTTCAACTCGCACCGACTTACCAAGCGCGCGATAGGCGGCCAACTGCCGGTCGCGCACCATGGCCCCGACCGAGGAAAGAGTTCCCGAAACGGCGGGCGCCGCATAGAGCAGGCTGCCGAGCAAGGGAATCAGAACGGCCATCAAAACCTTGCCGGTGCCGATGAAGAGCGGCGTCGTCATCGCCCCCTTGAGTGGGTCGTTGACCAATGCAAAGTGCATGGTCAACGCACCCAAGACCCCCCCGGCCAACACGAGGAAAGGCAGGAGCAGTAGGGCCCGGCGCAAGCCGAGCCAGGCGAGACGCAGCGGCTGCTCAGGCAACAGCGCCGCCAGGGTCTCGAAGAGACTGGCGACGAAGTTGCCGACACCGAGCAGACTCGAGAAGAAACGCCCGAGCCGACCGCCCGGGGTCATCACCGGCTTGCCCAAGGTCTCGACGACCTGCAGCTCGCCTTCGACCAGGAGTATCCTCCCATCACCAGGAAGCACCAGCTCCGCGTCGACCAGGTCGCGGGCCGCATCCATCTTGTGGGTGCAGAGAATCAGGGTGCACTTGCCGCGAGCCGCGTCGAAGGTCTCACGCAACAGCTCGTAGATCTGCCGGGTGCTCTCGGGGTCGAGGCCAGCGCTCGGCTCGTCCAGCACCAGCAAGTCGGGCTCGAGGGCGAGAGCACGGGCCAGGGCAACTCGCTTGCGTTGCCCACCAGAGAGTTCGCCAACCTGCGGCGGAGCATCCGGCAGCCCAACGCTGGCGAGCAGATCCTCAGCTCGCTCCAGGCTTCCAGCGGCAGCCCGCACATTCTCCAGGGTCGACAGATCATCCCAGAGCCCATCCTGCTGGTAGAGAGCGACGATGCGCGGACGAGTGCCGCTCTCATTCGCCAAATCGAGCCCGCCTTCGAGGATCCAGCTGGGACTCGTCACGTCCAACTCGCCGGTCAGCACATCGATCAAGCTGCTCTTCCCGGAGCCGCTAGGTCCGGTCAGCAGGTAGAAGCGCCCGGCCTCGAGGTCCAGGTCGACCTTGTCGAAGATCCAGTGGACTTCACGCCCTCGACGAAAGCCGAGCGAGAAGCCGCGCATCTCTATGCGCGCACCACTCACTTTGGAGTATCCTCTTTCTTCTTGTCCAAGCGTATCCGTCGCCGATCGGCCGGCCGCAGCAGCTCCGGAACAAGGCTGAAGCCGGTCGGCGCCGGCTTGGAATCTTCGCCTGGCGTCCGGCCGAGTATGCCAAAAAACACCCCATTCTCCTGGTAGAGCTCCGAGCCTGGGCCGGAACGCCCAGTCGCTGAGGGCAGCTTGGCCGACACGGCATCGAAGCGCAGATACGACTGGGAAGGCGGCAAGATCAAGCTACCCGCCCCGGCAGCGGCCTGGACCACGAGCACTGCAAGGTCGTGGGCGCCCCCGGCCTTCCACTGCACCCGCGCCGGCCAAACTCGCCCATCGCCGAGGACCACCCGAATGCGCTCGTTATCGATGTCCACCGCGTCATACCAAGAACTCTCAAGAGAAAACTCCCCATCGCAGGCGCTGCGCCGCGTGAGCACGTAGAGCTTCTTGCCTTGGCCCTGGTAGAGCACGCCCTCGCCTTCGAGCTGCAACTCATCGTTCTTCGACCAGAAATCGCGCTCGATAGCCCGGTAGCGCACGGTCACCCGTGGGCTCAGCCTGGGGAAGGCTGGATCGATCTTGGGCTTGGGGTTCCCGGAGCGGTGCTGCCCCTCGACACTCTCGCCATCCCAGTCCTCGGCCTCGCGCGGCGGCTCAACCAGACCGATAAACTGCGCCCCATCTTCTGCCGGCTCGCAGCCCTGGGGCATGTCGTAGCTCAAAGACACCAAAAGAAGGCTACTCAGCTCCTCCACGCTGAAGCCCGACATCAGGCTGCCGCGCAGCACCGGACGCGCCAGCCAGAAGCGGCTCTCGTCGCGCACCGTGTGTCGGTAGCTGGCGAAGATCCGAAAGCTCAGCACCACCCCGCGGCCGTCGCCCGAGAGCTGCACTCGGCGCACTTCGCCAGTTTGGATGCCGCGAAACAAGATCGGACTACCCGGCTTGAGACTGCCAGCATCCGGGAGCAAGAGCGTCGCCAACAGGTCGCCCACCGCCGTATCCTCGAGCTCGCCTTCGGCCAGATCGTCGGGCTGGGTTTCGCGCCCCAGTAGCTCCGCCCCGGCTTCGAGAGCATCCCCATCGGGGCGGTCCCGCATTTGGACGTAGCTTTCCTTGATCAAGGTATCCAGGCCATAAAGCCCACGGCGAAGCCCGCGGAAGCGCGGATAGACGGTCCAGAACTCCGTCGTCGTGCTGAGGACGCTGGCGATCGCCGGCTCAAGCCGCAGCTCGACCCGGACCCGCGACGAACTCTCGTCCAACTCGATCGCGGCAACGTCACCGACGACCATGCCGCGAAAGCGGATCAGGCTGCCCCGCCGCAAGCCATGCGCGTCCTTGAACAAAACGTGCACGGGAAAGCGCCTGGCATTGGGGCCTTGCGACAGGGTCGTCAAGACCTGCACCGTGGCGTAGGCGCTCAGCGCCAGGGTCAAGAGCCCCAAGCCAAAGCGAAGGAAGCGTTGTCTGCGTGGTGCTGCCATGCTCTACCTCGTTGCGAGCCAGGTGACGCGAAGGGAAAGAGACTATCGCGAGCCCGGCGCTGCGGCACGCTCCAGGACCCGCCAGGCCTCAAGCTTGGCCGCGAAGCTCAGGCTGGCATGGGCCGGGCTCGTCGACGGCAGGCGGAGGAAATGCTGCGGCGCAGCCCCAACCTGGAGCAGAGGCAGGACCCGGCGCCGAAAGACCTGCTCGCTCTTGGCGCCGTTGAAAAACAGCCACGCGATCGAGTCGTAGGCCGCGAAAAAGCTCAGGAAGTCGTTGGGCTCCTCGCTGCGAATATCGGCATCGGCGCTGCTCTCGCGCACACAGCCAGCGATCACGTCCCAGACCGCGACCCCGGCCTCCGCGAGACGCGCCGCCCGCTCCTCGTATTTGAGTTCCGGCCCGGCCCCGAAGAGCTGGCCCATGATCGGCCAGAAGGCGTTGCGCGGATGCCCATAGTACTGCTGCCGGCGCAGCGACTCGGCGCTGGGCATGGAGCCCAAAACCAAGAGCCGCGGCCGCTCGCCGACGATCGGCGGGAAGCCCCGAAGCCAGCCCTTGGCCGGATCAGGCATCGTGCAGCCCCAGCCGTGCAGCGCAGCTCCGGCCAAAGCTGCCCACAAAAGCGCTGAGCATTCGCCTCTCGCCCATGAGCCCTGGCTCCTCGATCCGGCCCCTCGAAAACGCGAGCGGGCGAGTATGGGGATCGCCGCCAAAGCCCGCTAGGACCGGGCCGCGCCAGCCTGCTCGAACTTTGCTTCGCACGGCCATTTCGGCGATACTCTTCGGCTTCCAATTCCGCCCGCTGCCCCTCTGTATTGAGGAACGATGGCCGACGAAATCGAGCAAGCTTCGCAAGGCCGCACGCACCCCATGCTGATCGAGAAGGAGCTCAAAGACTCCTATCTCCGCTACGCACTGAGCGTGATCCACTCTCGGGCCCTGCCCGATGTGCGCGACGGCCTCAAGCCCTCCCAACGGCGCATCCTCTACGCGATGCACCAGCTGAACCTCGGCCCGAGGTCGCAGCACAGAAAGTGCGCCAAGATCTGCGGCGACACCTCGGGTGACTACCACCCGCACGGCGAATCGGTGGTCTACCCGACGCTGGTGCGCATGGGCCAGGACTGGAACATGCGCTACTGCCTGGTGGACAAGCAGGGCAACTTCGGTAGCCCCCGCCCCGACAACCCGGCGGCGATGCGCTACACCGAGGCGCGGATGACGCGCGCCGCCGTGTATCTGCTTGAGGACATCGAGAAGGACACCGTCGACTTCGTCGACAACTACGACGGCCAAAAGCAGGAGCCGACCGTCCTGCCCGGGCGCTTTCCCGAGCTGATCTGCAACGGTTCCTCGGGCATCGCCGTCGGCATGTCGACGAGCATGCCGCCGCACAACCTGAGCGAGGTCGCCAGCGCCGTCAAAGCCCTGCTCGATGATCCGGATATCTCGGCCGAGCAGCTGCTAGAGCACGTCCCGGGCCCGGACTTCCCGACCGGCGGCATCATCATGGGGCTCTCCGGCATCCAGCGCGCCTATCGCACCGGCCGCGGCCAGGTCGTGGTGCGTGCGCGCCATCACATCGAAGAGAAGCGCGGCCGCAAATACATCGTCTTCACCGAGATCCCCTTCCAGGTCACTCGGCAGTCGATCATCGACTCCATCGTCGACTGCCTGAAGAACGGCCGCATCGACACCATCTCGGACCTGACCGACGAGACCAACGCCCGCGTCGGCCAGCGCCTGGTCATCGAGCTCAAGAAAGCGGTCGACGACGAGAACGTCACCCTCAACCAGCTCTTCCAGTTCACGCCGCTGCAGTCGAGCTTCTCGATCATCAACCTGGCACTGGTAGACCGGCAGCCCAGGACCCTGCCCTTCAAGAGCCTTCTTGAGTGCTACCGCGATCACCGCATCGACATCATCAGGCGACGCACCCGCTACCTGCTCGGCATGGCCAAGGATCGCCTGCACATCATCGAGGGCCTGCGCATCGCCCTGGCCAACATCGATGAGGTCGTCGAGATCATCAAGGCCAGCGCCACCACCGAAGATGCCCGCGTCCGGCTGCGCGACCGCTTCCAACTCAGCGAGATCCAGGCCCGCGCCATCCTCGAGATGCGCCTCGCCCGCCTCACCAGTCTCGAGATCCAAAAGCTCGAGGAGGAATACCAGAACCTGCTCCAGGAGATCGCCGGATACGAGGCCATCCTCGCCGACGTCAGAATGGTCCATGCGATCATCATCGAGCAGCTCGACGAGATCGTCAGTCGCTATGGCGACGAGCGGCGCACCGAGATCAGCCGTGAAGAGGTGAGCGGCAACTTCGACATGGAGGAGCTGATCGAAGAAGAGATGATGGTCGTCACCTTCAGCAACGACGGCTACGTCAAGCGCACGGCTCTGGACACCTACCGCAGCCAAGGCCGAGGCGGCAAGGGCGTGACGGGCGCTGAGCTCAAGGAGGGCGACTTCCTGTGGAAGCTCTTCGTCGCCTTGACCCATGACTACCTGCTCTTCTTCACCAACAAGGGCCGGGTCTACTGGCGCAAGGTCTACAACCTCCCCGAGCAGAGCCGGACCTCACGCGGCCGCGCCATCGCCAACGTCCTCGACCTCCAAGAGGAAGGCGAGCGCGTCACCGAGATCCTGCGCGTCGACAACTTCGACGACCGCTTCCTGATCACCGCCACGAAGAAGGGCTACGTCAAGAAGACCGTGCTCGCCGCCTACTCGCGGCCGAAGCGAGGCGGCATCAAGGCCATGGTGCTTGAGGACGACGACGAGCTGATCGGCGTCAGCCTGCTCACAGAGCATCAGGGCGTGATCCTCGCCACGGGCGGAGGCCTGGCCATCCACTTCGACGAAGCCGACGCACGGCCCATGGGACGAGTCGCCCGCGGCGTGCGCGGCATCAAGCTCAAGCCCGGTGATGAGGTCGTGTCGCTACTGGCCATCCAAGAAGGCGAAGACGTCCTGACCATCTGCGAGAACGGACACGGCAAGCGCACGGCGATCGGCGAATACCGCCGCCAGACCCGTGGCGGCCAGGGCCTGATCAACATCCGCACCAGCGACCGCAACGGCAGCGTCGTCTCTTGCCGAGCGGTGCACGAATCCGACCAGGTCATGTTCATCACCCAGAGCGGCATGATCGTGCGCAACGAGGTCAAGTCGATCAGCTGCATCGGCCGTGCCACCCAGGGCGTGCGCATCGTCAGCCTCCGCGGTGACGACCAAGTCGTGGCCAGCGCCCGCGTGCTCTCGGAGGACATCTGATGGGACCCCTGCAACAGCGGATCAGCGACGACACCAAGGCGGCGATGAAGGCCAGGGACAAGGAGCGGGTGCAGCTGCTGCGCATGCTGGTCAACGACCTTCAGCAGGAGCAGTACAAGACCGGCAAGAGCGAGCTCAAGGAGGGCGAAGAGCTGGCCGTGCTGCGCAAGTCCGCCAAGATGCGTGGCGACTCGATCCAAGCCGCCGAGGACTCTGGGCGCGAGGAATTCGCCGCCAAGGAGCGCCGCGAGCTGGAGATCATCGAGAGCTACCTGCCCAAGATGATGGACGCCGAGGAGACCCAGGCGAAGGTCCAAGAGCTGCTGCAAGAACTCGGCATCAGCGAGCGCAAGGAGCAGGGCCGCTTCATGAAGGAGTGGATGTCCCGCTATAAGGCCACGAGCGACGGTAAGCTCGTCAACCAATTGCTCGGGAAGCTGCTCAGCTAGCCCAAGTTGAACACTTGGAGCGAATCCGAGGCGATTTTCGGGGTCCCGTTTCTCGTAGAAGGCCGCCATTCGTCGATTGGCGGCCTTCTGCGTCGCCAGAAGCGATGTAGTGCCAACCTGCCCCATTGCGCCAGCGCACTCTGACATCGAGATTGGCCTCCAGGGTAGGGAGGCCGATGTATCTCCGAC
>PDSF01000016.1 GCA_002748355.1 Planctomycetota bacterium | reverse complement strand
ACGCCATTCGAGCCGAGATCGCGGAGCGAAAACGCAGCCATCGTGGTGCTACGGCGAGTTTGAGCGACAACGAGCTCGGTTCGAAGGGCTGGTCGCGACAGGAGGGCTAGACCAACAGGCCGCTAAGCTGCCAGCCAGCTCAGGGCGACAGGGTGTAACTCGACAGCCTAGCATCAAGCCACGACGGCGCTCATCGAGGAGGTTCGTCGGCACGCCCCGGCGACGAGCTGCTCATCGACCGACGTTACCTGCCGAGCCAGGAGGTGCCGCGGCTCCGCAGCTGCGGGCTGCGCATACGGTGTAAGCCGTTGAGAACCAACAACCGCGGCCGTTTCACCAAGGACGACTCCACGATCGATCTGAGTACGGACGAGGTGACTTGCCCAGTAGGCGACGTGACCGCCATCGCCAGCAACGCCCGTCGGGCCCGATACCCAGCAAGCGCCTGCGGCACCTGCCCCAAGCGCGAGCTCTGCACCACGTCGGCGACTGGGCGCAATATCTCCAGCCACCGGCAGGAAGCCCTGTTTCAGCAGCTTCGCGCCGACCAGAAAGACCCTGACGACCGATCTTCGGGCGCGTTAGCCGGAAGAACCAGCGCCCCCACGATGAGACCGTGGTCGGCCATGGTAACGATTTGGCGCTTGTAGCCGTTGAAGAGCCGAGAGCGGGTCTTTCGACCCTGTCGCCTCTCTTCATCACCGAGGGAAGGGCATTCGATCCTTGCGCACGCCACGTTTGATACGTGAGCCCAAACCGTCGGGACCGGGCTCAATGTCCTGCTAAGTGACGCGCTTGAGATCGCCGAGAGCTGCACCACGTGAGGGCTCTTTGGTTTCGTAGGAAGCATGAACGTACGTCCAAGAGCCCAGCCGTTCCACCGCTTCGAGCATGCGAGTGAGCGCCTCCTGGCGCTGCTTTGGGTCGTCCCAATCGGTCTCAAGGAGAGGTCGGTCTTGACGCTGCTCGCATTCACAAAGCCGAGGTCCAGCCGCTCCGCCAGCTCGTCGGTGTTGTGGTCGAGGATGTGGTCGAGGATGTGGGCAACCGTCTCCGCGGGCTTTCGAATCGCTCGGTCCATCAGGGTTCATGTGTCCTCGACCCGACCGGCGCCCAGCAGCGGAGATGAGTCGAGCGCGGCCTTCGCCTGCTGCCAGCCGACCTCCCCCGACGCCCTGGCCTGGTGCACGGTTCGGTTTAGCAGCTTCCGATCTAGGTCGTGAGCAACCATCCGCTCTCTGAAGCGAACCAAAACGCCCTGGGAGAACCGAGACTCCTCTTCGCCGAGGGTTCCGAGGACCACCTGCCGACGCTTGTCCATCTTCGCGTTAACCACCGCATTGGCATTGGCGACTTGCTCAGCGACGAACTCATCGTCGAAGAGCTGGTGCCGCACCTCGCGGAGAACCGCGTAGAACTTACCAATCCGCTTCAGGTGATGGGCGGTTTTCGCTCGGCGGCGGTCAACTCGACGGAGGCTTCCCACTTCATGCGGCCTCCAGGGTTGGAAGCCGATCAAGCTGGAGACCTGCTGTCGATCCCCTCTCTTATTGGTCTGATCAGCTCTCTAGAGTTCGCTGGGCTCTTCTTGGGTGAAGCGCATCTTGATCCGCTCGAGGTGAGCGAACTCGGCCTCGGCGCGATCACCATCGACACCGATTAGCTCTTCACAGGCGGTCAGGGCACGCAAGCGCATACCGGCGTTGGCGAGGCGTAGGTAGATGTCGTCGAGGTAGGCCTCCTCGGCGGTCTCGCTGCCGAGGATATCCCGCACGCGCTTTACCGAGTTGTCGATGAAGCGATCGAGAGAGTGGTGGCCGTCCCAATGGAGATCTTCGGCCTCCTTGCGGATCTGCTGGGCCTCGACGCTCGCCACATGGCGATCGACGAACATCGTCCAGACCAGCAGATCGATCAGCGCCTCTCCTTGGGCTTGATCGCGCTGCTGGGCAGCTTGCTGGTCCTTGCGAAAGAGGTTGAGCACGCGCTCGAGCATGATGTCTCTCCTACGTCGTTGAGTCGGACTCCGAACCCCTCGACGCCTCCTCGAGGCTTACATAGCACGATTTGGTGCGACGTCGCGGCTGGTTCCCGTGGGTCGCCATTGGTCTCGACCAAGTGAAGCGCCGCAATTCGAGCCGAGATCGGGGATTGAAAACGCAGCCATCGTGGTGCTACGGCGAGTTTGAGCGACAACGAGCTCGGTTCGAAGGGCTGGTCGCGAGGGGAGGACTCGATCAACAGGCTGGGAGGACAGCTCTGCGGAAAAAGTGACCGATCGCTGGTCTCCGACTCTGCTCGCTTCATTGCTCGTCGGTCAGATACCACCAGCATCTCCCTTCCTCGCGCCTCGCCACCGACGCCAGTCCGGCGCGCGTTGTTCACCTTTTTCCAGGTCGCAGTACTTCGCCATGCGGCGCGCGCCACCAACGTTCGACGAGACGCTGTAGACGTCGACAAAGGGATCGGCAGGGAAGCGTATTGCCATCGTTTTGGCCGGTCAGCCGGACGCCTCCGGTCCGGTCACCGGCCGTTTGGGATCGAGAGGATCGGCTCTGAACAGCAAGCCTTCGGAATCGCAGCGCTTGGCAAGGATGCGGGGTCTGGCACAGCTCGTGCTCATTAGGGGCCC
>PDSF01000060.1 GCA_002748355.1 Planctomycetota bacterium | reverse complement strand
AGATGTTCACGATGCTCTACATCGCCAACGATCCCAGGGCTCGGAGGATGATGGAGTATCTCCTTCGAAATCCACCGTCTCCAACCTGACAAAGTAGTGTTAGGCGTTGAAGCTGTGGACCCTGTCGCGGGTGCTGCTTTAGCGTCTGTGGCTGCTTAGGCGGCCTGCTAGACTCCGCGCCAAACGGGAGGGTGGATCGTGGCGAAGAAGCGCAAGAAGGCGGCGAGAAAGCGTTCGGGCAAGTCGGGTGCTGCTGGGGGTATTGCACTACAGCCTGGCCAGAGCTTTCCGCTTGGTGCCACGCTGATGTCTGGCGGCGTCAACTTCAGTGTCTTCGCACATGGCTGCGAGGGCGTGGAGCTCTTGCTCTTCGATGACATCGAGGCCGACGCCCCGGCTCAGGTGCTGCCGCTCGATAGCGTGCGCAACAAGAGCTTCTATTACTGGCACGGCTTTGTGCCAGGCGCGGGCGAGGGGCAGCTCTACGCGTATCGCGTGCATGGGGAGCATGCTCCCGATCGTGGACGATTCTATGATGGCGATAAGGTCCTGCTCGATCCCTACGCACGTGCCGTCGAGGTGCCGAGTGGCTTTTCCCGAGAAGCTGCCAAGTCTCCCGGAGCCAATGTGAGCCAGGCGCTCAAGGGCCGAGTCGTCGAGGCCTCAAGCTATGACTGGGAGGGGGATGAGCATCCTCGTCACGACTGGAAGCGCACGGTGATCTACGAGATGCACGTCGCCGGCTTCACCAAGCACCCAAGTTCGGGGCTGGGCGAGGAACTGCGCGGGACCTACCGCGGAGTGATCGAGAAGATTCCCTACCTGAAGGAGCTGGGCATTACTGCTGTCGAGCTCATGCCGGTCTTTCTCTTCGATACCCAGGATGCGCCAGAGGGCTTGTCCAACTACTGGGGCTATAGCCCGATCTCTTTCTTTGCCCCCCATGTCGGCTACGCCTCACGGCCGAGCGCTCGGGCGGCGATGGACGAGTTTCGCGACCTGGTCAAGGCGCTGCACCGTGCTGACATCGAAGTTATCCTCGATGTCGTCTACAACCACACCGCCGAATCTCACGGCGATGGTCCGATCTACTCGTATCGGGGATTCGCCAATGACACCTACTACATGCTTGGCGAGGACCGCTCGCGTTTTCTCGATTTCACCGGCACGGGTAATACGCTCAATACCAACCACTCGATCGTCAAGCGGATGATCATCGACAGCCTGCGCTATTGGGTGCAGGAGATGCACGTCGACGGCTTTCGTTTCGATCTTGCGGCCATCCTTTCGCGCGACTCGGATGGGAGCGTCTTGGAGAATCCTCCAGTTCTCTGGGAGATCGAGTCCGACCCGGTGCTGGCCAATACCAAGTTGATCGCCGAAGCCTGGGATGCGGGTGGGCTCTACACCGTCGGGCGTTTTCTTGGTGACCGTTGGAAGGAATGGAATGGCCGTTTCCGTGACGATGTACGGCGCTTCATTCGCGGCGACGAAGGCACCTTGTCCGATCTTCAGTCGCGCTTTCTGGCGAGCCCGGACCTCTATGCACATAAGAGGCGGGGCCCCGAGGAATCGATCAACTTCGTGACCTGCCACGATGGCTTCACTCTCAACGACTTGGTCTCGTACGAGGAAAAACACAACGAAGCCAATGGCGCCGACGCTGGAAGTGGTGCCTCCTGGAATACCAGCAGTAACCATGGCGTCGAGGGGCCGAGCGACGATCCGGAGATCGAGGCGCTGCGCAGCCGCCAAGCCAAGAACCTCCTGACGATACTTTTGACGGCCCTGGGCACGCCCATGCTGCTGATGGGAGATGAGATACGCCGCACACAGCGAGGAAACAACAACCCCTATTGCGTGGACGCGGAGCTCAGTTGGTTTGATTGGAGCCTGGTCGATGAGCACAGTGATCTGCTGCGTTTCACTAAGGCCCTGATCGAGTTGCGGCAGCACACGGACCTGCGCGGGACCGCCGCTGACCTGCCGCTAGAGAGCCTGCTGGAGAGCGCCGACATCGAGTGGCACGGCACCAAAATCGGTGTGCCTGATTTCTCTGATCCGGCGCGAGTGATGTCCTTTACGGCTCAAAGCCGACGCTATCCGCGACTCTGGCACATGATCTTCAATGGCTCGGATTATGATCTCGAGTTTGAGCTTCCCGAGGTTCCGCGTGATCTGGGCACAGGCTGGTTCCGTGTCCTCGATACTCATCTCGCGAGCCCTCAGGATCTCGTGCCCTTGGAGGCGGCGCCGCAGGTCACCAGTCCGGGTTACTGGGCGTCGCCGCGATCCATCGTGTTGCTGGTGAGTCAGCCCGAGCTCTGATCCCCTTGGATAGGCGAGCATGCTCTTCCTCCTGATCGTTTCCTTGCTTTGGGCCTTTTCCTTTGGGCTCATCAAGACGCATCTCACGACACTCGACTCGAGCTTTGTCGCGGCGCTGCGGATGCTGCTGTGCCTGCTGGTCTTCGCTCCGCTGCTGCGCTTAGGAGGCGTTCGTCTGCGCCTGGGGCTGACTCTTGTCGGTATTGGGGCGCTTCAGTTCGGCTTGATGTATCTGGCCTACATCGAGAGCTATCAATATTTGAAGAGCTATGAAGTCGCGCTGCTGACGGTCTTCACGCCGCTGTGGATGACGCTGCTCAATAGCACCATGCGCCGGGAACTGACGCTGCGCTTCCACGCCGCCGCCGCGCTGGCTATCGCTGGGGCTCTGGTCATTGTCTGGCGCGGCCTCGCCGAAGGACCGGCGCTGAAGGGTGTGCTGATCCTCCAGGTGGCGAACCTGGCCTTTGCCAGCGGGCAATTGCTCTACAAGCGCACGCGTGAGCGGCACCCGAAACTTCGGGACCACGAGGTCTTCGGCTTGCTCTACCTCGGTGCCGCGCTCTTGACCTGGGCGGTCGTGGCGTTGCGGGTCGATTTTGCTGGCCTTGCCCCAAGCCCAGTTCAGTGGCTGGTTCTGGTTTATCTGGGTGTGGTTGCCAGTGGCTTGGGCTTTTTCCTCTGGAACCTCGGCGCCACCCGCGTTTCGGTCGGAGCGCTGGCGGTGATGAATAACGGCTACATGCCCTTTGCCGTGTTGGCTTCGGTATTGCTCTTCGGCGAAGAGGCGGACTGGGGCCGCCTGCTTCCGGGTTCCGCTCTGATTGTCGCGGGTCTCTGGCTTTGTCGCGGGGGGGCTTATCCGGTGCCTGGCAATCTATCAGCGGAAGCGAATGATCGGCGCGAACTTGGGGCGTAGCTGACCACTGATGGCTGTCGCCGAGTTCATGTTGGTGAGTATTGTCGCTTCCGGGTCGCCACCGAGGCGGAGCTTCAGCAGCGGGCTGCTGGCGATCCCTAGGGCGTTGGCGCGACGGTCAAGGATCAGGATTTGGGTAAAGAAGACGAAGCCCGCGAGTCGCCGGTCGGCGGGGTAGGCGAGGGGGAAGCTGATTTTACCGATGGCGTTGGTGACGCCGCTTTGCACCCAGTCGAGGGAGCAGCCGATGCTGCAGCCGGGTGCGCCTAGGGCTGAGAGGTCGAAGGGCAGTTTGAGCGGGCCATAGTTCTTGTCGCTGAAGCCGAGCACGCCCAGGCAGGGGGTGCGGGCCATACCGGTATAGCCGTAATGCCCGTGATTCGAGGCGCCGGGGAAGAGGTTGGTACTGCCGCTGAACTGCGTCGGGGTGTAGTTGCTCGCCGTCGGGCAGGCCTTGGGTAGGACAGGGAAGTCAACGCGACCGCTGTCCTTGATGGCCTCGACCGGGTAGTTGAGCCAGGCGCTGTGCTGGTTCGAATAGATGCGCAGTTCGAGGACCAGGCTGCGCTGGTTCCCGGGTATGTGCAGGAAGCTGGCGCTGGCGTCGAAGGGCAGCCGGATCTGGAAGGGCAGTCCGCCGCCGACGCGGGGGAGGAAGAGCTTCTTGCGGGCGATAACGAGCTTTTGTGTCTTGCTGTCGATGTTGTTGGTAAAGAGCGAGCTGGCGGTTCTGCTGTGCACCGATACCGGCGCGTGCGCGATGAGGAGTTCTAGCTCCACTTGTTGGCCTCCGAGCCTCGTGCCACGTGCCAGCTCGGCCAAGCGCAGCTCGATGCCGCGACAAAGGAATGGGGAGGGCCGGGCGAAGCTGCCTGGGTCGAGGATGATTTGGCGCCGTAGCGCCGGCGCCCCAAGCAGGGCGGCATCTTGGTCGTTGCCATAAGCGGCGCCGAGGCGAGGAGCGGTGACGCTTTGAGCTCGGGAGGCACCAGCGGCGAGGAGGCAGAGGATGGGAGCGAGGGCGAGGCTGGGGCTGGGAAGGCGAAGCATCCGGAGATTGTCAGTTAGGTCCCCGCTTTCGCCAAGCCGCATCGGCTAAGAGTTTTTCCGGCCGTCCTCCCCAGGTTCCGGCTCTAGGGAAAGGCCTGCGAGAGGTCGGGCCCCTCCTCGATGCCAACGGAGCGCCAATGGAGCGGCGAGTCCGGCGCTCTGCCATCCACGATCGATATTCCAAGGCATCTTAGGTGGATGTGCGTAGGCGCCTGCTCAGTGTGCCGGGAGAGGGTGCGTAGATCACCTGGTGCTTTGGGGCCGCACTAGGCAGGAACTCGCGAATCCTCTTCCCCTATGCCTGAACCGTTGCCCGCGCGGTGCCTTGATTGGGGCGCGCGGGGTGTTCTTCATTCATGTTCCCTGTTTGTGAATCCTGAGAAATGACCGACTCGACCACGCCCCCCGAGAAGAAGCCGCTTGCCAAGGATCCCGCTAGCTTCACGGAGTTTCTGAGTTCCTTGGTTGGCCGTGTCGTCACCTTCGCCAACCCGGAGTCCCTCGAAGATGCGGCTATGGGCTATGTGCTGAAGACTGGCTTCTACCGCACCAAGCTGCTTGCCGTGCACAACGACTACTTCTGTGTGGCTGCGGAGCTGGTCCACAAGGGCAAGGAGACCCGCAAGGAGCCAGTTCGACAGTTCATCCCCATGAGTGCGATCAAGAGGGTCACCGTCGGCAAGTCCGACATCCTCGTGCACGTCTGATCGACTAAGGCCCGGCTTCTCCAGGAGAAGCACGACATTGCCACTGCGTAGCGCCAGAATGCACGCATGAGCGATTCGACCCGATTTGTAGAGACCGAAGTCCCTGGAGTGATCCGCGTTGAGCCGCGGGTCTTCGGGGACGATCGGGGCTTCTTCCTGGAGACTTGGCAGAACGAGCGCTACGCCGCCGCTGGGATCAAGGGGCCTTTCGTTCAAGACAACCACAGCCGCTCCAGGCGGCACACTCTGCGTGGCCTGCACCTCAACTGCGAGAAGCCTCAGGGCAAGCTCATCCGCTGCGTCGAAGGTGAGATCTTCGATGTTGCGGTCGACCTGCGCCGAGGCTCGCCGCACTTTGGCAAGTGGTGCGCTGAGAAGCTGAACGCGGAGACGCATCACCAGCTCTGGGTGCCGCCGGGCTTCGCCCACGGCTTCCTCGTGCTCAGCGAAATCGCACAGGTCGAATACAAGGTCACCGATATCTACTGGCCCCAGGGAGATCTCAATCTTCGCTGGGATGACCCGGAGATCGGGATCGACTGGCCGCTGGACGGCGAGCCACTGCTGTCCAGCCAGGATGCTGCAGGCAATAGCCTGCAGGAGCTGATGCATCGCCTCGTGCCCTACGAGGGCTGATCCGGCCCTGCTAGGGCGGAGTGTTGTGCGACTCCGCGAACTCAGGATCTCTGGGCGCGCAGTCGCTCTAGGCAGAGTGCCAGGTCCTGGGCGAGCGGGGCCTTCAGCTGCAGCCACTCGCCCGTTCGTGGGTGGGCCAAGTCCAGTTCGCATGCATGGAGGAACATCCGTGGCAGGCCGAAGTCCTGACGGAACTGCTGGTTGATCCGTCCTTTGCCATAGGTCGAGTCGCCCAGCACGTGGTGGGCGAGGTGGTTTAGGTGTCGGCGGATCTGATGCTTGCGCCCCGAATACAGGCTTGCCTCCAGCAGTGAGCACTGGGGCAGGTGTTCCAGGCAGCGGAACACGGTGCGGCAAGCTTGCGGCTCGCCGCGGTGATTGCGCAGGGGGCGTGTCGACTCGAACTCCGCTGCTGCATGCCCGCGCCCGAGCACGAGGTAACGCTTGCGCGCTTCGGGGGCCTGAAGCCGGGCCTGAAGCGCTGCTGCCATCTCCGTGCTCAGGGCAAAGGCTAGAACCCCGGAGCTGTTGCGATCGAGTCGGTGCACCGGGAAGAGCTTCCTCTCGGTCTGATTGCGCAGCGTCTGGAGAACGTGCAGGTCTCCAGCTTGTGACCACTCGCCCCGGTGCACGTTCATGCCAGGGGGCTTGTCACAAACGACGAGATCCTCGTCCATGAAGAGGATGCGGATCTCGGGGACTTGGCGCGGCGACATGGGCTTCGGCCTTTGCGGCTGCTAGGCGCTGCCCGCTGCTATGAGCGCTTCGGCTTCATTGCGCGCCTTCGCCAGCTTGGTTTTGGCGATCCAGCGAGCGAGCTCTCGATCCTTGGCTTTGAGGAAATGCCGACAGAGCACGATGCCTTTGTTCAGTAGCCTGGCCTTTTCGGCCTTGCTGAGCTGGCTCAGGGCAGTGATGGGGTGGATGCCGCTGCGCTCGATACGGTGCTCCAGGCCATTGTCTTTGGGGTAATTCCAGCCGACTAGTTTGAGGCCCATTCCTTCGCCAAAGGCGATGGCGTCACTGGTAAAGCGCCCGTTGGTCACCAGCCAGTATTTGTCGTAGCCGCGTGGAATGGCTCTGAGATCCTCTGCGCGGGCGTAGATATACATCGCCACTTTGACGTCGACCTTGCCTTCACTGTGGGTGCGGAGCTTGCATTCGCAGAGCTGCCGCTGGCGGCCGCGGCCGGCGACAACATCGATTTCGTGTGAGACGTAGCGCCCGTCCATGGTCACCGAGCAAATGCTGGGCAGGCCCTCGGCCTCGAAGAGGGCGGCGACCAGGTGTTCGAAGGGATAACCCGAGGGGCCGAGCTCCATGATCGAGCGTTTGAGGCTGTAGAGGGCGGCAACGGGATGGTCGTGGGCGGCGATTCTACGCAGTGTTTGGAAGGCGATGCGATAGAGCTGCCTCGTTGTCATCCCATCCTTCAGCTTCTCACCGACTCGGGCGACGACTTCCTTGACCTGGCTGGGATTGGCCCCAGCTCGGCGTAGCGAAGTCCGGAGCTTGTGGGTTCGGAAGACCTCGCGCTCCCCGTTCGACTTGATGATGACTGGGTTCGTGGATCGCGACATGGGCGTGATGCTAGCAGGCGGCTGCTGAAGTCGCGCGGCAGTAGAGCAGCGTCTTTGACGCCTTCTCGAGGGCCGAAACCCTGGCAAATCACTGGGAGCCACTTGCGATTTCTGCTGTCTTGGCGGGCCCGGATCCTGGGCTTTGCCCAAAAGCTCAGTGGCCGGTAGAGGACGAGGGGTCCTGGCTGTGGGGAGGCCTGGTTTCGGGGGAGAGCATGTGAACTGTGGCGCTTTGGTTTCGACCCTGCGGGGTTACACTCGCTGCCCGTTTCCGAACCCCTCCTGCCAAGGGCATCCCCTTCATGGCCGATTCAAGCACAGAGCTACAGCGACTCGAAGACGCCGTCCGCCGGAGAACCGAACAGGACCCGTGGCTAGCGCCCTTCGCCGGGGATTTGTTGCGGCGCCTGCGCAAGGCGGTGTCCCTTGAGGAGCACCTGACTGGCGGTGACATGTCGCTCGCCGACTTCGCGTCGGGGCATGAGTTCTTCGGGCTGCATCTGCGCGATGGACAGTGGGTCCTCCGCGAGTGGGCTCCCGCTGCGACGGCGGTCTATCTCAAAGGGCCTTTTAGTGGGTGGCAGGCCCTGCCCGAGTACCTGTTCTCGCCTGCTGAGGATGGCGTCTGGGTCTTGGAACTGGATGCGGGTTGTTTGGCGCACGGGGTCCCGTATCGGCTTGAAATCCGCTATCGGGATGCGGATGGAGGCGAGCAGTCGGGGGATCGTTTGCCCGCCTTCGTTCGCCGTGTTGTCTACAACGAAGCGACGCGCAGCTACAACGCCGAGGTCTGGCAGCCGCCCGCGCCCTACCAGTGGCAGCACGAATGCCCCAGCGAGCCGAAGGCGCCGCTGCTCATCTACGAGGCCCATATCGGCATGGCCAGCGAGGAGCCACGGATCGGCAGCTACAGCGAGTTCCGGGAGCTGGTGCTGCCGAGGATCAAGGCGGCCGGCTACAACGCCATACAGATCATGGCGTTGGCCGAGCACCCCTACTACGCGTCATTTGGCTACCAGGTCTCGAGCTTCTTCGCCTGCAGCTCGCGTTTTGGCACCCCCGACGAGCTCAAGGCGCTGGTGGATGCTGCCCACGGCCTTGGCCTGCACGTGTTGATGGATTTGGTGCATTCACACGCGGTGAAAAACGAGGTCGAAGGGCTCTCCCTCCAGGATGGAACCTCGCATCTCTACTTTCACCAGGGCGGGCGCGGCGAGCACTCCGCCTGGGACTCGCGTTGCTTTGACTATGGCAAGGGGCAGGTCCTCCACTTCCTCTTGTCCAACTGTCGGTATTGGCTCGACGAATTCCACTTCGATGGTTTTCGCTTCGACGGTGTCACGAGCATGCTCTACACCGACCACGGCCTTGGGCGAGCCTTTACCAGTTATGACGCGTACTTTGGGCCGGGCATCGACGAGGACGCGATAAGTTATCTGCGACTTGCCAATAAGCTCGTCCACGAGTTGCATCCCGGAGCGATTACGATCGCGGAGGATGTCTCCGGTATGCCTGGCCTCGCGGCACCTCTCGTCGAGGGCGGTGTTGGCTTTGATTTCCGCTTCGCGATGGGCATCCCCGACCAATGGGTCAAGCTCACCAAGGATAGGCCGGACGAAGAGTGGTCGATGTCTGGACTCTGGTATGAACTCACCAACCGTCGGCACGATGAGCGCACGATTAGCTATGCCGAGTGCCACGATCAGGCACTGGTGGGGGACCAGACCCTGATCTTCCGTTTGCTGCAGGAGCGTATTTACGACGGCATGTCGACTTCCGTGCGCGACTTGGAGGTCGACCGCGGTATCGCTTTGCACAAGATGATCCGGCTGCTCACCCTGAGCACGGCAGGTCACGGATACCTGAACTTTATGGGTAACGAGTTCGGTCATCCTGAGTGGGTGGACTTCCCGCGTGAGGGTAACAATTGGTCCTATCACTATGCCCGTCGCCAGTGGAGTCTCGCCCAGCGCGATGATCTGCGTTATCGGCAGCTGCTGGCCTTTGATCACAAGATGCTGGAGCTCGCCGATGCGCGGATGCTGCCCAACGGCCAAGGGGTCTTTTTGCTCACGGCCGATGAGGAGAACAAAGTCCTGGCGCACTGGCGGGCGGATTTGGTCTTCGTATTTAACTTCCACCCGACCCGGTCTTTGACCGACCACTGGGTTCCGGCGGCGCCGGGTCGGTATCGAGTCGTCCTAGACTCGGACGCGAGGGACTTTGGTGGTTTTGAGCGGCAGGACACTGGGATCGTGCACGATTCGGTGGCTGACGCGATCGAGCGCCATCACCTCAGCCTTTATCTCCCAGCTCGGACCTGCTTGGTGCTTGAGCGCATCGAAGCTGGCAGCGTTCCAAGTTCGTGATTCTGAGGCAGGCTTGCCAGTGATGGTTGGGGAGGGGCGTTGCTACGGCGAGCCTGGCCCGATCTTTCTCGCGTATAGGGGTGTGATTGACGAGGTGTGCTTAGGTGCAGGCAATTCTTGTAGCACTGTTCTTGGTTCTGACTCCAGCTGCTCCGAGCGAGAAGTGGTTCACTGACGTAGCGAAGGAGTCTGGGCTCGTGGGACTGCCGGCAAAGCGGGTCAAGCTGATGGACTTCGATGGAGATGGCTGGCCCGACGTCCTGGTGATGAATGTGGATGGCGCACCCTGGCTTGCCAAGCAGGTCGCAGCGGGGAAAGAGCCGAGCCAACAGCTCAAGAAGGCGGCACGCACCCAGCTCTGGTCGCTGTATCTGTCGCGACCAGGTGCCGCTGGGAGCCGGCGCTTCGTGGATTACACCAAGGAGAGCGGCATCCGCTGTGGGCGGCCCTATCACCTCGCGATTGCGGGGGATATCGACAATGACGGGGATCTTGACCTGGTCTGTACGGGATATGCCACGCAGCACCCGGGCCAGAGCATCGAGACCCCAGCCTTCGTGTTGAAGAACGATGGTCACGGATGCTTTACGCCTTTTGACCAGGCCAAGGCGAAAGGCAAGGAACCGGTCGGTCCAGGCGAATATTCGGAGACGGTCTGTGCTGCCAGCTTCGTCGACTATGACCGAGACGGTCGGCTCGACTTGTTTCTGGGTTCTTGGTACCGGTATTGGGGCGGGGACTTGCAGTATTACGCCGCGTATCCCGACCGGCTGTACCGGGGGCTCGGCGATGGTCGCTTCGGTGATAAGACCGCCGATCTCGGCATGATGCAGAAGGAAAGTGTCCTCGACACCCTCTCCGAAGCCGAGCGCAAGTCCGGCCAGTTGCGCCCGGAGTCGCGCGAGCATTTTGGGCGGGGTGCGCACAAGCCGACCTATGGGACGGCGGCGGCGGACTGGGATAACGACGGCGACGCGGACCTCTTTAGCACTTCCTACGGCAGGCAGTGGAATCTCCACTGGCAGAACGAGGGGCAGCGATTCGTCGAAGTCGGCCGGGTGACGCGCTTTGACGGCGATGCCGATCGGACCGGGGTCTACCCCAAGGCCTTCCACCCAGAGGGAAGGCGTGCCGAGCTGCCCTTCCGCAGCAATGGCAACAGCTTCGATATGTCCTTTGCCGACTACGATAATGATGGCGATCTGGATGTGGTGGTCAGCGAATTTACGCACGCCTGGGCCGGCAGCAGCTGCGATATCACCCGCGTCTTGACCAATATGGGGCCGGAGGAGGGCTTTGCCTTCGAACGCAAGCTGTCGCTCAAGCGCAAGCACAGCCGGCGCAATTGGAACCAGGGCGATTACTGCACGGCATGGGCGGATATCGATGGAGATGGCTGGCAGGACCTATTGATTTCGTCCTGTGTGTATCCCGACCACAACGTGCTTGAGCTCTACCGGCAGATCCCCGGTACGGGGCGTTTCGTGCGGATGACGGAGCTGATCGGCCTCGACTGGCCGGACAGTGCCCAGATCTCACTGGGGGATTATGACGGTGACGGCGACCTGGACATCCTTGCTGGCAACTTCCCGCACCCGAGCCGCCGCGGCAAGCTTGCGGAGCGGGTGGCGCTGTTTCGCAACGACGTGATGAACGCGCGTGGACACGCCTTCTTGTCCTTGCGGCTGGAAGGAAGGGGCGAGGGTGGAACGAGCCGCTCGGCCGTCGGCACTCGGGTGTACGTTACGACGGGCACGTTACGCCAGCTTCGGGAAGTCTCCGCTGCCCGTGGCCACGCGGGGCATCAGGACGGCCTTGTCGTGCACTTTGGTTTGGGCCGAGCGAAGAAAATCGACCGGCTTGAGGTGCATTGGAGCGGTAAGGGTTCGAAGCCGCAGGTCTTCGAGGACGTCGAGCCGCGGCAGTTTTTACGGCTGCGTGAAGGCGGGCTGCTGACGCGGGTCAAATAGCTGAGCCTGGAACTCAGCCCGCCGCATAAAAGACCTGATAGACCAGGTCCAGCATCCAGGCGCAGCCGAGGCCGCCGAAGGTTCCGACCACGTAGCCGAGCATGGCCAGCAATACTCCCACCGGCACCAGCGCCGGGTGAAAGGCCGCTGCGACGATGGGGGCCGATGCCGCTCCGCCGATGCAGGCCTTGGAGGCTACTCCAGCGAAGAAGATCGGTGCGCGCAGCATTCGCCGTGCGATGAGCAAAACGGTGACGTGCAGGATCATCCAGAGGGCGCCGACGGCGATCAGCGGCAGGTTCTGCGGGTCGAGGACCTTGGCGAATTCCGCCTTGGCGCCGATCGTTGCGACGAGGATGTAGAGCATGAGCGAGCCCATGCTGCTGCCGCCGGCCCCATCGAGATTGCGCACCGGGGTGAAGGACAGCAGCAGTCCGAAACTCGTGATCAGGAGCACCTTCCAGGTGAAGGGGCTCATGATGTCGTTCGGTGGCACGACTGCGACGATTTGATGGGAGAGGATTCCCGCGACCCAGGTCGCGCCAAAAGCCAGGCAGAGCATCTGCAGCAGGCTCGCCAGGTCGGTGGGCCGACGAATGCTGCTCTGGTAGTTCTCGATCTTGTCGCGCACGCGGTCGAGGGAACTGCGGTCGGCGGCGATCGCGTTGTCCATGCGTTTCTCGCGAGCCGCAAAGATAAAGAGCGTTGCGGTCCAAAGTTCGGCGATGAAGACGTCGACCACGACGATGGCCGCGAGAATGCTGTCGCTGGTTCCGACGCTCTCCTTGATCGCGGTCATGTTGGCGCCGCCGCCGATCCACGAGCCGCTGAGTGCTGCGAGGCCCCGCCAGACCTGGGCTCCGTATTCCGGCTCGAAGAGCCAGCCGAGCAAGAGGTAGGACAGCGGGCCGGCGATCATGATGCTCAAGACCGAGATCAGGAAGAGCAGGACGACGTTGCGCCCCAGTCCGAAGAAGGCTTTGAGGTCGACCGCCAGCACCAGCAGCAGCAGGCTTGAGGGCAGGAGCCAGTCCTTGGTGAACAGGTAGGCCGCGTTCCCGCGGTCGGTCGGAATGAGGCCGACGTTGGAGATGATGGTCGGGACGAAATAGCAGAAGACCAGGAGCGGTACGACTTTGTAGATCGAGTTGCCGAGCTTGGTCTGGCCGAAGCTGAAGAGCCCGGCCAGGGTCACGATGAGAGTGACGAGAACGGGCATCGGTTCGGTGATGAGGGCGCCGAGCGGCATCGCTGTGGAGAGCATGAGTTTTTCTTATCTCTTTACCCGGCTGGGTGCACGTTCGATTACTTCTCACCGGGGGAGCTTCGCACCACCAAGCCGCAGCTTGGCGTTGCGGCTTGGCCCTTCAGGTAGTGGAACCCTCAGCGGCCGGGCGGCATCATCCAGGTCCGCCCATCGCAGAGCATTCAGGAGCCGAGCAGAGCATTCAGGAGCCGACAATATGGGGATCTTCGACAAACTTCGCGGCGAACTCGTAGACATCGTCGAGTGGATCGACGACAGCCGAAACACGCTCGTTTGGCGCTTTCCGCGCTACCACAACCAGATCAAGAATGGCGCCCAGTTGATCGTGCGCCCGGGGCAGAAGGCGATCTTCGTCCATCAGGGCAAGGTTGCTGATGTCTTCGAGCCGGGCCACTACACGCTGGAGACCAAGAACCTGCCCATCCTCTCGACCCTCCAGGGCTGGAAATACGGCTTCGATAGCCCGTTCAAGGCCGAGGTCTACTTCGTCAGCACCCGCACGCTGACCGATCTCAAGTGGGGGACGCCCAACCCGATCATGCTGCGCGATGCCGACTTTGGCCCGCTGCGGCTGCGCGCCTTCGGCACCTACACCCTCAAGGCGCTGGACCCCAAGATCCTGCTGGAGGAGCTGGTTGGCACCGATGGCACCTTCGAGACCGACGAGCTGGAGACGCTGCTGCGTTCGGTCATCGCCGAGAGCTTTGCCGACATGCTGGCGACCGAGCAGATTCCGGCCCTCGACCTGGCGCAGAACTACCGTGAGATGGGCGCCAAGCTCGGTGTCGTCGTCAACGAGCGCATCGACGATGAATACGGCTTGCAGGTGCCGGCGATTTTCATCGTCAACGTGTCGCTACCCGAGGAAGTCGAGAAGGCTCTCGACACGCGCACCAAGATGAGCGTGATCGGCGACCTGAACCGCTTCCAGCAGTTCCAGATGGGGCAGGCCATGACCGATGCCGCGCAGAATCCCGGTGGCGGTGGCATGGGGGACGGCATGGGCATGGGCATGGGCTTCGCGATGGCCCATCAGATGGCCAAGCAGTTTGCTGGCGCACCAGGGCATGCCGCGCCACCACCGCCGCCTGCCGCCGCGTGGTACGTATTGCTCGACGGGGCCCAGCAGGGGCCGATGTCGCCGCAACAGCTGGCGGCCTTGATCGGTAATGGCACCGTGTCGGCGCAGGACTTGGTCTGGACTGCGGGCATGCCGCAGTGGGCCCCGGCCCAGCAAGTGCCGCAGTTGGCGCAGAGCTTCCAGGCGCCGCCGCCGCCGCCACCGGCGAACTAGTCCTGGAATAAGCGATAGATGAGCCTCCGTCTGATCCGAGCCGCTTCTGCTCCGTCGCTGCGGTTCGGATCGGACGGAGGCAGGCAAGGAAGGGC
>PDSF01000059.1 GCA_002748355.1 Planctomycetota bacterium | reverse complement strand
TCTTCACCTGAGGCCCCCTCCTGGCGATGCGTTTTGTTGGTAAACACATGCATAGCGCAGCGAGTGCGGGCCTCAGTGCTTTTTTGCGCTTATTCCAGGCCTAGCAAGAAGCCCCGCGAAAGCGGCTGCGGGTCACCAGCACCGCTGGTTCTGCTCCAAGCCCCGGGAACGACTCTTGGCGCCACTCTCGCAGCAAGCGCCGGAGCTGGGCGGCGATGCCCTCCGCCTGCTCCTCCTGCCGCAAAACAGCGAAAAGCGTCGAACCGCTGCCCGAAAGGTGAAAGCGGGGAAGCGACTCCCCAGAGAGCCGCTGCCGGAGCTGGGCCAAGGCCGGAGCCACATGCTCTGCGGCCTTATCCAGATCATTGGAGATGCCGCTGCACGGCGAGCCGTAGCGATCGACCAGCTGCAAGGACTGGAGAATGCTCTCAGCGCCACCGCCATCGGGAGAAAGCGCTTCGGCCCTGGCGAGGGGTACAGAGTCTTGCCCAGCCCTAGCGGGCAAGCTGCCGGCATAGGCCTGGAACACCGCAGGTGTCGGACAGGGATAGCCCGGACACAAAAGAACATAGAAAAACGACGGCCCAAAGGGTGCCGCATGGATGCGGTCACCACGCCCGTCGGCCCAAGCACGCTCGCCTACCAGAAAGAAGGCCAGGTCGGCGCCAAGCTCGCGCGCGAGAGCAACCAGCCCCGGCTCCTCGGTCGAAACCCCCTGTTGCCTCGCCAGCAAACGCAAAGCAGCAGCGGCGTCACTTGAGCCGCCACCGAGCCCAGCACCAGCAGGGATGCGCTTGTACAAATGAAAACGTCCGGGCACAGAGCCGGGATAGAGAGCCGCAAAGCCCCGAGCCGCTCGCAGCACCAGGTTCTCTTCCCCCAGAGGCAGCTCTGCCGCCCCCTGGCCGTCGACCTCAAGTTCGAAGCGCGAGCCCGGGACAAAGCTCAGATCGTCGTGAACCTCCAGCTCATCGAAGATCGTGAACAGCTCGTGGTACCCGTCCGGACGCCGGCCTCGGACCTCTAAGACCAGGTTGAGCTTTGCATGCGCCGACTCGCGCCAGAGCCCGTCCTCCCTGCTCATGACGAGGCCTCGCCAAGCTCGAGATTATCCAAGAGGCGAACCCCACCAAGCCGAGCGGTTACGACAATGCGCCCGTGATCGACCGGAGCCGCTACCGGCAGAAAGCCAGGAACGGATCGCACGTCGACGTATTCGACCTCGAAATCCGGCTCCAGCCGCTCTCTGACCAGGGCCTCGAGCTCTTCCCGCTCGCAGCCTTTCGACTGCGCGAGCGCACGAGCGGCCTGCAGCGACTGCTGCAGCCGCGGGGCCTTGGCCCGCAACTCGGCGTTCAAAAAACGATTCCGCGAAGAAAGCGCCAGGCCGTCGGCTTCGCGTACAACCTCGCAGGGCACAATCTCAAGATCAAAACCGAGGTCGCGCACGAGCTGCTGCACCAGGGCCAGCTGCTGCAAGTCCTTGAGCCCGAAATAGGCGCGGGTCGGCGAGAAGAGCAGGAAGAGCTTGCTCACGACGGTGGCGACGCCATTGAAGTGCCCCGGCCGCTGCGCCCCCTCCAGTTCGTGCACAAACGGCGCGTCGATCCGTATCTCCGTCGCAAAGCCCTCGGGGTAGAGATCCTGCTGCTGCCCCACAAGCACGAGGTCGCAGCCAACACTCTCAAGCATGGCCAAGTCCTGCTCTTCGTGGCGCGGATAGGCAGCGAAGTCTTCGTTCTCCCCGAACTGCAAGGGGTTGACGAAGATGCTCGCGGCCACCAGGCGATTCTCTTTTCGCGCCCGCCGCAGCAGGCTCAGGTGCCCTTCGTGCAATGCCCCCATGGTCGGAACCAAGCCGAGTCCGCCGTCCCGGCCTGCACGGCGCAGGATGGCCCGTAACTCTTGAATCTCATGGACGACTTGCATCAGCGCTCCTACTCGAACCTAAGCACCTGAGTTTGGACAGCTGGCCTGGCCTTCACCAGCCTGGGATCTCCACCGCTGCGATCGGGCTCGCTCCTGAACTCGGCAGCCCACGCGGGAAAAACCGCTCCGTGCCTTCGAGGTCGCGCAGGGGCACGAGGACGAAAGCGCGGCGCCACAGGCGCGGATGCGGCAACGTCAGCTCCCTGCTATTCATCCACACCCGGTCGGCGGCGATGAGGTCAAGGTCAATGCTGCGCGGGGCATTTCGGCGACTCATGCGCACGCGTCCGAGAGCATCCTCCAAGCCCTGCAGCGAGCGCAAGGCCGCCCAGGGGCCAGAGTCACTTTCTACTTCGACGACAGCATTGAGGAAGGGCGGAGCTCCCCGGTCGCCCCAGGCCGGACTCTCATAGACCCGGCTCTGCTGGATCAGGGTAAAGGGCGTCGCGGCCAAACGGCCCCGCGCTTCGCAGAGCTCCGCCCCGCGATCCCCCAGATTACTACCCAGCCCGATCAGATAACGCATGGCTCGCGACCTAGGTCCCGCGACCTGGGCCAAACCTCAAGAGCGCACACTGTCTCAGGAACGCACACTGCCTCAAGAGCGCACACTGCCTCAAGAGCGCACACTGCCTCAAGAGCGCACGCTCATGCTCGGGCCACGGTAGATATCGACGCCGTCTTGGTTCTCTTTACCCGGCCCAGTGCCCTCACCCTCGTCCCCTTCGTCGTCGTCGTCAGCATCCTCGCCATCATCCCCCTCGTCATCGCGAGAGCCGGTGACCAAGCTCCACAGCGTCACGATGGGACCGAGCAGGACATAACCAACCGCCAAGATCAGGCCGACGACCTGCCATTCGAGAGCGGCAAGAATCAGGATGAAGACTGCAACCGATAGTGTCAGGAAGGACTGCCGCTTACTCAGCAGGTGATTGGCCAAATGTGGATAGCTCAGCGTGCTAACCATCAATATGCCCGATCCAGCAAGCGCAAAGGGCAGCGCGATAATCGTCATGCGGTAGACGTCGGTTGCCAGGTATTGGGTCAGCGCCTGCTCACTGCCCTTGCCGCAGTAGAAAAGGACGATCGAGACCAAGACCAGGGCCGCTGCCGGACTGGGCAGGCCCTTGAACATCATGTGCTCCTTGCCCTCCTCTTCGCCGCTGGAGAGGACTTGGAAGCGGGCCAGGCGCAGCACCGCTGCGAGCACGTAGAGAGCGGCGCAGGCGTAGTAGATCTTGGGGTGGGCAGGGAGCAGCGAATCCGCCCCTGTCGCGTGCTTATCAATCAAAAACTTGACGAGCACGGCTGGGGCCACGCCAAAGGTGATCGCATCGGAGAGGCTGTCCAGCTGGGCGCCGAAGTCGCTGGTCTGTGAAGTCAGACGTGCGACCTTGCCATCGAGCGCGTCGAAGAACATCGCCAGCAAGATCAGCAGGCCGAGGAATTCGATGCGCGCAAGATGATCGTTGGTAATCGGGCCCGGACCGATCACCGTCGCCAGGTCCACGACCTTGACGACGACGAGGACGCCGCAAAAAGCATTGCCGAGGGTAATGAGACTCGGCAGTACCGGGATGCTCGAGAGCACCCGCATCGCACGCCGCCGGGCGCTTCTGCGGCTTCGTGGTGCCAAGGGGAAATCCTCGCGGAAGGGGCCTTCGGTAAAGCTCGGAAAAAGTGGCGAGGAAGCCTAGCAGAGAGCCATGCTTTTGTCGTCCGCTAGCCAGCTGTGGCCCTGCCGAGCTCCGCAAGCACGTCCAAGCGCCAGGAAGCCAAAACCCAGAAGCCGAGGTCAGTCCCGAGACTTCTTCGCCGCTTCTCCCACTTCCCCCGCTACCATCCCCCCCCATGTCCAGCACATCCTGCCTCCCCGGACTCGAGCCGGGGGCCCCGCTCCCCCCCTCTCTTCGCGTCGACGAAGCAGGCCTTAAGGCGCGGGCTCGTGAACTCGCTAGCCGCTCTCTCAAGCGCGAGACCAAGCGCGAGGGCCTGGCCCGGGCCATCTCGATGATCGATTTGACCACCCTGGAGGGAGCCGATACTCCCGGCCGGGTACGCAGCCTCTGCCGCCGCGCCATCCAGCCCGAAGGTGCCTTCCCCGAGATCCCGTCGGTCGCCGCAGTTTGCGTCTACCCCAATCTCGTTGAGCTGGCTGTCCAGTGCACCCGCGGCACGCCGGTGCAGGTCGCGGCAGTGGCCAGCGGCTTCCCAGCCGGGCAGGTGCCGTTGCCGGTCAAGCTCGCAGACACTCGCGCCGCCGTCGAGGCCGGAGCCACAGAGATCGACATCGTCATCGACCGCAACGCCTTTCTCCGCGGCGACTGGAGCCAGGTCTTCGATGAGATCGCCGCCCTCAAAGAAGCCGCTGCAGGGGCAGAGCTCAAAGTCATCCTCGAGACCGGCGAGCTGGGCAGCTTCGACGCGATCAGCCGCGCCAGTTGGATCGCCTGCGAGGCCGGCGCCGACTTTATCAAGACCAGCACCGGCAAAGTCAGCGTCAACTCCACCCCGGCAACCGCCCTCTGCATGCTCCAGGTCGTGCGCGACTACCAACGCCTGCGCGACCGGCGCGTCGGCGTCAAGGTCGCGGGCGGCGTGCGCAAGAGCAAAGAAGCCCTGCACTACCTCGTGCTCGTGCACGAAACCCTCGGCCCCGATTGGCTGAGCAACCGCTACTTCCGCATCGGCGCCAGCTCCTTACTGGGAGACCTGGTCCGCCAGTGGATGCGCATGGACCTCGGTCGCTATGTCGCCGACCAAGACGTTTCACAGGGTTGAGCGCGCCAGACTCTATCCAGGACAAAACAACCGATGACCCATCGCAAAGATCCGCTGAGCAGCCCTCCCAAGGCCTGGAAGTACAGCAGCAGCGAAGAAGACCCCACACTCGCCCGCATCGAGAGTAGCCACGATCTCTGGATCGGCGGCACCTGGAGCAAGGGCCAGCGCGGCAAGCGCCAAGCGGTGATCAACCCAGCAAGCGGCGAGAAGATCTCAAGCTTGGCCGTCGCCGGCCCACGCGAGGTCGACGCTGCGGTGCAGGCCGCGCGGGCGGCCCAGCCGGAATGGGAAGCGATGCCGGCCAGCGACCGCACGAGAATCCTCTTCGCGATCGCGAGAATCCTCCAAGAGCGCAGCCGCGAGTTCGCCGTCCTGGAGAGTATCGACAACGGCAAAGCGATTTCCGAGACCCGCGACTTCGACCTGCCGCTCGCCTGTCGGCACTTCTTCTACCACGCTGGCTGGACCGACAAACTCGACTACCTGTTGCCCGGCCGCCGCGCCCGCGCCCTCGGGGTCTGCGCCCAGATCATCCCTTGGAACTTCCCGCTGCTGCTGGCCGCCTGGAAGCTCGCTCCGGCCCTGGCCGCCGGCAATAGCGTCGTGCTCAAGCCAGCCGAGACCTCGTCGCTGAGCGCCCTGCGGCTCTGCGAAGTGCTCGAAGAGGCGGGCCTGCCCAAGGGCGTCGTCAACGTCATCACCGGCGGCCCGGCCACCGGCGCGGCCCTGGTCGAACACCAAGGCATCGACAAGGTCGCCTTCACCGGCAGCACCGAAGTCGGCAAGGAAATCAGCAGCAAGCTCGCAGGCTCAGGCAAGAAGCTGAGTCTTGAACTCGGCGGCAAGGGTGCCCAGATCGTGTTCGAAGACGCGCCACTCGACCAGGCGGTCGAAGGCGTGATCCGCGGCATCTACTTCAACCAGGGTCAGATCTGCTGTGCCGGCTCGCGCCTGCTGGTACAGGAGTCGGTGCGTGAGAGCTTCCTCGCATTGCTGCTCGCCCGGATGGATAGAATCCGCGTCGGCAATCCCCTCGACAAAAACAGCGATCTCGGCGCCATCCACTCCGCCGAGCAACTGCAGCGCATTCAAAGCTACCTGGCCCTCGGCCAGCAGGAAGGCGCCGAGCTCAAAGGACCCAGCCCAAAGCTCCCGAGCAGCGGCTACTGGTGCGCGCCCGGCCTCTTCGACCACGTCGAACCGAGCATGCGCATCTTCCGCGAGGAGATCTTTGGTCCGGTGCTCGCCGTCACCAGCTTCCGCACCATGGACGAGGCAATAAAGCTCGCTGGCGACAGCCGCTACGGCTTGAGCGCGGGCGTATGGACCGACAAGGGCAGCCGCGCCTTCCAGGTCATCGACAAGCTCCACACTGGCGTGGTCTGGGCCAACTGTTTCAACCGCTTCGACCCCAGCTCGCCCTTCGGCGGTATACGCGAGTCCGGCTTCGGCCGCGACGGCGGAGTCCAAGGCATGGCTGCTTACCTGCAGGAGGCCAGCCGATGAGTCCCCGCGTCCACAAAACCTACAAGCTCTACATAGGCGGCAAGTTCCCGCGCAGCGAATCCGGCCGCACCCTGCCACTCATGGTCTCCGAGGACGATCAAGTGCAGATCTGCCGCAGCTCAGGCAAGGACCTGAGAAACGCCGTCGAGGCGGCGCGCAAAGCCGTCCCCGCCTGGAGTCGCGCCGAGCCCATGCTCCGCGGCCAGATCCTCTACCGCATCTCGGAGATGCTCTGGGCGCGGCGCGAGGAGTTTATCGGACTCCTAGTAAAGCACGCCAAGCTGCGCCGCCCGTCGGCGGAGAAAGAGCTTTCTCTCAGCTGCGACCGCCTGCTGCACTACGCTGGCTGGTGCGACAAATACGGCCAGGTGCTCGCCAGCGTCAACGCCGTGCCCGGGCCCTACTTCAGCTTTTCGATGCCGGTGGCGACCGGGGTGATTTCGCTACTCCCTCCCGAGCGGCCAGGCTTGCTGCCCCTGATGAGCTGTTTGGCTCCGGCACTGGTACCCGGAAACAGCACGGTCATGCTCAGCTCTATCGAATGCGCGCCGATCGCGATGAGCCTGGCCGAAGTGCTGGGCAGCAGTGACGTGCCAGCCGGCGTCGTCAACATCCTGAGCGGCAGCCGCGAAGAACTGCTCGCGGAGTTTGCCAAGCACCGCGGTATCGACGGCGCCCTGCTCTCGGCCCCCGGCGAAGGCGAAGCCCAGCTGCTTGGCCGAGAGGCCAGCAACTCCCTGCAGCGGGTCAAGGTCATCGACTACCAGCATCGTCGCCAATGGGCGAACCCCAACGCCCAGGGGCTGGGCTGGATCGAGCCCTTTGTCGAGATCAAGACCGCCTGGCATTCGATGGGCCGCTGAAGCAGAACAAAGAGGAAGCTCTCATGACCGCCACACGCCTCGCTCCCTTTGGCACCAGTATCTTCGCCGAGATGACCCGGCTGGCACTTGAAAACCAGGCCATCAACCTGAGCCAGGGTTATCCGGACTTCGAGGGTCCGGCGCCGGTCATCGAACGCGCCGCCGAAGAGTTCCGAAAAGGCCAAAACCAATACGCTCGGACCATGGGGGACCCGGAGCTGGTCTCGGCCATCGCCGAAACCCTCCTCGAGGACCAAGGTCGCGTCCTCGACCCCATGACCGACGTCGTGGTCACCAGCGGCGCCACCGAGGGCCTTGCCGCCTCGCTGCTTGGCCTGCTCAACCCGGGAGACTCGGTCGTGGTTTTTGAGCCCTACTACGACTCCTACCACGCCGGAACGGTGCTCGCTGGCGCCCAGCTGCGCACCGTGCCTCTGCGCCACCCGGACTTTGAGGTCGACCTTGAAGCCCTCGAGGCGGCACTGCAGGGAGCACGCCTGCTCTTGCTCAATACCCCGCACAACCCCAGCGGCAAGGTCTTCACCCGCAGCGAACTCGAGGACATCGCAAGCCTCTGCCAACAACACGATGTCACAGTGCTGACCGACGAAGTCTACGAGCACCTGGCCTTCGACGGCCGCGAGCACATCTCGATCGCGACCCTGCCCGGCATGCACGAACGCAGCCTCGTGGTCAGCAGCGCCGGCAAGACCTTCTCCTTCACTGGTTGGAAGATCGGCTGGGTCACCGGCCCCAAAGAGCTGGTCGCGGCAACGCAAGCCGCACATCAGTTCCTGACCTTCACCGTTAACACGCCGGTGCAGCGCACGATGGCTTGGACCCTGCGCGAGTATCGCGAGCCCTACTTCCGCGAACTACGCCATCGCTTCGAGGAGCGCCGCAAGCTGCTGATCCAAGAACTTACCAGCTGCGGCTTCGAAGCCGCCCCAGCCCAAGGCGGATACTTCCTACTTACTCGCTTTGCCAAGCACAGCGATAAGAGCGGAGCCGAGTTCGCCAGGGAACTCATCACCAAACACGGCGTCGCCGCGCTCCCGGTCGACAGTTTCTACCTAAGCGACAAGAGCGAAGGGCACGCTCTCATCCGCTTCGCCTTCTGCAAGAGCCGTGAGACCATCCTGGCCGCCGGCAAACGCCTACGCGCCCTCCGCGCCTGACTCTGCTAGGAACAAGGCGGGAGAACATACGCCGACTCGAAGGCAGAGGGCGCGGATAGGCTCAGCATAGGCCAGCAAGCGCCGCGTCTTCTTCGCCACTCATCCAGATATTGAGGTGTCGACCAGCAGTCCGTTCCGGAACGTTGGTCACATGAACGATACTCTGCATCGCAGCGAACTCGGGAGCCAGCTGCAGCAGTTGGTTGCGCCCGCCCTTGAGGAAGCTCTCGTTGAAAACAACACCGTCTTCATCGGGATAGAGCGGTAGATAGCGAATATCCGCTTCGACCAAATCCTGGAAGAAGTGAGTCCCAAAGGAAAGGTCAGGAATATAGTTTCCCTGACGCCGGGCGACCTCAATGAGCATCGCCGAGTTGTGAATATCCGAATACGTTACGGGAACTCCCAGGAGAATATCGCCTCGGCTGCCCCAGCGCCCAGGACCTACCAAAATGAAGCGGCGCTTGGGCAAGACATCGTTGAGACGACTAATCGCTCGCCCGATCTCTCGCATCTGCGCCGCATCCTCGAGCATGTTGTAGCCAACCGGATCCACATAGACGATGTGGCTAATACCCTGGACCAGACCATTCGAGCAATGCTTAAGCGCCGTGAAGATAATATCGTCCTGCGGCAAATCGGTCGGAAGATGAATGGGCGTGGAGTCCCCGGCATGGCTCTGCGCTCGGCACTGCAGTAGGTAGAGGTTTTCGCCATCGTGGGCGAACTCCAGATCCACCGGCGCCCCTGTCCAACGCTCCAGAGAAGACATCAGCTCCTGCATCTGCGGGAAGAACGGGTCCTGCATCAGCCCATCGCAGGTCGCCACATAGTCATCTCGCTGGGGATTAAGGCTGAGCCCGATCGGACGCGAGATTCGATCACCATCGATTCTTGAGAAGATGCGCGTGCCTAGCGGGTAGCGCCCTTCGCAATGCTCAAGCAAGGAACGAATCTCGAGTGTCTCGAATCTCCGCTTGCGCAGGTTGATAACGTCAACGTAATGCGGGCTATATCGCCCGATATCAGCGGGGCTGCTACTCACCCGCAGATCCGGCTGGTGTAGCGAGAACAGCACGGGATAGTCGTCACTGAGGCGGTCAACCGCGCGGGTTCCCAAACCCGGAACAATGCGCAGCAGCCCGTCCTCGGAACGAACCCGAGGAGACCAGCGGAACTCATTGCGGCTGAAGGCGACCCCCGAGAATGCCGGAAAGAAATAGTCCCCGTGCTCTTGGCCCACGACCTCCTGGATCATGATGCCCATCTCCTCGCGGAAATCGAGGAGGCCGCGATCCATGCGGTATTCAATCGGATCAGGACCAAAGGTGGAGGCCAGGACTTCGGCAACGGCATCGAGTAGCTCAGCCAAACGCTCGCGCTTGGGCCCACGATTGGCCACAAAGAGGCTTTTGTATTTGCCGGAGAAGGTCGCCCCTGAGCGATCCTCAAGTAGGCTCGAGCTACGGACAATCAAGGGTTTTGAATCCATTTCATCGAGCAGGAGCGAGAGGCCCTTCACGGTCTCCTGCGGGAAAATGGAATTCTTGAAGAGCGAGATAATGCGAGGGTAATCCGAACGGACCTCGTCAACCTTCATGTAGCGCCGACTGTACAGATCTTCAAGGTCGTTGTAGTGCATGAAGTCGGTCAGCGTATCCGAAGGCAGATAGTAACTTTTTGGACAACGAATCCCCGTGTCCTGGTTAGCTCCCTGCAAGTGCCCCTCGACAACCTCCATAGCCAGGAACAGCCCCGCGCACTTACCTCCCAACTTGCCCCGGCTATCAACCGAGGCAACGATTCGGTGGGCAAGCCTTTGGAAGGCCTGGATGCGCACGCACTCCTTCGCCATTGTCACGAAATCGAGCTGGTCAGTGAAGAAGCGCTGAACCAGAGCGACTCTCAGCATGGTCCGCATCGAAGCCGAAAGCTCTTCCTCCTCCATCGACATGCTCTGGAAGCGGTCCAGCGCATCGCCGATTTCCTGAAGGGTGCTATCTCGCCGCTCCAGCGCCGTAGCTAGGAAGTGGTTCTTATCTTCACGAATCCAACGCTGGATACAGGAGGCAATCTCGGTATCGCCTAGATGGTCTCTAGCGATTTCGAAGGTGGGTGCTTTCAGCTCCAAGAGGTCCTTCGCGACCCCTGCCGTCATCGGACGGTTTTCTCCTTCGACATCGAGTTCCTGCCCAGGCAGCTCGCCAAGGAGGTCGCGTGCACCGGTCACCCCCTGCCAGCACAGATGATTGATCATCTTGCGGGTAATACGCCGGAGTAGGTCGGGATCGGTACGGTAGAGAAAATCGAGGATCACCCCCCATTCGCTCCGTTGCTCGGAAGCGATGCTCTTGACCGGCTCCGGATAACCCTTCGTAGCTCGGCGGAGCTTGCGGTAGTCCAAAAACTGCGACAAGCGCAACGCAATCGCGTTGAGAAGCCGCCGCTCACCCTGGAGAAAAGGGCCTTCGTCTCTTTCTGGATACTTCTCTACGTAACAAACCGCGAGTTCACCGACCTCTTCGCCACTCTGAACGATCGGCGCCCGCAGGTAGTCGATTCCGGAAAACTCTTCGTGACTCACCCAACGCTCGCCACGAAAACGCAGCGAAACGGCCACCGCCTCCGGAAACTGCCAACCATGAAAAAGCGACTGCACGACTCGCTGTAGGACCTCGCTCTGAGGCCGCTGCTCATCGAAGAGAAGCTCGTCGATCTGGTAAAGGCAGTTCAGCTCTTTGGCGCGCTCCTGCAAAGCCGAAAGGATTTCCTGACTGGGGCGGTCCATGCGCTTCTCTCTATTTTTGCAGGGTGAACCAGGACTAGTAGGGAAAGGACGCCGCAAGCAACACTCTGCGACTAGACCTGATCGACAGCCAGCTAGGAGACGAACTCAGAGGGCAAGCTCTGGGCTTTTCGAATCGCCAGCAAGAAGGGCTCCGCACCAGGGCATCGATGAGCATCCATACCCTGGACGAAGCCCCCCCTTTGTCCATCACACCCAGCCGCGAATCTGGCAGGCGTCCGCGACCCTCGTCACCGCGATCACGTAAGAGGCATCGCGTAGGCCGGTGCCCTCTTGCTTGGCCAGTTCGGAAACCTCGCCAAAGGCGCTGGTCATGCGGAGGTCGAGCTTCTCCAGGACCTCTTCCTTGCCCCAGAAGTAGTTCGTATTGCACTGAACCTGCTCGAAATAGCTGCAGGTAACGCCACCGGCATTTGCCAGGACATCGGGAATCAACACGATTCCCCGCTCCTCAAGCGCGGCATGCGCCTTGGGATCGGTCGGACCGTTGGCGCCCTCGGCGATGACCCGCACGGACTTCTGGATGCGGTCGATATTGTCGAGGCGGATCTGGCTCTCAAGCGCCGCGGGGATCAGGATCTCGACTTCCTGCTCGATCCAGGCATCGCCCGGGAGCACCTCGTAACCGAGTTCCTCGGCCTTGCTCTTATCCACGTCGCCGAAGCGGTCGGTAATGCCGCGCAGCTGCTTCGGATCGATACCGCCCTCTTTACGGAAGGCGTAGGAGCACTGGTCGCTCTGGTTCCAGCAGGAGATGCAGGTCACGATGCCACCGAGTTCCATGTAGAGATCGATCGCGTACTGGGCGACGTTGCCAAAGCCCTGCACGCTAGCCCGCGTCCCCTTCAGCTTGATGTCCAGCTCCTTGAGCGCCTCGCGCAAGGTGTAGACGACGCCATAGCCCGTCGCTTCGGTGCGCCCAAGAGAGCCACCCAGCCCGACGGGCTTGCCGGTAATGAAGCCGGGAAGCCGCTCGCCACGGATCGTTTCAAACTCATCGAGCATCCACAGCATGTGCTGACTCGAGGTCATCACGTCCGGTGCAGGAACGTCGACGATCGGCCCGACGTTTTTGCAAACCTGCCGCACCCAACCGCGACAGATCTGCTCTTGCTCGTTGGCGCTGAGGTTGTGCGGATCGCAAACGACACCACCCTTGGCACCGCCGAGGGGGATATCGACAATCGCGCATTTCCACGTCATCCACATGGAGAGGGCGCGGACGGTATCGAGAGTCTCTTGCGGGTGGAACCGGATGCCGCCCTTGCTCGGGCCCCTGGCGTCATTGTGCTGCACCCGGAAACCACGAAAGACCTCGCGGCTGCCATCATCCATGCGGACGGGGATCGCGAAGCTGTATTCGCGGAGCGGCTCGCGCAAGAGCTTCCGCGTGCCTTCATCGAGGCCAACTCGGGCCGCGATCGAATCGAACTGGGACTGCGCAATCGCAAAGGGATTGAAGGATGTCGACACTGGCGCTTCTCCGTAACTAAATCACGCCCGGGACCGAGTCAGCCCCCGAGCTCGGGGCGGGAGCTTAGGCATTCGCGAGGCGACTCACACGCGCTGACTGGGGATCCCCCCTAGATCTTTTTGCGTAGCCAGACCTTCGTTTGTGCGGAGTTCTCCGCGACGAGCTCAAAACGCTGGGCGTTCCACCTGTCCGCCGCAGAATTTTTGGAGCGAGGGCAGAGTTGCCACGGCTCTGCCCCCTGCTTCGGTCGACAGCACGGAAGCATTCGCGGCACAGTCCCTCAGGACTTGAACCTCTTGCGCAAACGCGAGGGGACCAGGCGCTGAAGCAGGGCACAAAACACGAGGAGCCAGACGACACTGGTCCAAAACTCCATGCCAAAGGGGCCCTGACACAGGGCTCGCATCATGCGCACGCAGTGGAAAAGGGGCGTGCACCAGGCGATCTCCTCCATTCCGGCAAAGCGATCTACAGGGAAAAAGATGCCTGAGAACAGGAAGAGCGGAGTCAGGAAGAGGGTCCAATACCAGCTATAGAGATCGATGAGCTGGATATAGGAAGTGAAGAGCTGCCCGATCAGGCCGAAGGCAAGCCCGGTCAGCACCATAGCAAAGGGGGTCAGCAGGACAGCCCAACTGGTAACGATCGGGTAACCCAGCAGGGTGAGGACCAGGACAACACTCAGAAAACCCATGCCGTAAATAAGCGCCCGGGTCACCCCCCAAAGCAGCTCACCAAGCTGCACGTCCTCGATCTCGCACGGCGTCGTCAGATATCCGGCGTAGATCCGCCCAAAGGTCATCTTGACGAACATGTTCCACGAGGCCTCAAAAGAAGCGCCATTCATCGCCGAGGAAGCCATGAGCCCGGGACCGATGAGGGCCAGGTATCCCGCCTCTCCCAGCGAGCCGTCATCCCCGCGCTGGATGTAATATCCCAGCCCGATGCCCATGCCGACGAGATAGAGCACCGGCTCGAAGAAGTTGGGTAAAAGCCCCAGCTTCCAGGTGCGGCGATACATCGTGACATTGCGCATCCAGACGGCGAAGGCCATGCGCAAGTCGACCGAGCCCAGCAGCATCTCCTTCAGCATCTCAGTCCTCCCCCAGGCCACGGCCGGTCAACTCAAGGAAGACGTCTTCGAGATTGCTCCGGCGTAGCATCGCTGTCGCATCTGGAACCAGACCATGCGCTAGGGCAATGAGTTCCTGCTCACGATCGGTCTGAACGACAAGCTGTCCGGCATAGCGCCGACTGCCACGAGAAAGCTCTCCAAGCTGCGCCTCCAGACTCAGCATCTGCTCCTCGTTCATCCCGGAGAATTCGACAACGAAGGGGGCTACCTGCTCTTCTATCATCGCCCGGGGCTCCCCCTCAGCGATGATTCTTCCCTCGTCCATGAAAACCAGGCGATCGCAGAGCTTCTCAGCCTCATCCATGTAGTGCGTCGTGACCACCAAGGTCATGTTCTTACGCCGCAGCTCTTCGAGTACATTCCAAAGCGACTCGCGTGCCGCAGGGTCCAGACCAGTAGTCGGCTCGTCAAGTACCAGCAGCTCGGGCTCACCGAGCAAGCCACGAGCAATCAGCAGGCGACGCTTCATACCGCCCGAGAGCTCAAGGACTCTCGCGTTCTCCTTACGCTCCAGGTCAACGAGGCAGAGGAGCTCGGAGACCCGCCTCTGCAGCGCCTTGCCAGAAAGACCATAAAAGCGGCCATACACCATCAGGTTCTCGCGAACGAGCAGCTCATGATCGAGGTGGTCGTCCTGAGGCACGACGCCAAGCCGGGCCTTGATCGCCCGATCCGCCCGGCCCGCGGCGGCATCTTGGCCAAAGATCTCAAGTTCCCCAGAATCGACAAGAGCGCTCCGATAGAGCATCCGCATGCAAGTGCTCTTACCTGCCCCGTTGGGACCGAGAAATCCGAAGCACTCTCCACGCCGCACTTCGAAGTCGATACTTGCCACCGCATCGAAGCTGCCGTAACGCTTCAGCAGTCCACGCGCGCGAATCACGACCTTCCTATCCGGTACAGCCTTCGCCTTCTGCATCGTGGCCATGCAAACGCCCCTCCAGCATTCACTAACGAAAGCCGAGCAGGATAGCAGCTCGCCCTCCGAATACCCGGCCCCGGCTAAAAGTGGAAGGCATCCGGTAAAAAGGCTACAGGCCACCGCACAGCAATGGGTGCATCGCCAGTTTCCAAGGGCCCGGCAGCACGAAAGGCGCTACCTACCCTAGGAGTGCCTTTGCCGCGCACTTTTCAACGGCTGCTAGGCCTGGAATAAGCGATAGATGAGCCTCCGTCTGATCCGAGCCGCTTCTGCTCCGTCGCTGCGGTTCGGATCGGACGGAGGCAGGCAAGGAAGGG
>PDSF01000045.1 GCA_002748355.1 Planctomycetota bacterium | reverse complement strand
TCAACCTCGCCAGGCAAAGACCGCAGCCTGATGAAGACGGCGGCGGGTCCGGCTACCCGCCGATTTCGCTATTGACTGTTGGTGGGAAGTCCCCCCCCGAAGAATAGATCGATGCCTGTTCGCGCCTGCGTTTTCTGGCCCAGCTGAGGGCGGGGAATTCTGCACTCTGTCACTCGCGGGCCCTTTTCTATAGCTTCTATAGGCTGCTTGCGCCTCTCGTAGCTTTGGCGGGCAGAGTGCCTAGATTCGATACACGGCTCGTTACACGCCATGAAGAAGCTGCAAAGTGATAGCCCGGAACTCCTGGATGCCGCGCGGCGCCTTTTTGGCGTCGAGCAATGGCGCGGGCTGCAGGCAAAGGCTTTGGACGCTGTCCTTGCTGGCCGCGATGGCTTTGTCACCATGCCCACGGGCATGGGCAAGTCGCTGGTCTTCCAGCTACCGGCGCTGCTGCTTGAGGGCCTGACTCTGGTGATTTCTCCGCTGATTGCGTTGATGAAGGACCAGGTGGATGGGCTGCGGGCCAAGGGGGTTCGCGCGCGCTGTGTGCACAGTTTGCAGACGGCGGCCGAGCGCGAGAGCTTCCTCGCTGAGGCTGAGCGCGGTGAATTGGACCTGCTCTATGTGACGCCGGAGCGCTTTCGTAGTCCGGGCTTTGCCCAGCTGGCCTCGCGCCTGCAGGTCAGCCGCTTGGCCATTGATGAGGCCCATTGCATAAGCGCCTGGGGCCATGACTTTCGGCCGGAATACTCGCGGTTGCGCAAGGCGCGCGCCCTGCTCGGTGATCCTCCGACCATGGCCCTGACGGCAACGGCGACCCAGGAGGTGATGAACGACGTTGTCAGGCAGCTGGAACTCAGAGACCCCGCCCTGCTTCGCTCCGGGATTCGTCGGCCCAATCTCTTCCTCGCGGCGCAGGAGCTGGAGAGCCGTGAGCAGCGCGTAGAGCACTTGCTGCGCCGCATCGAGAGCATGGAGGGCTCGGGCATCATCTACTTCGCTCTGATCAGGGAGCTGGAGAAGTTCCACCAAGAGCTGCTGCGCCGTGGCCATCGCTTCCTCGTCTATCACAGCAAGCTCTCGACGGAGGAGCGGCATGAGATGCAGGAGCGTTTCTTCGCCGATGAAGGCGCGGTCATGCTGGCCACCCCTGCCTTTGGCATGGGGGTCGACAAGGCGGATCTGCGCTTTGTCCTGCATGCCCAGATCCCTGGCAGCCTCGAAGCCTGGAGCCAGGAGCTGGGCCGCGCTGGGCGGGATGGCCGCCCGGCTTTTTGCGAGCTGCTCTACTTCGAAGAAGACCTGGCGGTGCAGCAGAACTTCGTGAACTGGGCCAATCCGAAGCGGAGCTTTTATCGCGACGTGTACGAGGTCCTGCTCGGCTGGGGAGAGCGGGTCGCCTGCAAGGAGATCGAGGACCTCAAGGCCGAGCTCCTGGTCAAGCAGCGGGGCGATCGCCGCAGCGAACTGGTCCTGCGCTGGCTGGAGAGCCTCGGCGTCTTGGAGGGCAGCTTCGAGCGCCACGACCTGCGCGTGGTGCGTTCGCTGGAATCGCAGGAGCTTCCTCCCGCGCTTGGCACTGACGAGAAACTCCGCGCCGATTTGGGAGCCTTGCTCGGGGTCTTGCAGCACGTGCGGGAGCGCGAGCGATGCCGCCAGCAGCGCCTCGAAGAGCACTTCGGGCTCGAACTCGGCGAGCCCTGCGGGCTCTGTGATGTCTGCGCAGACAGCGAGGTCTGGCTGCAGCAGTCCTTTGCCAAGCGCAAGCAGTCGCTGGGGGAGCCGCGAGAGGATGCTCCCGGCTTCGCCCGCGACGACTGGGTCCGGGTCGACGGCAAGTGGTTGGGCCGGGTCGCTAAGGTCGAGGGCCGCGGCCGGCAGCTGCGCCTAGAGGTCGAGGACAGCCGCAGCCTGCAGCGCCGTGTCGTCAAGCCCGGAAGGCGCCGCGTCGAGAAGCTCGACGGGTAGGTCGTTCGTCGAATCGCTTGTCGAGTCGTTCCACTAGGCCGCCGCCTTGGACTCTGGCTGCTCTTTCTTGCGCAGAAAGAACCAAATGAAGAGGCCGCCCAGGATCATCCCGGCGCAGAGCACCTGGCCCATGGAGAAGGGACCGAGCACGGTGCCGAGCTTGTCATCCGGCCCGCGGAACTGAGCGTCAGGCTGGCGGTAGAACTCGATGACGAAGCGAACCGCGCCATAGAAAATCGCAAAGATCGCGGCGTAGCTGCCCGCCGCCAGCTCCTTGCCGCGGGTGAGCCTTAGCAACAGCCACAGAGTCAAACCCAGCAAGATCCCTTCGGCGAAGGCCTCGTAGAGCTGCGAGGGGTGACGCAGCGGCACTTGCTGGCGGAGCTGGGCCCAGGAGCCGTTGTCGTAGGCTTCGAGGATGCGCAGCTCCTTCTCGCGAGTGGCGAGCCCGCGCACCGACAAGAGCCGCGTGGCCACCGGGTCGCTGGGGAAGCGCATGGCCCAGGGCACGCTTTGGTCGGTGATTCGGCCATAGAGCTCGCCGTTCAGAAAATTGGCCATACGCACGGCGAAGATGCCCGGTGCCGCGGCAATCGCCCCCGCGTCCGCCATTCGCCATCCCGAGATCCCTCGACGTTTGGCGAACCAGAAGAAGCAGATGGCCATTCCGATCAATCCGCCGTGGAAGGACATGCCGCCTTTCCACACTTGGAAGATGTCGGCGATCCCATGGATCTGCTCGTGGCCGTAGACGATGACCCAACCGATGCGGCCTCCGAGCAGGACGCCGGCCACCGACCAGACCATGAAGTCGCTGATGCCGTTGGCGTCGAGGGTGAGGAAGCCGCGCGCGCTCAGGCGCCGCAGCACCCAGGCCCCGGCCAGGAAGGCGAGCAAGTAGCTCAGGCCATACCAGCGAATCGCCAGGGGCCCGAAGAGCTCCAGCAAGACGGGATCGATACGCGGATAAAGAAGCTCGGCAAGCATTAGCCCCCCAGGAATTCGATGAGGCCACCGGGGAGGAAGTAGAGGATGCGCATCGCGCCATTGCGGACCGTTGGCACGTGCTGCGAGTCGGGCCCGTAGACCGTCCAGCCGGGCTCCTGACCATCGAAGCGGCCCTCTCCCTCGCTGCGAAAGCAAAGGTCGATTTCGCCGCCAGGGTGCTTGTGCAGGGGGCCGGGTCCGTCCATCCAGACGGCGTCCACCGAGAAACCGCCCAGGTCCTTGGCCAGGCGACCATAGCGAAGGCTTCCGGCCTTGCCGGTCATCAGCTCGCCCTCGACGTCGGCTGCTTCGAACAAGCGACCGATCTCTTGGACCTGCTCGCTAGCGAACGGTAGGCGGGCTTCGATCTGGGCCGCGGCGTCCGCAGCGCTGAGGTCGATGCCCTGAAGCTCCGGCACCAGGGCCTCCACAGCGCTGCGTAGTTCGTCTTTCTTCATCTCGGCCCTCCAATGGTGGCTTGCGGGGCAGGAATCCTTGCGAGCCAGGCGCGTAGAAGCAAGGCGGCGGTATTCGCCCGCGACGCAAGGCGGCGCTCGGTGCGGGGCTTTCCATGCGCCGGGAAACTGCCGAGGAAAGGAGGGCCTCAGGAACGCTTTCGCAGTTCGGGATAGGGACTGGCAAGTCCTCCCGGCGAGCGAGAACGGCCTCGCCGAGCCCCTGGCTACTCAAGGGAGAGTTCGGAACGGCCGATGCTGGAGGGGGTGCCCAACGAGGCCTTCCCTGCGTTCAAGAGGAGGCCCGACTTCGGCCCGAGGCTTGGCCATGAAGAGTTCCGGTGTCATCGATTGGTCTGATCTCGAGGAGCGCTTTGGCGGGGACCGAGAGCTCATTGAGGCGATTGCGCAGTTGTTCTTGGAACACGTGGATCGACAGATCAGCGAACTGAGCGAAGCCGTGCACAGCCAGAACGCCGAAGCGGTTTGGCAGGAGGCCCATCGCATCAAGGGCAGCCTTGCCCAGGTCGCGGCACGTGAAGGGCAAGAACTCGCCTTCGAGCTTGAGAGCGCTGGGCGCTTGGGGGATCTCTCGCAGAGCCTGCCCCTGCTTGACCGCATCCTCGCTGTCGTGCACGAGGCCAAGGCCGAGTTCCTCCGGCAGCTTCGCTAGCTTCTTGCTTCGCTACTTGGCTAGCCTCGGCTCCTGGCTTGCATAGAGGCTTCTTGTTGGCATCCTCGCCATCTTAGCTGCCGTAGCCCCATGCCGCTGATGGAGAAGCGAGGCGCATGAGCCGTCCCGAGCAAAGCCCCCTGATCCCCGATCGCCGCAGCGAACACTTTGCCGCCATCGACCTAGGTTCGAACAGCTTCCACATGATTGTGGAGCGCCGCGTCGGCGTCGACCGCTTCGAAGTCTTGGATCGCATCAAGGAGCCGGTACGACTGGCGGAGGGCTTGTCCCGCGGCAAAGGGCTAAGCCCGGAAGCCGAGCGAAGGGCCCTTGATTGCCTCATACGTTTTGGCGAGCGGGTGCGTGGCTTTGCGGAGCACTCAGTGCGGGCAGTTGGGACCAGCGCCCTGCGCCGGGCCAAGCAGGCGGATCTTTTCCTCGCCGAAGCCCAACGCGTCCTCGGCCATGGCATCGAGATCGTCAGCGGACGTGAGGAAGCGCGTCTGGTCTACCTCGGGGTTTGCCGCGATATGGGGCAGACGGAAGAAGAGCGGCTGGTCTTTGACATTGGCGGCGGCTCGACCGAAATCGTTCGGGGGCTGGGTATGAAGCCGCAGGTCCTCGAAAGCGCCAACATGGGCTGCGTGGGCTTCTCCGAGAAGTTCTTCCCCGGCGGCCAGCTCAGCGCCGCCCATTTCGACGCAGCGGTGCTCAGGGCTCGACTGGAGCTTCGCCCCCTGGTGCCTCGCTTTGGCAAATCGCGGCCTTCGCGGGTGCTCGGGGCATCGGGCACGGTGCGCAGCATCGGACAGATCCTTGAGGTCTCGGGGCTGGGCGCTGGCAGCATCACCTTCGAAGGGCTCACCGCCCTGCGAAAACGACTGATCGATGTGGGCCAGCTAGAGAACCTTCAGCTTCCCGGGCTCTCGAAGCAACGCCGACCCGTGCTTCCTGGGGGGCTGGCAATCCTCTTGGCGCTCTGCGAGGACCTCGGGTTTGAGGAGGTCGAGATCGCGGGAGGAGCCCTGCGCGAAGGCCTGCTCTACGACCTAGCCAAGCGCTGGCAGCAGCAGGACCCGCGAGCACACAGCATCCGAGAACTGCTGCAACGCTTCCGGGTCGACGTCGCCCAAGGCCAGAGAGTGGCGCGCACGGCCGAGCGCCTCTGGGAGGTGGTTCGAAGTCACTGGGGACTCGATGACCCGGAAGAGCGTCAGTGGTTGCACTGGGCGGCAGAACTCCATGAAATCGGACTCGGCATTGCACACCCGGGCTACCACAAGCATGGGGCCTACATCATTTCCCACTCGGATATGCCGGGCTTTTCCCGCCAGGAGCAGGAGGTTCTGGCGGTATTGATCGGTTCGCATCGGCGCACCCTGCGTTCCGAGATCCTCGAGGGCATCGCCAATCGTGACCGCCCCAGGGTACTGCGTCTTATCATCCTGCTGCGGCTGGCCTTCTTGCTGCATAGGAGCCGTGAGCAGATCGATGTCGATCGCATCGGTATTGAGGTCACAGCCAAGGGCTTGCGCCTGAGTTTCGATGCAGAGTGGCGCGCCGCTCGCGCCCTGACCATTGCCGATCTCTCCCGCGAGGCGCGGAAGCTGCGCAAGCAGGACTTCGAGCTGGTTTTGGCCTAGCTGGGCGACCAGCCAGCAGGGCGCCGGCTAGTGTTCCCAGTTGGAGATCGAGCGAAGCAGCTCCGTCTGCGCCACTCGGGGCTCTTCGCCTTCCGCTGGCCGCGCCCGCTCATAGCTGCCATCGGGCTGCAGGATCCAGGCCCGGCAGTTGTCTTCGAGGTAGATCTGCAGCCCTTCGCGGAAGACCTTTTTTCGTAGCTTGGGCTTCTGAATCGGGAAGCAGGTCTCGACGCGGCGCTTGAGGTTGCGGTCCATTAGGTCGGCCGAGGCGAGCCAGATTTCCTCGGCGCCCCCGTTCAGGAAGTAATAGATGCGGGTGTGCTCCAAGAAGCGACCGACGATGGAGCGGACGCGGATATTCTCGCTGACGCCTGGGATCCCGGGTCGCAGACAGCAAATACCACGGACGATCAGGTCGATTTCGACGCCGGCCTGGGAAGCGCGGAAAAGGGCGCGCATCACCCCTGGCTCGGTAATCGCGTTGCACTTGCAGATAATGCGTGCGGCTTCGCCCCGCCGAGCCCGTTCGGCCTCGGCTTCGATCTTGGCGATCAGTGTCTTTCGCAGGGTAAAGGGCGATTGCAGGACCTTGCGCAGCTGCATCGATTTGCCGAGTCCGGTCAGCTGTTGGAACACGAGGTCCACGTCATCGCCGAGAACCTGGTCATAGGTCAAAAGCCCATAATCGGTGTAGAGGCGAGCGGTGCGAGCGTGGTAGTTGCCGGTGCCAAGGTGCACATAACGTTTGAGTTCGCCGTCTTCTCGGCGCAGCACCAGGGTCATCTTTGCATGGGTCTTAAAGCCGACGACGCCGTAGAGCACGTAGGCTCCGGCCTCCTGCAGCTTGTTGGCCAGCTCGATATTGGCTTCTTCGTCGAAGCGGGCTCTTAGCTCGATGACCACCGTGACTTCCTTGCCGGCACGGGCGGCATCCATCAGGGCGTTCGGCAGGGCGTAGTCCGAGCTGGTCCGGTAGAGGGTCTGCTTGATCGCCAGGACGTTGGGGTCGGCTGCCGCTTGCCGGACAAAGTCGACGACCGGCACGAAGGACTCGAAGGGGTGGTGCAAGAGGATCTCGTCGTGGCGCAGGGCATCGAAGAGGTTGTTCTGCTTGCTCAGCGCTTTGGGCAAGGCCGGCTGGAAGGACGAGAACTCGAGATCGGAACGACTGACCATGCTCGGGATTTCGGCCAAGCGGTGCAGGTTCACCGGACCATTCACCTGATAGAGGTCGATGGTGCCGACCTTGAACTGCTCCATAAGGAACTGGGTCATTTCCTCAGGGCAGTTATCCGCCACCTCCAGGCGTACCGCATCGCCCCAGTTACGCCCCTGCAGTTCGCCTTCGAGGGCGTTCATCAGGTCGTCCACCTCTTCCTCGTCGACGAAGAGGTCGCTGTTACGGGTTACCCGGAACTGATAACAGCCCTTGACCTCCATACCCGGGAATAGCTCGCCGACATGGGCATGGATAATCGATGACAAGAAGACAATGTCATTTGGCGCGACTGATACCTCGTCGGGCATGGGGATGACCCGCGGCAGCGCTCGAGGCGCCGTGACTACGGCGACCCCACCCTTGCGGCCGAAGGCGTCCTTGCCGGAGAGTGAGACGATGAAGTTGAGGCTCTTGTTGAGCACTCGCGGAAAGGGGTGGGCGGGGTCCAGCCCCATCGGCTGCAAGAGCGGCAGGAGTTCTTGGCGGAAATACTGTTTGACCCAGCCTGCCTGTTTTGGGCTCCAAGCATTGCGGCGGACGACGTGGATGTTCTCCTTTTCCAGCGCTGGGATGAGCTCATCGTTAAGGATCTGATATTGCTCTTCGACCAGGGTATGGGCGAAGTGGCTGATGCGTTCGAGCACCTCGCTCGGGCGCATGTTGTCGATCCCAGCATGGGTGCTGCGATACATGATGCGCTGCTTGACGCCAGCGACCCGGATCTCGAAGTACTCGTCCAGGATCGAACTCGTGATCGTCAGGAAGCGCAGCCGCTCGAGAAGGGGGTGCTCCTCGTTGCGCGCTTGCGCCAAGACCCGCTTGATGAACTGCAGCTGGCTGAGTTCGCGATTGATGTAGAGACTCGGCTGTTCGAGGTCGATCTCTTCGATGGGGGGCGTAGGGCTCAAGGGCTGGATTCCAGCAATAGGTCTGAAAGAAGCGCAGCAGTGTATCGAGCCATGCTGCGAACTGAGGTAGTGCCTAGTGAAAGACATTCCGATGCGCCGGACCAGTGCGTACCGTACCTTCGTGCATCCACTCCCTTTTCTGCCCTTGCTGCTGCTCCTGCTTGTCGGCCCTCTTTTCGCTCAACAACCGCCCTTCGAACTGCGGCGTCTCTCTAGCCCCGAGCAGGCCGAGCGCCAGGCGGCAGCGGCCGAGCTCCGTCGTATCGAAGACCCGGCCCAGCTTCGCCCCTTACTCAGAGCAGCCGCCCGGGAGCTGCCCGATCTTCGCCTCCGGCTGCGGCGAGCCCTTGGCGCCAACCCAAAGCTGCTTCCGGGGCTCTTTGCCAGCCTCCTTGCTTCCGAAGAAGATGCGGACATTCGGGACAGCGCCCGTGCGGTCCTGCGCGCCCACGTGCAGCGCTTCAAGGCGGCAGCGCCACGAGACCCCGATGCCCTGTATCCACTGCCCATCGAAGCGGTGGATCTGCGCGGGATCCGCGACCTGATCGATCTGGTCGATCGCTGTGCCTTGGGGGGGCGAAGCGCCATTCCCATCCTCCTTGACCCCAGACTCGCCAAGGCGGGGAGCTTGGCCCGCAGGCCCTTGGAGCTTGAAGGCTGCCTGCTCTTACGCGAAGTCCTACCGGTGGCGCAGCGACCGGGCCGCTTGCCTTCGCCTCTGGCACTGAAGATCTGCGCCGAAGCCTGCCTCTTGACCCCGGCCCATGAGCCGGCCGAGTTCAGCGCTTTCGTCTGCCGCCTCGTTGAACAACTCCAGCATGATGAGCAAAGCGTCCGAAGCCGCGCCGCCTTGGAGCTGGGGCGTGCCGAGCTCAGGAGCTTCACCCTGGCTGGCGAGTGGCTCCTGCGCCACAAATCGGAGGAGCTGCGACGACTGGCTCGGCTCTTCTTCGCGGCGCGCCGAGCCCGGGGACACCGACGCCCGGCAGACGCCGCGCTTGGCCGTGACTGGCTCATGGATCTCCGCCAGGCCTGGACCCAGCCGTCGCGTCGCAGCGAACGCCTCTGGCTGGGGTACGCCCTGCGCTCCCTCCTTTGCCAAGCGAGCGGGGACTTGCCGGACTGGTTTCGCCAGGGGGATCGGCCCTGGACCGAGGATCCGGTGAAACTGGCTCTACTCGCCGAGCTACCCGGCAAGGAGTTCGGAGATCAGCTAGAAAGCCGGCTCCTCCTCGATGCTCCGGGCCGGGCCGCGTTGCTGCGCTGCCTGCGCTGGTCGGGAGGCGAGCTGAGCAGGCAGCAGATCGCGGCGCTCTGGAAGCGACTGGAGCGGCCGGATCTGAGTCTTGCCGAATACAAGGCAACCCTGAGCCTTCTTGCGGCACGGGGTCCAGCGGGCTTTGCCGGCGCCCAAGACCCGCGGCCCAAACTGCTTTACCGGGGCAGCTTTGACCGCGGCGTGGCTCTGGCCAGATACCTGCGCCGGCGACCGGTCGCCGAGCGAGAGCAGGCCCTGGCCCTCGTTGCCGAAGCGCAGGAGCTGGCCCCCGGCGACCTGGGCCTGCTGCAGCTGTGCCGTGAATGGCGACGGCCGGTGCAAAGCCCCGTCGCGGAAGCTGCCGCGAGCCGGTCCGGCTCAAGGGCTGGAGGAATACTTCTCGCCCTGGCCTATGGGGAGGGACCTCGGCTGCAGCCGCGCACCCGTCTTGCCCGCCTGGCGATTTTGGAAAACTATGAACGATTGGCCCAGCTTCTGCCCGGCCGCGAGCAGAGCTTGAAGATCGAGGACCCAGCCTTGCGCCGACTTTTTCAGCGTGCGCTTGGGAGGGCACTGACCCGGCTGCGCATCGCCATCGTCTCCCCCCCGGACCGGAAGGAGCTTGGGCCATGGCTCTTGGAATTGCTCTCCAATCTACAAACTAGGGAGATCGGCCTTGCTGCGGCCGGCCTTGCTATGAGGGAATACACCTCGCTGCGGGTCGAACTCAGCATGCGCCTCTCGCTTGCGGCCCCAGAACTCCATAACCTGCTACCCATCCTTCGGCGCCGCCGCACCCAGAGACCCGGCGAAACGGCACGCTGCCCGCTTCCTCCTGGGGATCCTCTTTTGGGGGGATGCTCTGCGGGTGACTGACTCAGACCTTGAGTTTGACCGGCCCCGTCGACGAAAGTAGCGTTACTTGGCTATTTCCCCGCGGTTGCGTGCATAGAGCTATGAGCGAAGAGCCCCAAGAAGAGCGCGCGAACGATGAAGAACGCGGTGACGCCACCCCCTTCGTCCTCGTCGACCGGGTCGTAGACCCGTATCTGGTTTGCTTCCACGAGCCCCGCGGCTTTCGGGCGGAGCAGTTCCGTGCCCTGCGTAGCAAGCTCCTGGTGATGAACCCCGAACGGGCGCCCAGGTCCGTGGTGATCACGAGCGCGATCCAGGGTGAGGGCAAATCGAGCAGCGCCATCAACCTGGCGCTGGCCTTCGCCGAACTCGAAGACCAGCGCGCCGTCCTCTTGGATTTCGACTTCCGCAAGCCGAGCGTCGAAACACTCCTGGGCTTGAACCAGGAGCCGGGGCTCACGGAGCTGCTCATGGGGCGACTCGCTCTGCACCAAGCGATTCGCAACTCGGGAGTAGAGAGCTTCGACTTGATCGGGCCGGGGGGCATGCCCACCAATCCTTCCGAACTCCTTTCCTCGCGACGTATCGACGAACTCATCGCCCGGCTCAAAGAAGAGTATTCTCTCATCATCCTCGACACCCCACCCGCCATCCCACTGACCGATGCTGGGGTTCTGTCGGCAAAGTGTGATGGGACCATCCTCGTCGTTGGCCTTGAGCGAGCCCCACGTAAGCTGAGCAAGGAAGCCCGCAAGCAGCTGGTCGAATCCGGAGCCCATCTCCTGGGCAGTTTCGTCGTCGGAGTGCGGGGTGCCGATCCGTCAAAAGACCCGCGCTACGGTTATTCGCGAGGCGAGTGATGGCCCGTCGTCTGACCAAAAGAATTCACGATGCAGTGCGCAAGCTCAGCTACCGGGCGACGGTGGACGAGCTTCGTGATCGGGGTGTCGAGAAGGTCAATGTCGTCGGTCTGGACCGCATCGTCGCCCTGATCGAGGCGGCCGTGCATCGCACGCTCAAAAAGCAGATGCTCGGCCTTGGCGGCCCGGTGTCCGATCCGAGCGGCCTGGTCGAAAACACCAGCGAGGAGTTCCTCCGTCTTCTGCAGAGCCAGAAGACCTTGGCCAAGGAGAAGGAAGCTTCGGAGCAACGAAGCGTCGAGCTTCGGGAACAGGTGGATGACCTCCGGCTGATGCTCCATGACGCCCAAAAGAAGCTGGAAGACCGCCAGAAGCAGGCCGAGCGCGAGACCCGTGCGCGCAAGGCCGCGGACGATCTCAGTTTCACCGAGGCATTGCAGGAGCTGATGCATGAGCACGGCGCCTCCGAGAGCTTGGAGCATTCCGTGCTCGGCTTGGTTCTGACCAGGCTTGCAAGCGAACGAGAAAGGATTACAGAGGCGCGCCAGCAGGAGTTCGGCGGTGAGATCGACAAGCTGGAGCGGCGTATCGCCAAACTCAGCAGCTCGCTCGCAGAGACCGAGCAACAGCTCTCTCACGCCCTCGAAGACAAAGGCATTGAACCCGGCATCTCGTCGATTTACCGCGGAGTGCAAGGGCTCGACAATGCAGACGCTCAGTTCGATAAAAAGTCCGAGCTTATGGAATCGATTTTCGCTGCGAATCTCGCCCTCCAGAAGGGCGAGGGCAAGCAGTAGAGAATAGAACAAGAAGTCAAAACCAGAGACCAATCAAGAGACATGGATCATCAAGACCCGAACTTGGGCGCTGGCGGCGTCGACGACGGCCAGGGCGGCGGCAACGATGCCGCGAGTCGTGCTGCAGACGCTAAGGACCACGGCGTCCTCTACGTAGGCGTAGACCTTGGCACCTCGCGTACCTCAGTCAGCGCGAGTAACGGCATTCGGGAAACCGTCGCCTCGCTCGTGGGCTATCCGAAGGACGTGGTCGCCAAGAAGCTCCTCAAGAAAGAAGTGCTCTTCGGTGACGAGGCCAGTGAGAAGCGGCTGTCACTCAATATGTATCGGCCTCTGGAGGAAGGCACCCTCAAGGTGGACGAGGCCGGTGGCGAGGAGAGCGACGCCAACCTCCGCGCAGCTCGCGACCTCTTGCGCCATGCCATGTCACAGGTGCAGGCACGCAAGGACGAGCTGATCTATGCGGTCATCGGTGCTCCGGCACAGGCCAGCATCCACAACAAGCAGGCCATCATCGATGCGGCTCGCGAGTGCGTGGATTCGGTCATGCTGTGCTCAGAGCCCTTCGCCGTCGCCTATGGCCTGGAGATGCTCGAGGACGTGCTGGTGATCGACATCGGTGCCGGCACGACCGATCTCTGCCGCATGCACGGCACGATGCCCGAGGAGAGCGACCAGATTACGATCACCTATGCCGGTGATTATCTGGATCAGCAGCTCTTCGACGCCTTCAAAGAGCAGTGCCCAGGCGCGCAGTTCACGATCGGCATGGTCAAGCAGCTCAAGGAGAAGTACTCCTTCGTCTTCGGGCAGAGCGCGCCCATCAAGGTCGAGTTCCCGGTCGACGGCAAGCCCCAAGAGTTCGACATCACCCAGCCGATGTTCGAGTCGTGCAAGAAGATCGTGGCGCCGATCGTCGACTCGCTAGGCAAGCTCGTTGCCAGTTTCGACCCCGAGTTCCAGCACAAGCTTCGCAACCGGGTGCTGCTGGCCGGCGGCGGTTCGTTGATCGGTGGCCTCGACCGGGCGATCGAGGAAGAGATGAAGGAACGCCTCGGTGGCGGACGAGTGATTCGCATCGAAGAGCCGATCTACGGCGGTGCCAATGGCGCCCTGAAGATCGCGCACGATATGCCCGAGGAGTTCTGGGAAAAGCTGAAGTAGGCCAGAACGAAGCCAGGCCTGGCGCGGCAGCTGCCTCTCAGTAATGGATTTGCAGCTGCCGTGGGAGCGGAACCCAGATCAGGTCGGGGGAGCAAGGCTCTGGCTTTTCTCGCGGACCCAGCTTGCGCGGCAGGATGCAGGGCTTGCCCTCAGGGCTGGTGCCGAAGATCAGGTGACTATGGCCTTGCCAGGAGAGCCCCGCTTCGGGCCAGGCCCTGAGTTCTAGCGCCATCGCTGCTGCCGCTTTTTTCTCAGCTCGCGGAGGCCGGGTCATCAGCCGAAGGCTGCGGCCTTCTTGCGAACGCGTGAGCCGTTCCGCTTCGAGTCCAAGCTTGGAGAGGAGTTCGCGCCCCGCTGCCTGCACGGCAGCCAGCTCCCCTGCGTCCAGGGCCTCTCCTTGCAGACCCTCTGCCCAGCGCTTTACTGCGGCCTCGTCGCTTCCCAAGAGATCCGCCAGCCGAGGGGCACTGTCGGCAGTCTTCGCTGCTGGAGAGGATCCTCGCCTGTGCGAGAGCTTCTCGAAGGATTTGTGGAACTCGGAGTCTTTGAGGAGCTTCAAAGCTGCTGCGAAGGATCGATAGGCTTCGAGGTCGATCGGGCGGAACACGGGCAGCCACTGATTCCCATCGAGCCCGGTATAAGCCATGGCTTCGTTGTAACTCGATCCCGGCCGAAAGGCCCCAGACATCGCAGTGGGGCCATGTTCGCCCTGGTACTGGCGCACTAGGTTGCGGGTCTGTTGCAGGCCACGGCTGGGGCACCAGCGAAACACCGCGTGGCCGGCTTCGCCATGGCGATCGGGCCAGGCATAGAGTTCGAGCTCGCAGTCGGCGGGGTCCTCGACCGAACGAGGCATGAAACCGAGACGCAGGCGATAGCCCAGCTTGCTTTGCTGATTCAGCCGCTCAATCCGCTGCTGCGACGATCGCATTGCCTCCCAGAAGTCCGCGGCGAGCAGGGAGAGTAGGCGACGTGCCGCCTCCGGAGCATTCTCTACAGGAGCGCCCGGTGATATGCGCAGCGGGGGCTGCTTCTCGCCCTTGTTGAGTACGCGGAGCCCGGGAGCCTCTCCCTCCAGATCGAGGAGGTAACGCCAATGCGCATCCTCCCAGAGCTGCTGTCCAGGCCCATGCTCGGGGCCGTAGCTACAGCGGAGTTCGATCTCCTTGATCTCTTGGCTGCGGGTAAGGGCCGCGCGGACTTGCTCCGCAAGCCCCGCCTGGCTCAGCTCGTCTGCGAGCTGAAGGAGCTGCGCCGCGGCCTGAGCTTCGTTGCGAGCTTCGATCCGCCCCCGGTAGTGGGGCCAGACGGCGAGCAGAGCCAGCCCAGCGAGTGAGATCACCACCAGAATGTCCCCCAGCCCCAAGCGGAAACGAAAACGCTTTCGTTTTGACTGCGGAGGAACTGAGGCCTGGCCGGAGCCTCTACTGCGTACACGTGGCGTTGGCATGGTGCGGATGCTAGCAGGCTCGCAGCGTGCTTGCCTGACTGTAGGAGGCGTCGTTTAGGGCCCATGCCCCCCCTGCCGATAGGGAGCCTGGGCCATGGGGTCCATGATTGGGGGGACAATGGGCATCTCGAAAGATCCAAGCAAAGCAAGCGAGTTCGATCGCTATCGCCAGGATCGCAAGCTGCGCCGCAGCCAGCAACAGATCACGGTGGCTCGGGGAGATCGCGTGCAGCGCGACATGATCCGGCAGATCGAAGAACGCGAACGCGCCGACGCAAGGGAGCAGCGGATCAGCCGAGAGATGTATGAGTTCGTCGAGGAAACCACGCGCTTGGCGGCAACCATCCTCAAAGAACTCTCGGCTCAGTACCAGCAGAATCGCTCTTCACAGATTTCGCAGGAGATGAAGGAGTTCTTCTCCGAGACCTTGCGCCGAGCGGAAAGCCTGACCCATCAGTTGCAGGAGGAGGGACAGGACACCGACAGACTCCAGCTTGCCGTTGCCGAGATGGAACCTCTGCTCGAAAACCTGTCGACCGAGATGCTCGACCAGTTTCGAGCAGAGGGGAGCCTGGAGGGGCAGAGGCACATGGGCCAGCATCCGGTACATCAGGCCCTGCCCATGGAGGCTGAGGGGGCAGGTGGCGAGCCTGGGCAAGGTGCCGAAAGTCCCGGCGAATCGGGGGAAACCTTCACCGATGCCGAGGGCTACTTCGAACTCGATCCGCTCGCTTCGGATGAGTTCCTCGACGATGAGGCCAGCAGCGATGCCACTCTTCTCCAGGATCCACTGAAGTGGCGGCCGAATTCGGAACCTGAGCCGAAGAGCGAGCCAAAAGCTCCCAGCGAAAGCCCCGCCGAGGAAGGGTGCGAGGAAACTCTCTTTGAAGAAGAGGCCGGCCCAGGTCTACCCCTGGGTATGGACTCGATCGCGCACGATCCCGCCAAGCTCAAGAAGGCCCTAACCTTGATGGTAAAAAATGGCCTGCTGAGCAAGGCCGACGCCAACAATGCCTGGAAACGGGCTCGGGACTACGCCCGATCACGTCAGCCGGGCCGCTGAGAGACGCAGAATCCTGGGCAAGGCGTAGGCGAGCAAGGTACTGATCGCGGCGGCCCAGAGATCGCCCGCCCCCAGAGCCAGCACGACTCCGAACTGCGAGAGCCCGCGTAGGAGCACGCCGGTCCCCGCGCCCATGGGCGGGGGGGTGGTTCCCTGCGTCTTGCCGTCGTGAAAGCCGATCGAAAACAGCATCGGCAGGGCGGCGGCGATGGCGAAGGAAGGGGAGGCGGAGAAGATGCTGGTCAAGAGCAAGGAGAGCCCGGCTAGGCGTAGCAAGAGCCGACTGCTTCGGTAGCTGGGCTGCTGCTGGTCCTCAAGGCGGCCATGTGCAACCGCAAGCCCCACGTAGACCCCGTAACACAAGAGCAAGAACAGGGCATTTTCCGCTTCCGGTGGGTGAGTCTGCAGAAGCGTGAAGGGATCGAAGCCCGGGGCTGCGCAGACCTGCATGCCCAGCGCGATGTTGAGCATTCGGCACAAGGGCAACAACAAGAGGCCGAAGGGGGCGATGCGGGTGCCGACGAAATCGTAGAGAAGTATGCATCCAAGGAGGATGCTCCCGTGAAGCCCGAGCCCCTGCCAAAGGAGGAGGCCAAGGCCCAGGCCGCTGCAGCATACGGCGAGGATGCTCGCAACGGCGAGGCTGGCCGAGCCCTGTACGAGAGCTTTCTCCCGGCGATGCAGGGCTCGGTCACGCTTCACATCGGCGATGTCGTTCCAGGCCATACCGCTGGCGTAGAGCAAACCTGAGGCCGCAAGCACCAGGAACAGCCGAGGCAGTGGCGCCTCACTCAGGCTGCCGGCAATCGCGACCCCGGCGAGAACATCGCAAAAGGCCGAGGGGAGGAGGCGGAGCCGGAAGAGAGAAAGGTAGCCGTGCACGGTATCGGTCTAGGCGTCAGAAGACGTGCCGGACCAGGTCGTTGAAGATCACGTAGACCATGAGGGCCAAGACCAGCATCAGGCCAACGAACTGGGCGTAGCTCATGACCCGGGTGCTGACCGGACTGCCCTTGATCGCTTCGACCAGGAGGAACATCAGGTGTCCTCCATCCAGGACCGGGATGGGCAGCACGTTGATGAAGGCGAGGTTCAACGAGAGGATGGCTAAGAAGAAGAGCAGCTCCATGAAGCCGGAACGAGCCTTCTCATAAGTCGCCACCCCGATGGTGATAATCCCGCCCAGGTTGTCGGCAGCGACCGAGCCGCCAAAGATGCGCTTGAGCGTCGCGTAGAGTTGCCGGATGGTCTCTACGCAGTGCTTGGCGCCGGCATACATCGAGGCGCCGACTCCGTCGATGCGGTAGGTCTCGCGCAGCGGCTCAGCGAAGGCGGTGAAGCCGAAGTCGACGACCGGGATCTTCCGTGGCGTGATCTCTGCCTCGCGTTGTGGGCTGGTGCCGTCTTTGGCCTGGAAGGGCTGCCAACGCACCTGCAGCGCCTTGCCTTTGGCCTTGCGCACGAGTTCGGCAAGGGTCTCGAAGCTGTTCACCGGCGCGGTATCCAGGCTGAGGATGCGGTCGCCGCTACGTAACCCAGCATCGGCCGCAGCACTGCCTTCCTGGACGAGCACATAGTTCGAAACCATGGGCGCGTTGCCCAGGGTGAGCAGCCCGTCGAGGGGGCGCCCCTTGGGGCCAAGGAAGAGGCTTGGCAGCTCAAGACGGAGGAGCTTCCTCATATCCAGGGCGGTATCTGGCTTCGACCGGCGCCGCAGCTCGAAAAAACAACGCCTGGGCTCGGCCTTGCGCAGCAGTTCTTGCAGCTGGCCCAGGCCTGCTACGAAATGCCGCTGCTCGCCGAGGATCAGCGAGACCAAGATGTCTCCGACCTTGAGTTCGAGGCCGCCTAGGGCCTCTGGCGCGGCGACCTGCAGAACCGCATGCTCGGGCGCGGTAACGCCCAAGACCGGCCGCCCGGGATCGAGTGTGGGCTTGTACTCGATGGTGGCCTCGACCCCTTCTTCATCGATGATGCCCACTGAAATGGGATTGGCGACGAAGCGCACGGCCTTCTCGCCACGCAGCTTGCGGGTGAGTTCGACCCAGGACTTGGTATTGACCGGTTCGCCATTGAGCTCGATGAGTCGGGCGCGTGCAGGCAAGCCCGCCTCGGCGGCCGTACTCCCGGGGTGGAGCTGCGCCCGGATGCTGTCCTCGAGGGGTGCTGAGATCCCGAGGACCTTGAGCCCAATACTCGGCCGGTAGCGCGGGTGCACCGTGAGCTCGATCTGCTTGCTTCCGCCGCCCTCTTGCTTGCGCTCGATTCCTAGGACCAGCCCTTCTTCACCGGAGAGCGCGGCCTCGGTCTGGAGGGTTCGGAAGGAGTGCAGCTCAGAACCATTCACGGTCAGGAAGCGATCCCCCTGCTGCACGCCGGCGATCGCGGCGGGTGAGCCAGGTGCGATCTCGCCAGCTACCGGAGCATTGAAGGGGATGCCCACGCCAAGGACGATGGGAAAGGCCACCGCGGCGAAGAGCACGTTCATCAAAACGCCGCCCGAGAAGATCAATAAGCGCCAAGGCACCGATTTGTTGCTCAAGGCCCTGTCGTCCTCGGGGTCACCTTCCCCTGGGGCTTCGCCATACATCTTGACGTAGCCACCAATGGGTACCAGGCAAATCCGCCAATCGGTGCCCTTGCGGTCTCTCCAGCCGAAGAGCCGGGTGCCGAAGCCGATGGAGAAGACCTCGACATAGACCCCCGCGGCGCGTGCCGCCAAGAAGTGCCCAAGTTCGTGGACGAAAACCAGGAAGCCCACGCCGATAACGACGAGGGCCATGTAGCCGATATTCTCGAGTGCTAACGCAAGCAACGTAGTGCCTCTTGTCGGGCCCAGCTATCCGCGTCGAGAACCTCTTCGACGCTCGAGACCGTTCGCGTCGATCGCCGCGAAAGGACCTCGTAAATAGTCTCGGTAATACGGGGGAAGGGGATATCGCCGGCGAGGAAGCTTGCCGTCGCGACCTCGTCCGCAGCGTTGACGATCGCGCCCGAGTCTCCGCCGCGCCGGATGCACTCGTAGCCGAGTTCGAGCGCCGGGAAGCGCTCCTTGTCGACCTCTTCGAACGTGAGCTGGGCGAACTTGACGGGATCAAAGCCCTCGAAGGCGAAGTCCAGACGCTCTGGATGCCCGAGGCAGTAGCAGATCGGCACCCGCATGTCGGGAACGCCGAGCTGGGCCATGATCGAGCCGTCGCGGAAATCGACCATCGAGTGCACGATGGATTGTCGATGGACGATGACTTCGATCTCCTCGGCCGCAAGGTCGAACAGCTGCTGCGCCTCGAGGACCTCGAAGGCCTTGTTCATCAAGGTGGCGCTGCCAATGCTGATGCGCGCGCCCATGGCCCAGGTCGGATGGGCCAGCGCCTCTTCAACGCTCACCGCTGCCAGCTTTTCGCGGGGGGTATCCCGGAAGGGGCCCCCCGAGCAGGTCAGCCAGATGCGTTTCAGGTCGCTGCGGCGTTCCCCGCGCAGGCACTGGTGGATTGCGGCGTGCTCGCTGTCGATGGGAAGGATCGTGCCGCCATGCTCTTTCTGCAGGGCGCGGAGCACGGGGCCGGCGACAACCAGGCTCTCCTTGTTGGCCAGCAAAAGCTTGCGGCCGTGCCTCAGGGTCCAGGCCGAGGCACGCAAGCCGGCGGCGCCCATGATCGCGTTGACCACGAGCTCGGGCTGCGTTTCTTCCAGCGCCTGGAGTAACCCCTCTTCCCCGAAAAAGACTCGGCTGCCGTCGGGAGCGCCGGCGAGTTCGGTGCTGCCCTCCAGCTCGGCTAGGACGAGGGCCTTGGGGGAGAAGTCCCCAGCCTGGGCAAAGAGACGCTCGGAACGGCTCCCTGCGCTGAGGAGCACGATCTCGAAGCGGTCTCGGTGGCCCGAGACCACGTCGAGGGTGCTGCGGCCAATCGAGCCGGTCGATCCGAGGACGGCAATGCGCTGCATAACTGGCGGCGGGAGGGGAAAAACGGGAAGGAAAGGGAAGGATGCTAATCGGCGAGAGCGCCGCCCGTGAGGATTAGTTCACAGCAGCCGTAGCGACGGGTGATTTTTCGAGAATTCTCAGGTGCCTCGACGAGCCCAGTCTTGTCCAGGGCTCGTCTGCGCAGCCACTTTTTCTAGGCAGCAGCCAGCTTTGCTCCTTCTCCGGCGTTGCCAGGGAAGAACGCCTTTGAGTCCGGGCGCCTCATGCTCGACACTCTGCGGTGCTAGTTCGAACCAGGCAGCAGCGCCCGCAGATCGGAGCCAGGAGCCAAGATGAGCAAGAGCTCGCGTTATCGCGAAGCCGGCGTCGACATCGACGCCAAGTACGATGCCGTGACGAGGGCCAAGGACGCCATTCGCACGACGTTCACCGAGGGTGTCGTGAGCGACATCGGCAGCTTTGGTGGTCTCTTCGACCCTGCGCGTGTTGGCGCGGAGGGGGAGATCCTCGTTGCCTCGGCCGATGGCGTCGGCACCAAGGTCAAGGTTGCGGCCATGACCAAGCGCTATGACAGCATCGGCGCTTGCCTGGTGAACCACTGCGTCAACGACATCCTCGTCCAAGGGGCGCGCCCCCTCTTCTTCCTCGACTATGTCGGCTGCGGCAAGATGCAGCCGACACAGGTGGGGGAGATACTCCAGGGCTTGGCCCGTGCCTGCCGCGAAAACGGCTTGGCCCTGCTGGGCGGCGAGACCGCCGAGATGCCAGGCATGTATGAGGATGGCGACTTTGAGGTCGTGGGCACCATCGTCGGTTCGGTGCGGCAGGAAGACCTGCTCGATGGCTCCAGGGTCCAGGCCGGCGATGTAATCATCAGCCTGCCCAGCTCGGGGCTGCACACGAACGGATACTCCCTCGCGCGACGGATCCTCTTCGAGGAGCTGGGGCACGATGTGCAGGATGCTCCCGGCGAGATCGAAGGCAGCCTGGCTGCGGCCTTGCTCGCCGAGCACAAGAGCTACCTGAAGCCGGTGCTCCCCCTGCTCCAGGGCAGCCAAGATGTGCACGCCTGCGCCCACATCACCGGTGGGGGGCTCTTCGATAACATCCCCCGCGTCTTGCCGGAAGGGATTGGCGTGGAGATCGATGTTGCAATGGTCCAGCCGCCGGCCATCTTCCGCTACCTGATGGAGCACGGGAACATCGAGCGCAACGAGGCCTACCGGGTCTTCAACATGGGCTTTGGCTTCGTCCTCCTGGTCGACCCCAAGAGCGTCGACCAGGTGATGCAGCGCTTGGTTGCCGCCGGTGAAGCGCCGGTGCTCGTCGGCGAGGCGGTGGCGGGCAGCCGGGAAGTGCAGCTGCGATGAAGACGTCGGCGGCTCTGGCTCTCGCCCTTCTGACTACGGTTCTTCTGGCTCAGAGCCCTGCCGAGCGGGCTCGCGGCCTTTTCGCCTCGGAACTCGCAGCAGGGGAGTGGCAGGTCGCGGCAAGCCTGCTGGATGCCAGCTACCAGAATCGCAGCCCGCTGCGGTTCTTCGACGCCGCCCATGCCCTGGCCAAGCTGGAGAGCCATGAACTCCGAGCCCTGGACGCGAAGCTCTCGCAAAAGGCGCGATCGGGCCTCGCGCCCCTCCTTGCCGGACTGGCGATGCGCGCCAAGGGTCAATGGGCGGCCTGGTTTGCCCAGGCTGCAGAGCTGATGCGCGCCCCGCGCTTCGCTGCCTTTGCCGCAGATCGCGGGGGAAGTGATGCGATTCGCCTAGCCCGGGCCGGAGTGGCCGCTCCGGAACTCCTTGAGCACCTGCGACGGGTCGAAGCCCTCTATCGCAACGCGGCCTGGGCCTCTGCCAACACTGGCCTGGCTCTGCGGCTTCTGGGCCAATACTCGGCCGCACGACAGGCCTACAAGCGAGCCTTGACCCGTGAAGGCCGGAGAGCAGCCTGGATTTTGAATGAGCTGGGTCTGCTGGCGCAGGCGAGCGGTGATCGTTGCCGTGCGGAGCAGCTGCTTCGAGAAGGCGCTGCCGATGATGCCGACCCGAAGGGCCAGGACAGCTGCCGAGGCAATCTGGCCCGATTCCTCATGCTTGCGGCGGAGCCGCAGGGACCTCGGCGCGTCGAGCGCCTGAGCGAAGCTCGCGATCTTCTCCAAGAAGCCATCCAGCGCGACTCCAGTCGAACAAGGGCACGGTATTGGTTGGCGCGCATTTTGCTAGAGATCGGCCCCAAAGAGCGGCTGCAAGAGCCGTGAGATCCGCGATCTCTCCTCCCCGTCCTGCTGGCGACAGTTCGCCACGGATGTTTCAATGCTGCTCCGTCTTTCCCAGATAGACACCCTGAGTGCCTCTGTCGCTACGCACTCGAACAGGAACGTTTCACATGCTGAAGGCTCGCTACTCTCTCTTCTTCTTAACGGCCATCGCCTTCTCCTTGCCCGCTTCGTCGCTCGCCGCGCAAACTGGCAAGGACCTGGGCAAACCCAAGCTGAAACCCCGGGTTATCAAGAGGCTACAGGGGCAGCTGCAGGCTTGGTTCGAGCCCCAGATGGAGGGGGATGGGCTGGCCAATAGGGGGGCAGAACAAAGCTCTCGTGGCCGCAAAAAGATTCGTCAGCTCAACAAGAAGGCCCGTGAAGGACGGCAAAGCTTTATCAAGGCCTTGAGGAAGAATGACGAGAAGGTAGGAGGTGTACTGGGTTCGATTCCTGACCTCCTGCAAATCTTCGACGGCTGCTTTCCCAAAAAGAAGGTGTTCAGCAGTGGAAAGATCGCCAGAGAGTGGACCAATAAGCGAGAAAAGCTCGGCCCGTACTGGATCCTTCGCCCGAAGGGTTATCAGCCGAATAAAAACTGGCCACTAGTTATCACCCTGGCGTCTCGGGATACCGATAAGGTTCAAGACTACCTGACACAGCTTTGGCCAGAGGGATCGGAGAGGTCCAAAGACCGGCTGATCGTTGCGCCAGAGCTCCCTAAGGATCATGACCTCTCCACGGTCACAAACATCCTGAGCCAACGCGAGGTCTCGGCCGAACGCCCGAAGTTAAGCTGGATGCTGAAGGTCCTTGGTCGCCTCTTTAACGTGTATCGCCTGGATACCGACCGGATCTATCTGGATGCCATCGGCGACTCGACGCCCTTTGCTATGCGCTTGGTGTCGCTGTTCCCTGACCGTTTCGGTGGCCTGATTTTGCGCGACCCTCAGGGCATCGAAAGCCTCACCGTGGCCAATACCCACCTGGTTCCCATCCTCGTCATCGGCAAGAAAGGCGAGGAGACGATGGACAAGCTGAAGAAGCAGCTCGAGGCCGGAAAGCATCCCCAGTTCAAGATCATCGAAGCCGACGGCGAGGCCCCGTATGCGGATCAGGGGCAGGCGGTTTTCGAGTGGATGAAAGGTGCGGCGCGTAACCTCTTCGCCTCGACCGTCCAGCTCCAGCCCCCACACGACTTGTTTCGCAAGGGCTACTGGATCCGGATTACTCAGGGCGACTTCCTGAACCAGACCTCTGAAGAGGAGCGCCCCATGGTCAAGGCCGTTGCCGACCGCGAAAAGAATCGCATCGAGATTACGGCGAGAAACGTCGACCAAATTCAGCTCTTTTTTAACGATGCCCTGATCGACCTTAGTAAAGAGTTCACGCTCGTCATTAACGGAAAAATCCAAAAGGATAAGCGTACGCGGCGGCTGCTGAATATGGCCAATTCCGCCTACCTCCGTGGTGACTCTCGATTCCTCTTTACCACCAGCGCGCAGTACAACGTGCCCAAGGGCGAGACGAGCGAGGACAAGTGAGCCCTAAGGGCGCGAGGGCGCTTTCCGCACTGCTGGCACTAGCCTCGGGCTTCGCGACCATGGGGGCAGAACTGGCAGCAGTGCGTGTGCTCGCTCCCAGCTTTGGGGACTCGGCGCCAGTTTGGACCAATGTCATTGCCGTGATGCTCCTGGCTTTGGCGCTGGGAGCTTGGCTTGGTGGCATCTTTGCCGATCGCGGGCTGGCTCGGCGTGTTCTGATACCGGCCTTTTCCATCGCCGCCGCCCTGCTCGCTCTTGCGCCGTATCTGGCCTCCTGGCTGTCGCAGCTGGTGCTTCCCGATCCTCTGCCTCTGGATCTGGCGCTCGGGGTCATGATCCGTGGCTCTCTGGCTGTGGGTCTTCTTGTCTTCGCCCCGCCCATCCTCTTGCTGGGCATGGCTTCGCCCTGCCTGATCAAACTCAGCTGTGCGGAGAACTCCCAGATCGGGCGAGCCAGTGGCAGCGTTTATGCCTTTGGGACCCTCGGTAGCCTGGCGGGAACCTTCTTGGCGACGCATGTTCTCGTGCCCTCACTAGGCTTGCGTGCCAGCTTCGGGCTCTTCGCGATCATCCTCTTTGGCTGTGCTCTGAGCTTGGCCTTCGCCGGGGGCAAACGCTCTAGGTCCTACCTGTTGCTTCTGCTTCTGCCGCTGGCGGCCAGCCCTTGCTTGCTGCTAGATGCCGGAATGCCGGCCTGGTTGGCCCAATCGGGATACCGGCTGCTTGAGATGCAGGACAGTCGCTACCAGCGCCTTTGGGTGCTCGAGGGAAGGGAGAAGCTCGCGAGTTCCGAAGGCGGTCATCGGGGCGAAAAGACTCCCCAGCGGGAAGCACGGATCCGCCTCCTGGCCATCAACGAGGGCGCCGACAGCTACCACAGCGTGCGTATCGAAGGCGAGGCGCTCAGCAATGGGCGCTACTACGATGCCTTCGCCCTCCTGCCGGCTCTGTTGCCCGCCACTCGCCTAGCCCAGGAGCAGCCCATCAAGGTGCTGAGCATCGGCTGTGCAACCGGAGCCCTGCTGCGTGCCGTCGACCATGCCGCGGGCCAGAAGATGCAAGGAATCGGCGTCGAGCTGGATCCGGTCGTGCTTGAGCTTGGGCGGCGCTTTTTCGATAGCCCCGGTCGCGAGCATCCTCGCATCCAGCTGATCGGCGGAATCGGCGGGCGTCTCTACGTCGAACGCTGTGCGAGCGCCGAGGCACCCTTCGATCTCATCCTCCTGGATGCCTATCGGCATCAGATCTACGTGCCTCCGCAACTGGCCAGCGTCGAGTTCTTCCACCGCGTTCGGGAGCTGCTCAGCGAAGATGGCATCCTGGCCATGAACATTGGCGAACTGCCCCAAGGGGGCCCGGTGTTGCCGCGTGTCGCCGGAACCGCGGCGGCCGTGTTCGAGAGCGTCGAGAGCTTGCAGCTTCCACGCCAACGCAACGCCCTGCTCCTCGCGCATAGCGGAAGCTGCAAGCGGCTTCTGAGTGCCCTTCGTAGCTCGCAACGCCCCCAGGGTCTCTCCCCAGGGCTTTGGAAGCGGGCGCAGCGCGATGGGGCCTGGCGATGCTGGGACCCTCTTCCCGAAGGCGAACGGCTCAGCGACGATCGTTCGCAGTTGCTGGACTTGCATGAGACCCTCTACCGCAGCGAGCGGCCATGATGCAGGAGCGCTCTGCTGTCGCTGCGGCCAAGGCCCTCTGGGAGCGAGGAAGCTCTCGCGCAGCTTGTGCCCGTTTGCGGAAGCTGGTCGACAAGGAGCCAAGTCATCCGGCACGGCTGCAGCTCTTGGATTATCTCCTGCAGGATGGGCGGCCCAGCGAGGCTCTCCATTTGATTCGTTCCCAGCGAGCGACTTGGAGCGAGGATCTCCAGGTTTTGTATCGGCAGGCCATCGCAGAGCATTTGCTGGGAGAGTATTCACAAGCCCGGCACAGCTACCAGCGGATCGCCAAGATCGGAGCAGACAAGGAGGCTTGGCTTCGCATTGCCGAGAGCGGCTTGGCTGGCCTGGACCGTGAACAGGAACTCCGCGAGCGTGCCGAGTCCGCGCGGGGACGCGCAGGGCTTCTGGCTGGCCTGGGGGGCGGCGGCCTGTTCCTGTTCAGCGGCTTGGTCTGGGTCCTTGCCCGGCGCATGAAAAGGCGCTGCGACTGAAGGCGTTATCGCGCAGCGATCAATGGCCCGTACATGGCGCGGGCCGTGAGAGTTCAGCTCCCACGGCCCGCAGAAGACTCTAGGCGCCCAGAATCAGGCCGCCCAGAAACAGCAAGCCTGGATCAGAGGATGTCCAGGATGCCACCGGTACCGCCGGTCAAGGTCTCGACATTGGCGCGGTAGTTCGCATTCACGGCGATTTTGCTGTTCCAGGGCAGTGGCTCCTTGTCTCCCACCAGCCCAAGGGCGACGGCCGCAAAGGCCCGGGGGATGTTCTGGAGCGTCTTGTCTTCGAGGATTTGGATCAGTGGTTTCACCGAGCGGCGATCACCGATAAAGCCAAGAGCCTGGGCTAGTGCGCTCATGACCGACACCGTGCCCTGCTTCTTCATCTTGTCGACGAGCTGCTGGGCGATTTGCTTATCGCCAAGCAGACCGAGGGCGATGGAACCTTGGGTCAGCAGTTGGTCACGGCGAGTGGCACCACGGACGATCTCCTTGATGTCTGCCATGGCCTGGTTGTAACGCATCAAGCCCAGTCCAACCATGAAGTAGCCTGCGGCCTCGTCTTGGTTTTTGACCTTGAGTAGGCGATCAACCAAATCGTCACCGGCATCGGTGAACTTCATCATGCCAAGAGAGACGGCATAACCAGCAGCGTAGAGCGCGTTACTGTTCTTCTTCATCTCCTTGGCAATCATCTCGCCAACAGCGGAATCGATATCGTAGCTGCTGTCGTTATTGCGGCTGTTGAAGTCGCGCACAGCAAGGCCGAGGGCGATCCAAGGCTTGCTCATCTTCTGGACGCGAGAACTCTGCAGCTGCTTGACGAGAATTTCCTTTGCCTCGCTGCCGCCGATTTGCCCGAGGGCGATCGCTGCAAAGTTCTTGGCCAGCGCGTCCTTTCCTGACTTGGTATAACGAGCCAGAGTCTTGATGACCTCGCTGTCCTCAGCGTTTCCGATGACTCCAAGAGCCTGGACCGCGGACTGCTGGGTCCACTTCTTCCACTTGCGATTACGCTTGTCGAGGACTTCCATGCACTTGGCAATGACCTTTTGGCGCAGTTGCTCATCGACACCACGCTCGCAGACCTTGGCCATAACGGCGATGGCGTGGGAACGGATCTGATCGTAGATCTCATCGCGCTCGAGGTAGGCCAGAGCGTAGTCCACGATTTCCTGCTGCAGCTTGCGACCGGCTTCGGTCGAGAAATCCGGACGCAGCAAACGAATCGCGTTGAGAGCAGCGACCTGGATATCGCGACGCTTGACTTGCTTGTCCTCAAGCAGGCCCTTCATCGCCTCAAGGACCTTGTTCTTAAGCTCGGGGTCTTTGCTGCCATAGGCGATCAAGCCGAGGCCATAGCAAGAGAAGGAGCGCGTGCGGACATCGACACCTTGCGGGCGTTCACAGAGCTTGCGGCCGTCATCAGAGTCCTTGGCCAGCTCAAGCAGATCGGGAACAGCCGCTGGAATGGCAGCAATGCCCATGGCGAGCGCTGCGACCTCGCGCTTTTCCGCGTCCTGGTTGGCCAGGAACGTCTTGAGCAGAGGAAGGATATTGTCCTCGAAGTATTTAGGATCGGCACTGGAGCCGATCTTGGCGAGAGCGACCATGCACGAGGACACGATGTCCTTGTTGCTGCTGGGATCCTTAAGCACTTTCTGCAGTGCCGGGATCATCTCCTTACGGTCACTGTCGGAGGGGCTAAGCGTGTCCTTAGCCGCGCCCTTACGGCCCTGGCCGAGCTCAAAGTCGTCGGAGCCGGTCGTCAGGCCACCCGCGTGGATCGCAGCCTTGAGCTGCAGGAAGGGAGCCTTGTTGAACTCCCACCAGAATTGCCACTGGGTGAAGTCGTCCTGGAGGGGCATGCCCATCCCGCCGGTGACGGGGCCGGTGCCACGCCGCTGGCCACCTGTGCTCGGGGCAGGAGGCGCGGTGACGGGGCCGCCACCGCCGGAAGTCGGGCCGCTCGGGGTCGGGGTGCTGGGGCTGCCCGGGGACGGAGTGGTGGGGCTGCCGGGGCTGCCGGTCTTGCCGCCGCCGCTGCCGCCGGGGTTGGGGGGGACGGTGTCGCCGGGGCCACGATACTGGCCGCCATGCGCGAAAGCCGGCGCCGTGAACGCCAAGACGGCGCCCGCGACGGCAAGGCATGCGATTCGCTTCATAATCATGATTCTTGCTCCGAGGGTTGGTAAGAAGCCGACTCGAGCCCAAGCCCGTCTCCTTGGACGAACCCAGGTTGGGAGACCCACAAGGGCAGGGATCCATGTCTCACTGCTTCAGAAGGAGAGTCTCCTCGAGGCGTTCCCGGATCACTTCGCTCCCGATGGAACTTGGGCAGCAAACTGGCTCGGGGTGCTTCGATCAAGCTATTTGAGTGCAATACCCGGGCCGGGGGCGCTGAGAACTACGGCAGAAGGGGGAGATCCAAGTTTCGACTCCTGTTGCAAGGGCAGGTGAGCTACAGCGCTACCTGGATACTGCGGCTTATGGCTGCGGAATCCCCAGGTGAATCCGCCAATTGGCCAGGGAAGACGGGCAGGGTCAGAGTGCGCAAGGCGCGTGGATAGGATTTGAGTTCTTAGCTACGCCCATAAAGCCCTCTGCAGCTAAGAACCGGCCTGAAGGGAAGGCCGCTAGCTGCCGGGACGCGATGTCCGGGACCCGGTTACGTCGCTGGAACGCGGGCCGTTACCGTTGCCCTACAACCCTTTTCCTCGCAGCATGCACCGCTTCGTACTCTTTCGTCGCATCAGCTGGCTTGGGCCAGCTAGGCGGGACCCGTGGACTTGCGAATCAGAGCCAGCACAGCTGTCCGAGGCCGCCTCCGAGTATCCGGAGATAAGTCCTACGCTCATCGTGCTTTGCTCCTCGGCGGCCTAGCCCAAGGGCGCTGCGTCCTGCGGGCAGAGATTGCTGCAGCAGATGTGCAGAGCAGTCTCCAGGTCATGCGCGGGCTCGGGGTGCAAATTGAGCGAAAGGACAAGGAAGTCCTCATCGAAGGACGGGGCCTGGCCGGGCTCTGCGCGGCTTCCAGCCCTCTCGACTGCGGCCGCTCGGGCACGACCCTGCGCCTGCTCGCTGGACTGCTCTCTGCGGCAGGGCTTCCGGCTGTGCTCCAAGCGCATCCGCAGCTGCGGGCTCGCCCCATGCGGAGGATCCTCGAGCCGTTGCAGTCGATGGGGGCGGTGATCGACAGCGATGGCGGGAGGGCGCCACTACGCCTCCATGCCCATCAGGAGCCGCTACGGGGCCTCGTTCATGACAATCAGCTCGGCAGCGCCCAGGTAAAGAGCGCTCTACTGCTGGCGGGACTTGGGGCCTCGACAGCTGTCGTCGTGCGTGAGAGTCGAGTCAGTCGACGCCACACCGAACGCATGCTCGCCGCCATGGGCGCGCCAATCGAGATCACTCAGGACTCCGTGACCTTGCACGGCCCCTTCGACCGGCTACAGCCTTTCGACTTCGTGCTGCCCAGTGACCCCTCCAGCGCCGCGATCTTTGTGGCTCTCAGCGTCCTCCTGCCCGAAAGCGAACTCCTCCTCGAAGACCTTCTGCATGCGGAGGAGCGGGCGGGCTTCGTCCGGGCCCTGCAAAGCATGGGGGCCAAGATCGAAGCCCAGCCGCGCCGCCAGCTTTTTGGCGAAGCGGTTTGCGATCTCCATTGCCGGAGCTCGAAGCTCCGGGGGATTCAGGTCGGCCCCGCCCAGGTGCCCAGCATGATCGACGAGCTACCTCTCTTGGGGCTCGCCATGTGCCTTGCCGATGGGCCAAGCGAACTGCGCGGCGCCGGCGACTTACGATCCAAGGAAAGCGACCGGATCACTACGACTGTGAAGACCCTCCGGGGCTTCGGCGCAGAAATCGAGGAACTCGAAGACGGCTGGCGTTGCCCAGGCGGCTCGCGGCTGCGGGGCGCCGCGCTGAGCAGCAGCGGCGACCACCGGGTGGCGATGCTGGCGACGGCGGCCGCAGCCTTGGCCACAGGCGAGAGCAGGGTTGGCGCCGCCGATTGCATCGCCGACAGCTATGCGGGTTTCTTGCCGGACCTGCAGTCGCTGGGACTGCAGGTCCGAGCCATCAGCTCCGGCTCGTGAGCGAGGCTTTGAAGTAGTCGCGGTTCATCTCGGCGATATAGCTAACCGAGATATCCTTGGGGCAAGCAGCCTGGCACTCGTAGGTGTTGGTGCAGCCACCAAAGCCCTCTTCATCATGCTGCTCGAGCATCGCCAACACACGGCGACTGCGCTCGGCCTGCCCCTGCGGCAGATGGGCCATGTGCGCAACCTTGGCCGACATGAACAGCATCGCCGAAGCGTTCTTGCAGGCGGCGACGCAGGCGCCACAGCCGATGCAGGCAGCAGCATCGAAGGCGGCATCCGCCTCCTCCTTGGGGATGGGTATGGCGTTGGCATCCGGTGCCGAGCCATTGTTCATCGAGATATAGCCGCCCTTCTGGATGATCCGATCCAGGGCACTCCGATCAACGACCAGGTCCTTGACGACCGGGAAGGAACGCGCCTTCCACGGCTCGATATAGATGTCTTGCCCGTCACGGAAACTGCGCATGTGCAGCTGGCAAAGCGTCGTCTTTTCGGGGCCATGAGGCTTACCGTTCACGACGGCGCTGCAGGCACCGCAAATCCCCTCTCGACAGTCATTATCGAAATGCACCGGCTCCTCGCCGTGATCGACCAGCTTTTCATTGAGCTGATCGAGCATCTCGAGGAAGGAGCTGTCGTCACTGACGCCGTCGATCTCGTAATCGACCAAGCGTCCCTTTTCGCTGGGCGACTTCTGTCGCCAAATGTGCAGCTTGAACTTCATCACTTGTAGCTCCGTGTCTGCAGCGGGACGTTCTCGAAGGTCAGGGGCTCACGATGCTCCGCAGGCTGAGCATCCTTGCCCTTATGTTCCCAGGCCGTGACGTGGGCGAAGTTCTCGTCGTCGCGCTTCGCCTCGCCTTCCTCTGTCTGATGCTCCTCCCGGAAGTGACCGCCACAGGACTCCTCGCGAACGAGAGCGTCCAGGCACATCAGCTCGCCAAACTCGAGGAAGTCGGCTACGCGACCCGCCTTTTCGAGTTCCATATTGAGTTCGTTCGGGCCGCCAACGACCTTGACGTCTTCCCAGAACTCCTCGCGCAGCTTGGGGATCTCCGCCAGCGCCTGTTCCAGGCCCTGCTTATTGCGCCCCATACCGCATTGATTCCACATAATGCGGCCAAGCCGTTTGTGGAAGTGGTCGACGGAATGGCGCCCTTGGATTCCCATCAGCTTCTCAAGGCGGACTTGGACCTCAGCCTCCACGGCCTTGAACTCGGCCTGATCGGCGGAAACCGGGCTCTTCTGCGGCTCGTAACGAGCGAAGTAATCGCCAAGGGTGTAGGGGATGACGAAGTAACCGTCAGCAAGCCCCTGCATCAGCGCCGAAGCACCGAGGCGGTTGGCCCCGTGGTCGGAGAAGTTTGCTTCGCCGAGCACGTGCAGACCGGGCAGGGTGCTCATCAGGTTGTAGTCCACCCAGAGGCCGCCCATGGTGTAGTGCGGAGCCGGGTAGATGCGCATCGGAACCTTGTAGGGGTTCTCGGCAGTAATCTGCTCGTACATGTCGAAGAGGTTGCCGTAGCGCTGTCGGATGGCATCCTCGCCGAGACGCTCGATCGAATCGCGGAAATCGAGGTAAACGCCACGACGCTCACCATCGACCGCCGGTCCCACGCCGCGCCCATCGTCACAGGCCTCCTTGGCGCTGCGCGAAGCAATATCGCGGGGGCTAAGGTTACCGAAGCTCGGATACTTCCGCTCGAGGTAGTAGTCGCGCTCGTCTTCAGGGATCTGATCGGGATGGCGAGTATCGCCCTGCTTCTTCGGCACCCAGATCCGGCCGTCATTACGCAGCGACTCGCTCATCAGCGTCAGCTTGGATTGACCCGAGCCGTGCTGCGGAATGCAGGTGGGGTGGATCTGCGTGTAGCAGGGGTTGGCGAAGAAGGCGCCACGCTTATAGGCACGCCATGCCGCCGTCACGTTGCAGTTCATTGCGTTCGTCGAAAGGAAGAACGCATTGGCGTAACCGCCGGTGCACAGCAGCACCGCGTCGGCGGCGTAGGACTCAACTTTACCGGTCGTAAGGTCACGTACGACAATACCCCGGGCCAGCCCGTCAACGGTCACCACGTCGAGCATTTCGCGGCGATTGTACATCGTGACCGAACCGGCCGCGATCTGGCGTTGCAAGCCAGCGTAGGCACCTAGCAGCAGCTGCTGGCCGGTCTGGCCACGCGCATAAAAGGTGCGGCTCACCTGCGCGCCACCAAAGGAGCGGTTGGCGAGGGTCCCACCATATTCGCGGGCGAAGGGGACACCTTGCGCCACACACTGGTCGATGATCAGGTTGCTGACTTCGGCAAGGCGATGCACGTTGGCTTCGCGTGAGCGGAAGTCGCCGCCTTTGACGGTGTCGTAGAACAGGCGATAAATACTGTCGCCGTCGTTCTGGTAATTCTTTGCAGCGTTGACGCCACCCTGAGCCGCGATCGAGTGGGCGCGGCGAGGCGTATCATGGAAGGTGAAGCAGTCGACGTGGTAGCCGAGTTCACCAAGAGTCGCAGCAGCAGAAGCACCCGCAAGCCCCGAACCGACGACGATCACGCGGAACTTGCGCTTATTCGCCGGGTTGATGAGCTTCATTTCGAATTGGTGCTTTTCCCACTTTTCAGCAATGGGGCCGCTGGGAACTTTCGAGTCGAGAATACTCACTGACTCACCTCCTTCGCGACCTTCACGATGCCGAGCAGGCAGGTCACGGGCAGGGACGAGAAGCCCAGGAAAAGGATCAGGGACAGGCCCATGCCTAGCTTTTCGAAGAAGCCGTTGTAGCTGGGGTGGTTCATGCCGAGCGTTTGGAAAAAGCTCGTGATGCCGTGCTTCAGATGCAGGGCGAGTAATGCCATCGCCACGATGTAACTAATGCTGACCAGGGGATTCTGGAATCCCGTTACGACCATGTTGTAGACATCAGCGCGTTGGCCTCCGCCCTCCATAATCTCTATCAGCGCCTTGCCATCGGGTTGGATAACGCCGACGGTGAAATGCAGGATGTGGTAGACAAGGTAGGCCAGGACCACGAGCCCGGTCAGCACCATGCTGCGGGTGGCGAAGCTGCTGACTTGCGGGTCGAGCTTCTTTGCATACGGGACCGGACGAGCGGAGGCTGCGTGAAGATTGAGCCGGATCGCCAGGGTAATATGCAGGACGAAGATCGCGAGCAGCATCGCTCGGATGACCCAGAGTCCCATACCGAGACTATGAAGTCGCTCCGCATAGGAGTTCATCGCGTCCTGCCCCGCGTAGAGGAGCAGATTGCCCAGCAAATGGCCGAGCAGAAATAACACCAGCATGAGGCCAGTGAGCGCAACGATAGATTTGCGCCCGACTGTCGAGCCAAACATGCGACTGAGAGCTGTCATCCAGTGCTTCCTTGGTCGCTAAGGTGAAAGGGAGTATTCATCTTTTTTCACTGAGCAAGGCAGCGGGCCAGGCACAGCGTTTCATCGTTTGGAGCTGGGCAAGGCAGCGGGCCAAGCACAGCGATGGGGGGACTAGATCCTTAATGTCGAGACCTGTCTCGGACACCCGGAGTCATGCAGGAACATCGGTCGGCTAGCTCTCTTTCGTCGACTCGGCTGACTCGGCGATTACAGCCTTGGTCTGGGCCACGCGCGGTGCGGCTGAGCGCGTGTCCTCGGGAACTTTATCGGCTGGCAGCATCCGATCGTCGAAAAGTTGGTCCGATAGATTTATAATGCGAACACTTCGCACTTTTACCGGAAAGAAGCGCAGGGGAACGGCCGCCTCACCGCGGAACTCGTCCACCGAGCTGCGGAAGTTGGTAAAGAGCCCCCCGGGTCGCAATACCGCGGAAAAGTCGTAATTGAAGATATCGTCTGTGCAGTTGCTCTGGCTCTCGAACTGCACGCGAACATCGATCAGACCGGGTTGCCCGCGGATGGCCAGGGGCACGACCTTGCGCTCTCGTTCAGACTCTCTGGGGTCGTCGATGCTCTCAAGATTCTCGGCATTAAGCCCGGCAAGAAACTCTAGCTCGTATCCGTTGTCGGTCTCGATGCGCACGCTTATGACCTTCGAAGCGTTCTTGAAGGAAGAACCGCTACCAGGGAGGGGAAAGAAAGAAGAAGATTCGGAGTAGGGCTCGCCTAAGTCAAGCTTTGCGAAGGCAGTTTCTCCAGCGAAGAATTCCGAACTCCCCGGCGCAGTGCCGTCGGCTCTACCGTGCTCGCTTGCCAAAAGCTTCGACCCGGCGCACGGGCCTCTGAGCAGAGAAGGTGTAGAAGCAAAAGGACAGCTAAGGACAAGCTCTTCAGGCCCCCACGCCCGCCCTTTGCGCAACATAACATACATTATCGGAAGTCAGGGGGCGCGCCTGCCGCTCCGTGATCTCCTGGCTTCCCGTCTTCTCGTTCACCATTCACCATGGCTGAGCCCAGGCCTTCATGCCGATGCCCTCTTGCTCGGACAGCCTCTCCCAGAGCCTGGGCTGGCTGCTGCTCCTCACTCAGGTAGCGAGACTCAGGTCACCGCTCTCGAAATGCAGGTCCCACAGTGCATCCAGGGCCCAGTTGTCGAGATCGCGGTAGAGCATGATCGGGTCCGCTCCTCCTTCTGCTTCGAGAGCCGCGACGCAGCCGTTCTCGAGGTCCAAGTATTCGAAGACATCTTCTTCGAGCGGAGCCAGGGGAAGTAGACGCAAGGGCTCCCTGACTTGGGGGTTCTCCCGCAAAGAACTCGAAAATGTCTCCGACCTGGGCGCCCGCACCGAGCAGCGAGGCCTAGCTCTGCGCGGCTCGCGTTTCAGCCAGCGCAGCTGGTCGCCCGTTCCGAAAAAACGCTGGGCCCCAACACACCCCCCATCCGCTGCGCCCAGTAGGTTCCGGTAGCTCTCCGGCAGGTAGCGACCCAGCGCCCGCTCCAGCATCGACAGTCGCCGACGCGAGGCGCCTGGCCGAAGTCGAAGCCCCCCTTGTGGACAATTCGAGAACAGGCAGATCCACTCGTGGCGGTGCATGACTGGTCTCCATCGGATGGCGGAAGGCCACAGATAGGGCGCCGCGCGCCGGGAGTTTCCCGAAGATCGCGAAAGATGACTCCATCGTAGCCGAGCGAGTGCCTCGACCTGAGCTCGGCTACCGGGCGCTGGCCTCAGTGATGCAGGCCCGCTCCAGCTGGCGCTCGGCGCACTCCACCAGGCAGATCTGCAGCGACGTGAAGCCCGCATAAAAGACGGTCCGGGCCTGATGCCCCTTTTGCCGGGCATACTCAAGGGTCGGCTCGGTGGTCTCATGCCGGTTCCAGTGCAGCAAGATGAGCTGATCACAGTCCTTGAGGCGCTCCTGAATCTGCGACACGAGTTTTTGTGGCGAGGTGTAGTTGGCCATCAGCCACTCTGCCTCAAAGCCCAGCTTCTCCGCCAACTCGCTCAGCTTGGGATGGTGCTTGCGCTGCCTTTCGTTGCCGCCAACAACGAGGACGCGCCAGGGCCGGCCCAGCTTCTCCCGCAGCGCTGCAAACACCGCCGCCTCGGCCGTCTCATTGCTTGGGCTGGTATCGTGCAGTTCCAGCAGCTTTCGCAGATGCTCCAGGTCTTCTTGGGCCAGCTCGGGGTATTGCAGCCCCACCTCGGCGAGCAGCGCATGCGCCTGCTTGAGCTGCTCAGTCTCCTTACGAGCTTTCAAGCTTCGCGCGATCTGCAATCGCAGCTGGGCGCATTCCCAGTCCTTGCCCTCCATCTCCTCGTAGAGGTCGGCCAGCTCGGACTTGATCTCGAGGTGGTCCAAGGCCTGCCCCACCAAGTCCTCATCCAAGAGGATCCTCTCTAGGTCTTCGAGGGCCCCGCGCCGCAGCAGGAGCTCGCGCATCGTCAAGAAATCGTCGCGGGCTGCCTCTGGCTCTCCCTGCATGTTGTGCGCGGTCAGCTGCACCTTCAGAGCTTCAAGACGATGGTCGAGGTTGGTCGCCTTGGCCAGCACCTGGGACGCCGCTTCGAGAGCCCGGCTCGGTTCACCCAGCGCCTGATACTCCAGGGCAACAAGGAGGAGACTCTCGGCCGAAGCACCACGCCCTAAGTCCACAGCATCCAAAAAGCGCAGAGCCGTCTCGCGATCGACACCCTTCAGGCCGTCATAGACTTCGTAAAAGCTCTCCAGGTCGGGCGTCACTCGCTCCACCGTCTCCGAAAGCAACTGCGCTGCCCGGTGGTATTCCTCGCTGCGCCCATCGGCGAAGAGGCTCGCTCCCAAATAGAAACGAGCTCGGGTAAACAGCTCTTCATCGGGTTCTTTCTGTTCACCGAAGCCCTCGAGCGCCGCCTCCATGGAACAGGTCACCATCGTCCAATCGGAGCGTTCGTAGGCCAAGAGCCCCCTCGCATAGTGAGCTTCTGGAAGGGTCCCTTCGCCCTCACAGGCCAGCGCCAGTTCGGTGGCTGCCTCCTCGCGGCAGGGACGATCCGTCTCAAGCCCGAGTTGCTGGAGCTCCTGGACGCGCAGCTTGCACAAAGCGCTCCAAAAGTGCAGGGAGGAACGTAGCCACCCCGTTTCGGTAACGAGCTGGCCAGCCTTATCAAAGGCCAGTTGAGCTTCGCCCCATTCGCCGGTGCGTAGGTAACTGAGCCCCATGGCCAAGAAAAGCCGCGAGCGCTCTCCTGCCGGCAGAGAGGAAAACGCCGCCAAATCCTGCACCCGCTGCAAGGCCCGCCGCAGGGCTCCTTGCTGCTCGGGGCCCGATTCACGTTGCTCGATGCGAGCGAGAAAATCGTGCAGCGCGGCTTCCACGAGTATGACCGGATGCTCCCCCTCGGCGTCGCTGCTCTCCAGGTGCTGCAGCACCGAAATCGCTCGTTCGAAAGCGCCGTCGACCAGCCAGATCTGCATCAAGCGAGGAAGGATCTGCGACACGATGCTCGTGTCCGCAAGCAGGTCTGCCAACAAGGCGGGATCCTGATCGACATCCCGCAACCAAGTCTCCTCACCGCGGCGAAGATGCCCCTTGAGCCGACCAAAGGTGAACCAACGAGAGGCTCCTGCTCCGGCTTCCGGGCCTGGGGTCGGGAGCTCAAGGCCAAGCACGGTCCGGGCATAGGCCGCATGGAACCAAGACTGAGGCCTCTGCTTGGTCATTTGGACGAAGTCGGTCACGATCCGGACCAACTCTTGATCGCGGAGTTCACCCTGCTCGGCCCGGTGGATTTCCCTGAGGATCAAACGATCAAGCGCGCTCTCCCAAGCCATGAAGCAGTCCTCCGATTGATGCGCAGACGGCTTGGCTCTTATCGGAGCAAGCAAGCCCGGCGCCTGGAATGGGAATCGGGGGGCCGATGGCAGCGGCGCTTATTCGTCCTCCCTTTCGTCCTCTGCACTCTCAAGATAGGCCGCCAAGGATTTGGGGAGGATGCGTACACCTTCGGCAAAGCCCGCAGCCCCCTCACGCAGCATCCCCAGGAGCAAGTCTCCCACCGCCAAGGGCAAAGCCCCTTCGAGCCGGAGTTCCCGCTGAGCGTGTGCGAGGATCCACTCCCCCGTGCTGGCGCGCTCCCGGACATGCCAGCCGAGAGGTGCAGCGCCATCGGACGCTCCCTCGCCTAGCCCAGTCTCAAGCTCACGCATGCGCTTCTCATCGGCGGCGAGGGCCACGCGCAGCTCGCCGGCGTCAGGCTCGAAACTCAGGCTGTGCACGTCCTCAAGCCAGGTCTCGAAACGCCCAATCCGTGCCAGGGCCTCGAGGCAAGCGCTGATCCCAGCGAGCTGCCATGACCTGATGAGAAAGCTCGCCACATGCTTTCCCGAAATGCGCTCGGGCTCGCGGATACCGGCGCTGGCCGCGTGCTGGACGAAGCTCTGCAGCGTCTGCAGCTCGACTTCGCTCAAGGGCATTCCCTTCTGCTGCCTCTCCCATTGGAACTCCTGGACCAGGGCATCGAGGCTACCTAGCTCCTCGGTCGCCCAGTCGACGCGTTCGGGGATCAGCTCCTCCTGTGCCTCTGGCTCGGCGATCCCCAGCTCCTCCTCGATCTGATCGAGCACGTCGAGCATCCTCTCACCGCGAGCTTCCGCAGCCTCAATCTTGGCCAGGAGCTCGGCACCATCCAGCTCTTCGCCGCGCACTCGCCGCTGGGGCGGCGCTTGGCCCTGCTCAGAACCTTCCTCCATCACTTCGATTTGGACCCTGGCCCAGAGTTCAAGCAGGAGCTCGCGAATGGGGTCCAGGTCCAGCTCGGTCTCGAAGGCGAAGCGATCGAGCAAAGGGCCAAAGGCCGCGCTCGGCTCACGCGATTCTCGCAACGTTGCCGAAATGTCCTCGGCTCGGAGCTCATCATCCGCTAGCTCCCGGACCAAAGCGCCCAGCTCTCCCTCCAACACGGACAGGGCGCGAGGCTCACGCTCCCCCTGCAACACCAGAAAGCGATCGATGTCTAAGAGTCTCGGCCGCAGCTCCTCCTCGATACGACCGGCCAGCCGCTGCTCGCTCGCCTCCCCGGCAAAGAGCTCGAAGACCCGGCTGCCCGGCTGCTGCGCACAGGCATCGGTCAGGACGTAGCCCTCTTGTTCGGGCACTTTGACCAAGAGACCCAGCACCGTGTCCCCTGCTCCCGGACGCAACAGGTCTTGGTCCCAGTAGACTCGCCGCTGGCTCTCGTCGCTTGCTAGGCGCAGGTCGAGTCCTTCCTGGTCCAGGTCCCGAACCAGAGCTACCTCGACCTGAGCTTCGAGCAAACTGTCCATCCAAGGCCTGAGATCTGCAGCTAGCCCTGGGCAACCGAGGGCGACGAAGGCGGCAAGCGGAGGCTGGCCGTGCCCGTCCATCCCTCTCTCCAGCGCAAACCACTCGAAGTAGCGCAAGGCGCGCGGACCCGAGAGCTTTTTCTCGTTGCCACCGACGAAGTCGCGCAAGGCCGCGTCAAACTGGGCATGCAGTTCGCGGTCCACCTGACAGAAGGCCGACAAGCCCGCGAAGGCTGCCCGGCACTGCTCTCTGTAACTCATCGATCGCTTCATCTCTGCATTCTCCCTCGGCTTCCCGAAGTTTCACCGGCGATGTCGCTATGCTGCTAGGTCTTTCCTTCCTTCAGCCCGCACACGCAGCATGCTCGACAGCCCCATCACCCTGGCTTGGATCGACTACACCGCGATCGCCATCATCCTGGTCTTCGTAGTTCTTGGTTTCTTTCGCGGCCTACTCTGGCAGGTCAGTCGCCTTGCCAGCCTGCTCGTCAGTTTCTGGCTATCGGGGATGTACGCGGGTGAACTCGCTGTCTTTGTCGAAGACAAACTCCAGTGGTTTGAAGGCGACATCGCGCTTTACGCCTCGTACTTCGCGATCTTCATTGGCTGCCTAATCCTGCTGAGTCTGGTCACGATCCTCCTCGACAAGCTCTTGCGGCGCCTCGATCTCAAGTACTACGACTACTTGGGCGGTGGCGTGCTCGGCATGGTAACCGGCACCGCGCTGGTCATCGTAGCCCTCGGCGCCGCCCTGGCCTTTTCGCCGCGCAATGGCAACTTCTTCCGCACGGTGAATGCAAGTGAGACGGCTCGCTGGTCGCGGGTCCTCGTCGAGCGCCTGGACCCTTGGCTCCCCGAGCGCTTGCGCGAGCTCTATCTCCAGTTGCCCAAGCAAGCCGCAAGTTCGGAAGAGCAAAAGTCGCCAGCAAAGCCCAAGAGCCCAGGCGAGGGCCGCTGAAGGAGCAGAGAAGGCTGAACGATCTTTGCTCTACTGCGGCGTCAGGGTCTTGATCTCGATCGCGTGCAGGGTCTCGTCCATGACAAGCTGCAAGGTGTCCATCACCAGGCGGTGTTGCTGCAGCGTCGAAAGGCCTTCGAAGCGCTCCGAGGTGACGACGACACGCCAGTGGTTCTTGTCCCCCACCAGATCGACACAGTCGACCTCGGCTTCGGGGAGGCCCTTCAAGATGAGTTCGCGCAGTTCCTTCTCTTCCATGATCCCTCGACCTTCTCGGCAAAAGGCCCCTGCATGGACTCAGCGCCGATGATTTGCAAGCGCTTGCGCGGAGATGTCCCCGGTGCTCAGAGCCCAGGCAGAAGGAGGCGATAGCCTGGCTCGTGATCGAGCGGCAGAACGGCCAGGCCGAGCTCGCGGCAGTATCGGAGAAACTTGGGAGGGAGAGGCTTGTGCTCGATGGAAAAGGGTAGGTGGTCGGACGGCAGCTTGAAAAAGATACAGACGCTGGGCTGCCGCCCCAGAGCTTCGGCTCTCAGCTCCAGCCGCCCTCGGAAGGTGGATGAGGCTTCGCGCAAGACATGCTCGATCAAGAGCAAGAGGCTGCAAGTCAATCGCCCACGTGGCAGCGAGGTGTAGACCTGTGGCTGACTGAGGCAGACCACGGGGTAGCGCACCCCAGAAACCTCGCAAAGCAGGGTCTGGGCGAGGCCCTGCAGCAGAGGGCCGAGACAGAGGGCTCCTTGCTCCTGTGCCGACTCGCGGGGCAGCAGGTCGCTCATCAGCGAAATGACCCCAAGGCCCTTGTCGACGCTCTGCTGATATGGACCGAGATCTTGAGCTTGCCGAATCGGAGAACGGCTGGGGCCGCACTGCTCCACGATCTGAGTGAGGCTCATGAACACCGCGAGCACGTTGTTCATCTTGTGCACGACGCCGACACTCAAAAACAGCAGCGCTTGCCCTTTAAGGAAACGTTCAAGTGACTCGAAGTCGGCATCCGGCGGCAGCGAATCATCGTCAGACCTTTGGCCGTCGATCCGCAGCAGGGGGAGTTGGGGAGTATCCTCCACAAGCCCAGCGCTGACTTTGCGATCACCGTTGACCTGGGGACCACGGTGGATGGGGACACCCCGCTTTACCTGGGGACCACCGTTGACCTGGAGAGTTCCGTTAACCTGGGGGCCACCGTTGACTTGGAGACCACCGCGGAGCTCGGCCATCGGAGGCAAAGAAATGCCTGGCTTGGCTACTTGCCGAGCCGGTCGGAATGCGAGAGCTTCATCCCAGTGTTTGGATTCCGTCATGAGGCCTGCCTGAGCAGAGTCCGTGAAAAGCCCAAATGACGGAAGGGGTTCCCTCCGTTACTTGAAGCTTCCCCATATCCTGCCGGACGATTGGCCTCAATCAACAGCGATAGAACTCGTGCAGGCTCGAGATCACCTCGATTTGATCCCTGAGTGAGAGTTCGGGATAGAGGGGAAGGCGAAGGATTCGCTCCCAGAGGGACTCGGTGCGCTCCATGGAAGAGCCTAGGCGCCCGTGCTTCTGCCCCATGGGAGAAAGGTGCAGCGGCACGTAGTGAAAGGGGGCCTGTATGCCCCGCTGGCGAAGGAAGCGCATCAGCTTTGTTCTGGTTTGAGCATCCTCACAAACAACGTAAAAGATATGGGAGTTATGCCTTCCTGCATAAGGGTTAGCAGGTAGGCGAATCTTCCCGGCTTGCTCGAGGTCGACCAGTCCCTCGGCATAGCGTTGGTAGACCCCTTCCCGCAATTCCTGAATGCGAGAGACCCCTTCCAGTTGGGCAAAAAGGAAGGCGGCAACGAGCTCGGAAGGCAGGTAGGAGGAGCCAATATCTAACCAAGTGTACTTGTCTACCTGGCCCCGAAAAAACTGACTTCGATTGGTTCCTTTTTCACGCAGGATTTCTGCACGTGCGATCAGACTCTCGTCATTCACGAGGAGGGCACCAGCTTCCCCAGCGATGCAGTTCTTCGTTTCGTGGAAGGAAATGCAGCCAAGGTCGCCAATGGTTCCGAGACTGCGACCGCCACTGCTAGCCCGAAGGGCTTGGGAAGCATCTTCGATCACTCGTAGGCCTCGCTCCTTCGCTAGGCCCATGATCGTCTCCATATCGCAGGCCACGCCACCATAGTGAACCGGGACGATGGCCTTGGTCCTTTGGCTCAGGGCTCCCTCGATCAGCTTCGCATCAATGTTGAGGCTCTCTTCTTCGACATCGACGAAGACCGGAGTGGCCCCCCGCAAGACGAAGGCGTTGGCCGTCGAGACGAAGGTGTAACTCGGCATCACCACCTCGTCCCCGGGCTCGAAATCGCAGAGCAGGGCTGCGAGTTCGAGGGCGTGTGTTGCCGAAGTCGTGAGCAAGGCACAGCGAGCGCCGAGCAGATCCTCCAAACGAGCGTGGCATTTGCGGGTAAAGCCGCCATCCCCGGCCAAGTGCCCAGAACTCAGCGCTTGCGCGATATAGAACAGCTCCTTCCCTACGACGAAAGGCTTGTTGAAGGGGATTCGCATTTCCATGGGGAGCCGTGCCTACGCCGTATCTCGCTGCTTTTGCGTACTAGCCCCCGCAAGGCAAGAACCAGGGAAGAGCTGGTCTGGATCAGTGCTGATCCAGACCAAGTGCCCAGTGGTACCGAGGGGGGGACTCGAACCCCCACTCCCTTACGGGAAACGGATTTTGAATCCGTCGCGTCTGCCAATTCCGCCACCCCGGCTCAGGGCAAGCCGAAGGATAGCAGGCTACGGCTCCAGGCCAACGCTTCGCTTCAAGAGCCGTGAGTTTCCATGCCCCGAAAAGCAAGACGCAGGGTCTGCCCCGCTCGCTCTTCCTGTTGCTCGGCAAGCTGCAAGGCCGCCAGCAGTATGAGGACCCGAGGGGTTGTGAGGCCCTCGCGCAGGCAGATTTCCAGCGCCCGCCCCGCCTTGCGATGCTCCCCCCTATCGAGCCAGTCCTGGGCGAGGGTCAGCAGGACATCGCGTCGCGGAACCCGCTCCAGAAGCTCTCGGGCTCCGAAGGGAACATCCTCGCGGCGAAGGAGCTCAGCCAATCGCTGTTTGGCGGCCGGTCCCTCGATCTCTTCGAGGATGCGAAGCGAGGACTCCAGATCTTCACCCGCGAGATGAACATCGGCTTGGAGCAAACGTCCTTCCTCGCTTTCGTCGAGGCGGAGCGAGCGCTTCAAAAGACGGTGAGCATCCCCGAGACGCCCCTCGTGCAGGGCATGCCGCGCCATCTCTAGCAGGAAACTGGCGAGCTCTTGGTGGACCTTGGCTTCCAGGGCTTTGGGGCTTTTCTTGGCGCAGCGTTCGAGCACATCGGCAGCGGCCTCCTCTTCGCCGAGCCCCTGCAAGTGTCGAGAGAGCATTCTCGCAATGCCCAAATGCCCAGGCCAGGTCTGGTGGGCATGTTCCAGCTCCTGCCGAACGGAGGCCGGCAGATAGTCGGGGTGCAGTAGGAAAATCCGAGCATTGAGTTCGGCGAGGGACAGGGCCAAGCGCTTCTTGGCGTCCTGGCTCGAGATCCGCGCCAGCTCCCCCCGCGCTCGCACCGGGTCCCCATCTTCAAGAGCCAAGCGCGCCTGCTTGATCCGAGCATCGGCAAGCAATGAACCAAAGAGCTTGGCCTCGCCCTTCCGTAGATCGAGCCATCGGCCATAGCGGAGCACCCGGCGAAAACCGGCAGCTGCAGCCTCCTTGTTGCCGAGTAGCAAGTCTTCGATCGCCCGTAGGTGGACGGCCAGGGCATAGCGGCGAAAAAGGCCCAGCACCCGCTCCTTGGCGAAGACGTACGTCAGGAGCAGGAGGAGCAAGACCGTCAGAACGAGCAAGATCGAACGCCCAAGACTCGTGTCGAGCATAGGCCCGAGTATGCGCGCCAGGATGTCGAGGAGCTTCTCGACAAGGGTCAGTACCGGAGCGAGCAGTGAGAGGATCAGCAAAAAAGGCAGGGCGATCAAAAAGCGCCGCAGCCAAGTACGATGCTCTAACCAGGCCAGGACGGGCCGCAGAGGGTTGAGAAAGCGCAGGGGGTTCTTCGACACCATGTTCAGCCCCCAGGCTGCCGCAGGAGTTGGCGAGCGAGGCTTAGTAGCTCCGCATCGTTCTCTTCAGCTGCCAGTTCCGAGAGCGCTGCACGTGCGGGCCCGCTGGCGATCTTAGCCAGGGCTCGGAGCTTGCAGGCGCGTGGATGCCGGGTCGAACTGCGCCGAGCCGGAACGAATCCGAACCAGCGCGGGCGTCGGCGGTAGCTTTCCGCCAGCGGGGCGATGGCCTGGTGACCAATCTGGGCAATCAGCTCGATGGTCCGCTCATCGCCTTCCGACGGTGCCCCACCAAAACAACGTGCGAGCAAGGGCACGGCCCCGGCGCCGGCGCCACGAATGAGGCGCCGCAGTCGTTGGCGAGAACGCTCTCGTCCAGGGTCGGCAAAGGCCGCGACGAGCTCAGCGAGAGCTTCCTCGCCAAAGCTCTGCAGTATCCCTTCTGCACGGTCCGCGACCGAGCCCTCCTCTTCGAGCATTTCGGTCAGGACCCGAAGCAGCTCGTCCTCAGGGCCACGGCTCTTCAGCACCGAAGCCAGCTCCTCAAGCCGAGCTTCCTCAATCTCGGCAAGGGCTAGCCCGAAGGCGCGGTCACATTCCAGGGAACTATCCAAAAGGATGGCTTCGCGGGCATAGGAAGGGCCGGCCGGGATTGCGGAGATCCACGGCGCCAGTTCCTCGTCGGGGATCTGATTGAGGTGTCGCACGATCTCCACCGGCGACAGGCGGGCAGCCAGCTCTTCGAAAGCCACCATGTCCCGCGTCCCGACATAACCGTTGACGATCAAGCCTCGAAAGGAGGCGTCGCCGACCTCAGGAGCGTCTCGAAGTTGCTCCCCTAACCAGGGCAAGACCTCGGGCCCGAGCCGACGAAACACCGGCCGCAGCAGCTGGTCGATGCTCGGGCGCTGGAAACGACCGAGGACTTGCTGGTCCAGATCCTGCACGCGTAGACGGCGCCAGCGAAGCAGTTGCCCCGGCTCGCTCCGTGCAGCCTCCAGAAGAATGTCCTGGAGCTTGTCACTGCGCGCACCGGCCAACGCCACATCGAGGATGGCCGAAGTGGCAGCCGCCCCAAGTTCGCGAAGCCGCCCTTCCGCAGCCACGACGCCAGCTGCGACATCCTCGGCAAGGCGGCGGAGGAAGCGATCATTCTCCTCGATCTCGTCGAGGAGGGCAGCTGCGTCCTGCAGGCGTCCACTCATCTCTGCATCGGAATAGACCGGAGACGCGTCTTGTCCGCAGAGCTCGCAGACAAAGCGCGCCTCCAGCGCTCTCCCCGGCAGTAGCGCAGCGCCGCAATTCGAGCAGATACATTCCGGGAAGAAACGCAGCGCTGGCAGTATCCCAGAGGATTCTCCTCGAACCTCCACGAGAGGATGATCCTCTTCATCCACGGGAACTAGAGCCGTGTCCGAATGGGGTAAACGCAGCAGTTCCTCGGCCTGGGGAGAACTCTCCCCCAATAGGATCCTCCCCTTGCGGGCTTCGAGGTTTTCCGCGTCGTAGCCAAGGGCCGCTTGGAAAAGCGCCTTTGCCTCGCTTCGCTCGCCACGTGCCAGACGCAGAGTGCCGGCTCGGGCAGTAGCGTGGGCAAGGCGTAGGCGAATCCCGCTATCGGGCCGCACGCTTAGCAAATGCCGACCGTGCGGCAGGGCTTCCTCGAAGAGACCCGCTTCGAGCTTCAGCTCCCAGGCTTCGCGCTGCAGGTCAATATCCCGGGGAGTCGCACGGAGGGCTTCGTCCACTGCTCGCTGTGCTTCGCCCAGCTCCCCAGCAGCACGGAGATCGCGAACAATGCCGAGCTGCAGCTTGTGCCCATCCGCCGCAAAGATTTGATGCGCCTCGAGGTGCTGCCTGTGGGCTTCCGCCGGTTTACCAAGGGCCGCGTGCGCTTCGGCGAGGGCCAACCGTGCCCCGAGATTCTCTGGGTCTTCGGCAACGACAGGAGCCAGCAGCTTGCTCGCACTGAGAGGGTCGCTGGCGAGCACCGCTTCGACGCCTTCGAGATAGGCCGCGAGCTGCTTCCGTCCGTGCAAACGGCCGACGGTGCTCCGAATGGCAAAGAAAAGCCAAAGCCCCAGTGCGAGCAGGGCGAGCAGGAAGAGCAACTCAAGCAGCGCAGGGTCCGCCAGGGTGTTTAGCAGCTCCTGGGCAGCGCTGGGCTCTGGGACAGTCGAAATCAAAGCGAGCTCCCGGCTAAGGCTCCCGGGCAGCATATCCGCCGACAGGGGAAGACTCGAAGCAGCGCTGCCGTGGCGAAGCCCCCGGCAGCCGGTCCTCTCAAGCTTCGTCGCTATCGAGCTCCTCGATGATGCTCTCCACCATTTTGAGCATGCGGTCCTGCTGCCGTTCGAGGATCACGATCCGCTGCATGATCTTCTCCACAACGGGAGGCAGCAGCGCCTCGACCGTGTAGTTCTGGATCATGTTGATGATCTCCGCTCGACTAGCATCGGGCAGCTTGTGGAAGTGGTAGTTGTACGCGTTGTTCAGAGCATCGTCACTGTAGGTGAGAGCTTCCGCCGCGATCTCGTCCAGATTCTCGTGATCATGCGAGAACTTGAAGGCATCGATTTTGTATTGGTGGAGGATGTTCCGGAGCTTCTGGCGCATCGGGCTTCCTTGTCAGCGCCCGCATAGGAGCGCGATCTGACGAGACCATGGGGCTCGCCGTTCTTGCGAAGGGATTAGAAAAGACAGCAGGCGGAAAAAAGGGCAGCAGCCGGCGACAGAATCATCGTCGACAGAATCGTCGTCGACAGAATCATCTTCGACAGAAAATCCTGCAGGTCGCTGCCCCAAAGCCGCATCAGCGGACGCCGTTGCGGGCGAGTGCCAAGCAACAGTTGGTGCCGCCGAAGCCGAAGGAGTTGGAGATCGCGTAGTCAAAACGCATCTCGCGAGCTTCGTTGGGCACGTAGTCCAAGTCGCATTCGGGATCGGGGTTCTCGTAGTTGATCGTCGGTGTAATGACGCCCCGATCCATCATCAGGCAGGTCGCCCCCAACTCGACGCCACCGCTGGCTCCGAGTAAGTGACCGACCATCGACTTGGTCGAGGAAACCGCGAGCTTGTCGGCATGCTCACCAAAGAGGCGGCGAATGGCCTTGGTCTCGGTTTTGTCATTGAGCGGTGTCGAGGTGCCATGCGCGTTGACGTAGTCCACCTGCTCGGGACGAATACCGGCGTCCTTGAGCGCCATCTCCATGGCCCGGCAAGGACCGTCACCGGTCTCGTCTGGCGCGGTCAGGTGGAAGGCATCATCGGAGGCTCCGAAGCCGACCAGCTCGGCGTAGATTTTGGCCCCTCGAGCCAAAGCCCGTTCGCGCTCCTCAAGGATCAAGGCGCCGGCACCCTCTCCCATGACGAAGCCATCGCGTTCCTTGTCAAAGGGACGGCTCGCGCGCTGCGGATCGTCATTGCGACGTGAGAGCGCCTTCATGTTTGAGAAGCCGAGGAAGCCAAGGGCCGTGGTCGCGCACTCGGCGCCGCCGGTCACCATGATGTCGGCATCCCCATACTGGACCATGCGCAGGGCTACGCCGATCGCATGGCTCGCCGAAGCGCAGGCCGAGCCGACGGCGAAATTCGGGCCTTTGAACCCAAGTTCCAGCGCGACCTGCCCGGTGTGGGCATTGAACATCATCTTGGGGACGAGCAGCGGGCTGACGCCGCGAGCGCCACGCTTCATCAGCTGGACCTTCTGGTCCTCAAGCGTGGTGATTCCGGCGATGCCCGTTCCCTGGACCATACCGATCCGGGTGGGATCTTCCTTGTCGATCTCAAGCCCGGCGCAACGCACAGCCTCGTGCGTCGAAACCAGCGCATAGACCGTGTAGGGATCCATGCGCTTGAGCGTGCGGCGGTCGAGATACCGGCTCGGGTCCAAATCCTTCACTTCATGGGCGAAGGTCGTCGCATACTCCGAGGCGTCAAAGCCCTGGATCGGAGCGGCGCCAGAGCGTCCCTCGAGCATGGCAGCAAAGCTGCTCTCGTTGTCGTTACCGATCGGAGTCAGGAGACCGACACCGGTAACGACCACCCTTCGGCGGCCCCGATCATCGGTCACGTTGGATTTGCTCATCCCTGCTACTCTCCTAGACCTGAAACGAGGCACCCGAGAGCCCCGGGTGCCCAAGCGATCCGGGCACGAAGCTCCTCGACTCGGTGAAATACCAGGCGTCAAGACGCCAGGCACACCGAAGCCAAAGAGCGACGGAACTGGCGCTTAGGCCTGCTTTTCTTTGATGTAGTTAATGGCGTCGCCGACGGTCTGGATCTTTTCAGCCTCTTCGTCGGGAATCTGCATCTCAAAGTCTTCTTCGAAGTGCATGACCAACTCGACCATGTCGAGGGAGTCTGCGCCGAGGTCGTTGATGAAGGAGGTCTCTGGCGTGACCTTGTCCTCACTGACGTTGAGCTGCTCGCAGACGATCTTGCTAACGCGGGTTTCGATGTCGGACACGGAACGGGCTCCGTTTGCTGAGCTAAGGAAAAAGAAGAAGTCGCCCAGGCTGGGCGACAGTCGGCACCGAAATCCCAAGAACAGCCATGGAGGCTGTGTCCTCCCCCAAAGAGAAGGCCGGAGATTCGGACACCAGTCTGGTTGTTGAAAAGAAGGGTGAGTGCGAGAGGCACTCGTCGTTCGCGCCCCGGGGCCATCGGCCGCGGAGCAACGGAGTTTTTTACAGAGGCGGCGGGTCGAAGGCTACTGCCTTCACATCGCCATACCGCCGTCAATGGTCAGGACTTGACCGGTGATGTAGCGGCCGGCAGGCCCGGCGAGAAAGGCTACGGCACTCGCAACCTCTTCGCAGTGGCCAAGTCGCCCCAAAGGTACGTCTGCCAAAATTTTCTGCCGCTGCTCTTCGCTAAGGGCCTGGGTCATGTCGCTGGCGATGAAGCCTGGCGCCACAACATTGCAGGTCACGTTCCTCGTGGCGAGTTCGCGGGCCAAGGACTTGGTGAAGCCGAGGAGCCCTGCCTTGCTGGCCGCATAGTTTGCTTGCCCAGGATTTCCGAGCTGACCGACGACGGAACCGATATTGATAATCGCGGCATCCCTGGCCTTCATCAGCGTCCGGGCCAAGGCCTTACAGAGCAGGAATACGCCTCGGAGGTTTACGTCGAGGACGGTATCAAAGTCCTCTGCTGTCATCCGCATCAAAAGACTGTCGCGGGTGATGCCAGCGTTGTTGACGACGACGTTGGGAGAAAAACCCTGCTCGCCAAGATCTTTGACCAGCTGTTGGATCGCCTCGCCATCGCCGACATTGCATGCAAAGGCAAGTGCCCCGCCGTTCTCTGCATCGAGACCAAGCTGGGCCAGTTCCTCCATCGTGCCAAAGAGCCCTTCCAAGCTGGTTGCGACACAGGCCAGCTTGGCTCCACGGCGCCCGAGTTCGACCGCAATCGCCCGGCCGATGCCACGAGAGGCACCCGTTACCAGCACGCGGCGCTGCTCCAGATCTCTGATTACTTCACTCATTACTGAATCACCGCTGCTCACAAAGCCTCGATCATCTAGCCAATATCACCAGCGAACCAGGAAATGTCCCCAGGATTGGCCGGCGCCGAAGGCGGCGCTGACGATCAATTTTCCCTTCGGCAACACGCCTGCTCGGTAGGCCTCGTCGTAGGCCATCGGCACGGACGCGGCCGCCGTATTGCCGTATTTGTGGATATTCGAATAGACATGATCGATGGAGAGATCGAGTCGCTCGCAAGCCGCTTCGAAGATTCGCTGATTGACCTGGTGCGGGATGACGAGCCCGAGTTGATCCCAACCGTAGGGCTCCACCGCCTCCTTGACGAGCTTGCTGAAGGTGTTGACCGCAAAGCGGTATACCTTGTTGCCCCCCATGACCATGTAGTGCAGCTTCTTCTCGACCGTGTCCAAGGAGGCTGGCATCCGGCTTCCGCCAGCAGGAACCTGCAATACGTCGTCCTTGCCGCCTTCGCAGAACATCGACATCGAAAGAACTTGGCCGCGACCAGCGCAATCCTCGAGCGGGCGCAGGACCATGGCCCCAGCTCCGTCACCGAAGATCACGCAAGTATTCCGGTCGTCCCAGTTCAGAATCGTCGATAGCGATTCCACTCCGATCACCAATACGTTGCGGTACATCCCCGTGCGTATGAACTGCACCGCCGTAGTAAAGCCGAAGACGAAACCCGAACACGCCGAGTTTAGGTCATAGCCAGCAGCCTGCCAGGCCTTGAGATCGGCCTGCACGTGACAAGCTGTCGAGGGCAAGGGGTTATCTGGCGTCGTCGTCGCGCACAGGATCAGGTCTATGTCCTGGGGGGTCAGCCCAGCGTCAGTAATCGCACGCATAGAGGCGATGCTCGCCATCGAACCCGAGCACTCACCTTCGGCGATCACCCGGCGCTCACGGATCCCCGTGCGCTGATAAATCCATTCATCGCTGGTGTCGACCCGCTTCGATAAATCGTCATTCGTGACGACCGTCTCCGGGGCATAACTACCCAGGCCGGCTATCCCAACTTCGATCAACTCGACCATCTCGGACTCTCCTAGACGATTCGCAAGAGCCAGGTCCTTGGCTCCCAGATCCAGGACCCTGGCTCTTGGCCGGGCGCACCGCGAGCCACGCCCTCAGAGCGAGACCCTCTCTCCGTGCTGACGGCCCAACTGCCGTCGCCCCTACTCCCGTCAACACAGCCGCTTGAGCGGCTCTCCTTAGAACGCCTTGATATCGGTAACGATCGTTTCGTTGATACCGACCTCGACGGCCTCACGGGCTAGTCGGATCGCGTTCTTAATGGCCCGGCCGTCAGAGCGCCCATGGCAGATCGTTACGATTCCTTCGACCCCCAGAAGCAGGGCGCCGCCGTATTCCGAATAGTCCGTTCGGCGCAGGATGGCGCCGAGACTGCTCTTGACCAGGTGAGGATCCACGCCCGCTCGGGTCAGCTCCTCGTGTGCCACATGCAAAAGATGTTTGGCCAAGCCTTCGCTGAGCTTGAGCACGACATTACCAACGAAGCCCTCGGTGACGATGACGTCACTGACTCCGAGAAATACGTCCTGCCCTTCGATGTTGCCGACGTAGTTGATGTCTGCTTGTGAAATCAGGCTCTGGGCCTCTTTGGCGAGCATATTGCCCTTGCCAGCCTCGCCACCAATATTGAGCAGGGCGACCTTGGGACGCTCTTTGCCGTGGGCCTTGCGCATCAGCGCTTGCCCCATCACCGCGTAGTGCAAAAGGTGCATCGGCTTAGGAGCGATATTCGCTCCCACGTCGATCACGACAAAGGGACCGGCTTCACCTTCGATGACGACGGCAATTCCTGGTCGATGTACCCCATCAAGGCTCTTGAGCTGGGTAACAGCGCTGGCGACGACCGCCCCAGTATTCCCGGCCGAAACCAGGGCTTGGGCGATGCCGTGCTTCACGAGCCCGGTGGCGACGTTCATGCTGGAGTCGCGTTTCTGCCGCAGGGCTACGGCAGGAGCTTCGTCCATCTCCACGACTTCGCGTGCGTCAACGATCAAAAAGCGATCAGCATCCGAAGCAGGTACTTCGCTCGCCTGTAAATCCTGGAGGGTAACGCGCTGCGAATCCGGAACCGGATCCAGCTTGGCGAGCTCGGCTTCGATGTCCTCAGCACGGCCAACGAGGATCAGAGCGCCTGGCGTCACGACTCCCGCTGCTACAGCGCAGCAGGCGCCTTCGATGACGGTCGCCGGCGCGTGGTCCCCGCCCATCGCATCGACTGCAATTCTCATCCTAGAAAGCTACTCCTCGTCCAAGGGCGATCTCGGTGGCCTTGAACCGGCAGGGGCGCGAGTCAGCCGCGAACGGCGAGGACTTGACGACCGCGGTAATGTCCGCAGCTCATGCAGATCGTGTGCGGGCGAATGCGGGATCCGCAATGGCTGCAATCGACGAGCTGAGCGGCGATGCCCTTCCACTGGGCGCGCCGCTTGGCCTGACGGGCGCGGCTATGCTTTCTGCGTGGTACAGCCATCGTGACTCCTCCTGGGGTGTTCTGCTCGGGAGGCTCAAGAGGGCCTCTGCAGTGGCTTTTCCTGACGAGGCCAGGGGGGCCTCGCTGCGGGTAAAAGGGCGAAGAGTCTATGCTTGGGGACTGCGATGGTCAACGAACTAGGCTTGAGGAAAAGCAGCTCGCCGAGGGAAAGCAAGAGGGCCCGGGAAACGACTCGCCAGTCCGAGGGGAACGAGATCCGGCCCTCCCCCTACGCGGATGAAAGTGCAGCTGATGAAAGTGCAGCTGATCAACGGATTCATCGAGACGCTATGCCGCTGCGGGGACGCAGCCGGTGCTTTGAAGGCACGGGCCTACGGCAAGACCCTGCTCGGCCTTGGGCAGAAGGGGTTCCCTCCCAGCTTCTCGCGCCCGACCATTGCTCCAGGCAGACGACAGCCCCATCCCACCAGGCGCGCAGCCTAGCTCATCACGCCCCAGCTCAACACGCCCCAGCTCAACACGCTGCGCATGCGCCCAGGGCGCCCGCGTGCACTTAGGCTTCTCCGAGTGCCGCCACTAGGCTCTCGCGCGCGCTTTGCACAGCGGCCTCGACCTGGGCCCTGTCCTTGCCCTTACCTTGGGCGAGCTCGGCTCGTCCGCCACCACCACCGCCGAGAAGCTTGGTTGCCGCCTGCACCAACTTACCGGCGGCCAAACCGCTGCCGTGCAGGTCCTTGGTGACCGCGGCGACCACGGGTAGACCCTTCTTGCCACCCTCTTCGATACCAATTAGCAGCCCAGCGAAGCTCGGGTATTTCTTGCGCAAACGGTCGAGGAGGTCGAGGAGCTGCTTCTGCCCGGCGCCCTCGACGGCAGCCGCAAGAAATCGTCCCTCGGCGTAGTCTCCCAGCCCCTTGCCTAGCTTGGCCTCAAGCTCTCCCAGAAGGTCTTTGGCACCACTGCGTGCCGCCTGCTGAAGCTCCTTGCGCAGCTTCTTGATCTCTTGCTGCAGGCCTTGGGCCCGGCTCTCGATCTCTTCGCGGGGGCTTTTGAGTAGCTCCGCCAGAGAGTCGAGAGTCGCGCTCTCCTTCTGGCGGTGCTCAAGGGCCTCGACACCGGTCAGCGCCTCGATGCGACGGACGCCCGCTGCTACCGAAGTCTCAGTAACGATGCGGAAGGGGCCAATTTGCCCGGTGTTGGCTACGTGGGTCCCCCCACAGAGTTCCTTGCTGTATTCGCCAATCGCCAGGGTCCGGACCTCTGCACCGTACTTCTCGCCAAAGAGGGCGGTAAATCCGGCGCCTTTGGCCTCACTGAGCGACATCTGCAGCGGCGATAGCTGGGTCGCCGCCATGATTTCGCGCGAAACGATGCGCTCGACCTCTCGCAGCTGCTCAGGGCTCAAGCGCTCGCCGTGGGTGAAGTCGAAGCGCAAGCGATCGGGGGCAACCAGGGAACCCGCTTGGGCTACGTGCTCGCCCAGCACGTCCTTGAGGGCCTGGTGAAGCAAGTGGGTGGCGGTGTGGTTGCGCTCGATGGCCCGGCGACGCTCAAGATCGACACAGAGGCTGAGCTCCTCGCCCTCGGCCAGCTCGCCCTCCTCGATCAGCAGCTGGTGCAGCCAGTATTCATCCTGCTTGCTGCAACCGAGAATCCTTCCCTTGGCGGGACGACTGCTTGCCGCGTTACTGCGCCAGGTCCCAGTGTCGCCCACCTGGCCGCCGGATTCGGCATAGAAGGGGCTGCGGTCGACGACCAGCACCCGCTCCTGGCCCGAAGCCCCGGCGCTAAGCCGCGCCTGCCGCTGCTCGCCTTCGGCCAGAGCCAAGACGCGGGCCTGGCTCTGGCAGCTCTCGTAGCCCAGGAACTCGGTGACCGGCAGTTTCGCGGCCTTGAGCTCGGAAACGAAGCCACCGGCAAAGACCTCGCCACTGAGCTGTGAGTGGTCACGGGCCCGCCGACGCTGAGCCTCCATCGCCCCTTCGAAGCCCTCTTCGTCGATAGCAAAGCCGCGGTCATAGAGAAGGGAGCGCGAGATGTCGGCCGGGAAACCGAAGGTGTCGTGCAGCTCAAAGACGGCCGTGCCCGAGCCCGGAATCATCGGCAAGCTGCCTCGCTCCTCGACCTCGACCCTGGGCCAGTCGCTTTGTCCTTGCTCGCTTTGCTTCGTAGCTTGCTCAAACCACGCCTCAAAGCGGGCCACCCCCGCCGTGTAGATCTGGCGAAAGCCCTTCTCCTCTTGCAGCGTCAGCGCCGCGATCTGCTTGCGGTGCTCAAGGAGCTCGCCGTAGGCCTCCCCCATTTGCTGGCCAACCAGTCCGGTCAGCTCGTGCAGGAAGGGCTGCTCCAGCCCCAGCTCATAACCGCTCCGGCAAGCACGCCGCAGGATTTTGCGCAGCACGTAGCCGCGCCCTTCGTTGCTCGGCAAGACCCCGTCGGCAATACAAAAGCTCACAGCGCGAGCATGGTCGGCAATGCGACGCATGTGCACATCATCGCGAGCATTCTCTCCATAGCGCTTGCCGGCACGCTCGGCGATGAACTGCAGGTAGCCCTGGAAGATGTCGGTGTCGAAGTTGCTGCGCACCCCTTGTAGCACCGCCGTCGTGCGCTCAAGCCCGAGTCCGACATCGATGTTTCGCTGCGGCAGCGGCGGCAACGAGCCGTCCTCCTGCCGGTCAAACTGGGTGAAGACGCAGTTCCCAATCTCGACGAAACGTGGAGTCGGCAGCTCTTCCAAGCCCTCGGGGCTGGGGAGCGGCTCATCGGGGTTCCAATCGAAGTAGACCTCAGAGCAGGGACCGCACGGACCATTGGGGCCCTTACTCGGTGCGCTCGCCGGCCAGAAGTTTTCTTTCTCGCCAAAGCGATAGATGCGTTCTGCCGGCAACCCGGTGGCCTCCTGCCAAATGCCGTAGGCCTCGTCATCGTCGCTGTAGACGGTGACGACCAGCTGCTCCCGCGGCAGCCCCAGAGCTTCGGTGTAGAAGCCGAAAACCCAAGGAATGCAGTCGCTCTTGAAGTAATCGCCGAAGGAGAAGTTGCCCAGCATCTCAAAGAAGGTGTGGTGGCCTGCCGTCAGGCCAACGTTCTCAAGGTCGGGCACCCGCATGCACTTCTGGGAAGTCGTGACCCGGGTGTACGGGAGCGACCCCTTACCTAGGAACATGTCCTTGAACTGGTTCATGCCCGCGCCGGTGAAGAGCAGGGTCGGGTCGTTCGAAGGCACAAGCGAGTCGGAAGGCAGGCGCTGGTGCCCGCGCTCTTCAAACCACTTCAGGTAGGTCTCGCGAACCTCGGCTCCGCTGAGCTTCTTCATCGTGGGGCTCCCTCAAGGGAAAAGGGGCAAGAGCATAGACCTCGCGAAGCGCTGAGAAAGATGCACGACAGCAAAGCGCCTCAGTCCATACCCAGTTGCTGGCAGATTGTTGGGGCGACGGAAGCAGAATGTCAGCTTCGGGATGTCAGCTTCGGGGCACCCGCGGCGGGTGCCTGCTACAAACGCAGGCTTCAGGAGAGCTGCAGCCCCCCGAAGCCCAAACGGCAGCGAATCCGGCACCCTGCGGCTCGCGAGGCCGAAAACGGGCTGTTAGGCGCTGCTGCTCATCTTGCGCGGCTCGGGGCCCTTTTTGCCCTTGTTCTCACGCGCGGCCTCGGCGCTGGCGATCGCCGCGAAGACCTGGGTCTGAATGGTCTCGAGCAGATCATGGTTCTCTTCGAGCATGTCGACCACGCGCTCGCGGCCTTGGCCTAGTCGCGTCTCGCCGAAGCTGAACCAGGCGCCGCTGCGTTGCACGATCTTGTGATCGAGGGCCAGATCAAGGACGTCGCCAATACGGCTAATCCCCTTGTTGTAGATAATGTCGAACTCGACCTTGCGGAAGGGCGGGGCGACCTTGTTCTTCACCACCGTGACCTTGGTCCTATTGCCGACCACCCGATCGCCGCTCTTGATCTGGCCGATGCGGCGGATGTCCATGCGCACCGAGCAGTAGAACTTGAGGGCGCGGCCGCCACTGGTGGTCTCGGGGCTGCCAAACATGACCCCGATCTTTTCACGGATCTGGTTGATAAAGATGAGGCAGGTCCGCGACTTGGCGCAGATGCCGGTCAGCTTGCGTAGGGCCTGGCTCATCAGCCGCGCCTGCAGTCCGACGTGCGAGTCGCCAATGTCTCCCTCCAGCTCGGCCCGGGGCACGAGCGCGGCAACCGAATCGACGACGATCACGTCGAGGGCATTGGACTTGACGAGAGTCTCGGCGATATCCAAGGCCTGCTCGCCGGAGTCCGGCTGAGACACAAGAAGCTCGCTGAGGTTGACGCCCAGCTTCTGCGCATAGCTAGGATCCAGAGCGTGCTCCGCATCGATGAAGGCAGCCATGCCGCCCCGCTTCTGCGCCTCGGCAATGATGTGCAGGGTCAGGGTCGTTTTGCCCGAGGACTCGGGGCCGTAGATCTCGATGATGCGGCCTCGCGGCACGCCCGCCCCACCGAGGGCTAGGTCCAGGCTGGGAGAGCCGGTGCTGATCCCCTCGATCGGGACGACGGTCCCGTCTCCGAGCCGCATGATCGAGCCCTTGCCATAACTCCGCTCAATGGCCTGCAGGGCTCCATCCAGCGCCGGGCTCGGTCCACGCTTCTCACTGCTGTTTGCGCCCTTCGCCGGGCTGTCATTGCTCTTCTTTGCCATGATGGCTCCCCTCCAAAATATGCCTGAGACCCTATGACGCGCCCCAGCCCTAACGCTTACCTAACTCGGTCCAGCTTGCAGGGCCGCTATGGCCGACGCAAGCCTGATTCGAAAATCCCCCCATGGGCGAAGGCTCAACCTAGCGCCAGCACTCCCCAAGTCGTAGCTCGCCTTCAAAGCTCACGCCCCGATCCGGAATTCTTCGATCGATTCCTAGCGAACCGCACCCGGTTCCAGGTGGCTCTGCACCAGGGCTAGGATCCCGCAAGCAAAGCCCAGCTTGGGAAAGAATAGGTGCCGGAGCTCGGCAAAGAGGAGGCGGGCTCGCTCCTGGCTGGCGAAGGCACCGAGCCCGTCGAACTCGATAGAAAAAGGCTGCAACACCCGCAGCCCTTCCGGCAGCCGTGCCCGCAGCTGCGCCGCACAGTCCGCATTCACCTCGCCGAGGAAGCGCAGCGGGTAGTGGCAAGGGGCCCCAGGCGCAGCTGATCACCGGCCGCGACCAGCTGCTGCTGCGTGGGGGCTTCGGGAAAGACTCCGAGGAGGAGTCGCAAGGGCCGTTTCAGGAGCTACGGACTCAGATCTGGGCGAACTGCAGGAACTCCTGGTAGCGAGCCTCAAGCTCACTGCGATCGGCATTCACGACGCGCTCAGTGCCATAGGACTCGACGTTGAGTGAGGCGGTGCAGGTGCCATACGCGACCGCCTTTTTTAGGCTCCAGACCGAGATCGACTCGAGCTGGCTGAGGTAGCCCATGAAGCCGCCGGCGAAGGAGTCGCCCGCTCCGGTGGGGTCCAGCACGTTCTCGGTCGGGTAGGCCGGCAGCGCAAACTGGAAGAACTGGCTGAACAGGAAGGAGCCATGCTCGCCCTTCTTCACCACCGCGATGCTCGGCCCCATACGCAGCAGGGCGCGCCCCGCCTTGATCAGGTTGTGCTCGCCGGTCAGCAGCTTGGCCTCTTCGTCGTTGAGCACGATCCCGTCCAGCTTTTGCATCAGGGCCAGCAGCTCGTCTTTCGCGGTATGGATCCACAGATCCATGGTGTCGGCTACGACGAACTTGGGGCCGCTGACCTGCTCAAGCACCTTCGCCTGCACCAGCGGGTGCCCGTTGGCGAGGAAGACGAAGGGAGAACTGCGCCAAGCCTCCGGCAGCTTCGGGTCGAAATCACCAAAGGTGTTGAGATCGACCGAGAGCGTCTCTCGGTGGTTCATGTCGCTGCTGTATTTCCCCGTCCAACGAAAGGTCTTGCCCTTGGCGATCTCAAGCCCCTCGGTCTTGATACCCTGGTCCTTCAGCATCTGGACATCACTGTCCTTGAAGTCCTCCCCCACCACGCTGACGAGGCGAACCTCATTGAACCAACGGGCCGAGAGGGCGAAGTGGGTAGCCGAACCACCGAGGCATTCCTTGGGCCCTGCAAAAGGCGTGTGGATGGTGTCATAGGCCGTCGAACCAACTACGAGGACGCTCATATCTCTTTCTCCGAAGAGGCGGCAAAGAGGCCGGAGGCTAACCCGGTGGAGGGAAGCGGGAAACGCACAAGTGAAGACCAGGGAAAATACTGCCCGCTCAGCTAGCCGCCGCGCTGCTTTTCTCGCCGACTAAAGCTCGCCAAGACATCGGGACGGCCCATGCCCGAGATCGTGCAGTTGGCGCAGACCGGCCTTAGCTCTAGATCCCGGATCTGTCGGCGCAGCTCGGTGAACTCGGGGCCGGTCCAGATCTCACCGAAGCTCTGCTTCGTGAAGTCGCCAAAGGTCGAGAACTCGAACCAGTGCCCGCAAGGGAACACGGTCCCATTCGGATTGACGTGGATGTAGTACCACGGGAAGTAGCACATGCGCCGGTGCTCTTCCCGACTGGTGACGGCGAGGTTGAACTCGCGGTTCTTGTGCTCAAGAAACTCGCAAACGTCGATGCCGCCCTCACTGCCGACGATGGCCTGACCGCCACCCTCGTCCGAAGACGCCGCCTCCTCCTCGCGGCCTGCGCTTTCATACATCGACTCTGGAAAGGGCATAGGAGCCATCAGCCCAACCCCTAGCTCCTGCGCCACCGACTTGGCTTCGGCGATCTTTTCGTTGCTGAGCTGGGGAAACAAGCTGAGGGTTTCGTTCTCAAGGCCCAGACCACCCAGCACGCCCATGTGCACAAAGTTGATGTCCGAAACCCCATGCTCGGCAAAGAGGCGGACAAAATCCGCGGCCTCCTCGATGTTGCTGCGCATCAGCACGCAGGTGGCGGAGAGCTTCGGATACTCGCTGCCGAGTCGCTCCTTGACCCGGTCGACCAAGGCGAGCTTAGAGAGGAACCTCCCCCACTTTGCCGGCCGCCGGATCTTCTCAAAGGTCTCCTTGCTGGCCCCGTCCGCCGAAACGGTCATGACCGGCATCTGCACCTCGCAGACCTTCTCCATGATCTTCTCGGTCAAGGCCATCGCATTGGTCGAGAAGTGGAAGAAGGGCACCTCGTACTCCCGGCACAGCTCGAGTGCTCGCGGAAGTTCCTTCGCAATCAGTGGCTCGGCAGAGCTCGAGAGGACGACGTCGTGCGCCAACGGGAAGAGCTCGGAGGCCACCTTCTCAAGCAGGGGCCGGTCCATCTCCATATCCGACTCAACGAAGTCCGGATGGGCAAAGTGGCACATCACGCAGCGGAGCTGGCAACGGTTGACCATGTCCAGCTTGACCCTAAGGAATCGCTTGCGTTTGAGTACCGGCACGAGGCCTCCAAAGCCGTTGCTGTAAGCGTTGCTGTGAGACTCGGAAGGCGAGTCAAGCTCGCCCGGCAGAGCCGGGCTCTTCTTCGTCCAAATCGTTCATCAACTGCGACATCTCTTCGGAACTTGCCCGCCCCTTCTGGAAAGCGAGGAAGAGGGCTCCGAGCAAAGACCAAAGCATGATCTGCACGCGGTAGACAATGGAAAGGGCAATGGCGCGCGTGCGCATGACCTCGATGGCAGCGCCCACATTGACGCTGGCCATGGGAAGTCCCTGGTAGGCATAGTGACTAAAGAGGTAGCCGAAGAGCGCTTCGCCGACCCCCCAACCCGCGGGCGCGAGCGGGACCGCCGAAGCAATCTGGATCACCGGCACCAGGATCAGATAGTCCAGAGGGCTGGCGCCGACCCCAAGGGCCTCTCCGATCAGGTAGATGCCGCCGACCATGACGACATGGTTGAGAACGGAGGCCGCCATCCAGAAGAAAAGCCCGGGAAGGTGCGAGCGATAGAGGTAGAGCGACTCGTCGATCGACATCAGCAGCCGAGAGCCGGGCAGCCGCCGCAGGATGCGGTCGACCTTGAGCATGCTCCGCAGACGCCGAGAGAGCACGAAGGTCGACGCCAGCAGCAGCCCCAGCAGCCCGGCCCAGACCCCGTAAGCGATCATCGGGAGATCGCCGACCCGCCAGAAGACGACGATGCCGGTCAGCACCGCCAGTGCGACCAAGCCCATCACCCGGTCCACGATGACCGTCAACACCGAGCGGGTCTTCTTGCCGGTGATGCGGGCGATGTAGAAGGCTTTGACGAGGTCGCCGCCGGTGAGCCCGGGCACGACATTGTTGAAGAAAATACCGATCCAAGTCAGGCGGAAGGCCTGGCTCCAGGAGACCCCGAGTTCGTTGACCCGCAGCAGCCAGTGCCAGCGCAGCGAACCGACGAAGACCCCGACGAAGAAGCCCAAGGAGCCCAAGAAGAAATAGAGCAGGTCCATGGCCCGCAGGTAGGTCGGCAGCCCCGGGCGTAGCTCGAACTTGGCTCCTTCGAACTCCGCGAGCCTGTCCCGAGGGTCGATCTCGGCCTCCTGTCCTTCCGGCACAAACCGGAGCGGGTCAGCACGCCAATCCCCCCGGATCGAGCCAGGCTGCTCCACGTGGACGATGCTGTCCTTTCCCTTCTTTTCGACGATCTGGTACCGGTCCCGCCACGATACGTTGGACAGGACAAAGGCCACGAGGGCCACTGCGACCAGGATCTTCAGCAGGTTGACCATGTGCTTGCGCTGCAAGGCGGGACGAGCTCCGTCTGGGTCATCGGGGTACGAGGCAGAAATCAGCGGCCTTGCTGTGCCTGGCCGCGGATGCGCTCTCGGTGGCTCTGCCACCACTCAGGAATCCACTCGCCAAAGGGGTCGGCCTCTCGGCCAAGTAGCCAGGCGAGTGCATCTGCAGCGAGGATACGCAAGGACAGCTCCGGATCCGAGTCTGCAAGCTCGTGCAAAAACTCAAAGCCACTGCGTCCCCTTCCGAACTGCTCTTCGGCCAAATCCGCGTTTCCACTCCAGTACCTATGCACCAGCGCCCGCCGGACCCCAGGATCGGGATCGCAGTGGAAGCTCGTGTTCGCCAAGACTTCGGGGCGGGCCTCGAGAATCTGCAGGAGCCGAGGGAGCAGCGCTGGCCCCCCGAGCTCGCTCAAGGTTTCGAGGGCGGCGTTACGCAGGTCCCCATCACGATCGAGAAGACTGCGCCGGAGTCCATGCACCGCGGCACTCTGCACCGCGTAGACCAGGCTGCCAGCAAGCCGTTCCTGCAGCGGTCGAAACGGCTCGAAGCGCACCGCCTCCAGCAGAAGGCGCAGCCGCAAGCGTTCCTGTTCCAGGTTCCCGGTCTTGAGCTTTGCCAGGGCATCGACGGCCTGTGCGAAGTCTTCCCGCCCGCCGCCGCTCAGCATCTCGTCCTCTCGGACACTGATCCAAGCCGCTTCGATCCTGGGCAACAACTTGCGCGCCGCCAGGCGGTAGGAGCTGCCATCACCCTCTTGCAAGCCCAGATGCTCAGGTCCAACGACCCGCAGGCCTTCCCGGGAAGCATCGCGCTTGGCAAAGGTCTGGAGCAAGACCCCCAGCCCCTGTGCGGCATAGATGCGATGCAGCGGCGAAGGATCCCGGTCGATCACGAAGAGCAAACGCCAGGTGCTCTCCCCTATCTGGAGCAGGTCAGAACCAGCGAGTTCGGCAAGCCAGAGGATGCGATCACTGGCGAAGCCAGCCGGGTTCTTGACCGGATGCATAACCCGCTGGACCCCGGTGGCATCGGCGAACATCGTCATCAGCGAGCTTTCGAATTGCCGGTAGATCCAGGGATAGCGCCGAGCTTCCGTATGCCATTCGAGTTCTTCCGGCTCTTCGAGCAGATCCTCGGTAAAGCCTGCCACCGAGTCGAACTCGATCTGCGTACTGCGCCAAGACCAGCAGGAAGAAAGGAGGAGAGCGGCGAGCCCGAAAAGCCCCGCCCTGCGAAAAACTCGAAGAGGACCCATGGCGGCATGCTAACAGGCCGCAGTCGCTCCAACCCCAGGTGAGTTGCGGGCAATCCTGAGAGATCGTGCGGCAAGCCCCTGCTCATGCTAGGCTCGGCCACCAATGTGGGGGCGACTGGTATCGACCGGATGCTGTCGCGCCTGGCTTTGCGTGTCGAGGTTCCAGGTGGCCTCGTAAAACCCTGGAAACACTTTGATGTGCCGATGAGCACTTCGCCCTGGCTGCCTAGATAGCGTAGCCACGGAGCCGCGAGTTCGCTCGTGACCCGCGCCTCCGATACACAGCGAGCTAGCCTCCACCGGTTGCGAGAGCAAGTGGCGGCGAAATCCAACTCTCGCTGGCTGGTGCCGGATCCTGTCCTTGGGAGCCGGAACCAGTGAGACTCCAAATCACGGACTACACACGTAGACGGGTCCGGCCGGGCATCACGGGACGGGGGTTCGACTCCCCCCGCCTCCACCATCTTCCCCCCTTGATCTAGGGGAGACTGCGGGGCCTAGGGGAGACTGTGGGGCCTAGGGGAGACTGTGGGGCCTAGGGGAGACTGCGGGGTGTGAACTGTCCCAGCTTCCTCCCAAGCAGCGCAGCCCCAAGCAGCGCAACGACGGTCGCTCGACTGGCCGGTCACGCGTCGAGCCTGAGCCAGAGCACCTGAGCCTGAGAGATGGCCCTCAGGTGGAGAGAGGGGGCGACCCAAAGCAGCAGTTGATCGGCTTCCGCCTTGCATAGTTTCTGGGAGGGAAGCTCTGCCCCTAAACCAAGGAGAGTCCTTGTATCACCCATATTATTGGAGACTAGAGCAGCCGAATTAAGCGAACCCAGAAAACGCATCAAGCTCCTGGCTCCGCCTCACCGAAGAGGAAAGCAAATTGCGGCATGCGAAGGCTGTTGCGAGAAAAGATTTGTCCTTCGGTTCTCAGATCTCATGCACTTTATTACCAAGTCACTCCAGAGAAAACTGCTCCTTCTCGGTTTCACCACATCGCTCCTACCGCTAGGAATCGCCACCTGGATGGCGGTCGATGGCCAATCCTTCGCTTCGAACAAGGCAGGGGAGGTATGCCGCAAGTTGGGGCACAAGAACCTCACTCAAACGGCGCAGAGCGTCTACGCCAGCTGCAAAGGCCAACAGCAAATTCTCACAGAGGTAGTGCAGTCGGGTCTTCGAGTGGCGGAGAGGACGCTTGCGGGACAGGGCAGGCTGCACCTTGACGAAAAACAAGCAGTCTCCTGGACCGCGGTTCATCAGCTCAACAAGCAGGCCCAGCCTCTCTCTTTGCCCCGCCTCATGGTCGGTGATCATTGGCTTGGGCAGGTCAGAAACGCTAGGAAGAAGGCCCCGATCGTCGATGCGGTACGCGAACAGGTTGGTGGGGTAGCCACCATCTTCCAGCGTATGAATGAGCGCGGCGACATGCTCCGTGTCTGCACCAACATCAAGAAGAAGGATGGCCAGCGGGCGATTGGGACCTACATCCCAGCGACGAATCCCGATGGGCAGCCCAACCCAGTCATCTCCGCAATTCTCGCGGGGCGGACGCTCACTGGCAGAACCTTCGTCGTCGACAGCTGGTATCTTTCCGCCTACAAGCCCTTGAAAGACAACGCGGGCAAGGTCATAGGCGCCCTGTACTTTGGACAACCGATGGAGACAACCTCAGCCCTCCGTAAGGCCCTTGCTTCGATACAGATTGGCGAGAGTGGATATGTCTTCGTACTCGACTCAGAAGGAACTTGCGTCGTCGCCAAGAATCCTCGAAACGAAGGCAAGAATCTATGGGATTTGAAGGACCTGAACGGAGACTTTTTTATTCGCGACATCGTGCGCGCAGCCAAGAGTTCAGATCCGGCCAAGCCAGCGATCGTGGAATACTCATGGCGCAACTCCCCCTCCGAGCCGGTCCAGAGGAAGGTCGCTCACTGCCTGTACTTTGAGCCTTGGGACTGGGCGATTGGCGTGGGAGCCTACGTCGAAGAGTTCGAAGCCAGTGCCCGAGCCGTCGCAGAGGTAGGGCACGAGGAAACCATGGGGCTTCTCGCACTTGCGCTGATCGCTGGTGTCGTTGCCACTGTGTTATTTCTCTGGTCGGCTCGTCGCATCACCGGCCCTCTGGGCAAGGCGGTCGCCGTTGCTCAGCAGGTGGCTCTTGGCGAACTCTCGGTGCGAATGGATGTCTCAAGGGATGACGAAGTGGGCCATTTGGGAAGCGCACTCAACTCGATGTGTGAAGTCTTACAAGGGCAGGCACAGGTGGCTCGGGATATCGCCGAGGGCGACCTCACCGTCCAGCCCAAAGTCTCAGGGCCGAACGACGAGTTGGGCAACGCTCTCCAGGGCATGGTTACCCGGCTGCGCAAACTCGTTTCCGAGATCCAGAGTGCAGCATCGCACATGCGTAACGGCACTCGCGAGATCTCAAAGGCCAGTCTGGAACTCTCCGATGGCGCGACGCGCCAGGCTGCCTCGCTCGAGGAAATCGGTAGCAGTGTCGCCGAGCTCAACTTGCAGGCTTCGAACACCGCTGAGGGTGCGCGCTCGGCTGATGACAACTCAAGTCAAGCGGCGAAGCAGAGTTTGACGGGCCAGAAACAGATGGAAGAGCTGACCGCTGCGATGCACGGGATCAGCGATTCGAGCCAGAAGATCAGCAACATCATCAAGGTCATCGACGACATCGCCTTCCAAACCAACCTGCTAGCCCTCAACGCCGCCGTTGAGGCTGCGCGCGCGGGGCAGCACGGCAAGGGCTTCGCCGTTGTGGCGGAAGAGGTGCGCGCACTCGCCTCTCGCAGTGCCCGCGCGGCGCAGGAGACCACACAGTTGATCGAGGCCTCGCTCTCGCAGGTGCGGACAGGTGAAGAGATCACCAGCGTGACCTCCGAATCCCTGGTACGGATTGCAGAACGCGTGCAGGAGACCAGCAAACTCGTCTCCGAGATTTCGCAAGCCAACGAAGAAGGCGCCCGCGGCCTCTCGGAGATCCGCGATGCCCTGTCGCAAATCGATGCCGTGACCCAACAGAACGCGGCAAGCAGTGAGGAAACCTCCTCTGCCGTACAGGCTCTCGATTCGCAGACCGATGGGCTGCAACAACTCTTGACGCGATTCCGCGTCTAAGCCGCGTCTTGCCCGTCCTCTTGCGGCACTTGCCCCGCCCGCCCGATTTGCTTGGGCGGGCGGGCTCTACCGTCCCTTTCGCGCGAAAAAGAAGTCGGCGGCTAAGGGGCGCTTGGGCCACGTCGTATTCCGCGTGATCAGGGAAGCTGCAGCGCCCCCCATCTTCCGGCTCAATATCGCAGTTCAGCGCGGCGCGCCTTCGATTTCCAAGAGGCGAAAGCCCATGCCGCCCGCGAAGCTTAGGCGCAGCTCGGCCTTGGCTCCGCGCAGGTCGCGTAGCTTGCCCGACCAAAGCTGGTGGCCGTCGATCCGTACTGTCCAGCGGCGCCGCCCATCGATTCGCTCCGGCCCGCGTTCCAGTTCGATTTGCTGCAGGGCTCCTCGCAAGAGGAAGGGAGCTGCGCTTCCTTCGCCGCTGAGCAGCTGCGCCAGGGTGTTTTCGCTGGCACCTCGAGCTGAGAGCAACTGTGCCCTGGCCTGGAACATGTCTTGCACGAACAGTAACCGCGCCCCCCACCACTCGATGACCAGGGCATCGAGGGCCGGGCCCTCGCCAGGGATGGCTAGTTCCAAGCGCAGAGTGGAGCTGGCCTTGGGAGCAAAGACCGGGAAGGGCAAGCGCAGCTGTTCTGCGAGAGCTTTCTCTTCGATCGCCACCCGGCTCCTAGCGAAGGGGACGAAGCTACCCCCTTGTTTGCGCCAAGAATCGAGCCCCGTTCCGAAGCTGGCTGCCGAGTTCACCGCCACACGCGCCGTGAGCCGTTCCTTGCCGGCCTCGCCCTCGAGTTGCAGCGTATCCGGGCCACGTAGGCGCGGATCCAGTTGCTCTCGGAGCGCCCGCAGCTTGATCAGACGTGCGGCCCGGTGCTCAAGCTTCAGGATCTGCGGCTGGTGCCTGGACCCAAGCACCTCATCGGCAAAGCTAGCGCGGAGCGCGCGCAGGATTTCGGCCGCCGCCTCGCTGCGCCCGGCATTGAGGTAGCGCTCGGCACTGCGCATGCGCCGCTCGATCTCCGCTCCCCGATCCCGCGCCCGGATGGCCAAACGCTGGCGTCGCCGCTCGACGCGGACCCGCAGTTCCCCGTCAAAGCGTCCCGCTCGCAGCAGCCAGTCCTGGGCCGAGGCCAAGCGGTCGCTGTAGAGGAGGAAGAGGCCAATCCCTAGCCGATGTTCGGTAAGCTTCTCGGGAGCACTGGCCTCCAGCCGGTCAAGGACCTGCCGGGGCAAGAGTTCATGAAGCTGAACACGGTGCTCTTTGTGTTCGCGATCCCGCAAGAGCAGCACCGGGGGAGCATGCTCCTTCCGCTCTATGCGAAGCACCCGTCCATAGACGTCTTGCCCCCGAACGAACCAATGTTCGTCGCGCTCACTCTTGCGGGCCAGCTGTGAGAGCATCCACTCCAAGCAGCGCTCAAGAGTGTTGAGGTCGCTATGCAGCCGCTGCAGTTCCGCCCGTAGCCCTTGGCTGTCAAAGCGGAATTGTCCCAAGGTGCGGCGGGCCCGAGCGACGTCCAGGTCCTCGCTGAGTCCGTCATGGATGGTGTCACAGAGATCCCGCAGGAGGGCTCGATCCCGAGACTCGGCCAGGCGGTCGATCTTCTCCCTGGCCAGCTCAACCTTGGCCTGGATGCCACGCAGCTCGAACTCAACCTTGCGCGGCAGATCTTTCCAAGGCAGGCGCCCAGGAGCTAGACGTTCGCGACTGAGCTGATCAAGCAGAGCCCGCGCCTTCTCTACGCCATGGCCGGCGTCGTCGGTCGCAAGCTCCACCGCGCTCTCGACCGCAGCTTCGGTCAGAGAACGAAAGCGCTCGACATCCGCTGCCGCTAGCCGGCTGTTCTTGCCGAGTTGGGATCGCACCCGGGCCCGAAAGCCATCGAAGAGCCCATCGAGCTCGGCTGGTATTCGCAAAGCTCGGCCACTGCTATCCAAGAGCCCCGAAAGAGGATCCTCAAGAATAGGGCGCAGCCGAGCCTCGACGCTTCCATACGCACGATCGGCCCACAGCGCCTCGATGCCCGGACTCAGCTTGTCTTCGTAATCACGCTGCACCCGCTGAACGAGACGATGCACCCGCTCCTGCACCAGACCGGCCAAGCTCGCCCCGCGTTCTTGCTGCCAGGTCTCGAACTGCTGGCGAACAACGGCAGGGAATTCCGCAAGCGACAGGTCGAAGCGATCCTCTAGCTGCCGGACGACATACCCTTGGAGATACGCTCGGCGCCAAAGATCGAGTCCGTGCGCATCAATCCAAGAGACGAAGTCGTCCTTATCGAAGCGCTGCTCCAGATAGGGCCCCAGTTTCTGGCGAAACCTCTCGGTGACCTGGTTGCGCAGCCGCGCCAGCTCCCCAGGCCCAACGATTTCGGAGGTCTTCGGCTCGGCGAGATAACGCAGGCGTTGGCCGAAGCGGAAGGCGTCCTGCTGCCGCAACTGCGCCAGCCAGAGCTCAGCCTGAGAGGGAGTTTTCTCTCTCGGATCCCGATCGGCTCGCGGCCAAAGCAGGAAGACTACGCCCAGCAGCAAGAGCGCCGCCAAGCCCGCGAGCAGAGTGCGCGCACCGCTCCAGCTCCAGGACCCCGCTTGCTTTGTGCGCAGAGCCCGCTCATTGACCTTGGGCATCTCGCCGGCCTCGAGCCGATCGAGGTCGGCCAGAAGCTCTCGCGCACTCTGGTAGCGCTGCTCAGGATCTCGGGCCAGCAGCTTACGAAGCACCAGATCGAAGCCCGGGCTCAGGTGCTCGCAGAACTCGGAGGCTGGCTGCAGCGGTTCGGTCATCAAGCGATGAACCAGCTGGCCAACCGAATCGCCTTCGAAGGGCGGCGACCCGACCAGCATGTGGTAGAGGGTGGCGCCGAGGGAATAGAGGTCGCCGCGTTCATCGACACTGGCCGGGTCTTTGGCCTGTTCGGGGCTCATGTACTGAGGCGTGCCGACGGTGGCCCCATCCCGGGTCACCGTAGTGTCGGTATCGGCCTTGGCCAACCCGAGATCGGTCAGCATCGCCTGCCCATCGTCATCGACCAGGACGTTCCCCGGTTTGACGTCGCGGTGCACGATGCCCATCTCGTGCGCCGAGCGCAGCGCGTCGGCGAGCTGCCGGGCGATCTCCCGCACCTGCCCCTCGGGGAAGTGTCCCCAGAGCTTGAGTAAGTCGCGCAGGGACTTGCCCGGGGCATAGGACATCACCAAGAAGTGGTAGCCGCCCTCTTCGCCGAAACCGTGGCCTTTGACGACGTGCGGATGGTCAAGCCGCATCGAGATCTCGGCCTCGCGGCGCAGCCGCTCAAGATAGCGATGATTGCGCGAACGCGAGGGATGCAGGACCTTGAGAGCAAGCTCCATTCCGTCGCTCTTACGTCGAGCCCGAAACACCACCCCCATACCGCCGGCCCCGAGACGTTCGACGATCTCGTAGTCCTGGAACGGTTGTGCGAAGGGTTTGCCGGGATTCATCTGCTTTTCCACCTGCATTCTGGGACTTCGACCAGAGTCTTGCCACCACGCCATGGCAGCAGCCAGGGCCTGGGGCCCAGCGGCATCGCAAACAATCCCGGCATGAAAGCGATCGCCATCGAGGACAGCGAGCCGCTGCGGGACTCTCCAGCAAGACCCGGCCCCCTGCGGCTTCCGTGTCCCGCTAGCTCTCTTCGCAGGACCGAAGCGCAGAGCCGGCGAAGGCGAGCGCCGCAACCCGCAAGCAAACAGCCATCTTGGAGATCAAAGGTCCTGTTCCTCGAGGACCAAGGGGAACTGGCTACGGGGATCTGACTCGGAGCGCCCAGCAAGCCGAGCGTCGCCTGACAGTGGCGGGCCCGCGCCGGATTCGCACCGGACTTCTCCGCGGTCAAGAAGACGAAGCCAAGCAGGCAGCTAACAAACTCGCACCGCGGCTGCGGAAGCGAGTCTTTGCCTAAGCTCTCTCCTCGGCCCACAATGGGCTGATGCCAGGGGAACGGGAGCAAGATTCGATCGAAAGGCCGCGCCTTGCCTTGATTGGGCCAGGCCGGACACGCCAGGGGCTCGGTCCCTTTCTCGCAGCTTTTGCCGAGGAGGCCGGGGCCCGCGTCGAGGTCCTCGTGGGCCGAGATGCCGCCAGGACGCGCAGCGCCGCTGAGGCCCTAGCTGCCAAGCTTGGCCACGAACTGCGCTGCTACGGGTCCATGGAAAGCGCCTTCGCCCAGGAGCGGCTCGACGCAGTTCTCATCGCCTCCCCCATCGCCAGCCATCTCCCGGCGCTGGAACGGGCCCTGGCCCATGGCCTGCACATCCTCTGCGAGAAGCCGATGATCTGGGGCCTGAGCGAGGCTTCCGAACACGCCCGTCGCATCGTCGCCGAGGCCCAGCGCCAAAGGCGGCATCTGTGGATCAACGCCCAGTGGCCCTGGACGCTGCCGGCCTACGACCAGCTACATCCGGGAGTTCGACGCGAGGCCAAGCAGAGCTTCGAGTTCTTGCTGGCCCCGATCAGCCGCGGCTGGGAGAAGGTTCCCGACGCCCTGCCGCATGCGTTCAGCCTGCTGCAGGCCAGCAGCGAAACGCCTGGGCAGCTGCTCGCGCCCCGCTTCGTGCTCCACGACCCTAAGCAGACCCGGGTCAGCGTCCATTTCGGCTGGCGCAGTGGCGAGCGCTGCCTAGATGTCCACGTCGAACTCGTGCATGGCCTCGAAGTGCCGCGCCCGGCGGCCTATGCCTTCGATGGCCATTGGGCGCATCGACAGGTCTCTATGCCGAGCTACGAGATGGCCTTCCACTGCGATGGGCGCCAGCTCCCCTACCCCGATCCGAGTCGCCAATTGGTCCACGACTTTGTCCGAGCTCTCCAGCAGGGCCAGGCCCCAGTAGCCCAAGACGCCGCCGTGCAGCGCATCGAAATGCTCGAAACCCTCGAGGCCACCTGGTGCTCTCAGTTTGGGTGCTCTCAGTTTGGCAACCCTAGCAGCCGTCAGCCGAGGGGAGAGTCACTATGAACTCCGAGAAGCCGGGAGGCTGTTCTCCTGTCAGGCGCGTTGCGCCAACACACGACTTTGCCGCCAAGCTCAAGCAGCCCTCGCTGTATCCCCATGTCCTTGACTACGTGCGCTGGCAGCGTGCGCTGCGCGAGGCGAGAGCGAAGGGCCGCGAACTCCCGGCCATGCCCGAGATCGCACCGATCTCCATCAACCTCGACCTGACCACCGCCTGCAACTACCGCTGCGACCACTGCATCGACTGGGACATCCTGAACAGCCCGATCAAATACGAGCACGCCAAGCTTGAGCAGTCGATCGCGGAGCTGGCCGAGCGAGGCCTTAAGTCCGTGATTCTGATCGGTGGCGGCGAGCCCACGATCTACCCGGGCTTCGAGCGCATGGTGCGCTTCCTCAAAGAGCTAGGGCTGCAGGTGGCGATCGTCAGCAACGGCAGCCGCAACAAGAAGCTGCTGGCGATCATGGACGTGCTGGGCAAGGGTGACTGGGTTCGGCTCTCCCTCGACTCGGGGACCGACGCCACCTTCCAGAAGATGCACAATCCCATCCTGTCGCTGACGCTTGAGGACATCTGCAGCTGGGTGCCGAAGATGCGCGAACGGCAGCCAGATGTGCTGGTGGGCTTTAGCTACATCATCGTCTGGGACGGCGCCGAGCGCGAAGAGGGCGTCAGCATCGTGCCCAACATCGAAGAGATCGTCGAGGCCACCAAGCTCGCCCGCGAGCATCGCTTCAGCTACATCTCGCTCAAGCCCTTCCTCACCCGGACGCTGGAGGGCTCCGAGGTCATGGACCCCGAGCAAGCGCAGCAGGAACTGAGCCAGGTCCTGGCCAGAATCCGCAGTCTGGTCGACGAAGCCAAGACCTACGAAACCGAGGACTTCCGGGTCACCGAATCGATCAACCTCCGGGTCCTCGAGCAGGGCAACTGGAAGGACTTCACCCAGCAGCCGCAGATCTGCCACATGCAGGCGCTGCGCCAGGTCCTGAGCCCTTTGGGCCTGTACAACTGCCCGGCCCACCGCGGAGTCGAGAAGGCGCAGATTGGCGGGCGCGACGCCTATGCCGGGGAGCAGGCCTTCGGCATCACTGCCCAGAGCACCGCCAAGATCCTCGATCGCTTCGACGCCTCCATCGAGTGCAGCGAGGTCACCTGCCTCTACCACTCGGTCAACTGGTGGCTGGAGGACCTGGTGAAGAACGGCGTCGACTTGGACCTCCTCGAGAGCACAACCGAGCGAATGGACTGGTTCCTATGAGCCCAGCGCGGCGCGGCGAGCATCTACGAGACCTCGAGATCCTCGAGGACCTGGCAGAGCAGCGAGGCCCACAAGAGGGTTTCCTCAAGCTCTACCGCTACCGGGTGCGCAACGTCTACAGCGACGGCAGCAAGAGCGAGCCCTATCCCTGCGACGTGATCAGCCGCCCCGCGGTCGACGCCGTGACCGTCGTCCTCTTTGAGCGCAGCGATGCCGGCATCCGTGTCGGTTTGCGCGAGAACCTTCGCCCCCCGATCTGGCTGCGGCGCCGGAACGAGGCCATCCCCTTCCCCGAGGAGAATCCTCCCTCGACCCTATTGGAGACCGTGGCCGGCGTCCTCGAAGCCAGCGACAGCGAACATCCCAAAGAGCTCGGGCTCTGCCTACGGGCGGCGGCCGAGTGCCAGGAAGAAGTCGGCCTCAGCGTGAAGCCCGAGGCGATCCTGCCACTAGGTGGGGCTAGCTTCCCCAGCCCTGGGGTGGCCGATGAAATGGTCTATTTCTGCGCAGCTCAGGTCGACTTTGCCCTGGCGCAACCGCCCCAAGGCGACGGCTCGACGATGGAAGAAGTCGGCGGCCTGGTGATCCTAAAGCTGCACGAGGCGATTGCCCGCTGCCGGGATGGGCGCATTCCCGACATGAAGACCGAGATCGGCCTCATTCGGCTGCGCGACTGGCTGGACGCCTAAGAGCCCCCCCGCCTAAGAGCCCCCCCGCCTAAGGGTGGCGCTCTACAAGCAGCCTGGGAAAAAAACGCGCCTCCTGCGGCTGTCCCCTCTGCCGACCTTCACTGCCGCTCTTTTCCAAGAGCCGGCCAAGCAGGCAGATTCCCCAAGCGCAGGAGGCACGCGTGTTTCCGATTCGTTCGTCGCCTAACTCAGGAACCGTGACAAAGGTTCAGTAGGCCGTTGAAAGATCCGCACGGCGACAGAGCTCCGGATCCGGCACTCTGTCGCTCGCGGGCCTGTTCCTGAGAGCCTGCTAGGCTGCGGCTCAGGAACAGCCGCTGGTCCCCCCGCAGTTCATGCACTTCAGGCAGGTGCCATTGCGCACCAGCGTGAAGAAGCCGCACTCGCCGCAGGCATCGCCTTCGTAGCCCTTCATCCGGGCCTCGGCGATCTCCTGTTCCTGGCTCCGGAGCATCCCGTCTTCCCCAGTGCTGACCGCTACGGGCCTGGGGCTTGGACTGGCATCGCCACCAGCTCGCGACTGGGGCGTCAGGACCGGAGCATCGGCCGCATCCTCGCAGGGAGAAGGGCTCGCCTGCTCCGGAGCATTCTCCCGCAGTTGCAACTGGGAAGAGGGACGGTCACTCGCCGAACCTGGCCCAGTCGTCGTGCCGCTCGGCGACTCCATCTCTTCGGCTGGCACATGGGCCAGGTCATCGCGGCCCAGGTAGGTCACCGCGAGTTCGCGGAAGATGTAGTCAATGATCGAGGTGCTGAACTTGATGCGCTCATGCCCCTTCACCGAGCCCGAGGGTTCGAAGCGGGTGAAGACGAAGGCGTCCACGAACTCATCCAGCGGCACTCCGTGCTGGAGGCCGAGGGAGACGGCGATGGCGAAGCAGTTCATCATGCTTCGGAAGGCCGCGCCCTCCTTGTGCATGTCGAGGAAGATCTCGCCGAGACTGCCGTCGGCATACTCACCAGTGCGCAGATAGACCTTGTGCCCCCCGACATTGGCCTTCTGGGTATAGCCCGAACGGCGCTGCGGCAAGGGATCGCGTGCGGCGGTGTGCGTCGAAGGCGAAGGCGCGCTGGTAATGCGCGCGATCTTGCCGCCGCGCATGCGCTCCAGCACCCGCTCGGTCGCCATCACCGCGACCTGCTCGATCTCGCGAGAGACCGTCGTCGGCGTCTCCTGGCTCGACGCCGTGGCGGAAGCCTCTGCCTCCGTCTCCTCGGGGCTTTCCCCGAATTCGTCGAGGGAGAGGCTCGAGAGCGGCTGGCTCAGCTTGCTGCCGTCGCGATACAGGGCCACGGCCTTGATCATCAGGCGCCAGGCCTCGATATAGGCCTCGCCGGTTTCGGCAACGCTGGCCTCGGTCGGCATATTGATGGTCTTGGAGATCGCGCCGGAAAGGAAGGGCTGGGCCGAGGCCATCATGTGCAAGTGCGCAGCCACGGAGATGAAGCGCTTGCCCTTGCGCCCACATCTGTTCGCACAGTCAAAGACCGGCAGATGCTCGTCGCGCAGGTGCGGCGCCCCTTCGACCGTCAAGGTGCCGCAGCAGTAGTCGGTCGCGGCCTGGATCTCCTCAGCACTAAAGCCCAGGGCTGCCAAGAGATCGAAGTCGGGCGCTTCCATCGCCACCGGGTCGACACCCAGCTCCTCGATCACGAAGTCCTGGCCGAGGTTCCAGACGCTGAACGGGAAGCTCAGATCGAAGCTCGCCTTGAGCTTAGACTCCAGCTTCTCGAGAGCATCCTCCGTAAAGCCCCGGCTCTTCAGCGCCTCGTGGTGCAGCGCCGGCGCTCCCAGCAGGGTGCCGTGCCCCTTGGCATAGGCCACAATGTCCTCGATCTGCGAGTGGACGTAGCCCAGGCTTTCGAGGGCCGGAACCAGGCTCTGGTTGATGATCTTGAAATAGCCACCACCAGCGAGCTTCTTGAACTTGACCAGGGCGAAGTCGGGCTCGATGCCGGTCGTGTCACAGTCCATGACCAGGCCGATGGTTCCCGTCGGCGCGATCACCGTGACCTGGGCGTTGCGGTAGCCGTGCGCTTGGCCCAGGTCGAGGGCGCGGTCCCAGGACTGGCGGGCGGCAGAGAGTAGATCTGCCGGGCAGTGCTGCTCCGAGATCGTCTGCGGCACAATCGAAAGGCCCTCGTAATCGAGAGCCGCGGCTCCGTACGCCGCCCGGCGGTGATTGCGAATGACGCGGAGCATGTGCTCCTGGTTCTCGGCATAGCGAGGGAAGGGCCCCTGCTCGCGCGCCATCTCGGCACTGGTCGCGTAGCTCTCGCCGGTGAGGATCGCAGTGATCCCGGCGCAGATCGCCTGCCCCTCTTCACTGTCGTAGGCAATGCCCTCACGCATCAGCAAGGTGCCAAGGTTGGCATAGCCGAGTCCGAGCGTCCGATACTCGAAGCTCTTCTGGGCGATCGAAGCGCTCGGGAAGCTGGCCATGAGCACCGAGATCTCGAGCACGACGGTCCAGATACGGACGGCGTGACGGAAGGCTTCGATGTCGAAGTGGAAGTGGCTGCCCGGCAACTCGACCAGTTCCTCACCCTCGCGTAGCTCTGCCCGATGCTCCGTGTTGCTGCGGAGGAACTTGCAGAGGTTGAGCGAGGCTAGGTTGCAGGCCGTGTCGTCGAGGAACATGTACTCCGAGCAGGGGTTACTCGCGTTGATGCGCCCCCCCTCAGGGCAGGTGTGCCACTCGTTAATCGTGGTGTCGTACTGCAGCCCCGGATCCGCACAGGACCACGCGCTGTAGCAGACCTTGTCCCAAAGCTCGCGGGCCTTGAGGCTCTTGGCCGTCTTGCCGTCGTAGCGGCGGAAGAGTTCCCAGTCCTCATCCTTTTCGAGCGCGTCGAAGAAGCTGTTCGGGACGCGGACCGAGTTGTTGGAGTTCTGCCCCGAAACCGTCAGGTAGCCCTCGCTATCCCAAGACGTATCGTATTCGGCCAGATCCAACTCCTTGCGCCCCTCGGCCAGGGCCTGCAGCGCCTTGCGCAGGAAGGCGTCCGGCACGTAGGCCGCACGCGCCAAGTGCACGGCCCGCCGCAGCTCCTTGTTCGTGCGTGGATCGGCGTCCAGGCGCTCTTCGCCCGAATCGTGAAGGCTCCAGGCTGCGTCGAGCATCGCCTGCAGATGCCTGCGCAGGGTTTTGGATCCGGCCACCAAGGCCGCGACCTTTTGCTCCTCCACATGCTTCCAGGAAATGAAGTCCTCGATGTCGGGGTGGTCGATGTCCAGACAGACCATCTTGGCCGCGCGCCGGGTGGTCCCACCCGACTTGATCGCTCCCGCCGCCCGGTCGCCGATCTTGAGAAAGCTCATCAGGCCAGAGCTGCGCCCACCACCAGAGAGGGGCTCGTCCAAGCCGCGGATGTTCGAGTAGTTCGACCCGGTGCCGGAGCCGTATTTGAACAAGCGCGCCTCGCGCGTCCACAGGTCCATGATGCCGCCCTCATTGACCAGATCGTCCTCGACGCTCTGGATGAAGCAGGCGTGTGGCTGCGGGTGCTCGTAGGCGTTGTCGGCCGCCTTCATCTTCTCAGTCTTGGGATCGACGAAGCGATGCCCCTGCGCCGGCCCAGCGATGCCATAGGCCCAGTACAGCCCGGTATTAAACCACTGCGGCGAGTTGGGCGCGGCCATCTGCGAGGCGAGCATGTAGCTCAGCTCGTCGTAAAAGCTCTTCGCGTCCTCTCGGCCATCGAAGTAGCCGAACTTGTCGCCCCAATAGGTCCAGGTCCCCGCCAAGCGGTGGAAGACCTGGCGAGCGTCGTGCTCGCCACCGAGCTTCGCTGCGCCGTCGCTGTCTTCCAGCACTCGCCCGATGAGGTTGCCCTGGCTCTTGGGCTTCTCGTAACTCCAACGTGCCTCGTCAAGACCTTCAACCTGAGGCACCGAGGCCTTGCGGAAGTACTTCTGGGCAAGGATGTCCGTGGCCACCTGGCTCCAGTCCTCGGGAACACGAAGCCCCTTGTGCTGGAAAACCATGCTGCCGTCCGGATTGCGGATCTCGCTATTGCGCTCGACAAAGCGAATCCCCGCGTACGGACCATCCTTCTTCTTCGTAAAAAGGCGCTCGACCTTCATCTCCCCCCTCCCAAGGCGGCGTCAGGAACTACAAGTACCGACCTAGGAGGTCGAGGACTCGTAGCAAGTTCGTGCGTGGTATCGGGTGCCCGAAGCAGAAGCTTGGAGAATGCTCCCCATCCCCCAGACAGCAGGCCGAGACGCCCCCCACGCCGAGAACCATTCTCCCGGATCCCTCTGCCCCCCCAGATCTCTTCGATCCACTAGGCCCAGAGCCGCGCAGCACATCCCCTCGCCCGACCACGCCGTCAGGCGAGCGAGGGAACATATTGTGGCCACTCCCGGATGACAATCTATATATGGTGGTTTTTCTAAGCCCCTCTCCAATCCAAGCAGGGAGCGGGATAGGGCTAGGTGGCGCCGGGAGATGGCCTTTTCCGAGCCTCGCAAGGAGGGGCGTGAAGGGGGTCTCAGCGCTTCGGCGCCGCGCTCCACTCGCGCTTTTCGGGCTCGCTAGCCCGGGCCTCGTTCTCCTCGGCGCCCCGCTGGTCAGCCAAGCGACCGCCGCGGTCGAGGTCGACCAACAAACGGTAGTTCGCGCGCCGGAAACAGGCCGCGGCCAAGCCATGCGGATCGGGAAGCATCAGCGAACCCTCGGAGCGCAGCTCCTCCTCAAAACGCTCCTTGCGCAGCAGGCTGCGCTTGCCGCTGGCGTCCTTGGGGCCATAAATCCGAGCCTGCAGGGTGCAGCGGCCAAAGGCATGCCGCCCCCTGGGACGCTCTTCGATGCCGCCGTGGAACTCCAGGAGGTCGACGCAGAGCTTCCAGTCCGCCTCGCTCTCTTTGCTGGGCAAGGAGGCAAAGAGACCCGATTCATGGATCTCGCTTCGCAGGAGGTCCTCGACCATGGTCGGCACCGGACGCCGCCAGATCTCGTCGCGGGTGTAGGCCACCGGGTAGACGCCATCACGGAAGGCCTCCAGCGTCCCGCGCGCATCCCGAACCCCTGCTAAGTAGAGGCTTCGCTGCTGCCGGTGCTGGGGCTGGTAGCCGATCAGCTCGTAGCCATCCTCCGGATCACAGAGATCCCGCTGCTTACGCACGTGATCGGAGCTTGAGCAGGCAGCGAGCAGGATCAGCCCAGCAAGGCCGACGAAAAGGGAGGCTGTCGTGATTTTGGCCATGGTGCCGAGCTTATCGGCACAGTTCCCTGTAGAGCTGAAGCAGCTTCTCCAGCGCTTCCTCGGGGCTGGGCGGCAGCGGACAGCGGCTCGGCCCGGCGTCGCCCTCCAGGATCGCGCACATCGCCCGCGCTAGGTCCTCAGGATCCCCAGCGCGAAAACGCCGCTCTGGCTCGGGCACCAGCTCGCTCATCGCACCCAGGTCACTGCAAAGCACCGGTATCCCACGCACCCGCGCATCGTGCATGGTCACCGGACTGTTCTCGAACCAGAGGCTCGGGACCACCAGCACATCGACCTCGCTGAGAATCTCCTCGATTTGCTCCGGCAAAAAGGCGCCGGTGACCCTGGCCCCGCACTCCAGCGCCAGGTCGCGCACCCGCTCGCCATAGCTGGGATCGCTAGCCCAGCCGCCATGGATGGAGAGCTGGATCCGGCCAGGCCCCAGGCGCTGCTGCAAGAGATCAAAGGCCGCGACCAGGATCTCCACCCCCTTGTGCGGCATCACCGCGCCCACGTAGGCAAAACGCGGCAGCGCAGCGGGCCGCCGCCCCGGCCAGCCTGGGCCCGGGCGGGGCACCCCAAAGAGCTGGGTCTGCGTCTTCGACTCGGGCAGGCCTAAGGCGAGCATCCTCTGCCGAAGGAAGTCCGAGGGGCAGAGGAAGCGATCGACGTTCGGCAGCAGGCGCTGGAACAAGACCCGGCGCCGCTCCTCCAACTCGGTCACGTAGCGCGGCTCCAGCGCTGGTGTCAGGTGCCGTTCCCCCTCAAGCCGCAGGTCCCGCGCCGTGCTCAGTCGCCGCCAAAGCCGCTGGAAGGGTCGCTGCAAGTCCAAACGGGTGAGGATGCGCAAGAGCCGCAGAGCACCCGCGACCCAGCGAAGCTTGCGGGGCTGCCGCCAGGAGAAGGCCTGGAGGCAGCGGCTGCAGCGTTCGAAGTCGACCTCGAAGCAGATCTCCTCGTCCCAGCCGCGCAGGTGACCAAAGCGCGGGCATTCGAGCCAGTAATCGTGCAGGGTCATGACCACGGGAAGGCCTCGGCCCTTGGCCAGCTCCGCAAGTCCCGCCGAGTGGTGGATCAGATGGTGGATGTGCAGCAGATCGGGGGCAAAGCGCTCCAGCACCTCGCGTTCAAAGACACGCTCGCAGAGAGCATCCTCATAGGTCGTGTGGAAGCTCGTATGGAAAAGGTTGCGGATGACCCGCTGCACCGGCACCCCTTCGTAGTCCCCGCGCACGATGCTGCCGTCCTTGCGCGTCAGGTCCTTGCGCGTCGTATGCACCAGGACTTCGTGCCCCTGGGCGAGCAGGGACTGGGCCAGGCGCAGGGTCACGATCTCGGTCCCCGCATTGCTGTCCGGCGGAAAACCGTGAGAAACCAAGGCGATCTTCATGGTCTTCGCCCCAGGTACTCTTCGACGTCGCGGGCCGAGGGCCGATAGCCCCCAAGCCCCAAGAGCACGCCCCGCGCCTTCGCCCACTGGGCCCGCAGGCGCCGCGGCCGATGCAGGTGCAGGAGCATGGACGGCAGCAGCCCAAGCAGGTCAAAAACGACAAAGGCCAGCCAAAGCCGCGGCGAAGCGATGCGGCGTAACAGGCGCGGGGTGTTGACGGCGTTGAGGAACTTGCGCAAGGGCGAAACACCGCCGCCGGAACTTGCGGTGGCATCGTGCACGGCCTCGGCCCAGGGCACATAGAGCAGCTGCCCCCCCGCAAGGCGCAAGCGCAGGCCCAGGTCGACGTCCTCTCCATACATGAAGAATTCCTCCTCCACGCCCCCCACCGCGCGCAAGGCCGCCGTGCGGTAGACGGCGAGGGCGCCGGGCAGGTAGTCGACGAGGGCGGGGGTCTTTGGCGCCCGTTCCCGGGATCGGCCATGGGCGCAGAGCACCGAGACATTGGGACCAAAGCGCAGCTTCGCCCCGGCACACCAAACGTGCTGCCCGTCGCCGCTCACGATCAAAGGCCCGGCCCCCACTCGTCGCTCATCGCTGAGGAGAGCATCCACCAGGGCCTCGAGGCAGCCCGCTCGCGGTAGTAGATCGGTGTTGACCAGGGCAAGAAGAGGAAGCTCCAGTTCGCTGGCCCGCGCTAGGCCGCGGTTGACCGCCGCGCAATAGCCGGCGTTGTGTCCCATGAGTTCAAGCTCGACGCCTTCGCCCAGGCGCGAGGCATCCAGAGCCTCGCTGATCTGGCCATCGCTGTTGTCGACGACCAGGATCCGCAGTCCGGGGTAGCCGCTGGCGCGCAGGGCTGCGACCGCCTTCTCACTGCGATCCGCCGGGCCAAAGTGGGCCAAAACTGCCAACATGGGCGGCAAGACAGCAGGACGCGCCTCGATCGGCGGCGGCACCGTCAGCGGCATCCCCCCCCCTTGCCCTGTCATTTGGGCACCGCCCAGCGCAGGCAGCGCCAGTAGAAGCGCAGGCAGCCGGCGAGCATGCTCTGCACCAGAGCCCGGATCCCGGTCTCGGCCAGGCCGGGGTTGAAGGTCAAGGGCGAGCAGCCAAAGAGCTGGCGATCACCGACCCGGCGCAGGCGGCTGAGAGCCCGGCGCCGCCTCCAGAGGTAGCCGATGCAGGCGCAGACGGCGAGCTTGCCGCGCAGCCAGGCAGAGAAGTGCCCCGAACGCAGGACGAAGGCCAGGTGCACCAAGCCGTAGAGGGCGAAGGCTGGGGTCAGTACGAGCAGCGAGCGTAGCTGGTAGTGGGTCAGCAAGAAGATCCAGCGATTGCGTGAAAGCAAGAACGAGCGGTGCGCCGCGTAGCTCTTGCTAGGCCCGCGCGTGGACAGGCCCGCTGTCCCCGCCTTATGCAGGCAGAGAGCATCCTCCGCCACCGCCACCCGGTAGCCGGCCAAGCGCAGCGCGTAGGATAGCGCAACGTCCTCGACCAGGATGAACATCCGGGTGTCGTAGCCGTGCACGCGCAGGAGCATCTCTCGGCGGCCAAGGCAGCATAGGGAGATGGCGATATCGACCTCGACCACCCCACGGCTGGGGTGGTCGGCCAGGGGCTGATACCAGTGGTGCAAGGAGGCCAGCCCCAGGTAGTGCTGGGCAGCGCCGTCGTAGTGCAGGGTCTCTTGGGCGGCAAAGAGCAGCGAACGCGCCTGCACCAGGGCCAGCTCCGGGTCCGCACTCAGCGCTGCCGTCAGCGCCGCAAGGCTGCCCGGCGTGAGCTCAACGTCGTTGTCGATCAGCAGCACCAGCTCGTGCTTAGCCTCGCGCAGACCGCGGTTGCGCGCGGCGCTCGGGCCGAGGTTCTCTCCCAGCTCCAGCAAGCGGATCGGGTATGTCTCCGCCGCCTCCTGCGCCGCTCCATCGTCCGAGCCGGAATCGACCAGCAATACTTCGTCGACGCCCTCAGCCAAGATCGACTCAATGCACGAGCTGAGGTACTCCCGCCCGTTGTAGTTGACGAGCACAGCGCTGACGAGGGGGCGCGACACGTAGAGGATTCTCTCAGTGAAGTGGGAGGTCGAAGTCTTCGTGGGTGCAGACCTGGCGCTGGCGCAAGCAGTAGCGCAGCTTCCCCAGCGCGGAGCATGTGGCCTTGAAGCAGACCCACAGCCCCGCCGGTACGCCGCCAGGGACCCCCTTGATCTGCTCCATCAAACCGATGGTGCCCACAGCATCGCCCACCGCGCTCTTCGACTTCTTGCCGCCCAGCCCCTTCCACAAGAAGAGGAAGGGGAACTTGAGCAGGTCCTCAAGCGCCACGTATTTGAAGGCATAGATCCAGAAGTTGCGGACGTGGTAGTAGAGGCTGCGCTTGCCGGTGCGCATACCAAACGGCGCCTTATGCCAGACCCGCACACTGGGCAGGTACTTGACCCGTTTGCCGGCATTCAGGATCCGGGCGCTGAGATCGCGTTCGTTGCCGAAGATGAACAGGGTTTCGTCATAGAAACCGCAGGCGCGCAGGGTCGCGGCCTCGGCCAAGGAGGCGCAGCCGCGGAAGGTCGCCATGTAGCGCGGGGTCAGATGTCCTTCGCTTTTCAGGAACCACTCGGGCATCTCCGGCTCTTCGACCCGCGAGCTCAGCACCGCGGTGCCGGGGCCTTCGCGCTCCGCCTCGGCCAGCATGTCCTCGATCCAGTTGGGTGGCAGCACGACATCGTCGTCGAGGATGCCGATCCACTTGCCGCGGGCCGAGGCGAAGCCGACGTTGAAGGTCGTGCAGGCCCCGAATTGCGAATGCGGCATACGGATGAGCTTCACTTCCGGAAACTCTTCGAGCACCATCTCCGGCGTGCCGTCCTGCGAGTCGTTGTCGACGACGATGGTCTCCAGCGGCGGGACCGTCTGTTCGCGGATCGCGGTCAGGTTCTCGCGCAGATCGTCCTTGCGATTCCAGACGGAAATCACCAAGGACAGCTCACTGGACTGCTGAGCCTTGCTCATGCCTCTCCTCTAGCACTGGGGTCGGCCGCGAGTAGCGCGCGGCGACTGCTCTCTACATGGTCCTGCCAGCCACTTCGACAGGTTTCGAGGATCAGCTCAGCATGGGTGATCTCGGGTAGCTCGACGTTGACAGTCGCTGCCTGATCCCGATGCATGACCTTGCTAGCAAAGTCCAGATACGCCAGCTGCGACTCGAAGCAGGCCAGCGCCCGGCGCTTGCTCTCGACACGGGCACTGTATTCATAGAGATCGCCGAAGGGCACCACCTGGTTGACCCCAAAGAGCAGAATACGGCAGGCCTCGGGCAGGGCCATGCGGGCGTCGAAGGCCGCCTGCGCCAAGCTCCGGTGGTCGCTGTGGTATTCGCCAGCGTGGAACACGTAGAGGAGCTCGGGAGCATCCTCTTCAAACAAGGTCCGCAGATCGCGGGTCAAGGGGTCCAGGTGCTGGGCCAGCGCTCCATCGCCATAACCCAAGTTCTCGCCCGGAGCGAGTCCAAGCTCGGCCAAGGCGCGCCGGAGCTCGTCTTCACGCAGCTTGGCGATCTCCTGGTGCCGGGCTCCAGGGTCGCCAGCATCCCCGCGCGTCGCATGCACGACCCGCACCCGATCGCCGCGTTGTCCATGAAAGGCCAAGAGCCCACCAATGCCGATGACCTCATCGTCGGGGTGGGCCGCGAGCACCAAGACCCGCGAAGGCAGAGCATTGGGGTCACAGATAGCAGGGAAGCGATGCCCCAATAGCGGATCGGTCACGAGTCCCTCCCGGCCAGCTCATAGAGCTTGAAATACTGCTCCGCTGCGTCGTCGATGCTCGGGAAACTCTGCGGAATATCCTCCCGCAGCGAAGCCAGTTCGCGTCGCGAGCGCAGCAGCCGCGAAAGCGCGACACGCAGCGGCCCAATGCCCCCTGAGCGCAGGATGACGCCGCCGCGGGCGGCGCGTTCGGGCAGAGCCCCGCGACTGGAGACGACGACCGGCACCCCGTGCGCCAGCGCCTCGTCGACGACGAGGCCATAGCTCTCCTGACAGAGCGAGGGGAAGACCGCCAAATCCAGCTCCCGAGCTGGGTGAGGATCCTCCGGCCCATAGGGTCCGGTCCACAGCAAATGCACCCCGATCTCCTTCGCCCGATTCATCAGGCGCTCGACATAGGCGGGATCGGGCGCATGCCCAGAAAAACGCAGCTCCAGCTCTTCGCCAAAACCAGCCACTGCCTCGAGCACCTGGTCATAGCCCTTCTCCGGCACCAGATTGCCAAAGCTACCGACCCGGATCGGATCGTCGGGCCCCCGCGGCCGCACCGGCTCTTGCACCGGATAGAGGAGCCCGTGCGGTACGACGGCGAGCTCGCCCTCCCAATCGGTATGGCGCAAGATCGCGTTGCGAGTCGCTTCCGAAGGGGCGGCGATGAAGCCCGCCGCGCGGAACTCACTCATCAGCTGCTGGTCGCGATACTGCAATCGTTCCCAAACCCCCTCGTGGCTCAGCTGAGGGATCTGGGGAAGCAGGCAATCGACACAGGCCTGGTGATCATGGTTTTGGGGACAGCGCACCCCGTGGATCGGCCGGCGAAAGAAGCGCGGGCAACTGGTCCAGAGATCGTGCAGGGTAATTCCGGTGACCAGGCCAAGGGCCCGGGCCCGGCGCACGAGGTCGTGCCCGAGCGTCCACCAGTGATGCAGGTGCAGCACCTCCACTCCTAGATCCAGGAGCAGGTCGGTGAAGCGCGGCGCCGTAATCGCATGGGTCAGGTCGAGGCCATACTGTTCCTTGGGATCGCGCAGCAAGCGATGCACCTCGAGATCCTCGTAGCTTTCCGAATGCAGTGCCCCGCCCTCGGCATAGTCCTCGGAGCCGCAGATAATGCAGGGCTCGGCCCCCTGCTTCTTCAGGGCCTTTGCCAGCGCCGCCACCACCTGCTCCGTGCCCCCGAGGAACTCGGGGGGGAAGTTTTGGACGACGAGGGCGGTTTTCATGAGCGGCGACCCCGATGCAGGGCAGCTTCACGGAAGGCTTCCCCATAGCGTGCCGGCTTTGGCAGATAGACCGAACGGTGCGCCGCCAGCCCGAGCAGTTGGTGCGGATAGTCCGTGTAGGCAAGCTGCGAGACGTGGGCGCGTATGGCCTGGCGCTTCGTCTCGGCAAAATCGCTGATGTCGACGATCCAGTCGGCCGGCAGCGGCGACCAGACCTCGTATTCGAAGATGCGTGGAGCATCCTCGCCAGAGAACTCGCTGTCATCGCCGAAGAGCAGGGCTAACGCGGCATAGCAGTTGGCGTGGTCCTGATGCGCTTCGCCAGGCCAAGGCACGTAGATCGTTCGTGGCCCAAAGGCCTCGATGCTGGCGCGCAGGCGCTCGGCGACCATCGCCAAGTCCGAGGCCGTGGCTACATAGTTATCCGGCAAACGATAGAACTCATGCGAGGCGCCCCCGAGCACCTGGCAGGCCGCCAGGGCTTCTTGCTCCCGGACTTCTACGAGATTGCTGCCAAAGCGTTGCTCGGGATCGCCATTGCTGCCATCGGTCACGAAGACCACGTGCACCTGATCGCCGCGCGCCAAATGCAGGGCCAAGCTGCCCCCAGGCCCACAGGACTCATCATCCGGGTGCGGAGCAATGCAAAGCACCCGGCCCTCGGGCGGCACCAAGATCTCGGGAGCCTTCATGCCTTGGCCTCGGGCTGCGGGGCCAAGGCTCGCTGCAAGAGGGCACGCAGCTCAAGGCGGGCGGCCCGGCGATCCTTCGGATCGGGATAGCGTCGCCCAATCTCCCACCACTCTTGCAGACCGCGCACCCGAAGCGCCTGCCGCACGAGAAAGTGCCCAAATGCTCCGTGGTGTTTGCGGTAGTACGTCATGCGATTACGGGCCCAGATCTCCACCATCGCAGCAAAGCGTGCGGTGGATGCTCCTTCGTGATGGACGACTGAGAGACCTCCTAGATATCGGATTCGGAAGCCCATGGCATGCAGCCGTTTGCAGAGGTCGACGTCGTTGTAGAACAGCCAGAGTTCCTCGTCCATGCCGCCGAGCCGCTCCCAGAGCTCGCGCCGGATCAAAAAGCAGGCCCCCGGAGGCTGTTCGATATCCCGTTCGCCCAGGTGGTCAAAATCCCGGTAGAAGTAGTGGTCGTCGATGCGAGACAGCAGCGGCCAGCCCTTCCAGAACAGGTCGTAGACACAGGCCACCGCCAGCCCCGGCCAGCGCTTACAGCTCTTTTGCACCCGGCCATCGGGGTGCACCAGCCGCGGCGCACAGGCCCCGTATTCGGGGTTGGCATCGAGGAAAACGCACATCGCCTCGATCGTGCCCGGCGCTGGTTCGGTATCGGAGTTGAGCAAGAGCAGATACTCGGCGCTGGCTTGACGAGCGCCGCGGTTATTGCCCACCGCATAACCAAGGTTTTCAGGCTCGCGCAGGACACGCGCCCAGGAGAACTCGGCTTCGATCGCGTCGGCCGAGCCGTCCTCGCTGCCATTGTCGAGCACGATCACCTCCCAGTCCGGGCGGCCAGGATCGGCTTCCAGGGCCCGGAGACAGCACAGGGTCAGTTCCCGAGTGTTCCAGGAGAGGATCAGCACGGAGACGCGAGCGCTCATGGGCCGTCCTCGACGACCGGCGCGGGCACCCGGCGGAAGCGATAGACCGCGATCTCCTCGGCCTGCCCCCCATCCAGATCCAAAAACCGGAGGAAGTACTCGGACTCCCCAAAGGCTTGCCAAAACGAGGCACCCGGCGACCAAGAATCGCCACTGCCGAAGATGCCCGCCGCCAGTAAGAAGGCCGAATCCTGACAGAGTTCGACCAAGAAGCGCTGACAAGCACGCGGCAGCTGGATCTGCGGTGGCTCATGAGTATCGCCAAGATCCTGGACCCGCTGGTTCATCCGTTCCCGGCCCCGGCGCACGAGACCACTCTCCTTGATCCGCCGGCACAGTTTCTCGCTGATCAGCCCGAGCAGGCCGTAGTACTTGCGGTAGTAATACAGACGGGCTCGCCAATAACGCCGCATCGCCTCGTCTTGGTTGGTGGCACCCGAGCGATTGTAGTAATGGGTCATCTCGGCGCCGGGCACCAGCGCCATCGTGCGGCCAGCAGCGCTAACACGCCGAAAGAGATCGGTATCCTCGTAATACAGCGGGAAGGCGGCATCGAAGAGTCCCCCGATCTCCTCGACGAGACTCCGCCGCAACATCAGACATGCCCCAGATAGCATCGGCAGCTCACTGGGCTCTTCGGCGGCCCATACGCGTAGGGCCTCACGCACCCGCTTGTTCAGGTAGCGCCGATTCCACCAGGACGAGCCATGCGCAAAGCTACAAGCCCAAAGCTCGCCGAGCGTGGGCAGGATATTGGGCGGCAAAAATACTTCCCGCCCACGATCCCAATATCCCTGCGGACCAACCAGCCCGACTTCCGGGTGCGCCAGCAGGTGGGCAAAGAGCCGCTCGACACATCCGGGATGGAACATCAGGTCGGGGTTGAGCACGAAGAGGTACTCACCACTGGCGTGCTCAAGAGCCAGGTTCATACCCCCGGCATAGCCCGAGTTCTTATCGTGCAGCACCACCTTGCCCGGTAACTCAGTCTCGCCAAAGGCCCGGATCTGATCGAGGACCTCGTCGTTACGCTCTGGGCTGGCGTTATCGACCAGGACGAACTCCATGCGCAGCAGATGTCCGTCCGGATGTCGCGGCGCCTGCTTGGCCAGCGAGCGCAGCATGTCGAACGCAAGCTGGCAGCTGTTGTAGTTGACGACGAGGGCTGAGAGCTCAGGTGCGTCCATGCCTCAACTCACAACATTCCAACTGTGATCCTGCAAAAAGAGCCCCGGCTCCTTGCCATCGTTGAGCACGACGAGGTTTTGATGGGCCAGCAGCTGGTGGTATCGATGCACTCCGCGCCCGTCCATGAGCCAGACAAAGACCACGAACTCTCCGGAGAGCAGCCGCAGTCTTTGTAGGTCGAGGTCTACGTATCCCTCGTTGCCTTCGACCTTGACCCCGTCCAGTTCGGTGGTGTTCCCCAGACAGAGGGTGGCGTCGGTGCGGGTAAAGCCGATACCGACACTCAGCGGCACCGGCTCCGCCGCGTTCATGAAATACACGCGCACGCGCAGATCACAGCCGGGTTTGACATGGTAGGCCGGCTCGCCGCTCTCCGGATCGAGGATCTTGATATCAACAATATGGGGCCCCTTCGGTCCCAGCTCGATGGCCTCGCCGGGGAGGTTTTGCAGGACGTCGGACTCGTGCCCGACCAGTTGTTTTTCGAAGGTGGCGTATTCGTTGGTAACGGTTACGGCATCGCTAAACAAACGCAGCCCGCCCTTGTGGATCCAAGCCGCCTCATCGCAGAGCTGGCGCATGTCGTACAGCGAGTGCGAGCAGAAGAGGATGGTCTTGCCCCTCTCCTTGAACTCCCACATGCGCTCGATGCACTTGCGTTGGAAGTTCATGTCACCGACGGCGAGGATTTCGTCGACGATCAAAACATCAGGGTCGACAGCAATCGCCGTCGAAAAGCCCAGACGCGCGACCATGCCACTCGAATAGGTCCGGATCGGCGCGTGGATAAAGCGGCCGAGTTCACTGAACTCGAGAACCTTTTCGTAGCGCTCGGCGGTCTCCTCACGCGAGAGCCCCATCATCGCCGCATTGAGGAAGATGTTTTCCCGCCCGGTAAAGTCGACGTGAAAACCGGCGCCGAGTTCGAGCAGGCTGGCGACCTTACCCCGGATGCGGAAGCTGCCGGCGCTCTGGCGCGTTGTGCCGGTGAGGATCTTGAGCAGGGTACTCTTGCCGGCACCATTCTCCCCGACCAAGCCCACGGTCGTGCCACGCCGCACCCGCAGGTTGATGTCCTGAAGGGCAAAGACCTTTTGGTGGCGTTGCCCGATACCCGGTAGCCGCTCAAGCAGGCGGTTATAGGGGTTGCCGTACACTCGATATTCCTTGGACAGATTCTCGATAACGATCATCGAGTCGTCCTCGCCTGGCTGCCATACCGGGGAGTCCGCTTCTGCCGTCATCGCTGACGCCTGTGCCTCAGTATTCGTCACCTCAAACCTCGTCCGCAAAGCGGTGCTGGAGGGAACGGAAAACCACAAAGCCCAGAAAGAAGGTAATGAGCGCAGGTATCAAACCGGTCATGGCAAGGCCCAGGACTTCGCCCGTTCCCAAGAAGCTGCCGCTGACCGTCGGCATCCCCAGAGCCCAGCGGTGTGCGAGCATCACGTGGTACATCGGGTTCCACTCCAGTAACGGCAATAGGCTGTCCATGTCGTGAATCATCCCCGGGTACCAAAAGATCGGCGTGGCGAAGAACCAGAAGTTCAACAAGATCGGCCAGATCTGGGCAACGTCCCGGAAAAAGACGTGCACGGCGCCGAGCAAGAGCGAAGCCCCGAGAGTGAACAGCAGCTGTACGAAAAGGACGACGGGCAGTGCGATCACCGCTGTTCCCGGCAGCGGGAAGCTCATCGCCACCGCCACAATGAGATAACAGAGCACACCGATGCCATAGACGAGGGTGTTGACGCCGAGGATGTGCAGGGGCAGCAACTGGGCGGGAAAGGAGACCTTCTTGATCAGGTTGCCGTTCTCCACCACCAGCGAAGCGCAGCGTGCTGTGCTTTCGGCAAAGGCTGTCCACGCGATCACGCCGGTAAAAAGGTAGAGCGGGTACCACATCTCGGGCAGGCCATTCGGCGCCCGCTGGTTGAACATGACCCCGAAAACGAGGTAATACGTGGCAAAGAGGAAGATCGGGTGAATGAGCACCCAGAGCAGCCCGAAGATGCTGCCGCGAAAGCGCCCGAGTAGCTCGCGCCGGTAGAAGTTGCGCACCAGGCTGCGGTCTTGCCAAACGAGCTGGGGGTAGGCCAAGGCCTCTACGAGAAAACGCCGTAAGCGCGGGCGGTCCCGCACCGCGTCATACCCGTGCCACAGGTCCTGTTTTCGGCTCTGGCTCATCTACTCCCTCTCCCTCTGATCGAAGGCAAGCCTGGCTGCGCCCCGGGGCGAGGCCCATAACCCCACTCTTCATCGGCCCCTATTCGGCTGGACCCAAGTGCTCCACCCAAGCCGGCGTGCTTACTTGCCGATCAATCTGTTCATCGGGTCCTCAGGCCTTGTCCCCTCTAGGCTGGGTACGCCTTCGCCCTTATGCATCGCGATACGAGAGCGCATTTGATAGTCGAAGATCTCTTCACAGCTCCGGTCCTGGCCGCCTGCCCCCCAATCCTCCTCTTCGGGGTGCAGCCGCTTCGCCGGATCATCGACGATCTCGCGCTCGGCGTAGTAGCGCAGCAGGAAGGCCGCCTCGTCTTCCTCGCCGGCCAAGATCTCGATCCGAAGCCGCACTCGCTCGCTCGGCTTGAAACCGTGATGCCGGACCCGCCAGCGACTGACCAGGATGCGCTTACCGCGGTCGGTCTCGCCGGCATCGACGCGAAAGCCCATGCCCCGGGTCATGGCATCTTGCGAAATCGCCCAGAGATCCTCGAAGGACAGCCCGCCATATTCGGCCTGGCGCCAATCCCGAATGTGGCTGGCGCAGGAGGAGAGCAGGAGCAGGCCTACAACGGTCGCAATCGGGGCGATACTCATGCCCTGAGGTTCTACGGACCCGGCCGCAGCGGCTCAATGCTGCTCAAGCTCAAAGGCTGCGATAGCGCTGCTCAAGACGCAGGAGTTTGCTCTTCCTGGGGGCCCTGCTCCGGCCCAGCATCCTGCCGATGTCACGGGCATCTTCGCAGTGCCCAGTCAGCAGCGCCGCCTGCAGCGCCAAGTTGAGCAGGTGCCGCCGCTGCGGCCCCTTGAGCGGGTCCCGGACAAAGAGCCCGTCGAGGAAGCTGTGCATCGCTGGATCCACCCGCGCCAGTTCAAAGCGCGTGTGCCCGTGGGTCTTCGGTTGCCCCGCACACTTGGCGAAGGAGAAGAAGGCCTCGCAGGCTTGGGCGAAGTATTCGGTCTCGTGCGAAGCCGAGTATTTGTCGAGCCAGCGTCCCCTCGACCGCGCCTGGCGGTAGAGGAGGGTGACCTGCATGCGCTCCGCCCGAGACATCGCGTAGAGATGCACTTGGTGGGCGAGCTCGTGGATGAGGGTGTCGAAACCCAGCTCGCGGCTCTCGTCCAGAGCCTCAACGCCAGTGGCCGCCACCAGACCGCCCATGCCGCGCACGTCGTCCCAGAGCCGTCCGTCGAAGGTGCGCTTGCCGCGGAGGAAACGCCGGGCCCGCGCATCGGTGCTGCGCTCATCTTCGAGCAAGATGTCGTGCCCGGCCCCACGAAGCGCCAAGTCGCCGAGCCAGGGCTCGAAGTAATAGCCCGCTCGCTCCAAGACCACGCGTCGAGCTTCGGAGACCTTGTCGATCGCTGGAAGGAAGGCCCGAACCCTGGCGCTCGGCCGCTGAGCTGGCGCCAGCCGCGCCCAGAGGCGATCGCCGAGACCTTGCTGCAGTAGAGGCGAGCGCAGGCGCTCGGCTCTGAGGGCCAGCTCTCCCAGCAGTCGCAGCGGCACCGGGTGCGTCGGCTGCTTGTGGATGATCCGAAGCAGGCTGCGTTCGGCCACCGAAGTCAATCCATCGCGAACCTGCTCGATGGCCACGCGCAAGTCGCGATGGATCGGAGCCGGGCCCGCCGGCAGCAGGCCGCTTCCGAGCCGGATCAGCGCTTCGCTGTCCTGGGGCCGCTCTCGCAGCAGGGCCCGATAGCTGCGCTGCGCCTCGCGCATGCGCTGGTTCCGGTAGAGGGCCGAAGCGTAGGCCGAGCGCAGCTCGAAGCTCTGCTCCCTGGCAAAATCCAAGCCGTTTTCGGCCACACGCAGCGCCTCGCGACTACGGCCAAGGCGAAGCAGGGCTCGAATCCGCAAGGCCAGCCCCGGCTCAGAGTCCGCATCCCGGCGCAGCAGCGCGTCGGCATAGCGAAGGGCGATGGTAGCCTCACCGGCCAAGAGCCAGCTTTTGCCGAGTTCGAGCCAAGCACGCTCTTCGGCCCTGCGATCCCTCGCCCGCAGCAAGAGCGCCCGGCTCATATCCAGCGCGCAGCCTGGATCCAGCGACCTACGCGCGGCTTCCGCCCCAGCCCAAAGAAGCGAATCCGGGCGCCGACTCAGCTCCAAGCAAGTCTCGCCTTGGGCCGAAACCGGGGCCAGAGCCAGGGCCAAAGCAGAGCAAGTCATCAGGGCTGGAAGCAGGGCAGACACATCCAAGTCTACCTGCCCAAACGCGCCCCTGCGTCCGAAGCAGGGCCCGCGCCAAGGCTCCGCTGCCAAAGGGCTTTCCGTACCGCCCCTTCCAAATGAACTGATTCACCGTCCGTCTTCCGACCGCCGGCGACGCGAGCGCCAGCCCGGGGTTTTCCACGGCGAAGCTAGGAATCGAGGACGACATGGGGGGCGCGGCAAAGCGGCCTATGCGACCAGCTCATGGCTGGGCAAAGAGAGCCGTGGGACAGGATTGCGGGCGCTGATCTTGACGACAGCGCCGATTTTGAGGAGCCGAAGTCGTACCCTGTCACACGGTGCCCGCCGCATATCGCTTTGAAAAAGACCAAGTCGCTGCAGGTGCTCAAGCAGTGCATAGGCGAAGGTGGAGAAATAGAGCCTGAGCTAGTTTGCACGCATGGTCTGCGTGCTCGTACGATCCGCGAAAAGGAAGCGCTGTTGCTCCTAGATGCGATACTCCATGTCGCCGCGAGCTCAGTAGAGATCTTCGTTCAGTTCACGCGTGCCGTAGTTAACGCAAGTAGTGAGGTGACCACGAATCGTGGGTTTTCTTTTCCGGGTATAGATTCAGCCCTGGCAACGACGCGTCTTGCTCGGGACCAAGAATCTAGGGTCTTGTACTAGAGTTCTCAAAAGACACGCTCTGCAGCAGCGCTCTTCTTGCACAGCCTCTTTGCTTTTTGCCATAAGGGGCCGCTATCGCCTTCTGCAAGCGTGGATTCCGGGCAAAAAGCAAAGAGGAAATCGCCCCCTTCGGTTTATCGCACCAGTCCATCAGCTCATCGCGACAGAAGTACGAATCGCCCCTTAGGAGATTCTTCAGATTTGGCCAACGCCCTCGAATCAAGAGCAGCACCCTTGTCTCTCGCGCGCACTCGCCGTTTGCCTTAGGGCCATGCTTCCGAGCGCAAGCAGCGATCAAAGGGTCCCGTCGTAACACGTCGTGCTCATTGAGATCCTCATAGCCGAGCGCAAGCCCCATCCATCTTTGCCGAACCAAATCGAGGACGCTGTGCTCGACCCGAACCGGGTCGCGATAGTCATGAAAGCAGCTGGCGAGACGCTCACAGATCCTCGAACGCCGCTCAGTAGCCTCGAGCAGAAGAACAGCACCGTCCGAGCTAACGAATTCGCCGTCGCGGACTGCGCCACCGTGCTCGACTCTTGAGGGAAGCGCGCAGCTTTGCCGCCGACGCTCGCCACTCATTCTCCGATAGCTTGGCGAAGGCATGGACATTCAGCATCGGCAGCTTTCTCGAGGATGAAATCTAGGTCTTGCTGCCAGAGTTCGAGCGAAGGGCCTGGGCGGTGGCGCTAGCCCTGGAATAAGCGATAGATGAGCCTCCGTCTGATCCGAGCCGCTTCTGCTCCGTCGCGGCGGTTCGGATCGGACGGAGGCAGGCAAGCGAGGG
>PDSF01000058.1 GCA_002748355.1 Planctomycetota bacterium | reverse complement strand
CCCCGAGCCCTTGCTCGCATAGATCTCGATATCGCAAACCTGCCCAAGTATCGGCACCCTGGGCACGTGCAACTGACGCGAGAGGTTAACCCATATGTAATTGTAGAGCCTGGGCAAAATCAACTGTGTCGACCAGATGTCCGGATCACCGTCGCCGTCGACATCGCCGACGCGAACTCTGGCCCCTGGCAGACCGGTCCAATGACTAGCCGTCGCGTCTATAAATCGCCCCTTACCATCGTTTAGGAAGAGGGTAGGCCGCGCCACTCGCGTTGGAAATATAAACTCATGGTGTCGATCAAGAAGGATATCCAGGTCTCCATCCTGATCGAAGTCCTCCAAATAAAAGGGGCCATTCCCCTTATCGGGAGTACTAGTCGACACCGGGAACTTACCAAGACTAAAGCCCCCCTTACCATCATTCAAATAAATGCGGTGCGTAAAAGCGTTCCTTGGAGTCCCCGGCACCCAACCGCTCGAGAACACGAGATCCTCATCACCATCACCGTCGATATCTCCGGATTCCACATGATTCGTACTATCTGCCACCTGCGGCCAAGCTCTTTGCGTCGGCTTGAACCGGCCCTTCCCGTCATTGATCCACAGGTAATTGGTACAAAAGGCGCCAGCCCAGTATCCCCGAGCCACGACTAGGTCAAGGTCACCGTCCTGATCTACGTCGACCGGCAAAAAATCAGAAACAGCTTTAGCCTGAGGAACAGGAAGATTCGCGGTAGCATCAACAAAAACAGTGGCAGCCCTTGTACTGAAGTACATTCGGGTACGACCAACATTGATATTATGATGATCTAGCGCTCTAAAAATCACATCGGGCCACTTATCACCATTCGCATCAAAGACGATGGCCTGGACATGATTCTCGATGTGCGCAGGAAACACGTTGTGTCGCTGTACAAATCGCCCCGTGCCGTCATTCAAGAAGAGGCCGCTCGCATGCTCTTTCAGGCCTGGACGGATCCAACCTCTCGGGAAGACGATATCAATATCACCATCCCGATCCATGTCGACCAGCTGCTCGCCGCGCTTGAAGTTACCCGGACTAGGCTGAAACGTCAAATTATCAAAGAGAGGGGTCCAGCTAGTGGGCGCATAGCGCACACCTCCTTGCCCATCTCCCAGCAAGATACGAAACGCAGGACTCGTGGGCAAAACTCCGCCTGCTCCATAAGTCCACACAGTATCCAAATGGCCGTCTCCATTAATGTCTTTAGGGCCTAATATCCCGGAGCTTGCGTTCACCTGAAAACGGCTGAGGCGCTTAAAGAGTGGCGTCGACTGAGCAGAAAGACCGGCACAGAGCAATAAGACAGAAAACAAGACCTGGCGCATGATATCTCCAACAGTAAGGGTGCGAAAAAGGCCCTTGGGTGCACGCGGTGCTGTTCACCGCGCACACCTTCCAAGGTCAGCGAACGCTACTTGCGCTTCTGCCACCACGGCTTGCGGCTCGCCGCGTTGCATCCTCGCACCCCAGCGCAACGCTGCCAATGGGCTCAGCTGCGCCTGCGCCCTGGCCATGGGTATCGGGCTTGGGCTTGGGCGCAGTGGCGGCATCAGATCCTCATAGGATCTTGTCGGCGAACTTTCCGGTGAAGTGGGCGCGAGCGGGACGGGCGGGATCGACGATCCAGGCCTGCCATACGAGGGTCATTCCGCGGAGGGCGGGATTGGCCGGGATGGGCACCTTGAGCACGTGCTTGTTGGTCCCCGAGCCCTTGCTCGCATAGATCTCGATATCGCAAACCTGCCCAAGTATCGGCACCCTGGGCACGTGCAACTGACGCGAGAGGTTAACCCATATGTATTCGTAGAGCCTGGGCAAAATCAACTGTGTCGACCAGATGTCCGGATCACCGTCGCCGTCGACATCGCCGACGCGAACGCGGGCCCCTGGCAGAACGGTCCAATGACTAGCCGTCGCGTCTATAAATCGCCCCTTACCATCGTTTAGGAAGAGGGTAGGCCGCGCCACTCTAGTGATTGGTGTTTTGTTATGATCAAGGAGAATATCAAGGTCCCCATCCTGATCGAAGTCCTCCAAAAAAAAAGGTCCGTTCCCCTTATCAAGAGCACTGGTCGAGACTGGGAATTTCCCAAGGCTGAAGCCCCCCTTGCCATCATTCAGGTAAATGCGATGCTGAAAGGCGTTCATCGCCCCTCCCTGCCAGCCGCTGGTGAAAACGATGTCCGTATCGCCATCGCCGTCGATATCGCCGGCTTCCGCATGAGTCGTGGTGTCCGCCACCTGCGGCCAAGCCTTTTTCGTCGGCGTGAACCTCCCCTTCCCGTCATTAATCCACAGCAGATTGTAGTTAGGGGAAAAAGTCGCACGGCGTTGGGCCACCACCAAATCAAAATCACCATCCGCATCCACATCGACGGGTAAAAAATCAAGAACATCGCTCACCCGATGAGCAGGAAGATTCGCCGTGGCATCGACAAAGGCAGTGGCCGCCCTTGTGCTGAAGTACATTCGGTTGCGCCCGTCAGTGGTTTGTATCGCCCTAAAGATCACATCGGGCCACTTATCGCCATTGGCATCAAAGACGATGGCCTGGATATGGTTTTCGATGTGCGCAGGAAACACGTTGTGCCGCTGCACAAATCGCCCCGTGCCGTCATTCAAGAACAGGCCGCTCGCATGCTCTTTCAGCAGCCCCGGGCGGATGATATACCTCGGGAAGACGATATCAATATCACCATCCCGATCCATGTCGACCAGCTGCTTGGCAGGCTTAAAGTAGTTGAATGGGCCAACCTGAAAGGTCAAATTGTCAAAGAGAGGGCTCCAGCTGGCGGGCGCATAGCGTAGACCTCCTTGCCCACCTCCCAACAAGATACGAAACGCAGGACTCGTGGTCAGAACTCCGCCTGACCCGTAAGACCTCACGCCATCCAAATGGCCATCGCCATTAATATCTGCAGGACCCAATATCCCGGAGCTTGCGTTCACCTGAAAACGGCTAAGGCGCTTAAAGAGTGGCGTCGACTGGGCAGAAAGACCGGCACAGAGCAATAAGACAGCAAACAAGACCTGGCGCATGATATCTCCAACAGTAAGGGTGTTAAAAAGGCCCTTGGGTGCACGCGGTGCTGCTCACCGCGCACACCTTCCAGGGTGAGCGGATCGCTACTTGCGCTTCTGCCACCACGGCTTGCCCTTCACGAGTTCACTGAGGTCGGACATCTTCAGCTTCACTTTCGGCGCGACGTACTTCAGCTTCGCCGCGCGGCTAAGCGGAGTGGGCGACGATTTCCCTGACGCAGCCCCACAGCCGGGCCCATTGACGCCCAGGAAGGTCTGGAGATTGCTCATCTGGGGCACGGCAGGGTTGCCGTGGGGGCCAAAGTAGACCTGGTTGTTGTAACGCACACCATTCCAGAAAGGTCTTTCGGGGACGGTATCCACCCCGTCGATGTCTCCGACGCCCCAGGAGTCGGTGGTGAAGTTTGGATTTCCCCCTCCACCCCAGGGGCCAAATAGCGCAGTCGGCCAGTCGGCCCACAACAGCGAGTTCCCCCACACTGTCGGATCGTTGAAATAGGTGCCCGGAGGATTCAGATGACCGGCGACGTTGGGGGGCGTCTGGCCGGGCACGAAGTACAAGTACTCGTTGTCGAGAGTCGGGTTCAACATGTTGTTAGGCAATAATCGCCTCGCGTCTCGAACCCAGGGGTTGCAGGCATACTGATCTAGCGGATTGCTAGAACTCAGACGATTCCGTATCGCCTCCGGCCAGAGTGGATGCGGGTCGAAGAGGGGGTGCGGACTGAAATCGCAGCGGAGGTTCCGCATGAACTCCGGTCGCGTTTCACCCTGGAGAGGCGGAATGGTCCGCAGAAGGCGATCGAGCCCCGTCCCATTGGTGTAGTTGTTGGGCGCCCCAGCCATCGGGTTGTTCGCAGCTTGAACAAACCAGTTCAGGTCCAACTGCGAATGCGGATTCGTCTGCTGCCCCTCACTAAACGAGTAGTTATAGATCGGCCTGAGGTAGCTCCCATTCGGCATATTGACGAAGAGGACGCTTGTATAGTTCGGTTTTGGCGTGGGCATGCCAGGCACGCAGCGACTAAAGATTCTCGTCGAGGGGATAAAGCCCGCCATAATCAGGTTGTCGAGCTCGTCGGCCCCCAGATCGGGCTTTGACGGCTGCTGCAGGGTGTAAGCATTGTGCTGCGCACTGCGCGGGTTACCAAAGCCCTCAGCATCGAGGTCACTACCCAAGTAGCTCGCCGCCGTGCCAGCAAGACTCGCAGGAAGTCCGAGATCCCCGGTACTAATGCCGTTTTGGAATAACCCGTTTGGGATGGCGAAGGTTCCGCGATCGACCACAGGGTTCATCATTGACACGCCCGAGCGATCCGTGCCCACCATGGGAGACAAGCGGAAGTCGTGCGGGGAAACAGACTGCTGGACGCGAGCTTCGAGCAACTCGGAGATGTAAAGGATGCCTCGAGGCCTCGGCGTAAGGCCTGCGCCCGTTATGCTGGAGATGTTCGTCATCCCATGTGCCGGAGTCAGTGGCCCTTGAGTGACGCCCGACCGCAAGCCCGTCGCAGGGAAGCCGGCCGCAACAACAACACCTAGGTTTGCCCTGCCCCAACCGGTCGGCGACTGAGCGTAGTATTCCCACGCATTGAAACACTGGTAGCTCATCGGCGTCGTCGCCTGCGCCGCAAGTAGGTCGTCTCCGTGCACCCCCTCAAAAGCACTCCCACCCGTCGTCGGCTGGACGGCATAGGGCGTCGCATCGAAGAGGTTATTGAAAACGCAGAGCTTGGCCCAGCCGTAGCTCTGCTTGTTCACCGGCAGACCGAGCTCCCCGTTCCAGATACCGACTCCGTTCCAAGCAAAGGTGTTGTTGAAGATTACCGGGCCAGAGGGGCCAGTATTGGAATCATCATCGTAGCCCGCATGCACCGCTATCCCCACGAAGTTACCGGTAAAGAAGCAGTTGCTAATCTTGGGCCGCATGTTGACCCATTTTCTCTTGGAGCTGTTCCAACAACTCACGAAAATACCAGCCCCCTGAGGCGCGCTTTCACCATGCGCATTGCGAATCGTAATCCCGTCGATGAACGAAAGGACGTGCGATCCGGCGCTTTGGCCCACTCCCACCTTCGCCGGATGAGGCAGCATCCGGAAGATGTGCTGCGCTTGGCCTCGGGCATCAAAGATCGTATCCAGGGCGGAAGTCCCCTGGATCGAGACGTGATCAGGGATATCGAGGGGAAAGCTCTCGCCATTCCAAGGCAGGCCCGACGCCGGATCGACTGCGCCCTTCGGATTCTTGGGCCCATACAGCCCCGGCAAGCAGTGAATCACGATCGCGCTCAGCTGGACGCTAGTCGTGGGGTTCGAGTAGAGGGTACCGTTGGGGTAGAACTGCTGGATATACGACAGCGCTGCCCCGACGGTCTTGAAGGAGTAGGGGGCGTGCTGCAGGTACCCGGAGACCTGGGTCGGGTCAGTGTGCTGCGCAAAGAGCGGCCCTCGATGCGGGTGCGGGTAGGGAGGGCTCGTCTGAATCGGGTTCACCGCGGGGTTGACCGGGTTCTGGGCCACCGCCTGGTTGTCGTCGCCGTAGATGGGGTCCACGTAGACGAAGAGTGGCGAGGAACTGGTGGTCTGGATCGGCGCAGCGGAAGCGTCTTGGCTGACGATGACGGTCACCGCGAACACGAACAGCAGGGAAAGTACCCCGCCTATGCGGGGGGGGGGGATATGGAGTCTCATGCGACCTCTACGTATTGTCGAGAGAGAGGGGAGTAACCTTCCTTCACCCCACCGAGAGGTTATCAACAAAGGGTTTGCGTCAAAGCGGCGGGCCTGAGGATCGGAGTTCGGTGCCCCAAACAAAGCCAGCATGGGCCCGATGGGCCCATCCCCCTCGATGAGGTGAGAGTCGGCGAAGATATCGGAATTCGAGCAATCCACCAGCCCCCCCCTCTAGCTATGAGTTCGCCTGATCGGGGCCGTCAACTACGCCATTCAGACCATGCCTCCCCGGATAAGAGCCGCTGCCCCCCTGAGCCTCGGGTTCCTGGGAGAGGAAATGTGCCCCGTGCAGGGAGTGCGGATCCGTTTGTCGGGGACTGACAGATCTGCGGTGGGAACGATGCCCGGCAGCTGGGATCCTCCGACCCCGAAGAAGCAGAACAAGTCCTGATTTCCCGATGGGCTGATCGACCAGCTGCTGGCGCAGTACGAGAGGCTCGAAGACCTGACTGGCAAGGAAGGCGATGCTCAAGGACCTGTTACGCAATAACGGAGGAACTCGCCCCCCATGTAAGGCGCCCATAAGGACGAGGATGCACTGCCGGTCGTCATCGAGCCGAACGCCCAAATGCACGCCATCTGCCCAGAGATAGACCTGGCGCTTGTCCGAAAGCTGATCCCCGATACCCCTCGCCGATAAAGGCCCCGAGTCCCCTCGGAGAAAAGTGAATGCGCAAGCCGGGATTCGAACCCGGAATCCCTAACGGGAAGCGGATTTTAAGTCCGCCGCGTATGCCAATTCCGCCACTTGCGCTTGCGGGCTCCAAGGGGAGAGCCCCGGCATTTGGAAGCCATGTTCCAAATGCCGCTTAGGATATCACGCCAACTGCGACATCGCGTATTCGACATCTTCTTTGCTGCCGATAAAGAGCGGGCAACGCTCGTGCAGCTCGGTGGGTTTGAGGTCGAGGGAGCGAGTCTTGCCGTCCGTGCTCATTCCGCCGGCACGCTCAGCGACGAGGGCGAGGGGGCCGACTTCGTAGAGATAACGCAGCTTGCCGCGGGGGCGGTCCAGGAGGCCGGGATACATGAAAATCCCGCCCTTTAGCAGGATGCGGTGGAAGTCACTGACCAGGGCGCCGGAATAACGCGCTCCGCGCTTGCCGACCGGATCCTCACCGCAGCGATAACTCGCAACGAGTGCCCTGGTCTTCTCGTCCCACTTCGATTGATTGGACTCGTTGACCGCGTAGGTGCCCGTGCCACTCGGGATCATCAGATCCTCATGGGTAAGGAAGAACTCGCCCACCATGCGATCGAGGGTGAAGCAATTGACGGTGCCCTGCATACCCGCGGTGTAAACGAACTGGGTCACCGGCCCGTAGAGGATGTAGCCTCCGGCAACGAGGTCCCTTCCCGGCTGCAAAAAGTCCTCAAGGTTGGCCGGCTCGCCCTTGGCGCTCTTGCGATGAAGCACCGAGAAGATCGAGCCGATGCCGCCGTTGACATCGATGTTGCCCGAACCGTCCAGCGGGTCGAAGAGCACGACGTACTCGCCGCTGTCCCGGTGGTGCGGGAACTCGAAGATTTCATCCATCTCCTCGGAGCCTACGGCAACGACCGAACTCAAGGTGTCGAAGACGCGAGTGAAGATGTCATTCGCTAGCACATCGAGCTTCTGCTGATCCTCCCCCTGCACGTTGACCATGCCGGCGGCACCATGCTCACCGAGAAAGCCGGCGTTGAGGATGCGGTTCGCCATCATCCGCCCCGCGAGGCTCAACCGCGCGAGGATGCGCGAGAGCTTGCCGGTCGCGTTGGGATGGTGCTGCTGGGTGCGGAGGATGTGCTCGATCAGGGTCGGACGGCTCATTGCAGCGCTCGTTTGAGACAGTCAGAGGAGAGGAAAAGGGTAAATCTCCCCCCTCGGCCTCCGGATCGCAAGCACGGAGCCGAGAACTAGCGGCTCAGCGATCCGCGCCTAGCTACATCAAAGCCCTGGGGCGGCTCGCCCTCAGGTCCACACCCGCCACCCTGCTCGCGGGAGCCCCGACTGGCTTGACCGCGAAGCCGAGGGCGAGAAAACGACGAGGGCGAGGCCCAGCCTTGCTCGCTCCGCCTGCTAGCATGCCGAGATGCGCGCGACCTTATCCCGTGTCCTCCTCCTCGGCCTAGCCCTGAGTTCTTCCTGCAGCCTGTTCGAAGGGAAGGTGCTGCTCCACCCGCGAGGGAGCTTCCTCGAAGGCCGAAGCGATGGCCTCATACAGGAGGTGCACGCCCCGGGAGTGCGCTGCGAGCTGGAATGCGCCTTCGTAGAGGAAAGGAGCAACGAGACGAGGGAGCTGCCGCAGAGGGGCTTCCAGGCAACTCTGCATATCGAGAATCGAGGAGAGCAAGCTCTCCTCTTCGACTGGAGCCGTATCGAGCTGGTAGATGACCGAGACCTGCGCTATCGCCCCTCCAACGTGCTGTATTGGAACGAAGAGGAGGAGGAATACCAGCCGGCAGCAAGCGCGCTACAGCCTGGGGAAACCAAGCTCTTGGTGCTGATGTTCCCGGTGCAAGGACCGCTCAAGCTCCAGCACATCTACCGGGTCACCCTGCACTGGGGGTATCGCCTGGGCGCGCAGGAACGAAGAATCCGCTCCCCGTTCTTGGTGCCTTAGCAGGCTGTTAAAAGCTCACAGCTCGGTCCCAAAGAGAGGAGGCTAGAGAGGGAGCTGATGCACAAGAGGCGCGCGCGCCCCTCAGTTCCCCATCTCGAAGCCCACCTGCTCCTCGCCAGCGATGCGCTGCTTGCGCGCGGCATCGACAGCAGGCCCAGCCCCACCCCTCCCAGTATCTGTGCCGGCTTCCTTCGCCGCCTTACCGTCGAGCAGATCGTCAACCGTCCCGCTCTCCACATCGCGCAGGCTGACCGACATGCGCGAAGAGATGCCGCGCCGCGGCATGGTAATGCCGTAGAGCACCTGACAGTCCGCCATGGTCCGCTTGTGGTGGGTCACGACCAGGAACTGCGTGTCCCTGACGAACTGATTGAGCACGCGCAGGAAGCGCTCGACATTGGTCTCGTCGAGCGCGGCATCGACCTCGTCCAGAATGCAGAAGGGCGAGGGCTTGACCTTGAAGACCGCAAAGAGAATCGCCAGCGCGGTCATGCTGCGCTCACCACCAGAGAGCAGACGAATCGACTGTAGCTCCTTGCCTGGTGGTTTGGCGTAGATGTCGATTCCGGCCTCGAGCGGATCCTCCGACTCCACCAGCTTGATGTCCGCCTTACCACCCTGGAAGAGCATGCGGAAGATGTCCTGGAAGTTGGCCCGTGCCCGATGGAAGGTCTCTTCGAACAGGGCACGCGACTCCAGGTTGATCTTGCGCAGCGTATCTACCAACTGCTTGCGCGCATCCTCCAGGTCACGGCAGTCCTTTTCGAGCGTCTCGAACTCTTCTTCGGCAGCCGCAAGTTCCCCCTCGGCCGCGAGATTGACGGCGCCCATGCGCTGCATCTTGTTGCGCAGCACCCCGATCTCCTGCTCGACAGCATGGCGATCGAAGTCGTCCTCCAACCATAAGCGAGGAAGAGCATCCTCCACCGCATAGTAATCAGGCGGCATAAGCGGGCCTTCGAGCGACTCAGCGACGACGCGATCACGCAGCTCACCTTCCATCGGCAGTTCAGGGCCGATGAAGTCGCCGGGTAGCCAAAGCCCCCTCCCCCGCACGTCACCGCGCAAACGCGCGAGCTCGACGCCATAGGCAGACCGAATCTCATCATCCAGGGACTTGAGCTTGAAACCCGCCTCGCGCTGGTCGAGCACCAGCTGGCCACGCGCATCACGCGCCGCCTCGAGTTCGGTCTCGGCTTCGCCGACAAGCCGCCGAATGGCCTCGACCTTGTGCTCCAGCTCGGCCAACTCACCATCGAACTGATCCGCGACCTCCTGCGTGGAGGCCAGTCGCCCGGTGACTTCCTCCAGCTCCACCTGCCACTCGGCGGTCGAGAGAAGCAGCTTCTCAATCTCCTCGGCCGTGTTGCTGAGTAGCTGCTCAAGCTCACCCAACCGCGTCTGCTCGTCTTCGAGCTTGCGCTGCAAGATCGAACGCCGTTCGGAATTCCCCGACTGCTCGGCCTGGAGCCCAGCCTTGCTGGTCTGCAGTTCACTGAGCGCGCTCTGCGTCTCCTGCACCCGCGCCTCGTAGCTGCGAGCCTTGCTCTGGAACTCCCGCTGCGCCTCCTCACTGCGCTCCAGGCGCCGCTCGAGCAGCCAACTGTTCATCAGCGGTGTGCCCAATCGAGCCAAGGCGGCGCTTCGCTCACGGCGCAGTTCGCTGCGTTCGCTCGCCGCCATCTCCTGCTCTTCGACCAGCTCCTCCTCACGTGCGATCCGCACCCGCATCGACTGCTGCATGGCCGTCTCGCGATGGAGGAGCGATTGGGAAAAGCGCTCAAGTCGCCGGCGCTGCAGCTCATCGCGACAGAGGCGGCTCTCCCAACCCTGCTCTTCGATCCCGAGTTCACCCAAACGAGTCTCGATGCTTTCGAGATCGACTTCGAGCTCCGCCAGGCGGGCGCGGCGCTGCAGCAGGCCGGCAGAAGCCTCCACTCGCCCAGCCATGGCCCATGCCTCATCGAGAACCTCGCCTCGCAGCGTGACGGCAACGATGTCTTCGCTGCCCGCGACCAGGGCCTGCCCAGCCTCGAGGTTTGGCACCAAGTGCACCCCACGGAGCAAAGGCACCACGAACTGAGCGATGTCGGCCTCGATGCCAACGAAGTCGAGGAGAGGCTCACCCTCTGCCCCAAGAGCATCCTCTTCGAAGGCACGGGCCTTGTGCGCGACTGCGCCAGCACCCTTGGACCCGTCCAGCAAGACCAAGCGGCCCTTGCCCTCCTGGCTACCGAGCTGCTCAAGCGCACGGGTCACGGTGCCTTGATCCTCGAGAAGCAAAGCCTGGACCCGAGTGCCGAGCACGGCTTCGAGCGCTGCGCCGAGCGGCGCCGGGCACTCAAGCTTCTCGACCAGGGAGCCGATCACGCCATGGCCCTCTTCGAGGAGGTCACGCGCGGCTTCATCGAGGCCCTGGTGGCTAGCCTCAAGCTCCTGGAGCACGCGCTGCTGCGAACGCAGTGACGAGCGCTCATGCCGCAGCTCTTCGAGCTGGCCCGCGACCATCTGCTTTTCGCTGCGATGGCTAGCGATCCGCGTGTCGAGCCTTGCCTGCAGGTCCTCGATGCGCTGGCGGCGCTCCTCCAGGTCCCAGAGAATCAGCCGCTCCCGCCGTCGCTCCGTACGAATCGCCTCGAGCTTGCTGCCAAGCTCTTTCTGCTCGCGATCGAGTCGCGCCCGGCGCCCAGCCAGGCTCTGGATCTCATGCTCCTCGGACTGCACGGCATTACGGGCACGGGTGCGCTCGTGAATCGTCGCCAGCACCGCCTCGCGTGCTTCCTCCAGGCCATTACGAGCGACCTTGAGCTCCCTGCGGGCCTCGCGAGCGGCCTCATCGACCTGTGGCAGCTCTTCCTCGAGGTGCTCGAGCCGCGCCTCGATCTCCTGCCCTTCGACAACGAGATCCTCAAGCGCCTCGCGATCTGCCTCGATATCCAAGCGCACGCGCTCGTGATCGTCGCCTGACCGCTGCCGCAGCTGCTGGAGCTGGGTGTTTCGTGATTCCGCCCGCTCGAGCGACTCTCGCCGGCTGCGCTCATCGCCACGGAGCTCGGCCAATAGCTCCCGGAGATGGTTGCGACGGTCGACGAGCTCGCGCCCCTGGGACTCACGTTCGTCCTTTTGCTGCCGCGCCTCGTTCCGGCGCTCTTCGGCCTGGCGAACCCGCTGTTCGGCCTGCTCCAGGCGCGTGTCGACACTGTCGAGCAGCTCCCGGTATTCCATCGAATCGAGGCAGGCAACACCGACGCGCAATGCACGCAGGCGTGATTCGGCCTCGTGATAGTTGCGGGCCTTGGTCGCCTGGATCTTGAGCGAACGCACCCGGCTCGCCTTCTCTTGGCGCACGTCGCTGATGCGCGCCAGATTGGCCTCGGTGCGGTCGAGCTTGCGCAGGGCTTCCTTGCGCCGAAGCTTGTAGCGGCTGATCCCCGCCGCCTCGTCGAAGATATTGCGCCGATCCTCAGGGTTTGCGGACAACACCGCATCGATCTTGCCCTGCTCCATCACGGAATAGCCGCCAACACCGAGCCCGGTGTCCAGCAAGGCTTCCTTGACGTCTTTCAGGCGAACGACTTGGCCATTGAGGAGGTATTCGCTCTCTCCTGAGCGGAAGAGGCGGCGACCGATGACGGTCTCGACCTGCTTATGCCCCATCTCAAGCTCGTCCGGGTGCGGATCGCGCTCGAGCGTCAACAGCACCTCGGAACACCCCATCGGCGCCCGACCCTGCGCACCACCGAAGATGACATCGGTCATCTCCTTGCCGCGAAGGCTGGTCGGCCTCTGGTCGCCGAGCACCCACTTGACCGCGTCGACGACATTGGACTTACCGCAGCCGTTAGGCCCGATGATTCCGGTCAGGCCTTCGTCGAAGCTGAGCTCCGTTTTGTCGGCGAAGGACTTAAAGCCCTGCAGCGTCAGTTGCTTGAGTTTCATCGTGCCCCTCCCCTGGGCGCGATCACGAGTTATCCCCCGACTTGCGTTCCAGCATGGGCCGCAACTCGTCGAGGAACTGCCCAACGTCTTTGAACTCGCGATAGACCGAAGCAAAGCGCACGTAGGCGACCTGGTCCAGCTCCCGCAGCTCGTGCATCACGAGATTGCCAATCATGCTACTGGGCACTTCCTTGTCGAAAGCGTCGGCACATTGGCGCTCGATCCGATCCACACAGTCCTCGATCTCCTGCTTGGAGACCGGGCGCTTTTCGCAAGCGCGAAAGATCCCCGACAGGATCTTGCTGCGATCAAAGGGCACCCGCGTGCCGTCCTTCTTGACGACCCGCATCTGTGCCTGTTCGACTTTTTCGTAGGTAGTAAAGCGGCGGTCACACGAATTGCAGAGGCGGCGCCGACGAATCGTAAAACCATCCGCCGAAGCCCGTGAGTCTACGACTCGGTCGTTATCCGCCTTGCAGTAGGGACAGCGCATCTCGCGCCTCCTAAGTTCGAGGAGATCCCGAACCGCAGCACCGGTGCCCGCTGCTCTCCGCCACCTAGAACGGTCGCACGGAAAGGAGAAACACACCCTCCGCTCCCACGAGACCCGAGTTGAGCCCGTGAAAGCCTGGTACACCGGCCGCCCGCCGGCATCCATGGCGAACGCCCTACCCATGTAGAACGCCCCCGCGGACGGGCGGAAGTCTGCCACAGCCAGGGGGGGCAGACAAGCACCAGGGACAGGCTTCGCCCCAGCCTGGGGGCCAGCCCCCTGCCCAGCGCCTGATTCGCGGCTCGACCAGCGCCCGCCCCGCCCCTCTTGACCGCACACGAAGGATCAGCTGGCCTCATCCTCGTGCAGTCGGCGTGAACTCCACTGCCAGCCACCACCGAGACCTTGGTAGAGCTGACAGAGCCCTGTCAGCGTCTCCTGAGCCCCCTCCACCACATAGCGAGAGCTCTGGGAATCGAGCTGGGCGCGATCGAGCTCGCGTCGGAAGTGCTTCCAGTCGACCTGGGCGCGCTCCCGCCCCTGCAGATGGTAGTCCAGCCCTTGGCCAAGGGTGCAGGGCACACCCAGCGCTCGTCCGAGTGCATGTACCTGGCGAAGCGATTTGCTCCGCGCCTCCTCAAAGACGTACAGCGCACCCAGCAAGCGATGCGGAGTCTCACGCGACCACTTGGCGAAGCGCCGGGTCATCACCCTTGTGATCGGCACCGTCGAAAAGGGCCGACGAGGGCAGAGGACAGCAAGGTCCTGGTCGAGAAAGGCCAAGCGCCCATGGCGAACCATGTCGAAGAGGTCAGCTAGTTCGGGGTGCTTCTCAAGGCTGGCCTCCAAAGCCACATGCAGGGCGCGAAGCTCCCAGAGAAGTCGGCTGTAGAGAGAGCGACTAATCACCCCATCTCTAATTGCCTGATGGAAAGGAGTGTCTTCACACGCCCGACTCATCGGACGAGTAACTTCACGAAGGGTGGTCGAGAGGTTCATTCGCGTGAGTTCGCTGGGGCCAATAACGAGAGAGATCGAGGGCAAGGTCGGCTGCGTTGGAAGCGCTCTGCTCGGCAAAACCCCCTGGAGAGAAAACGGAGGATAGAACACAACGCACACAGCGATACCCCCCCCCTAGCAATGCAGCAGCCGGGCCAGCAAACTGGCGCCGCCAAACTCGGGCTTATTTACCGAGGCAATGGCGAGCAAAAACCCGGTCGAGAAGCCGCTCAGGTAAAGCCCCGGGATCGACCCCCGGAAGCTGGGCCACCGCCTCGCGAACTTCGGTCGCAACACACTCCTCGCCCCATCCTTCGCGCAATGCGCCAAGTGCTCGCCCTAATGCCCGCCCAGACCCCGCCCAGGAACTGGCCTGCGGGAGAGTGATCACAGCAGAGCGCCCAAGCCGACGGAGCCTGTCCCGAAGGGCATCCAGCCCCTCGCCACTCTGCGCCGAGACCCGCAACCGCTCTCCGGCAGTGTCCTGGCGCCCGCCGCCTGCTTGGTCGCATTTACTCTCGATCACCAGGAGAGGCTCAGGAAGCTCCTCAGGAGCATCGGGAGCATCCGGCGAAGCGACGAACAGGTAACCGTCACAGAGCGCGAGCTCGCGCTCGATAAGAGCATTCTCTTCGGCCTCGACCAAACCGCGGAACTCAAAGCGCCCTGGCGCATCCCCAAGCTCTGCCCCCTCACATTCACCCCAACGCACATCGCGGGTCGTCCCGGCTTGATCCGCCACGATGCCGGCAGTCGCCTTCGAACAGAGGGCATTCCAAAGGCTGGTTTTCCCAGCATTCGGCGCCCCGAGCAGGAGATAACGGGGCCTAGCAAAACGAGCAGCAAGGGCCCCGTATTCCTGCGAGCGCCGCGCAAAATCTGCGGCAAGCGCCTCTAGCTCGGGCTCCCACTCGGCTCGCGACAAAGCAGCCGAGTCCAGTTCTTCGAAATCCAAAGCACTCTCAAGCAAGGCCAAGAGATCAACGACTCTTTGCTCAAGCATCTCATCTTGGCCGCGACCGGTTCCGAGGGCTTGGCTAGCGCGAAGCTCCTCGTCACTGCGCGCCGCAATTCGCAGGCGAACGGCTTCGGCGCCCAAGAGATCGAGTTTGCCATTCTGAAAAGCACGGCGCGTAAACTCCCCGGGCCAAGCATGACGCGCTCCCGCCGCAACCAGCCGCTCCTCGAGCAAGGCCAGGAGCATCGGTGCGGATAAGAGGTGCAGCTCGACGACATCTTCGCCGGTGTAGGAAGCCGGACCGGGAAAGCGGAGAAACAGCACGGAAGCACGGACCTCGGGCTGGGCCGGATCGAGCACCAGCTCCCCCCACTCAAGGCCTCGCTCGCGAGCCAAGGCAAAGTCGCCCAAGCTCCGGCAAAAGGCAAAGGCCTGGGCACCGCTAACGCGCAAAACCGCCCGCGCAGCCGGAGCCCGCGGCGTAGCAAGCGCGAAAATCGTATCAAAGGGGCTAGCCATACATCAGCGAGCTACTGCCCGAGATCCAGCCTTGCGGCTAGCAGGTTGTTGGGAAAAGGCCCGCGACTGACAGGGTGCCGGATCCGCCCCCCCTTTGGCATCAGAAAAAGCAGATGACTCTACGGATTCGTCGAGCCCTTATGGCGCCAGAGGGGGGAATGGCTGCCGCAAACAGAGCATTGCCACCACCGGCCTTTGCCAACAGCCTGCTGCAGAGTTCGGGCTCAAAACTGCCCAATCTTTATGCACCCCGCATTCGAACGTATCAGGCCGACGCTGTTCCCCAGATCACCAACGAAGAACTCCTGGAAGGCCACGAACCCGACCAGCTGCTTCGAGTTTGGAAGGGGGATCGAAACGGTATCCGTGCCGTCAGGCTTGGTAACGAAAGGCACGATGACTTCACCCGAAACGAACACCTTACAGATCGACGGACTTGGAGACTTCGTCGATTCCTTCGTGTCTGGTTTCAAGCGCAAGGATCAAGCGAAGCTCGGAGCAACGAACGTGCACGGACGAAGGTGTCCGAAAAAACCACTTCGAGGTCCGGAGTTATCCGGGCCCACATCGCCATCTAGCCCTGACGTCGATCGCCTAACCATTCCCGGAAAAAGAAAACGTTCTCGGGCAGCCGAGAACGTCGACTCTGAAGCAGGTCCGAAGGATCCTGTCAGAGATGTTAACGATGCGCCACATCGAGAACGACCTAGTCCCCGGGAGATAACAACAACGACCCCGGCGCCGATAACGCCCTCTCAAGCCCTGCCCACATAACCGACCAATTGAGAAACGACACCGGCTCAGAACAAAGAGTCTAGACTTATCTCCATTGCCCCCCCTGCTGCCATGAACGCTATACTACGGACCATACACCACAAAGAAACCGAGTTGTCTGCCTCTCAACAGACAGCTAGGATTCGTTCTTGGTCCATTTCTCTTACTCTCTCAAAGGTACAGCAATGGTCTCCAAACTTCCCCTACATCTGCTTGCCGCGAGTGCAGCCCTTACGGTCTCCCTCCACGCCCAAATCGCTCACCAGGAGTCCATGACAAAATGGACTCTGACCCCCAGCGCAGGCTGGACGGCCAACACAAAGGCCCCCGGCAGCAAGGGCAAGCTGGTCAACCGCCTCGACTCAGTGAGGATGCTCGGCACCACCCGCGTGATCTCCAGCCTGAAGAAAGGTTGGTACGTAGCGACCTGCCGCGTGATGAAGTTCAAGGACGAGAAGGGCGCAGGAGATCTTAACCTCCAAGTCGTCTCGAACGGGCGCGTGACCGAGAAGACGATTCGCTTCACTCAGATCGGCGAGTTCGACAAAACGACCAACACATACAAGTGGGTGGGGGAATGGTTCTACATGGAGCCTGTGGTATTTGAGGTGAAAACCGACAATGCCCCGGCCCTCTTCCGCGTCTACAATTCGGACCCTCGCCTCGTCAAGCTGAACTACTACTTCGACTGGTTCAAAATCGGCAAGATCCCCGAGGGCAAGGTCTTCAAATACCAGTCGCTCGACAATGGCTACGCCCCCTGGACCGGTGCTTGGCTAAATAGCACTCGCTGGTTCAGGCCGAACACGCCCGAAGCAGCGTCGGCCTTCGGCGAGGTCGCCATCACAAACGGCGTCAACTGGTTTGATCACCACAGCTATTACGGCTGGGGTAAACTCCAGCCCAATCACGAGATGATCATTCAGCCAGGCACCTATACGGTGAACTGGCGGGTGTCTCCGCCGCAAAACCCCAGTTGGGATCTCTATCTCCGCTACGAAATCAATGGTGGTTGTCGTGCGCCACACTAAATGAGACCTCGTGCGCCAGTCTCAGTGAGACTCCTTCGCCAAAGGGACGCGGCCGTTACGGCCGCGTTTTTTCGTCTC
>PDSF01000017.1 GCA_002748355.1 Planctomycetota bacterium | reverse complement strand
GAGCCAGGCGGCGTAGGTGTTGAAGGCGAGAAGAGCCGGCAAGTTAACGTCCCATCGGGGCTTGGGTGACAAAGATCCGGTCGGGGTGTTACATTACACCCAACGGAAAAATTTGCACGTTATTTCGACAGGTAGGGCCATGCGTTACACCACCGACATCGTCGTCATCGACCTGGAAGCCACCTGCCCGGTAGAGGACCAGGGCAACAACACCATCGAGCGCAGCAGCATCATCGAGATCGGTGCCGTGCGCCTGGATCGCCGTAGTCTGGAGGTGGTCGATTCCTTCAGCGAACTGGTGCGGCCGGAGCGGTTCCCCATCGTGCCGTTCATCACCGAGATCACGAACATCAGCCCCGAAATGGTGGCCGACAAGGACACCTTCGCCCAGGTGGGGCCGCGCTTTCTGCAGTGGTACGGACCGCGCAACAAGGCCATCATCGCGGCCTTCGGAGCCTATTACGACATCCCGCTGCTGCGCAAGGAATGCGACGAATATCAGCTGGACTACAAAAGCCACATCGCCGGCGGCGCCTTCGATCTGCGCGCCGTGGCCACCGCCTGGCTGGCCACCCACAACCACCGCACCAGCGGCCTGAATCTGGAATCCATCCTGCGCAAGATGGAGATCGGCGACCGTTTCAAGGCCCATCGCGCCGTGGAGGACGCCCGGGCGGCAGCGGCCGTGCTGCAGGTCTTCCACCTGGGGCGGGCGTTGACTTAACCCCATGAATTAACAATAAACAAGCGCGTAACCGTGCCGACATCAAATACCCGGAGAAAAAACCTACCGCATTCCTTGGTCATGGGAGGAATCATGAGATTTGGAACGAAAATGACCCTGGGTAGTCTTGGCGGCGTCTCTCTGTTTGTCATCGTGTTGACCGTCATGGCCATCACGACCATCAACAAAACGTTCGACAGGACCGAGGATTCTTTTCGGGTCAGCCTGATGGGTGAGAAAGAGATCTATATCCGCGATCAGGTGAAATCGGCCACGGGAGCCCTGCGCACAGCCGCCGCCAACGCGCCCTACGCACCCCACTACGAAGCCTGCAATCTGGGGTCCGAATTGCGCTATGCCGAAGGGAACGGATACTTTTTCGCCTACGAGCCCGATGGTGAAGGCGGCTGGCAATACGCCTTCTACGGTACCCAGAACGATTTGGCGGGCACGCCCGTGGACTACAGCCAAACCGATACCGAAGGCCGGGCGTTCCACAAGAAACTGATCGCAACCGGACGCGCCGGCGGGGGCTTCGTCCGCTACACCGCCAAGAATTCCCAGACCGGTCAAATGACGGAAAAACTGGTGTACGCGGAGCTGTTGTCGGAAATGGATTGGGTCGTTTGCGGAGGAATCGACATCGATGATATCGAGGAAACCCTGGCCGAAGCGGTGACGACGGTCGACGAGGAAAAGAAGCAGCTCGTGGCCATGCTGGCTCTGGTGGTGGGTATTCTGCTGCCTTTGATCGGCTTCTTTTCCTGGCTCCTGGCGTGTCGGCTGACCAGGCCTCTGCTCAGTGCGGTCGACCTGGCGGACGCCGTGGCCGATGGTGATCTGACCAAACGGCTGAACAGCACCTCTTCGGACGAGACGGGACAACTGGCCCGTTCCCTGGACAAGATGGCCGACACGTTGGAGAAGAAAGCCGATGAAGCCGCGGCCATCGCGGCTGGTGATCTGGCCATTTCCATCGCGATGACCAGTTCCCATGATGTCTTCGGGCAAGCCATTCGGAAGATGCATGCCAAGCTGAACGAGATCCTCAGTGGCGTCAACCGTAGCGCGCATCAGGTGGAGCAGAGCGCATCGAAGATATCCGGTGCCAGCACCAGTTTGTCCCGTGGTGCCGTGGAGCAGACCGCGTCCCTGCAGAAAATCACCGCCAGTCTGGAGGAATTGACGGCGCAGGTGCACCGGAACGCGGATGCCGCGGTGGAAGCGGATCGCCTGACCGATGAGGCCACCACGGCGGGGCGGGATGGCGTCAAGCTCATGTCCCAGATGACCGAAGCCATGGATGACATCAGCCACAGCAGCGAAGAAATCGCCAAGATCATCAAGGTGATCGACGATATCGCCTTCCAGACCAACCTGCTGGCCTTGAACGCCGCCGTCGAAGCCGCCCGCGCGGGCAAGCACGGCAAGGGCTTCGCGGTGGTGGCCGAAGAGGTGCGCAATCTGGCCGGACGCAGCGCCAAGGCCGCGCGCGAGACGGCCAGCCTGATCAAGGGTTCCCTGGAAAAGGTCCAGGTAGGGACGCGGATTTCCGGGGAAACGGCGGAAGCCCTGGAGAATATCAGCAACCGCGTGGAGCAGGCTTCGGACTTGGTGCGCGGCATCACCGCGGCCAGCCGGCAGCAGGCGTCCGGCATCAAGGAAGTCGGCACCGGTCTGTCGGCCGTGGATTCCGTCACGCGGGTGAACGCGGCCAACGCGGAGGAAATCGCCTCGGCCACCAACATGTTGCGGACCCAGACGCATACCCTGACAGAGCTTCTGGCCTACTTCCATCTAGGGGACCAGGCTCCCGAAAGTCCCTCGGACGGGTTTCCTCAAAGTAGGGAGTTTCCGCAAAGAGGGGTTGAAACAACCGGCCATATCTATCATTTTTCCGGGTAGTGTCATCGCGTTTCCCCGGTAACGATACCGCCCCCCGAGAGGAGCCCCCCTTGTCTGATTCCGCCCGCCTGTTCGAGGCCGCCCAGGCCAATTTCGACCGCTGGGAAATTCTGAAGGATGTCATCGACCAGCAGATCGATCTGATGCTGAATTACCGCCAGAGCGGGCACCCCGGCGGCAGCCGCTCCAAGGCGCACTACTTCATCAGCCTGCTGTTGAGCGGGGCCATGCGCTGGGATATCCGGCGGCCCGACAAGCGCTTCGCCGATCGTTTC
>PDSF01000029.1 GCA_002748355.1 Planctomycetota bacterium | reverse complement strand
CCAGTTCTTCCGTGCTTGCCTTGTTTATGGTGACCTTGCTTGGTGCTGTAATAGTGATTCCCCGCCACTTTGGCCCCGGATCTTCAGGAGAGCATGCGTTTGCTTCAGATGTCTTGAGGGTGAGATCCTGAAAACTCTCTGGGTGATATCTCATGGGGTTCTATACGCGCTGCTTTTTTTGATTTCCGGATCATAACGTATGTTCCTGGTAAACGACGAAGCCCGGCCGGCGCTTAGCGCCGGCCGGGCTTCGTCGTCGGTCGAGAGCTTCTCTCTCTGCTTCAGCGTTACTTGATCTGGAATACGGCCGCCCGGCCGGCAGAGCCAGAATTGGCGTTATCCTTATCCGGATCGAAGGTTCTGGTCCCTGAGCCGTAGTTGTAGCGATGAGAGATGGTGTAAGGGTAGGTGACCTTGTAGTCGCCGAAGACGGCTTTCGTCGCGCGCGACCAACGCATGCTCGTGAAGGTCTTGTCGATTGCCGCGAATTGGCAGATGACAGAGGCGCCTTTCATACCCTTAGGAACCCTGCCCCAGGAGAAGAGGAGGGATGAGGTATTGGTCGTCTTGGCGATTACGGGATGGAAGGCGATCGGAGTGGTGTAAAGCGTGCAGCCTGGTTGTCCAGCGATCGGCATCTTGATCTCTTTGCTGCCGATCCAGTGCAGAACGTGATCCCCGACGTATCGAGTGTAGCAGAAGGGCTTGAAGCGTTGCCCTTCATTGTACCCCATCGCGTAGGAGTAGAAGTTGTTTGGGTTACAGGGCTTGCCGATGGGAGTGGTATAGCCGCTGCGGCCGCTGCTCGTTCCCGATAGGCGATGCGCATCGATGTAGAAGTTGGGGTGGGTTTCGTTTGTCTTGGAGTAGGTCTTCCAATCGATGACCAAGGTCGGCTTGACGGCGACGAAAGGCGAATCGCCCTTCAGTCGGATGGAAAACGGAGCGGGCGAGGGCGCGGCGGTGAAGGGTTTAAAGCTCATCGAAACGCGCTTCATGAAAACCCTTTTATCGCCGCCGTGGTTCTTGGCGAAGTTGTTGCTCCAGGTCGCCGGGTCGCAGCCGTTACTTGAGATCAGGACTTCACAGTCGATCGTAAATCCTGTCGTCAAGTACCTTGAAGAGTCAGCGCGTGCCCAGAGTTCCTTGATGATTCTGGGTCCCTTCCAGCCTGTGGCCTTGGCGTCGTATCCAAACTGGATGCGTGCTGGGGTGTAACGCAGGGGTAAGTGGATGCCGGAGGAGCCTTCCTTGGAACTGAAGCCCTGGGGGACGGTAAAGATTGTCTGCGTGCAAACGGAAGACGAGATTACCGCAAGTGCAGCAAGGGAAAGTGTGCGAAGCATGCGTATACCTAGCGAAAGGGAAAACAGGGGCTTGGTCGCTGAGGGTAACAAGCTCCTGGCGATGAGCAAGATCGTAGGCCTGATTGCGAGTCCCCTCATCCCTTTGGGGCTTGAGGTGAGTGCCTCTCTTTGCCCCATGTTGTAGGGCCTTGGCCGTCCCTCTTCCCTGAGGCCCTGAGAACCTGCTACCAGGTCCTGGCTGGTGGAAGGCTTGAAGACAGGTAGGCAGGGTGGGACCGCCGAGTAGATCTCAGTTTTCCCGGGCTGAGACTGCGACCTGTCCGGTGCCGAGGCGAGCAATGAAGATGGTGCCCGTGCCGAGGAAGGAATACTCCCCGTGAAGGCCTGGCACGAAAACGGATTGGCCGCAGCGCAGGCGAATCGGATCTTCGTGCTGGCCCTCGATGGAGAAATCCCCCTCCGTTACCAGGAGGAACTCTGGGCCGATCGGACGGTGCCGGTGTTTTTCGTGTCCGGTGCAGTGCGCCATGCTTAGGGCGAACTCCTCGACGTCGGGTTCGAAGTCATGCTGGCTGGCCATGCTGTCGGGCACCAGCTTGCGCAGCTTTGTCGGCTCGAAGCGGATCGTGCGCAGCAGCTGGTGCACGTCGATGTGTTTGGGGGTCAAGCCGCCGCGTAGGACGTTGTCGGAGTTGGCCATGATCTCGACACCAACACCGTGCAGATAACTGTGCAGGCAGCCGGCTGGGAGGAAGAGCGCTTCGCCCGGAGCCAGCACCACGTGGTGCAAGAGCGGCATGAAGAGCAGGCCGACGTCACCGGGGTAGCGCTGGGCGACGATCAGTAGATCGCTAGCGAAGCCCTGCTGCGGTGATTTTGGGTCGGAGGCGCAGCGCTGGGCAGCTTTGACCAGCTTGGCGGTCGCCTTGCCCAGGGCGCTGGGCTCCAGCTGCCAGAGGGCTTCGCAGCAGCTTTGTAGTCCGCGGCTGCGCGGCTTGGCTTTGAGTCGTTCGTAGGCGGGTAGTGCAGACAAGCCCCATGCACCGAGTAGCTCTTGGGTCTCGTCGATGGGGCGGAAACCGCACAAGGCGTGGAAAGCTCCGAGTGCACAGATGAGCTCGGGCTTGTGTCGGTCGTCCTTGTAGCTGCGTTCGGGGTCGCTTAGCGGGACCCGGGCACGTTCTTCGTGGTGGAAACCGGCACGAGCCTGGGCCCGGCTCGGATGTGCTTGCAGGCTCAGTGGCTCCTGTGCCGCGAGGATCTTGAGAAGGAAGGGCAGGGTGTCGCCGAAGCGGGTGCGTGATTCCGGCCCGAGCATGCGATCGGGGGCTGCATTGATCAGTTCCAGCAGGGTTTGCCCTTCGCCGACGATCTGTGAAGGAGCCTTCGGGTGGGCGCCGATCCACAGTTCGGCCTCGGGTCCTTCGCTCGGAGCTTCGCGCCCTTGGAGCTGGGCCAGTGCGTAGCGCGAGCCCCAGGCGTAGGGCTGGATGGCATTTTCTAGGCGCCGGATATGGGGCGTCGTCATGCGGGAAGTCTATCTGATCCAGTCGCACCGCAGCAAAGCACCCTCTTGAGCTCTGTTGCTATGGGATCTTTGCGCGAAGGTTTGCGATAGCTGCCAGCGAGTCCAGCTGTGTCTTGCTTGTGCCCGAGCCTTCCTCTCAGATCTGCCGCATGGCGGTTGAACGAGGAGTGCGGCGCTTTCTGCCGGCGGCGCTGCGGATTGCGCTCTGGACTCTGGCAAGCAGAGTCCTGGGGCTCGTGCGCGATCGCCTCATGTTCGCGGAGTTTGGGCGTGGCCCAGAGGCCGGGGCCTTCTTCCTGGCTTGGACCGTCCCCAATCTCTTCCGGCGCTTGCTCGGTGAGGGGGCGTTGACCGCGGCCTTTGTTCCGGTCTTGAGCGAACGCCTCGATCGGGACGGTATTGCGGCTGCGCGGCGTAGTTTTGCCATCGTCGCCGGGGCTCTAGCTGTGGTCCTCCTTGGGCTGCTCTCGATAGCCTGGGGTGTCGTCGCGCTCTTGCCAGAGGCTGCTCTCGCCCGGGGGGCGCAGTCAGCTGGCCCGGCTGAAGGCGAGAGCTATGCCTACGTGCTGCGCGCCTTGCTCTTTGTCCTTCTGCCCTACGTCGTGCCAATCTGCATCGTCGCCCTGATGGCAGCTGCGCAGAATGTTCGCGGCCGCTTTACCCTCCCAGCCCTCGCGCCGCTCCTGCTCAACATGTTCTGGATCGGAGGCATTTTGGTCGTCGCGAGGCAGGAGGGCAGCCTCGGGGATCGCGCGATCTGGCTGGGGGGCTTCGTGCTCGTCGGGGGTTTTGCCCAGCTGGCCTTACAAATACCCGGGCTTTGGCGAAGCGGCCTGCTAACGCGACCGCGGCTGGTCTGGAAGGATGCCGATTTGATCCGGGTAGCTCGCTCGATGCTGCCCATGTTGCTCGGGCTCTCGGTGGTGCAGATGAGTGCCCTGGTGACCCAGCTGATCGCGGCTTTCGTCGTGCCCGAGGTCGGAGCGAACAGCGTGATGTTCCTCGGCAATCGCTTGCTTGAGTTTCCCCATGGACTGCTCGGGATCGCGCTCGGCACGGCGGTCTTTCCTTTGCTTTCTTTGCATGGGAGTCGAGGCGAAAGCGCCGAGATGCAGGCGGCTTTGGACAAGGCCCTCGCCAGCGGGAGCTTCCTCGCGATCCCGGCCTGCCTCGGGCTCATCGCGGCGGCGCCGGCCCTCGTCGAAGTACTCTTCGTAAGTGGCCGTTTTGGTGGCGAGGATGCGGTTGAGGCCATCCATGTGGCACAAATCCTGGCGTTGGCGCTTCCGGGGCTTGTGGGAGTACAGGTGCTGGCGCGGGCCCACTACGCGCTCGGCGATATGCGCACGCCTGTGCGGATTTCTCTGCTGCTCTTTGGGGTCAACCTCGTCTTGCAGCTGGTTTTGGCTCCGCTCTATGGGACCTACGGTCTCGCCGCCTGCTCTGGGGTTACATCCACGGCCAATGCCCTGGCGCTGCTGTTCTCTTTGGGGAGGAAGCACTCTCTGCCGCGTTTGGAACGCTCGCGGCAGGCGGTGCTGCAGGCGTTGCTCGCTGCTTTGCCGATGGCGGGGTTCGCCTATTGGGCCATAGGCCAAGGAGCAGAGCTGGTCGGAAGCAAGCAGGGACTCGTCGTGCGTATCCTCTTTGAGCTGCTCGCCCCCATTGCTCTGGCGGGCCTGGTGTTCTTCGCAGTCGCGATCCTCCTCGGCAAGACCGGGCGTTTTGGCGATAACGAGTTGCTGGCGATGCTGCGGCGGATGCGGCAGCGCTCTACTCGGAGCTGATCATTGCAGGTCTTCGACCTTGATCAGCTCGAGGTAGTCTTGCGCTGACTGATAGATGCGCAGGAGCCGAGGGCCAAGAAAGAGGAAGCGGCGCTTCTCTTGCAGGCCGCCGGCTTCGAGTAGCAATGGCTGTGCGCGGCTGCCGGAGCGGACGCCGACGAGGCTGCCGGTGATGATGTGCCCCGCTTCGATACGCCAGGTCCGCATCGAGGACTGGAAGGCGGTGCGCCTGTCGAAGGCTCCAGTCTGGATGACGTGCAGCGAGAAGTAGCCCTTGGTGAAGATCGCGTAGCCATTGGTGATGCGGGTGGAGTTGCTCTTGTGGCGAACGGACTTCTGGATCCGCCATACGCCCAAGAAGGGGTTGCGCTGTGGAAACCGCTGTACGAGGTCCCGGCGTTCACCTTGCTGGGGTCGTGGCGTTTGCCCGGTGGAGCTGGCTTTCTGGGGCAGCTTTGGCGGGCTAGCCGGGTCGAGCTTGGGCAGCTCCGGTTTCTTCACTTGCTTGGCGCTTGCCTTTTTTGGGGCCTCGGGCTGCTGGCTTTGCAGGGAGAGCCCGAGCAGCGCCGAGCAGAGCAGGGGGATTGCTAGCGACTTGTACATGTTCTGTTTCCTAGCTGGCCGTTGAAAACGGCGCACGGGGACAAAGCCACCGGATTCTGCCCTCTGTCACTCGCGAGCCTTTTCAACAGCCGGCTAACGGTTACTTCCGCGTGGCCTTGGGACGGTTACCCTACCGGGCAATGTCTCTTGGCTCGATGGATCGCGGCGTACTTGCCAATGTATTGGCGATCACCATCAACGCGGTGCTGATGGTGGCTAAGTTCGTGGTGGGATGGCTTGCCGGTAGTGCTGCTCTGACTGCGGATGGCTTCAACTCCGCTGGGGACGTCTTGGCCACTGCCGCGGTCTTTGCCAGCTACCTCTACGCCCGCAAGCCACCGGACGAAGACCACAACTACGGGCATGGCAATGCCGAGAGTGTCGCCGGTCTCTTGGTCGGCGGGCTCTTGTGCGCGACGGGCTTCTTCATCTTTCTCGAAGGCGCCAAGGCTTTCTTGGAGCCTCGGGAAGCGGCGCCGGGCGAGCTTGCGCTCTGGGTTGCGGCTGCCACCATCCTGCTCAAGGAGCTGCTCTACCGTTTTACGATCAAGGTCGGGCGCAGGCTGAACTCGCCTTCGCTGCTCGCCAGTGCCCGCGACCATAGAGCCGACGTCTTGGTCGGCCTCACGGTTTTTGCCGGCATCTTCGGCGCGCGGCTTGGCCTGCTCTGGCTCGATCCCTTTGCGGCTGTGCTTGTCGGCCTCTACATCGCTTGGATGTCAATCGAGCCGATCATGCACAACGTGCATATCCTGATGGATAGGGCGCCACCGGGCATGGGCGAAGAGATCCGCCTGGTGATCGAAGAGGATCCTGACGTCGCCTGCTGCGAGCAGTTACGCATCCATCCGGTGGGGAGCTACTTCAATATTGACGCTGATATCTGTGTTGATGGGGAGCTTTCTCTCCGGAGTGCCGACGGCATTGCCCATCGTGTCGAGGACCGTATCAAGGAGCGGCTCGAACACGTACGCACCGTGACGGTGCACGTTAGCCCTCTTGAGAGCTGCTCTTGTTGTTGATGGCGTGTTGATGGCGCTGGGGCTTTTGCCGGGCTTAACGAGTGATTTGGACGGTATAGCCGCTGCGGGTGCTGCCGCGCTGCATTGGGACGGTGAAGCGTTTCGTGGTCCCGTCGCCGAGCTCATATTCGAGCCAGACCTCGCCTGAGGGCAGGTCGCCGATCCGGAAGCTCCCGTCCGGCCCGCTGCTCGTTCGAACCCAGGCGCGGGGCCCGTGTCGGTGCTTGATGGTGATGCCGCTTAGCGGCTGCTGCTTCGCATCGACGACGATGCCTTCCAGTGTCGCCGGTTCCTCAAGCACTAAGTCGTAGGGCTCGGGGCGGGGGATGAGGTCATCGCGAAAGCGGTATGTGCGCTTGGGGTCCTCGATCTGGAGGGTGACCGCTTTCTTCTCCACGAGATTGGGGAAGAACATAAGGCCGAACATGTCGCTGACGGACCTGAGCTTTGGCTGGTCTTGGACCGTCGCGCGAATGTCTTCGATGGGCTTGCCGTTGCTGTCCAGGATCCTGACCTGGAGTTCCATGGTGCGGGCCAGCGTAATGATCAGGGGGGCGGATGCCTCGCGCTTGTATTCGTAGTCTTGCCGGGCAAAGCCCTTGGCCTCTGCCTGGAGCAGCAGCGTTTGTAGGCTGGTCGAGAGCCGGTAGAGCTGGAACTCACCGTCTGCCTTGCTCGTGGCCTCGACGAGCTTGGGGCTCCCCGGACCAAGGAAGCGAGCAGTGACTTTGGCGCCTTCGATGGCTTTGCCCTCGGCGTCGACGACCTTGCCTATGACGGGCTTTGGCGGCAATAGCTCGATGATGGTCAGCTCGTGGTTGCCCGCATGGGTTTGCCCCATGCCGATGGTCCCCGTCATGCTCTTGGCGACGACGAAGAAGCGACCCTTTGCCTTTTCCTTTGGCAGGTCGGCGATGCCTCGGTAGTCGGTCGTGCTTGTGTGCGCGATCGACTCCGGGTCACTTGCCGGGTGAAAGTTGACCGTCACCTTGGGCATCTTGATCTGGTCCCGCCCTACGACCTTGGCGAAGAGCGGCACCGGCGCCGATGCCGCCTCTTTGTCTGCGGTCTCGAGGGCCAAGGTGAGGAAGATGGCCAGGACGCCTACGAGGGCGAGAACGAGGTAGACCCAGGGGGGGCTACTTCGCTTGCTTTTTGGGCTGGGCTGGCGGCTTCGGCCTGCGCTTTTGCTGCGGGGATCTCTCCCCGCGCTTTGCGGGAAAGGCTGGTCTTGCTGGCTCATCGCTAGGTCCTCGTTGCGCGTGCGGAGTCGGGCCAGCCGGCCCTTTGCTCAGGCAGTGAGCCAATAGGTCACCCAGCCGCCGACCCACGCAAGAGCGGTCATATAGGCAAGGGCGAAGAGGGGCCAGCGCCAGGAGTTCGTCTCGCGGCGGATCGCGGCGATTGTCGAGATGCACTGCAGGGCGAAGACGAAGAAGACCAGGAGGGCGAAGGCCGATGCGCGTTCGAGCGGCGGTTTGCCGGTGACCGGGTCTTTGGCGGTGATGACCGAGGCCAAGCCGTCGACCTCTTCTAAGTCGCCGCTATAGGCATAGATCTCCGCCAGTGTCGAGTTCATGACTTCGCGGGCGGCGAAGCTGCCGAGCAGGCCGACATTGACACGCCAGTCGAAGCCCATCGGCTCAAAGATGGGCTCGATGCTGCGGCCGATGGTGGCGGCGTAGCTCTGCTCAAGCTGGATGCGTTGGGCCTGGGCTTCGTCCATGCCCGGTTTGGCCTCCTGCTTGGGGAAGTTGAGGAGGATCCAGAGCACGACGGAAGCCGCGAGGATGACCGTGCCTGCCCGAACGATGAAGACCCGTGCCCGCTCCCAGACGCCGAGCGCGATCGAGCGAAGGGAGGGGAGGCGGTAGGGAGGAAGCTCCATGTAGAAGGGCAGGTTGGCGCCGCGAAGCATGCCCTTCTTGAGGATGGCGGCGCAGACCATGGTGGAGACGGCGCCGAGCAGGTAGAGCCCGAAGAGGGTCGCCGCGCGCATGTCGAAGGGGCCGATGAGTGGGTCGGCCGGCACGAAGGCGGTGATGAGTAGTAGATAAACCGGTAGCCGCGCCGAGCAGGTCGTTAGAGGTGCCACTAGCACCGTCGCCAGGCGGTCCTTGGGGTTGGGGATGGTGCGAGTGGCGAGGATGCCCGGCACCGCGCAGGCGTAGCTCGAGAGCAAGGCGATGAAGCAGCGGCCTTCGAGTCCGATCCAGCCCATGACGCGATCGATGACGAAGGCGGCGCGGGCCATATAACCGCAGGCTTCGAGGAAGAGGATGACCGCGAAGAGCAGGAGGATCTGGGGCAAAAAGACGATGACGCCGCCGACGCCACGGATCACGCCGTTGGCGAGCAGGGAGGTGAAGGCGCTGTCGCTGCCATCCTGCTGCAGTATGTAGTCGGCCAGGTCGTCCATGGTTCCGGCGAAGAAGTCCATCGCGGGACCGGCCCAGGAGAAGATGGCCTGGAAGAAGACGACGAGGAAGGCGAGGAATACCAGCGGACCCAGGATCGGGTGCAGCAAGAGTTTGTCGAGTCGCCGGGTGAACTTGTGTTCCTGAGGCCTCGTGCGCGTGGAGTCATTGAGGACGCGATCGGCCCAGGCGAAGCGATCGCTGATGTCGCTGGGCAGGGCGACCTTGTGGCGTGTCCACTTGTCGGGCTGGATCAGCAGGTCGCTGAGGTCGGCGATGCCGATGCCGCGGGTGCCGACGACGCCGACGACCGGGATACCGAGGGTGTCCTGAAGTCGGAAGATATCGATGTCGCCACCACGAGCCTTGAGCTCGTCGATCATCGTCAGGACCAGGACCGTGGGGCGGCCGACGGCGAGCACTTCGGCGAGCAGGGGTAGGCTGCGCTCGAGGGTTGTGGAGTCGATGACGCAGGCGACCCCGTCCGGCGGGCTCTCTGTGGCGAACTCTCCCCGCAGGACCCGGATCGCGACCGATTCGTCTTCGCTGATCGCGTCGAGGCTGTAGGTGCCGGGAAGATCGATGAGTTCGACCTTGCGCGAGCGGCTCATCAGCTGGCCGGTGCTGCGTTCGACCGTGACGCCAGCGTAGTTGCCGGTCTTTGCCCGTAGACCGGTGAGGGAATTGAAAAGGGTGGTCTTGCCCGAGTTGGGGCTGCCGACGAGGGCGATACGCAGCGCTCTCGGCGGAGACTGGATATCGGTCTCGGTCACGAAAAGGTTTCCGCAGGGAAGGAATACGCAGGAAAGAAAACGACGCAGGAAAGAACTGCGCCGGAACACGCGGTTCCGGCGAGGCTCAGGCGGGGAGGCTTAGGAGTTCGACTTGGATACGGCTCGTCTCGGAGCGCCGCAAACACATCTGTGTGCTGCGGAATCCGTAGCAGCGCGGGTCACCGAGGGGAGCTCGGTGGCAGACCGCGATCTCGGTGCCTGGGTGCAGCCCAAGCTCGAGGAGTCGTCGACGAGAGGGGTCATCGCTCCCGCCCTCAAGGCTTACGATGCGGGCCTTGGCGAGGATGGGGAGTTCCGCGAGCGTCATGTATCGACCGGTGGCGTCAGAAGCGCGCGTTTGCTCCTCTGACGAGTCGACGCTGGGCTCTTTTTCAGAGCATGGCTCGATGGACTTAGAGTTGGAGGCTGGCCGATTCATGGGCTCTAATTGCGAACGATTGGCGCAAAACCTTAGGGCTAGGCCGCTCCGATGCAATAGAAGGAGTCGCGGCCTAAACCTCGCATGGCTGCGCACTTCTATGGGGAGCCCCTGCGCAGGTTCTGCTCAGGCGGCACATGAGCTTGGGTGGGGAAGGCTGCTGGCGTAGCATCCGGGCCCTGGAGGAACTATGGACCCGAAGAGAGCCGTAGGCCGCTTTGCGGCAGATCTGGTCGAGGACGGACAAGCGGTCGGCTTGGGAACGGGGAGCACGGTCTTCTTCGCGCTTGAGCGGCTCGCGGAGCGTATCGACCAGGAAAATCTCCGTGTGACCTGTGTTCCAACTTCGAAGGACACGGAGCAGAAGGCCCGTCGGCAGAGTATCCCTCTGGCGAGTCTGCAGGCGGAGCCTGAGCCCGCCATCTGCATCGATGGCGCTGATGAGGTCGGCCCCGGAAAGGCTCTGATCAAGGGCGGAGGCGGGGCGCTGACGCGCGAGAAGATCGTGGCGGCGTCGAGCCAGGAACTCATCGTGATCGTCTCCGAGAACAAGATGGTCGATATGCTCGGGAAAAGCTTCTTGCTACCCGTCGAGTGCCTGCCCTTTGCCGAGCCCTTGGTGCAGGCTCGGCTCCAAGAACTTGGTCTGACCCCCTTCTTGCGCACCAAGGAAAGTGGCGAGGTCAGCGTTACCGACAATGGCATGTACATCTTCGACTGCCGCTGCAATGGCATCGAAGATCCCGAGCAACTTGAGCGCCAGATCAACATGATCCCGGGCGTCGTCGAGAACGGGCTCTTTGTCGGGCTTGCTGGACGCATCCTGATAGGCAAGGCGGACGGCTCGGTTGAGGTCCGCGACTGAGGTGGGGATCCAGATTCGCTTGGTCGCTCGTGCCGGGACTTGGTTCTGGCCGCCGTCGAAGAGGAAACTCTTCTTGCGGGTACGGGAATGGTTGAGCGAGCACTCTGGGCATTTGCTGCTTGGGGTGGAAGGTCTCGGCCCCACGGATTTCCGTTTCGAGTTCTATCCCAGCTTGGGCTTTCTCCGGCTCACTTTGTCGCAGCGCGGCTTGCTGCTACAGGCGGAGACGACGGCGGTTGGACCGGGCTACCACGTTTGGCTGTGCAAGCTCGTTCGCGCTATGGGCATCGATCTGCGCCTGCGTTGGCAGGATGCTGAATGCTGCGACGATACGGGGTTCTGGTGGCACAATGACGAGCTGGTGGTCGAGCGTGCCATGCAGGACTTTGCCTGCGATGAACTCGGTGAAGTGGATCCTCTCGCAGCGCGTTCGCGCTTCCCTTGGTGGGAGCGAGGGCATCCGGCGGGCTACTATCTGAACCGGGCAGAGGTGGTGATGCAGCGGGCGATGGGCGGGGGCTCGCGGTCTGCGCCAGAGGGCCGTGACATCACGGGGGACATCCCGGAGAACCTCCTGGAGCATACGCACGAGATGCTGCTGATGGCGCGGAGCCTCGATCCGCAACTGCCCATGCCCTGGGTCCAGTGGCTTCGCATCCTCGATGGGCTGGGTTTGCGCGGCACGATCCGGCTTGAGGTAGAGAGCCAGGTCGTGCGCCTTAGCTGACCTGGAGCATTCTCTCGAGGGGCAGGAGGGCCCGCTTGCGAAGCTCGGGGTCGACGTGGATCTGGGGCCTTAGGTCGCGCAGCGCCAGGTACGTTTTCTCCAGGGTGTTGAGCTTCATGAAGGGGCATTCTTGGCAGCCGCAGCTGCCGTCTTCGAGTTCGCGCTGATCGATGGGGGCTTCGAGCAGGGTCTTGTCCGGCGAGCGTTTGCGCATCTCGTGCAGGATGCCTATCTCGGTGCCGACGATGAATGTCTGGGCCGGGCTGGTCTGCACGCGTTCGAGGAGCTTGCTGGTCGAGCCGACAAAATCAGCGTGGCGGAGCACGTGGCTTTCACACTCGGGGTGGGCGATGAACTCCACGTTCTCGTGCTGGGCCTTGAGCGCGATGATCTTTCGCTCGCTGAAGGTCTCGTGGACGATGCAGCTGCCGGGCCAGTAGTCCATCGGGCGGTCTAGCTCTTTGCTTAGCCAGGCACCGAGGTTGCGGTCGGGGGCAAAGAGGATGGGTTGGTTTGTCGGCACCTGCTTGACGATCTTGAGGGCATTGCTGGAGGTGCAGATCCAGTCGCTCTCGGCTTTGGTCGCTGCCGTTGAGTTGATGTAGGTGATGACGACATGGTCGGGATTCTCTCGGCGCCAGGCGGCGAGCTTCTCGGCGGGGCATGCGTCGGCGAGTGAGCAGCCAGCCTCGAGGTCGGGGAGGATGACGGTCTTGTCAGGGCAGAGGATCTTGGCGGTCTCGGCCATGAAGTGGACGCCGAGAAAGAGGATGATGTCCTTGTCCTTGGCCTTCTTGGCTGCCTGCGCCAGCACCAGCGAATCGCCGAGCACGTCGGCGATGTCCTGGAGGTCCGGGTCCTGGTAGTAGTGCGCCAGGATGATGGCATTGCGCTCGTGCTTAAGCCGTTCGATCTCCTCGAAGAGGTCGAGGCTGGGATCGATCGTGCTCTCGGCGCTGCTGAGGCTGGTCATCGGGGCACTCCAGAAAAGAAATTCGGGTGGAGCATCCTAGCAGGCCGCCAGAAATATGCGCACGGCGACATAGCGCCGTTTGCGACGGGATGCCCCACCCGAACCCATGGGAGGGCGAGGGTGGTACCCTGGCCTTTACTTGTCGCTGGCTCCGCTTACCGCCGGCTTCGCCGGGATGATTTGGATGGCCCGCTCGCCGACGATGGTCACGATCGAGGTGGAGAAGGCGAAGAGCTTGCCGAGTTCTGGTTGGGCCCGTAGCAGGGCGAAGTAGGCCTCGGAGAAGGCTTCGATCTTCTCGAGCTTGTTCTCGTGCTCGGGGCGGTAGCGACTGTCGACCCAGATGCCAGCGACGAAGTGCAGCACTCGCCCTGCGACCCGCTGTGTGCTCCAGAGCTTGTCGCGGCGCTTCTGCGACAGGCTGCTCAGGAAGGCGAGTCGACCGGTGTCGATGCTTTGGTCGACGGCAGCCTTGCCTTGGCTTTTGCTGTTGAGACCGGCGAGTTTCTGTTTGGCCTGGCGAGCTGGTTCCTGCGGGGACTCCTTGTCCGCACCCGAAAAGCCCAAGCCTCGCTGTGGAGCGGCGTCCGGATTCGCGTGTCCGACGCGACGGAGCTCTTCGCGTAGGCGGTCATCGCTTGCGCTGCCTGTCGGCAAAATCACCCGGGGCTGCCCGCCCGCCTGGAAGCGCCGCGCGACGCGCTCTTTCTCCTCGACGATGAGGTGAGAGGTGTATGGGGTGACAATGCCGTATTCCTTACCCAGGCGCTGGATCTCGGCGATCAACTCGGGGCTTTGGCCGTTGAGCCGGATCGCCTCGAGTAGCCCGCCGACGCGGCGTTGTGCCCAGATCGTGGCGACGAAGTCGTCTTCGCTGGCCTGCTCGGGGAAGAGGGCGTCGAAGACGTAGCTGGCCTTTTGCTTATTGACCAAGCCCTGCAAGCGGATTGCTGCCGGGCCACTGCCGCTGTATCGACCCGCCACGACGATGCGGCTGCCGCGGAAGAGGTCGGGCAGTGCCTTTGGAGCCATTTGTGATAGCTGCACCTTGTCGCATTCGATGCGGCAGTCGCTGAGCACGGGGTAGGCGATCTTCTCGAAGAGCGCGCCCAGCTTGAGTTCGAGATTTTCGCCGGGGCGGACGTAGTCGCGCTCGCCGCGGAAATCCCGGCTCAAGCTGTCGAGCAGCTTGGTGTTGACGTCGTGGCCGACACCAAAGACAAAGACGCGGGCCTGGCTGGCGTTGGCCTTGCGGCAGTCGCGCAAAATCTCGTCCACCTGGCTCAGGCCGACAGTGGGGAGTCCGTCGGTGAGGAAGACGACGATGGGCACGTGCTCGCTCTTCTGCTGCGACTTCAAGGCGAAGGTCAGTGCCTCGTGGATATTGGTGCCGCCGCGAGCATCGATGCCGGAAGCGAAGGCTAGGGCCTCTTGCACCTTGTTCGGGCTGACATCGACCGGCGCTGCGGCGAAGGGGCGGGCCTCCGTGGCGAAAGGCACGATGTTGAAGCGGTCCTGTGGCTTCAGGCTGCGCAGGAAGAAGCTCATCGCCTTCTTTGCCTGTTCGATCTTTGCGCCCTGCATCGAGCCCGAGGTATCGAGGACGAAGGTGACGCTCTTCTTCAGCTCCTCCTCGTTCTCCCACTCACGTTTGGGCGAGAGCATCAGCAGGAAGTAGCCCTGCTTGCCCTTTGGGCGGTAAGTGAGGAGGCCTAGGCCGAAGTCACGGTCATCGAGGCTGTAGTAGATGATCGGATCCTTCACTGGCCGCCCCTTGCACTCGAAGCTTGCGCGTGCGTGGTGCTCGTCCTTGCGGGCGATATCCCAGCCCTGGATGGGCGAGTAGATATTCTTGAGCCCCTGCTTGGTCTCTATGGCGATATCCATCGAGAACTGCCCGGCTTCAAGCGCGCGGGTCGGATACTCAAAGGCGTAGAGCCCGCCGCTCTCGCGGAGCAGTAGTCGATAGCGCAGGCTCACTTCCTGCTTGCCGCGTGCCGGAATGGGGAAGACCCGCAGTCGAAGGGTGCTCTGGCTGACGTATTCGAGGAGGGCCGGGTCGCGGCGCCGCCGAACGATGTCCTCGTAGATGCTGCGGGCCTTGCTGCCGCTGAGCACTTCGCTCTTGGTCGGCTGGCCGTTGACCAGCATTTCCAGGCCGTCGGCGCTGGCTCCCTTGGGGATGGGTAGGAGGAGGATCTTCTCTGCTTGCTGTTGGCTGTCGTTGCGCAGGAGCATCTTGACCTTGCAGCTGGCGATGCCGTCCTTGATCTGCACTTGCAGCTGCGTCGATTCGACCTGCACGGACTGCGAGATGCTGCGGGCGCTGGGCTGCGGCGGCAGTAGCTGCCGCCCTTGGGCATGGGCGATGGGCGGCAGGGTCAGCGCCAAGGCGGCAGCGAGTCGAACAGAGTGGGCCATGATTCCTCCTTGTGGTGAGCGTGGCGCCGAAGGACGCGGCCCAGCGAGACGTGTTCCTCGGGAATCACATGCGGGGCAGCCTCGCAAAGCAGACGCTTGATCGAAGCAGGGCCGAGTCATGGTCATCCACCTTGCGCCGCAGCTCTACGACTGCGGCGATGGCTGCGCCCGGACCGAGGAGTCGGCGCCATTTGGCCAAGCTCGCGCGCGCGGCTTCTGGCCAGGCCTTCACCCGGGTATTTCTCGGCAGCGAAAGTCGGAGCGGCACCGGGCCGCCCACGACGAAGAGGACGAGTTCGCCTGGAGGGAGCTCAGTGCTTTCGAAGTTCAGCTCCCCCTCCGCCGAGATCTGCAGGTCGAGGCCGGTCCTTGGCACTGCCTTGCTGTAGGGAGCCAGGTCCGGCCACTCCAGGCGCACGCCAGTGCGAGAGCTCTTGAACCAAGCCAACCCTCCGGCGGCTTCGGCGATCGCGGCGGCGACATGGGTTTCGTGGTGTTGGCCAGCGATCAAGAGGTGCAGGCTCAAAGCATCGATGCGCTTACTGACGAAGGGTGGGGCCAGCGCCAGCGCTAGCTCGCCGGCATGGTAGGAGGGGGCGCCCGGCTGGCCGTTGACCTGGTTGACGAAGGCTAGGGCTCGCTCTCGCCCTTGGCATTCGTTGGCGAGTCGCTGCAGGACCTTCCGGCCGTGCTCTGCTTCGGTGATCCGGATTTCGAGCCGCCCCCAGAGCATGGAGGCCATGCCCACGGCAGCGAGCAGTCCGAGGCCGAAGGCGTAGCGCGAGGTCGCCAGCAGCAGCCCGAGCAGCAAGGCCAGGAGCGGATAGCTGTAGTAGGCGGCCCGGCTCGCTTCGAGGCCCTCCCCCATGCGTAGCTCCATATTGGGCACGCGGCTCGCGAACCAGAAAAGGAGGAGGAGCCCCAGTGCCCGGCGATAGCCGGCGCTCTTGGGGTTGGGGAACCAGAGCGGCGCCAGCAGCCCCAGGCCCAGAGGCAGGAGGCAGAGCCAGTGCCAGAGTCGACGCTGCAGGCTGGTGTGGAACCACGTGGCATCCCTGGGCACCAGGCTCTCGTAGAGCAGCTCCAGAGGCGCTAGTAGCCAGTCGCCGATCGACTGCGGCTGCATCGGGACCGGACTGTCGCCGAAGACCGAAGTCAGGACCAGGCCGCGCCAGCCGAGGTAGAGGGGCAGTAGGGCGAGGTAGGGCAGGGCGAGGAGGACGAGCTCGCGCAGCGAGGGATGCTCTTCTCGCCGGAAGAAGGTCATCCGGAGCAAGAGGCAGAGCAGAGGGAACAGAGTCCAGGCGACGGCAGACTCCATCGTCGCCAGATTGAGGATGCTCCAAAACAGCGGCCAGGCGTGCAGGCGTAGGCCGCGCTTCTCTTGGCTCCAGCCGCGCAGAAAGCTGAGGGCCGCGGCGATGCCGAAGAGAGTCGTCAGGCCGCAGCGGCCGACGGCCCAGGCTAGGTTCTCGTGGGCGAGTGGCGTGCAGCCGAAAAGCGCGGCCGCAATCAGCCCTGAACGTGGATCAGGAAAGACCCGCTGGGCCAGGAAGAACAGCAGCAGGGCGCTGGCGAAGTGCAGCAGCACATTGAGCGCGGCGCTGGCTCCAGGGCTGAAGTCGAAGAGGGCAAAGTCCAGAGCCAGGCTCGTCGAGACGACGGGTCGGTAGAACTCGATGTTTTGGTTGCCGGCCCATGAACCCAGCCAATCCGCCGCGACACGGCTCCAGTCGACGGCCACTTCGCCGTCCGCCGCGAGCGTGGAGTATTCACGCACGAAGCGGACGTCATCGGCGCCGTATTCCCAGCCACTGACAAGGATCAGGACCGCGGCCAGGAATCCGGCTAGGAGCAGGAGCCCGCCATAGAGCGGTGCCTGCTCCCGCGAGATTATTCGTCCCAGGCCGGGCACTCGTGGATCTCGAAGCCCATGGCTTCGACGATTTCGTTGATGATCTCGCTGGGTTCGACCGAGAACTCACGCATGCACTCGTAGGCGCTGCCCGAGCGCACGGACAAGAGCGCGATCAGCAGGTGGTCGGTCATGATTTGGCGACCGCCACCCAGCGCCTTTTTGATGTCCTTCGAGCGTTCGTAGGCTTGGATGATGCGCGGGTCCCAGCCGTTCTCGTCCGGTTCCGCCGTCTCGCGCGGCAGCTTCTTGAGGTGGTCGCGGAACATCTCGGGGTAGATGTTCACGTCATTGAAGATGCGGTGTCCCAGGCTGAGGTGGTCGCCGGTCAGGCCGTAGATGAGGTGAGCGGTCCCTATGCGAGACTCACCGTATTCCTGGCTGAGGGCGCTGGCCTTCTCGAAGGCATCTTTGCATTGGGGGGAAAGGTCTTTGAGCATCAGGACTCGTCTCGGATCTGGTCTTTCTTGCGCCGCGTGTAGCCGACGACGAAGAAGCCATATTGTTTGTAGCTGCCTGTGAAAGACAGGAGGGTTTCGTAGGTGATGTCGGAGAACCCCTCACGGCGGACCAGATAGGAAGGGCGCAGTAGCGCCTCGGCCAGGGATGAGAGTTCTCCAGGATGGATCGCTTGTGCTGCTCCAAGGTGCCGATTTGGCCTCGGCCGGATTCGGGCACCTGTTTGGGCATATCGAAGAAGCTACCTTCGGGGGCGCGACGCGTCTCTATCAGCAACTCGGCGATAATCGTCGAAGCAGTATGGCGCTGGCCTGGATGCAGGAAAGAAGGCAGGGGCGTGTTTTGTCGCCGAAGCTGGCAGGGGCTCAGTCCCTGTTCGCTTCGTCGTCGCTCTTGGCTGCTGGCGCGTCCAGGGCCGAGGCAAAACGCTCGGTGATATCGGTGGCATCGGCCCAGAGCGATTCGAGGTCGTAGTAGTCGCGCGCTTCCTCGTGGAAGACATGGATCACGACGATGTCGTAATCCAGCAGGATCCACCAGCCGCTGTCGAAGCCCTCGATGCGTGCCTTCGGCACCTTGGAGTGCTTCATCTCGTAATCGATCTCGCTGCAGATCGCCTGGGCCTGGCGACGGTTCTGCACCGTACAAATCACGAAGTAATCCGCGATTTGAATACGCTCGGAGACGTCGAGGACTTTGACGTTCTCGGCCTTTTTGTCGTGCGCGATCTGGATGGCGCGGGTTACGAGTAGCTCGCTGTCTACCATTCGATATCTCAGTGGAGCTCTCTGGACGCCGCGTTGGGCGTCCAGGCAGGCTGCTTCAACGGCTTCTTAGCCCAGTAGTGGGCTTGCGAAGAGGGGGAGGAAAACAAGGGCGACGATCGTCATCAGCTTGATCAGGATGTTGATCGCCGGGCCTGCCGTGTCCTTGAACGGATCACCGACGGTGTCGCCGACGATCGCTGCCTTGTGCGGCTCGCTGCCCTTGCCTCCCAATTCACCGCTCTCGATGAACTTCTTGGCATTGTCCCAGGCGCCACCAGCGTTGGCCATAAAGAGCGCCATCATGACGCCAGAGATCAGTGCGCCAACAAGGAGGCCGCCGACAGCGGACATACCTAGAAGCAGGCCCATGGCGATGGGGGCGAGGACGGCGAGCATGCCGGGGGCAACCATTTGCCTGATCGAGCCGGCGGTTGCGATTTCGACGCACTTGGCGGCTTCTGGCTCGGCTTCGCCCTCAAGCAGACCCTTGATGTCACGGAACTGCCGCCGGACCTCTTCGATCATCTTGTTGGCTGCAGAGCCGACCGCCTTCATCGCCATTGAGCTGAAGAAGAAGGGCAGCATGCCGCCGATGAAGAGGCCGATCATCACGGTCGGGTTGGATACATCGAGGTTGAAGCTGCCGCCGACGGCTGCTGCTTCAACCTGGGCCTTGGCGCCGTAGGTGTTGAACAGGGCCAGTGCGGTCAGAGCCGCGGAGCCGATGGCGAAGCCCTTGCCGATGGCAGCGGTGGTGTTGCCGGTTGCGTCGAGGGCGTCGGTGCGCTGGCGAACTTCCGGATCCAGGCTGGCCATTTCCGCGAGGCCACCGGCGTTGTCAGCGACCGGACCAAAGGCGTCGATGCCCAGCGAGATGCCCAAGGTCGAGAGCATGCCGACGGCGGCCAGCGAGATGCCGTAGACCCCGGCGAGCTGGTGGGCGAAGAAGATCCCGACCGCGATCAGGATGATGGGTAGCCAGGTCGAGCCCATGCCGGTTGCGAGGCCGTGAATGATATTGGTCGCGGAGCCAGTCTGTGACTGGCGGGCGATCTCTTGAACCGGCGCCTTCTTCTCGGAGGTGTAGTACTCGGTGACGTTGCCGATCAGGACGCCGACCATGAGGCCAATGAGCATGGAGAGGAAGATGTCCCACGGGCCGTAGAGGAGTTCCGGGCCGTTCAGCCCCTTGCTGTAAATCGCGGGGCCCACGAGGAGGGTTGCGATGGCCATGAGCACGATCAAGACGCCGGAGGCGCCGAGCAGGCCATTGTGGAGAGCTTGGCCCAGCTTCTTCTCGTCGTTGGTCGTGACGAGGAGGGTGCCTGCGACCGAGGCCACGATGCCGAGACTGGCTAGGACGATTGGGTAGATCACGAGTAGGTGGCTGTATGTGCCGTGTGTGAACGGCTGCAGCTCGCCCGAATGGATGACCGCTCCCATGATCATCGTTGCCAGGATCGAGCCGACGTAGGACTCGAAGAGGTCTGCGCCCATGCCGGCAACATCACCGACGTTGTCGCCGACGTTGTCAGCGATGACCGCAGGGTTGCGAGGATCATCTTCTGGGATGCCCGCTTCGACCTTGCCGACGAGGTCGGCGCCGACGTCGGCGGCCTTGGTGAAGATGCCGCCGCCTACGCGAGCGAAGAGGGCGATGGACGAGGCACCGAAGGAGAAGCCGAGGACGCTCTCGAGGTCTGCCGCCGTCCTACCGTAGATGATCGAGAGGATGGTGATGCCGCCCAGGCCGAGGCCGACGACGCAAAGCCCCATGACGGTGCCTGAGGAGAAGGCGATGTCGAGTGCCTTGGAGAGGCCCGAGCGCGCGGCCTGTGTGGTGCGCACGGCAGCCCGGGTCGCCGTGTGCATGCCGATCCAGCCAGCGAGGCCGGAGGCGAAGGCGCCGCAGATAAAGGCGATAGCTGTCCTCCAGCCGAGCGCTGGCACGGCAGACATCACCGCAGCGACGACGATGACGAAGAGGCTCAGCCATTTGTATTCGGTCTTGAGGAAGGCCATGGCGCCCGCCTGGATCTGGCGGGCGATTCTCTGCATGGTGTCGTTGCCTTCGTCCTCCACCATGATTTTTTGCTGCAGCGTCCACGCATAGAACAGTGCAAGCATGGAGAGGATGAGCGCCAGGATCGTCCAGAACGTCATCGGGGTTCCTCGGGGAAGAGTGTGTCAGTCGGGTCGTTGCGTAAGAGAGAGCTGCTCATGGCTCCTGAGCTGGCTCGGGCATACACGTTCGGAGTATCGGCCGAAGGGCGACCCTCGCTTTTGGTCCAGTAGGCCGAGCCGCATCCGGCACCTGTGGGAGCGGGCCTTGTAGACGGAATCCGGGCCCGAATGCATATAGGGAGGGTTCGGAGACTAGCGGCACGCTTTGGGAGGCTCAAGCTTGCTTGCCACCGCCGCCTTGGGCCTGAGGCTTGCTCGACGGTGCCCTCGTTGCTCGGGTGCTGGCAGGGTTCGAAGCGATGCCGCTGCGCGGGGCTTCGTCAGTGCGTTTGGGAGCTTCCTCGCCCGGCTCTTCCGCACCGTCCGCTTCGTCTTGGCGCTTCTGGATGCGAGCGGCGATCTCCGGCGGTGGCGGTGGTCCAAAGGGACGGCGCGCCGAGGGGAGGATGTGGACCTCGTGCCGACGCCGGGTCGGCTCGACGAAGGTCTCACGGATATCCTCGCCCAGGAGCTTGCGGCGCCGGTGGCTCTTCCACATCCACCAAGCCAAGAAGAGGGCGCCGCCGACACCGAGGATGATCAGCAGGCCCCGCTCGGTGCCCTGGACCCAGTCCACGACCTGGTCGATTTGGTTGCTGAAGCGGTTACCGAGGAAGATGAAGGCCCCGGAGCTGATCAGGGCGCCCAGGCCGTTCAGGATCAGGAAGCGCAGGTAGCTGACGCCCATGCAGCCGGCGGTGAAGAAGGCCGGCACCCGGATCCCGGGCAAGAAACGCGAGATCAGGATGGTCTTGTTGCCGTGATTCCTGAACCAGGAGTCGAAGGAAGCGAGCCGCTCTTGATGCATCCAGCTTCGCATCAGGCGCAGGCGCAGCAGCCGCGGGCCGAAGGCTTTGCCGAGCGAGAACGGGATCGAGTCACTAATGAGGATCGAGCCGACGATGACGCCCCAGCCGATCCAGGGGTGTACAAGCTCCGGGTACTTCGCGCTCAGGTAGCCAGAGCCGATGGCGATGATCTCCTCGGGCAACGGCAAGCCGACTCCGCAGAGCAGCAGGATCCCGAAGATGATCAGGTAGGGGTACTCGGGGTACTCCAAGCAGAGCTCGACGAAACTCTCAAGCAGGGGGCCTACTCCTCATGAATGCTCGGCGACGGGTGACGATAAGCCGCTGAGCGGCTTCGTCCTACCTATCTTCCTTGGATCGGTCACTTGGCCTGGCCTCCCGAAGCTCTTCCAGGAGTTGGGGCGGCAGTTCTGCGGAGGGGTTCTCTCGCAGCCATCGGGCGAATCGCTGGTACAGCTGCCGGCGAATCTCCTCCTCGGCTCTCTCTGCTGGGTCCGGCTCGGGGAATTCGGCCAAGAGTGAGGCGGCCCGCTCCAGCAGCTGAGCTGCGAGTTGGCGTTCGCCCCGGGCCAGGGTCGAGAGCGCCAGCTGGGGAGCGAGTGCGTCGACCGCGAGCGGCGCGCCGCGAATGCGACCCGCCGCTGCGAGTAGCTTGGCCGCCTGTTGCTCGGTGTCGAGGCCGCTTAGCTCTTCGAAAGCGCGGCGCCGGGCCTGCGCTGCGGCCCCCTGGCCCAGGCAGCGGTCGTAGAGCAGGAAGGCGGCCAGGGAGCGCGGCTCTGCCCGATGGGGCCAGCGGCGCCCCGCCTCTTCGAGGATCACCAGGGCTTCCATGAGGCGGCCAGCCTCCCGCTCTGGGCTGCTCTTGGCCAGGGGCAATTGGTAGGCGTAGCGCAGGGCCAGGGCCTGCCAGAGCATTTCGTATTCTGGGACGACTCGCAGCAGGAGTCGGCCGAGATTCAGCGCTTGGCGGAGCTCTCCTTTCTGGGCGGCATCGCCTAACCCGGTCCAGAGGAAGGGCACGGCGAGCCCGCGGAGTAGTCCCGTGCTCTGTAGTATCTCGGTGGCCGCGACCGGGCGAGGTTTGGACAGGGAGATTCCTCCAGCGGCAACACCGAGGAGCAATGCGCCGAGGGCGAGGCGTTTGTGCGGCTTGTGAAGCTTCATGCGCCACTCCTGTCCGCAGCAGCCACTCGCGGCCGGGCCGGCAGCAGCGAGACCAAGAGCAGGGCTCCGGCGATCAGCCAGGGCTCACGTCCAAGCTGGGCCCAGCTCGGGACCTGTCCGAGTAGGAGCGAGCGCAGGGTCGCTGGGGTTTCGAGTCCGGGGAGCGAGGCCAGGGCCGGCAGCACGAGCAGCCAGGCGAAGGGACTCAGGGCCGGTGGTGCAAAGCGGGCGACCAGAAAGGCCAGCGACAGCACCAGGGCGAGCCAGGGCGCATATTGCAGCCCCAGTTCGATGCTGGCGCGCCAGGTCGCGACCCGTTCATGCTCGACCGTGGCGGTACCCAGTTCGAAGGAAACGGAGAAACTCAGCGGCCCGGGCTCTCGCACCAGGCGGATGGCGCAGGGCGTGGGCAGCTCGGGAGGAAGCTCCAGATCGAGCCTGGCCCCCGGTTCCGCCAGCGTGAGCTTGCCCAGCCGCAGCGGCTCCTGCGACCTTGCGTCGAGGCCAAGGGCCAGGACCTCCACCTGCACCGGCGCCCAGGAGTCGGCCAGCTCCCGGCTGGCGAAGACATAGAGCGGCTCCAGCCGGAGTCGGCGCGCTTGCTGGAGCTTGGGCACCCGTAGCTCTTGGAATTCGCCAGGGCGAGAGATCCAGGGAGTCCGGCCCAAGACGTCAGCAAAGCGGGCCTGAAAGGCACGGGCGAAGTCCGGATGTGGCTGCCCGAGCAAGTTGAGGAAGAGCAGCAGCCCCGCCCCGGCGAGGAGCAGCAGACCCGCCGCCATGCCCCCGAGCCAGGCCGCGACTCGGCAGCGGGCGATCGGCGCGCCCATGAGCCAAAGGCTGCGGTAGCCGGGCTGGCTCGGCGAATGTGCCGGCCAGACGCGGAGAGCCTGCGCTGCGGCGCAGAGCACGGCGAGGAGGGGGAGCCAGGACAGCGGCTGGGCGAGGAGGCCGAACTGCTCTTCGGCTCCGCGGGCACCGAAATCCCGCCCCAGAAGCAGGGCCAGAAAGGCGCCGGCGCCGAGGATGAGCCAGGAGGACAGCTCTAGCCCCCGGACGAGGCAGCGAATCAGGACCGGCCAGCTGCTCATGGCGCCGCTCGTTCCTGGGCTTCGGCCAGCATCTTGCCGAGGCTGCGCTGGAGCGGGCCAAGCTTTTGTCCGGTGATGCCCTGTTGGCTCGCCTTCTGCGCCAGGCTCGCGAGCAGCTCCCTGTCGTTGCTTTCTAAACGCAGCTCGAAGCGATCGAGCTCTCCAAGCACCTGCTCGGGGCTGCCAAAGGCGATGCGGCGCCCCTCAAGCAGGACCAGTAGGCGGGAGAAGAGCCCGGGGAAATCCTCCAGCCCGTGTGTCGCGACCAGGGCGCAGCCGCCTTGCTCCTGGAACTTGCCTAGCTCCTCAGCGACGAGGCGGATGCCGATGGGGTCAAGGTTGGCGGTTGGCTCATCCAGGAGGAGGATCTCCGGCTCCAGGAGCAGGGCATGGGCCAGGGCCAGGCGTTTCTGCATGCCGCTGGAGAATTCTCCATGCCGTCGCCGCCGGGCATCGGTGAGTCCGACGCGTTCGAGCATGGCCTCGGCCTTGGCCTTGGCGCTGTGCAGTGGCTGGCCGGACAGGCTCCCGTCCAGGGTGAGCAGCTCCAATGCGGTGAATTCCGGGAAGGGCAAGCCCTCGTCCGAGCTGCTGCCGATGCGTTTGCGCAGTTCGCGGGCACCGGGGCGCAGCCCCAGCAGGCGCACATCGCCGCGGGCTGCTTCGAGGCCAAGAAGGCTGCGGAACAGGCTCGATTTGCCCGAGCCATTGGGCCCGACGACGCCGACGATCTCGCCGCGCTGAGCGTCAAAGCTCAGGTCGTGGAGGACCTCAAATCGCCCACGGCCAAGCAGCCCACCCAGCCGGCTCCTCTGGTAGCTCAGCGAAAGACCAGAGACCCAGACTGCGGCTTGGGTCGGGTCGGTCCCGGCACCTGCGCCCGGCGCTTCTTCGCGATCGTCGTTCGAGAGCCCTTGCATGACCGAGTCCAAAGCTCAGGTGAATCTGTATGTGCCGACCGGCAACTCCGCCGCTGAGGAAGCCGCGGCCCCCGACGCGTTGCGCGTCGGGCAGCTTCCCGATTGCAATCTCACGTTGCACGACCAGGCCGTCTCAAGCAAACACGCCCGGCTGCTTCGTCAGGGAGACGGTCTCTTCCTCGAAAACCCCGGTTCCGCCAACAGCAGCTATTTCTAAGGCCAGCGGGCCAAGAAACCCGCCCTGCCGGCTTCTTTGATCGCTCAGCGAAAGCCCGGAGGCTCAGGAGGCGGCTTGGGGTAGGCTGGCTTTGGCGCTTGCGTCTGGTGCCGCTTTGCGATCTTCGTTCGAGAGCCCTTGCATGACTCCGTCCAAACCTCGGGTGAATCTGTATGTGCTGACCGGTAACTCCGCTGGTGAGGAAGCTGTTGTCGTAGACGAGTTGAGCATCGGGCGGCTTGCTGAATGTGATCTCACCTTGCATGACCAGGGCGTTTCGCGCAGACACGCTCGGCTTGTTCGCCAGGGAGATGAACTCTTTCTGGAGGACCTGGGCTCGGCCAATGGGACCAAGCTCAAGGGGCAGCGGGTGCAGAAGGTTCGGCTGGAGGATGGGGCGGTCTTTGCCCTGGGGCCGATCGAGTTGCGGGTGCGTATCGAGGCGCCGGCGCCCAGCGTGGCTGCGGCTCCGTTGGTGGAACCTCGTGTGGCGCCTGCGCGCGTGGCTGCGAAGGAGGGCCCGAGCCTCGATTCGGCGGTGGTGACGCCGCTATCGGGGAAGGATGACCCGCACCGTTTGCCCTCGGGGGTGCTGCGCTACAGCCAGCCCAAGCGGGGAGGGTTCTATGCCGATGATCTGGCGCAGCGCGGCCCTCTGCAGCGCGTCGGGTTCTTCCTCCTCGTCCTGGGAATCGGCGCCGGCCTCGCCTACTTGGCCTTCAAGCTTGCGAGTTGAAAGGCGCCGCTCTCGTTCTTGTTGTCTTGTTGCTGTGAGTCCGAGGCAGGAAACTTGGCAATAGCCGCGACAGAGTCGCGCACTGGGCAGCTTCTCGAGCCTGCCTGAGGAGGAACGGACCGTGTGGACATACTTTTTTTGGACTGCCCTAGGGTACTTCGCGTACCGAATCATCGTGACCGCGATCGAGAACGAGCGGATTACGAAGGTTGCGAAGATCGAGGCAAAGCTGAAGCACGAACTCGTTCAACGCTACCAGGACCCGGCCGCCGTCGAGCGCATCCTGAGTGGCAAGCTCCATGACCCACATGCGATGAGATACCGCGTCGAGAACGAGGATGCCGCTGAGCCGCAGCGATTTGTTTCGATGGAGGGTGCGGCGCAGGAGCTAGAGGGCGGCAGCAGGAAGGGCAAATCCGGCGACGGCTACCTTCTCTCTGGGCTCATCATCTTTCTTTTGGGGGGCGCCTTCTGCGCCTCTGCCTGGATCGTGGCTGAGGATGTGCTGTTTATTCCCGGCTCTTTCCTGCTGGCGATTGGCCTAGGGCTCCTGACCTATGCGACCTCTCGCACGGAGATCGAGCGCGTCCGCAAGGGGAAGCGCCTGGGAGATCAGTGATTCAGGCTCAGTGATCTCGACGAGGGATCCGGGCTAGGCAGCGGCGTCGTCCTGAGTCATGAGAGTTTCCTCCTCAGACCTGCGACGACGCCGCTGCTTCGATCTGCCTGAGCCAAAGGCGGGTGCAGCGTTCGATGCTAAATTCTGCAGCGCGTTCATAGGCGAGAGCCCCGAGCGAAGTGCAGAACTCGGGTTCGGCAGATAGGCGGAGCATGGCGTTGCCAAAGGCTTCGATGGAGTCCCCGTCGAGCTGGAGGCCGCCTTCGCCGACGAGCCAGGCGGGCGGGCCCCCTTTGGCGACCACGCTTGGACGCCCGTGCGTCATCGCTTCGAGCACCGGTAGGCCAAAGCCCTCCAGCGCCGAGGGAAAGATCATGGCGAGTGAGTCATCCAGAACCCGGTGTAGTGAGGCATTGTCGAGCTCGCCCATCCAGACGATACGCTGCTCGATGCCGAGCTGGCGACAGAGTCGGTCGAGGCGCTGGCGTCGGCTGGCGCCGACTTGGGCCAGCATCTCCAGCTTGGGGTTACGCTCCAGTGCCCAGGCGTAGGCGCGTAGCAAGAACTCCAGGCGCTTACGGGCTTCGTCTCGGCCGATGTTGAGGAAGAAGCGCATCTGTGGCCCTTTCCGCGTTTCTTCCTGCAGCTCTTGTCGATCTAGGCCGGCAGGCACCACCTGCAGCTTCTCGCTGTCCTCCCCCAGCAGCTCTTTGAGCTCTTGGCGAACCTGGGGACTCGGCACGATCATCCGGGCGCTGAGCTTCAGCGCCTGAGCCAGCAGGGGCTTGGCGAGGAGCTTGTGGATACGGCTGCGTCGCCACTCCCCTCGGTCACGAATGTCGTGGATGGTGGTGAGGATCTTCGTTTGGGTGAGATGGGGGACAGGGAGACTTTGCAGGTCGAGAACGTCGAGTTGCAGCTCCTCGCAGACCTTTGGGAGGATTCTCCTCTCGGCTAGCGCGCGTTGGCGACCAGACTCGGGGATGGCGACGCTGAAGAGTTGGCCTCCGGGGATCTGGGCGACGAGCTGGTGTAGCTGGGCAAATCCGGGAGAGCGGGAGTTTCCGAGGAGGATCCACTCATGACCTTGTGCTTCGCTGATACGGGCCAGCCCGCGCAGGAAACCGAAGAGCCGGGTCTTGGCGCCTGAGTGTGGTGCGAGCGGGAGCCAGCAGGCGATCCCAACCTTGAGCCCCGTCATCCCATGACCCCCAGCTCTTCTAGCACCGAGCGCCAGTGCTCGGCGCTGAGGGCGGGGGTGTATTTGGCTGCCAGCTCGGGGCCGGAGGCCGAACTGCGCTCCCATGCCGCCGGGCTGCGCAGTAGCTCCTCCATGGCAATGAGGATGGCGTGCACGTCATAGGGGTCGACGAGGGTGCTGAGTTCGCCACACAGTTCTTCGGTGACACTGCCCTTGGAGCCGAGAACCGGGGTGCCGACGGCGAGTGCCTCAAGAGCGGGGATGCCGAAGCCTTCGCTCAGTGAGGGCAGGAGCAGGCCTCGAACCAGGGACATGCGGTGGACGATCTCTGTCTGATCGAGTTCGGGTAAGAGTTCGATGCCGCTCGCTAGTCCTTTCTGCCCCCCGGCGTCGATGGCTCCCCCGACCCAGAAGAGAGGATGCTCCAGGCGCAGGGCTTCAGGGAGCTGTTCCCATGCGTGGAGGATGCGGGGTAGGTTTTTGCGCCGTCGCGATTGACCGACGAAGAGCAGGCCGCGGCGCGCCGAGAAGGGCACGGCCGGGTAGGGCTCCAGAAAATAGGGATGCAGGGGTTGCGGCTGCACTCGGGTGCGGGGGGCGAGGACGGGGCTGCGCCGTAGCAGATCCCTTCGCGTGTGTTCGGACGGCACCAGGACCCGGTCGGCGCGCTGTGGCAGCCCGTCGATGGCTCGCTCGTGGCGGAGTTCCTCGAAGGCGTGCTCGCGGGCCCCGGCATAGCCCCCGGGAAGTTCGTGCACTGTGGCGATGCGCGGGCATGGGGCCAGGCGCGGTAGCGCCGTGGTCGGGCTCAGGAGGGCGGCGGCGTTTTCTTCGTGCAAGGCACGCGGGAGGAGGGTCGAACGCCATAGGCTGAGCGGTAGCCGAGGGATCTCTCGGATCTCCACGCCCGGAGGGAGTTCCGTTCGACTCTGAGCTGGGCGGTAGACCACGCACGGCGGCATGTCTGGCAGTTTGGTGAATGCTTCGAGCGTGATGAGAAAGGAGCGCTCGACACCCGTCGATCGCTCGTTCACCAGGCACGAGGCGTCGAAGGCGATCGGGTCCATGGCTTTGGCTATTGTGCGGAGGCTCGGCTGGGAATGCGAAGCTGCAATCAGTCGCTTGCGGCTTCGCGGTAGGCTTCGAGGTATCTCTCTGCGCAGCGCTGCCAGCTGCGCTGCTTGTGCCGAGCCTCCCAGGCGGCGAGCTGCTCACGGCGCAGCTCCTCCCGCGAGTAGCAGCGGAGGAGCTGCTCCGCGAGGGACTCATGGTCCCGGGGGGGCACGAAGCAGGCGGCTTCGCCCAGCTGTTCTCTGAGGGCGGGGCAGTCGCCGACGACGCAGGGGGTGCCGAGTTCGAGGCCTTCCAGGGGGGGGAAGCCAAAACCTTCGAGGCTTGAGGGGTAGGCGAGGACTCGGGCGGCTGCGAGCAGGTCGAAGCAGTCCGCGTCCTCGAGGGTGCTGGCCCAGTGGAGGGGGAAGCGTTCCTGCCCCCGGGCAAGGCGATGCTGCACCGCATCGCATTCCCAGCCCGGAGCGCCGACCACGAGGAGGGGCAGCGGCCTGCCGCGCTCGGCCAGGGTCTCGTGCGCATGCAGGAGCACATCATGGTTCTTTCGCGGCTCGATGGTTCCCAGGCAAAGCACGAAGGGCTCCTCACTGCCGAGGAGGCGCTGGGCCAGGCGGCGGCCGCGCTCGGGATCGGTGCCCTGGCGCCGTGCGTGGTCGCTGCCGAAGGGGATGACCTGCAGGCGCTGCTTTGTCCCGTATTGGGCGACGAAGGCGTCGCGGCTAGCCCTGCTCGGGAAGACCAGCAGCGGGTCGTGGCGAAGGAGCCGCTCGAGGCGGCGAGCGAGGCGCAGGCTTTGGCTGGCCCCGTGAAAGCGCGGGTCGGCGTGGAAGGCGAGGTCGTGCACGGTCATGACCACCCGCGCGCTTCGCCCTAGGGGCGGCTGCACAAAGTCGGTGATGTGGAAGATGTCGGCGCCTTTGGCCAGTCGGCGGGCATCGAGGCCTAGGCGCGCCAGCCAGGGTTGGACCCGGCCCGGTAGCCGACTGCGGGCGACATGGACGGTCTCGGCCAGCCCTTCGCGCCAGTTTGGGTCGAGGGCTCGCTTCCATGCGTGGGCGAAGAGCACCAGCTCGCTGTCCTGGCTGCATTGGGAGAGGGCCCGGACCAGCTCGCGTACGCTGCGGGAGATGCCGCTTCGGGAGAAGAGTGCCGGGCGGTAGTCGATGGCGACTCGCACGCGGGAATCAGACACTGGTGGCCGCGGGATTTCGACCCGATAGCTGAGTTCTTCATTGGCCTACAGGGGCGGCTTCGCCAGCTCTCTCCTGCAAAAAACTGAGCAGGGCGCCCAGTGCGACGCTGAGTTCGCAGGCCAGCAGCGCCTGGGCCGTGGCCGGGGCAGCGGTACCGAGCAGGGCCAGCAGGACTCCCAATACGCCCAGTCCGAGCAAGGAGATGCTTCGCACTCGCGCCTCGCACTGCTGGGCTAGGAGGTAGGGCAGCAGCAGGCTGGAGAGGCATACCGCGGGTAGGGTCCAGGCGAGCCAGGCCAGCGCGGCGCTGGTCTCGGCGGCCTGCTCCAAGTTGGGGAAGAACAGGGCGATCCAGCTCTCTGCGCCGAGGCTCAGTACCAGGGCGCCTGCTACCCCGAGCAGGGCGAGCAGCGGCAGCAGGCGCAGCACTTGGCTCTGAGCTTGCCGTCGCGGCAAGCGGCCCAGTGGCCCAAGGATCAGGGTGGAGACCACGTTTGGGGCCATATAGCTGATGCTGGTGAGTCGCAAGGCGCTCCCGAGCGCCGGGTAGCTCGGCTCCCGCAGCCCCCGGAGGAGGAGGTGGGGGCCTTGTAGGTAAAGGGAGCGGGCGGCTTCGCCTAGGACGAGTTCGCGCAGGGCTGCCGGGCGCAGGAGTGGTGTCGGCGGGTTGGAGCGGCGATAGAGCGCCCTGCGTAGCTCCCTGGGCATTTGCGCGGCGAGGAAAAGCGGCGGCAAGAGGCTTCCGACTGCAAAGCTGAACGCCCAAAGGCCGCTGCCCCCGTGTCCTGCCAGGTAGAGGCTCCCAGCGAGGCCAAGGCTAAGCAGGCGGGCAGAGATTTCGGCCCAGGCCAGCGGGCGTCCACGGCCGTGGACGAGGCTGGGGCTTGCGGCGAGTTGAAGCTGGAGCAGGGCGTGGAGGGGGACCAGGAGGAAGAGTCCTGGTGCCGCTGTGCCCTCGAGCAGGAAGAGCGCCGTGGCGAAAGCTCCTGCTGCCAGCAGCCATCGCCGCCGGATACGGGGGGCGAGTTGGGCCAAGACTAGGGCTGCGGGGCGGCCACGTGCCTGTTCGGCTAGCGCCATGCTTGGGAAGCCTAGGCTTGCGGCCTGGGTGCTGATGTGCAGCAGTGCCAGCGCCACCAGAAAGCGGACGAGTTCGGCGTCACCCAGGCAGCGGCCGGCAAGGGCCAGGGCTCCGGCGCTGGCCGCGAGGCCGAGCAGGCGGCTGAGCAGGAGAGAGGCGTAGGAGTTCACGGCTGGGTGTAAGCGCTCAGGGCCCTCTTCTCCTGCTCGGCCTTATTCAAGATCGGCCTGGCTACTCCTTGCCGATCTTTGAGCTGCCCGCGTTGGTCAGGACGAGGCCACGTGCATTGGCCTTTGAGTCCAGGACGAGGACCTGGCTATAGAACAGGTTGTTTTCGAGGCCGGGCCAGCTCGGGATCTTGATGTTGATCGAAGCTGTGCCTGAGGCGTTCGCGTTCAGGGGGAGGAGGATATCGGTCGAGGTGTAGAGCTTGCAGCCGCTCATGCCGGCTGAGCTTAGGTCGAAGGGGAGCTTTAGGCTGCCGAGATACTTGTTGGAGCTACCCAAGAAGAGGACTGCCGGGGCATTGGCGGAGGCGAGTCCGAGTTCGAGGTCGAAACTCTTGCCAAGTTCAGGGACGCCCTTATTCGTCAAGGTTGGGGCCACCTTGCTCGCCGTGCTGCACTTGAGGCGATACGCCCACGGATACATCGTGCGTGGGCCGTTCCACGAGCTGTTGGGGCCGTCATTACGGAAGTAGGCGACCCTGGTGCCGCTGGTCATAATCGAGCAGAGGATCGGCGTGCTTTGATTGATGAAGGCGATGAAGAAGGTCTGGTTCTGTTTGATCAGTACCGGAGACTTCAGCTTGGCTTGGTACCAGCCCAGGGTTCTGCCGATTTGCATGGTCCCGGTGCCGAGGATCTGATTCGGGCGACCAGCGGCATCGGCGGAATATACCGCGATGTTTCGCGTGACCGTGCCGGAACTGCGTGAACTCGTGTTCAGTTCGAAGCCCTTCAGCGCGAGCGGCTTTGGAGCTTTGATCCGCAGGGCGTAGGTCAGGTTGGAACGCGAGCGTAGCCCACGGTTTCTTGCCGTGTCGTTGACGCGGACGCAGGTGCCAGATTGCTGGCCGGTGCCGAGGCAGCCGGCTCCGAAAGCCTGCCAGGTGCCAGGGTTTTGGCTGAGCTTCACCGGATACGGAAGTCGGCGTTTTCGTGCCGCCTTTTCGAGGTCCTTGTAGTTCGGCGTGCCGTTGTTGAGATTGCTGTCATCGTCATCGGCGAGGAAGACTTCTCGCACCGCGCTGGGTTGGTTGCGGGCATTGCTGGCGATAGTCGTGAGCACGATCTTCTCGGCGATCTGCGTCCCCTTCGCCTTGCCGTATGTTGCGATCAGATTTTTTCGCAGGTCCCAGGCAAATCCCATCCAAGTGCTGCCCTGCTTGTGGACCGATCCTCCGGCAGGATAAGTCAGAGTATTGAGCGCCGTGCGTACATAGCCCCCATTCTTGCGGAAATACTCTCCGAGGATGGGGTTGTCTGTTCGATATTGGGCGATGATGTCGGCCCATCCCTCAGAGAGACCGTCGGTCTGCGAAATGCCACCGTAACGGTCGTCGAGTCCGTGCCCCCACTCGTGATAAATCACGCTTGAGAATGCGGTGTTGTTACAGGTGGAACCGGCGTTGAAGAAGTTGATCGTGTTACGGGTGTAATACGCGTTGCAGGTTCTGGTCAGGTTCGCCCGCCCGGTGATACGGTCCGTTGCGCTCGGTAGCTGGCCGATTTTGCTGCGCATCCACTCATTGATGTCATCGACGCCCCAATAGATGTTCGCCTGGGCGAGATCAAACTCTGCGACCTGCTGGGTGTAAATCTGGATCGTCGTCGGTGTGCCTGGCGTAAGCGTGACCTTCGAATAGAGATTGCTGCCCTGCGCGGTGGTAACCACGGCGATACGCCGGCCCTTGAACTCCACGATGACTGGGACGGCACTGCTGCCGCTGTGGGAGATCGAAAAGTTGCCGGAGGCATCGGTATACGCTTGGCCGCCACCCTGGACGCGAACGAGAACGTTGCGCAGCGGTACGTTCTTAGGCGCGTCGATAGCGCGATTGCCGGTGTTGACCCATGCCATGACCTTGCCGGTAACGGTGGCAGCCTGTGGGCCCTGGAAGGGGTTGCCGAGGATCAGCTGCGCAGGCAGTGGGGCCCTAGGGCCGGCCAGCGATGCCTCTAGCACAGGTGATGCCTGACAGAGGCAGAAGCCGCACTCGTGCCAGTCGTTGCGGTAGCTGAGCTCATCGCCGGTGAGCGCATCGATATAGCTCTTGCCGACGGTTTCGGAGTCCCTGTGGTCGATGTCGATCTCCCAGGCCAGGCGAATCGGGCTCGCCTGCTTGGCTTGCCAGTCGGCCCAGATCACGAGGCGATCCTTGTTGCCGGGCTTTGCCTGCGGCAGATCGTGGATCTGCTCTGCTGTCAGCCGAGCTTGGCTCTGCGGGATGCTGGGCTCGATCGAGAAGCTATCGGGTACCGGGAAGGCTTCGGAGCCGAGGAGCGAGAGTCCGCCGTTCTCGTGGATGCGCAGGTCAGCCCGCCCGCCGATGACCTCGAGGCCGCGGAAGCTTTGGCGATAGACGAAGCTGTAGAGACGGTGGGTCTTGTTGGCGAGCTGCTCTTCGAAGACCGAAGCCCCCTGGCCGAGGAGATCTGAGTAGCGGTTCAGGGTTTGCCGGGCATAGACCCTTGCCTCCTCAATGCTCTCGATGCGGCCGGCCTTGAGCTGGAAGCCCTGGCCGTAGATCGCCTTGGGGGTGCCAGTTGCCGGGCTCCACTCCGCGGTCCAGCGGGGGCCATGCTCGGCGAGAAAGCGATTCCATGCCTCGGTGGGACTGGCGCCCTGGGCGAAGGCGGGGCTGGCCAAGGAGGCCGCGAATAACAATAGGTGGCAAGAGCTGCGCAAGGTGGAGACTCCGGGAGAAGTGAAAAGGGCTAGGCCCCAGCTACGCTAGTGGCCGTCAGGCGTATTACCTACGCTTTGCTGGCCAAGCTTGGTAGCTGTGACAGAATCGGGGCGAGTCGCGGATGGGGCAGAGAGGCCCGTGCTGCTGTGGCTTCCCTTCTTTGGAGCGACTTGGTGACGCCTTGCGGGCCAAGGGATAGTAGGCTTCTGCGTCGGCTTGCTGCCCCCAACTCCCCCGATCCTCCCGATGATTTCGAGCCCTCCTCCCCCTGCCCTCGGCCTCTGGCGCCGCAGCCTTCTCCCGGTGCTGCTGCTTCTTGGGCTTTTGCTGTGGCTGCTTGTCGAGGCCTTGCCGGTGCAGGCGGCCATCGAGGAGGGGGCTTGGCAATCACCCTTGCCGACGGCGGAGTTGCTCCCCCGCGATGAGGAGAGAGAGGATTCCTGGCTCGCCGGGGTCTCGGAACTTCCAGAGGGCAAGCCGCTCTCCGTCGAGATCGAAGTGAAGGCTCTTGCCCTCTTGCGCAACGGCGAGGGCCTGGGGGGCTCAGCGAGCCTCGCTATCACCAGCCGTAGTGCGGGTGCTGGCGCAGGCTTCGAACTCCGCTTTTTGGCGGGTCCCGCTGCGGGCCACAGCCTGATTTGTGAGGGGCAGGCTGAGCTTCCTTCCTTGCCCAGTGGTTGGCACTTGATCGAACTCGCTTGTGGGGGGCTTCGGACGCAACGCTTGCTGCGGCTACAGGCGAAAGCCCCGCAGGAACTCAACCTGGTCTGGGTCAGCAGCGGGCGAGTGCACGGGACCGTCTTCGGTCAGGACGGAATGCCGCTTACTGGTGCCGAGATCACGCTCGGAGAGCACCGCACTCGCAGTGATGCCAAGGGGCGCTTCGCGATGAGCGGATTGGTGCCCGGAGGCGACCAGCCGCTGATCTTGAAAGCCAAGGGCCATGCGGCGCAGTTCGAGCGGGTTCATGTCAGTTCTCCGCAGGAGCGCAGCCCTGAGCTGCGCTTCGTGCTCGATCGCGGGCGGACGGTGCGTGGAGTCGTGCACCTGCCCACTGCGGAGCTACGAGAAGCACGACTTGTGGCGCTGCCGCTGGGGGAGCCGGGGCTGCGCACTCCTTGGTTCGATCCGAGCAGCTTCGCCGCCATCTCTCTTGATGAGCGGGGGCAGTTTGTCCTCGAGCACGCACCTGCCGTTGCCTTCGAGCTCGGTCTCGCGCATCCGAGATTTGTGCTTCGTGAGCCGGTGCTCGTCGATCGCGATGCGCCCCGGGTCGTGCACGTGCAGCCAGAACGCGGCTCCCTCTTGAGCGGTGTCGTTCACGATGAGGAGGGTCGACCGATAGCCGGTGCCCTCGTGCGCGTCAGTGAAGGACGGCGCGGATTCCCTGCTTGGGGGCCGAGCTTGCTTCGCCGCAGCCAGGCGCTACCGCTGCCTGAGGCTTTGTTTGGTATGGGCTGTGTGCTTGCGCGCACAGATGCCGAGGGGCGCTATTGCGTTGGGCTCCCCTGGAAGAGCAGTGAGGTCGAAGTCGGGGCTGAGGGCTTTTTGTCGAGCCGGGAGCGCTTTACCGGGCGTCGTGGCACGAAGCGGAACTTCGAGCTCGCACAAGACATGGAGGCGAAGGGGGCGCATCGCCTGCTTCTGCTTTTTGACCCCGATTTGGGGCGCCCGCTGGACTTGTCGCTGCATCGAGACGGGGACGGACTGGGGCGCTCAGTGAGGCATGACCCGGCACAGCCCTTCGTTCTGCCGTTGGCGAAGGCGGCAAGGCTCCAGGTGCGCGTGCGCGTGCCCGAGAGCGGAGCGGGGCCGCAGTGCCACGAGCTGGCAGTTCTCGGCACCCGGCGACTTCACCTAGAACTCGGCGCAGCTGCTCGCTGATTCCCCGGTTATCCTCGTCCTCCTCACGTGAAGATGAAGGAGCGAGACGAGATGAGCAAAAAGGTCGGCGTCGTATTGTCTGGATGTGGCTACCTCGATGGTGCCGAGATCTACGAGTCCGTTTGTGCCCTCTTGGTGCTTGAGCAAGCGGGTGCTGATATCCGCTGCTTTGCCCCGGATATCGACTTCGATGTCGTCGATCACCGGAGCGCTGAGGCGAGCGGGGAGAAGCGCAACGTTCTCACCGAAGCTTCGCGTCTCGCGCGGGGTGAAATCTCGGAACTCGGGGAGGCGAAGGCCGAGGATCTCGATGCCCTGGTGCTGCCAGGAGGCTTTGGCGCGGCGAAGAACCTGTCGAACTTCGCTAGCGCTGGCGTGGACTGCGAGGTGCATCCCGGGCTCGCCAAGCTCCTCTTGGACATGCACGCGCAGAACAAGCCCATTGCAGCTATTTGCATTGCTCCGGCTGTCCTGGCCAAGGTGCTGGGCGATAAGGGGCCCAAGCTGACGATCGGCACGGACGAAGGCACGGCCAAGGCGCTGGAGGCGCTCGGCTGTGAGCACCAGAACTGCTCAGCCGAGGAAGTTGTCGTGGATGAGAAGAACCGCATCGTCTCGACACCGGCCTACATGGTCGGCACTGGCATCAAGGAGGTCGAGCGGGGGATTCGCAAGGCGATCGATGCGTTGATGGGGATGCTTGCTTGAGTTGCGGCCGCAGAGTTCCTTGAAAAAGCGTCAGCGAAACCCTGCGCTCCGATCGATGTTTCGGAGCCAGGGCCAGGCTTCGGCTCCGGTCAGGGCTCATTTTGTGGTGGATCCGAGTCGATAGAGCGAGTCGGTGGCAAGGGGCTGCCCATAGACCTGGAGCCAGCAATGGAGCGAAAGAGAGCGAGAGTGCCGTTGAGTGCCGGCCCCAAGGGGAAAGCTCCTTCTATTCGCCCTGTCGTCCTGACTCGTCGTGCTCCTGCCAGTTTGCTCTCGCTGCTGCTCGCCATCCTGAGCGTGACCGCTGGCCTTGCTGGTCCTTACTTCGCCAAGAAACTTGGCCTGATGCAGTTCGGGACGACTCGCCCGGTCATGAGCACACTGCTAACGCAGGCCGTTTCTCCTGTAGCCCTCGGAGAGATCGGGCCCGTCGCCCGGGCCGAGACCGGGGCCAGCCACCTTGATGGCTACGAGCACCTTCGCGTTCAGTATTCGGTGATTCGCCTCGACAGCGGCGTGCTCGAAATCGAAGCCCAACTTGCCGATCGTAGCTCCGGAGAGATCTTGGAACGTTTCGTGACTTGGCGCCGGCGGTGATATCGTCCGCGGGATGCCCGAGTCTTCGTTGTTCCTTGAAAACGAAGACAAGCCTGTAGCTCGCCGACAGCAGGGATGAGTTATCTCAGGCTGTCGATGCAGGCTTGAGATCTAGACAGGACCTTTTCAGCAGCCTGATAAGACCGGTTGTCCGTCTGAGTGATCTAGCTTTTGTGCTACAGATATTTCAAAGACCTGTTAGTGGGGGGCGAAGGCCGAAGGCTTCCGCTGTGCGGCAACCTCGATCGACCCTTAACGTTTGACTAACTGCTCATTGCGGTGGCTGGGCGGATTTGCCCGGGTGGTCCGGTCTTCGTTTTCGATTAGAACTCTGGGTTCAGGGCATGTTGGAATCTGGTGAAACACCTTAGGCTCAGTTCCGCGTACCGTTCCAGCGGGAATCCTCCTCGGTTGAGTCCGATATGTCCTAGGGACGATAAAAGATGGGCTTCGGCGTCCCTGGCATCGATTCCGAGCACCTTAGTGTGCTTCAAAATCTCTCGACGCAGAGCGCGTGCGCTGAAGTTCATGGACTCCGCGATTCGTATGAGGTCGTAAAAAGGGTAGCCCTGCAACATCGCTCCGGGCCAGTCGATCAATATAAATGGGGCTCTTATTCTACCTAAGGCCGGAGATGGGGGGCGGAGTATGTTGCCTTCCCACAGGTCGCCATGCATGAGTGTAGAGCGTGGGGCTATTTCACCGGCTCGTAGTCGTGCGAGTGATAGCTCCGCTGCACTCCGCAGCTGAGCGCTTAGCGCTGAGGAGGTCGCTAGGAAGTCTAGTGGCGCTTCAAAGGCAGTTGGTATGTCCGAAGGGGCAATGCGGGTTGCTGTGTGGTCAGTGATTTGGAGCAGCCATTTTATTACCTTTGGTCGGGCCCAGATCTTCCAAAGGGGACGCATAATTCTCCCTCCGCCCATTGGTGGGCAAAAGGGGAGAATGGTGTAATCGCGGCCGCAGACCTTCCCTTCTCCCAAGGGGGTGAGGATGACGTTACCTAAAGGGTCCCCGAGTAATTTTTTGGCTTCTTTTGCGATATGCATGCCTCTCCCTACGAGGTCGGGGGCGACTGGGGAGGCGACTAAGGAGACAGCTAGGTTGCGGCCATGGTTGTCTCTTATGATTAGTTTTTGAGTGTCATCGGTAACGATGTCTTTTGGCTCGCATAGGAGGTCGAGACATATTGTATTTGGATCTATAGATAGAGCGGCTTCCAAGGGTCCTCTAAGCTCTCTGCGCAGTTCCTCCAGGCTAAGATGTCCTTCTTGATCCATTATATGTTTGACCTGTTGGGGTGTGTCTTTAGTGCTTCGGTGTCTGTGGCCTGGCTGTGATTTATACGGCCAGGGATGGTGGTTTGCATTGCGATATTATGATGGTGGGTAGCTCCTTGCCTCCTCGGGTACCTCCTCGGAGGGAGACACGATATTGTGGACCTGTTGCTTTTTCCAGTGTAGTAAAAAAGGTCTTGGATACCTGATGCCACGTCGTCGCTGCTCATCAGGGGCTTCGGCATACAGGCGGGCGAGGGCAGGTCTGCTACTCGGACGGTTCTTCGGATCGAAGGCGTTCCTCCTGGATAGGCTGGTAGCGAGCTGGGACGAAATCCATGGCCCTCCAAATCGACCGTCGGACGCTTACGTTCTAGGCGTTTATTCCGTCAGTGATCGCCCTCGCCGAATTGAGGCTATTGCGGGTCGGGGAAACCAAGGCGCCGATGGCCTTCCTTAGGCTAAGTTTGCACGAGTTGGCGAGGGGGCGGTTTCGTGACTTACCTGGGGGGCAGCCGTTAGGCTGGGGCGCATGAGTTACCGACTCCTTCTTCTTTCGCCGATCCCTGTCCATGAGGGGGCGAGTGGGCTTGAGACCCTCGATCTGTGGGCGCGGGACCTGAAAGGCCAGTGTGCGGTAGTTGATGGAGTCACCCTTCTGGCAAGGCAGGGACCGGCGCAAGGTGATTCCACCCCCTTGCCGACTGGGGTCGAGGTCGTGGATCGTGACAGGCTGGACGCTGAGGCTCTACAGCGGCTGGTCCGCGAGCACGATGTGGTCCAAGTTGGCCCGGAGCCCGGGTTGTTCTCGTCGCCGGCGATGACCTTTGTGAAGGCGGCACGGGCGGCTGGTCTCTGCTCCATTTTGGGGGTGAGCAGCAATCGCGCGGCGACCACGATCATGAATGCTGAGGGGCAATCCCTGCTCAGGAGGATCAGGGCGCGCCATCAGGCTTCTCGGATGACTCATGCCGTGCAGAGTCTTGCTCATGCCGTAGATGGGGTGTTTCTAACGGGCTACGGGTTGGTGGAGATGCTTGGGCAAGTGGACGCTGAGGTATACGTCTGCACGGCAAGTTGGATTACCGAAAATGAGCTTATCGGCGAGGTGCAACTGAAAGAGAAGCTGGCAGCCAGCTCAGGCTCCCTCAGCCTTTGTGTGGCGGCGCGTCTTGAACCGATGAAGGGGGTTCATCTGGCGATCGATGCACTGCGCTGGCTTCACGATCACGCCTCCCCTGGTCTTCCGGGCGCGCAGTTGGAGATTTTCGGAGAAGGTGCAGAAAAGCCGGCTCTTATTCAGCGAGCCAAGCAGGCCGGGCTTGCCGAAGCCGTGCGGTTTGGTGGCACGTATCCCTACCCCGGCCCGTTTTTCCATGCGATCTCGCGCCACGACATCTTGCTCATCACCAATCTCAACGTGGAGCAGCCGCGGATCATCTTCGATGCGATTTCCCAGGGCCTCGTCCCGATTTGCCCCGATTCCGCCCCCTACCAGAAGCTCGGCGTGGATAAGCGTGTGCTCTACAAGAGGGGCGATGCCGAGTCGTTAGCCCAGGTTGTGCAGTCGTTCCGTACGCCGGAAGCTCGTGCAGATGTCATGCTTGCTCTTCGGAAGATGGCAGGGGAAAACACGCTTGAGTCGATGCACAAACACCGTGCGGAATGGGTGAGAAGTCTGCTCGCCCGTCGAAATCGTGACTGACCGACGGTCGGGGCTGCGCTTTGTACCCGATCTGTCGATCCTTTGTCGGCACGAGCAAGGTGGCTGATAAGTAGGGGGCACTGGGGGCTTTTCGGTTCGAAATCGAAGCCCAACTTGCCGATCGTAGCTCCGGAGAGATCTTGGAACGTTTCGTGACTTGGCGCCGGCGGTGATATCGTCCGCGGGATGCAGCGATTCGTGATCCGAGACGCCGTTCACGGCGATATCTACCTCAGTCCGGACGAGGGCCGGATCATTGATACCCGGGAAATGCAGCGCCTTCGCGGTGTTCGCCAGCTTGGCCTGGTGCATCTGGTCTTTCCCGGAGCTCGGCACAGTCGCTTCGAGCATTCGATCGGCACCTTGCACATGAGTCAGCTCTTGATCGATGCCGTGCGTCGCACCGCGGCGATGAGCCCCGAGCTCAGCCGCGGGGTCGACGAGGAGGAGGCCCGGATCATTCGAGCGGCAGCCCTGGTGCACGATGTCACGCACATCCCCTTTGGGCACAACATCGAAGATCAAACGGGCTTGTTGCCGAGACACGATCGTGCGGAGAGGTATCTCTCTATGCTCGATCCTGCTCGCGAGCTCGGGGCGGAGCTGCAGCGCCAGGGGCTGCTTGAGGATGTCCTGGGCGTCTTGGGAGCGAAGCCGACGCAGCGCCCGCCGTTTCTGTCGCAGATGGTCAGCGACAGCATCTGCAGCGATTTGATGGACTACTTGCGGCGGGACGCATACTTCACCGGGCTGGACCTGCGCTACGACCTGCGCATCGTCGATTACTTCCGCATCGATCCCAAGCTCGAACGGCTCTACATCGATTGCGAGAAGAAGGGGCTGCTGCGCGAAGACATCGTTTCCGAGGTGCTGCGCATGCTGCAGGCGCGGTACTTCTTCAGTGAGCGGGTGTACTACCACCACGCCAAGATCGCTGCTGGCGCAATGATCGCGCGGGCGGTTGAGACCGCGCTTCTGTCGCGTTGGATCGAGCCGAAGGATTTGTACCACCTCACGGACGATGGCATGGTGCTGCGGCTTGAGCGGATCGTTGGCGAACTCTCGGGCGAGGAGGCCAGGCGGGTGCGCGAGCTCCTGCAGCGGCTCGGGAGCCGACGTCTGATTAAGCGGGTGGCGGTCTTTCCTTATGCACTCAACCGCGAGAAGCAGGACGACTTCGTGCGCGAGTTCTTTGCTCCTTCGAATCAGGAGGGTCGGCGAAGCTGGGAGTGGGAGCGCGAGGTGGAGTTCGAGCGTGAGTTCGGCCGGAAGGAGCAGGTGATCCTGTACTGCCCGAATCGGAAGATGCAGCTGAAGGAGGTCGACACCCTGGTGCGGCATCCGGCGGGGGAGGGGCTGCAGCCCTTATCCAGCTTCAAGGCCGAGCATCCCGGGATCCAGGATTTGGAAGAGGGATACCTGCGGCTGTGGAAGGTCTACGTGCTGACGACGGCGGTGGACGCGAAGGAGCGGGCTTTCTTACGGGATTGTGCCTGTGCGGCGTTGCCGGGGGCGCAGAACGCCTACCGGCTGTGAGCGGAGTCCATGGCTGTCCTTGGGCGAACTCTTAGCTGAGGTGGTCCAGCACCGTCTCGGATAGGCGGTGGAAAAGGCTCCGGGTCGCGTCGATGTCTGCGAGGTTGTATCTCGCAATGTCCATGTAGCGTCCCTCGTGGAAGGCCGGGCCGACCTGAGAGCCGTCCATCGCGTCCTTAGGGCTCTCGATGCCGAAGGCGTAGCAAGCTGCATCGAGGTTCATAGGGCCGCCGCGCATGCCGCCGGTGACGATTTGGTAGAGGTCGAGATGGGGCTTGTGCACGTAGGGCGGCTGGGACACGAAATCCCGCCGTGCTGGCACTCCGAGAATGGCGCTGCGCGTGCGCAGGAACGGCAGGTCGAAACCACGGCCGTTGTAGCTCACCAGGAGCTCACAGTTGCAGCCTAGAGTCCAGAAGGAGCGGAGCATCTCGGTTTCGCTTGAGACCCGCAGCCATTGCTCTCCCTCGCCTTCTTTGGTCAAGCGCTCGATGTGCTCGTCCTTAGGGGCGAAGAGCACGGCTCCACCGCTGCCGTCGATATCGCCAATTGCGATGGAGACGACCCGCGAGAACAGCGGGTTGAGTCCTAGCACCTTTTCAGTGGGCCAACCCCGGTCCTCGGCGAGACGCTGCACGTCTTGTTGTAGCTTCTCTGGCAGCTCGCCGACGGCGCGGATGGGGGCGGTCTCGATGTCAAAGACCAGGCGTTTGGCGATCAGGTCGCGCACAGTTTCGATACCTTGGCCATAGAGCTGCTCGGGGTTCCACTCGTCACTCGGAACCGCTTCGCGCATGCGCAGGAGCCTGAGCTGCTTTTGGCCGCGGTATTCATCGAGGGCTGCACGGATCTTGACGACGGCCCCAGCCTTGAGGTCTGCAACCTCGTTGAAGCCGGGTGAGTTGCTCCAGAGTTTGCCCGGGAGTGAACGGCTGCCGTCGGCGAGTTCAAGGTCGAGATAGGGGTCGCCCTTGCTGGTGCGCTTGCGTTCGATGGAGACCAGCCGCAGAAAGATGTCCCCTGGCTCACTGCCCAGTTGCTCAAGGCGGAGCAGGCGCTCCGCGCTCATACGGAGACTCCGGCTGCAGAGAGGAAGCTCTCGATACGCTCGACCGCGTGCTGCAGGTCGTCGATCGAGGAGGCGAAGGACACACGGAGGTGGCCTGGGAGCCCGAAGGCTGAGCCGGGCACCACCGCGAGCAGGGCTTCGTCGAGTAGTCGTTTGGCAAATTCGACATCATCGATGCCGAGCTTTTGCAAGGCCCCTTGCACGCCCGGGAACAGGTAGAAGGCACCCTCCGGCGCTCGCAGGGTGAAGCCCGGGAGCTTGGGGATGGCATCCAGCATGTAGGCGCGGCGCTCGGCGAACGCTTCGACCATCTCCAGGCGCGAGGCTTGGGAGTCCTCGCTCAGCGCTGCGAGCGCCGCGTGCTGCGAAGGGGTGCAGGGGTTGCCGATCATCTGGCTTTGCGCGCGGATGACCGACTGTGTCAGGTTTTCTGGGGCTGCCAAGTAGCCGATGCGCCAGCCGGTCATCGAGAAGGACTTGGAGAAGCCGTTCAATACCACGGTTCGCTCGCGCCCGCCTGGCAGCTGGGCCGGCGAGACATGCTCGGCGTCGTCATAAAGAATCTGGCCGTAGATCTCGTCAGAGAGGATCCACGCATCGTGCTTTTCGCAGAGCTGAACCAGGCTCGCGATCCGTTCCCGTGGCCAGACCGTGCCGGTCGGATTGCATGGGCTATTGAGGATGATTCCTGAAGCGCCCTCTTCGAACAGCTTGGCGATCTCGGCTTCATCGGGCAGGAAATCGTCCTCTTCGTGCCCTTGCAGCAGCAAGGGCACGCCACCAGCCAATCGCACCAGGTCGGGGTAGGAGACCCAGTAGGGCGCCATCACGATCACGCGGTCGCCCTTCTCCAGCAAGCTCAGGAGACTGAGGTGAATGGCAGGCTTGGTCCCGGCCGTGATGCAGATCTCCTCGCGCGAGTATTTCATCCCAAAGTCGCGAGCGAGCGAGCGCGCCACTGCGGCGCGGAGCAGGGGTAGACCCGCTGCCGCGGTGTACTTGGTCTTGCCGGTTTTGATGGCGCGAATCCCGCCCTGACTAGGGATTTCGGGTGTTTGGAAGTCCGGCTCTCCAGCAGAGAGCGAGATGACGTCCCTTCCTTCGCTACGGAGCTTGGCGGCCCGGGCGGTGATAGCGAGGGTGGTGGATTCGGAGATCAGAGCGAGCGTGCTAGAGATTTTCACGGGAGCGAGCCTGTGTGTGAAGTCGGCCCAGGAGCCTAACGGCTCAGGTCTCTATCTGCCGACGGAGAAAAGGACGGGATCTCCTCGGCCAATGGGAGCAGGCTAGCTGCTGGTAAGCCTGAAGTACAGCGGCTTCGATGAGTCCCGCAATCTCGAAACCTTCCAGGCGTCCAAGCCCTCCCTCCCCAGGGACCCCATAGCAGCGTAGAGATGAAAAAGATCCTCAAATACACCGGCATCGGACTGGTGAGCCTCGCCGTGTTCGGTTCCTTGGCCTTTACGGCCTTTGTCTACAACGTCTTCGAGGGCTCGGTTGTCGATATCCGGACGGGCATCCCGCGGACCGTCGATTTTTATCTGGGGAAGCGAGGGCTGGCAGGAGACTTCACCAAGTTTCCAGAGCCACAGTTCTGGTCGCGATTCGAGAGCGGGCCGGCGTATGTGCAGCTGCGCCGCTCCAAGCTCCATAGCTATGCCCTCAACCAGGCCGGGCTCGGCCAGGCGCTGGAGGAATTGGAGCGGGTCCAGGATCAGCTGGCCGAGATCCCCTTGCTCAATGTGACGATCTTGGGCGATGTCCTGGGGGAGGATCTTGCGATTGCCGGCCGCTTGCGCGGCTCCGGGCAGCCTCCGACTTGGGCCAGCTACGCTCGGGTCTCTTGGAAAATCTGCTCGTTCTACAACTTGCTCGGCTACAGCTTGGTGCGCGAAAAGATGGCGAATCAGGGGCTGGCACTGTCCCTCGATGGGGACTTGGTTCAGCTGCAGCCGCCCGGAGCTCCGGTGCTCTGGATGGCCCGTGTCCTTGATTTGATCATCCTGGGCAACGACAAGGACTTTGTCGCAGAGTCCCGGGCGCTGGCCGCTGGCGAGCTGGCTAAGGACACGCTGCAGGTCTCGCCCGACTACCAGGATTTGGTCTTGGGCCAGCTCGATGCCTTTGCTGAGCGACAAGGATTCAGAGCCAATGCGGTCGAACTCAACCTCGATTTGACCCGGCTGGCGCGGGACTTCCCTGCCTTTGCCGCCTGGCCAGGTGAGGGGCCGGATCTGAGTCAGGAGAGCAAGCTGCTGGGCTCCTTTGTGCAGACCAAGGCGATGCGCGCTCTGTGGGGGGCGATCGATTTCAACGAGGATTCGATTTCGGCGCTGCTGACCATCGATATGAATCGCAACGAGCTGACGCCGCAGCAGACGAGCTTCTATTCGACGCAGCCAGGAGATGTGAATCGCTGGTTGCGTCCGAAGCTCCGTTGCATTCCCTCGACGGCTGCGGGCTTTCTCATGCTGCGCCTACCTGTCCAGCTCTTCTTGGAAGAGTTCGTGGCCAGCTTGGAGAAGGACGCGCGCGACCTAATCGACGAAGGGCTGCGCCGATCGGGGCAACGCGGTGGTGTGCGAGGCCTGATCGAGAGCTTTGCCCGGGGCCTTAAGCCCTACGTTCTGGTGATTATCCGCAATAACGATTACCCGAAGTTCCAGACGGAATACGAGGTCAAGATTCCCAGCCCGGCTCCAGCCGTCGCTTGGGTTGTCGAAGTCCGCAAGCGCGAGCAAGAGCGCATCGATCAGGTGCTGGGGCTGCTGCGTAAGAACTACCGGCGTTTTGGCTTCCAGAGCCAATACGAGATCAACACCGGGCCGGGTGGCGCTGTTCGCATCGACGAGTGGCCGAGCACGAATATCCCCGGGACCGGGCAGATCGCGATTCTGGAGGGAGGATCGCAGCTTGGAGATCTGCTGATGCTGAGTAACTCGGGCAAGCTCCTGCAGGAGTGCGTTCGCAGTTATTTCAACGAGAAGGGCGCCCGCTCGATCGGGACGAACGAGCGGCTACTGGAGAACATCCAGAGGATGGGGAAAAACGAGAAGCTCTCCGGTTTTGCCTGGGTCGAGGGGGAGAATGTTCGCGGCATCCTTTCGCGTTACCTTCAGTTCGCCCTCGATGCGGTTCGGAGCAATGAGCCCGATCCCAATTGGATGATCGTCAACCGACCAGCGGTGGAGCGCCGGATCTTCGAGCAGGAGTTCAAGCGCAAGGCCGCGAGCAAGTTCGAACTCCGAGGTGCCGATCGCGAAGCTTTCGAGAAGCGTGTCTCGGACGTGCTGGGCGTGCGCTGGCAGAGCGAGGGGCAAGGGCGGGGGCAGCAGATGGTGAGCGAGTTCGAAGACATGCAGCGCTACCTCGAGTTCCTCGACGCCGCCTATCTGTTGATTCGGAGCGAGCCGCGCAGGGTCGAGTGTGAACTGCGAGCCTTCCTGCGCTACTGAGCCTGGCTCCTTGTGGCCGAAGGCGACTGCGCGCTGCCTTTCGCTGCTTGCGATGGCCTAGGTGAGGGGGAAAAACTCGGTTCGAAGCCGAGCCCGCGCTTGCGGGCCCCTTCCGGCCTCGCTAGCCTTCCCGCCCCTCCAATGCGACGAGCTATGGGGGCACTGCCGGCCGAGGTGGTGAAATTGGCAGACACGCCAGCTTGAGGGGCTGGTGCTCTTTATTGAGCGTGCAGGTTCAAATCCTGTCCTCGGCACCACAGCTAGATCCGCACCACGCTTAGATCCGCACCACGCTCGCGCCGAAGCTTCGGTGCGATAGATCGTCGCCCTGGGCCACCTTGTGTGTCCAGGGCGGCTGTGTGTCCAGGGCGGCTCGCGTTTGAGGCCGGGGGCGTGCAGGAGAAAGGGGGGGCTTCGGGGGCTACTTGTGGAGCCTCTCCCGTTTCCCAGATCTGGGGGGCTTGCCTGATTCCTGCCGGTCAGGAATGATGCCAGACTCTTCTGGCTCACGTGGCCTTGGCCGCGTGAGCCGTTTTTCCCTGTGCCGAAGTCGGCTAGGGCCTCTCCAGCCACCGGAGTTCCATAGCATCGCGAAGACGAGTTCGGTGAAGACGTCTGGTGAGCGGCCGGTGCTGGGCCGATGGGCGTGATTTGCGGTGGCCGGGCGCGCAGTCCCAGCAGCCTGTTTTTCTGGCGCTTGCTGCGAATCGCGATTCTTTCTTTCTCCTCTTTCTCTTCTTCTCTCTTCTTCTTGGAGTCTTGCCTTCTATGAAAACCTCTCTCGCTCTCGCCGTCGCGGCGATCGTTGCTAGCGCATCTGCCCAGACTTTGAGTTCAAACAAACGTAGCATCTGGGATCAGACGACAGAGTACACCTCGCGGGCCAATGTTGGCTCCAATGCCGGGTATATCTCGCAAGCCGTCCCCTTCGGCGCGATAGCCGGTGCGAAGACCCTGACTTCTGCGTCTTACCTGGTGCAGGATCAAAATATGGCTACCGTCGAGCCGTGGGATTTCCTATGGACCAGTTTGGATCCAAAAGGCTCCGGTAACCCCGATTATGCTGGGGGTAAGGTCATCGTTGCCAACAACCGACTGAGCGTCGGCACAGGGGTGGGGGCCTGGGCGATCACCCACACTCTTACTGCTCCCGCCAACGCTGTGAAGATCGCAGTTCCGAGAGGCCGGCTGATCTTTGCTTGGCATCTGAAGACGAAGACGAATTGGTCGAAGGACGGCATAAGTCTGCACATGTCCCAGGCGGATACTGGCTTGCCGAACAGTGCGAACACCCCGCAGTGCTATACGGCATCCTCGCGCTCTTATCACCGTGAGATGAATCGAGTCGAAGGGACGGCGATCATTCCGGGTAACAAGCTTGCCCAGAGTTCAGGCCTCAATAACACCTTTTCCGACCTGCATCGCTCGTGGCGTTTCGATATGGGCTGGGATGAGGTGACTCTGAATACAGGCGTCGAGAATGCCGTGTATAACGGAACCTGCTCCAACCCGAATTATGGGTACGGCGGCTTTGATCCCGACGTAAACAATGTCGGCAAGCAACAGGTGAAGCGCGAGGACAACCTTGTTTGGCAGGTTCAGGCCGGGGCCCAGAACGCAGGTAGTGTCGCCTTCCTGTTCAGTTCGATGGCGATGCTGAACAAGGGGATCGCGACCCCCTTTGGCGAATTCTGGCTTAACCCTGGGGCTGACCCGCTGTTCTCCTCGCTCGGCGCTCTTCCTTTTTCGGCACCACTGGATGCGAAGGGGGTGGCGACCTTTACCTTGACGATCCCCAAGGCCGTCCGCCCTCTAGTCGCCAGCTTCCCCTGCTGGAGTGCACAGGCGCTGGTCTTTAACGCCAAGAGTGCGCGGGCTCGGTTCTCGACCGCGGCGACGATGCGCTTCTTTTATGACCCCAAGCTTGCGAAGCAGACGGCGTGGACCCAAGGCAAGGCTACCGCAAAGGTGGCGCACAAAATCCAGCGTCCTGCTGTTGGTATTCCGCTTTCCTTGTTCCTCCGCAACGATGGCCCAGGCGTGCTCGAGGTTGATGAATACCGGTTGACTCATAAGCTGCGCACCTTCCTGGTCAACGAGCGCACCGCCGTCCGTGAAAGGACAAATCCTGGCGGTACCGAGTGGCGCGTCCGCGGTAAGCATGCGAAGCCGACGACCTTCGTATATCGCTGGAACTATTGATTCGATCCGCGCGACCCGCTTCGAACGATTGCGATACAGCAGCGTAGGGCGAAGGGGCCTCGAATCAGGGGCCCCTGACGCTTTTGAATGACTCTTCAGCGTGGGGGATCTGGTGCGAGTCCTGCTGATCTTGGTTCTGCTCCTGGGCCTTAGTAGTGCGGCCTGGTTCTTTCTTTCCGAATCTGAGCCCTTGGAGGGCAAAGATCGTCCCCCGGAATCCTCGCCTAGGCTTCCGGCCCCCAACGTTCGTTCGGCGGCGCGCACCGTCATCGGGGAAGCCCTCGCCCAGCGTGAGGCCATGCAGCGACAGCTGGATCCTTTCCTTCCTAGTGACGAGGAGAAGGAACTTTGGCGAGAGCTGCGCCCGGTGGCAGAGTCTCAGGTTCCCGATCCGGATGGCGTGGGACCTTGCCCCCCCGAGGTGATGGGGGGGCATCCAGCCCTCTTGGTGCGGCGCTTTCGTGACCCGAGCACCGGGTACCTGATCTGGGAGCACGAGGATCATGCCCGCACCATCCTGCAGCCTGGCATGTTTGAGCCGGACCCGAAGACGGGCGAGCCTGTGCCCACAACCCGCGTCATCACCAAGCAGGTTCCTGCCGAGGAGAAGCCATTGGACCCGGGTGCTTCGTCGTCCCCGGGAAAGGGCTGATGAGATGACGGGCGTGGGCACTAGCCGGTCGTTGAAGTGGACCTACGGCAGCAAAGCACCGTCTGCGCCAACACCGTCTGCACCGTCCTTGGCGGAAAGACCTAGTTGAATCCTGAATCCGTCGATTCGCCTGTGTTTTCTCCCTGGGGCGAGAGGGGCTGCTGCTTCTTGCCCAGCTGACCGGGGCTATCCTTGATCTGCTCCTAAGCTATCTCTTCCAGCTCCTCCCATCCTCGCAAAATGGACCCGTCCGGACTTTCCCCTGAGCCTGAGCCTACGCGCTCGTCCATGTCCGCCATGGCTGAGCTGCTGCTCGACTCGAACCCAAGGATCCACGAGATTTGCGCCAAGCGTTTGCGTGGTTTTGGGCGGGAGGCTCTTGCAGTATTGCAAGAGATCGAAGAGTGCGAGGATCCTCGTGCGCGCGCTCGTGTTCGCAGCTTGCAGCGCCGCATCCACCTCGACCTCTGGGAGCGGGATCATCTCGGTCGCTTGCGCTCACAGCAGGTCGATCTTGAAGAGGCCTGGATCGAAATAGGTTCGTTGGTGGATCCCCAAGTCGATGCTGATCGTCAGAGGCGCGGCCTCGACCTCTATGCGGCACTTCTGGAGCCGAGATTGCGGGGCAGGGACCCGCATGCCCTCGCGGGTGAGTTTCGACACTTCTTTTATGGAGAGTTGGGCTTTGATGGAGATCGGGACAGCTACGACAACCCCGACAACTGCTTCTTGCATCGTGTGCTTGTTCGGCGTCGAGGCATGCCCGCTGCTCTCTGTGCCCTTTATCTGCTCGTCGCTCGGCGGATCGGCCTCGACCTGGATCCGGTGCCCTTGCCTGGACATTTTTTGCTGCGCTTTCCTGGTCCGCGGCCGCTTTATCTCGACTCCTTCAACGGTGGCCGAGTCCTGACACGCAAGGCTTGCCTGCGCAAGCTTCGTGAACTCGGTTATGGCTATAACGCCAGCTGCTTGCAGGCGAGCAGTGAGGAAGACGTATTCCTCCGCATCCTGAGCAACCTCGTGCATAGCCTCGGCTTATTGGGGAGAAGAGGGGAGGCCGATGCCTTGCGCAGTTATCGCAGTGAACTCCCGAGCTTCCGCCACTAGCTTGCGAAGAAGCGAAGGGTGCCACGCCTAGGCCCTGGGTGCCGAACTCTTGTGCGCCAGGGGGCTCTGGCGCATTGCTACTGCTAGGGGCTTACTTCGCTGAGCGGCGCAAGAGAGCTTCCTCTATGGCCTCGGTGAGTAGCGGCACGATTTCGTTTCCCTTCAGGTGTCCGGCGAGCACTTCGATCTGCTTTTCAGCCCGGTCTAGCTGGTCGCTGAAGAGTAGGTTGACGATGAGGACCAGTCGGGCATTGGTGTCGAAGGGGGTCTTCGCGACGAAGTCCTCGAGGCGGCCTAGCTGCTTGCTGAAGTCTTCGGGGAAGCCGTAGAGGAGCCGCTTGTCGATGGAGGCCTTCGCCAGATTTGGGTCGAGGTCGAAGGCCTGACGGATTTCGAAGGCGGCGCGTGCGTAGCGACCGTCCGCGAAGAGTGCGTCCGAGAGAAGGAGGTGGAGGATGGGGTCGTCGGGCGCTAGCTCGACCGCTTTCTCGTAGGCGGATACGGCGCGCAGGTAGCGGCGCGTCCGAAAGTAGAGTTCGCCGAGCTCGAGATACTGGCGGGCGAGTCGGGTGACGGAACTCTCCTCGGGAAGATCGACGCTTACTGGCTCGCTGTCATCATCGTCCATGTGCTCGGTGTAGATCGTTGAGCTGCTATCGGGGTCGACACTAGAGCTGAAGGCGTAGAAGCCCATCGGCGTGCCCCAGTAGCCCGAGAGCTCCCAGGGCTGGCAGTCATACGAGGTCGACCAGCACCACCAATTGCTCCAGTAGCGGCGCCAGGTGGGGTAGCAGCCTGCGGGCAGCCACCAGTAGAAGCTCTTGCCCCAGCGAAGCTGGTAGCAGTCCCACCAATAGGGTGCGTAGCAGCTGCGGTGGCAGTAGTTCCAGAAGCCGGTGTAGAAGCTGCTGCCGCCGAAGCAGAAGCTCAGTCCAAAGCGTGCCCGGTAGTGGTGACGGCTGCGTTGCAGGTAGCTGTCGCGCCCCTTACTGGCAAAGACCCGGGTGCCGATGGTGTCGATGAGACCTGGGTTGTGGGCGTAGAGCTGGCCAAGGCGAGGAAGGCCGGGGGCTTGGGTCCCTCTAGCGACGGCGTTGCCGAGGGCCCTTCGTGCGATTGGGGTTTGGCTTCCCGGGACCGGTCGTCGCTTGCTGCTGGCATAGGGATGTCGATCGTTGACGACCCTGCGGGCTATGGGCTTGATGGCTTGGTCCTGGCCGCGCAGAAAGACACTACGGCTCTTGAGCTTCTCGCTCCGTGGCTGGGAGCTGTGTGGCTGGAAGCTGGGGGGGAGGGGATCGCTGCGCAGCTTGGGGCGTTTGGCCTGCGCATCCGGGACAAAGCGCTTCACCAGCGGCTTCGGGCGAGCTGCTTTGTGCAGGCTGCGAGTCCTGGCCTTCCGTCTGTCGCTGCTGGGGCTGGCCGATCGGAAGATGGCGGCTGGGCTGATGCTGCCTCGCTTCCTGGCGCTAAGCCTGTTTCTCGGCTGAGTGCCCGTTGACCTGACGGCTGTCGTCCGTCGGGGGATGGGGCGGACGCTCGGACGTCGGCTTGGCCTCGTATAGCTGCCATGGGCGGGGCTTCTCGTTTGGCTTGGGTAGGGCCGGATGGGAGTGATGGGGCGGCGTGGCCTGGCGCTGCGCCTTGGTGTTTGGGCTGAGCTTGCTCGAGGCCGTGGGCGAAGGGTGGCGCGCATCCGCGCCGCTGCGCTGGTGGCGGCACGGGGCAAGCTGCGCGTCGTGCTGCGCGGGACAGGTCGTATTGGACGCCGGGAAACACTTCGCATCTGTGGCTTGGGAGCCGGGCGAGCGGTGGGGCGAGGGCTGACCTGAACCCTAGGGCGAGCCGTAGCACCTGCTGCAGGGCGAGCCCTTACCCGAGGAATCGCGCGTGCCGTGGGCCTCGCCGTAGCCCGGGCTGTCGGACGGTCCGTAGCCCGGCGGCCTTGGGCGTGGGCGTCGCTGCCCATTCGCTGTGCTTGGAGAACAGCGGGGGCGAGCAGCAAGGCGAAGAGAGCGAATAGGGGCCAGGGCCTTGGCGTCATCATGGAGTGAGTAGAGGCAAAGAAGATACCAGTGCCTGAGGGGCCTAGTTGCCCCCGTGAGGGGACAGGTGCTGCGAATCCTCAGGGCCCGGCGGCCTCGTCGCGGGGCCTCCCTTGCCGTCGTCCCTGCCCTGCCTAAGCGGCCGGTCAATCCCGGACGCGCAGCTCGCCCCGCAGGAGGACTTGGGTTTTGGGGCCGGGGACTTCGTCGCCGGGGAGCACGTGGGGGCGGAGCATGAGGGGGCCAGCCGGCTTGCGGCCCATGCGGCGTAGGGCTGCGAGGAGGCGCTTGGCGAGAAGCTTCTGGCCGGCGGGCATCGTTGCGCGGCAGTGGAGGACCAGGACGAGGCCCGGGCCGAGTTCTTGGCGCTGCTGGCCGGGTGGAGCCTGCGCCGCTTTTCCGGCGGGCCCTTGGAAGGGGATCCAGAGCTTGCCCGTGCTGGTATAGATGGGCAGGCCTGCGGGGAGCTGCCGAGCTTGGAACAGGGCCATGCCCAGTTCGTGAACCTTTTGCAGGCGCATGGGCCAAGATCCGGGATCTGTCAGCTCGAGGTAGCTGAAGCCTTTTTGGCGTTCCAGCTTTGGCGCTCGGAAGTTGGGCTCGGGAACTCCCTGCCGCAGCGTTCGCAGCTCTTCTTTTCCCAGCTGCTTGGGGTCGAAGCGGGTCTCGAGGAAGTGCAGTCCCGGCTCGAAGCGCAGAAGCTCGAAACTCTGTGCCTCCCCGATCAGGTGGCGGGGGAGCTGCCCATGGCGCCCTACCAGGCGGTAGCGCTGCTCGCCGATTTGCCAGGCGCAAGCGGAGCGCCGGACCCGTAGCTGGCGGGAGCCCAGCTTGGCATGGCTGAGGAGTATTCCCTTCTCGCTACGCAGCTCGGCACCAGGAGCGAGCTGGTCCCAGTGCGCCAGGCTCATTGCGAGCGCGAACAGTGCCTCCATTTCCTTGGCCGAGTCCCCACGAAGCAGGAGGTGGGCACCATCCGCTTCGCAGTGCCAGTGCTTGGTGCCGTCGAGAATCCAGATCCGCTCCGGGGGCATCTTTTCGGCACGGCGGAACTCGACTCGCATACGGCTGGGGTGCTGGAGGTCGATACGGAGGAGGCTGCTGCTGGCTTTCGCGCTTGGGCGTTTCTGCTCTGCCCCAGCCTTGGGCGCTTCTAAGTCCTTCTTCTCCGGAACCCGCTTCTTGGCGCGCAGCTCGATTCGAAGCCCGGCGAGGGCCTGGACCGGACCCTTGGCCAGGGCTTCGAGCTGCTTGCTGCGGCCCTGAGGAGCGACGAAGCCTTGGGCTTGTCCGCTTTTCGCGGCGATCAGCGCCAGGGCGCTCAGTGTACCGAACGCGAGGGCAAAAAGCCTAGAGGGAGGGGGTAAGGCCATGCCCCGAGGCTAACCGTCTTTTTGCTCCTGCTCCACCAGTCCGAACTCGGCGCGCCAGGCGCCGAGGTCGAAGCCGTGGTCTACCCGATTTCCCGTGAGGTGCTTGAGTGCCTTGCGGGCGGTGAGACGAACGTTGGGGGCGCTCTCTGCCTGCGATAGGAAGGGGAGGATGTCGGAAGCGTTCTCGCGAGTCCCGCAGCGTGCGAGGGCGATGAGGGCGCTTTGCCTAAGCAGCGCCCGGGGATGTGCCAGGTAGCGCTTGGCCTCGGCAGCGAAGCGCTGCTCGCCGACTAGGCCGAGGCCGTGGAGTCCATGGAGGCTGAGGATCTCGTCCTTGCGGAAGAGATTTCCGGCGAGGAGCTCGGGCCAGATTCGGCGGAAGGGTTCGGCTGGCGCCTTCGCCAGCTGCAGGCGGACCAGGCACCAGGCCACACTGCGCTGGACCGGGAGTTCTTCGCGCGGATCGAAGAGCCGCTCCTCGAGGGCGTCGAGGGGGGTATAGGGGACAGCCAGCTGCCCGAGGCCGAGGGCCGCGCTCTCTCGCACGCGAGCGACTGGATCTTTCAGCATGACGACCAGGGCTTCCATGACCTTGGGGTCACCGGAGAAGCCGAGTGCCGCCGCGGCGATCCAGCGCGGCCGGGCTTCTTCGTCGCGGAGGAAACCCAGCAGCTGAGATTGGAAGCGGAGCGCTTCCTGCTCGAGGAGCTGACGCACGCTCTCGACCTTGGTCGCGATGTCCTGGCCGCTGCCGAGTTGCAGATTGTGGTGGTAGGCATTGAGCGCATCGTCGAAGCGCTTGAGCAGGAAGCCCGTCTGTTGTTCCCGTGCTTTCTGCTCCTGGCGCATCTTCTCTGTTTCGGAGAACTGCTTCTCGATGCTCGGATCCTTAGCGGCCGACTCGCCGCGGGAACTGCAGGCGCTCAGCCCGAGAAGCAGCAGGGCGGCGAGGAGGGCGAGGGGGCGCAGTATGGCGGAGGAACTCGGCATCTTCGGGCCTCGGAAGGGCAGCCATGGGGCTCAGAGTGATGGTCTCTTTGAACCTTTGGCGATGAACGTGGCGGTTTGGTCAGGCAATGCGCTTGGACGGAGGCTCAGGCGCAGGCTTGCGCCAGGGCTCCGATTGCGGTGAGTTGGCAGCATGCCGACAGAACTGTTGGAAGCGATGATTGGAGCCGAGCACGAGCAGGTCCAGATCCTTCAGGATCTAGACCTGGGAATGCTTGCCTTTGTCGCGATCCATGACACCAGCCAAGGTCCCGCCTTTGGTGGCGTTCGCCGATTCGACTATCGCAATCCGCGTGAGGGTCTCGCTGATGTGCTTCGTCTCTCGCAGGCGATGTCCAAAAAGTGCGTGCTCGCGGGCGTGGCTGGTGGTGGCGGCAAGGTGGTCTTGTTCGACCACCCCAATCTCGATGTGCCGGGGGCCTACCGTCGCCTCGGAGAATACGTCGAGAGCATGGGGGGGCGGTATTACACCGGACCGGATGTCGGTACGGGAGAGGCGGAGCTCGGTTTCCTGGCGGAGACGACCCGCTTCGTGACTCGGCCGGGGGCAGAAGGTCCCGGGGATCTTTCCCTGGCCACCGCCCGTGGGGTGATGGCTGGCCTGCGTGCGGTCGTTCGCTATCTGTCACGCAAGCACCCGCAGTATTCCTCGGACCCAGCTCGGCAAGGCTTCGAAGGGCAGCACTTCTGTGTGCAGGGTCTTGGCGGTGTTGGCCGCAAGGTGGCGCAGCAGCTGCACGCAGCGGGGGCGCGCCTGACCCTTTCCGAGCTCGATCCGGACTTGCTTAGCGCCACCTGTGCTGAGCTTGGGGCGGAGGCGGTGCAGCCGGGATCGGTCTATGGCGTCGACTGCGACATCTTCGTTCCCTGTGCCCTTGGCGGCATTGTTCACGATTTCAGCGTCGGACGCTTCCGCTGTGATGCCATTGTCGGCAGCGCCAACAACGTGCTTGCTGGGCCGGAATATGCGCAGGTGCTCTGGGATCGAGGGATACTCCTGGCACCCGACTTCATCACCAACAGCGGCGCCTTAGTGCTGGGGGCAAACTACCATTTGACGGGTGATCGCGACCAGGACGCGGCGATCGATCGCATCGAGGATGCCCTGCTGGAGATCTTCGAGAAGGCTGAGTACGAAGGGGAGCCGCCGCACGACCTTGCTGACCGCATGGCCGAGGAGCGGCTGCAGGCTGCGAAGGGAGCACCGTTTTTCCCAGCCGAGCGCCAGAAGCCCACTAGCCGAGGAAACTGAGCATGTCCGACCCCTTCGAGTCTCCCCTGGTCCTCCCCCCAACCCGGCTCTTTGAAGACGAGCGTGGCTGGGTCTGCTGGCATTGGCTGCGGGTGCGCTATGCCGAGACCGACCAAATGGGGGTGGCCCATCACGGCGCCTACGTGCTTTGGGTCGAGGAGGCGCGAAGCGAATGGATCCGGCATCAGGGGCGCAGCTATGCGGACCTCGAAAAAAAGGGGCTCTTCCTGGCGGTGGTCGACATGGGCTTCCGCTTCAAGCGTTCGGCGCAGTACGACAACCTGATTCGCATCGAGACTTGGCTGACTGAGCGGCGCAAGGCCTCGCTGGTGATGGCCTATAAGCTCTTTGCCGACCAAGCAGGCGATGGCGGCGGCCTCTTACTTGCAGATGCGCATACGAAATTGGGCTTGCTCGACGATGAGATGCGACCCTGTGCTCTGCCCGTTGGTCTCTTCTGACTGCCAGGGCTATCCTGTGCCGCCTTTTCCCCTGCCCTAGCTCTTGCCCGGATCCTTTTTCGTGAGTGTCGACCCCAAACCCGTCTACCGTGCCCTCGTGGCTGGGCTCTTGGTCCCAGGCCTCGGGCACCTGCTGCAAGGACGCGCCAAAACGGCGGTGCTGGCCTTCCTCTTGCCAGTTGCGCTCTTTGTGCTCGGCTTCGGGTTGATCGGTGAGCGGCTCTTCGCCTTCAGCGCTTCCTTTGGTGGTGGCAGTCTGCTGGGGAGCATCCTGGGCTTCTTGCCCCTGCACTTGATTCCGGAGGGGCTCAACTTTGCGCCGGCCTTGGTCGCTTGGCTCGCCTTTGGGCCGGAGAACATCCTTGAGCCTGGCTTGCGTCTCCCCCTCGCTAACGAACACCTCGGACTCGCCCTCACCGCTGCCTCGGGCTATCTCAACGTCTTTTTCGCCACCGATGCGGCCTGGGGTGTCGGCAGCACCCAATACTTCGAATCGCGCTCGGCCCTAAAGCCGAACTCGCTGTCGCTCCGGACTCAGCCAGCTTTCTCTGCCTTCCTGGCCTGGCTTATTCCGGGAGCGGGCTACTTCTGGGAAGGGCGTCGGGCTCTCGGCTTCCTCTGCGCTGGCAGCCTCTTCGCGCTCTTTGGCATGGGGCTCTACTTCAGTGGCTTCTGCGGCTGTGATCGTTCGCAGCTCTATTGGTGGTGGGCTGCCCAGTCGGGCAACGGTCTAGCGACGCTGCTCGGAAACGTCTTGCTCGGTCCGCTGCAGATCACCGAGGATTTGCCGCATGTCGACTTGGGCGTGACCCTGCTTTCGATCGCTGGCTTGCTCAACTTGGCGGTCGCGGTAGACGTTTACACCCTGGCAGAACGGCGCCGGCTGGGGCTTAGTGACCAAGCCACCTCCAATGCCGGAGCACGGGAGGGACAGAGATGATCTTTCGCCTTGTGCTCTTGCTGCTCGTGAGTTTTCTCGGTGCGCTGGCCTATTGCGCCCGAATGGAGCGTGAGCCACATCGGCTCGCGCGAATCGCTCTGCAAAAAACCGCCATCATCGCCCTGTGGGTCATTGGCCCCTTCGTGGTGATGCTCCTGATCGAGAGGATGTGGATCGACCCGTGAGCACCCCGATCAACGAAGTCCCGATCCATCTGCATGGACTCGGCGTCTATCTGCCACCGAAGGAACTGAGTAACGAGCAGATTGAGCAGGGGATGCCCTGGCTCCATACCAATGCTCGTTGGATCGCTGAGCACACGGGTATCCATACTCGGCGCATCGCCGACCCGGACCAGCTCGGTACCGACATGGGCTACCTTGCCGCTAAGGAGACCATAGAACTCTCCGGTATTGATCCCGAAGAGATCGATCTGATCCTCTTGGCGACGAACACGCCGCACTGGGTATATCCCGCCGGCGCTGGTCAGATTGCGGTGGCCTTTGGCAAAGATGAGCAGGGCCGCATGCGCATGCGCAATGCTGGCGCCCTCGATGTGCAGCAGGGCTGCGCGAGCTTCCTCGGAGCCATCGGCATGGCGACAGCGATGGTGCGTGGCGGTGGTTTCCGCAACGTGCTCGTGGTCGGGGCCGATGTGGTGACGCGCATGGTCGACTGGACCGAGCGTGATGCCATCCTCCTCGGCGATGCTGCTACATCCTGCATCGTGTCTGCGGAAGAACCGCGTGCTCCGGCCAAGAGCCCGAGCTTCCAAGTGCTCGGGCACTTCATGCGGACCGAGGGGCGTCGTGCTGACGTGATTCAGCAGCGCAGCGTGCTCAACGTCGAGAACCATCCGTTGAGCATCCTCAAGAACTTCCCGCCGACGGAGGAGACCCCCGAGATTTACGGCGAGGGCTTCTTTGGTAGCAATAAGCCTGGCGAGCGACGTTTCTTCGAGATGGACGGGCGCCAGGTCTATCGCTTCGTTACTGGCACGGTGCCCCGGGAGGGCTACCTCGAAGTGTTACGGCGCTCTGGTCTCTTAGAGGATGCTCCCGAAGGGCTGGAACTCGACTCGGTGCAGTCCCTGGCCGAGATCCGTGACCGTGGGCGTCGCCGTGAGATCTCCCAGTATCTGGCGAGCAAGATTGACATGTTCGTGCCGCATAGCGCCAACCTCTCGCTCAACCAAGATCTGGCCAACGAGATGGGGATCCCCTTCGAGCGCATGTATGTGACGCTGCACAAATACGGCAACACCTCTGCGGCCTCTGTGGGAATCTCGCTGTATGAGGCCCTGCGCATGGAGTCTCGCTACCTCACGCTGACCAAGCGTGATGGCAAGGGCGAGATCAAGGTCCCCAGTCGCGAAGTGGTGACGCCGAAGATCAAGTCTGGTCAGCACGTCATGCTGCTCTCCTTCGGTGCCGGCAAGAGCTGGAACTACCTGATGGTGAAGCGCAGCTGAGGGCTGGGTCTGCTGGCCGGCCGCTGGTATTGGGCGGGCACGGGCATCGGCTGGCATTGGCAGGCAGGCTGGTTGGCGGCACGGAGTGGTTGCTGGCACGGAGTTCAGTCACCGGCTCCGGCGCCAGAGCCCGCTGCTGTCATCCAGCCAACCTGCGGACTGGAGCATCTGCAACTCGACCAGGAGCTTGTTGAGTGGAAGCTCCAGTTCCGTGGCCAGGACATCGGTGGGGCGAGGCCCCTTGCTCAGTAGATCGAGGATGCTCCCGGCGTGTTTCGTTGGTTGAGCGATGCTCTGCGAGCCGGGAGGGCGGATGCACAGGCCCAGGTCTTGGGCCAGGCTGGCTGGCCCCTCGGCGAGCTGGGCTCCATCGCGGATGAGGGCGTGGCAGCCCTCGCTGCTTGCGGCGTGGTAGGGCCCCGGAACAGCCCAGACTGGCCGGTCATAGAGAGCTGCCCAGTGAGCCGTGATCAGTGCCCCCGACCTTCGCGCGGCTTCGATGACCAGGATCCCCATCGCGAGTCCAGCGATGATTCGGTTGCGCCTGGGGAAACTCGTGCGCAGTGCCCGCAGGCCCGGAGGTAGTTCGCTCAAAAGGAGCCCGCCGCGAGCGATGATTTCGCGTCCGAGCCCGGCGTTCTCCTTGGGGTAGATCTGGGTGAGACCGGATCCCAGCACTGCCACCGTTGCTTGGCGGTAATTCATGGTGGCTCTATGGGCTTCGGCGTCGACCCCGCGTGCGAGCCCGCTGTAGGTGCCGAGCCCGGCCATCGCCAAGCCTTCGACGAAGGCGCGGGTGGCTTCGCGACCGTAGGGCGTCACGCTGCGGGCTCCGACGACAGCGATCATGTTTTCGCGCTCGAGGAGGGCGGTGTTGCCCTTGGCGAAAAGCACGCGCGGCGCTGCCGGCAGGATGTCGAGTCGTCTGGGCCAAGCTGCCCCGCCTCGGTGCAATAGGCAGATTCCCTGTTGCTCGGTGCTGGCGAGGATCTCCTTGGCCTGGCGCAGGGTGGAGGGGCTGCGCAGCCTGGCGGCTTGGGCTTTGGGCACGCCGAACTCGCGAAGCTCCTCGGCGCTGAGCTCAAAGAGCTCCCAGTCTGCAAGGCCCGAGTCGAAGAGCGGAGTGCAGACAGACGGCTCCAGGGCTGAGGCTGGGCCGAAGGCGAGCGAGAGGCGGAGAGAAATGAGAGCGGCGTCCCTGGTCATCACATCTGTGAGTGACCGGGGACGCCGCTTGGTTTCGCAGCTTCTGAAAAAAGAAGCGCTACTCCTCGGCTTCGCCGATGCTCTCTGCCGGCTCCTCTTCGGCCGCTTCGTCCTCGCTCAGCCGCTTGAAGGACTCGGGGCGTTCGCCGGTCTCGAACTTCAGCTTACCGTCGTCGAGGGAGCCCAGCAGGTGGACGCCGTTCTCGCCCCAGGTGCCACGCAGCACTTCTTCGGCGAGAGGATCCTCGAGGAGCTGCTCGATAGCCCGGCGCAGGGGACGAGCACCGTGGTCGGGGTGGTAGCCCCGCTCGACCAGGAAGTCCATGGCCTCGTTGCTGAGCTCGAGAGTGATGTCCTTCTCCCGGAGCCGCTCCATGACCTTGTGCATTTCGATGTGGATGATGCGCTCGAGGTCAGCCTTCTGCAGCTGGTTGAAGACCACCAACTCGTCGACGCGGTTCAGGAACTCCGGCCGGAAGTGGCGTTCGACCTCGGCGACGACCATCTCTCGCATCTTCTCAAAGCTCTGCTCGCCGTCGGTCTTGCCGAAGCCCAGGCCGGTCGAGTTCTTGATCAGGTTGGCGCCGATATTCGACGTCATGATCATGATCACATTGCGGAAGTCGATCTGGCGGCCGAAGGAGTCGGTCAGGCGCCCTTCTTCCATCACCTGAAGGAGCATGTTGAAGATGTCGGGGTGGGCCTTCTCGATCTCGTCGAGCAGGACGACCGAGTAGGGCCGACGCCGGACCTTTTCGGTCAGGTGGCCGCCTTCCTCGTAGCCGACGTAGCCAGGAGGCGCGCCGACCAGCCGCGAGGCGTTGTGCTTCTCCATGTACTCCGACATGTCGATCTGCACGATCGCGTCTTCGTCGCCGAACATGAAGCGCGCCAGCGACTTCGACAGCAGGGTTTTACCGACGCCCGAGGGGCCGAGGAAGATGAAGGAGCCCATCGGCCGGTGCGGGTCCTTGAGACCCGAGCGCGAGCGGCGCACGGCCTTGGCCACCGCGTGTACGGCCCGGTCCTGGTTGATGACCTCGCTACCGATCACCTCTTCCATCGCCAGCAGGCGCTCGGCCTCGCCCTTGGAGAGGCGGTTGAGCGGGATGCCGGTCATCTTGGCGACCGTCTCGGCGATGACGTTTTTGTCGACGGTGCCGCCGCCTTCACGGGTCGCTTCCTTCTCGCGCCATTCCTTCTGGATCTGCTCGCGTTTCTTGCGCAGCTGATAGGCCTTGTCGCGCAGGTCTGCCGCGCGCTCGAAGTCCTGGTTGGCGACCGACTCCTCCTTCTCCTTATCGAGCTGCGCGATCTGCTTGTCGAGTTCGTGGAGGTCGGGCGGCTGGATCATCGAGCGGATGCGCATGCGCGCGCCCGCCTCGTCGATGACGTCGATGGCCTTGTCCGGGAGGTAGCGCGACTGGATGTAGCGCGTCGCGAACTCGACGGCGGCCTCGAGGCTGTCGTCGGTATAGGTCACGCGGTGGTGCGCTTCGTACTTGTCGCGCAGACCGACCAGGATCTGCCTGGCCTCTTCCTTGCTCGGCGGCTCGACCATGACGGTCTGGAAGCGGCGTTCGAGCGCGCTGTCCTTCTCGATGTATTTGCGATATTCGTCGAGGGTCGTGGCGCCGATGCACTGGATCTCGCCGCGCGAGAGTGCGGGCTTGAGGACGTTGGAAGCGTCGATCGCGCCTTCGGCGCCACCGGCTCCGACCAGGGTGTGCAGCTCGTCGATGAAGAGCACCACGTCGCGGGCCTTGCGCACCTCGGTCATCACCGCCTTGATCCGCTCCTCGAACTGGCCGCGATACTTGGTGCCGGCGACCATCATTGCGAGGTCGAGGACGACCAGGCGGCGGTTGCGCAGAAGCTCGGGCACTCGGCCGCCGACGATGTCCTGGGCCAGGCCCTCAACGATCGCGGTCTTGCCGACGCCAGCCTCGCCGAGGAGGACGGGGTTGTTCTTGGTGCGGCGGCAGAGAACCTGGATCACCCGCTCGATCTCTTGCTCGCGGCCGATGACCGGGTCGAGCTTGCCTTCGCTGGCCAGCTCGCTGAGGTCGCGCCCAAAGGTGTCGAGCGCCGGCGTCTTGGACTTCGAGGAGGCGGTAGGGGCGCCGCCAAGTTCGGGCGCATCCATCTCCTCGCCGCTCGATGGGTCGGCACCGAGAAACTCGAGGACCTGCTGGCGTACGTCCTCGAGTTTGACGCGCAGGTTGAGCAGGACTTGGGCAGCGATGCCCTCGTTCTCCTTGATCAAGCCGAGCAGCAAATGCTCGGTCCCGATGTAGTTGTGGCCAAGCTGGCTGGCCTCCTCCATCGCGAGTTCGAGCACCTTTTTGGCGCGTGGCGTGAAGGGAAGATTGCTCATCGTGGCCATCGAGGGGCCCGACTTGACGATCTTCTCGACCTCTTGCCGGATGTTTTCCAGGTCGACGCCCATCTTTTCGAGGACGTTGGCCGCTACGCCGTTTCCTTCCTGGACGAGCCCGAGCAGCACGTGCTCGGTCCCGATGTACTCGTGGTTGAACTTTTGAGCCTCCTGCCGGGCGAGGCTCATCACCTTCTTCGCCCGGTCGGTGAAGCGATCGAACATTGGGCTCCTCCAGGGGTTTCACGGTCGGCGACAGCCGATCGATCGAGTCAGGGGGCGTGGAATCAAGCTCCCCTCGATGGTTGTAGATCGACCCTCTCCGCTGCGCAATTGAGAGGAAGGGGTGGATCTGCCCATAAGTCTCATGTCATCGGCTTGATCGGCTCAGCGTCAGGCCCATCCGCCACCCATTCACTCGCGAATTGGCGGCAGGCTGAGTACGGGGTGGTGTTGGTTCAAGGCCCTTCCCAAGGCCTGGGGTTCCGGGCATCAGGCACCCGGCTTGGCTTAGCCGGCCAGGATCTCCCGCACCAGCTGGGCTCGGAGCAAGTCTCGTCCCTCGGCATCGAGTGCCTTGCCCGAATGCGCCTGCAGGTGCCCGGGTTGGGTGAGCAGGAAGATGCGCAGCAGTTGCTCCTCGCTTAGTTCTTCGACGAGACCAAGGACTCGGCCGAGCCGCAGTTTGGAGACGAGGTCGAGGGTCTCCTCGGAGTTGAGGCGCTGGGCGTGCTGGAGCACGCCCAGGGAGCGGTGGGCTCGGTCCAAGAGGAAGAGCGGGTCGCGGCGATAGCTTTCGCGCTGGGTTCGTTCCCACTTGAGCAGGGATTGCACCGCGTGCCCGAGTTGCTCCACCGTCATGTCCTCGTCGAGGCCGAGGGTGCGGTGGTTGGAGACCTGGAACAGGTCGCCGACGGCTCGGCTACCTTCGCCGTAGAAGCCGCGGACCGCCATGGGAATGTCCTGGACGGCATGGGCGGCCTTGTCGATTTCCTTTGCGAGCACCAGTGCCGGCAGGTGGAGCAGGACCGAGGCCCTCATCCCGGTCCCGGTATTGGTCGGGCAGGCGGTCAGGAATCCAAACTGTTGGTGGAAGGCGTAGGGCACCGCTTCGCTGATTTCGTCGTCGAGCAGGTCGGCAGCTTCCATGGCCTCCTCAAGCTGGAGGCCACTGCGGAAGACCTGCAAGCGCAGGTGATCCTCCTCGTTGACCATGCAGCCGCTACGCCCGCGCTGGTCGTAGTAGACGCCGCGGGCCTGCTCGCTGTCGATCAGCTCTCGGCTGACGAGATGGCGTTCGAGTAGGACCTGACGATCGAGGGGGCTGAGCTGGCTGAGATCGGCATAGCTCCAGCCGTGATCCTTGGCGATGTCCTGCAGGGAGTCCTGGAGTGAGTGAACCAGCTCCTCGGCCTCCTCCTCGCCCAAGCTGGGTGAGAAACTCGCGGTCTCGATGTTGCGGGCGAGCCGGATCCGCGTGCAGAAGACGACATCGCTGTCAGGGCCGTCGAGGGAGATCCACTCGTCTAGCTGTGGGGCCTCACTCACTGCTTTTCTCCACGTCCGTCGATCAGCTCGCGTAGCTTGTCGCGATACAGCGCGGCTTCTTCGAAGCGCTCTTCCTTGATCGCGGTATCGAGCTTCTCCTTGAGGATGGTGATCTCCTGGACCGAGGGCATAGCTTGGGTGGGGCGTCCCGGGGTCTTGCCTACATGTTGGACTGAGGAGTGGACGCTGCCAAAGATCTGCTCCAGCTCAACGCGGAACAGCTCGTAGCAGCGGGCGCAGCCCAGTCGCCGCAGCTCCTGGAAACGCTCGAAGCTCATCCCGCAACCCGGGCAGCTCCGCTCCTCTCCGCCGCCCCCCTCGGGAGACCAGTGATCGAGGAGCTCGCCTACGGTTTCGGGGATCTTGCTGCTTGGGCTTGTGGGAATCGAGCCGATGAGGATTTGCCCGAAGAACTGGAAGATTTTCGAGCCGCCTGGAGGCAGCTGTCCTGGATGGCTTCCTTGTCCCTGCTGGCCGGTGGCGCACTGCTCACAGATGGACTGTTGCAGCCACTCGCCGTTGACTTTCTCGAGGCTATGGATCTGAGCCTTGTTTTTCTGACACAGTTGGCAGCGCATCGCGTGCTCCTTGCTTCTATTGCACGTTCGCACCGACCGTGCGCGAGCGCAAGGCCGACCAGATCTCGCGAGCTTCGGCGGCGCGGGCCGCGAAGTTCGGATAGGCGTCATGGGACGAGAATCCCGGGCTGAAAAGGACGATTTCGCCAGGCCCTGCACCTTTGAAGGCGGCGACCAGGGCTGAGTTCAGTTCCGGGTGGGGGCCTGTGACCATGAGCTGCGGGTGAGCGGCTCGCATGGCTGGCGCCAAGCGCTCGGCGACTTCGCCAAAGATGTGGACACTGCTGCAGCTGGCGGCGATGCCGATGTGCTCGTCGAGCTCCGGTCGTTTGGGGTGTCCGCCGACGACCCAGTGCAAGCCGGGAGCGCTGCGATAGCTGTCGATCGCCACCTCGCTCGATCGCGCCACCGTCGAGATACCGTTGTCGATGAACTCCACCCCCTGCGCGGGTGCGAGCCGCTGCATGCGATGCTCAAGGCCCTGGAACTGGGCGAGGCTCTCACCCAGGCCGCTGATGTCGCAGCCGAGTTCCTGGGCCGCCGCGAGAGCTAAAAGAGCATTCTCGCGAAGGGGCTGGGCGCTGGGGTAGGGCGCGTCCGCAGCGAGGATGCTCTTGCCTTCGAGGCGGATCGCTCCATCGGGATCGAGGCGCAGGGCCTGCCCGGCGCCTCCGACCAGGAGACACTGCCCGGGCCCCTCGCTTGTGCAGAACTGCCGCCACGCGGGATCGCTGCTGTGCCCCAGCATCCGGCCACCTGGCTGAAGGGCGCCGCTTAGCCGCAGCTTGGCGGCGTGGTACTGGTCGCGGGAGCCGTGCCAGTCGAGGTGGTCTTCATCGAGGTTGGTGACCAGGACCGCGCGCAGCCGCGGGGCGAGCTGCAGGCGGAAGGCCTGGAACGAAGAAATCTCCAAGACGGCTATCTGCTCGGAGTGCCAACTCTCGCGGTCTTCGAAGAGGCTGCGGCCGATGTTGCCGCCGAGGAGGGCGTCTCGTCCCGAAGCCAACAGAAGCTGCTGCAAGAGAGCGCTGGTGCTGCTCTTGCCATTCGTGCCGGTGACTGCCACGACCTCGCCGGGGTAGGCGCTGAGAGCCAGGTCGATTTCTTGGCTCAGCTCGACGCCCGAGTTGATTAGGTGGCGATAGAGAGGATGCTCCGGGTGAACCGCGGGGTTGACTACGACCAGGTCGGCGCCGGCGAAGGACTCGGGAGCCTCTGCCAGCAACTCGACGCTGCCGGCTTCGATGCCGCTCTCGGCGAGGCTGGCCCGGATCTCTTGGGCATCCCGCTTGTCGACGACGTCGACCTGGTAGCCGCAGCGCCGAAGATGGGCGAAGGCAGCCAGGCCTCCACCAAAACGTCCCAGTCCCCATACCACAGCCCGACCTGTCATCGTTCCCCCCTCTGCTTTGCTGCGCGTCATGCTACGCCAATTCGCGATGACTGCCCGCGCTCAGCTCACTGCCTGCGCAGTGCGGCGGCGTCGGCGGCGTCGATGTCGGCCTGCGAGTTGGGACCGTCCTGTTCCGTGGCCAGCTTGCGGCTCTCAAGCCGAGCTTTGACCGGCTCGATCTTCCATCCCAGGCTGCGCTGAGCAATCTCGAGGAGGAAATCGAAGGGGAAGATCCAGGGCGTCGCTGGCGGTGCGATCTCTCGTTTGATCGTCGCTGGGACGAAAAACTGGCGGCCGGGTAGCTTAGGCGCCAGCTGCATCTCGATCCGGTATTCGCCGTAGTAGCGAAGTGGCAAGCTCATTGCCGTCTGGCCGCGCAGCTGACCATCGACCCACAGATCGGTTTCGTCAGGATCGCTCTCGAAGCGGATTTCGTCCGGGCCCAGGCTCTCGGTCCAGAGGCCCTGCTCTTCGCCGTTCAGCTGGCAGGCACTCAGCAGGGAGCCTGCCGAAACTAGGGCGAGGAGCAGGAGAGCCTGGAGCCCGAAAGATCGAAGCCCAATCGCGGGAAGCCCAATCGAGGGAAGCCCAATCGAGGGAAGCAAGGAATGCTGGCGTCGCTGGCTTGGTTGCAGCATGCGAGGCGCTCCGGGGACCTGCTCCAGGGAGGCGATCCGAGGAGAAAAGTGGCGGAGAGAGCGGGATTCGAACCCGCGGAGGGGACTGATCCCCTCACCGGCTTAGCAAGCCGGCGCATTCGGCCACTCTGCCATCTCTCCGCAATGTCAATCGAGGGCTTTGTGCCCGAATTGACGAGCGAAGGATTCTGCGCCCAGCTCCTCGATGCGCAAGCATGAAGGGTAGAAAAGCCAGGGACTGCTTCGAGTCGGGGAAAAACTTGGAGCTGTTCCGGGAAAAGAAGCCGCTGCATGCCGGGTCGCTCCTCCGGGTACTTGAAGCGGCTTTGGCGCTAAGTTCCGCCTCTTGCCGTGCTTGCAGCTTGCGCCTGAGACAGGCGGGTTCATCTTCTCGCTTTCTTTACGGAAAGCCGGGAGGAGCCTTCATCTAGGCGCTCCTAGTGTCTTCGGCGCAAAACAAGAAAAAGGAACTCAGATATGCGCTACGAAGCACTTTGTTTGGCGACGGCTCTGCTGGCTGTCCCAATGGCTGATACGGCTTCCGCCCAGGTCGCTAAGGCTGCTCAGAAAGAGGCCAAGAAGGTCAGCATGGTCGACAAGGCCATCGGTAAATACACCAAGGTCACCGGTGTCTCCGGCTCGCTGAACTCCGTCGGCTCGGACACTCTCAACAACCTGATGACGCTCTGGGCCGAGAGCTACCAGAAGATCTATCCGAACGTGAAGATCCAGATCGAGGGCAAGGGCTCCTCGACGGCTCCGCCGGCGCTCATCGAGGGCACCTCGCAGCTCGGCCCGATGAGCCGGCAGATGAAGTCCAAGGAAGAGGACAAGTTCGAGAAGGCCTTCGGCTACAAGCCGACGAAGATCCCGGTGGCGATCGACGCCCTCGCCGTCTTCGTCCACAAGGACAATCCGATCGAGAAGCTCACCCTGCAGCAGGTGGATGCGATGTTCTCGAAGGGGCGCAAGGGCGGCCTGGCCAAGGCGATCACCAACTGGGGCGGCGCCGGCCTCAGCGGGCAGTGGGCGAGCAAGCCCATCCGCCTCTATGGGCGGAACTCGGCGTCGGGCACGTACTCCTACTTCAAGAAGCAGGCGCTGTTCAAGGGCGACTACCTCAACACGGTCAAGGAGCAGCCGGGCTCGTCCGCTGTGGTCAGCTCGATCGCCAGCGATCCCTTCGCTATTGGCTATAGCGGCATTGGCTACAAGACCTCCGGCGTTAAGACCGTTCCGCTGGCCAAGATGGCTGGGGAGCGTTACTACTCGACCGACCCCAAGGACGTCTACAGCGGCAAGTATCCGCTCGCGCGCTTTCTCTACATCTACGTCAATAAGGCGCCCGGCAAGGATCTGGATCCTCTGACCCAGCAGTATCTCCGCTTCATCCTTTCCCGAGAGGGACAGACCATCGTCGAGAAGGATGGCTACCTGCCGTTGACCAAGCGGATCCAGGTCCAGTCTCTTAAGAAGCTCGGCCTTTGATCGTGGCGTCGGCGCTGCTACCGCGCTGAGCTACATGCGGGGGCGGGGCCTGCTACCCGCCTTCTCTCCCTTCTTTTCCCCTTACGCCATTGCTGGCGGAGGCTCCGTTGAGCCAGTCCCAGAAGCCTGACCGAACGATGAATCCGAAGCACGGCATCGCGAAGCGTAACTCTCGCGACAAGCTCGCCCGCAACGTCATCTTTTTGGGTGGTGTGGCGATGGTTGCCGGTGTTGTTGGCATCTTCCTCTTCCTGCTAGCGGAGGTTCTGCCCTTGCTCGGTGGTGCCGAAGTTGCCGAGCGGTCAAGTGAGGCGACTCCGATCGCTCAGCCGGCCGTCGTTATCGCCGACGAATATCAGTCACACCTGGTGCTCATGGGGAAGGATGCGAGCTTCGCTGCGATCAAAGTGGCGCAGCAGGAGATCGTTTTTTCCGGGCGCTTGCCTGTAGGCGATAACGAGTCGATTACTGGTGTCGGTAAGGTGCCTGGGCGTGATGCCTTGACTGCATCTACCGACCAGGGTCGCGTCCTCGTGCAGGCCGTTAGCTTCAAGTCTCATTTTGCCAAGGCGCAGGATGGAGAGGGTCGAGGCGAGCGCATCGTTAGGCCAGAAAAGGGTGATTTGACCCAGGTCGTGGTCGATGAGAAAAAGCGAGCCATTACCTGCTACGCGGTGCAGCAGGCCGAGTCGGGAACAGTCGGTGTCGTCGCACAGCTCGATGACGGCAACGTGCTCCTGTCGCAGCGCAGCGTCGAGGTCAATCAGTTCACGCTCGAGGAAGAGGTCAGCGAGCGTAAGCTCGAAACCAAGTTCGACGGCAAGCTGGTCCACCTGCTTTTGACTGGCGACTTTCGCCGTGTCTTTGGCGCTCTCGACGATGGTCGTCTGGTCTGGTGGGATATCCGCGGTGAAGAGTTTGGTTCGCCGCAATACGGCGTTGCCCCGCAGAGTATGCGCAAGGCGCAGCTTCCGAAGATCACGGCCCTGGAGTTCCTCCTCGGCGAGCAGTCTCTCCTGGTCGGGCGCGCGGATGGTCGTGTCTCGATCTGGTTTCCAGTGCGGATTGCCGAAGGCAGAAACGATTTTAAGCTGAGCCGCATTCGCAGGTTTTCGGCGCTAGAGGGTGAGATCATCGCGATCGCAGCCTCGCGCCGGAATAAGGGCTTTCTCGCTCTCAGCTCAAAGGGCGAGCTGGAGGTGAGCTACTCGACGACCGGTGTTCTCGATTGGAAGGGGAGCACAAATGTTCCCGGGGCCAGCGCGATAACCTATACGCCAAAGGCAGATGGTCTTGTCGTTGCCGGAAGCAAGCAGGCCAAGATCCTTTCGCTGAAGAATGAGCATCCCGAACTCACTCTGGGCACCTTGTTTACACCGGTTTGGTATGAAGGGGCGAATCAGCCCGCTTACGAGTGGCAGTCCACCGGTGCTACCGAGGACTACGAGCCCAAGTTGAGCTTCATGCCGCTGATCGTGGGCACGATCAAGGGGACCATCTTTTCGATGCTCTTCTCGATCCCGATCGCAGTGCTCGGGGCGATGTATGTCTCGCAGTTCATGCACTTTTCGCTGCGCCGCTACATCAAGCCTGTCATCGAGATTATGGCGGCGATTCCGAGTGTTGTGCTTGGCTTCCTTGCCGCGATCTGGTTGGCACCCAAGGTGGAGTCCTTCTTCACCTCGCTCTTGCTGATGGGCTTGTTCCTGCCGGCCATTATCGTGGCTGGCGGTTTCCTGGGATTACGCCTTCCCGTGAGCTTTCGCGCGCGTTTCCCCGACGGTATCGCGAGTGTTTTCTTTATCTTCGCAATCTTGGTTGGTGCTGCGCTCTGTCTCTTGCTAGGGCCGGTGGTAGAGCATCTCGTCTTCGGCGGCAGCTTTGTGTTGTGGGCGACCGATGTAATGGGGGCGCCTTACGAACAACGTAACGCCATCGTGGTGGGGTTGGCGATGTCCTTCGCCGTGATCCCAATCATCTTTTCGATCTCCGAGGACGCGTTCTCGAACGTGCCGAAGACCCTCGTGTCCGGATCACTGGCTCTCGGAGCGGATCGTTGGCAAACCGTAACCAAGGTCGTCCTGCCTACGGCCAGTCCCGGGATATTCTCTGCGACGATGGTCGGATTTGGCCGCGCTGTCGGCGAAACCATGATCGTGCTGATGGCCACAGGCAACACCGCGATCATGAGCATGAATCCGTTCAACGGTTTCCGGGCACTGTCGGCCAATATCGCCGTCGAGATTCCCGAGGCACCCGTAGACGGCACGCTCTATCGGGCACTATTCCTCTCGGGGCTCGTGCTCTTCGCGTTCACCTTCTTCATCAACACTCTGGCCGAGTTGGTGCGCTCGCGTCTGCGCAAGCGCTATCAGGCGCTCTGATCAAGGATCGGGAGACAGGGACATGTCGGAGCAGAAAGAACCACAGACAGAGCTTGGTGAGAGTGTGAGTAAGCGCGGACGTAAATCGAGTGGCTTCGGAAAGTCGATGACCTTCCTTTGTGCGGGCTCACTTAGCTTCAGCCTGCTCTTGGTCGCTGGATTGCTGGGTATCCTCGTTTATTTCGGAATGGGCTACTTCTGGCCCTCGCCGCTGGAGTTGTTCGAGACCAAGAGCGGTGAGACCTTCTTGGCCGAACAGCAGGGGCGCAGGGTTTCGCGCGGGAGCATGATCGCCAATAGCGGCGACACCAGGGCCGAGGAACAGCATGAGCTCTACCTAAAGGTAGGAAGCCGTGACGTTTTCCCCATCGACTTCCGCTGGGTTGCCGAGTCGGACATCGTCAAGAAGTCGCGCCCGAAAGATGTCGCGGTCTTCGAGCGTTATGAGCACGGAGTCTTCTACGGAAGAATCAAGGACGTTCGCCGTGGCGATAAGCTGCTAGCCGAAGGCCACGAGGCCAGCCTTGCCAAGCTGGGCGAGCTGATGCCCATCAAGGCTTTGGCGCGGGACGAAGTCCATTACATCGAGAAAATCGAGGCCGGCGACCACGCGTATTACGTCAACGGACTGCAAGAGAAACTCCAGTGCCTGGAGCGCTCGAGTCTAAGTAAGGAGGAGCGCAGTGCCAAAGCAAAGCCTCTGCAGGAAGAGCTCGAAACTCTGTCTGGAGAGTATGCTCGCATCGAGGCGCGGCTGCTGGATAAGCGCAAAGCCCTAGAAGAAGAGACGGTTACCCTAGAGCTCGTCGACGGTCGTACGTTGACGGAGCCGGCCTCCGAGATCTTCTGGGTTTACGAACCCAACAAAATGGGACTCCTCGATCAGCTACAGCACTTTTTCGCCAAGATCTGGGAGTTCTTGAGCGATGACCCTCGCGAAGCCAATACCGAGGGGGGCATCTTTCCCGCCATCTTCGGCACGATCCTGATGGTCTTCTTGATGACCTTTATCGTGACGCCCCTTGGTGTGCTTGCCGCTCTCTATTTGCGGGAGTATGCGACGCAGGGGACCTTTGTGGCCCTGGTGCGGATTGCGGTCAACAACCTGGCCGGCGTGCCTTCCATTGTCTTTGGCCTGGTGGGTCTTGGCTTCTTCGTCTACTTCCTTGGTGGGGCGATCGATTCGATCTTCTACCCCTGCACCCTCAATAACGCTCCGACTTTTGGGACTGGAGGTGTTCTTTGGGGCGCCCTGACCCTGGCTCTCTTGACGATACCTGTGGTGATCGTCGCTACCGAGGAGGGGCTCGCCTCCGTGCCTCGTGAAGTGAGGCAGGGGTCGCTGGCCCTCGGTGCCACCAAGTGGGAGACAACGCTCAAGGTCGTTATCCCGGCAGCTAGTCCCGGCATTTTGACCGGTGTGATTCTAGCCATCGCCAGGGCCGCTGGTGAGGTGGCGCCGCTCATGATCGTTGGAATGGTCAAGCTGGCGGACCTCCCCTTCGACCACCACTTTCCTTATATGCACCTGGAGGCCAAGTTCATGCATCTGGGCTTCCATATTTATGACTTGGGTTTCCAGAGCCCGAACGCCGAGGCTACTAGGCCTCTGGTTTATGCAACGGCCCTCCTGTTGATTCTTCTGGTCACGCTGATGAACGTGATGGCGATCGCGCTTCGCAACCATCTGCGATCCAAGTATTCGACAAGCGCAGTTTGATCAAAGGCGGATCCGATGATGAGTAAAACGATGACCCACAAGACCGAAGCTGCCGGCAGCCACAAATCCGCTTCGGCGCAACGATTCATTACCGAGAATCCGATTCTCCAGGTCGAGGATCTTTCGCTTTGGTATGGCAATAAGCAGGCGTTGCACAACATTTCGATGGGGATCCCTGAAAAGAAGATCACCGCCTTCATCGGCCCGTCGGGCTGCGGTAAGTCAACGCTGCTACGTTGCCTAAACCGACTCAATGACCTGATTGACGGGGTTCGGATGAGTGGGCGGGTTCTTTTCGAGGGGCAAGATATCCAGGATCCCGCTGTTGATGTGAATATCCTCCGCAGCCGGATTGGGATGGTCTTTCAGAAGTCCAACCCCTTCCCCAAGTCGATCTATGAGAACATCGCTTATGGGCCGCGCATTCACGGCATTTCGTCGAAGTCAAAGCTCGACGAGATCGTGGAGCGGAGTCTGCGTAGCGCCGCGATCTGGGATGAGGTCAAGGATCGGCTAAAGGACAGCGCGCTTGGCTTGTCCGGCGGCCAGATGCAGCGGCTTTGCATCGCCCGGGCGATCGCGGTCGAGCCTGAGATCGTGCTTCTGGACGAGCCTTGCTCAGCTCTAGATCCGATCGCGACTGCCAAGATCGAAGACCTGATGCAGGACCTCAAGAACGATTACACCCTGGTGATCGTGACTCACAACATGCAGCAGGCTGCGCGTGCCTCGGACTACACCGCATTCTATTATCTAGGGAATCTGGTCGAGTACAACGAGACCGAGCATCTGTTCACGACTCCGACGGTTAAAGAGACCGAGGACTACATCTCTGGTCGCTTTGGATGATTCTACAAAGGAGCCCCACCAAGGAGGCTCCTTCCCTGTTTAGCAAACCCATATACCAATATCAGGCTTTCAGCTTGGGTGGCGTTGTGAGAGGACCGAAGATTCTGGTTGTCGAGGATGAAACTGACATCCTCGAGCTCATCGAGTACAACCTCGTCCGTGAGGGATTCCTGGTTATTCCTGCTGGGGATGGTCACGAGGCCGTGCAGCTGACTCGGGAGATGGCTCCGGATGCGGTGCTTCTCGATCTCATGTTGCCGGGCATTGATGGGATCGAGGTCTGCCGCCTACTCAAGCAAGACCCTATTACTCGCCATATCCCGATCATCATGGTGACGGCAAAGGGAGAGGAGAGCGACATTGTGCTGGGGTTGGGCGTCGGAGCTTCCGACTATATTTCCAAGCCTTTTGGGGCCAAAGAATTGGTTGCGCGGGTCAAAGCCACGCTCAGGCAGGGAGCACTCAGGGAGGAGCGGGCCGCAGGCGAGAGAGTTCAGCATGGCGACTTGATCGTCGATTCTGGGCGACATGAAGTGAGTCTGGCCGGTGTGCCAGTACAGTTGACACCGACCGAGCTGCGGCTCCTGCACTTTTTAGCCTCACATCCTGGGCGTGTTTTCAGCAGAGAGCGACTTCTCAACGCAACCGTCGGTGAACATTCTATTGTCGTGGATCGAAACATCGACGTGCATGTGCGGTCCATACGCCAGAAGTTAGGGGATTACCGTAAGGTCATTGAGACAGTGCGGGGAGTCGGGTACCGATTTCTCGATAATCTTGAGATCTAAGAGAGATGCTGCGCACCGGCTTATTCCTGAAGCTGCTTGGGAGTTACCTGGCCCTGGTGGTTCTCTGCGCCGCATTCTTCGGGTTTTATCAGCAAAGCTGGATGCTGCGTGAGTCGGAGCGTTCTTGTGATCGCCTTTTGGCAAGCCGTTCGCGCTTCCTAGCGGATCTCTGCTCTCATGAGTTCGAGGCCGGTCAAGACCTCAGCCGGACCTGTTCCCGAATCGAGCGTGCCTGCAAGGAGTTGGGCGTTCGATTTGCCCTGATCGATGCCGAAGGGTCTATTCTTGCGGACTCTAGTTCGGGTGCGCCACTCGGATCCCCCTCCGATCTTCGTTCCACCGAGGTGTCGGTTCGTGGGCCGAGTGGTGAGCCGCTTATGATGCGGGTCTCGATAGGGAATCCGGACCTCGATGAAGAACTCGCGGCTTTGTGGAGTAATGTTCTGGTTGTTGGAGGCTTTGCTTTCCTTCTTGCCGGAATGTTTGGGTATATTGTGGCTAAGCAGCTTGCCGGGCCGATCGATGCGATTAAGTCTGCCGCGACCGTTGTTGCCTCTGGTGACTATCGGGCCCGCGTTGATATTCGCAGCGGGGATGAGCTGGGTGAGTTAGGGCAGGCCTTCAACCGCATGGCGAGTGAGCTAGGTCGACGTATGGAGACCATTACTACCGACCGAAATAAGCTCCTGACCATTCTTGGCGGTATGGTCGAGGGTGTTATCGCGATTGATGCTCAGGAGCGAGTTTTGCATCTTAATGCAGTTGCCGCTCGCTGGCTGGGGGCTTCACGTGAGGCAGCGGCCGGTCAACTGATTTGGGAAGTGACGCGAAAGGTAGAGGTCTGCGAGGCCTTGGCCCAGGCTTTGACCAATCGTGACGAAGTTCACGAGGAGATTGTCCTTGTTGATAGTCGTGAGGATCAGATTCTTGAGTTGGTAGCGGCACCTCTTCTCGATAGCCGTGGCGAGAGTGCCGGGGCTGTGGTTGTGCTTCACGACGTCACAAAGCTGCGCAAGCTGGAGGTGGTGCGGAGCGATTTCGTTGCCAACGTGTCACACGAGCTAAAGACCCCGCTCACGGTGATCCTCGGTGCGGTTGAGACTATGCTCGATGACGAGGAGAGCATGCCTAAGGAGATTCGACAGCGCTTTTTAAAGAAGGTGCTGGAGCAGTCGCATCGTCTCAGCAGCCTGGTGAGTGACCTTCTGGTTCTTTCCCGGGTGGAAAGTGCTACCCGGTCCCAGGACTTTACCAAGGTGGATCTGCGTAAGATCCTCGCCCAGTCGATGCAGGGGCTTCTGCCGGTCGCCGAGAAAAAGAGTATCTGCTTTGAAGAGCAGAGCCCTGAGAGTGCGGCGGTACTTGTCGGCGATCCCGAGGCGTTGCGGCAGGTTGTCGACAACCTGCTGGATAACGCGCTCAAGTATTCGGAAAGCGGTGAGCGGGTGACAGCGCGGATTAGCCGCTCAGGGGATCGGATCCGCTTCGAAGTCGAGGACACGGGCATCGGGATCGCGCCGCAGGAGCAGCAGCGGATCTTCGAGCGTTTTTATCGCATCGATAAGGCGCGCTCACGAAAACTCGGGGGGACCGGTCTCGGTCTTTCCATCGTCAAGCACATCGTACTGGCCCATGGCGGCAAAATTGGTGTCGACAGTGCTCCTGGACGTGGTTCTACTTTCCATGTCGAGTTTCCAGCAACGGCATGATTTGCGGGGCAGTGTTTCGAGCATGCCACTCACGCGAGATAGATTCTCATGACCAAGCATTTCTTCCGGGACCTCGAACAGGTCAATAAGGAACTCCTGGCCCTTGGGGCCTTCGTCGAAACGGCTATTCACCGGGCCATCCTCGCCTTGGTGGATCGTCGTGGTGAATTGGCGGAGGATGTGATCCAGGGCGACGCCAAGATCGATGAACGTGAGGTCGCGCTTGAGGGCGAAGTTCTCAAGCTATTGGCCCTGCATCAGCCGGTAGCCAGTGACCTGCGCTTTTTGGTTACCGTACTCAAGGTCAACAACGACCTTGAGCGTATGGGCGACTTGGCTGTCAACATCGCCAAGCGTGCTCGTCGTTTGTGTAAGCAAGATCCTCTTCCGGTTGACCTGCCCATATCCGATCTCACCGAGAAGGTTCGCAATATGGTGAGAGAGTCCCTTGATGCCTTGATCGAGTCGGATCTGGTCTTAGCTCGTAACGTCATTCTTTCGGATGACGGTGTTGACCAGCTGACGAAGGACGTATTCAAGATCGTGAAAGAGGCGATGACGAAGGATCCGAGTATGGTCGAGCGCGGCCTGCATTTGATCAGTGCCACCCGGAACCTTGAGCGCATTGGCGATCTCGCGACCAATATCGCCGAGGATGTCATCTTCATGGCCGAAGGCACGATCATGCGGCACCGGATTGAGAGCTTCGATATCGGTGAAGAGCAGCATTGATCTCAGCTCGCTACTTTATCGTTTGTTGCCCGAGCTTTATGGCCGGACTTTGATGAGGTTGCTTAGCCGATAGCCGTTGCGCCCAAGGGCGATGACTTGAAGCGCTACCCTGATTTTCTTCGGCGATGCCATCCTTGGGAGATAGACCGTGGCCGAGGTAAACCCGCTAGCACTCGTGGGCACCGAAAAGAGGTGTATTGCAGATTTGGGGTTGAGTTCGATGCTGCCCCAGGGGGTAGGAATAGGTCTTCTTGCCACGCCCTGGCTAAGCCACCAAATACCCACCCCCTGTTCGGCGATGAGTTGGAACGCGGCGTTGCTCCCCAAACGGATGGGCTCCTTGATCCAAGCAGATGGGCGTTCTGTTTGGATGAGGATTTGATCGATCAGCGCTTCGCGGCGCGCAGAGTCACCGGCCACAGCGTTGAGCTTTGCGAAGTCGTTTTCGATCCAAGTGCGCAGCCAGGCGCGAACACTTCGATGCACGGCCTTAAAGACCCTATGGTCGATCTTGCGCTGAGAACTCACGTAGGCCGCGATGTTGTAGTGGGTACAGCGGCTATCCAGAATCTGCAGTACCTTGTGGCCACGTACTGCGCTTAGCTCCTCGAAGAAGCCGCGGACATGGTCTTTGGCAGTAGAGATTTTGTCGCCTTTGCCTCCGATGACGAGTATCGGAACCTTGACCAGTGGCGAGTAGGGTTTTGTGTATCCTAACCCTAGTCCTAGATAAGGCGCATAGGCCACCCCACAGACGTATCCGGGGTTTTTTGCCAATACATGGGCCACATGCGATCCACCACAGGAATGCCCCAGCAGCGCAAGGCGCTCGGTTCGCATTTGTTGGTAGAGGAAGGACTTTTTGTTTCGATTGAGGGCTATGAGGGCGGCGTGCAGGGACCGAGCGTTTTTTACCTGTAGGGCAAAGGCATTGACGGGAGCATCGGACATTACGGCGATGAAACCGTGCGAGGCGAGCTCGTAGCCAATCTCGACGTAGTCCCTACCTCGTGCGCCGGTTCCGGCCATGAAGACGATGGTCGGATAGGGGGTTTTTCGCGAGCGCAGCGGAGCGCTAGGGCCTGGCCTTGTTGCCGGATAGAAGACGCGTGCTGGGAGCTGAGCAGAGCCCTGTCCCGACTTGGGTAAGAGGAGATCTCGCATCCCAACCCGCTCCGCTGCGTGAGCAGAACTCCAGATGCAAAGAACTAGAAGGGTGGTAAGGAGAAGGGGCATGGCTGGAAACTAGTGCATGCTTCCTGAGGATCCAACGAGACTTCTGAGGTGTTGGGAGGGGATGAGGCCGGGGGGCCTCCTACTTGCGGATGGGGAGCAGTAAGGAGAACTCTCAGGAAAAAGGTCTCTGCCCTTGATCAAGCCTTGCCAAGGGGGGAAGCGATGCGAGGCTTGGTTTCGGCCTGCAGCGGGGGCTGGCCGTTGTTGCTGAGGGGCAAGCTGGCTGGATTGTTTGTCGAATTCTTGTGTCGAAATGCTGGAATCCGTACCCCTATTGGCGGGGGGCTAAGCCCCAAACCTAGGAGTAGAAAGGATGTCGAGAGCACCCATCTTCATCGGAGTGGCCCTGGTCGTGCTCGGCTTGGTCGTCGCTTGGATCTGGGGCAAGGAGCCTGCGCCTATCGATAGGGCGGAGGCGAAAAAGATCTATGCGCGGCCCTTGTCAGCTCCCGAGGGGGCGCTGTCCGTATACCACCTTGGGCACAGCCTGGTGGGGCGCCTGATGCCGGCGATGCTGGAGCAGCTAGCTGGCGAGGGCCACAGGTACCGCATGCAGCTGGGCCATGGAGCCACGCTCAAGGGGCACTGGGAGCACCCGCAGCCGCCACTGCGGGGCTTCGAAACCGAGAACGACAGCGACAAGTATCGTGACGCGAAAGAGGCGATCGACTCCAAGGACTATGACGTTTTGGTCCTTACCGAGATGGTCGAGCTGAAGGACGCGATCAAATACCACGATTCACCCGAATACCTGGCGCGCTTGGCTGCACGGGCGCGAGCTGCGCAGCCAAATATCCGGCTCTATCTCTACGAGACCTGGCACTCCAACGACCAGGCAGATTTCCGCCAGCGCCTCGATCAGGACCTCGCCGAGCTTTGGGAGGGGAAACTTTTATTCGGCGCGCTCGCGCGAGATCCTAAGCGACGCCCGATCTACCTCATTCCAGGTGGACAGGTCGTCGCCGCCGTGGCCCGGCGCATCGACGCCGAGGGGGGGCTTCCCGGCCTAGCCAAGATCGAAGGGCTGTTTCGCGATAATATCCACCTCAGCGATTTGGGCTGCTATCTCATAGCCTTGACCCACTACGCGGTGATCTATCAGCACAATCCACTGGGGCTTCCCCATCAGCTGAAAAAACCTGACGGCACAGCTGCCGCGGCCCCTCCTGAGGCCCTGGCCAAAATCATGCAGGAGATCGTTTGGCAGGTCGTTACCAGCCTTCCGGAGACCGGTGTGGCTCCGCAGCGGGAGGGCGAGTAAATACAGATGAGTTCCAGAGTCGTTGAAGATCTCGGCGTGACAGCAGATCGAGGGGCATAAGTGAACGCGTCCTCAGGAAAGACAAGCAGGATCGGAAGGATGGCTGTGATCTGGTTCTTATCACTCGCCGCCCTGTACTTGGGGATCTGTGTTCTGCTCTTGCTGCTGCAGGGGCGATTGATTTTCGTGCCTTTTGCCGACCATGAAATCGTCGATCTTCCGCATGACGATGTCTGGCTTGAGGTCGAAGACGGGACCCGGATTCATGCTTGGTGGCTGGAGGCGCCAGGTGCCGAGAACGTTGTGCTCTTCTGTCACGGTAATGCCGGCAATATCAGTCATCGCCAAGAGAGCTTGCGCTTTTGGCGCGAGCTGGGCTATTCACTGCTGATCTTCGATTATCCAGGCTACGGTCACAGTGAGGGCAGCCCCTCAGAGGCTGGGGTCTTTGCCTCGGCGCGCTCGGCGTGGAATTGGCTGCAAACCGAGCGCAAGCTGCCCCCCGAGCGGATCCTTGTCTTTGGTCGCTCTCTTGGCGGGGCGGTTGCTACGCGCCTAGCGCACGAGCTTGTCGTCGGGGGGAAACGGCCGAAGGGGCTGATCATCGAGTCGAGCTTTCCCAGTATGGTCGCTGTGGCGCAGGGACGCTTTCCCTGGTTGCCGGTCAGGCTGCTACTGCGCCACCCCTTCGATAACCGTGAGTACTTAAAGGCCCTTGATCTGCCGACCCTTGTCATTCACTCGCGCGAAGACGACATCGTTGCCTTCCGTTATGGCGAGGAAATCTACCGGCTTCTGCCAGGGCCCAAGGAATTTGTGCAGATTGCGGGGCCGCACAACGGCGGCTGGGCTCAAGATTACTCTGCCTACCGAAGGGGCCTCAAGCGTTGGCTCAATACGCTGAAATAGCCGGCGCTCAGTGGCACTTCACTCGGACCGCTTTACTCGGCGTCGATTTGTGGCTCGTCGTGGCTGTCGAGTTTGTCGATGGGGTACACCACCCCGGTGATGACGTTTTGAACGTGGCCGGCGACGCGACGGATGTAGCGGAAGGCAAGGGCGCAGAGTGCGTCTTGGCCGGTGCAGGTCGGCATGTGCAGGATCTCGGTCATCCGTTCCTTGCACTGGTCGATGGGGCCGGAGGCTCGTCGGATGAAGTCGACCGCGCGCTGACGGTCGAGGGAACCGTGAATCTCAGCTGCATCCTCCAGCAGCGAGGACACCTCGGAGTGCAGGGCCTTGAGTTCCTCATGGTGGGGTTCCCCAGGCCCAGCACTGTGGTGCTGGGCTAGGGAGAGGATGTTTTTCGCGTAGTCGCCAATGCGTTCAGCGTCCTTGGCGATCGACATGAGGATCATCATTTCCGGCACCTGTTCCGCTCCGTGCACGCTGGCGTGCACGACGATCTGGCGCCGAATCGAGGCTTCGAGTGCGTCGATCCGCGCGTCGGTCGCGAGCAGTTCCTCGCGCACGGCGCTTGGATCAGCGCCACTGATCAGAGCGCTGCAGGCCATGTCGAAGGCGTGGCGACCTTCACGCAGCATGCGATCCAACTCCGCTGCCATCGCCTGGATACCGGCTTCGCCGGATTCAGAGCCTTTGAGCCAATCGAACATGATTCATTCTCCAAAAATCTGCATGCCGAGAAGGGGGATCACGATGAACGTGATGACGACATAGCCAATCGCCCAGAGCCTGTTCCTCGTGGTGAGTCGGGCGAGGCCCGTTGCCAGGTCGACGGGCAGGAAGCGCAGCTTGGGTATCGGATAAAGAATGACCGTCGCCGCGAGGTTGAATAGTAGGTGAACCATGGCGATGACCAGCCCCCACGAGCCTGCGACCATCGCAGCGAGTAGGGCGGTAATCGTGGTTCCCAGGTTGGCGCCCAGGGTGATCGGGAAGGCGTTGCGCAGCGACAGGATGCCCGACGCAATGATCGGGACCAGCAGCGAGGTGGTGATGCTGGAACTCTGCACCGCCACGGTGAGCAGGGCGCCGATGGCGATGCCGATCAGGCCGCTTTTCTCCAGGGCGCGGTTGAGGGCCTTCTCGGCGCGGTTCGCGATCAGCTTCTTCATGTTCATGGTGATGAACACGAGGGAGGTGAAGATGCCGCCGAAGGAGATCGTGAACAGGGTGATGATCTGGAAGGTCGAGGCCGGCCCCTTGCCGGCCAATACCAGCCCTTTGATGAAGCCAGCAACCGAACCGACGGCTGCCTTCACCGGGCTTTTCCAGGAGCTGCCTTTCGTCACCACCTCCTCTGCAACCGCGCCGGCGGCGCTGAGGGAGGAGTCGAAGAGCATGGCGATCTGGAGGCCGGCTTCGGTGAGTAGCCCTCCGCCGTGCCCTCCAACCTGGCTCGAGAACAGGCCCGAAGTCAGGAGCTCAAGTGGCAGGAAGACGGCCACGGCTAGCAGATTGAAGAAGTCGTGCATCGTCGCGCCAGCGAAGGCCAGCTCGAACTCCTTGCTCCGCCGCACGTGTCCCAGGGCCACGATGGTGTTCGTGACCGAGGTGCCGATGTTCGCGCCCATGACCATCGGCACCGCGGTCTCAATCGGGAGGGTGCCGCTGCCGACCATGGCCACGATCGTCGCCGTCGTGACCGAGGAACTCTGGACCAGCACGGTGGCGAGGATGCCGATCGCGAGACCGGCAAAGGGATTGCCCACGTGCGCAAAGAGTCCTGCGGCTGTCTCCTTGCCCAGCGACTTGATCGACGAGCCCATCAGCTTGATGGTCACGAGGAAGAGGAAGAGTAGCGCGAGGAAGATCAGCAGCCGGAGGGCCGGATGCATGCCGTCGTGCTTGGAGGGGGCTTGTTCGCGAGCCATGCGCGGATGCTAAATCCGATGCATTGCAAAAAGAACTATGAAAGGGATGGTGAAGGCAGGATGAATGCTCGGCTCTTACTCATGCCTCGTGCGACCCTTGATACGGCCCGTTGGGGACTGCCATGCAGCGACTGATGATCTTCGATCCCGCCGAACAGGCCCGGGTGCCCTTCCTCCGCGGGATCCTGACTCGTTCGCTCCAAGACTGCGGACTCTCCTTTGAGGAGTCGTATCGCGTGGCCAGTGAGATCCGGGACGAGCTGCAGGGCGTGGGGGAGCTCAGCAACAGTGAGCTGCGTCAGCTGGTGCTCAAGCACTTGGACTCCTTTGGTGCCGAGGTCATCGAGCGCTATCGGCAGCCATCGGGGCAGACCCCGACCATCCTGGTTCGGGATGCCAAGGGACGGGGGGTGCCCTACTCGCGGGGGCGTAGCCGCATGACCCTGGAGCCCTGTGGCTTCGAAGCCGAGGACTCGATCGATATCGCCAATCGGCTGCACGATGATCTCACTAGGCAGGGGATCACCGAGATTGAGGTTCCCGAGCTGCGGCGGCGCACCCATGCGCAGATCGTCGAGCGCCTAGGCGAAAAGGCGGGAAAGAGCTACCTGATCTGGCAGGAGTTCGGCAAGAGCGAGCAGCGTTTACTCCTGCTGATGGGGGGCACGGCGGGTGTTGGCAAGAGCACCTTCGCGACCCAGGTTGCTGGGATTCTGGACATCATCCGTATTCAGTCGACGGACATGCTCAGGGAGGTTATGCGCAAGATGCTTCCCGAGCGTCTGGCGCCGGTCTTGCACGCTTCCTCCTTCCTTGCCTGGGACCGAATGCCAAGGGTCGAAGGTCAGTCGGCCGACGAAAGCACCCTGCTCAAGGAGGGCTATCTCCAGCAGGTTGAACTCCTGACCGTTGCTTGTGAGGCGGTCATGCAAAGGGCGCATAAGGAGCGTGTTTCTTTGATTATCGAAGGTGTCCACCTGCATCCGCGTGTGCTCGACTTCGTGCCCGAGGACAAGGGGCTGATTGCCGTTCCGATGATGTTGGCGGTGCTCAAGCGAGGCGAACTCAAGGCACGGATCTGTGGGCGCGGCGAGAAAGAACCCGATCGGCGAGCCAAGCGCTACCTAAAGCATCTTGATGATCTTTGGCGCTTGCAGTCCTTCCTGCTTTCGGAGGCCGATCACTACGGGGTGCCGATCGTCGCCAACGACAATAAACGACGGACGCGTCGCGGTATTCTGCGCACGGTCGAGGCGGCGCTGGCCAAGCGCTTCAGCGGTGATCCAGAGCGGGTGTTCTCATGAGTCTTAGCTCTGCCGCCGGCGCTGCTCCATCTTGTCGATACCGTGCACTCATCGTGATCCTGGATGGCGTGGGCGATCGGCCGGCTCCCGTTCTTGATGGCCTGACTCCGCTGGAGGCGGCCGCCACGCCCAATCTCGACGCCCTGGCGGCGCGGGGACAGTCGGGGCTCGTCGATCCGCTCTCCCCTGGCATGCCGGTCGATACCCACACGGGGGCTGCGGCCTTGATGGGGGTTGCCGCCAAGCAGCTGCCAAAGATCGCTCGCGGGCCGATCGAAGCGGTGGGATCGGGGATGGATATCCAGGCCGATGACGTGTTGTTGCGCTGCAACTTCGCCACCATGGCTACGGGGTTTGATAGCGAGAGGATCCTCGATCGGCGTGCTGGCCGTATCCGTGAGGGCACCGAAGAGCTGGCGGCAGCACTGCGGGGCATCGAGCTGCCAGGTGCCGTGTCTGCGGACTTTGCTGCTGGGACCCAGCACCGCGGCGTTCTGCGCTTGCGGGGCCCCCTGCTCTCCGCGGAGATCTCGGACACCGATCCGGGGGCTGGCGTGACTTGTCCCTACCTGCAGCCTTGCCAGGGACTGGACTCTGGTGGCGAAGCCGCTCGCGTGACCGCGCATGCCGTCAATCAGTTCTTGGCTGTTGCAAGGCAACGCCTGACTGGGCATCGGGTCAACCTGGCGCGGGAGCAAGCGGGGCTGCCGCCAGCGAACGGCATCCTCACGCGGAATGCTGGCCGCGCCCATGCGCTTCGTGGGCTGGCTTCGGCACTGGGCCTCCGCTGTGCGGTCGTTGCCGGTGAGCGGACCATACTCGGGCTGGCCTCGTTACTCGGCTACAGCGGCCTAAGTGAGGAGGCTTTTACCTCCTCCCTCGACAGCGATTTCAGCCGCAAGGCGGAGCTCGCTGGAGAGGCCTTAATGGAGCACGACATCGTGTTCCTCCATATCAAGGCACCGGATATCTGTAGCCACGATTTGGATCCGGCCGGAAAACGAGATGTCCTGATGAGGATTGATAAGGCCCTGGCCCCGCTCCTGGCCCATCCCGACCTCATCGTCGCCGTCTCTGGTGACCACTCGACCGACAGCAATACCGGAAAACACTGCGGCGATCCGCTGCCAACGATTTTTGCAGCGCCTACCGGGCGCGTGGATGCCGTGGCTAGCTACGCCGAATCGGCCTGCGCGCAAGGAGGCCTGGGACGACTCCGCTCAGCCGATCTCTTCGTGTCAATTCTGGACGCCATGGGCGCCCTAGAAAACTACAGCCCGAGCCTCGAGAGCTTCCTCCCTTGGTAAGTAGGCGGGCAAGGGGGGGCCTTGACGGCTGCTGCGGCTAGCGCAGCGCTTTTAGGAGGGCGGCGCTTGTCTTGGCTGGGTGTTGCTTGCGGAGCCTTGTGATCAGTGACTTGCGTTCTTTGGCGTTGGGGATGGCGGCGCTGAGGCGGGTGGCGAGCACTGCGCCTGTCGTGCCGGCGAGGCGTGAGCCTAGCTGGGCTTTGAGTGCGAGTTCGAGGGCGCTGCTGATCTGGGCGCTGTCCTTGCTCTTGGCGGCAAGGTAGGCCAGGCGCAGAGCGCGGTCGTGGAGGGCGAGGCTGAGAGCTCGGCTGTGGAGCTTGACTTTGCTCGCGGCTTCGACGGGCTTGTCGACCTTGTCGCTGAGCGCTGTATGGCGCAGGGTCAATGCGAGGAGGTCGGCCCAGTCGCTGGCCAGCTTGGCGTCCAGCTTCCCTGGCTTGAGTTTTTTCAAAGCCGTCATCAGCGTGCGCAGACTGGGCGGCTTGTCTTTGGCCAGGGCTGGGAAAAGCAGTGTTTCGAGGGGGCGGGCTGCCTTGCCACGAGCGAAGGGGTTCTTGCGCCCGGCGTGCCCGAGTTCGGGTCCGAACTGCTTGGTGCCATCCGGCATTGCCGGTAAGCGAGGAGAGCGTTTGGGGAGGAGGCGGCGGAGTGGGTCGCCGAAGTAGGCGAGTTTCCAGGGACGCCAACGCTTGAGCCCTGCCGGCCAGCGGAAGCAAGAGGCTAGGGGTGCGCCTTCACTGATGGCGCGCTTGTAGACAATGTCGATGGGGACGAAGGCGTCGAGATACGGCTCGCTACAGGAGCCGAAGAAAATGTAGGCCCCGCGTTCCAGCCAGCGGCCGGCTATCGAATCGGCGTCGTAGGGCGCCGCGGCGCTGCCTGAGTGGGTGTAGCTGACGATGCAGGGTAGGGTCTCGAAGATGTCGTCATAGTCCGCCTTGCCCTTGGATGTGCTCCAGGTGCGAGCCCCGCCGGAGCTGTTGACGTGGACCAGTCCCCAGCGCCCGTTTTCCTGGGCGAAGAGTTGCTGCCACTGGTCGCGGGTGGCCTTGGGGTGAGAATACTCTTCGACTGCAAGGTGCTTTGCGAGGAAGCTCTTGGCGCCAGCGGTGTCGTAGGTCTTCCAAGGTTGCGAGTTCTTGCTGTAGCGGCTGAAGAGGAGGGAGCGAGCTGGTTGCAGGAAGAGCGAGCACATGGCCTGGTAAACGGCTCGCGTTGTGTCGCCGTACAAGCGTCCCGTGTGTGCCCAGCGCAGCTCGTCCTCACGCCGGGTGAGGAAGTCGTCTAGGGCGAAGGGCGTCTTGTCGGCGTAGCTGCGATTCTGATAGCGGTACGGCTGGGCGCAGGCGAGGGTCACGAAGTCGAGCTCGTCGTAGAGCTGGTCCCACTCGATTTGGGCCGCATCTAGGCGATCGCTGAGGGTCTTGCGCAGGGCTAGGGCTGCGTCGAACTGGATCATCTGCGCGGGTTTGGCAACCGGCGGCATGAAGATCAGGCCTTGGCGGCGGCCGATGGCGAGCGCGAGCCCGGCCAAGCACATGGGGTCGGAGACGCTGGTGACGACGACGCCGGGACTGCGATCTGGGAGTTTCCTCCAGGCTTCGAGGCCCGGCAGCTCCTCGGTTACGACCCCTTCAACTCCGCAGCATTGGGCCCAAGTGGAGAGAAGATGCTCTTCGGTGATTTGAGTGGATGCTCTTCGCTTCGTTCTCTTGATCCAGACCTTGGACGCTTGGAACTGCCGGAGGAACTTGGGTAAGTAGCGAGAGTCGGCGAAGAGGACTGGGTAGATCGACTCCCGGCTCCAGCCCGAGATCGCGTCGAGGAAGCCACGGGCATCGTTGACGACCACGACCTGATTTCGGGTCGGCCTGGGGGCGGGCAGCTTCTGCCAATAGTCACGGGCCTTGAGCTTGCGTTCGCGAATACGTGCCCTCAGAAGCTCAGGGATGGAGGTTGTTGGGACTTGTGGGCTGAGTGTGGCTTTGGTGCCGGCGTGTTTGCCCAAAGCGCTTCGGAGCCGGTCCAAGATGCCGACATTCGAACTCCCCTGGAACTCGATTTTGGCGAGGATGCTCTTGCCGTCTGCCGCTGCGACGGCGAAGCCGAATTGTGGCAGTCCGAGCTTCTTGTTCGCCTTTGCATGTGAGTTGAGCGCGACCAGTGGGACGCCGGAAAGGAGATTTGCGAGCTCTGGTCTTTTCCAGAGATCGGCTTCCAGCGCGAGCCATTGGGCTTGGTCGCGCAGGCTGGTGGTGAGCACCGAGTAGATCACGATGCGGCCGTCTTTGCCGGCCGCTTTGGCGGCGGCAGCCAGCGTTGGCTGCCAGTGGTAGGCCGGATCGGCGTAGGGGCCGAGGATCTGTGCCCTGGGTCCGGCGCTCAGGAAGAAGAGGAGGGTGAGGAGGGTGAAGAGAGGGTGAAGAGGGAGAGGGCGAAGAGCGACGGGTTTTCGGAGCATCCTTACCTCATGTGGTTGGAACTCGATGTATGCGTTCGCAGAGGGCTAGAGCCTCCAGGTGCTGGGTGTGCGGGAACATGTCGAAGGCCTCGACACGCAGCGTGCGGTAGCCGAGGCTGCGCATCTTGGCCAGGTCGCGGGCTAGGGTCTCGGGCTTGCAGCTCACGTAGAGGATGCGGCGCGGTGCCAGCTGCTGGGTGACGGCTGGCAAGACCACCGGATCCATACCGCTGCGCGGCGGGTCGAGGAGGACCGTGTCGGGCTTCCCCATGAAGCGGAAGTCGCGCACCAGGCTCTCGGCGGCGGAGTGGCGGAAGCTGACCTTTTGAATGCCATTGAGCTCGGCGCTGGCCTTGGCGTCGGCGACGGCGCCGGGGTCGAGTTCGATACCGATGACGCGTCGGAAGCGATTCGCAACGGCGAGACCTAGGAGGCCGCCGCCGCAGTAGAGGTCGACAAGCTCTTCGCCTTCGGGGGCGTCGATCAAGTCACGCACTCGCGAGACCAGGTGCTCAGCTCCCCAGGGCGAGGTTTGGAAGAAGGCGGTGGGCGAACTCAGATAGCGGAGTCCGCCGATCTCCTCTTCGAGGCGTTCGGGGCCGCTCAGGTGGAAATGCGGGCCGTCGAGTGAACTCGGGTCGGGGCTCTCGGTGATGAGCAGGGAGAGGCCGAGGCGTTCAAAGCCCGCGAGTTCTGCATGCATCGCTTCGAGGCCCGGCAGCTGCATCTTGCTGGTGACCAGGATCAGGTGCACGGAGTCGGTGCTACGGGCGCTGCGAACGATGAGGGAGCGGAGCACGCCACCCTGGCTCTGGCGGTGGACGCCGAGCCCGGATCGACTGAGGCCGAGGGAGGCGCGCTGCATGGCGGCCACCGCGCGAGGATGCTGCACCGGGCATTCTTGCATCCGGAAGACTTTGCGGCTGTGCGGGCGGAACAGGCCCAGGCGCAGCTTGCCGGCTTTGCTGGAGAAGTGCAGGGTCAGCTTGTTGCGTTGGCCCCAGGGGTCCTCGGGGCTGGCGATGGGCGCCAGGGGCGGCGCTTCGCCCAGGCTGTCGCTGAGCAGCTTTCTTGTGCGCTCCTGCTTCCAAGCCAGCTGCTTGGGGTAGGCGAGAGTCATCACGTCACAGCCCCCACAGCTGCCGAAGTGCTGGCAGCGGGCGGGCACGCGATCGGGAGAATCCTCTATGCGCTTGATGGGCTCGGCGCGGGCAAAGCGGCGCCCGCTGCTGGTGATGCGCGCCCGCAGGCGTTCGCCAGGTACTGCGTCTCGCACCAAGACGAGGTCGTCCCCGACGCGGGCTAGCCCTTCGCCGGAGTCGTGCAAAGCCTCGATCTCAAGTTCCAGCTCGTCGCCGGGGGAGCCGGGTTCTTGTGTTGCCAACTTGAGTCCTTCGCCGTGGCAGCAGGCGAAAAAGCCCTGGCTGCTCTTGTGGCCTTGAATTGCGCAGCCAAGGATAGAGCAGGTTCTCAGTTCAATCACCCTACCGCGAAGGCCTTCTATGCTACGCCGTCTGCTTGCGGCCTCTGTGCTGCTCTTGCTCCCCCTCTCTTCCTGCGGCACCGAGAAAACCGCTGCCGGGGCTTCGAACTCGGGCGGCAGCCCGGTTGTCGTTCCTGATCCCGATGGGCCCCAGGGCGGCTGGCTCGGTAAGTTCAGCGATCAGCTGCACTTCGAGGTCAAGAACGACCCGCACGTGCAGAAGGTGATGCTCTGGATCTACGAGAAGGACCGGAAGACGGCGAAGCCGATTTCGGGGCTGCCGGTCCTGGTCGTGGAGACGAAGGCCGGGGAGCGGCGCCTCTCCGATCCGCTGCCCAGGGACATGGTCGAGGGCATGGCGAGCCGCTACGTCTACCGCGATGAGTCGCTCAAGGCGGATCTGATCCGCGGGCGCCTGGAGCTGGAACTCGATGGCAAGACCTTCGCTGCCAAGGTGCTGATGGAGCACAAGCACGAGCGGGACCACTAGGGCTCTAGCCCAGCAGTCCTCGTCGCCACTAAGGGAGGCGGCTCCCTTAGTGGCTTGCTAGCTGCTGGCGCAGCCAGGCCCCGATATGGGCCACTTCCTCCGGCCCCACCGCATGTGGGATCGGATACTCGTGCCACTCGACGGCGTAGCCGAGCTTCTCCAGCCGCTCTTTGGCGGCGCGGCCCCGGCTGATTGGCACCATGGGGTCCTCGGTTCCGTGGGCGCCGAAGACCGAGACCTCGCGGTTCGCTTGGCTTCGTTCGGCCTCCAGGCTCTCCTCGCAGACGAGGTAGGTCGAGAGGGCCATGACCCCGGCCAGCGGCTCGGCATGCCGTAGCCCGGTGAAGAGGGCGATGGCGCCGCCCTGAGAAAATCCGGCGAGGAGGATCCTGTCGCTGGGGATTCCGCGTTCCTTCTCCCGCTGGATCAGTGCCTCAATCTGCGCGGCAGAGGCTCGGATTCCGGTCTCATCATGCTTGCGCTCGAGGTCGAGTTCGGTGATGTCGTACCAGGCCGGCATCACGAAGCCGCCGTTGAGGGTGACCGGGATTCGGGGGGCGTTCGGAAACACGAAGCGAACGCCGAGCTCTGTCGGGATGCCCAGGGCCGGGACAATTCCTTCAAAATCGTGACCGTCGGCGCCAAGTCCGTGCAGCCAGATCACCGCTGCGCGTGCCGTTTCGGAGGGCTCGATCTCAACGCAGCTTAGTAGCGCATCACTCATGTGCTGGTTCTCGTCTCTGGTGTCTGCGAAGTCAATGCTGGGCGAAGTTCCTGCGGAATCTGCCCGCACGCTTGAGTTGAGCGGAGTAGTCTTCCGCGCTTCTGAGGGAAGAGGGGAATCATGAGCAGAACGAAGGTCGCGCGAAAGCCACGCTTCAAGGCACGTCACAATGTCGTCGAGGTCTACATCCTCGATTGGACGGAGAACGACAATTGCCTGGGCCTGATTCTCGATGTCGCAGAGGGTGGCGTTTGCCTGCGTTCGCCGCTGCAGCTGCCGGTCGGCGCCACGGTTGAGCTTCGCGTCATGCTCGGCGGCAGCGAAGAAGAACTGCTCGCGTCGGTGCGTTGGAGTTCGGGTGACGATGGGGTTTTCGAGAGCGGGCTGATGTTCCTGCAGGGCGAAACCGGGCCAGGAAATGAGCTGGGTCGGCGCCTCCTCGAAGAACTCAGCGAAGCCCAGTAGGGCCGTCACCTGGCACGGAGTTCGGCACATTTTGTACGCGCGTGGCAGCTCCTGCGCTCTGTGGGGTCAGTTGCTCGGCGGAGGCTTGGGGCGAGCTTCCTCGTCGCTCATCTTGCGTGCCCGCGCAAAGGCGCGTCGGCTCATAATCCAAGAGAGGATCATGGCGCCGATCAGTGTGAGATAGAGCCAGAGCCCGGGGAAGTAGGGGAGCAGATCGACCTGGTCGATGTAGATCAGATAGCCGTAGGTCGAAGCCCAGAGCAGGAGGGTGAGGAGTATCGCGAGCGAGAGGGCGGCGAAGAAGTAGGCAGCGGAGAGCTCCTGGAAGCGCCCGCTGTCCTTGTCCATCTTGATTCGAGGCTCGGAACTCATGGGAGACGCTGAGCCTAACAAGGGATGGCCCTGGCGTCGCGTTTCGGAATCGTGCCGCTACAGCAGCTTCGGAACGGAACTCGGCCGGGTCCTGGGCTTTGCCTAGCCAGCTCTCGCGAGAATTCCTTCGTTCCGTTGGGTTTTGCTGGTCTCTCTGGGGGGCTTCCCGGCAGAGGAACGCAGCTTGCATGGGGGGGCGAGTTTCCCCCAACCCTTGGCCTGTAAGTTTCGGTTCGATGACGCACTGGCCTGTTGTCTTGCCCCTTCTGCTTCTTTCCCTCAGTCCACTAAATGCCCAGAAGGGCGCTAAGGGCCCGGAGCCTCGGGCCGCGAAGGCCGAAGCGCCGGAGCTGGATGCGAGCCTCGGGCCGCGGGTGCTCGTGACCGCCTTCCGCAGCCCGATCGACAGCTTCGAGCATCCTCGCTCGATCATCGTGGTCGACGAGGAGGTGCTGCTGCGCAGGTCGGAGAACTCGGCTCTCGATGCCCTGGATCGGAGCATTGGCATCTGGATCGAGAAGCGCACCGCAAGCACCAGTGACCCCGTGCTCCGCGGCCTTTCCGGCGCCAACCTGCTGGCCACCGTCGACGGCAACTCGCTTAGCACCTTCTGGGGCGAAGGCGGGTTTGCCGGTGACGATATGTACGGCAAGGTCGAGCCCGAGAGCCTTGAGCGCATCGAGGTGATTCGGGGCCCGGCGTCGCTGCAGTACGCTTCCAATGCCCTCGGTGGCGTGATCAACTTTGTCACGCGTAAACCGAGCCTGCCCTTTCCTGAGGAGGGAGCCGTCTTCGGTGCTCGCTTCAAGAGCAGCTTCGAAACGATCAATAAGGGCCTAAGCACTCGCCTCGATGCGGAGACCGCGATACCCGGTCTCCGCTTTCGTATCGGGGGAACTTGGCGCGACATGGAAAACGGCCAAGGTGGCCATGGCGTTGGCACCCTCGATCCCTCGGGCGGGCGCGAATACAACTTCGACCTCTCTGCCGAATATCTGACTGGGGTCGATGGATCTCATGTTTTCGTCGAGATGCAACAGGTCGCGAAGCGAGGAATCGCACGTTACTACCGGAAGACGCAAAACAACGAGAACGATCGCACTGGATTTACCGCAGGTTGGCGTAGCGCCGACCGGGATGCCGCCAACATGGTGCAGGCGAGTTTTTACTACCAGTGGAAGCAGGATCGCCGCTACTGGAACGATGGTCGCTGGGGCTATGCACATTGGCAGACCTATTCCAGCGACTTCTTACTTCGCAGTGACGAGATCCTCCCGGGGAGCAAGCTCCTCCTTGGCGCCACCGCCCATCTCGATCAGGGGCAAAGCCCCGACGACGAGGAGTTCACGGTCAACTATCCTGACGGTCGCCGGGAAAAGGCCTCACCCGATGCCGATTGGTATGACTTTGGTTTCTTCGTGCAGAGCGATAGTGACATCGCCGAGTGGGCTACGATCAGTCTTGGCCTACGCTACGACTATTTCATGTATCAGAGTCGTCCGGACGGTTTCTATAGCTCGCCCGGGGGCAATAACGAGATCGATCGCCTCGACGAAGACGAGCACTCGCTGACCGGGGGCGTTTCGCTCCTGCTCCGAGCTAGCAAAGAATGGCGTATTGGAGCTTCTTGGTCGCGGGGTTTCCGCTACTTCGCCCCCAAGTTCGGCATCGTGAAGACGGGTTTCGGACTCGTGGTTCCTTCAGGGCTGCAGGACCCCGTGATCGCTGATAACTTCGAGCTGACACTCAAGCATCGCAGTGAAGGTATCCAAAGCGAGCTGGCCGCGTATTACACGAACTTCGATGGCTTTCAGGAGACGCAGCCGGGCAGCTACCAGGGGAATGATTACTACGATTACAACGGCAACAATGTCTTCGATTCGGACGAGCGCGTTTATGTGACGACAGGTGGGGGGCGAGCGCTGCTCTATGGCGTCGAGTGGGATGCGCGCGTCGACCCCTGGGTGTACTTCCCGTCTCTGCCGGAGGGCCTGTATCTCTCCGGTGGCTTGATGTGGAACTACGGGCGCGACCTCAGCGCTAACGAGCCGATGCGCCATACCCATCCGGCCCGGGGAGTCTTGCGGCTAGGTTACGAAGAGCCCACTCAGGGGCTTTGGTACGCAGAGCTCGAGGCTGACTTCGTCCGGCATTTCGATCGAATCCCGTCCTCGCGCCTCAGTAGTGACCTGGGATATCGGAGGGAGCCCCAGGACCCCTCTTCTCCGTTGCTGCGTGAGGATGGGTTGCCGGGCTACACTGTCCTGAAGCTCCAGGGCGGTGCCCGTGTTCACGAGAAGGCTCGCCTGGGCTTCAGCCTCGACAACCTCAGCAACAAGAACTACCGCCCTGCGCACAGTCGCATGGACGCCTTTGGCTTTTCCGCTCGCTTCTTCTTTGAAATCGACCTCTGAGCCACGATGACCCAGAGCCCCAGCCAGGCCCGATCCAAGGACTTGCGCCTCCTGCCTGTAGCCAGGCCGGGGGCGATGGGCTTCTCGCTCTTGTTCCACTCGCTGGTCGTAGCCCTGGGCGTGGTCTTTGGAGAGGCCCTGCCTAGCAGGCCGCAGTCCTTACCGATCCGGGCCGCAGATTGGCAAAGTCCCGAGGAGCGCCCAGAGATCGAGGTGGAGAAAGAGTCGCCACAAGAGATTCAGGTTCCCGAGCTCTCGGAGCCGAAGCTCCTGGATCCTGAGATGAAGGTGCTTGCCGAGGAACGGCCATTCTTCGAGCTGGAGACCCTGGATCTGGAGCCCCAGGAGCCGAAGCCCAGGCCCTTACAGCACTGGCTTGCTCGGGTTTTGCCGGAGAAAAAACCGGTGGAGGAACAGCGCCCTGAGCCTGTCGAGCAGCCTAGTCCCAAGCAGCCGCCGCCAGCGCGGGCCGAGCCCGAGCCGATCGCCGGCCAGAATCCGAGCCCTCGCTATCCAAAACGGGCGATCAAGCTGCAGCTCGAAGGGCTGGCCGAGATCCGTGTCGTGGTGGCCAAGGAAGGGCATGTCCTCAAGGCTGAGATCATTCGCTCGACTGGGGCGCAGATCTTGGATCAGGAGGCGCTGCGCGCGGTTCGGACTTGGCGTTTTGCGGGGGGCCCTGGAACCACCGTCGTTGAGATCGAGTTCCGGCTCTTGGGTCGCCGTCCATGAGCGGGTTGCGGATCGAGTCGCTTCCAGGGCGGGTCTTCCGCGCGGTGCTCTTCGATGTCGATGGCACGCTGTACGATGCCAAACCGATGCGCCGAGCCATGATGCGCTCGCTGCTTGCGGCGCTCTTGCGGCGTCCCTTTGCGATGCGGCGTCGGCTGCGTGCCCTCTCCGCCTACCGGAAGGCGCTTGAGGCGCTCCGCTGCGAAGCCCCCTGTGATCTGCGGGCGGAGCAATTGCGGCGGGCCGCTGAGGCTTCGGCTTTGGAGGAGGACGAACTCGCCCAGGTCGTCGACGAGTGGATGGGGCAGCGGCCCTTACGCTTTTTGCCCCGAAGCCGCCGGCCGGGTCTTTTGCCCTTCCTTGCTGAGCTTGAGAACTGGGCTGTCCCCTGTGGAGCTTTCTCCGACTACCCGGTGCGACACAAGCTCGAAGCGCTTGCTGTTGCTGAGTTCTTTGCTGTCCAGCTCGACGCCAACGACGAGAGGATCCGCTCTCTCAAGCCGCAGCCCAAAGGGCTGGTCGTCGGCGCCGCCGAGCTCGGGGTGCCGATCGGCGAGCTGCTCTACATCGGAGACCGTGCCGAAGTCGATGCCGCTGCCGCCAAGGCTGCCGGCGCTGGCTGCGTATTGATTGGTCGCGGTGAGGGCGAGCCCCGCTTTGCCGACTTTGGCGCCTTGCTGGCGGAGCTACTCCCCGAGTAGGCCGCTGCCACGGGCCTAGCCTTTGCGGGGGCTCAGCTGTTGACGAAGCGGTTGTGCCAGTCGATCCAGCGGGGCAGGACTTCCTCCAGCAGAGCGCGGGGCGGTAAGAAGGCGATGCGCAGGTGCGAGCTGCCTGGCCGCTGGCCAAAACCGCTGCCATTGACCGTGCAAAGCCCGGTCTCCTCAAGCAGGCTCATGCAGTAGTCGAAGTCGTTGACGCCGCTGGGGAGCTTGTCCAGGCGCGGGAATAGATACATCGCGCCGATCTGACCAAAGCAGCGCACTCCATCCATCTCGTCGAAGGCGGCGCGGATCTTTCGAGCCTTGGTCTCGAGCTCGCTGAGGATGTGTTCGCGTTCGGCGTCGTAGCAGCGGCGGGCGTCACTGCCTTCGGCTGGTGGCTGCACCATGAGATAGGTCAGGGCCTGTCCTAGCGTGTTCGAGCAGAGGTTGACCGAGGCCTGTTTGAAGAGCACGTCGAGGAAGCGCTCCTTGCGCCCGAGGAGCTCGGGAGGGTTTCTGACTTCGACGTAGCCGCCGCGATGCCCGCATTCGCCGAAGAATCCCTTCGAGGTGCTATGCAGGGAGAAGAGGGGCACCTCGGTTTCGTCGCCGAGCGCTTTGGCAAAGCTGGTGAATTCGCCACCGTAGAGATTGTCTTGGTAGACCTCGTCGGCGATGACGCAGAGCTGCTTCTCCTTAGCGAAATCGAGGACCTCGCGGACCGAGTCTCCGGGGAGAATCGCGCCGCTTGGGTTGCCCGGATGGATGGCGACGATGGCTTGGACCCGGGTTCCGGCCGCTACCGCCGCAGCGTAGCTGCGTTCCAGCTCTTCCCGGCCCAGGGACCAGCCACCTTCCTCGTCGGGATAGTAATCCACTTGGCGGCCTCCGCATTTGCGGATCGAGGCGGAGTAGAGCGGATACTGCGGGATCGGGATCATGATCCCGTCCTCGGGCCTGGTGATGAGCATCTCCATCAGATAGCGCACGGCTTCGCTGGCGCCGTTGGTCAGGAAGATCTGCTCGGGGTCGGCTTGGCGGCTGCTGCCGTCACGCTTGTCGATGAAGGCGGCGACCGCCTCGCGAACAAACTGGGGGCCCCGGCTGTCGGAGTAGGCTCCGATCGTGCCGCCGAAGCCTTCGAGCATGCGCTGTGCCGTGCGGGCGACCTCCGGGTCGAGAGTATCCTCTTTGAGCCGATTTGGGTCCTCAAGGACGGAACTCACCTGGCGGAACCAGGAGAGCGGGGGCTGGCCCAGGGCTTGTGGGTTGCCGATGTTGCAGGGGATCGTTGCCTGGCCAGCCTTGGTCATCTCAGCGGCGCGCTGGGGGATCGGCCCGCGCACCGCATACTCCATGGCGAGGATGTTGGCGTTTAGTTCGATAGAGACCACGTTACTGCTCCGAGTTGCAGGGTAGAACTGCGCAGGCTACTGGCTTGCTTGAGCCCAGGCAGCGCCTATTCCGAGAAGCCTGGGGCTTCCTGGCGCCGAGGACCGTCCACAGTATGAGGAGAGCATCATGGTCCATGCCCGAAATGTTCTGGGGGAGGAGTTGATCCCCTGCTGCACGAAGCCGATGACCGGCTTTTTTCGAACCGGGGCCTGCGAAACCGGTCCGGATGACCATGGTCGCCACGTGGTCTGCGCCGTCATGACCCCGGAATTCCTGCGCTTTACGGTCTCCATCGGCAACGACCTGGTCACGCCCCAGCCCGAGTTCGGCTTCCCCGGTTTACAAGCCGGTGACCGCTGGTGTCTCTGTGCGGAGCGCTGGCGTGAGGCCTACGAGGCCGGGGAGGCGCCCCCGGTCCTGCTTTCGGCCTGCCACGAGACCGCCCTCGACTTTGTGAGTCTCGAAATGTTGCAGGAGCATGCGCTGCCAGAAGGCGGAGACTTCGCTGGCTAGCTGGGCGCGAGCCAGCTTTTGACGGAAGCTGTGCCCGATGCGGCGGCTCCTCACCGCGCATCTTCTTCGACCGTCCGCTAGAAAGGGCTCCCAGCTTGGCGATGATGGCCGGCTTCGTTCCCCCCCTTCCTCAGCCTTGTCCGTAAGAGAAGACCGTCCAGCCCGGCTCCCGATTTGGCTACAGCTGCTGCTGTTCGCCATTCCGCTGCTATTGGCCTACTTGAACCTGAGTGATGGTTCGGGCCATGGCGACAGCGCGCATTACCGGCGGCTGGTCTGCCTGATCGAGCTGGATGGGCAGGTTCCGCTAGCGCCGCTCGAATGGAGCCACCCCCTGCACTGGTTGTGCTGCTGGTTGCTCACGCGGGTCCTGGCAGAACTCGGACTGCTCCACGATCCCTTCTACGTGATCCAGGGCTCCAACATCGTGGCCCTCGCCGTCTTGGCCCTGGTTGCGGCCAGGACCTGCCAGCGGCTGGATGGGGATCGGACGCGTTCGGCGCTGTTGGGGCTGGCCATTGGGCTGCTCCCCGGTTGGGCCTGGAGCGCGCAGGAGCCGCTGTCGGATGTGAGTGGGCATGCCCTGCTGGGCTTGGCTGTCTGCGCCCTGCTGCTCCTGCCGCTGGACCGGAGAGAGGGGGGCAGCGGCCGCATGGCTGCGTTTTGGGCCAGCCTTCTTGCAGCTTCGGCCTTCCTGTTTCGGCCTAGCGCCGGCTTGTTTCTCCCCTTGCTGCTCCTGCTCGCGATCGGGGGCCTCAAAGGAGCGCGGGGCCAAGTCTGGCAGCTGCTGGCGCTGCTGCTGCTGCCCGGGGCCCTCTTGATCTCTCTCCTCTTGGCGCACTACCTCTGGGTCCATGGGCTGGACGGCTTCCTTGCGGTTTTTTTCCGCCCGAGCGTCCACAACTTCGAGTTTGGGGGGCTGGGGGCGGCCTTGGGCCGGATCACGGACTGGGCTCACTTGCTGCATCGCGGGCTTGGTTCCGTGGCGTTTCTGGTTGCGGTCGTGGGCTGGCTGCTGTGGATCCTGGCCGGAGACTGGCGAAGGCGGTCAGGACCTCCTCGCTCGGTCGGCGCTTGGATGCTCTTCCTGCTCCTGGTCGGGATCGCTCCGTATTTCTTGTTCTTGCTCGGCAATCCGGCGGCAGACCAGTTTCGCTTCACTTTGCCTGCGCAGCTGGGTCTGGTTCTTGGGCTGCTGGCTTTTTACGGCTGGGGGGAGCGCATCCTGGGCCGGAGGGAGCGGGGGCTGCTCTTTGGCGTGCTGGTGCTGAGCTTCCTCTGGCAGGCGCTGCCCTTGCTGCGGCTCCTGGCTACACGCGACTCGTTCGTTGAGCGGGCGACGCAGGAACTCGTGGCGGAAGCAAGGGCTGAGGACTGGATTCTCGGAACTCAGGTTGGGCCTGGCGTCAGCTTTTATCTGAGCTGCGCTCCCCTGCTGAAAGGAGGCTGGGGGCAAGGCCAGAGGCAGGTCTCGAACTATGTGCTACTGCAGCCCAAGACGAGCACCGAGGAGGGGGCTAATGAGCCTTGGTTCGAATCTTGGCGCAGTGTCGAAAGACGACTGCTGGAGCTTTGGGCAGCTCCGGCCACGGAGCCCCGGCCTCGGGTCCTTCTCAGCAACGAGTTGGGGATTCTTCCCTTCCGGCGCTGGGCACAACTGCGCGGGATGCGAGAGCGACTGATCCGCAAGGTCCCGGCGCGTGAGCTTCGGCATCGCTTCGATGCCGGACTCGAGACGATGAACATACTTGAGGGGCAGCTGGTCGTAGATTTGGAACTGCGGGAGCTGCTGCCGCCACAGGTGCTGGTTTTCAGGGAGGATCCTCGCCGGCTACGCCTGCGCTTCTCCGAAAGCTTGGCTCCCGGCTCCATTTGGGAGCTCTGGCATGGATGCTATGACGAGTTTTCAGACCCATTGGGGCTAGAGCTGCCCCTGATTCCAGGCCTAGCCCCTGTTGCCTGTGCTCCGCTGCCAGGCTCTGGGGAGGTTTCGGTTGCGCTGGTTGGGCCCAAGCCTGTTCCCGGCGAAGCCTGGGCGGTGCTTGTTCGCGACGCCCTCACTGGCCTGGTGCTGGCTCGCAGCCATTTGTGGTTCCCGTCAGCTGCGGACGATGTTTCGCTACTCCCGGACATGTTCTCCTTTGTGCCGGTCACCGAGCGACCGCTCCCGCGTTAACAGGCCATTAGCCCATGAGGTATCGAGGGCGGCGCTGTACGCCAGGCGATCGGATCCTCGATCGTCGAGGGAGTGGCTGGGTCCTCAGTGCGCGACGCTCTGCCTGAAGAGCGAGTGCAGTATCGGTAGCTCGATGAAGAGCAGGGCCCCGATCACGAGGGTGCAGGTCGTGACTGCGAGCATCAACCGGCTTTGCCGGTAGAGGTGCTCGGGTGCCTGAACCGGGCTGTCGTCCATGAGCCCGAGGTTGAAATACTCACCTGCGACCCAGGCGATAAAGGGGAAGGCCAGCACCAGCTCAAGCTGGTAACGCATCAAGAAAGCCCCGAAGAGTAGGCAGGCGGCGCAGGCGTAGACGACGACCGAGCTCAAGAGCCGGCCCTCGTTGTAATAAACGAAGGAGCGTCGATAGCGGGCTGCCCGCTCCGGGTCAGCGATCGAGCGGTATTCCGCGTAGCGCTTCAGGGCCATGAAGAAGCACCCGAACATCCAATACGAGAGTAATAGGCTCGTTGGTGCGATCAGGGTGCTCCCGGCGATAAACCAGCCAGCGAGCATGCGGATCGGGTTATTGATCGATTCGCTCAGCACATCGAGGAAGGGGAGTTCCTTCGAGCGCAGAGGTGGGATGTTGTAAATGCATCCCATAATCCAGAGCGCGGCGAGCGTAAGCGTGAAGGGCCAGGAGACGAGGGCTCCGACGGCCAAGCCGAGCAGGAATAAGAGGATCCACTGCAGGTAGCCGAGAGGCAGGGAGACGCGGCCGGAGGGGACTGGGCGATGCCGCTTCTCAGGATGCTCACGATCGTTCGCGGCATCGAGAATCTCGTTGATCGTGTAGTTGCTCGAGGCCACGAGCCCGATGGCGAAGAGACCGATCAAGGCATTGCTGAGCACGCTCCAGTTGCGGGTGCTCTCGTCCATGGCCAGCGCGGCGATGATGCCAGGGAGGACGAAGACGTTCTTGAACCAATGGTCAAAGCGGCAGATGGCCAGGTGTCCTCCGAGGCTAGGCTGTCTGGCGTCTTCGCTGGCTGTGCTTGTGGTCTTTGGCATCGCGTTTGCCGATCGTCCGCCCGGCGAGAAGGCTCGGGGCAAGCCGCGCCGGAGAAGGCTTGGGGCCTTCTGGTGCGCGGAAAAGAGAAAACATGGCGGTGGGAGAGGGATTCGAACCCCCGTTGCCTTGCGACAAACCGGTTTTCAAAACCGGCGCATTCGGCCACTCTGCCATCCCACCACCGAGGCTCTGATCAAAGACCTAGGCTTTGCGAGCCACTGCGAATCGTGGCGCTTTAGGGCGAGGCCTGTCAACGACGAGGGCGAGCGATTTGCTGCTTCTCTCGTGCGACGATTCCAAAGACTCGTAGGTCGCAGAAAACGACTCGCGAGTGACAGAGTGCCGGATGGGGGTGTTTTGTCAGCGCGGGCCTATTCCAAGGGTCTGTTCGTTCGCCGGCTGCGGAAGGCCGCGCTTGCTCATCAGGTAGGTAGCGAAGCTGCCGAGCCAGTGCCCGCCTTCGTAGCTCTGCTCGCGTAGGGAGCTGAGGCCTCTCTCGGCGTGGGCTCTTGCTGCGCAAAGGAGAGCTTCCGCCCGAGGATGCTCTGCGGGCAGGCCAGCGGCGATCCCCTCAAGCATCCAGGCTCGTGAGAGATTGAGGCCATCCAGGTGCACGAGCTTGCCATCGCTCTTGTCGGTGACGACAGCGGGCTGGAGCCAGTCGGAATCTTGGGCCTGGTCGAGTTCGGGGAGGAAGAGCATCAGCCACTCGGCGAAGGGCTCGGGGGCCAGGACCCGTCGCATGAGGTCGGCCTCGGCGAGCCCTGGCGAGAGGAAGTCTTGGCCACTCGGCTCGAAGGCGAGGCGCCAGCCGCGATCCTCGCCGTAGTATTCGTTCGCGGATTGCTCGATCAGGGTGGCGAAGTCCGAGTGATTGGTGCTGCGGGCCCAATCGAGGGCGAGGCCCATGGAGAAGGCGCTTTGGCTGTGCTCACCGGTGCGGATGGGGTGCGAGAGCTTGGGGAGCCATGTCGCGATCCTCTGCGCCGCCGCCTCCTCCAGGGCAGAGAGGATCTGGCTCCAGGCTTGGGCCTCTGGGTCTTTCCATTCGCGAAGCTCTTGGCAGAGCCCCAGTAGCCAGGCGAGACCGTAGGGGCGTTCGAAGGACTCACAGCCTGGTCGCGAGAAATAGGCGAGTTCGCCAGCGGCATTCTCCTGAGTCATGCTGCGATGCAGCGCCGCTCGCGCGCGTGGGGCGAATGGGGCTTGCGGAAAAAGGTGGAGGAGCCGACAGAGCAGCCAATGCCCGTGCACCGCGCTATGCCAATCGAAGCAGCCGTAGAACATGGGCGTTAGCTGCCGCGGTGGCTCGGCATCTTCTGCGCGGCTGAGAACGTGGCCGATTTTGTTGGGGTATTCCCGGTGGATACAGGCCAGTGCCATTTCGGCAAATCGGCCGGCCATATCCTCCGTGAACTCTAGGTCCTTCTGCGACTTGCTTGGCATCGTCGATCTAGGCCTGGTTGGGGTCTTCGTGCTGGCGTCTTACTCGGGCGGGCGGCCGAGTTCTTCGAAGACCTGCTCGCTGGCATAAATAGGGCAGCCGGATTGCACGGAAAGCGCTATCGCATCGGAGGGCCGGCTATCGACTTCGACGCTGTCACCTGAGGCCAGTTGAATGACGATGACCGCATAGAAGGTGCCACCGCGCAGGTCCGAGATAACGACTCGCTCGACGCTGGCGTCGCAGGCCCGGAGCAGGTTGCCGATCAAATCGTGGGTCAGTGGGCGTTGGGATTCGATGCCGGTGATCTTGCGGTGGATTTCGAAAGCTTCGTTGGTTCCGATCACGATCGGAAAGCTGCGTTCGCCTCCACGTTCCTGGAGCCCGATAACCTGCTGGTCGTTGCGTTCGTGGACGACGACCCGAACGAGTTCCACCTCGATGAACTGTGACATGCCTGGTTTATAGTCGGCGCTGGTCCACTGCGCGAGCCCGCCTCTCGGGCCGCCTTCCCGGAGCTCCTTCTTTGTCTCATCCGCGTATTGCCTCTGATGACCTTGCGCCCGTTTTGGTCGAAGTGCTTCGGGGAGGATTTTGCGAGTCCCAGCATCGCGGCCGCTGGGTGGTCCTCGCTGAGGACGCTGTATTGGCGGCGGGTGGTGACTACGAGGCCGAGATCCTTCCGCGCTCGGCGCTCAAGCCCCTGCAGCTCCTACCCTTCTTCGCTGGCGGTGGCCCCAAAAAGTTAGGACTTGGCCCGCAGCAGCGTGCGATCCTTTGCGCCAGCCACTCGTCGGACGAGACGCATATCGCCGCGGTGCGTGAGGTCTTGTCCCGCTCTGGAGTGCCGGAAACGGCGCTGGCTTGCGGGGCACATCCCCCGATCGATGTCTTGGCGGCGCAGCGGCTTTTCCGTCGTGGCGAAGAGGCGCGGCCGATCCACAACAACTGCTCGGGCAAGCACTCGGGTTTCCTCGCCCGGGCCAAGCAGATCTCTGCGAGCCTGCACGACTATCTCGACCCTGAGCATCCCGTGCAGGCCGAGGTGCGCGATGTCTTGCACCGTATGCGTGGGCTCAAGCTGACAGCAGAAAGCGCTGTCTTCGACGGTTGTGGGGCGCCGATGTATGCCTTTCCGCTGGTCGAACTGGCGGCGCTCTTCCGCGACCTTGCCCACCCCGAGGTGCTGCCGCGCGATTTGCAGGAGGCTGGCGAGGAGGTCTATCACGCCTTCGTGGATGCGCCGCACTTCATTGCCGGCTACCGGGCCCCGCAGCAGCTGCGTCTCGACACCGCTTTGATGAGGGCCACCCGAGGCGAGCTTTTCTGCAAGTGCGGCGCGGAAGGAGTCTTCGCGATAGGCGTGCGTCGAGCCCCGGGTCGCGAGGCCATGGGGATCGCAATCAAGTCCGAAGACGGTGCCGGGCGTGCGTACGAGTTCTTCGTGCCGCAGTTGTTGAAGGCGCTTGGGCTGCTTCGTGGTGACGAAGCCGACCTTGCCCATTATTTTGCGGCGCCTATCTACAACACCCAGGCGAGGTTGGTGGGGAAGATCCAGGTGCCGCCCTTCGAGCTTTCCGCCCCCAAGCCGCTTCGGAGCCCCCCCCCGCTAGCAGGCCGCTCGATAAGGTCGAGCGGCAGCTAGGCGCCGAACCCGGCTTTCTGCCACTCACGAGACATCCCAAAGGCTGCAAGGAGCCCGCATGATGAGAAACGTAGAGGGACTTCCTTCTCTGCCCGAGCGGCCGCGTGCGGCGCACAAGGGGAGCTTTGGAACCTGCGCCCTGATTGGTGGTAGCGACGGGATGCTAGGGGCCATATTTCTCGCAGCTCGCGCCGCGCTGCGTTCTGGCTTGGGGCTCTGTCGCATGGGGCTGCCCAGCGAAGGGCTCGGCCCGGCGCCCGTCGCCGTGCCCGAGGCGACCTCCTTTGGCCTTCCTAGCGATGAAGGGGCGATCTCCAGCCTTGCCTGCGATGAGGCCCTTGAGCAATGCCGACGAGTGAGCGTCGTTGCTATGGGGCCCGGGCTGTCCTTGCGGGGAACTGCGCCACAGTTTGCCCGGGACTTCAGCCAGGCGCTGAACAAGCCGCTCGTCCTCGATGCGGATGGGATCAACGCTCTTGACTCGCAGCCGGAGCTGCTCCGCAAGCGCAGGGCGGCGACGATTCTGACCCCGCATCCGGGCGAGGCCGCGCGTTTGCTCGATTGGCACAACGCCGCCGAGGTCCAGGGGGATAGAAAGCGAGCGATACAGGAGCTGCATTCGCGCAGCGGCGCCGTCGTGGTGCTCAAGGGTAAGGGGACCCTCGTCTTCGACGGCGAACGTCTCTACGAGAATCAAACTGGCAACCCTGGCATGGCCAGTGGTGGTAGCGGCGATGTCTTGACCGGCATTGTGACCGGCTTGCTGGCGCAGGGCCTTGAGCCCTTCGAGGCGGCGCAGCTTGCCGTTGCCGTGCACGGCATGGCTGGCGATTTGGTCGCAGCCGAGGCCAGTGAGATGGGCCTTATCGCCAGCGATTTGATCGAGACCCTGCCTCGGGTGTGGAGGCAGCTCGGCTAGAGCAGGGCCAGGATTTGGCGGTGATCGACTGCCGAGGCTTTCCCCGAGCTTTGTGAGCGCCAATGTCGTCGAATCTGCGCCCCGAAGAGAGGTCGCTAGTGGATCGGATCAGAACGAGATATCTCGAAGATTTGCGTAAGCACTACGAGAGCGAGTGGTGGGCTTCCGGCAAGCTGTGCCCGGCTCCCGACGCGCCGATCGATGAGCTGCCTGAGGGCTTTGCGGTGCTCGAGTTCGAGCGGGAGGAGGAGTTCAGTTACGCGACGCTTGGGATGTCCCTGCCGAGCGACGAGCTGCCGATCGAGCTGCATTTGCATGCGCCAGAGGCTTCGCAGCGCCACGTCGAATTCCTCTATGCGGTGGCGTATTACCATCGAAATTATGCCCCGATCAGGCACTGGGACACGATTCATATGGGAGGCGAGTGGGTGCCGGGCTCGACCTGCTGCTATGGCTTGGTCTCCCTGCCTTATCCCGATGGCCCGGATCTCGAGGTCGCTGAACTCAGCGACCAAGCCGTTCTCTGTCTTTGGCTGCTTCCGATCACCGAGGCCGAGAACCAGTTCAAAGAACACTACGGTGCCGAAGCGCTCGAGATGCGCTTCGAAGATGCCGAGCTGAGCTACCTCGATCCCTTTCGCGACACGGTGCTGTGAAGCTTATTGAGCTAGCGACCCTGTTCTTGGCCATCCTGCCCGTGCCGATCCTTGCGCAAGCGGAGCTGTCGGCCGAGCTCTTTCCTGCGCTTGAGGAGCCGGACCTCGACGAGTGCCGTGAGCTGGCGATGCGGACGCTGAGCGCGTGGCCGGATTCTCCGGCTGCTGCGCTGCGGGCCTGGGCGCTGCAGGGAGAGGGCTTTCGCCGCCAGCAGGCAGTCTTGCGCGTGCTGGGGGAGCGACAGGAGCTCTTGCCGGAAGAGCTGCGGGCGGGCTTGGGTTCTGCGCAGTGGGCCTTGCGCTTCGAGGCGGCGCGGGCAGCGGGCAATTGCCTGGCACTGCCGGGCCTTGAGCCCCTGCTGTGGAAGCTTCTGGATGACCCGTTTCCGGCGGTGCGGAAGCAGGCGCTCGCCTCCCTAGAGCGCCGCGTCGCCTTGGACCGCAGGCAGCTGCGCGGGCTATTGCAGCGGCCGGGTTTGGCCAGGGCTGCGGCCAAGATTTGGCTCGCGGTGCCGGAGCGCTTTGGCCCGGAGTTACTCCGAGACTTGTTGCGGGACAAGGCTGCCGCTGAGCTGATTCTCCAGCGGGGCCTTGGCTGCTTGCGAGCCGATTGCTTCCCGGTCTTGGCTGCCTTTGCCGCCGAGGAGGATGCGGATATCGCCCTGCGTGCGCAGGCTTTGCTCCACCTGCCGCTGGGCTCTTGGCCGCAGCGGCCTGAGCAGCTGGCGCTGCGCGCAGCTCGCGCCGGAGAGACGGGTCTCATGCACCGGCTTGCTGCGCTGCTGCCGGCTGCGGCTAAGGTCCGCCTGCTCGAAGGGCTCTTCGCGGCGCCCGAGGACGAGTTCTGGGATCGCATGGTTCTGGCCTTTCCGCTGCCGGCGGCGGCGCTCAGCGACCTGGCGCAGCGACATGCCGAGTGCCCGGCCGAGTCCTTCCCCGTCTTCCTGACCTTTCTGCGCCGCTGCGCGCCAAAGCTGCTGCTGCGCATCGCTGCCAAGGACTTCGGGCGAGTCGCAGACGAGGCGCGGCGCGCCGTTTGGATCGCCGAGCTGGCGCCGCTGCTCAAGGAGCACCAAGCTCTCCAAGCGGTGTTCCGTGCCGCGCTCAAGATGGAGGAGTCGGTGGCGACTCCTGCTTTCCGCGCCTGTGTCGGGGCGCAGGTGTTGCACGATGAACTCCTCGCTTGGGTCGCCGCCGATTCCCAGCGGCTGCAGCGCCATGGCTGGCTCTTGCTCTTGCTCGATGAGCCGCCGCCGGCCGAGTTTTATCTCGCCCTGATGGCTGAAGAGAGTCCCCGCCTGCGGACTTTGGCAGCGAAGGGCTTGCGCAAGCACCTAGGCAGTGAGCAAGTTCAGGCGGCGGTGCGAAGAGGATTCGCACAGGAGCGTTCGGAAGCGGTGCGCAGCGCTTGGCTCTACGCGCTCTTCGCCTTTGCCGAGGAGGAAGAGATTGCTCGCGTTGTGGCGGAGCTGGTCGCCAAGAAGGATCCCTTGCTCCGCTTCGCGGTGCGCAAGTGGTTTGAAAGCTCTGATCGCCCTTTTGTGATGCGCATGCTTAGGGAACGGGCGATTCCTGGCTGGGAGCGCGAAGCGCTGTTGCTGCGGGCGACTCGTTCGGATGCCGCTGCCGGTCGAAAGCTATGGAGCATGCTCCACGAGTTGGATGAAGCGGAACTGCTGCGGGCGCGCAAGGGGGTGACCCGTGCCCTGCTGCCCGGCGATCGCGAGCTCTTCGAAGCGCGCCTGCTTGGTGAGGGGGAGGCGCGTGCCCTGCCGCATGTGCGGGACGAGTTGATCACGATTCTGCGCCTTCGGCGCGATTTGCCCTGGGGGGCGATGCTGCGCCATGCCCTGGAGATCGAGCAGGACGCGTCCGTTCGCGAACAGCTCGCTGCCGCCCTTGCCGAGCGCAAGGACTTCGCCGCGCTCGAGTCCCAGGTGCAGGCATGGATCGAGAACGAGGGCTATGACGAGGCGGGGCTGCTCTGCGAGGTCATGGGGGCCTTGTCTGGCGAGCCGAGCGCCGAGGAGCTGCGTTTCCTGGTGCGGGTGCTCTTGGCGCCGATCGCCCGCGATCCGCTAGCGGGGGTGCGTAAGGAGTGGGAGCGGCTGCGTAGCCGGAAGCGCGTGGAGGCTCAATATCCATTGCTACGCCCGGCAGCGCGGGGCTTGTCCCGGGCAAGGCCCACGGCCATCGCTAAGGCGCTGCGGGCCGAGCTTACCCGTCCCGATCGGCGCTTGGTTTGGATCCAAGCCAGCAAGGGCTACCTCTTGCTGGCCCTCGTTGAGTGCCGGGCTGCTGGGCTGGCATTGCCAGCGCTTGCCCCCCTGGTCGCTTGGGCGCAGGGCCTAGGGCCCCGTCCGCATTGGTCGGATCCGGAGCTCCTGCTGTTCTCGGCTGAGCTATGCCGGCAGGAGGGAGACTTCGCAGCAGCGGCCGAGCGCTGGCAAGCCGGTATGCGCGGCCTGATCCGGCTGGATGTCCGCGAGCGAGAGCTTGAACGCATCTGCAGGGGCGTCGTTCCGGGCGACGCCGAGCATGGCCTGGCCACCCTTCATGCCCATGGGGCTTGGCTTGCCGCGATCGCTGCTTTTAAGGCCGGTGAGCGGCAACGGGCTCTCAAGATATTAGAGTCGGGCCTGATCGCTGCCCGTGGCGACCCGGCCTTAGACAAGCGGCTGCGGGCGACTCTGGCTCAGATGGAGTAGCCCTATCGGCTGCCGGGAATACTCACCGAACTCGGAGCACTGCCACTTAGGGACGTTTTTTAGGTGGGCTATGAGCAGGCGTAATGGAGATGATGTTCTGATGATTCGATATACGATTCTTTTCTTCACCCTCGGCCTACTGGCTACGCCTTTGCCTGGTCAGGTAGAGAAACCAGCCGCGCAGCCCAAGAGCAAAGTGGCGCAAGAGCAGGATGCTCGTAGCAAAGTCCTTGAGCTGTTGAAGAGCCAGGGAGTGAGTATCGACATCAAGCGCAAGCTCGTGCGTGCCGAGGGAAAAATCAAAGTCACGAAAGAGTCCATCGAATACATCGCGATCGGGCCGCGCGGCAAAAAACACGAGGCCTTAGTGGTCTTAAAGTGTCTCGGCAGCACCCTCAATACTGCGCTTGCCCTGTTGCGTTTGCCGAGAGGCAAGAACGTTCGATACGAGCCAATCAAGCCGCCGCCAACTCAAGAAGAGGTGGAGAACGGGGCGCCGACCGTGAAGGTGATTCCTCCCGAAGGACCGAAGGTCCAGATGGCCTTGCAGTGGAAGGGTAAGGATGGCAAGCCGCTTGTGTATGCCATCGAGGACCTGGTTCTCGATGCCCGCGAGGATAAGACCCTGCAGGATGTGGATTGGATTTACTACGGTGGGCGCATGGCCTCGCTTTATCGAGGCGAGCCGCCGGTTTACCTCGCCGACTATGAGCAGAACTATATCTCTTGCTACTACGTCAAACCCGATAACCAGCTGATCACGATTCGCCACAAGAGGGGGAATCTGGATGAGAACTGGTGGCCCAATCAGTACCTGCTTCCCGAGCCAGGGACCTCCTGTGAGCTGATCATCTCGCTGAAGCCAATCGTGAAGCGGCTGCCGCTGCTGAAGGCATACCCGAATTCTGGGAAGGCTCCCGAGCCCAAGGAGAAGACTCCCAAGGAGGACAATCCGAAGAATCCGGGCGAAGGAGAGAAAGCCGGGAACAGCGAGGCTGGCAAGAAAGGCTCTGAAGCTGGCAAGTGAAGCCGCTGAGCTTCCGCATCTTCGCCGGGCTGGTCCTGCTGCAACTCGCAGCGCTCGGCGTCGATCTCTTCTTGATAGAGCGACAGCTGCAGCCGCTGCTGCACGCCGGCCTTATTTGCGGAGCTTCGCTCCCTTGGTTGTGGATGAGCTGGCAGCTGTTGAGCGGCCGCGCCACGGTCCCTCTGTGGTGGATCCTCCTTGCCGGAGTCATGCTGCGCCTTGTGGTGCAGTTCTCCTCTCCAGCCCTTTCCGACGACCTCTACCGCTATGTCTGGGAAGGGCGGATCCAGCACCAGGGGCACAATCCCTTTGTGCTCGCACCGGCTGATGCTCGGGTGGCCCGCCCCGGCGATCCTATTTGGGAAGGGGTCAATAACAAGCCGATCTCGGCCGCCTATCCGCCGATCTGTCAGCTCTGGCTCTACGCACTGGCCTGTGTTGGCGACACGGTGGAGTTCTTTCGCAGTGGATTTGCTCTCTGCGACCTGCTCTTGCTCTTCCTGCTCGCGGCCTGGTTGGCGCAGCTTGGCAAGTCGCCCGCCTTCTGCCTCGTCTTTGCCCTGTGCCCCTTGGCGATTATCGAATGGTCAGCCGAAGGGCATAACGACAGTCTCGCTGCAATGCTGCTGATGGCGGCGCTGCTCTGCTTTGGGCGCATCGAAGGGCGGCTACGAAACTGGCGCATGCTCATGGGCGCTGCGCTATTCGGGGCTGCGGTGGGGGCCAAGTTCCTGCCGTTGCTCCTGCTGCCGTGGCTATTGAGGCACGACTGGAGGATACTCCTGCCGGCCCTTGCGGTATTCCTGCTCTCCTACCTGCCATACTGGCCGGGTCTGGAAGGCTCCAGAGCGCTTTTCGGGGGATTGAGCGAGTTTGGCATACGCTGGCGGCACAACGACAGTGCCTTCGTGCTGATCTATGAGGCAAGCGCCTACCTGCAGCAGGGTTTGCGCAGCCTGGGGTCGGAGTCCTGGTTCGCAACCGGTGATACTCAGAGCATTGCCAAGCTGCCGCTAGCCCTTCTTTTTGGCGCGGTTCTCGCGCTCGTGTTTTGGAAACGACGCCCACCCGAACTTGCCGCGTCGCCGATCTTTGCAGCGCTCTTTGCCCTGTCGCCAGTCTTGCATCCCTGGTACGTGGTGTGGTGCGTGCCCTTTCTCGCACTTCGTCCTTGGCCTTCGCTCTTCGTATTGCTTACGACGGCCTCTCTCTCGCATCACTGTTTGGCACGTTGGCATAGCGAGGGAGTCTGGGAGCAGGTGCCGTTATGGCGCTACCTGCAATATGTACCGTTTTATCTAGCTTTGCTTGGCCAGCTTTGGGGGATGCGTCGGCGGCAGCAGGATCAGTCCGAACTTTGATCCAAGAAGCGGTTGCGCAAGTGGGGCGGCACTTGGAAGCCGCGCACGGACCTCCCGAACACGCCATAGCGATAGCGAGCGACACCCCTGTAAAGCAAGTCGCGTAAGGGCCTGGGGAGTATCCTCGCGACACCCGCCCAGGACCAAGGTTTCCCCAGCAAGGCTGCGACACGCAGCACGGCCTCGGAGCGAGTGTGGACGCCAGTTCCGTTGATGAGCACGAGGCTGTCAGGGAGCTGGGCTAGGGAGGCTCCATGCTCTGCGAGCAGTTTTGTGGCGGCCGCTGACTCCCTTGCTGCGAAGTGGATCCTCGCAGACCTGTCCCGATCTAGGATCCATCGCACTAGGCCGGTGCAGAGCCGACAGTCTTTGTCGAAGAGCAATACTTCTGGGGCCTCGCTCATTGCTGCGGCCAACTAAGCTCATGGGCCCGGGCGGCGACGGGGACGATCTCGCGGACTCGGCCAGCTTCGACGATGACCGCGTTCTCTGCGAGGTTGACGGTCGGGCATACGTGCCTGGGGACCAGGTAGAAGGAGTCGCCTAGGTCGGGTATCGCTCCTGAGAGTATCCTCGCAGGAAGGTGTTCTTCGCTGGGGATCTCTGGGGCGAGCTCGGGGGCTCCGAGGGCGGCACAACAGGGATGGCCGGCATCGACGGCGAGACTCTTGCTACCGGCATCGAGAGTGACCCGCATGGCTCCAGGCCGGCTGATCACACGGCTGAACACCAGGGCTGCGGGTTTGAGCCGCAGCTCCGGGACCTGCTCTTGGCTGCGGAGATCATGGAAGACGACTGTGCCGGGAGAAACCCTATGCACGCATCCGTCGAGCTCGCGGAAGGGGGCGAAGCTCAGCGCCGCTAGGAAGGCGGGCGTGCCACTGGTGACGATTTCGGGGACTGAAAGCCCGACCCCAAGCAGTTCTTGATGCAGGGCGAGAAGTTGCTCGTAGCCCGGTCGCGCTTTCGCAAGCCGCTGCTCGGGGACGGGGTCGATCACGTGCCCTTCGTAGGCGTGCAGCCCAGCAAAGCGTTCTCCAGCCGCCCGCGCGATGGCGCGAATCCGTTCGCGTTGAGCGACCGCAATGCCGGTGCGGCCCATGCCCAAGTCGAGATCGAGGTAGACAGCAAGGCGAAGGTCGACCTGGGCGGCATGGCCCGGGTCATCGCTGAGCACCGCGAGGCGAGCCTGCGGGTGCGTATCCGCGAGCTTGCCCAGCTCGTGTAGGGCGGGCTGGACGTGTGGGTAGGCGATGAGGAGGTCGATGTCCTCGATGCCCTGTGCCTTCGCCGTGGCGAGCAGAACCCGTGCCTCGCGAACCGTTGCGCACTTGAAGCGCCGCAGCCCGGCCTCCAGCAAGATCTGGAGGATCCTCGGGGTTTTGCAGGTCTTGATATGGGGGCGCAGGCGCTCGAAGGAGCCACCGAGCAGGGTTCGTAGCTCTTTGAGGTTGTGCCGTACGTGCTCTGGATAGAGGAGCAGCGCCGGGCTGCGTAAGCGTGCCGCGTCCTGATCCACGAGGAGGACTTGCTCTCCTTGCCAGGCCGCAGGAAGTCCTTGTTCGTCCATAGGGTGTACCTCGTGCCTTTGTGAGGACTTCGAGCATGAATCCTAGCAGGCCATCTGAGTCGTCGCGCGGCAGTACGACGGGCGGCAGTAAGGTGTCGCCGGTAACGTGTCGGGACCTTGCAAAGCTTCGGCGAATCGCTGCGGCTCCCGGTTCTTTCCGCGTACTCGGGAGACGATCTCCAGCGCTGCGTTTATTTGCCAAAGTAACGGCTGCGTCGGGCTTGGCTGCGTTGCAGCAGGAGAGCGCCACCGATGGCTTTCTCTCCTCGATAGAGCGGCTCGTGGCCTTGCTTCTGCCTGGGGAACATTAAGGAGATCCGAGCCGTGCGTTCATAACTCTGGGCGTCGAGGAGAAAAGAATGCTGCCAGCGAAAGCCGGGCTGTGCGGTCGAATGGAGGGGGCAGAGCACTTCGGACTTGTTTACAACGAGATCGCCTTTGGCGTCGGTGATCCTTGCGTGCAGTGATCCAAGGAGGGGGAAACGTTTTTGTGCCTCGAGAAAGAGAACGAGTTCTAGGTTGTCGCCGTGGTCGAGAAGATCGATCCCATGAAGCAGTAGCGAGTCGCCAACTTTGATCAACCGCGTCTCTGCGAGGCAGTGCTTGGTCTGCTCCGAGAGCGTGGGCGAATCTTTGATCTTACGCAGTTCGACCGGGTTTGGCTGAGGCCAGGTGATAAAGAATCGTTCGGTTATCTCGCGAATAATGACCTGGGGCGTGAATTCCGCCATGCGCATAATGTCGCAAAGAGGCTCCCAGACGAATGCGCTCCTTGGGTGGCCTTTCGATAAAAACTCTCGGAGCGCTTCACCAAAACTATCGTGGAGCACGAGGAGTGTCGTTTCGCAGCTAGGCTTGGGGTCGACGATCAAATAGGAACGCCGCTCGTAGGGAAGTGCGGTGAGTGAGGATGATCGGAGAGGGCTCGCTGTGCCGAGATGCCAGCTGACGTTGGGAATGGTGCCTCCGGCTCCTAGCAGCCGCGCCAAGTCGCCAGATAATTCTGACTTTTTGGGCTGCCAGGCGGAGCTTGGCCAGCGGCGAGGCTCGGGGACCTGGGCCCCGAATTTATTGAGCTCGCGGCGGATGCGAGCGGCGGCGACGCTCGCGCCCCGCGAATTCCAGTGCGTGTCTGTTTTGTAGTAGAGTCGCGTGTCGGGCTCTGCTGCTGCGAGGCGGGATTTTTCCTTCAAGAGCGCGGCGGTCAGGTCAAGGTAATGGAGCTTGGGGTAGGACTTTGTGAAGTCTCGGAACTGCTCCAGTCGTGAGGGGCGTTCCAGGCGCTGCCACCGTTCGTCGTAATGCTCGGGGTAAATCGTGCTTTTTGCGGGAACCACGACGAAGAGATACTCCACTCCCTTGCTAGCGAGGAAGTCTTGGCGCTGCTGGATGCGCTTTACTAACGATCGCATCTCCGAGCGGCTCCAGGGAGCGAGCGTTCGCCGGAAGTTTTTTAGGCTCGAATCCGCCTCTAAGAAGAGCCAGCCATCCTTGCCTAGGATCACCCGGCCTGCGCCGGGTTTATTGAGTAGGTGGAAGCTCAGGCCGTTGTGGAGTCGGACAAGCGCATTGCGGAATCCAAAATGGTCGTTGATGAATGCCTCATACTTCGATCGCCAGGTCTCCAGGTCGTCCAGGGATTTGGGCAGGCCGGGAAATCTGGCCATTGCGCGCATTTCTCCGGAGCTCTTGTAGATTTGTGTCCCCGTTGCGAGTCCGATGACTGGTGCCCATAGAAATCCTATGAACAGGATTACGCCCAGAATTGCGTAGACCTTCCGGGTCCAGGACTGGAATTGATTGACCATGATTAGAACCGGAAGTAGATGAATGGATTGTAGGTCCCGACAGCCATCTTTGACGAGCAGAGTATCAGCAAGGCTAGTAAAAGGCCGAGCAGGAGTGGCTGGGCGAGGAACTCGGCCACGAGGCGTACCCACGAAGGTGAGCGTCCGTTCAAAAACGCTGCCGTTTTATGCTGAATCCACGGGACGATGGGGGTTGAAAATATCACTCCTGCTGCGAGGACTACGGCCAACTCGTTGCTGAGGTACACCGACACGGAGTGGATGATTCCAGCGCCAGACGCGAAGCCGATGCTTGCTGCGAGCATTGCGAGGGCCTGTTCGAAGCTCTCGGAGCGGAATAGGACCCAGCCAGCCATTACGGTGAGGAGGGTGTAGCCATGCCGTGCGACAGCGGGCGACCGCGCCAAGGCCTTGCCTAGCCCGAGGCGTTCGAGGATGAGGAAGCAGCCGTGAAAGACACCCCAAGCGAGGAAGGTCCAGGCGGCTCCATGCCAAAAGCCGCAAAGCACGAACACCAGTAGGAGGTTGAAATAGGTTCGATAGGGGCCGCGTCGGTTTCCGCCCAGAGGGATGTATAGGTAGTCCCGGAACCAAGAGGACAGGGAGATGTGCCAGCGGCGCCAGAAATCGGTGATCGACTGGGCGATGTAGGGGTGGCGGAAGTTTTCTAGGTAGCGGAAGCCGAACATCAGCCCGAGGCCGATGGCCATGTCCGAGTATCCAGAAAAGTCGAAGTAGATCTGCAGCGTGTAGCAGATGGTGCCGAGCCAGGCGAGTCCCGGTGTTAGGTCGGATAATGGAAGGGCATAGATCGCGTCGGCACATTCGGCGGCCGTATTCGCGATCAGCATCTTTTTTGTTAGCCCGAAGATGAAGCGCTGCATGCCCTCGTAGAACTTGCTGCTGCTGTGGACCCTCTGCACGATCTGCGCTGCGACATCGTGGTAGCGGACGATCGGGCCGGCGATCAGTTGCGGGAATAGGGCAATGTAGAGCGAGAAATCAATCGGGCTGCGCTGGGCGGGTGCGTCTCTGCGGTAAACGTCAATGACGTAGGACAATGCCTGGAAGGTAAAGAACGAGATGCCGATGGGCAGCGAAATCGGATCGATCTGGATGGGGCCGAGGCCGCTCCATGTGAGGACTGGGTTGAGATTATCTACGAGGAAGTTCGCGTATTTGAATGTGATCAGCAGCGCGAGATTGAAAAACACGCTGAGTCCGACGATCGCGCGTTTGCCTAGTGGATTGCTTACGGATTCAAGCCAAAGGGCTAATCCGTAGTTGGTCAGGCAGGAGAGCAGCATCACCCCTACCACCCAGGTCTCTCCCCAGGCGTAGAAGAAGAGACTGGTCAGTAGCAGCCACCCATTCCGAAATCGTCTATCAAGCAAGTAATAGCAAGACAGCGCGATCGGTAAAAATAGGAACAGAAAAAGCGGCGTGCTGAAGACCATGGTGTTTTGCGCCTCGAGTGTCCGAGAAGACTACCCTCTGCGCCGCCAGCTAGCTATGCCTCAGCCGCTCAGGGCGCGCTTGCGGTCCTTTTCCTTGAGGCGGAGCTTCCGTAAGCGGATCGAGCTGGGGGTGATTTCTGCGAGCTCGTCTTCTTCGACGTATTCGAGGGCTTCTTCGAGGCTGAGCTTGCGCGGCGGCACCATTTTGGTGAACGACTCTTTGGTCGCGGAGCGGATATTGGTCAGCTTCTTCTCGGTGCAGACGTTGACGACGATGTCTTTGTCCTTGCAGTGCTCGCCGACAATCATTCCTTCGTATACGGGGTTGCCGCTTTCGACGAAGAAGATGCCGCGGTCACGGAGCTTGTCGATCGAGTAGTTACTGGCGGCGCCTTGGGCCATAGCGACCATGACGCCGGCAATACGCCGCATGACTTCGCCTCGCCACTCCCCGTATTCGAGGAAGCTGTGGTGCACGATGGCGCGGCCTTGGGTGAGGTTGAGTAGGCGGGTGCGGGCGCCGAGCAGGCCGCGTGAGGGGATTTTGAACTCGAGGTGGGTGAAATCGCCGCGGTTGGTCATCGTGACGATCTCGCCGCGGCGGGCGCCGAGGTATTCGATGACCTTGCCGACGGTTTCCTCGGGGGTATCCACTACCAAGAGTTCGATGGGCTCGTGCTTGCGCCCGCCGATCTCGCGGGTGAGCACCTGAGGTTTGCCCACCGCGAACTCGAAGCCTTCGCGGCGCATGTTCTCGGCGAGGATGCCGAGGTGCATGAGCCCACGTCCGGAGACGATCCAGGAGTCGTTGCCATCGCCGCGTTCGAGGCGCATCGCCACATTGGTGCGCAGTTCGCGCTCCAGGCGGTCGCCGACGTTGCGGGAGGTTACGTATTTGCCCTCTTTGCCAGCGAAGGGCGAGTCATTGACCCGGAAGGTCATCGAAATCGTCGGCTCGTCGATCGCAATCGGCTCCAGCGGCTCGACTGTCTCGAGGTCGGTCAGGCTGTCACCGATACCGATGTTTTCAATGCCATAGACCGCACAGATGTCGCCGGCCTCGACCGATTCGCATTCTTCGCGGGTGATGCCGACGTAGCGGTAGATGCCGCGGACCTGGACCTCTTTTTGTTGGCCGCTGCGGTCGACGTGCATGAATCGTCCCATGCGCCTGAGCTGTCCGCGGTGCACGCGGCCGACGACGATGCGGCCGACGTAGTCGCTGTGGTCGATGGTCGAGACGCGGAACTGCAGGGGGCCGTCGACCTCGTCCTGTGGCACTGGGCAGTGGGTGAGGATGGTCTCGAAGAGGGGGCTCAGGTCGCTGCCGACCTCGTCCGGATCTAGGCTCGCCCAGCCATCCCGGCCACTGGCATAGAGCACCGGGAAATCGAGAGCATCCTCATCGCAGTCGAGATCGATGAAGAGGTCGTAGACCTCGTTGACGACTTCGCGCGGGCGGGCCTCGGGGCGGTCGACCTTGTTGACGATGACGATGGGCACCAGGCCGTTGTCGAAGGCTTTGCGCAGCACGAAGCGGGTCTGCGGCATCGGTCCCTCGAAGGCATCGACTAGGAGGCAGACGCCGTCGGCCATCGAGAGCACGCGCTCGACCTCGCCGCCAAAGTCGGCGTGGCCCGGGGTGTCGATGATGTTGACCTTGACGCCTTTCCAGTGGACCACCGTGTTCTTGGCGAGGATGGTGATCCCGCGTTCACGCTCGAGATCGTTGGAGTCGAGGTAGCAGTCTTCGACTTCTTGGTTCTCGCGGAAGGTTCCGGACTGCGCCAGCAGCCCATCGACCAGCGTGGTCTTGCCGTGGTCGACGTGGGCGATAATCGCCAGGTTGCGGATCTCGGGGCGTGGCATGCCGGGGCTCTCGATGCGGGATGGGCGGAATTTCGGGCCAAATAGGATCCGGAGCTAGCCACCAGTCGTCAACGCCCGCGCCAAATCAATACAGGATAGTTTCACTGCGGCTCCAGACTGTGGAAGGGATGGGGGGCCGGACGCAGCCTTGCCATGGAAGACGAGGGCTTAGCGTTTGCCGGCTCCTTAAGAAAGCTCACGGCGACAAAGCCGCGTCAGCGACGCCCCCTCGCCGCGATAAAGCTTCGACGAAACCGGTAGATTCGCCGGCGTTTTCTGGCACCAATACGGCGCCGCATCCGGCACTCTGTCGCTCGCGGGTCTATTGCCTGGCTTCTGCCCTAGTTGTTCGCAGCCATCTCTGGTGCTGCTGAGCCAGCGGAGATGATGGATATGCGCTTCTCAAACGAGCAGGTTCGCGCGGTGCTGGAGCCGCCTAGTCGCGAATGGCGGAGCCGCGAGGGGCTGCGCGATGCGGCTGTGCTCGCCGCTCTCCTTGAAATCGAAGGAGAGGACACGCTGCTGCTGACCCAGCGGCATTCGGATCTGCCGCACCACGCTGGCGAGGTCGCCTTTCCCGGCGGGGCTCGGGAAAAGAGCGAGGATGCTCTGAGCTGCGCCCTGCGTGAGACGGAGGAAGAGATCGGTCTCAGCGAAGAGCGCTTCGAGCTGCTCGGTCGTATGCCGCCGCGGATCAGCATTGCCGGCTTCTTCGTGCAGGTCTTCGTCGCCCGGCTCGATTCGCTCGCGGGCTCGGCCCCCGATCCCGGCGAGGTCGACGAACTCTTCGTGATTCCCCTTGAGCGCCTCTATGAGTCGAGTCGCTGGAGCTGGCGCGGTCACCGCATTGGCGACGTGCACCGCCGCATCCCCTACTTCCCCTGGGAGGGCAAGATGCTCTGGGGGCTTACCGGGATCCTGGTGCAGGATCTGATGAAGCGGCTGGGCTAGCCAGGCCAGGGGCAGCGACTCCGGCCCATGCCCGCGCCAGCCACGGCGCCAGCGCCAGCCAGCAGGGGCCGACCCAGTGCAGGAGTAGGCGGTCAAAGCGAGACTCGAGTTCGTGTTCGATGTCGGCTTCGGGTCCGAAGACCAGGGTCAGGCTGCAGAGCACAAGGCCGACGAGGACGAAGGCCAGGGGGCTAGGCAGTCGCGGCCGCCAGCGCCGGAGCTTTGGAAGCAGCCAGAGCACGAGCAGCAGCACGAAGACGAGGCCGTATTTTTTGAACTCGAGAAAGGCCTGTAGCACGCCCAGCAGGATTTCGGGGAGCAGAGCGAATCGTTCGAAGAGCCGCTCGGGATGTCCGAGGAAGTCGCGGAGCAAGAGGGAGGAACTCTCCCGAAATAGCTCTTGGCAGCTGAAGGTGAGGGCGAAGGCGGCCAGCAGCGAGAGCAGAGAGAGCATCCTCCAGCGGCGACGAAGCAGCGGCCAGCGGAGCATAGCCTCCTTGGCACCGATCGCCGCGAGGGGCAGGGCGAGGGCCAGCCACCAGGAGGGCGTCGCCGCGAAGCTGAGCTGAGCTCGGAGCGGCAGCCAGAGCGCGAGACCGATGGCGAGTCCGAGGCTGGCGGCATAGTGCAGGCCGCGGCCCTTGCTGGTGAAGGCGGTCACCAGCAGGAGCAGCAGGGCATAGGCGAGCCCTTCGGGCTTGCTCCAGATCAGTAGTGCCGAGCCGAGGAAGAGCAAGGGCCAGAAGCGCAGCAGCAGGCCAGCGCTGCAGAGCGTGAGCACGTAGCCGAGAAGGATCTCGGCGTAGCCTGAGTCCGCCCCGCCCGAGCCGGTCGAATAGAGCATCGGCGTCAGGCCGAAGGCGAGAACGAGGAGCGAGCCGCGCAGTCGGCCAAGGCGGAGTGAGTGGGCCACGGCGGCGAAGAGCCCGATCCAGAGCACGAGAATCAGGATCGAGGCGAAGCGCTCGCCGCCCGGCCCGAAGCCGTGGCGCAGCTCAGCTCCCAGTGCCGGCAGCAGCAGGGGATACTGCATCGAGGGCAGGAAGACCGCGGGGTCGACTGGGACCGGCGGAGCAAGGGCGAGTTCGCTGGATGGCGCGAGCACGGGGCTCAGGGTTTTGGCCCGCAGTTCCCAGCCGACGAAGCCGTCCCATTCGAGGGCTTCGCTGGCCCAGGCGCCGTAGCTGACGGAAGCGAGGGCCGCGGCCAGCATGGCCAGACTCAGAGCCAGGGCCCAGCGACCTTTGCCGCTATTGGGCATGGACGGGGCGGGCAGCGGCCGGGACTGCAGCCCCATGATCCGTCCTGAGATCAGCCAGAGAGCGAATCCGAGAACTAGGCTCAGGTAGGAGGAGGCGGCGAATCCTTCTCGAAGCCGCCCCAGCTCCGGGTCAAAGCCGAGCGTTGCTTGGGCGCCGAAATGAAACAGCAGCAAGGCTGGCAAGCAGGCGCTGAGCCAGAAGGGATCGCGGCCGCTGTGGAGCATGCTCTTTCTCGCTCGCTGTGCTGATCTGACACTGCTGGAACTCATCGCAGCTCCAGGTGCAGTAGATCCGCTTCGGCAACGATGACGAACTGGCCGCTGCCCAGGCCGGGGTAGCGGCCGGCGGCGACCTTGCGCCCATGAAAGGAGTCTTGGCCGGGCGGCAGGGCTCTGGCGTCCACGAGCAGCCGCGGCCAGAGCAATGCCGGCGCGAACTCCAGCGCCCCCTTCCATTCGCCGCGCCAGAGCAGGACCGAGTCCTGGGGAGTATTCTCCGCGAGCCACTGGAGCAGGTCGCCGTTCTGCCGCTGCTCCTGACGGAAGTAGAAGTGATAGCGCCCTTGCTCTTGGTAGCGCTGGATCTCGTCCAGGCGATTGCCCCAGTGCTTGCTGGGGATGCGCAGGGCGACGATGGCGAGGTGGGCGCCGAGCAGGAGGAGGAGCAGCTGCTTCATCGGCGGGCTTCCGCGGCGACAGCGGCGTAGAGAGCTTCGAGCTGGTTGCAGACTCGGGAGAGGGCGAAGCGTGACGCGGCCAGCTCGCGTGCGGCCCGGCGCTGCTGCTGGCGCAGGTTCTCGTCCTGCAGCTGCTGGCGTAGAGAGGTGGCGAGCAGGTCGATGTCCAGAGGGAGCACGAAGCCGGCACCGTGTTCCTGCACCTCCGGCACGTTGCAGTGCTCGCTGAGTAGGCAGGGGAGCCCGGCGGCCAGCGCTTCGAGCACCGCCATCGGTAGGCCTTCGGTGCTGCTGGTGAGGGCAAAGATGTCGGCGCCAGCCAGCAGTTGATCCCGGAGCTGGCCCTTCACTTCGCCGATGAAGTGCAGCTGGCGGCTTATGCCGAGCTTTTTGGCCTGCGCCGCAGCGCTGGCGCCGCTGCCATCGTCATCGGGGCCGGCGACGATCAGATGGGCCTCGTCGCTGCCGCAGCGGGCGAAGCTCTCGACCAGGAGGTCGATCCCTTTGATCCGGTGAAGACGTCCCAGAAAGAGCACGATCTTGGCCGATTCAGGGATGCCCCAGCGTGAGAGGAAGCTCCGGTCACGTTGGGGATTCGTGGGCAGCTCCACACCGTTGGGGATGACGTGCACCCGCTGCTCGCGAGCGCCAAGGGCGATGGCGTCGCGGCGATCTTTTTCGGTGAGGGCCTGTATCGCAGCGGCGCGGCACAGGATCGGTTTTTCGACCAAGCGGACGAAGGCGAGCTTCTGCAGGCGTTTGATTCGCAAGCGCCGCGGGCAGAGCGCGCCGTCGGCGTTGTAGACGTGGGGGACACCCAGCTTGCGCGCCTCCCTGGCGGCGAGGCGGGTCATCAGCGTGAGGCCGACGTTGCTGCTCAGCAGCTCCGCGCGTCTTAGCTCTTGGCGGAGCGTGTTGGCGATCATCGGGGTCCAGTAGGGGGCGCAGCGATGGATGCGGCCGGTGCGTGCGTAGCGCACTCGATAGCCGTCACGTTCGAGCCACTGGTCCCTGGGGAGTTCATCGCCGATGCCATTGTCGGTGCTCAGCACCGAGACTTCGTGGCCGCGCCTGGCCAGCTCCACGCAGAGGCTCCGTGCTTGGCTGACCGTGCCTCCGAACTGGGTTGCCGGATAGAAGAACGGCATCACTTTAAGGATGCGCATGCTCCCTCCGGCAGCGGTTGCAGGGTGCGTTGTTCGAAGAGCCGCAGGACGAGCCTGGGGGGAAGCAGGAGCAGGGCGCGCTCTTGCAGCATTCGAAAACGATCCCCTAGTCCCAAGTCTGCGCCCCAGTGCTCGCGCTTGATGCGCAAGGTGTCGAGGATGCTCGCACGCAGCCGACGGCTCTTGGTGGCCCCGTGGTGGATGCGGTAGCGCAGCAGCGGTTCGCGCAGATTAGCGAAGCGCCGACCGGCACGGGCCATTCGACACCAGAGCTCGTAGTCCTCACAGGTCGAGTGGCGGTAGCCCCCGAGCTCAAGCACCGCGGCCTTGCGCAGCATGACCGAGGGATGGGCGATGGCGTTGTAGCGGCGGAAGGCGCGGAGAATCGCTTGATGCTCGAGGGGGTAGGGACGCCAGGCGTAGGGCCTACTGTTTTCGTCGATGATGGTCAGCGCCGTGCCAAGGACGTCGAGCCCGGGCTCTTCGGCGAAGCGCTGTGCCTGCTTGGCGAAGCGCCCGGCTTCCGCGACATCATCACCATCGATCATGGCGACGAGCTCATGCCTGGCCTCGGCGATGCCCTGCATGCGAGCTTTGGCCATCGAGCCGGGGCCCTGCTCGTGGAGGAGGCGTAGGCGCGGGTCTCCCAGCTCTTCGAGTAGCGGTGCGGCGCTGCGCTTGCCGGGGGCCTCGACGATGAGGACTTCGAAGTCCTGGTGCGTTTGCCCTAAGAGGCTGGCCAAGGTCTCCCGCAGGTAGCCCGGTTCCGGGTCCATGACCGGGAGGATCACCGAGATGGCCGCTAGCCCGCTCATCGTGCGTCGATCCTGTGCTTGGCGGCAAACCAGGGGCGGGCAGCCACCGCGCCACCACCCTGGAGGAACCAGCCTAGGCAGCAGTCGAGGCGCCTGCCCCAGTCGTCGAGCTCGAAGGCGGCCTCAGCGGCGCGGCCCTGAGCAGCTGCAGCTTCGCCTGGGCTTGCGGCTGAGAAATCCTGGCGGCCCTCGCGAGCGCCGGGAGCTGGAATCGGTGCCGCCACGGCAGCAGGGGCCAGCACGAGCTTCTGGGTCGGCAGGCCCAGACGCAGGTGACTGTGGCGGGCGAGCTCGCGAGACAGGCAGAGATAGGCATGAGTGTGGGCGTCGGCTTCGCGGTAGGCCTGGATCGCCTCCGGGTCACGGAGCAGGTCGCTGTTGTGCAGGATCTGGACGAAGGGGATCTGGCGCTGCTTGGCTTCTGCGGCTCCCAGCAGGCAGTGCTGGCTCAGGACGAGGTGGATGCTCTTCCTCTCTAGGACGCGAGCGAAACTGTCCGGGTCGGCTGTGTGCAGGTATTCGAGGCCGGCGGCGGCGGCGCGGTCGCGGCCGGCTTCGCTCGATTTCGCCACGCAGAGCCGGACTTGCCAGCCGCGCTGGCGCAGCTCTGCTACTTGGTCGAGGAGGATTCTCTCCGGCTTCCCCTGGGCAAAGTCCTCGATCAGCAGGAGGAGCTGCTGGGGCTTGCCCTCTGCGCGCCAGGGGCTAGGCAGTCTGCGGCTGCGTTCTGCGAGGGGGTTGTGGGCGAGGAAGTGCAGTCGCTCGTTGGCGCAGGCCCTCGCCAGGCGCTGCATCGGCTCGCCCTCGGGGACGAGCCAGACTTGGTCGCTGAACAGGGCCAGGCTGTTTGCGACCTGGGGATGGGCGGTGAAGTGGCCGATACGCTCGTCCTCGAAGAGCTGGGGGCGATCGAAGGGCAGCTCGGGGTCCGGCCCCCACAAGCACATGGCGTAGCTTCCGGGCTGATCCAGCTGGGGAGCATGCTCTTGCTGTTTGGGGTCGATCGCATGCAGCCGCTTCTCGCTTGTCCCCCAGGGCGCCGAGCGCCACTTGGCCCGCTCGGCCTCGTGTGCCATCAGCTCGCGGCCGATTTCGAAGAGCCGCAGTTCGCGGGCCCGGGCGTTGAGGCTGTTGTCATGCCAGCGGTAGCGGTAGAGCAGCTGATCGCTGCCGAGGTGGCGCAGGCCAAACTCGGCGCCGATGCGCATCCAGTAGTCGTAGTCCTCGACACCGAGCGTAGGCGCGTAGTCGCCGAGACAGCGGCCGACCGTGCCTTGGTAGAGGAAGCTCGGCCCGACGAAGTTGTCCTGGAGCACATTGAGCGCCGAGCAGTCGCGGGGTAGGCGCAGCTCGGCCGACTCGGGTGAGCTGCGATTTTGCGGCCGAAAGGTCGAGCCGCGCAGCGGCGCCCCCTCGGCGTCGATCACTGTGTAGTCAGAAAAGACCAGGCCGACGGTGGGATCCTCTTCGAGGCAGTCCTTCAGCACCGCGAGTTGCTCCGGCTCCATCTGGTTGTCGGCCGAGGTCCAGCTGCGGTATTGGCCCCGGGCAAAGGTGAAGCCGTTGCTCAGAGCCTTGGGCAGCTTTTGGTTGCTCTGCCGCAGGATGCGGACTCGCGGCTCCGAGACGAAGCGCGCCAGGGTCTCGTCGATCGCGTCGCTGGATCCATCGTCAACGATGATGAGCTCGAGATGGCTGTGTGTCTGCGCGAGGACGCTCTCGATCGAAGCGGCGAGCATGTCCGCTTGGTTGTAGACCGGCAGGATGACCGAGATCAGCCCCGGCTGCTCCAGGTCGAAGCCCGCATTTGGGTGCTGTAGTGCTGTGGCATAGTCCTGGGCGCCGAGGCGGCGGCGGACGATGCGGGCCTTGAGGCCTTGCGGCAGGGCGTCGAAGAGCCCGCGGCGCACTGCCCGCAGCCAGGGACCGGGGCCCTCGCGCATCTTCCCTACGCTCAGCTTCGCCAGCCACGCGATCTTGTCGCGACGAGTGCCGGGGGGCAGGAGCAGGCGGCGGAGGCGGGACGGCGGAGGCATGTGAGGATGCTACGTCGTGAGGAATCGAGCCCCAATGGTCGATTGAACGGGTCTTTGCGGATGCGAGCTTTCCGAGGCCGGCGTAAGCTGCCGCGGCATTTTTCCCCCAGCCCCTTTGTGGGCTTTGAGACCAGAGCTAGATGACCAAACGCATCCTCATCTCGATCGGCACCCGACCCGAGGCTGTCAAGATGGCGCCGCTCGTGCACGAGCTGCGCGGGCGTTCGGGCTGCGAGGTCCAGGTCTTGGCGACGGCGCAGCACCGGGAAATGCTCGACCAGATCCTCGCGTTTTTCGAGATCGAGGCGGATATCGACCTCGATCTGATGCGCCCGGGCCAGGGGCTGGCCGACCTGAGCAGTCGAATGATCACGGCTGTGGACCGCGCCCTTGAGCAGGTGCAGCCCGACATCGTGCTAGCACAGGGTGATACCAGCACGGTGATGGTGACCGGGCTCTGCTGCTTCTACCGGCAGCTGCGCTTTGGGCACGTGGAGGCAGGACTGCGCACCGGGAAGAAGTATTCGCCCTTCCCCGAGGAGATGAACCGCAGTCTGGTCGGGCGCCTGGCCGACTGGCACTTCGCGCCAACGGAGCGTTCGGCGGCCAATCTTCGCGCCGAGGGCATCTCGGACGAGAGTATCTATGTGACCGGCAACACGGTGATCGATGCACTGCTCAGCGCGACGAAGCGGGTCAATGCCGAGGCGTTCCGGCCCCAGTCCGGGCGCCGGCTTTTGCTGGTGACCGCGCATCGAAGGGAGAACTTCGGGGCCCCCTTCGAGTCGCTTTGCACAGGCCTGCGCGAGTTGGCTGGCCGCGACGATGTCGAGCTGCTCTATCCGGTGCATCCCAATCCCAGGGTGCAGGAGATTGCTGAGCGGGTGCTCGGCGGGCTGCCCCATGTCCGGCTCTGCGCTCCGCTCGACTACCCGGACTTTGTTGCTGCGATGCAGGCAGCCGATCTGATCTTGACCGACAGCGGCGGAGTCCAAGAGGAAGCTCCCAGTCTTGGCAAGCCCATCCTGGTGCTGCGGCATGACACCGAGCGCCCCGAGGGTGTGGATGCGGGGACCGCCAAACTGGTCGGCCCAGTGCGCGAGCGCATCGTCGAGGAGGCCTCGCGCTTGCTGGACGATGCCGAGGCGTATGCGGAGATGGCTGGTGCCAAGAACCCCTATGGCGATGGGACCGCGGCGGCGCAGATCGCCGACCTGCTCTTGGCTACGCCTTGCTCAGGGGCGCGGTGATCTCAGGGGCGCGGTGATCTCAGGAACACGGTAATCGGCCAGGGCTCCGTCGATCCTGCACTTCGCCAGCTTCAATCGCTCGGCGGGCGGTAGCTGTGGGGCTCCCAAGCTCCCCACTTGCTCTCGTAGTAGGCGCGGTTGCGTTCGAAGAGTTCGCGGCGGGCGCCCTGGTCGATTTTGCCGAAGGAGGCCGACAGCTCGTGATGCACGAAGACATCCTCGGCGCAGAGTACCCGGCGACCGATCTGCCGCACCCGTTGCGCGTAGTCGTCGTCTTCGAAGAAGCCCATGCCGAAGTTCTCGTCCAGGTCGCCGACGGTCTCGTAGACATCGCGTGGTATGGCGACGCAGAAGAAGGCCAGCACTGCTAGCTCGAAGCTGCGGCCGGCGTGGCTGGCGGTGTAGGCGCGCTGCTCCTCCTGCATGGCCTCAAGGTCGCGCTCGTAGCCGGTGACGATCCTCGCCTCGTTGCCGATGTTGTTGGTCACCGGGCCCAGTAGGCCGAGCTCTGGCTGCTCACGGAAGTGCCGATGCATGGTGCGCAACCAACCGGGCGTCACCACGATGTCGTTGTTCAGGATCACCAGCAGATCACCGCGTGCGGCCGCCAGCCCCTGGTTGCAGGCCGCGGCGAAGCCTCGGTTGTCGGCATTGCGGATCACGCGGACCCTGGCTTCGCTTGCCAGTTCGTCCAGCCAAGTGGAGGTCTCGTCGGTCGAGGCGTTGTCGACGACGATCACCTCGAGCTCGGGTGCCGCCGGATCCTCAAGCACCGAGGCGAGGCAGCGCCGGCTCAGTTCTACTCCGTTCCAGGTGACGATCACCACTGACGCGGTCGGCCGTGGGGCAGCCTCAATGGCTTCGAGCAACTGCTCGGCGCGATGCGCCCAGTCATGGCGGATCGCCACTTCGCGCCGGGCGGCCATCTGCTCGCTGTCGCGAGCATCCTCCAGGGCCGCCGCCACCGTCGCCACGAACTCCGGCCCGCGCGGCGCAATCCGCACATGGCCGCCGAAGTCCTCGTCGACCAGCTCGGGCATGGGCGTTGCCACCACCGGCTTGCCGGCAGCGAGAGCTTCGTAGGCCTTCACCGGGTTGGTGGCACGAGTCAGGTCATTGATCAAGAACGGGATCAGGCAGATGTCCATGCGTTGGACGTGCTGCGGTAGCTCTGCGTAGGGCCGCTCGCCAAGTGCGCGGATGTTCTCGCAGTTCTGCAAGGACTCCAGCACCCCGGCGCTGTCGGCCCCGACCAGTAGGAGTTCGTGCTGGGGAAAGGCCTCGGCCACCTGGCGAACTAAGTCAGCGTCGAACCACTGCGCCATCGCACCGAAGTAGCCAATCACCATGCGGGCGCCGTCGCCGGACGGGGCCGAAGGCTTGAAGTGCTCAGGGTCGCAGCCGTTGCGCACCATCCGTAGCTCCGGGCGCTGCTCCTTGAAGGCTTCGCGCAACCACACGCTGCTCACTACCAGAGCGTCCACGCCGGCAATGGTGGCGGCTTCGTCGGCGGCCAGGGTCGGCCCCGCTTCGGCGAAGCCGTGGTGGTTGTCCATGCAGTCGTAGAGCAGCACAGACCGCGGTAGCAAACGTGCTAGCGGCCACCAGCCTGGGTGATCGATGATGCCGATCACGTGGCGGAGCGCCACTGCGCCGAGCAGCTCGCGTAAGCCGGCGGCGAGTTGCTCCAGCGCCGCACCATGCACGGCTCCGTCGTAGACTCGCACGCCGCTCGGCGCAGCGAGCCGTAGCTCCCAGATGGGCAGTTCTTCGCTCATGCGATCGAGTTGGAAGCCGGCGTGGTCGCCGGGCACGAAACCCGGTGCGACGTAGAACACGCGTCGGCCGCTCCGCGCGAGTTCCGTGGCGAGGTGCTGGGGGCGCTGCACGCGAAAATGCCAGTCGATCACCCCGAACACTACGACATCGCCCAAGGCCTCGTTGCCAGGCTCGAGCCGCGCTTTGGCAAGAACGTCTGCCGTTGTTTCCGAATGAGCGACGGCTAGTGGGCGCGCCCGCCAGGCGACGACTTCGTCGAACTCCCGCAGCTGGCGGGTCCCACGTAGCAGGGGGCGGGTCAGAAAGAAGAACAGCGACTTCAGCCGCCAGTCCAGGCCGCTTGGCAGTTGCCGGGCAAATCGGGCTAGGGCAAGCAGTAGAAGGTCCCGCAAGCCGCGGAACGGGCTGGCCGCTGTGCGAAGGCCCCAGTGCAGGGCGGTATTGAGTCGCCAGCTTTTTCTGTGAGGTGTCGCGCCAGGTGTCGCGGAGGGGGGCCGTTCGTCCAGGGACGCGCCTTTGCTTGGTCGCTGGTCGCTCTGGTCGATCAGATCGCTGCGATGGTTCCGGTTGGTGGCGCCGAGCTCACGGGCAGGCCCGTCTTCAGCATCTTCGATGGGACTGTCAGAGGCGTCCATGGCACGGTTGAATCGGTTTTGGCAAGGCAGAATGGCGTATGCCGATGCGCAGGGCAACGACAGACAGTAGGCGTCTGGTCCAGAGCCTTCGTTGGCTGGCTAGGGAGCTGGGACTGTCCGGCCATCAGCACCTTGTCGCAGGACTCGTCGCTGTGGATCCGACTGCTGTCGATCCGCGGTCCTCGATTCCTCGATGGCATCAGGCTTGATGATGGCAATCGCAAATGCTGCTGCCGTGACGGAGAGCTGCTGCCTTTGGCCGGTCGAATCAAGGTTCTCGTCCCCTGCTAGACGCCTAGATTTTTTGCTTTGTAACTTTGGCGAAGAGAGGGCCAGGGATGGCATCCATGCTTCTCCTGGCGCAAGGCTGTATGGGGCTCCGGGCTGGGTTCATTACCCAGGTCGGTGCCGGAAAACATGGGTATTTGATGTATGACATTATCTCTCGATGTCATCGGAATTGTATTTATACCTATGGCTGCACTTATCTGATATATATAGTCGGCGATGCGCTGCGATTATTGATTCGTCACCGTAGAGCAAGGTGGCCTGGGGCTACTGTACCGCTTGCTCTTGGAGGCAACTTGCGAGTGGCAGAGAGCTGCCGCTCTGTTACCCTCCTCCGGATGCAGGAATCTCCCTCTTGGTTGCGTGATTCTCTCCCTCTTGCTGTCGAGGTCTTTCAGACGACAGAGCGGCTGAGCCTGGCAGAGGCGAAGCAGGCCGATTACCGGCCTGTGGAGCCTGGATTTCAATGGGGGCCGGTGTGGTCGACGGCGTGGTTTCGCCTGCGCGGCGAGCTGCCTGGCAGCTTGCTTGGCAAGCGGCTGGCGCTGCGCTTTTCTTCGGGGACAGAGGCCTTGCTCTATGAGGAGGGGCGCCGCAAGCAGGGCTTTGACCTCTATCACGAATACTGCCTGCTGAGTCCGGTGGCCGCGCCTGGAGCGGTCGAGTTCTACGTCGAAGCCGCCTGCAATATGGCCCTGGGCCAGTCGCTGTTCTGGTGGGACGCCGAGGAGCTGCAAGAGCAGTGGAAGCGGGAGCTGCCTGGCGAGCTGCGCTTCGCCGAGATCTGGGTCTTTGACGAGGAACTCTGGCGCAGCTCCGTGCGCGAAGAGCACGAAGGGGCGCTCGCCGAGCATGCCCCGGAAGAGGGGGGCGTTACGCGTTGCCACGCCTGCGGTCATGGGCACATCGACACCGCCTGGCTGTGGCCGCTGCGGGAGACACGGCGGAAGATCCAGCGGACTTGGGCGACGGTGCTCGAGCTGATGGATCGTTACCCAAGCTTTTGCTTTATCGGTAGCCAGGCGCAGCAATACGAATATTTGCGAGAGGATGCTCCGAAGTTGCTCGATCGCATTCGGGCTCGCGTGGAGGAGGGTCGCTGGGAGCCAGGCGGTGCGATGTGGATCGAGGCCGATTGCCAGGTGCCATCGGGTGAGGCGTTGGTGCGGCAGTTTCTAGTCGGCACGGCGGCGTTTCGCGAGTTCTTTGGCGATGAAGTCCGGCAAAAGCACCTCTTCTTGCCCGATTCTTTTGGCTTCCCGGCCTCGCTGCCGCAGATCGCGAAGCTGGCGGGTATCGAGACCTTTATTACCAATAAGATGAGCTGGTGCGAGACGAACGAGTTTTCACAGGTCAGCTTCTTTTGGCGAGGTATCGACGGCACCGAGTTGCTGAGTCATTTCACGCCGGGAGATAACTATAACGCTAGCTTTGAGGCCAAGGACCTGAAGCACGGTGCTGATAAACTCCGGCGCCTGGCTCCTAAGACGCAGGAGGATTGGCTCTTTCTCTTTGGCTATGGCGATGGCGGCGGCGGGCCTACTGCGGAGATGCTGGAGCGTATGGTTTCGATGCCAGATCTCAGCAAAGAGATCCAAGTGCAGCCGAGCACGGTGCGGGCCTTCTGCGAGCGCTTGCACGAGCGCAGCCAGGGTCTGCCGGTCTGGGACGGAGAACTCTACCTGGAGCTACATCGCGGTACGTTTACCTCGCAGGCCTGGCTCAAGGCCGCCAATGCCGAGGCCGAGCGCCGTCTGCGCCGGATCGAGATTGGCTTGGCTTCGCGCGAGGATCTGACGCTGGCTCGCGAACATGCCGCCTCCCTGACCGAGGCCTGGAAGCATGTGCTTCTGCACCAGTTCCACGACATCTTGCCCGGGACCTCGATCCGAGAGGTCTATGACGACGCGTCCGAGGCCTACGCTCAGTTCGATGTCCAGATGCAGGAGATCGAGGCGACCATGCGGGTCTCGGAGGCGGACGCTGCTGCGGTCCATGTTTTCAATCCTGCCTCGGTTGCCAGGTCGGGCGTGGTCGAGCACGAAGGCGGGCTCTCCTTCTCCCAGGAGCTTCCTCCCTTGGGCCAGGGGGGGATCGTTTTGGAGGTCGATGACGAGGTGCAGGCCAGCCCCAGACGGCTGGCCAATCACTGGTTGAGTGTCGAGGTCGACGAGGCGGGGCGCATTGCTTCCTTGCAGCGCCAGCAGGAAGCCACACCTTTGAATGCTGAGGATGCGAGCGGGCTGCTGCCTCTGAACCAACTGGTTCTATACGAGGACAAGCCGACCAACTGGGAGGCCTGGGATATCGCTCCGGGTTATGAAAAGAGTGCCGCTCCGATCGAAAGCCCGGCGGAGTCGATTCGGCTCGTGTCCGAGCATCCGTTGCGCGCCGAGATCGAAGTGGAGCGAGCCCTTGGTGAGCGCAGCCGCCTTCGGCAGCGTTATCGCCTGGATGCGGCGTCGGCTCGTATCGATATCGAGCTGGACATCGATTGGCAGGAGGAGCGGAAGCTGCTGCGCGCGCTGTTCCCGACGCGGATTCGGGCTAGGCATGCCTGCTACGGCATCCAGTTCGGCCATATCTGGCGGGCGACCCACCAAAACACCAGCTGGGAGCAGGCGCGTTTTGAAGTGCCTGGGCACGGTTTCGTCGACCTTTCCGAGCCGGGCTTTGGGCTAGCACTCCTGGATAGGAACAAGTTCGGCAAGTCCTGCCTTGGTGGCACCCTCGGGCTCAGCTTGCTGCGCTCGCCGATCTTTCCCGACCCTAGCTGTGATCGAGGCCGGCACCTGATTCGTTATGCTCTCTTCCCGCATGCTGGGAAGAGCGACCCGGGCGCCGTGTTTGCGCAGGCGGACGGCTTGGCGCATCCGCTGCGCGTCGAGCCTGGTCCCGCTGCGCAGGAGCCGCCCTTCCTGCTCGAGGCCAATGGCCGGGTCGAGATCGCTGCCTTCAAACTCTCCGAGGACGGGGGCTCCCGTATCCTCCGCTTGGTCGAGCGCAGCGGCCGCCGTGGCCCGCTGAGCATTCGTTGGCGTTTCCCGGTGAAACGTGTCGAGCTGGTCGACCTGCACGAGCAGAGCCTTGGCGAAGTGCTTGAGCTAAGCGACGCCAAGACTCGCCTCGACTTGCGCCCCTTCCAGATCGTGACGCTACGTATCAGCTGAATCCTCCATGAATCTCCAGAGCATCGACTGGCTCATCGTCGTAGCCCTCTTCGTGGCTCTCTTTGCTGGGGCGCTCTACACGAAACGTTACGCGAAGAGCGTCTCCGGTTTTCTCGCCGCCAAGCGCTGTGCCGGTCGCTACCTGATCTCGGTGGCCTTCAATATGGCGCAGCTTGGCGTGATTACCTTGGTCTGGTACTTCCAGGCCAACTACGACGTCGGCTTTACCACGATCTGGTGGGGGTTGCTCGAAGGGCCGGCCCTGATCCTGATGGCGCTGTCGGGCTGGGTGATCTACCGCTTCCGGCGCACCCGTGCGTTGACCCTCGCGGAGTTCTTTGAGCGCCGGTACAGCAAGAGCTTTCGAGTCTTCGCCGGACTCTGCGCTTTTCTCTCCGGGATCATTAACTACGGTATATTTCCCGGTGTTGCCGCGCGTTTCTTTATCGCCCTCTGTGGCTTTCCCGAGCACTTCCTCTTCCTCGGGATTACCTGCGATACCTTCTTGGTGCTCATGCTCTTGTTGATGAGCATCGCCTTGGTCTTCGTCTTCCTAGGTGGACAGGTGGCGATCATCGTCACCGACTTCATGCAGGGCGTATTTAGCAACTACGTCTTCATGATCGTGATGGCGTTTTTGTTGTTCACGATACCTTGGGAACATATCGCCGACACCCTGCTCGGTAAGGTCTACGAGGGCAGCGTCGTCGCTGTGGGCGATCCCAACCCGATTGCCGGCAGGTCGCTGCTTCACCCCTTCGATCTCGGTGGAGAAGACCGTTTCAACGTCTTCTACTGGTTGATCTCGGTGGTGATTCTGTTTTACGGAATGCGCGCTTGGCAGGGAGATCAGGGGTACAACGCCGCCGCCCGCACCCCGCACGAAGCCAAGATGGCGAACATCCTCAATGGCTGGCGCTTCCGGGTGCTGATGCTGGTGACGCTGGTATTGCCGATTTGCATTCGGACCATGCTGCATCACCCGGCCTACGTCGAAGACGCGAGCCTGGTCCACGAGGCGGTTGCTGCCTACAGCAAGGAGAGTGTGCAGTCCGAGGTCCGGACGCCCTTGGCGTTGGCGGTACTGCTGCCAGCAGGCCTGCTCGGGCTGATGTGTGCGGCCATGATCGGGGCCTTTATCAGCACCAACGACACCTATCTGCACTCCTGGGGGGCGATCTTTATTCAGGATGTGGTCTTGCCCTTCCGCAAGAAGCCGCTTTCTGCCAAGAAGCACCTCCTGCTGCTGCGTCTTTCGATCTTCGGCGTGGCGCTCTTCGCGGTCTTGTTCAGTTATTGGTATGAGCCCAGTCAGTACATCTCCATGTATCTGGCGCTGACCGGGGCCGTCTTCGTTGGCGGCGCCGGCTCGGCCATTATCGGCGGGCTCTACTGGAAGAAGGGGACAGCTCCTGCGGCCTGGACGGCGATGATTGTCGGCATGCTGTTCTCCGGCGTCGGCATCGTGGTCAAGCAGGGCTTCATCGGCAGGATGCTCGCTGAGAGCTACGAGGAGTCTCAGGGTCTCTTGACCGGTGCCCTGCTGACCTTGCACGAGACCAAGTGGTTGACCGGGCAGGTCCTCGCCTTCTTCGCCATCGTGCTTTCGATTCTGTCCTACGTCGTGGTCTCGTTGTTGACGTGTAAGCGAGATTTCGACCTCGATAAGCTCCTACACCGAGGCCAATACGCGGTCGGTGAGGATGTCGTGGAAGAGCACGAGGCTGGGTTTTGGGAGAAGCTCGGCTTTACCCGCGAGTTTAGTGGCCGTGACAAGTGGGTGACTTGGATCACCATCAGTTGGCCGCTCATTTGGACTGTGATCTTTGTGGTCGTGACGATCTACAACCTGAGCGTCGATGTGCCAGCGGAGTCTTGGCTTTTCTTCTGGCGTTACTGGACCTGGTTCGTGTTCGCGACCGGCTTTGTGATCCTATGCTGGTTCACGATCGGCGGCATCCTTGATCTTCGGCAGATGTTTGCGCGCATGCGCGCTTTGCGTGACGACGAAGGCGACCACGGGCAGCTGCTGGATCCTGCCGAGAGCGAGAGGGAGAACCGGGCCGAGTAGTGCGCTGGCGCGGCGGTCCTGCTGCCGCGCCAGTTCTCTCCCTGCTTGCTAGTTGATGATGATGGGGCGGCTGGGGGCCGAAATGCTCTTCCAAGGGAAGAAGCCGGCCTTGGAATAGGTTACGAAGCCGATGTAGAGCTTCAGCCCCGAGTTTTTGAGGCTGGGAATGTTCGGGATGCGCAGGGCTCCGAAGGCCTGTCCCTGAGCATTAAAGGTTCCGACCGGGTTGATCAGGGTGCTGCGGCAGCCGCTCAAAAAGCAGTTGAAGATCGGGTCGAAGTTCAGCGGTACACGGCCCCAGGGGCTGGGGAATCCCGTGGATATCCCCCCCGACGCGAGTACGAAGTATTGGTCTCCAGCTTGGCGGGGGGCGTTATAGGTTAGCGATACGAAGCCTCCGGGAGTGGCGCTGCCAGCCCAGGCCACGCTCACATCCTTCTTGATACAGGCGCGGATGACCCAGTTGCCCTTGTAGTAGATCGGATAAAGCGGCAGCCCGAACCCTGTGTAGATAAAGGGGTCGATCGGCCCGTGCTTGGGGTCATCGAGGATGTTCTTCCCGGGGAAACGTCCCGTGGCGTTGTCGGTGAAGAAGTTGGCGTTAAAACCGAGCTGACAAGAACCGCCGCTGTAGTTCTTAACCATGCGGAAGCCGATCACCGCTTTGCCGGAGCTCACCTTGACCGGGGTAGGTAGCTTCCAGTTGTTGATGCCGGTGCTTGCCAGCTGCAGGTTGCTGGAGCTGCCCTTGGTGGTGAAGAGCAGCGGCCCCAGCTTGTAGCGGCCTCCGGCTCCGGGTGTGGCGCCATCGTAGATCTCCACGTCGACGATGGCACGGGCACCGCCTACGGCCAGCTTGTGAGCGAAGCCGACCGAGACGCTGTAGATCGTCGCCGGGGCGCCGGCGTCGAGGATGCTCATCACCGCATCGCCAGGGCAGACGCCGGGGACGAGGGCGATCCTCTGGAAGGAGGTCGGGTTGGCGGGGAGCTGATCGTTCTTGAGAAGCTGCGAGCCGGCGCCGCAGTTCTGCGCATAGCTGGGGATGGACAGGGCGAGGAAGAGGAGGGCGGGTAAGCAAGACTTGTGAGGAAGCATTGGCGGCACCTATTGAGGAGAGAGAGGTTCCTGTTAGCGGGGCTTACATGCTAACAGAGATGGTCGGGGGGGCCTGTTCGGGCTCAGTAGCCCAGCAGCGCCGGGTCGATCTCGCCCGCGGGCAGGTCGCGAGCTGCTTCGCCACGACGGAAGATGCGGGCCCGCTCGCCGAGGAGGGTGACGCGAGCATCCTCCACGCGGAGCATGTCGCCTTCCCAGAGGCCGATGACCGGGGTCTCGTTGACCTCGTGGAACTGCTGGATGCGTTCGTCGCGCGTCTCGCCAAAGTGCTCGTCGTAGCCGTCCGCGCCCGGGAGGAAGAGGCTCCCCGAGTAGTAATGCGGGTTGATTTGGAAAGGCACGAGCCCGAGCGCTTCGAAGCTCGAAGGCATGACGATCGGCATGTCGTTGGTCGTCATGATCGTTGGGCAGGCGGCGTTGGTGCCGGCGGAGACGCCGAGATAGGGCAGACCGCTGCGCACGCGTTCGCGGATCGGGCAGATCAGGCCGAGTCGCTGTAGGTCGTATGCGAGGCGGAAGCTGTTGCCGCCACCGACATAGATCGCTTCGGCCTCATTCACCGCCTGCACCGGATCTCGGTGCTTGTGGATGCCGTCAAGCTCATAGCCAAAGTCGAGGCCACGCTCGTAGAGGCCGGCGACGTAGGCCTCGTGATCGGCCAAGGCGAAGGGGACGAAGAGTATTCGCGAGACATCCCCGAAATGTGCCCGCATCTCACGGCCGAGGACCTGTTTGCGTTCCTCGGTGCGAAAACCACCGCTGCCTAGAAGGAGTTTCATGGCTGGAGGCTACAAGGATTTGTGCACCTAGGTCCAAAGGCCCTCGAAGAACTCGCTTGGTAGAGGGGGGCGCATGCTTGCTGTTCTGCCCGTTGGCGCTCAAGGATGTCGCCTGATCGCCGGACTCGCTGCTGATGTTCTTTCTCTGGCTCGCGGGAGCAGGGCCGGGGGCGTATCGTTGCTTGGCCCAATGTGCAGCCTTCGACCCCAGTTCCTGCTCGCCCTTCTGGCTCTGCTGTTGTTTTCTGCCGCTCCTGCATCCGCTCAGGGGCGGGAGGACTTCGCCGAAGGCGTGCGTCTGCTGCGGAGTGGAGATAGCTCCGCCGCCCTCGCCAAGCTCAAGGATGCCGAGGCCGCCTATGGGGGCGAAGAGCCGGCGACACTACTGCAAAACCTCGCCGTGGCTGCTTGGCGCAGTGGCCAGATTGTGGCGGCCGAAGCCTATGCCGAGCGCGCCGCCGCTCGCGATCCCAAGCTCAACGTGTTACGCGACAATATCCTTGGCGCCGCGAAGCTGGCCCAGGGCAAGCAGGCGATGGCGTCCAAGGCCTTGGATAAGGCGGAGAAGCTGGCAGAACGTTCGGTGGCGGCATTCGAATCGGCTCTGACGGCGGCTCCCGGTCGCAGGGAACTACGGCGGAACCTGGCTCGTGCCTTGAAGCTCCAAGAGGAAATCGAGGAGGAGAAGAAGCGGGCGAAGCAGAAGAAAGAGAACAAGAAGAAGGACAAAAAGGGTAAGGACGGCAAGAAGCAGGACCAGTCCAAGCAAGACACTGGCAAGCAGGATCCAAAGTCTGGCCAGGACAAGTCTGGCCAGGACAAGAAGGAGACGCAGGAATCGAAAGATTCCGAGAAACAGCAGGGCGAAAAGAAGGGCTCCGAAGAAAAGCAAAGCAAGGACAAGCCCGGCGAGAAGCAGCAGGGCAAGCAGAACCAAGCCAAGGCTGCTGAGAAGCAGCAGGGCGCCAAGGCGGCGCCGGAACTCAGCGAAGAGGAGAAAATGCGCTTGCTCCAGCGTCTGCAGCAAATCCTGCAGGAGGCGCAGAGGAAGCGCTCAGGCGCCAAGCGGCATCGGCCGGGTAAGAGGGACTGGTGAGGATGCTCCAGGTGCGAAACTCTGTGCTCCTCCTGCTCTTGCTGGTGAGCAGCGCCCTCGCTCAGGGCTTGCGGGTCGAGCCCTTGGGCCCTCTCGACTTCGAAATCGGCACGGTTACGGGCTTGCGCATTACGGCCCCGAACGCGAAGGACGGTGAGCTCATAAAGCTCCCGGAAATCGACGGCCTGCGCATCGAAGCTTCCGGCCCAAAGCTCTTTTCGATGACCCGGAACATCAACGGTCGTGAGAGCCGTTCCTCGAGCCTGTCTTGGGACCTTTCGATACGGCCACAGCGTGTCGGCACGTTTGAGATCCCCGAACTCTCGCTGAAGATCGACGGCAAGGTCCTGCGCACCAGACGGCGCTTCACGGTCCATGTTCGGGAGAACCTCTTTGCTCGGGGGAGGGCCTTCGTCGAGCTCAAGTTGGAGCCGGAGCGGCCTTATTTGCACCAGAGCGTTCGCGTGCGCTTACGCTTTGGCCTCAAAAGCGAGCGAAACCTGGTCGAGGGGATCGTCGACCCTGGCTGGAACGTTTCGGTGCCGATCCGCCTCAGCGCGCCATGGCTCTCGAAGTTCCCCGCGGGTCTCGTTTCCGAGTCAGCCGGCGTTCAGGCGAATAAGCAGTGCGTGCTTGGGAATCAACGAGTTGCGGTGCAGCGCCTCGCAAGCGTCAAGCGTGGGGATGACGAGTTCATCGCTTTCGAACTGAGCCGGCGCTTCTATATCAACAAGGTTGGCAGCTTCGAGCTGTCGCCGGTGCAGATGCAGTTCTATTGGGCCGATCCTCGGCAGCGGCCCGATTTTTTTGGGCGACGCCAACAGACGCGCATCGGCAATGTCAGTAGTGATGGCGGCGCTGTGCTTGAGGTTCGCCCCCTCCCCGAGGCCGGTCGCCCGGCAGCCTTCGCGAACGCCGTCGGCGCCTTTTCCCTTGAGGCAAAGCTGAATAAGCGCAGCTTCGATGTCGGTGAAAACATCGAGCTTCGCTTGGACTTGCTCGGCTCGGGTAACTTCAACTTTGTTGAGTTGCCGGGGCTCGACAAGCTGTCCGGCTTCAATGTTTTTGGCCGGGAGATCAAGCGGCAAGCCGACCGGGTCATCGCGCGTTACGAGTTGGTGGCGCTCAGCGACAGCGTGAAGGAGCTGCCCGCGATCGAGTTGCCGTACTTCGACCCCGAGAAAGAGGGCTATTTCGTCGCGCGCAGCGAGGCGATTCCTGTCGAGGTTACCCCGCTCGCCGGTGGCGGTGGCGGGTTGGCACCGCTGCCCTCCGAGCGTGAAGATCTGGTCCCAGGTGTCGACGATGTCTTCGATCGCATCGCCATTGTCGGGGCGCCGCCAAAGCCGTTTCGGCCCAGTGATTCCCTGCTTTGGCTGGCTTTGCTCGCTCCGTGGGGGCTCTTCGCCCTTGGGTTTGGCTTTGTGTATTGGCGCCGAGTCCGTGCCAGTGACCCGGCGCGGCTGCGGCGGGCGGGCGCGGCCCAGCGTTTCTCCCGAAGGCTCACTGAGGAGGGCCCGCTGCGAGCCTTGACGGCCTATCTCGCCGATCGACTCAATGTCGAAGAGGGTGCGTTACTCCACCGCGATCTCGCTGCTTGGCTGGGAGATCATGAGGTGGAAGAGGGCTTGGCCAAGCGTGCAGCCGAGCTGATGGAAGAGCTTGCTGCGTCGAGATACGGCGGCGTGCGTGACGAGCAACTCGATGCTGAGCGTGCCCAGGACCTGGTGAATCAATTCGAAAGGGGAGAGGCATGAAGCGGTCTCGGCGCGGTCTATGGCTGCTTTGCTTCCTGGCCTTGTTGCTGACGTCCGTAGCCCAGGCTATGGAGGATGCTCCTGGCCTGCTGGCGCAGGCCGAGCGATCTTATCGTGCTGGCGAATACAAAAGCGCAGCGCAGAGCTGGCAGCGTTATCTCTCCGAGCAAGAGGACGGCGATGCACGCGTCGAATACAACCTCGGTAACTGCGCTTTTCGCCTGGGAGAATATGCGGTCGCCATCTGGCGTTATGAGCGGGCGGCGCGTGTCCTGCGCAGCAGCGAGGAGCTGAGCTTCAACCTCGGTCTTGCGCGGCAACGGCTCGGCATCGGGCCAGACGAAAGCCAGGGGCTACTTGGCCAGCTCCGCGACGAGTTCGCGCAATGGCGATCGGGCGACTGGCTATGGCTTGGGCTGACCTGCGAAGTCTTGGGGCTACTCCTGATGACTGTGGCCTTATTGCGACGAAAACCGGGCCTGCTCATCTTTGGCCTGCTCTTGGCGCTCGTGGGTAGCGCTGCCCTGTACTCGGCGAGGGGGCTCGATGAAGCCCAGCGCGGTGGTACCCAGAGCCATGCCATTGTCTTCGGGGACCGCACGCCGATTTTTGCCGAGCCGCGGGATGCACTGGAACCCAAGGCGCGCCTGGGCGCGGGAGTCTCCGTCCGCGTGCTCGAGGCGACACCCGCCTGGCTCCGGGTCGAAGGACGTGGCGTGCGCGGATGGGTGGCCCGTGATCGGCTCGGGCTCTACTGAACTCTCGGTTCGAGCGATCTCCGCTGTCAAGCCGTGCTCTGCGCTGCCGTGCGACTATGTCTATGGCTTGCTAAGCTTGCCCGGCTCCTAACAGGCTGTTGAAAACGCACGCTTTCACTGGCGAGATTTTTCGACAGTCCGCTGGTAGTGAAGGACTCGAATATGCGCTTCCTCCTCCCGACGCTTCTCTTTTTCGCCACGACTCTGCCTGCTCAGGATCCGATGCCTGGGCCTGCTTCGCTGCGGAGTGCCAAGTTTGATGAGTATGGCTGCGTGCCACTGGCCCTCGTGCATCGGGTCGGTGAGAGTTTGCCCAAGGAGGTGGTGAAGGGTGACTATGTCGTGGTCCGCGAGCGCAAGGGGCTGCGCATCGATTCCAATGGTGATGGCGAGGTCGATGTTCGGGTCACCGGGAAGAAGCCGAAGGTCGTGCAGGTCGGTTACGAGGACACAAAGCCCTGGCTGCTGTGGTTCGCGGACGATGACTGGTGGATCGCTCCGGGGCGGGCATGGACGGCGCGCCTAGACCAAGTCACGGTCACCATTCTGGATGGTGATCTCGATGGGCGCCCAGACGGAGATGAGGACTGGATTCGTTTTGGCGAAGGCAGTTTCTTTCGGCATCACGTCCTGCGACTGGTGCCATGGAACGAGCACATGGCCTACTACCGCTTCGAGCAACGCGATGGCCGGACCTGGCTCAAGTTGCGTAAAGATGCTCGCACTCCTGGAGTCAGTGACGAGCAGTGGCAGGCGCTGCTCGCCTTCAACCGGGTGCGGATGCGGGCAGGGCTGGCCCCGACGCGACTCGAGCCGTCACGGGCTCGTGAGATGCAAAGCCTGGCCCAGCAGGCGCTGCTGAGCTCTTACGCCTTTGATCGGCCCTGGACTCCGTTCCCGGACCGGGTGAACAAGGTTTTCGAGCGCCCGGTGCTGCGTCCCGTTGCCGATCCCTTGCAGGCGATTGCCCAGTTGCAGCAGTGCATGGTTTCGCGGCTCTATTGGCTGGGGACGGCGTCGAAGGGCTTTGGCTTCGGCTGCGCTAGCAAGGAGGGGCTGGCGGTCTCGACGATTCTCTTGGGGGGGCCCGAAGTGCGCCGTTACCCGGAGATCTTGGTCTCGCCGGCACCCGGCCAGGTGGAGGTGCCGCGTGTGGCAATCGGCGAGCAGCCCTACGTCGAAGAGGATCCTCAGTTCTGGAAGAAGACCCGCGGCGTGCCGATCCTCGTGCACTTTGGGCGGGTCGATCTGCGGCGCATCAAGTTCACGGTCTGGCAAGACAAGCGGCGTAAGAAGCCGTTGACTGGTCAAACCTTTACGCCGGACCGGCCAGTGAGCTCGGCATTGCCAGAGAACTTGCAAACGGCGTTCTTTGTCCCGGATAAAAGGCTCGATCGGCATCGTCGTTACTGGGTCGAGTGCAAGTTCCGCCTCGACTATCAGGATGGGCGCCTCCTTTGGTGTTTTGAAACTAATCGTTGACAGGCTCTTGAGAAGGCCCACGAATGACAGAAGGCCGGATTCGCTGCTTTGTCGCCGTGCGCATATTTCTGGCGGCCGGTTAAGGGATCGGAAAAGTAAGCATGACGCATGACTACGTATCTCAGCTCTCCGAGAGCATTCGCAAGAAGCGATCTCCGCTGGTTTTAGGGATCGATCCCCGTCCGGAGAACATGCCCAGGGCGTTTCAGCAGGGCGACGAGATCGATGGGATCCAGTCCTTCTACGAGCGGCTGATGGATGTTCTGGGCGATTACATCGTTGGTGTGAAGCCGCAGATTGCCTTCTTCGAGATTTTCGGGGCCGAGGGCTTTGGCCTCTATAGCAAGCTCTGTGAGCAGGCGCGAGAGCGAGGGCTCAGCGTGATCGGCGATGTCAAGCGAGGTGATATCGGCTCGACTGCGCAAGCTTATGCGCAGGCGCATTTTCAGTGGGCCGATTGTTTGACGGTGAATCCCTATCTGGGGGCCGATTCGATATTGCCCTTTCTCGAATACTGCCGTAGTGAGCGTATCGATAAGGCCACCCGGTATGGCATCTTTGTGCTGTGCGTGACCTCGAACCCGAGCTGGGCGCAGTTCCAAGGCTTTACCGATGCCCATGGCCAAGCGCTCTACCTGGAGGTCGCCTCTGCGATCCGGCAGTGGAATGCCGACTGTCTTGGTTCGGGCGAAGCTTATGGCCCTGTCGGCGCTGTGGTCGGTGCCACTCGGCCGCAGCTGCTTGCGGAGATGCGTGCGGCGCTACCAAGCTCCTTCTTGCTATGCCCGGGGATCGGCGCGCAAGGTGGTGATATCGACGCCGTGGCGCAGGCCTGCGATAAGGATGGGCTTGGTGTGATCGTTCCGATGAGTCGCGGACTGGCCCAGTGCTTTGAGGTGGACGACCTAGGCTGGGAAGCCAAGGTCAGGGAAAAGGCCGAGGCGACACTCGCGGCTTTCCGCCGGGGTATCCCAGGTTTTCAGCGCTCTGCTGGCGGCCATTGAGGTCGCCGCGCCCTTGGTCCTTCCCGCGAGCTATTAGCTATTGAGGGCCCTCCAAGAATGGGGCCTCAATAGCGTTTCGCGCACTGGGGAAAATCACATGGGATCTTTCGCGTTTGGCGCCCGGCACGATTGAAGAAGCGGATTTGCCCTCCCTTTTCATCCTTGCCGTTGCCTGCGATGTCACAGACCATTGTCGTTCCGTCGGGGAGGCGTTCCACTGCGACTGGCGTGCGAAGTCCATTCTTTCCCTTGAGCTCCCACACGATCTGGCCTCCTGGGGATATTTCGATGACTTGTGCGGGTCTGCTGCATACGACCAGGGTGTTGCCATTGGGCAACCGGTCGGCGTCTGAGGGATAGCTGAGCCCCTTATATTCCCAGACGATCTCTCCCTTTCGATCGACCTCGATGATACGGCTGCCGCCGTAGTCGGTGATCAGGGTGTTGCCGTTGCTGAGGCGATCGGCGTTGTAGGGCTCGAAGGATAGGGCTTTCCTTCGCTTGCCTCCGTAGCTCCACACGATTTCGTGCTCTGGGCTTACTTCGATCACCCGCGCGTTTCCGTAATCCGTGATCAGGGTGTTGCCATTGCTGAGGCGATCGGCATCGCGGGGATCGTTTAGCTCCTTATCCCTGTCTATCTTCCCTTGAAACTCGGGGTATTCCCATGCGGCCGTTCCATCCCGGTCGTATTCGCGCACAGCGTTATCTTCTTGCTCCACGACGAGGACGTTCCCACTTGGGGTCGGCTTGGCCGCGACTGGGGCATAGAGGGCTTCTAGTGTCCAAACACGCTGGCCTTCGCCGTCGATCTCGAAGACCTCCATCATGTTGGAGTCGGTAATGAGGGTGAATCCGGTTTGCGCACGACCAGAGTGGGACATGTCGATCCGCAAGAGATTCTGGCTCGGCAGCTTTACGACTCCGAGTGCGGGGCTGGCGAGGACGAGGCGCTCTGGGCTTAGGTCGAGGAGGTAGCCCACAACCACTTGCTTGTCGATCAGGTTGGCCTGAACGAACTGCCCCAGGTCGCCCGGTTCTTGCGGAGAGCTTTCGGGGCGTAGCTGCAGAACCAGGGACTCAAACTGATCCCAGGCTAGGTTTTGCTGCTTGCCTTTGCTGTCGACGAACTTGAAGCCGCTTTGAGAGATCGCTCCCAGCTCGCCATCGATAGGGGCCTTGCTTCCTGGAATACGCAGCTGGTCGTGTTCGCGGCTGCCGCCAGGTGCCCCTCGAGCGCCGGGGCTGGGTTTGAGACGGGTCAGCAGGGAGGCCGGCGCATCGAGCTTGTGTCCGAGCGCTTGCCCATGGATGCGACCGTCTACTTGTCTCAAGTCCTGGACGGCTACGAGGGTTCCACTTCGGAAGACGAGGGTGGGCTGCGGGGCTCCTTTGGTCTTGGCGTTATCGACGTAGATGATGGTTTCGATGGAGGCGCGAGGCAGGCGCAGCTGACCGAGAGCGGCGACCTCGGAGCTTGGCGCGACCAGGATGCGGTCGCGGCGCATGCCTTGCAGAACAGATTCGAATACGCCGCCGTCCATGAACCCGAGTTGGATGCGGGGAAGCTTGGGGCTTGCCGTCAGTGGCGCGTTTTCTTGAGCGCTTATCGGCTCCTGCTCCCCTGTTTGGGCGCTGGCCTTTGCTACGGGGGGCTCTGGGTTTTGAGCGGGCTCTGGAGATGCTTGTTCCGGCTGTTTTCTTGGCTCTTCTCGCTGCTTCGGTTGTGGCTGAAGCATTTCGAGGAAGAAGCCGTGACTCTCCTTCAGCAGTGCGAGCTCAACTGCGCCACCTTTGGCGGCGCTAAGTTGTGAGGCGAGTTCGGAGAAGGCGGCGGCTTCCATCCGCTCCGAGAGGAGTCGGAGTGCTAGGAGCCGGTGGCTGAGCGGGGCTGAGGCATGGCTGGCGATTTCGATGAGCTTGGCGCGGGTTTTCGCGAGTGGCATCGCTCCCAAGCTGACGGTGATGGCGTTGCGGAGCTGCAGATCCTGGCTTTGTAGCTCGACTTCTAGCCCCTTGATCGCCTGTTCGCCGTAGGCGTTGGCATTGGCTGGATCTTCTAAGCGGGTGCCGAGGGAGCGGATGGCTGCGATGCGTACCCGGGCGTCGAGGTGGTCGAGTCCTGAAAGCAGGGCCCGCGTGACTTGCTCGCCCTCGCGGTATTCGAGGGCCTCGGCCAGACCTCGCGCATAGAGAGCCTTCCGCAGGATGTCCTCGTTGCCCATTTTGGACAGTTTGCTAAGAACTCGATCGAGGCGAATACGAGCCTCGGTATCACGGACCTTCGCTTTTTCGGCTTCGAGGATGAGGGCAATGGAGGGGCCGAGCTTCAGAAGTGTGCGTTCACTGCGTTCGCGCTCGACATAGCGCACGTCGCCCAGGCCGGAGACTAGGTTGCGCACTTTGAGGGTCAGGAATTTGCCGTCGCCGGTTAGCAGCGGCAGGTAGCGCGTTGCTAGGGTCTCCTCCGGAAGGGCCAGGATTTTGGGGGCCACGAGTAGGCGCCCGAGAAAGCCCTTGGATAGGTAGGGGGCCAGGGTCTTTTCCGTGGCCGGAGGGCGAGGCGCCTTTGGTTTCGCGGCACCGGCATCGTCCTCGCTGCCCTTGATCTCTGGCGTGGCCTTTGCTTTTTCGCCTTGGGGAGCGCTGTTCTCGCTCTTTCTCGGGCTCTGCTCCTGGGGTAGAGCAGAACCGTCAGCGGCAAAGAGCCCGAGGGACAGTAGGGCCAGGGTGAATGGGGAGATCCAGGGAAAGGTGCGAGTCATCGGCGAGCGGGCCCGTAGCAGAGGTGGCGTCCGGTAGCAGTCGAGCTGCCGAACCTAGCAGGTGCTCGGGGAAGTCGCACGGCGGCAGGGCATCGTCTTCTGCGCTTCCTTGGGGTGTTGGCGACCACGAGAAACCGCGAGTATCTGATCATGACCAGCGGTTTTCGGATTGTCGCCCCAGGCCCAAGCCGCGGAGCAGCTGCGCAGCGGACCAGGTGCCATCGGTTCTCGTTGGCTGGGGCCTCGGTCGCATCGGCAGGATCAGCCGGAAGCCGTTTACACCGTTCATCTGACACTCCCATTCTGAGATTCTCGGGCGTTTTTCCAGCGCCAAGGCAGCTGAAATCCGGCACTCTGCAACTCACGATACTTGCTCCAGGTCCTGCTAGAGTGGGAAGCCGTTTCGAGCCTCCGAAGCCACCGCCTTAGAGATGCCTTTCCCCGATGATTCCGAGCCGAAGCTTTGCCCGTGCCGCTCTGGTCACTCTGATGCTCCTTGTTCCGGTGGCAGGCCCCAGGCTGGGGCATGGGCTTTGGGCTCAGCAGCCAGCGCGACCTGTACTCAAGGCCGGGGAAGTTGTTCGGCTTGGGGAGGCTGGTCTCGGCAAGGAGGCGGCCGTAGATCTGGGCACTCTGCTGCTGCCCGAGAGCGCCAACCTCAACCGTATTCTTGATCGTGTCTCCGACTTCTTCGCCCGTGATCAATGGGAGCAAGGTTGTGAGGTCTTACAGGACTTGCTTGAGGGACGGGCGGTGGAAGTCGGGCCTGAGAAGCTCGACGATCCGGCCTACTCGGTCTACTCGGAGAATCTGCGGCTCTATGTCCCCTTTACCCGCTACTGCCAGCGCCTCCTGAGCCGCCTCCCTGCGGAAGGGCTCGAGGTCTATCGTCTGCGCTTCGATGCGCGGGCGAAGGAGGCTCTCGATGCCGCACGCGCGAATGATGACATCGAGGCCTTGGCGCGAGCGGTCGAGGTGTTTTTCGCGAGTTCGTATGGACCCGAACTCGTGCTCTTGCTCGCCGATCTGGTGACCCTTCGTGGGGAGATTGAGCGCGCGCTGTATTTACGCGAACGTCTCCTTCTCGATTATCCGGATCTTTCAGATGCTCAGAAGCGCTGGGCTCGGCTGCGTCAACTGCATGGGCTGGCGCTTTTGGGGGAAAAGGCGCGTTTCGATAAGCAATATCAGGACTTGCTTGCGCAGGAGCCTGGCGGAGCGGTTCGGGTCAATGGCGAACTCGTGCCCTTCGCTCAGATCAAGGATCATCCGGCATTTCGACTCCGCTCCGGTGGCGAGCGTCGTGGCGATGACCGTGAGGAGTTGCCGCTCAGCTCGCTCAAGCTCTTCCCGCTCTGGGACTTTGCCCTCACCGATCAGGACCCCTACGGACTGCGTAAGAAGACGCTCGACGAAGACCGGAGGGTCTTCTGGGGTAGCCCCTTCTCGGCGGGGATGGTCGTCCCGAAACGCAAGACCTTCCGTCCCGGTCTGCGACTGCTCTCTGGGCAGCTGGGAGAGGGGCGGTCGGCGCTCATGTTCAAGGACAAGGACAGGCTTGTCGTCCTCGATGCGGTCTCGGGGATGCTTGTTCGGGAACACCTTGTGTCTGGTTCGAGGACGCGGTCAGCCAAGAACGAAGGCCAACTGCACGCTCGCCTTGCCTCGACGGATTATGGGACCTCAGCGGTCGTCCGTGATGGAGACCGTCTCTATTTCACGGTCGAGAACCGCGTGCTGCAGGATGGCAATCGTTATCCGTACAGGAACCGTCTCGCCTGCTTCGACCTGAAGAAGAATGCGACGCTTTGGGTTACGGCGAATCCTCCAGGGACGCAGGAACGTATATTTTTCCAGACGCCGCCTGTTCGTTATCGCGATCGCCTCTATGCCCCGGTCCGCAAAGGCAGAAGCTTTCGTATCGCGAGCCTCGACGCGGATACCGGGGAGCTATTGGCGACGGTAACGGTCCACTCTGGTGGGACGAGGCTATTGCGGGTGCCGGTGCAGCGTCCTCGCATTGTTGGGGATCTACTTGTGCACGCCAGTAATGCTGGGGCCATCGTGGCCTTTCGGCTTCCCGACCTAAAGTTGTGCTGGCTGCGCCGCTACGAGACCCGGACGCCGCATCAGCAGGTGCCAAGGCCCAGAAGAGTCCAGATGCGAGGCTTCGGCTATCGGGTGCAAACGGTTGCGCTTGAGCACTGGAAGCCTGTGCGGCCGATCGTGCAGCGGGACCGTGTCATCGTCGCCCCCCTCGATGGCGACGCTTTGCTCTGTTTGTCGGTGCAGACGGGCAAGGTGCAGTGGCTGCTACCAAGGAAAGAGGTCGGGTACCGGAGATCGGAGTTCGATGAGCTTATTGGCCCGGTCGATGGTCGAGTTTTTCTAGTTGGCAGCCATTTACAGTGCGTTAGCGCTGTGTCGGGAAAGCGCCTCTGGGAGAAGAGCCTGGAGAGCTACTTCGAAGGCCGCCATCAAGGACGCGGTGTCGTTCATGGTGGACGAATCTATCTACCCGACAATGGCTGGGTCCACGTGTTTTCGGCTGATACCGGGGAGCACCAAGCGCGCCTGCTTCTTTCGCCGATCAGTACCCAAAAGGCGTCTCTCAGTGACCCGGTCAACCTGACTGTGCATGGGGGGATGCTCTTTGCCGCCAGTGACGACCGTATTCGTGCCTACGCGGTTCCGGATGATCTCGTTGCGAACTCCAAGAGCGAATACGACCGGGTTCGGCGCATGGTTGCTGTGCAGCGGATCGTTGCGGCTACGGAGGCTCTTCGCGCTCTGCTAGTGCAGCGAGTTCTCGCGGGCGATTCCTTGATTCGGGCGCGGGATCTTTTTGTTCGTTTGAGTGGAGAGCTAGCGGGCTCGGAATTGGAAAGCCGTGGCGCTGAGCTGGCCTTTCAGGTCTTGAACGACTGTGAGCAAGTCTTGCGCAAGGCTGGCTTACGTCCGGATCCCCGGCTGCTGCTGTTTCGGATCGAGCTGAGTGAACGCCTTGGCCGAATGAAGGATGTATGGAGGCTACGTGAGAGTTTGCTCTCTATGCCGATCGAGGAGGTTAAATGAGACGAGTGGATATTCTTAGCCTGGGTGTGCTGGCGCTATTCACGGCTCCCCTCCTCGGGCAAAACACTGCCCCGGCTCCAAAGGCTGCGTCGCAGGGCCATTCGGCCAAGAGCCCGGCGCCGCCTAAACCCAAAGACGATAGCCATGCCCTCGATGCGCTTGACTTAAGCGCTGGCAAGTTGCGCCCCAAGGGCGTCACGGCCGAGATCGAGGGCATGATCAACAATGGCTTGCGCTTTCTCGCTCGCAGCCAAAACCGGGACGGCTCGTGGCGAAGCCAAGGCGGTGGTGGAGGCTACCCCGTCGCCATGACCTCGCTTGCGGGTATCGCGATGGCGATGAGCGGTTCGACCGCGACCCGCGGCCCTTACGCCTCCAATATCCGCTGGTCGGTGGATTATTTGCTGCGAATGCGGATGTCAAACGGCCTGATTACCGCCATGCAAGAAGAGCAGCGGCCGATGTTTGGCCACGGCTATGCGACCATGTACCTTGCTGAAATCTACGGCATGGAGGAGGACATCAAGCGGCAGCGCAAGCTTCACGCGACCCTTGTCCATGCGGTCAAGCTGACGGCTCGGTCGCAGTCAGGTTATGGCGGTTGGCTCTATACCCCTGACGACTCTGGCGACGAGGGCGCCGTGACGGTTACTCAGGTGCAGGCGCTGCGAGCTTGCCGAAACGCTGGTATTGCGATTCCGGTCAAGGTGCTCAACAAGGCGGTCAAATACGTGGTCGATTCAGCCAACCCCGATGGAGGTATTCGCTACACCGCGCGCGGCAGCGGTGACGGTCGGCCGGCGATTACTGCTGCTGCTTGCGCTGTGCTCTACAACGCGGGGAAGTATGACCACCCCATCGCCGAGAAGGCGCTCAAATTCGCTCTCCGGACTCTCCCGGTCTCCGGCGGCGGTGGCGGTCATCAATATTACGCCCACCTCTATTTGTCGCAGGCGCTGTTCCAGCGGGGCGGCAAGGAATGGTTCGATTACTACGCGAAAATGGCGAAGTGGCTGAAACGCCAACAGCGTGCCGATGGCTCGTGGCAAGGCGATGGCGTAGGTGCGACCTACGGTACCGCGGTCGCCCTGACCATCCTGCAGCTGCCCTACAGCCATCTGCCGATCTACCAGCGTTGAGATAGGGGTCAGCCTTGTTCCTCTCCCTGCTTGCGATTTCCTTTTTGAACCCTTTGCTGCTTTGGGGCTCGGCCCTGGCAGCGATCCCGCTGATTATCCACATCCTTAACCGGCGTCGCTTTCGGCGCGTGCGTTGGGCGGCGATGGAGTTCTTGCTGCGGGCCTTCAAGAAGAACCGTCGCCGTGCCCGCTTCGAGCAGCTCCTTCTGCTCCTGTTGCGCATGCTGCTCGTTGCGCTTGCTGCCTTCCTGCTCTCGCGCCCGAGAGCATCCTCGGATGACGTGTTCGGGCTGACCAAGCGCACGGCCCACCACGTGTTGATCCTCGACGATTCGGGGAGCATGGGCGCGATCACCGGTGTGGGGACGGCCATGGACAGGCTGAAGCAGCGTGCACGGCAAATCGTCGAGGCGCTGACGCAGACTCGTAACGGTGATTTGTTCACGACGATTCTCGCGTCGCGAGATGAGCCGAGTTTCTTGGGGCGCCCCATTACTGGGCAGCTTCGCGCGCAGTTTGGCGATTTCCTCACTGCTCTGCGGCCGACGCCGGACCGTCTGCGCCTCGGGCAAATCTTGGACCGAGCACACAAGGCGATTCGGCCCTTTGAGGATCAGGCTGAGCGTCTCCAGATCTATCTCATCTCAGATTTGCGCAAGGTCGACCTTCTCGGCGGTGACGGTGAGCTCAAGGAAGAGATCATCAAGCAGTGGCGGCAGTTTCCGACCGATAAGCTGCGGATCCAGGTCTTGCCTGTTGGCCGTGAGGAGTCGAGTAACTTGTCGCTGCGCTCCATCGAACGTCGAGAGGCCCGTAGCATTCGGGGGCAGGGCACGAGCTTCCTGGTCACGGTCGAGAACCTCGGCACCAGTAACTCGGCAGAGTTCGAACTCGGCTTCGAGGTGGATGGCGGCGCGCGCGTTTTTCGCAAGATCGCTTCCCTTGCAGCTGGAGAGCGCAAGACCGAGCTCTTTCGCGCTCGTTTCAAGAGCGCTGGTAGTCACTATGTGCGTGCCTTCCTGCCCAAAGATCGCCTGCCTTTGGATAATCAGCGCACACTCGCCTTCTCGGTGGCGGAGAACGCCAGTGTGCTGCTTGTCGACGGCGAGCCGGGTGAGAGGCCGGAGCTGGCCGAGACCTTCTACCTCGCAGCGGCTTTCGATCCCTCCGACGAGCTTCGCTCTGGCTTCTTGCTGACCCGCGTCGACTCGCAGGAGCTGGAAGAGCTTGATTTTGAGAAGTTCGACCTGGTGATACTGGCGAATATCACCGCGATGCAGGATGAGGACGTCACCCTGCTCGAGAACTACGTGCGGGCCGGTGGTGGCTTGGTCTTCTTCACTGGCGGCCAGGTGGAAACCGGGCTGTGGAACGAGCGCTTTTGGAAGCAGGGTAAAGGGCTGCTTCCGGCGCCACTTGCCGAGGTCGATGGCGATATCGAGCAGAGCAAAGAGGTGATCCATCTGGCAAAGAAGGAGCACCCGATCTTCGTCGAAGCCGCAGAGCTTATCGAATCCTTGGCCCGCATCGTCGGTGTTGGGCGTTATCACCGAGTCGCTCAAGCCGAAGGCTTGGGCGGGCAACTACCAGACGGGTGCTCGGCCATTCTCCGGGTCGATGACGAACGTGGCCCTCCGCTCTTGCTTGAGCGCGAGTATGGTGCCGGCAAGGTGCTGCTGTTCACGACGACTGCAGACGCGGCTTGGCACAGCTGGCAGGCCAATCCTTCGTATCCGATTGTGATGCTGCGTGCGGCGGAATACGTCATGCGGCGCGAAGCACTGGCGCCCTTCCAGCTTGGAGCCCGTGGCGTGCTACGGCACGAGATCTCACCGGTGGAATATGCCCGCGATGTGCGGCTCATGCCGGCGGCTGAGGGCGACGATCGTATCCCCGAGCGAGGCTTCCTTGCTCGGGCGGCTGACGAGCAAAGCCAGATGTTACTGATCGAGGCCGCGCCGGAGCCGGGGCAAAGCTGGCCGGCCGATGGCGGTTATCGCTTGCTGCTTCGCAAGATTGATGGAGGAGAGGAGAGCCTCTTTTTCAGCGTTTCGCCCTGGGAGAACGAAGGCGTTCCTGGGGTCTTGAGTGAGCAGGCTTTTCGAGCGGGCCTGCCGCAAGAACTCAGCGAGAAGCTCGTTTGGCTCGATGCCGATGCGCTCGGCGCGGCCTCCTTCCTCGATGAGGAAGGGGAGATCTGGCGCTATCTCGGCTTCATATTGATGGGCTTCCTCCTGCTGGAGACGCTGCTTGCTTGGCGTTTCGGCCACCACTGATGCGGCGCTGCGAACGATGAACGAATTTTTGTCCTGGTTGGCCGGCCTGAGTGCTCAAGAGCTTCCTCCCGGGGACGATCTGCGCTTCGAGTTCTTGTCGCTGCCGCAAGGCCGCATGGGCTTGTTTGCCTTGATCGGGCTCGCGGCGATTCTTGGCTTTACGTACCTGATCTATCGACGCGATGCCAAGCGCCTGAGCTGGGGCCGGCGCAGTACCCTGCTGGTTCTGCGGGTGATTGCGTTGTTGCTCGTGGCCTTCGTCCTGCTGGAGCCGAGCCTGGTCAAAGTCAGCCGCGTCGTGCGGCCCGGCGAAGTCATACTCCTGGTCGATGCTTCCCAATCGATGGGGCATTGTGACTCCTATCGGCGGAGCGAGGCCTACGCCGAGGCCTGGAAGCGCATCGGTGTCGAGAACCTGGGCGAAACCGCGCGCATGGAGCTGGCGAAGAAGCTGCTGGCGCAGCCGGGGCTGGTTGAGGCTCTGGCTTCCAAGAACCGTGTGCGGGCCTATCTCTTTGGGTCGGCGATTCGCCCGGCACCCGAAAAGACGCCCGTCGCGGCCTTGCCCGCGGAAGAGGACAGCGAGGCAAAGCCCGAGCGGGCCAGGAATGTGCTCCCGCCCGCGCCCGAGTTCTTATTGGAGAAGTTCATCGCGGACGAAGGCAGTAGCAATCTCACGGCTGCCGTGCGCCAGGCGCTTGAGGCTAGCCGCGACGCGCGCATTGCCAGTGTCGTGCTCTTGACCGATGGTCGACGCAACGCTGGTGGTTCGCTGGAGGAGGTCGGCAAATACCTCGAAGCACGCAAGGTCGAGAGCTTGCTCGTCGTGCCGATTGGCGACCCTGCCGAAACTTGGTCGGTCAGCATCCGCGATCTGACTGCGGCCGAGCGAGTGTTCAAGGGCGATCCGCTCAAGGTCGCTGCCGTGCTTCAGGCCCAGGGCTACGACGCGCAGTCCATCGAGGCCAAGCTTGAGCTGCTGGACAAGGACGGTCAGGTCCTCCGTGAGCTGGCGACCAAGGGGGTTGAGCTTGGTGGCGAAGAGTCCCTGACGACGGTGGAGTTTCCTCCTGTCGAGCTGAAGAAAGAAGGCCAGTTCACCTTACGGGTGAGTTTGACACCGCCCGAGGGCGAGGACTTTGATGAAGAGCGGCATAGGGTGCTGCGTCAGGTGGAGGTGCTTGGTGAGTCCTTGCGCGTGCTTTTGGTCGCGGGCGGGCCGAGCCACGAGTATCGCACCCTGCGCACCCAGTTGATGCGCGACCGCACTATGGACCTGGCCTGCTGGCTGCTCTCGGCGGATATCGACTTTCCGCAGGATGGCAACACGCCGATTAAGGCTTTGCCGAAGTCCGCGGAGAAGGTTGATGAGTTCGATGTCGTCATTCTGATGGACGTCTTGCATCGGCCCGACACGATCCTCGTCCCCCGGGAGTTCATCGAGGAGCTGGCCAAGGGAGTGCTTGAGCGCGGTATGGGGCTCTGGTGGGTCATGGGCGAGAAAAGCTCGGCGCGTGCGGCCGAGCCTGGGGCGCCTTTGAAGGCCCTGGTCGATCTCATGCCGATTGTTCCTGACTTCAGTGATCCACACCGCGAGTTGGGCTTTAGCCGCTACTTCAAATCACAGCAGGCGTATCGCTTGAGTAAGAGCGGTCGTGGGCACCGCATCTGCCGCATCCTCGAAGACGAGACCCTCAACGCGACGCTCTGGGAGAAGCTGCCGGGCTTCCACTGGTCTTTCCCAGTCGCGCGTGCCAAGCCGGCAGCGCAGATCCTGATCGAACACCCCGACGAGAATCTGCGTATGGCTTCCGGGCCGCGGCCGTTGCTGGCGATGCAATACGTGGGCGCCGGCCGGGTTTTATGGTCGGGGACCGACGAGCTTTATCGCTGGCGTGCCGTCGCCGAGGAGGCGTACAACCGCTTCTGGGTAAAAGGGCTGCGCTTTCTTTACGAAGGGCGGCTTGCGGGAGGAAACTCTCGATACCAGCTCGGGCTCTCGGTGGAAAAGCTCAGTCTCGGCAAGGAACTCGAACTCTATCTGCGGGCTCGTAACGAGCGGTTGGAGCCCTTGGTGGCCGACGAAGTGGCGGTTCAGCTCGAAGCGCCGAGCGGCAAGCGGCATCAGCTGCTCCTTGAGCCGCAGGGCCGGGAGACTGGGCGCTTTTTCAAGATTTTCCGCCCAGGTGAGCTGGGTCGCTGGCATGTCAGCATTCGTGGCGCAGTGAAGGGAGACACCAAGGCCGCGGCCCAAGCCGCCTTCCTGGTCGAACGCAGCGAACTCGAGAATCGTGGTCCGATGGCGCTTGCCGAGTTGCAGCGATTGGCCGCTGCTCTCGGCAGCAAGGCTTTGCTGCCAGACCAATTGCTTGAGCAGGCGGGGAAGGTGCCCTCGCGTTCGACAACCGAGACCTTCCTGCGTCCTTATCCGCTGTGGGACAAGTGGGTGACCTTAGGCCTCCTCCTCCTTTTTCTGAGCGTCGAGTGGGTACTCCGCAAGCGCTGGGATCTCTTGTGAGCCGAGCTAGACGATGACCGATACCAGCCTTCAAGCTTCCGAGACCCAGGTCCAAGCTCGCCGTATCCAAAGAGCGATGCGGCAGCTGCGTAGCCGGGCCCGCAGCGGCATTTTGATCGAAGGCTTCGGGGTTCTGGCGCTGTCCTTCAGTGTCTTTGCCCTTGGCTCCTTCGCCCTCGACCGCTTATTCCGCCTCGACCCCCTTACTCGTGGGGTTCTGCTCTTTGCGTGGCTGGGGTGGATCCTCTACCAGCTCAATAAGCGAATGTTCCGGCCGCTCTCGACCGAGCTTGACGACCGCGAGCTGGTGCTTGCTGTCGAGCGTTCGGATCGCGACTTGGCGCAGCGCTTGATCAGTGCCTTGCAGTTTGGGGCTGCCCTTGAGCGCGGGGCGTATCGCGACTCTAGCCCCGCCTTGATGCGGCGTCTGGTGGCCGAGGTGCCGCAGACGCTCGCAAGTGTTGACCTGCGCAGCGCAATCAAACGCGAACGCGTGCGTACTCAGGGCTGGGTCTTTTTGATCTGCCTCTTCCTTTTTATGGGGGTGATTGCCAGCTTCCCCAAGGGCTCGGGTATCTGGGCGCAACGCTCGCTGCTGCTGGCTTCCGATGTTGATTGGCCGCGGGCGACTCAGCTGCAGGTCTTGGGCGCGGAAAAGGGCTATCTACTGGTTCCGCGAGGCGACGAGTTTACGGTCGAAGTGGATGCCTCCGGGGTGATTCCTGACCGTGTGAGCATCGTCTATTCGCGCGAGCGAGGCGGGCGCACGACGGAGTCGATGAAGCAAAACACCGGCGAGAGCACCTTTAGCTTTACCTTTCCGGGCCTGCTTGATCCGCTGAGCTTCCATGCCGAAGGCGGTGACGGGCTGTCCGCTGAGATCGAAGTGCGGCTGGTGGACCGTCCCCTGCTCGAGGAGATGCAGCTATCCCTGCATTATCCGAGCTATATGAAGCGGGATCCGCTGATCGTCGGGCCGGGGGCAAGTGAGTTATTGGTGCCCGAGGGCTCGCGTTTGGATCTTGTCGCTCGCAGCTCCAAGCCCGTGCATGAGGCGGCCTTTGCCGTGGACAGGGAGAAGGTCGAGGCCGCACGGATCGACCAGGACCAACGCACGGTGCGAGGGAGCTTCCTCCCTGAGTCCTCCGGCGTACTGGAGATCTTTCTCAGGGATGAGCAGGGCATGGCGCAGGGCGAGGGGCGCAAGGTCTTTCTGCGTGTCGTGCCCGACAAGGCTCCGCGGGTCGACGTCAAGCGTCAGGGGATCGGCTCGATGATTACCCCGATGGCGCGGTTGCCGGTGGATCTGCGCGTGCGCGATGACTTTGGCGTTCGGTCCATCGAAACCTTATGGGGTTTGGGCGAGCGTGCCGATTTTGGTGAGGGTAAGGACCCAGGGAAGGTTTTCCATCTCGGCAAGTCCGAGGGTTTGGACGGCTTCGAGGCTGGGGTGAGGCTCTTCGAAGGCCGCCTCGTCTTTGACCTCTTACCGCTGCTGAAAAACACCGAGCGATTGGACGACCCGGGCAATCGCATTCGCCCGGGGCTCCTCGTCTTCCTGCGCCATCGCGCCTGTGATGAGTATCCCAATCCAGACGGCGAGGGGCCGCGTGCCAGCTACGGCGACCGGCAGACCTTTCGAGTGGTCACGCCACAGGAGCTTCTGCACGACCTTCTCCGGCGGCAAGGCCAGCAGCGCCGTGAACTCGAGCTGCTCAGGGATAAGCACCGTCGCGATTCTGCTGACTTCGGCGATCTGGCTTCACCCAAGACCACAGGAGATCTTGGCACGCAGATCCGCCGCAAGTACCGCCAGCTGGGGCGTCATCAGCGGCATCTGGCACGGCAGGTCTTGAGTGTTGCCAAGAAGTACCAGTTGATCTTGGACGAGATGCGGAACAACCGCCTCAGCGAAGAGGGCATCGTCTTGCGGCGAACCACGCAGATCGTCGATCCGCTTGGGGGGCTGGGAGTTTCGGCGATGCCGGCTCTGGCAAATCTCCTGGGCGCCTACACGCGAAGCGCCGATGCGGATATGCGTGAGGAGGCCTCGCATCAATATGGCGAGATCCTTCGCATGATCGATCGAGTCCTAAGGGCCATGACCGAGCTTGAGACCTTCACGACCTTGCTCAACCAGGTTCGCGACTTGATCGAGATCCAGGAGAAAGTCATGGGCGAGGCTAAGAAACGTCTTGATGAGGATCTGAGTGACTTCGATTTGGATCCTGAAGAGGAAACAAAGAAGAAGGACGGGCCTGAGCAGAGTCCTAAGGCACGCAAAAAGAACTAACGGGCCCAGGCCCTGGGGCCCTGCAGGGCCCAGGGCCGCGAACGTATGTTGGGATCAGAGGACCCAGTCACCTGACGGGCTAGCAAGCTCCAGCCATTTGGAAGCGAGAATGCACAAGCTGAAATGTATGACCCTGGCTTGTATCGCCCTTATCCTGAGCGTAGCTAGCGTTTTCGCTCAGGATAAGAAGGCTGCCGAAGCCAAAACCAAGCCGCCTGCCAAGGTAACTGTCGATGAGCCGGCACAGGACGAAAAGTCACCGGCAAGTTTGCAGAAGCAGGCCTACAGCAAATTCCTCGCGCTCCGCGCTTCGATGGAAGAGCTGCGCAAGCAGTTGGGGGCGCAGGACGAGAGCAAGGCCGAGCGAATCAAACGCGGTCTACGCCTGGTTCAGGAAGCCAAGCTCAGCGAGCGTATGGGGGAGGTTCGCGACCTACTGGAGGAAGCTTCCTGGGACGAGGCGCTCTCCAAGATGGGGGAGGTGCAGCTGCGTCTCAACCAGCTCCTCCTGGTCCTGCTCGACCGTGATGACGATCTGAGCGACATACTCGGGCGCATAGAGGCTCTGGATGCCTTTAAGAAGCGCGTCGACAAGTTGGTCGATGAGCAGCGCCGGGAGCGCGAGGCTTCGGCCGAGGCCGAACGCCTGGCTGAGCAACTCGACCGCATCCAGCAGGCCAAGCAGCGGGTGGGTAAGCTCCTCGGCGAGCAAGCAGCGTTGCGCTCGGATACTCAGAAAAAGGGCGCTGGCGAACAGCCGAGCGAGGATCTGGCCAAGAAGCAGGGCCAACTCGAAAAGCAGGCCGAGGACTTGGCTGGGGAGCTGCGCGAGATCGAGCGTGCTGAGTCGGAGATGAAGGACGCCGAAGGCGGCAAGCCCAATGCCGCAAGGCCCAGCGACAGTGCTGCTGGGGCGGCCGGGGAGATGAAGCAGTCCCAGGCCGATTTGGAACAGAACCAGCCCGAAAGGTCTTTGGATGATCAGGAGAAGGCCATCGACCGCCTCAAGGAGGCGGAGAAGAAGCTGGGGCAGCTAGAAGAGGATGCTCGCCGGCGCCTGATGAAGCTGCCCTTCGAGCAGATGGAAAAGGATCAGTTGGCGACACGGGCAAAGACCGACAAGCTCGCTGAGGACATGGAAGACGCCGAGACTGGCGGGGAAGACGGCAAAGGCGGCTCTGGGCAGAAAACACCGGGCAAGAACAACATCCAGCAGGCAGTGCCGAAGCAGAAGAGTGCAGCTGGCTCGCTGAAAAAGCTCAAGCCTGGCAAAGCCAAGCAGGAGCAGCAGGATGCGGTGGATCAGCTTGAGGAAGCGAGAAAGCGTCTGGAGGATGCTCTTTCCCAGCTGCGGCAAGAACTCCAGGAGGAGGTGCTCAAGGCGCTCGAAGAGCGCTTCACCGAGATCTTGGCGCGTCAGCGCCAATACACGGCCAGCACCATCCTGACCCAAAAGAAGCGCAAGGAGATCGAGGCGCTGATGCAGGATGGGCGTACCCCGACCTGGGTGCGCGAGCGTTGCCGGAAGCTGGCAGAAGGCGAGCGCGGCCTCGTGGACGAGCTTGCGGCAGCCCTACGCCTGATTGAGGAAGAGGGTACGACCGCCGTATTCCCGGAGATCGTCAAGGATCTCGCCGATGATCTGCGCCTTGCGGGGAGGATGCTCGAACGCTTCGAGACCGGGCCGGCCACGGTGGAAGTACAAAAATCCATCGAGCAAATGCTCGAGGATCTCCTTGATGCCTTAACGCAGAGGATGGAGCAGAAAGAGTCTCAGGGGCAAGGCGGTTCTGGGGGAGAGGGGGGGGATTCGGCCCTTGTTCCGATTACCGCGGAGTTACGCATGCTGCTTACTCTGCAGAAGGGCGTCAACCGCAAGACCAAGCTGCTGGAGAAGCTCGATAAGGGCAATCAGCGCAAGGACATTGCTCGGAGCGCTGCACAGAAGCAGGGCAAGGTCGAGGGGCTGACCCGCAAGCTGGCGAACAAGCTGCTCAAGAGTGAAGAAGAAAACGAAGAGGAGGGTGGCCGATGATTCTCGTCCGTACCCGTCTCTGCGCAGTGGCTTTGTCCTCCCTGCTATGGGGAGCAGCGGCCGATGCGCAGCAGTCTCCGCCGGCGCCGGTACAGCAATCGGCACCCGATAAGCCGGTGCCAGTTGATCCCTCCCCCATCAAGCCAGCTTCGCAGAAGAAAAAGGGCGATGCCGCACCCAAGGCAGGAGAAAAGGCTGTCCCCGCCGAGGTCAAGAAGGCCGGCGAGCAGGATGGCGCCTGGACCCCCAAGTTCTCCAAAGAGCGCTTCCTTCGTTACCTGAAGCAGAACAAGGCAAGCGAGAAGATCCTCTCCGACTTTGCCAGCGATTGGGAGCTGGGCGCTGATGCCGGTATCACCGATCGGGCGCTTCAGGCGCTGAAGCCTGAATACGGCAAGGCCGTCGACTTACTCGATGCCGGTGATCCGAAGGGCGCCTTGAGCCTGGTCAAGATTATCGTTGCCGCAGACAAGGCCGGAGACGTGCACCTGCGGGCCCATGCCCGCTACAAGCTGGCGCGCGCTTTACTCGACGAGGACGACCCCGAAGGGGCGAGCCAGCTGCTCAATGACTTTGTTGCCGAGGACCGTGGCTATTCACTGCTTGATCCTTCCGCGGTGTTTTTCTTCGGTTATTCGCTCTCGATCATTCCCAGGCCTCGGGAGGCGATCCTCAATCTCCGCATCTTCTTGGAGCTTTATCCAGATGCCTCTGAGCGCTACCGCGCTAATGCTGCGCAGCTGCTGCAAGAGCTGGAGGCCCAATGGGACAGCCCGCTGCACGCGATCGCTGACGAGATGAAGTTCTGTGAGCGCAAGCTCAAGAAGGAGCAGAGCGGCAAGATCGTCGAGACCAAGCAGCTCGATATTGTCGAGAAGCTCGACTTGCTGATCAAACAGCTCGAAGAGAAGCAGCAGCAAGGAGGCGATGGTGCGCCTAAGGGCAACCAGCCGCCTGCTGGGCCGGCCAATCGCAGTGAGATCCAGCCTGGCGAGGGGCGTATTGGCAAGCTCCACGGTTCGCGTGGTGTCAAAGACCGGTGGGGCAATATGAAGAGCCGTGACCGCGAGAAGATCCTCTCCGAACTGCAAACCAAGCTCCCAGAGCGCTACCGCAGCTTGCTGGAGAACTATTACAAGCGCCTGAATAAAGGCGGTCGCTGATTGCCCGTGATCATGCTCCGAGCCCTACCCTTTTCTCTGCTCTTACTTGCCTCCTCCTTGAGTGGGCAAAACGCCCAGCGCGTTCTCGCGTCGAGCCTAGAGGGGCAAGAAGCTCTGCTCGACCAATGGTTCATTGCCGAGGATGCTTCACTGATTGGCCACCCCATCGGGACGCCGGGCTTCGGTGCAGCCCTTGGTGGCAAAGGCGAGCAGAAGCTCTGGCGTCTGCCGGCGGCTTCGCTGTGGCGTTTGTTACCGCTTCGACAGGGGGAGGCCGCTGCTACTCAGCCGAAGGCGATGATCGCCGGGGGGCTGGTGCAGTTGCGTACCGGCGCCCAAATCCCTGCCGAGTTCTTGGGTGGGGAAGGCAAGAACTGGCAGTTCCGCATAGGTTTTGGCCGGGAAAAGAGCGAGGGCACGGTGCCCTACCCCCTGTTCCAGGCACTTCGCCTCGAAAAGGCTAGCAAGGGCGATGATGCCGGCTTTGCCAAGGCGCTCGCCAAGCCCTCCGATTCGCAGGACTACGTCTTTTTCTGGGACAAGGCCAGGAAGCGCTTGCGTCGGCTTTCAGCCCTAGTGCTCGGCTTCGAGGCCGGGGCATTCCTGGTCGAGCGGGGCGGGCGCAAGTTGCGTATTCCCCGAAAACGGGTTTACGGCATCGTTTTCTCGCGGCTGGGAGGTATCGACTCCAGTGCCGTTAGGGGCGTTGCCCGGGTATCCGTCCAGCTCCTTGATGGAAAGGTTCTCGTGGGCGAGCTCTTCTCCAAGGGCAAGGGAAAGCACCTTGGGCTTCGAGTCCTTGGGGCGATCGAGCTTGAGTTACCGCTCCGGCATCTGCGCAAGATCGAGTGGTTGTCCGCGCAAATGCAATATGTCTCCGCCTTACCAAGCAAGGTGCTCCGCAGCGTTTCACCTTTGTTAGCGCTAGCCAAGCTACGCAAAGACCGTGGACTTGGCGGCAAGTTGCAGCTCGGCGATGAGGTTTATGAACGCGGGCTCCTGTTGGTGCCTGGACTGAAAGTATCCTTCGCGGTGCCGGAGAGCCTGAGCAAGGGCAAGCTTCGCCTGCGGGGGCGGATCGGCATGCCGAGAGCTCCCTTCGGTAGCGCCTGCTTGCGCGTGCTGAGTGGCGACAAATTGCAGGGTGAGCCCCTCAAGCTGAGTGCCAATGGCAAGGTTCGCGACCTCGTTATCGATCTCGTGGATGCCACAGAGCTGGTCTTGGAACTCGTGCCAGGGGATGACCTAGATGCTGGTGGGCGGGTGATCTGCGGCGAGCTGCGCTTACTCCGGCCTGGCGACTGATGGTGGGAGGCCCGGAGAACGGGCAGGACAGAATCATGCTAAAGAGATCTCTGACGCTTCTCCCCCTAGCGCTTTTGTTCGAGCTATTGCCGTTGCTGCCGGCCCAGGGCAAGAGCCCGCTGCAGCGCTTGCGTGAGCTCGAAGCCAAGCGTGTGGCGGTGATGGCCAAGGTTGAGCCGGCGGTTTGTGCCGTGATGGCGCTGGATAAGCCCGGCGGTGGCAGTGGGGTGATCATCAGTCCGCGTGGCTGGTTGCTCACGAACTACCACGTCACCGGTAAGAGCAAGGTCATGAAGATCGGCCTACCGGACGGCAAGTTTCACTTGGCCGACGTACTTGGTATCGATCCCGGCGGTGATATCGCGGTCCTTGCCTTGCGTGGGAAGGGCAATCAGCCCGATGGAAGCTGGCCCTATGTCCAGCTTGGGGATAGCGACAAGCTCAAGGTGGGCGGCTTTGCCTACGCAATGGGCAACCCGTTCTTGCTGGCCACGGATTTCAAACCGACCGTGACGCTAGGCATCGTTTCGGGGCTCAATCGCTACCAGAAAGGCAGCGGCCCAGGCGGTCGCTTTCTGGTCTATCCAGACTGCATCCAGGTCGATACCGCGATCAATCCCGGCAACTCGGGTGGTCCGCTCTTTGACGAGAACGGTTTGCTCGTCGGCATCAACGGCCGCATCACGATTCGTGACCGCGGCCGAGTGAATACCGGCGTTGGGTTCGCGGTCAGCATCAATCAGATCCGCAACTTCTTGCCCGACCTGCTAGCGGGTAAGCACGCGGAACACGGCACACTCGACATGAACGCTTGGTGGATGAGTGATCCGAACACCGGTAGCAGCAAGAAAGGCGTCTACGTGCAGTCCTTTTTTGCCGACTCAGTGGCGGCGAAAGCCAGGCTTCGCCTCAGTGACCAGCTTTTGTCCTTGAACGGTATGCCCCTTGAGTCCGCCAACGATCTGGCGCGGATGATTGGCGTCTTACCGGCCGGCTTCGAGGTCGAGATCGGATATCGCCGTTGGAACGAAAGAGCACGTGCCTACAGCAACTTGCGCAAGGTTCGGGCTCGCCTCGCGGCGGTGGATACCGGTTCGAAGAAGACGCCTCGCCCCAACGTCTGTGATTTTGCCACTATTCCTGATTGGGCCAAGATCAAGGAGCAGGTCGAAGCCGAGCGACAACGCCGAAAGAAAGCCTTGGCCGAGTCCAAGTCGCTGCTTGGGAAGGCGAAGAGAATCCTCTCTGGGGGCAAGCCGAAGTCCAAAGCTAAGTCCAAGGCGAAGAAGCAGCTGCCGCCGCTTCGGGATTGGAGGCGGGAGAAGGCTCTCTTTGCCTATCAGGCGCGTCTTGTCAACGAACTCAGCGAACGCATGCAGGCGGGGCTGCCGCATCTTGGGAAGGATGAAGAGCGCCGTGTCGACGTCCAGGTGCAGCGTTATCGCGGTGGAAAGGAACTCGGTAAACCCGAGTTGCAGATTTGGACCTTGGCCCGCGGCAGATACAGCAAGAAAACACCGCTTCGAACTTTGCGCAGCGGCGAAGGCGGTGCCAATCTGCGGGTCTCGCTGCAGCGAGAGCTCGAACTCGACCCTTGGCTAGCTCCCGAGGGTTTCCCCGAAGTTCTGAAGGATGCCTGGCTCGAAGGTGGCGAATACCTCGCCGGGCGCATCGTCTGGGTGCTGCGCTTGCGTGGGCCTGGTAAGCGCAGTCTCTTCCTCGATCGCGATGGCTTCTACCCGGTGGGCTACCGGTGCCGGCACCCGAGGCTGGGAGGTGACGCCGAGTTGCGCTTTGTCGAATGGGTGAGTGAGGGTAAACGTCTGCGGCCGATCGCCGCCGAAGTCTATGTCGAAGGTGAACTCAGGGAGAAGCGCCGAGTAACAGGCGGCAAGGCGCTGACGAGTTTCAAAGCTTGGACAGCAGGCGAGCTTCCTGTGCCGAGCGCTGAAACGCAAACCCGCTTGGATCCGCTTCTGGGGTCGGTGGTCAAGATCTTCGGCGCTTCGGGCTTGCGCGGCATAGAGAGCTATAGCAGTGGTCTGGTCGTCAGCGATCGTGGGCATGTCCTCTGCTGGGATAGCGTTAGCATCCAGCAGGGTCAGACTCGTGTTGTATTGCGCGATGGCACGGTCTGCGATGCGCGGATCGTTCGTCGCAGCGAAGAGTTGGGTGTATTGATGCTGCGCATCGATACCCAGGATGACAAAGGCCGTAAGTATCCTCTCCGGCCGCTCAAGTTCTCGACTACGCCGAAGCACCATGAGCCAGGCGAGTTCCTGTTTACGATCGGCAACATGTTCAAGCTCGCAGAGTATGAAGAGCGCTTATCGACGAGCTTCGGTGTGGTTGTTGCACGCGTACGTTCGGACCTGCGGCTCAACCTCCGCAAGTTTCCGTTCCGCGGCGAAGTGCTGATCGTTGATGCGCCGAGTAACCCGGGCATGCCCGGCGCGGGCGTGTTTACCTTGGACGCCCAGCTCATCGGCATGATGGCGCCTCTTGTCGAATCGCGAGAGACCAATACTCAGTTGTCGGTGGTAATACCCGCCCATGAGTTGGCTGGCTTTGTGGCCTTATGCACGGGGGATCGGCAGGCCGCGAGGAGGCTCCTGGCGGCGCAGAAGCAGCGGGTCAAGAAAAAGGCTCCGGTCTATACCGGTATCGATCTCTTCGAGACGGCGCGGCGCAGGTCGCCGCCGGCCTACATTGATAGGGTCCGAAGAGGGTCGCCGGCGCATAAGGCACGTTTGCGGCCAGACGACCTGATCGTGCGCATCGACCAATATCCGATCCGCACCTGTGCCGAGTTTCGCCGGGCGCTGCGGTCCTATGGCCCGGGTGATGAAATCGACCTGACCTTCAAGCGAGGCAGCAAGGTCTACAAGGTGAGCCTGAAGTTGGAGGCGGCGAAGAAATGAGTGCCATCAATGTGCCTGTCCTCCCCGCGGCGATCCTGAGTCTGGCCCTCGGTTTGGCAGCTGGGGTCTCGGCGCAAAAAGCCAGCACGATGCTGCCTGAGGCCTCGCTGATGCAGGAGGTGCTAGGCCCGGCTCTGACGCGGGTTTCTGCCTCAGTGGTCACGGTCGAGACCTTCGGCGGCTACCGGGTCAAGAAGAAGGATCCGGCAAAGACCGGTCCGCAGGCACGGCCGCAGCCGAAGCCAAGCGAGCAGAAGAAGGGCGGCAAGAAGCGGCCCAAGCTGGGCTCACTGAAGTTTCCCGGCTTCCTGCAAGCGCAAGGCGTTAGCACCGGCCTCGTCGTTGGTAGCGATGGGTGGATCCTCACTTCGCGTTGGGTTCTAGAGGTGGATCCGACCACGATCCTGGTGACCCTTGCCGACGGTCGCAAGTTCACGGCCGAGCGAGCGGGGGAAGACCGCACCAGGGGGATCGCGATGCTCAAGATCCAGGCTGAGGGGCTGCCAGTACCCGAGTATATTGCCCCGGCTTCGCTCCGGGTTGGCCAGTGGGTCCTCGCCTTAGGGCGCAGTTTTGGGCCGAAGCGTCCGACGACGCACCTGGGCATTCTCTCGGCCAAGGGGCGTATCTCGGGCCGCGCGGTGCAGAGCGACGCGAATATCTCCCCCGCCAATTATGGAGGGCCGTTGATCGATATCGAGGGCCGGGTGATTGGTATCAACGTGCCGCTTTCGCCCAAGGGTGATACTGCCGGAGCTGATTGGTACGACAGCGGCATTGGCTTCGCGGCGACGCTTGCTGATATCTCGGAGATCCTCGCGGGCATGAAGGCCGGAAAGGTCTACCAGCGCTCGCTGCTCGGTATTCGTTTCAGCCCTGCCGACCTCGGGCCGGGAGCGACCCTCCTTTCTGTGCAGAGGGGGACGGCGGCCCACGAAGCGCGCTTACGCAAGGGGGATAAGATCCTCGTCGTCGACGGCGTTCGGGTGCGGCACGCTGCACATCTTCAGGACCTGATTCGTGCCCACGTTGGTGGCGATTGGATCGAACTCGAGCTCGCGCGGAAGAGCGGTGATGTGGTCAAGGTCCTGATTCAGCTAGGAAGTGTGGATCACTAAGGCCGCGCCAGCGCTTGTGCGCCTTTGTTCGCCATGGCCTGCGGGCGCTGGTTTAAGAATCGGAATCGCGCGGCTGCCATTCCACGTCAGCTGTGTTTGAGGAGTGATTGAGCCAGCGGCCGAGGAGGAAGAGCGTGTCGGAGAGCCTGTTGAGATAGATGAGGACCTCGCTCGCGACTGGGTGCTGGCGTGCGCAGATCCACGCCTGACGTTCGGCGCGACGGGCGACGGTGCGGGCAACGTGGCAGTGCGCGGCCGCTTTGCTTCCGCCGGGCAGGATGAAGCTCTTGAGTGCCGGCAGCGCCGCATCCATTCGGTCCATCCAGTTTTCGAGCGCCTTGGTGCGCCCCGGCACTTGCTTGACCTGGGGGCTTTCTCCGGGGGTTGCGAGGATGCTCCCTATCTCGAAGAGGTCGTGTTGGATCTCGGCGAGTTCCTGGTCGCTATCTGCGTTCACTCCTTCGGCCCGGATGACTCCGACCCAGGAGTTGAGCTCGTCGCAGCAGCCGTAGGCCTGGACCCGAAGGTCCTCTTTGGCAACTCGGCTGCCGTTGAATAGCCCTGTTTGGCCTTCGTCTCCGGTCTTGGTGTAGATACGCATCGTGCTCCCTCTGTGGCATCTCTTGCTAGCGCAAAGGGCCGATGAAGAAGTCGCGCGGCTGCAGATCCCCGAATCAGGGGCTCGGCTGCCGCGCGACTTCTTTAACGGCCCTTTGCGCCATTATGGGCGATCAGAAACTGGGGCTGATCAGCTCGACCCAGCCGTCGATACGCTCTTCGGACTTCTCGCTTTCGTTGTCCACGTCCAGGACCAGGCCGACGAACTCGCCGTCGATAACCGAGGTGCTCTCATCGAAGCTGTAATCATCGGTTGGCCAGGAGCCTACGACCGTCGCGCCACAAGCCTTTACCTTTTCGTAAATGGTTCCGAGCGCATCCACGAAGGTGTCCAGGTAGCCATCCGCATCACCCAGGCCGAAGATGGCTATGGTCTTTCCGGATAGGTCCAGATCTTCTACGCCGGGCAGGAATGCATCCCAATCGTCCTGCAGGTCGCCTTCTCCCCAGGTGGGGCAGCCAAGAATCAGTTTGTCGTAGGCCAAGAGATCTTCGGGGCTGCAGTCGGCGACATCTTTGAGTTCCACGGGGTTGGCCATCTTCTCAGCAATGAGTTCGGCCATTTCTTGGGTGTTGCCGGTGGTGCTGCCATAGAACAGTCCGATGGTATCCATGCTCGTCATCCTGGAAAGGGGTGTGTCTAGTGCGAAAGTGGGGCCTAGTAGGCCGTTACAGAGGTCGCGTGAGTCTTGTTTTCACCCGGACTCATGCTGTCCTGCTGGAGGCTTTCGTTGAGCCGGCAGGCTTCCAGGAGGGAAGCCGCCACCAGAATCGAAACAGCAGGAGCCAAGTCGGGTGCTCAGCTCGGCAGTCTGAAAGTAGTTCTTCTGGGATTCCAGATCCTATTTCAGGCTTCGGGTGGGAATGAGGCCGGAAGTCTAAGGCCGGGCTTTCTTGTCGGCCTTTGCCGCGCCGCGTGGCGGCCTTCGATCCTAAGACCCTGACCTGGAGCAAGCTGCCAAAGATGGGGCGTGGCCGCGCAGCCGCAACGGCAACGCTGATGGGCGGCTGTGGCGTCGTCGTGATCGGTGGTGGTTCGGGCACCAATGGCAGCGCGACGATGACGCAGGAGCTCTTGCTGCTGCAGTAGTTTGCGGATCGGTCAGCTGCCACTTGCAGGGGCTGGTAGATTTCTCCGTCTGCGCTGTGCTCTCTAGCTCACGTCCCTATCTCCTCGGAGTTACCTTGATGCGCCGCTCTGCCCTTCGCGTCGCCGTTTTCATGGTCCTCGGCCTGATCGCCTCGGCGATCCTAGCCCCCGAAGCGCTGGCGGCGTTTTCGGGGTAGTAGGGCGCTGGAAATGGCCCACGGGTAACAGCCTCTTGGACCGTCGCACCTTGGGCGAAGCGTTTCCGCTGGGCTAAGGGCTAGCCCATCAGGTCGCGGGGCGGCTGCTCGTCTTCGTTACCCAGGGGCGCCAGGTGAGGTTGAGACGGCCGCCGACGGGCTTTTTGGTCGCTGGCAGGCTGTGCAGCCAGTGGCGCTGGGTCGCGCCGTCCATCAGCAGCAGGCTGCCGCCCTCGAGATCGAGGCTGTGTTTGGCCTGCTTCTGCTGCTTGTGCTTGAGGCGGAAGCGCCGCGTCGCGCCGAGGGAGAGCGAGGCGATAACAGGATCCTCTCCGAGCTCGGGCTCGTCGTCGGCGTGCCAGCCCATGCGGTCGCTGCCATCTCGGTAGTGATTGACGAGGACGCTGGGGAAGTCCATTCCGCAGTGTTGGCGGATCCTCTCGCGGAGTTCATGGAGTTCCGGTGTCCAGGGCTGGGGCTCAAGGGTCAGGCCGCTGTAGCTATAGGATCCGGGTGCATGCCAGGATGTTTCGCGCGGCTGCTTGTGCAGGCGGCCGAAGACGCGAACCGGCAGGACGCGCAGGGCAAGGCCTGCGTGTAGTTCCTCGTAGAGCTGGGCTTGTTCTGTGGTGCTGAGGAAGCTTGGCCAGTATTCCAAGCGGGCGCCGCCAAGAAGCTCGTGGATCTCTGCTGCTGGCTCAGGCATCTGTCGCTGGTCGGTCCGTATCTTCAGCTGGTTCTTCGTCACCGCAGTGCTCAGTTTCTTTGCCAGGCCTCGGCGAGTAGCTCGGCGATGTGCATGACCTCCAGCTCCATTCCCCGCCGCCGGGCGCCCAGCTCCAGCTGCAGGTGGCAGCCGGGGTTGGCAGTCAAGATCGTGTCGATCGGGAGCTTGGCGATTTCGTCCATCTTGCGGTCAAGCACCGCGTCGCTGAGTTCGCGCTGGACGAGGTTGTAGATCCCGGCGCTACCGCAGCAATCATCCGAGTGCGGGAGTGGATAGACCTCTAGCCCTTCGATGCTGGCGAGGAGGAGGCGCGGCGGCTTGACGATGCCTTGGCCATGACAGAGGTGGCAAGGGTCGTCGTAGCTGACCTTGCGCTGCACTGGCTTGGGGGCTGCTAGCGTCCCGAGTTCGACCAGCCACTCGCTAAAGTCCCGGACCTGCTGGGCGAAATGCTCGGCCTCGGGCATCCAATGACCATATTCCTTCATCGAGGAGCCACAGCCTGCAGAGTCGACGATGATCGCATCGAGCCCCGGATCGAAGGCTTGGAGATTCCTCTCGACGAGCGGGCGGGCCGAGTCACGGAAACCCGCATGCAGATGCAGGGCGCCGCAGCAGCCTTGCTCGCGTGGCACGTGCACGCGGCAGCCATAGTGCCGCAGAACCTCAAGCACGGCGCGGTTCACGCGGCCGAAGACGGTTTCCATCATGCAGCCGGTGAAGAGACCGACTTCGGCACGCTTGCGGCCGTAGGGTTCGTAGATCCCGGCTGGGATCGGCTTGCGTTCGCTCCTGCGGGGCAGTTTTGGCAGGAGTTCGAAGCTCTTCTTCTGCCATGCCGGGATCGGCAACTTGCTGAGCAGCCAGACCAGCCCGCTTTTTTGCATCAGGGCTAAGGTGCCCATCGCCAGGTGGTGGGGGCGGCGCTTGGCCAGTGCGTTGTTGAGGAGGAAGCGCACGAAGCTCTTCTGCAGCTTTGGCTGGCTTCGATCGAAGTGGGTGCGAGTCTCCTCAAGGATCTCGCCGTAGTGGACCCCTGAGGGGCAGGCGGTTTCGCATGCCCGGCATGCCAGGCAGCGATCGAGTGGCGGGGTCAGGCCTGGAGCATCCTCTGCAATCCGGCCCTCGGCTAGGGCCCGCATGATGAGGATCCTCCCGCGGGGAGAGTCGGTCTCCTTGCCGCTGGTCTCGTAGGTAGGGCAGGTCGCCAGGCAGAGGCCGCAGTGCACGCAGTCGAGGGTGCGCTCGTAGGAGAGTTCGAGTCCGGGCTTCATGCTTCTTCCTCCACATGCTGCGGCCCGGTGTCGAAGCTGTAGCGGCCGCAGGCGAAGGAGTCTCCGAGGGCGTGCTGCAGCTGCTCTGCGGTCTGAGCTTCGGCGCGCGAGATACGGGTGCCGATCGGAAGCTCGCTGCTGCCGTCCTGGGGCTCGATGGCTCGCAGGTGGCAAGCCTCGGGCCAGTGGGTGGAATCATCCCAAGCGCCGTAAAGGATGAAGTCTCCCTGCATGTGCAGGCAGAGCTCCATGTCCTGCTTGAGCAGTTGGAGGAAGCTCCCTAGCTGTGATGCTCGCAGCGCCCCGCGGGAGCGCATCGGGGACCCCGAGGTGGGGACGTGGCTAAGGGATTGCTGCTGCGGGGAGAACTGCTGCCACTGGGGCTTCGCAAGGTCGTCGCGTAGGGCATCGATGAAGGGCGTTGGTCCCTCGAAGAATGCGCAGACCTTGCTCTTGCCGCCGGGTAGGAGGATCAGGTCACAGGCGCGCAGTTCCCGCTCGCTGCGGCGAAGGTGCAGCCAGGCCGCGATTCCTTCGCCCTGGGACATTTCTCGTGAGTGGAGGCAAAGCTCTGCTTCGGGCTGGTGCACGAGTCGCAGGGTGAACTCCAGGCCCGCGAACATAGAGCCGCCGCTTCCTACGAAGAGGCGCATCATGTCGTAGCCAGCGACGTTCTTGATGACTCGGCCTCCAGCCCGGAAGACTCGGCCCTTGCCGTCGACGCCGCGCAGTCCCAGCACTTGGGAGCGCAGGGATCCCCGGTCGTGCCCACGTGGGCTCGGGGGCGCCTCGGCGAGCAGCCCAGCAATGCTGCGTTGCTCCTGGCCGGGAAAGGGGCCGCTGTCGAGCATCAGCCCGTGTTCTTGGATGGCCGTCTGCACCTTCCCCAGGCTGATGCCGGGCTGCACGGTGATGGATAGGTCCTCCGGGTCGAGTTCGATGATTTGGTCGAGTCGCCGCAGGGAGAGTAGCTCTGCGTCGCGCCTGATCGGGGCGCCGCAGCCGAGTTGCGATCCGTTGCCGATGACGGCGAAGTGCTTGGACCCCGCGTTGCTGGTGAGCAGTGCGCAGAGCTGGGCTTCGTCCGCCACTTCGTGCCAGGTCGAGAAGCCGTGGGCATGGGCGATGTCTCCGAGAGCTTTCACTCGGCACCTCCTTCGAGAGCGCTTGTGTGTTCGGCGCTGCGCCCTTCGTTGCAAGCGGCGCCGCTGGGTAGCAGTTTGCCGGGGTTGCAGATGAGTTCCGGGTCGAAGGCCTTACGCAGGTCGGCAAAGACCGCGAGCGTCGTGTCGTCGAACATGGCCGGCATCGAATCCTTTTTCTCGACGCCGACGCCGTGCTCGCCGGTCAGGCTGCCGCCTTCGCGCACGCAGAGTTCGAGGATTTCGCGCCCGGCCTGCACGGCCCGTTCGGTTTCCACCGGGTCACGGCCGTCGAAGGAGAGGTTGGGGTGGAGGTTGCCGTCGCCAGCGTGGAATACGTTGGCCAGGGTGATGTTCTTGCGCTTGCAGATTTCGGTGATTTCGGCGAGCACCGCTTCGAGCTTGCTGCGCGGCACGACACCGTCGAGGACGAAGAGGTTGGGTTTGACCCGGCCCATGGCGCCGAAAGCGCCCTTGCGCCCCTTCCAAAGTCTCAGCCGCTGCTCGGGGTCGCGGGTCGACTCGAGGGAGAGCGGCTGCTGCCTTTTCAGCTGAGCTTGGATTCCGGGGGATTCGGCATCGACCCGGGTCTTGGCGCCGTCGAGTTCGACGAGGAGGACGGCCTCGGCGTCGGTGGGATAGCCCGCCGCGTAGCTGCTCGCTTCGACCGCTTGGATGGTCAGGCGATCGAGGATTTCGAGCGCGGCGGGGACGAGTCCGGCGCGGACGATCTCGGCGACGGCGCGGCAGGCCGCGGCCATGCTCGGAAAGGCTGCGAGCCAGGTTTCGGTGCATTCGGGCGCAGGCGAGAGCCGCAGCTCGATCTCGGTAAGGATGCCGAAGGTGCCTTCGGAGCCGGTCAGGAGGCCGGTGAGGTCCAGGCCGTTGCCTGCCCGTGTGTGTAGAAGCTCTCCGCGGCCGGTGACCATGGTCATGCCGAGCACGTGGTCACTGGTCATGCCGTATTTGAAGCAGTGTGGCCCTCCGGCGTTGAGAGCGACGTTGCCGCCGAGGGTCGAGGCCTTTTGGCTGCTCGGGTCGGGGGCGAAGGTGAAGCCGTGCTCTTCGGTGATCTCGCCCAGGCGCAGGTTGACCAGGCCCGGTTGCACCACGGCGACGCGGTCGTCGTAGTCGATCGAGAGCACTTGGCGCATGCGTGAGGTTTCGATAAGTAGGGGGGGCTCAGCCCCGGGGCTGGCGCCTCCGCTCAAGCAGGTCCCAGCGCCTCGGGGTAGGAGGGCGACCTGGGCCTTGCGCGCGGCCTGGACCAGGGCGAGTACTTCGCTCGTCGTCTCGGGGAAGACGACGGCCGCGGGCAAGCCCTTTTGGATGGGGTAAGCGTCACACTCGTAGGTCAGCAGGCTGACCTCGTCGTCGAGAATGCGGTCGCTAGGGAGTATGCGCGACAGCGCAGCACGGAAGCTTTCGGCCACGATTTCTCCATGCAGATGAGCGGGTTCAGGAGGCCGCTAGCAGGCCTCCCTTTGGTGCGCAGCCCGCGTGCGCGGGCGAGTGCTTGGCAATAAGTGGGGCCAGCTTATGCACTTTGCTCTTCAGAGGAGAGGCTTCGTATCTCGAAGAGTGCTTGGAAAGGGGGCAGATTTACCTCCCCTCCTTCTTGTCGCAATCGACCGTCACAGAAGCATTTCGCTCATGGCTAAGCGCAGCGTCGACAAACGCGTGCTGAACATCCTCCTCGAAGCCGTTCGTGGAGGGATGGGGGTTTTGCGCGAATACAACCAGGAGTTGATGAAGAAGGGCGGTGAGGCGCCGGTGGGTATGGCCCGGATGCTGAACGGCGCCCGCCGACTCCAGAACTATCTGGTCAAGGCCGCGCAGAATTATCGCAGCCCACAGGATCTCGAGCTGGGGGAGGACGAGGCCAACCTTCTCGCCTCCTTACTGGCCTACCGTTTGGGCGATGTCGAGAGCTATCTTGAGGCCTGTGAGGAGGACTCGAAGGAGCGAGAATGGCTCTTGGATCGCCGAGACGCCTTGATCTGGCTCACGCACCGCCTGATGACTCGGTCACTCGAACAGCTCCCGCAGGGCTCCGGGCTCCCTCAGGAGTATGCAAGTGTCCTCGGATTGCTGCGCTACCAGCCTGACCCAGAGGACGAGCACAGTAGTCTGATCCTGCCGCCGCGCGAAAGGATGCGCGATGAGGGGATGCAAGCTCTGGGATTGACGCTCAGTGGCGGTAGCCGAGATCAGGGCGTGGCGGAGAACGTCCGGATCTACAGCGAGATGAACGAACTCATCGCGAATCCGGACCTCTTTCGGCCTGATGAAGCCGGGGAGGCCGAGCCGAGGGATACGGTCTTTGAAAGCCCCAGCCAGGAGGACGAGCAGCTCTTCGACTTGGAGCGCTTACATGACTACAAGCTCCGGACCTTCGCCAAGAAGGACCTCGAGGAGTATGTGCGTGCCAAGCAGAGCCATGACCTCCGCCTCTGTTTGCAGAGCCTGGGCGCGCTGATCGAAACGGCACTGCTGGACTACTACCTGCCCAAGCGTGAGGAGTGTGGACTCGGATCGCTGCCTCCTAGCTGGGACTTTGTGATGCTCGGGGAGAAGCTGCTCGGTTCCGAGGCGAAGAAGGCCGACGTCATGATCCTGCACCGCCTTTTGCACATGGGCGATTGCTTGCGCCCCTCGCATCAATTGATTGAACCGCTGGTTCTGACCCGCGGCATGCTCGAGGAGGCCAAGGACCTGCTGGAGCGCATCCTGCAGGCAGCGGGCTTCTACGCTGGAGAGGCGGAGAAGGAGTCGGAGGCCGCTGATCTGCCAGGCGAGGCTTCGCCAGCGGACAAGCCGGCAGCAACGGGCGGACTCTGGAGAGCGACCAAGCGCGACTGAGCAGCTGCGGCGCTCCCTTGGAGCCATAAGGTCTCGACGAATCGGTAGATTTGCCTGCGTTTTTGACGCCAAGGGGACAGCGAACCCGGCACTCTGTCAGTCGCGGGCATTCTCCCACGGCCTGCTAGGCTTGCTCGGGGAAGGAATGCCGCGACAAGGCGGCGTATCCTGATGAGCATGTCAGAGGCCGGGAGGGCGAGAGTTCTTCGCGGCGCAGCCTCAGGGTGGGGCAGCTGGGGCTGGATCCTCAGCAAGCCAAAGGCGAGAGCCTAGAACGACGGTGAGTATCGATGAGGCGCCGCGCGTCTCTTCGGACTACAGAGCGAGAGAGAGCAGGTGCCGAAATGAGCGACGCCAAGAAGCAATCCGACAAAGAGCTTGAGCTGCCCAGGGACGAAGAGGCCATGCGCGCCTTGCTCGAACGGTCGTTGCTGTCTCGCGCATCACCCAAGAAGCAGCGCCTCCTCGGCCTTGAGTTCGAAGCGCTGCGTGTGCGCCGTCAGGATGGGGTCGCCGCACCTAGCACCGGCGAGGATGGGCCGGACGAAATCGTCCTCGACCTGGCGCGTACGCTGGCCGAAGGCGGCGAGATCGAGGCTGTGATCGAGAATGATGTGCTCTCGGTCGTGCACCTCGGTCCTACCAACCTGTCGCTGGAGCCAGGGGGGCAGCTGGAGATCTCTTTTTCGCCGCGGGCACGGATCGGCGAGGTGTTGGATGTTTTCGAGCAATACGTGCCGATGATCGAGAAGCGTTTGGAGGATACTCCCTATCGCGTGCTCTATCTCGGGCACCAGCCCAAGACCATGCCGGACGAGATACCGCTGCGCGGCAAGCCGCGTTACTCGATCATGGATCGACGGCTGCGGCGGGTCGAAAAACTCGGGCCGCACATGATGCGCGCGACGGCGGGCCAGCAGCTGACCCTCGACTTCCGAGATCAGCGGGAAGCGATGCGCATGCTGCGCGCTTCGACGGTCGCCGCGCCCTTCCTGACCGCGATTTTCGCCAACTCGCCCTTCGTCGGCGGCAAGCTCTCGGGCCACCTCTCCTTCCGCGAGAAGGCCTGGCTGCACACCGATCCGACGCGCTGCGGCGCGCCGGCGCTGCTCTTGAACGGCGATGACAGCCTCGACGCGTATATCGACTTCGCGCTTTCGGCCGAGGCCTGGTTCCGCCACGGGGCAAGCGGGGTCGAAGAGATCCCTGCGGGGAGCACTTGGCGGGAGCTCTGGGAATCGGGGGAGCGACTCACCCTCGCCGATTTCGAGCTGCACAGCTCGACCCTGTTCCCGACCGCCCGTATCCGCGGCGGCGTCGAACTGCGTTCGGCCGACTGCACACCGCCGGAGTTCGTCCCGGCGTTCTTGGCGCTCATCGTCGGAGCCCTCTACGACGAGGAGTCCAGAGAGGCCTGCCTCGAACTGCACCCCTATCGGACCCAGGCCGAAGTCGATGCCCTGCACGAAGCCGTCGCCCAGCAAGGGCCCAAGGCGCAGCTGCCAGATGGCTTCGAGGTCCTTGCCGGCTGTCGAGCCCTGGTCGAGCATGCCGAAGCGGGACTGCGCCGCCTCGAAGCCCGGGGCGAAATCGACGTGGACGCGTGGAAGCACCTCGCTGCCCTTCACGAGCTTCTCGCCGACGGCAGCTGCCCGGCAAACGCCGCCATCGAGCGGCAGCAGAGCCGCGGCGAGTTCTGAGCGCCGCCTTTGCTGAACCTTGAAAAATCGCTGATCCGATGACGGGTTTTCACGGTTCCTGCGCGGCCAAGAGGGCTCGCACCCAGGCATCGACTCTTCTTGAGGGGGTGGCCGGGAGAGTTCTCGTCCTTGGCATCCTCTGGGCTGTGGCCGGGGCTAGACTGCGGGACATATGAAGCTTCTCGTTGCCGCTCTTCTCTTCGCCTCGTGCCTCTCCGCTCAAAAAGCGTTTCCCGCTGGGATCCGAACAGCGTATCGCCTGGGTCGGCGACAGTATCACGCACGCTTGCCGATGGACTCGCCTCCTGGAGGATTACCTTTTTTGCCGTTATCCGAAACAGAAGATCAGCTTTTGGAATGCAGGCATCGCGGGGGACAAAGCCGGCGATGTTTTGAGGCGTTTTGACACGGACATCGCTGCCTTCGAGCCGACACTCGCACTCGTAATGCTCGGCATGAATGATGGCGCAGTGCGGGACTGGGATGATGCGATCTTCGCGGTCTTCCAGCGTGACACGAAGGCACTGGTGGGGGGGCTGGAGAAGCTGACCGGATCGGCACGGTCGGTGCTGATTCTCTCGCCGACACCCTTCGACGAAATCGCGCGTGCGAGCTACAGGAAGGGGCGCCCCGTGCCTCACTATGACCAGGTCCTGGGCCGGTATGGAGACTGGTTGCGCAAGCTCGCTGGACCACGACGATTCGTCGACACGCAGGCGTCGCTGCGGGCCAAGATCCGTGAGTGGAGGCTTGCAGGGGAAAGCCCGCCGCTACTCGGGGATGGTATCCACCCCAGCCCGCTCGGTAGTGCTTTTATCAGCCTTGAGGTCTTGCGCTCCCAGTGGGTCCCAGGAAAACCTCCGGTGTTTATGGCTCCCCCGATCCGCGCTTCCTTGTCGGTGGATCTCGCAGCTCGCGGCAAGATCGAAGCGTCGGCAGTCGATGTGACGCTCGCTGACCGAGAAAACGGTGTATTCCGCATACGCGCTCGGGCAAGGAGCCTGCCCTGGGTTCTTTCCGAAGACACGCGAAAGCTAGTCCTGTACTCGTACCTTTACCGGAATCTGAATAGCTTCCGTCTTCGAGTCAGCGGCCTCCCCGCCGGCAGCTACTGGCTTGAGATCGACGGAAAAAAGACCGTGCTTTGCGCATCAGGCGAGTGGGCGGAAGGCGTCGATATGAGCCTTATTCCCAGTCATCCCGATTACCTCGCGGCCGCCAAGATCACAAAGCTCAACTACGAACGTAACCGGCTGATACGGACTGGCATTCGTGATCTGCTGCACACGCCCATTTTGATCAGGTATTTCGAGAAGCGTGACCCGGAGCGCGCCGAAGGCTACCGCAAGAAGCTCAAACGGCTCGAAGCCGAACACCAAGGCGTGGTGAAGCGCATCGCCCAACTCCGCGCCGAAATCGAGACTCTCCGCAGGCCCGCTCTCGTCGAATACCGCCTGGTAAGGTACGACTAAGGCGTTCCCCCGTGGCGAGGCGCTGCGCGTCGTTGTCTTCGGATCGGCAACTTCGCCCCCTCCTTAGCCGTGCCCGATACTCCGCTTTTCTGCCTAACCATCCAGGTTTTTAGCCGCGGCGCTTATGGCAGTAGTAGGCGCCGTTCATCGCCGGCAGTTTTCCGCTCCAGCGCAAGGTCTCGCTGTATTCGGGGTCGACGTCCTTGGGGCACCAGTGGGTCACGAAGCTCTTGCGCGTCTTGTTCGGTTGCGGGTTCTTGGCGCCGCCGTGCACCAGGTCGGCATGCCAGAGTAGGACATCCCCCTTCTTGGGCGTGAACTTGCGCAGGTCCATACCGAGCGTTGGCGGCAGGTCGCGCACGTGTTCATAGAAGGGAGTAAAGACCGTGTTATCCTTCGGCATCGTTCGAGATCGCCCTTCCCAGAGGAACTCCGGGAGCCGGTGGCTGCCTTCGTAATACTGCAGCTCCCCTGTACCCGGCTGAATATCTTCGAGCGCGATCCAGGAGCCCACGAACTCGAGGGGGGAGCTCACCGGCACAAAGGCCGTGTCCTGATGCATCTCCTGCTCGGTGCCATAAAGGAAGAGCAGGCTCTGAAAAGCCATCGGTGGGCGCTCGAAGAGCTTGGAGAGGAAGCTCACGATCGCTCGACTGCAGATCATCTGGCGTGCCGCCTTGCTGTAGCCATGGAAGTCGAGGATCTTGTGCGGCTCCTTGCGAAAGCGGGGCTCAATCGGGTGGAAGAGCACTTCGCCGTCTTGGAAGTATTCGACAAAGAGTTCCTCGTTGCGCTCGTCCCAGATGCGATCGTAATCGCGCATAAAACGATTGATGGTTTTATGCGAAACGGCGCCTTCAAGGACCACGTAGCCCTTCTCGATCCAATGCCGGAAGAGCTGCTCATCTTTGGCAGCGAGCAGACCGCACTCAAGCTTGCCCTCAAGCAGAGTCTCGGCATTGCGCAGGTCCGGCCAGAGCCCGCCGAAGCGCGAGCGGTGAAGATTGCCGCGAGTCACCCGCTTGAAGAAGGCGTCACGCTCGTCGGCTTGGGCTTCGGAGAGTTCCTTGTCGAGAGCGTTCAGGAGGAAGCTCCACGAGTCCTCAAAGCCGGCCAGCTCGTCCTCGCTGATCCCATGGTGGGTCAAAGTCAGTTCGGTGAGCTGCGGGGTCTCCGGCCGCAGAGCGATCTTGATTTGAGGCAGCCCAGCTTCGTCACCTTCGAGAGGCAAGGCCTCGCCCCCAAGCTGCAGGCGCATCGACAAGGACCAGGGCTGAGCCAGCTTGTCCAAGACCCCGTGCGCATGTAGCTCACGCCCATCGCTAAGGCGCCAATCGAAGCGGAGCCGCCCACCGAGCTCGGCCTCTACGCACAGGTCCTCAAGCACGCCTCCCGGCTCGGGCACAAACCACCTCCGGAGCCGCTCTGGATCGATCCAGGCCGCGAAGAGAAGTTCGGGGGAAGCGGAGAAGCGGCGCGAAACTTGGATCTCAGGCATGGGGGACTTGAGTCGTGGCGAATAGAGGGTGTGGAGCTGAGAGGAACTGGGAGCACCCTCATGCTACTCGCCGATACGTCGCGCGGGCGAGAAGCGAGCCACAGAATGGGCCCGCTTTCGCCCGGCATGTCGCGAACTCTTGGCTCCGGCAACACCCAGCAGCGGAACCCGAACCGTAGCACCCGAGTCGTTGCGCCCGTTGAAGAGCCCTGCCTGCAAACATCACTCTCCTTCCGTGTGCTTGAGGGTCCTGAGGATCTGAGCTGCGGTGAATAGGTCTCTTTACCTTTCGTCCTCCGAAGCGTTTCCCGCTGGGATCCGAACAGCGTATCGCCTGGGTCGGCGACAGTATCACGCACGCTTGCCGATGGACTCGCCTCCTGGAGGATTACCTTTTTTTGCCGTTATCCGAAACAGAAGCTCAGATTTTGGAATGCAGGTATCGCAGGGGACGAAGCCGGCGATGTCTTGAGGAGTTTTGACACGGACATCGCTGCCTTCGAGCCGACACTGGCACTGGTAATGCTCGGCATGAATGATGGCGCTGTGCGGGACTGGGATGACGCGATCTTCGCGATCTTCCAGCGTGACATGAAGGCACTGGTGGGGAGGCTAGAGAGGCTGACCGGATCGGCCCGGTCGGTGCTGCTTCTCTCGTCGACACGCAGGCGTCGCTGCGGGCCAAGACCCGTGAGTGGAGTCTTGCAGGGGAAAGCCCGCCGCTACTCGGAGATGGCATCCACCCCAGCCCGCTCGGGCAAGGAGCCTGCCCTGGGTTCTTTCCGAAGACACGCGAAAGCTGGTCCTGTACTCATACCTTTACCGGAATCTGAATCGCTTCCGTCTTCGAGTCAGCGGCCTCCCCGCCGGCAGTTACTGGCTCGAGATCGACGGCAAAAAGACCATGCTTTGTGCCTCAGGCGAGTGGGCTGATGGCGTGGATATGAGCTTTATCCCCAGCCATCCCGATTACCTCGCGGCCGCCAAGATCACAAAGCTCAACTGCGAACGTAACCGGCTGATACCGACTGGAATTCGCGATCTGCTGCACACGCCCCTTCTTGCGCGGGTAGAGCACGCGTTCCCATCGCGAAAGGTGTCAGTTGATCAACTGGGCTCGCCCTCCGCTTGGCTGCGCGTGCAGCGCTTGGCGCTTCAGCGGAGTAGGAGCCAGAGCGTGAGGGCTGCGATCAGGGTGAGGGCTAGGGCGGCGATTCGCTTGGGGCTGAGTTGGCGGGCTTGGCGGCGGGGGCTGCCGCCGGACTCGGCGAGTTGTTGTAGTTCGCGTTCGAGGTCGAGGCCGTTGGCGAAGCGTTCGCGGGGCTCTTTGTGTAGGCAGCAGGAGAGGATGGGGTCCCATTCGAGGGGGAGTTCGGGGCGGAGGCTGCCGGGTAGGGCTGGGTCTTGGTATTGGACTAGGTCGCGGCGCAGCTCGGGATCGTCTTCGTCGAAGGGATGCTCTCCGGAGATGGCGAGGTAGAGGAGGATGCCGGCCTGCCAGACTTCGGCGCGTGGGGTGGCGACGAGCTGCGGCTCTCCATCTTCGTCCCAGGCTTCCGGTGCTAGGGCGCCTTCGCGTTCGAGCTGCTGTGGGCTGAGTGGTTCGGCGGCGAGGCTGAGGCTGCCATCTGCTTCCCGGAAGATGCTGGAGATGCTGAGGTCGCCGCGATGCTCGTCGAGGGCGTGGCGTTCGCCGAGGAAGGCCCCTAGAGCGAGGGCAAATTCCAGGAGCTGCGCGGCGGGCAGGGGGGCTTCTCGGAGGCTTTCTTGGAGTGAGGGCATTCTCTGCTTGTCTCTTGGCGTTCGTATCTTATGCCTCGGGCCAGATGAAGCTCTTTGCGATTAGTGACCTGCACCTCTCCTTCGGTTCCGACAAACCGATGGACATCTTTGGCGACAAGTGGGCCGGCCATGCCGAGCGCATTGCGTCGCAGTGGCGCGCCGATGTCGGTGAGGACGATTGGGTCCTGATGGGCGGCGACCTCTCTTGGGCCATTGACCTCGCCCAGGTCAAACCCGATCTCGACTTCGTCGAGTCGCTTCCTGGGCAGAAGCTGATGATCAAGGGCAACCATGCGCATTGGTGGAGCGGTCCCAAGAAGGTGCGCGCGGCGCTGCCGCCCTCGATCCGGATTCTCAACTACGACTCCTTTGTGCTGCCTGACGGCACCTGCATCGTCGGGACCCGTGGCTGGAATCCGCCGGGGCGTAGCGAAGGCCGCCCCTACAGCGATTCCGACCGCAAGATCTATGAGCGCGAGCTCGGCCGCTTCCGGCTCTCGCTGCAGGACTCGGAGAAGAAGCGCGAGCAGTGGCACCGCCGCTGGGCGATGATCCACTATCCGCCGCGCTACTCCTGGGGACTGGAGACGGGCTTTGTGCCGATGCTGCAGGAGGCCGGGATCGAACGCTGCATCTACGGGCACCTGCACGGAAAAGACCATAAGAGCGGCTTTGTCGGCGTGCATGAAGGGGTCGAATACCTGCTCGTTGCCTGCGACTACACCGACATGCGCTGCGTGCCGCTGGACTAGCCGGGGGGGCTCTCGCCCAAGGGCCAGCCCCCCGACCAGGCGACGTTAGTGGTGCAGGGGGAGCCGTGTGGTCTGCGCAGCTAAGCCGTTCGAGGCATCGGACTTCGGAATATGCTTCGGTAGAAGCGCCTTCCTCGGGCCTTGCCTCACCCGCCAGGTGCAGTTTACGTTGTTCTGCTGATGCTCCTGATGGCTTTGCTCTTGTGCGGAGTTTTGGTCACACAGGTGACTGCGTACTTTTTTGCCTTTCTTGGGTCCTGATCACGCTGTGGCAACTAAGCGCTTCCTTCTTGCGGCATTCTTCGCGTTGTCCTTACTCCCTGCCTCTCTCTTTGCGGGCAATGGGGGGGGCTCGTTATCGTTCCATCTGCCGCAGGGGATATGTGAGCTCAGGGCTGGGGTTGTCCTTCCGGTGGGGCGATCCCCAAGCTTCAAAGCTATTCAGTATCACTTTAGTAGTGCGGTGGAAGCGTTGAGAGTCGGTCTGGGGCCATGCTCGGATAAGCTCTTGGTCGTCTTTGAGGCCGTCTGCGTTGATTCCTGAGTGTTCTTTTGGGGTTATCGAATGCGAATTCTCATATCGTTAGCTTTCGTTATCGTTAGTGCGCACACTCTTCTCGCTCAGTACGACGCTGTCTCCGTTCGGCGATCCCGCACCCTTTGGGCGAGGTACTCCTACCAGAGCGAAGCTGGTTCTCTGAGGGCCGATGCCGAGAGCGCTCAGGTTATCTGGCAGAAGCATGCTGAGGATGGCATTCCTGATGGCAGCCTCCAGCTTCCGTTCTCGTGGCACGGGAAGGCTACGCTGGTAGTAGAGACTGCGAAACGATTCCTTGTGTGCGGCTGGGATCCATCAGGGGACGGGGCAGGAAAAGTCTGTGTTCTGGAGTGCCGGGATACCCCTGCTGTCGGTCTGTACCAAAACGGCTCTACGGTGGATCTCGGGGGTATGATCGACCCGATCGATATCGTATGGAACAGCGTAGACTCCCGCATTTATATCCTAGACTTTAAGGGGAAGCGCATTCTCTACGCTCATTGGAATGGCGGCGGCGCTTTGCCGTCGCAGTTCTCTGTTGCCGCAACCAGCCAGACTCTTCCGCGCTTGCTGGACGCCGAAATGATGGAACTTGAGCTCCCCTCCGGGAAGGGGGGCGTGGCGGTTCGGCAAACGCGATTGCTGGGGCGCCTCTTGAGCTACCCTCGGATATTCCACGATGGGGCCGCCTGGAGGGTTCAAACGATTGCCTGCAATCCCTACCTGAACCCTCCAGTTGGGTTTGGGATCCGAAATAAACAGGCAACGAACTCTTTGGGTCCACTCTGGTTGGTCGGTTCTCCGGGGCCCTGTCGGCTCTTCGAGTTTGAGAGTGGGCAACTTGCAGCTACGCTATCTCTTCCTGGCGGTGGTGATAAGTACGTTCCCGTGAATCTACCAACGGGAGTCCGTCTTGTTCCCGGGTTGCGTTATGGCATCCTCTGGCCTGATGGCTCTTTAGGTGGAACCTTTAGGCCCTTGCTTCGCTACGGTAAACCTCAAAGCGGAGGCCCTATGGCGGTGACCGTGGGGAGAGCTAATCCGGTACGGGCATACGTTGGGCAAAGCACGTTTGGTGTGGGGTGCTCGATTGCCGCCTCCCAAGCTCTTGCCTCGCCATTCGCCCTTAATGTTTCGGCGCAGCTGTGGATCGCAGCTCGAAGAGACGATGGTTCGGATCCGGTCACCTTGGTCGGGAGCGCAGCCATTCTTCAGCCAGACAATATTCTACAAATTGGAAGCTATCAGCTTACGCCCGACAATTTTACGTATGGGGTTGCTGCCCTGCAGTCCATCCCGAATGATCCGGAGCTAGCTGGCAACGTAATCTTGTGGCAATGGGTGTTTAGCGGCGGCTCGGGGGCGTGGGTGGCTTACTCGGATGTGTTTGGCAGCACAATCTTTGGGGTTCCCCCGGGAGACGCCATGACCCAGTTGGCCTCGATAAGACGCTCAAGGGCAACAGAGGGTCGACTGAAAGCCAAAGCAGTGAAGAAGGCGCGAGATTGGGTCAAAAGGCTCAGTCCAAAGCAATCCCTGCCGCTCAACAGCCCCATCGTGAAGAAAATTGGACTCAGTATGGTGAGGGCCGCTGGCAAGAAGTGAGATCAAGAGTTGTGGATGGCGATTAGATTCACGCGGCGTCCTCGGCCCTGATCCCATCCTTGAATGGGGCGCCTCGAATAAGGTCTTGGATGAGCTTTGAGCCACCCGGCTTGCGCCAGCTCTAGGCCGCGGCTCTAGGATAGTTCGAAGACCTTTCCGAGGCAGGAGTTCCTGCTCCCGGAGCCCTTCGTCGACAAGGTTGGAGGCGCACGGCCCTCGAACCTCGACTCGATCGGGTTCGTCGTCCGGACCGGCCTCCAGTGCTAGCCCTGGAATAAGCGATAGATGAGCCTCCGTCTGATCCGAGCCGCTTCTGCTCCGTCGCGGCGGTTCGGATCGGACGGAGGCAGGCAAGCG
>PDSF01000044.1 GCA_002748355.1 Planctomycetota bacterium | reverse complement strand
TTGGAGTTAGCGCCGCATCAGCCGCTTTCGCTGGCGGAAGTATTCATAGACCGCCCCCAAGAGCCCCAAGAAGATCGGGCAGAAGAAGGCATAGGCGATGCCGAGTAGCCAATCCGCCTTCTCCTTGAAGGCCTCGCGCTTCTCGATCTCCTTCTCCAGCTTCGCCTCGATCTCGAGCTTCTTCTCCGGGTCCTGGTACTCCGGCTTGGCCCGCTCCGCCTCGATGTGCTTGGCGAAGTACTGATCCCAAGTCCGGTCATGGCGAATCGAGTCGATGTAGTCGAGTCGCGCCAGGCCAAAGCGCAGCCCGGCCGCAAGAATGCCAATCGCCAGCCCCACCAGGATGCCCCGCATCGGCCGCAGCACGCCGCCCTTGGCCAGGATCCAAGCCGCCAGGATCAGGCCGCCCCAGGTCGGGATGGCGAAGAACAGGACCCCCAGGCGAAAGAGGTCGAGCCAGAGAATCGGGATCAGGGCGAGGATGCTCCCGTAGAGGATGGCTTGGACTTCGGGCTTTCCAAAAAAGCCGCGGGCTGATTCAGACTTTGCTGCGCTCTCGCTCATGCTCATTGCTCCATGAGGCAGCCACGCTAGACGCGGCCGCCAGCGGAAGCGAGTGCAAGCCCAGACGCCGATCCTCTCAGCGAAGCGGCGATTCCCAGGTCCAGTGCACCCAGCCCCAGCCCAGGAGGAAAATGGCCCCCGCCCCCAAGGTGATCCAGAGCAGCGGCCACTGCGAGACCCGGAACAGCAGGCTCTCCCCGCGCACGAGCGAGCGGAGGCTGAGCAGCACCCAGAGCAGAGCCGCGAGCCCCAAAGTGAAGCCGAAGGGCTGGGTCCACAGCGACATGTCCGGACGCCCATGCGCCAGCCAAGAGACCGAGGTCGTGACCCCGCAGGTCGGACAGGGCTCGCCATAGAGAATCGGCCAAGCGCAGGGCTGCATGCCGAGCTGCTCATGGGTGCCGTGGCCTCGCCGATCGGGCTCGGTGGCCACCAGGATCCAGGCGAAAAAGCCCAAGATCGCCAGCGAACTAAGAACGAGCAGCACGGCCTCAAAGCGGGCCAGCGGCGCCGGATAGTAGGACTGCTGCCAGCGGGCGGGCTTCGCATCACTGGCGCTGGCTTCGGGCTCCTGCTCTTTCATCCTGACAAACTAAGCCAGCAGCAAGCTCCGGTCACCCATGCCATTTGCTATGGTCTCCCTCCTTTTCGTCCGAGCAGCGCCCCAAGAAGGATCGAGGACCATGGGTCGAAACAGCTACGAACCGGCAGAAATCGAGCCGAAGTGGCAGCAGCACTGGCTGGAGCACAAAACCTTCCGCAGCCCCAACCCGGGCGATGCAGACTTCGAGGCCGCAAAGCCCAAGTACTACATCCTGGACATGTTCCCCTACCCCAGCGGCGCCGGCCTCCACGTCGGCCACCCGGAGGGTTACACCGCCACCGACATCCTCGCCCGCTGGAAGCGCATGCAGGGCTACAACGTCCTGCACCCGATGGGCTGGGACGCCTTCGGCCTGCCCGCCGAGCAGTATGCGATCAAGACCGGGACGCATCCGGCCGTCGAAACCGACAAGAACATCGCCCGCTTCAAGCAGCAGCTGATCAGCCTGGGCTTTGGCTACGACTGGGATCGCGAAATCAAGACCACAGACCCGAAGTACTATCGCTGGACCCAGTGGATCTTCAGCAAGCTCTACCAAAAGGGCCTGGCCTACATCAGCGAGGCCCCGGTCTGGTGGTGCGACGCCCTGGGCACCGTGCTCGCCAACGAGGAAGTCATAAACGGTCGCAGCGAACGCGGCGACCACCCCTGCGAGAAGCGGCCGATGCGGCAGTGGATGCTGCGCATCACCGAATACGCCCAGCGCCTGCTCGACGACCTCGAAGAGCTGGACTGGCCCGAGTCGATCAAGGCCATGCAGCGCGAGTGGATCGGCCGCAGCGAGGGCGCCCGCGTCGAGTTCAGCATCGACGGGCACGAGGACAAGGCGCTGCCGGTCTTCACCACCCGGCCCGACACCCTCTTTGGCGCCAGCTACATGGTGCTCTCGCCCGAGCACCCCTACGCCAACGAGATCTGCACCGCCGAACACGCCGAGGCCCTGCGCGAGTACCAAAAGCAGGCGGCCTCCAAGAGCGACCTCGACCGGACCGAGCTCAACAAGGACAAGAGCGGGGTCTTCACCGGCGCCTACGCTTGGAACCCGATCTTCCCCAAAGAGGATCCTCGCGCGCGCATCCCGATCTGGATCGCCGACTACGTGCTGATGAGCTACGGCACCGGCGCCATCATGGCCGTGCCTGGCGGCGACCAGCGCGACTTTGACTTCGCCATGCAGCACGGCATCAAGATCCTCCAGGTCATCGATGGCGGCCAGCGCCCCAAGGACCCCAAAGCAGCCGAGAAGAAGGGCTTTGTCCGCGACGGGCAGCAGGACGGCCAAGACGTGTACTGCTTCGTCGGCGAAGGCCTGGCCTGCAACTCAACGAGCAGCGAGTTGTCCATCGACGGTTTGCCGACCAAGGAGGCCAAGGCCAAGACCATCGAGTGGCTAGAGGCCAAGGGCCTGGGCGAGGCCCAGGTGAACTTCCGCCTGCGCGACTGGCTCTTCTCGCGCCAGCGCTACTGGGGCGAGCCCTTCCCCATCCTGCACGACAAGAACGGGCAGCATCACCTGGTGCCCGAGGAGGACTTGCCGGTCACGCTGCCGGAGATGAGTGATTTCTCTCCGATGGAATCCATGGACCCGCCGCTGGCCAAGTCGACAGAGTGGGTCAAGGTCACCGACCCCAGCAGCGGCGAAGAGTTCGTGCGCGAGACCAATACCATGCCGCAGTGGGCCGGCTCCTGCTGGTACTACCTGCGCTTCATGGACCCGCAGAACGATGCCGCCGCCTGGTCCCCCGAGGCCGAGAGCTACTGGGGCCCCGTCGACCTCTACGTCGGCGGCGCCGAGCACGCGGTGCTGCACCTGCTCTACGCGCGCTTCTGGCACAAGGTGCTCTTTGACCTGGGTCTGGTCTCGACCAAGGAGCCGTTCCAGAACCTCTTCAACCAGGGCATGGTGCTGAGCTTCGCCTTCAAGGACGAGACCGGCCGCCTCATCCCCACCGACGAAGCGGAGGCAAAGGGCGAGAATGAGTGGGTCCACAAGGACACGGGCCAGAAGCTCGATCGCATCATCGCCAAGATGTCCAAGACCCTGAAGAACGTCGAAAGCCCCGACGACGTGGTCGAGCGCTGGGGCGCCGACACCATGCGGCTCTACGAGATGTTCATGGGGCCCCTGGAGCAGAGCTGCCCGTGGAACCCGGACGACCTCCCCGGCGTGCACCGCTTCCTGCACCGTGCCTGGCGTCTCTACGTGCCCGAAGAGCCGCGCGAAGGCAGCGCCCCCGAGCTGCACCCGCATCTCGCCGAAGAGCGCCCCAATGAGGATGCTCTCGAGCGCTCGCTGCACCGCTGCATCGCCAAGGTCAGCGGCGACCTGGACAAGATGGCCTTCAACACCGCGATCTCGGCGATGATGGTCTTCGTCAACGATGCCACCAAGCAGCCGGACTCGCTGAGCCGCTCGCAGGCAGAGCGCTTCTTGCGCATCCTCTCCGTCTTCGCCCCGCACCTGGGCGAGGAGCTATGGCAGCGCCTCGGACACCAGAGTTCGATCTCCACCGAGGACTGGCCCGGCTACGACGAGAAGCTACTGGTCGACGACGAGGTCGAGCTGGCGGTCCAGGTCCTGGGCAAGGTTCGCGGCCACATCAAGATCGCGAAGGACGCCCCCAAGGACGAGATCCTGGCCAAGGCACGCGACGCCGTGGCCGCCCAGCTCGCGGGCAAGCAGCTGATCAAGGAGATCGTGGTGCCCGGGCGACTGGTCAACTTCGTGGCCAAGTAGCTCGGCGCCGGCCTGCAGCCCAGCCCAGCCCGCGAAAAAAAGCCCCGGAGCGATCCCACGACTCCGGGGCTAGCCAGCTCTGCCCCAATCAGCTCCGGCCTGTTAGCATCCTTCCTTCCGCTCGATCCGACCCTCACCCGGAGTTCTCCGATGCGTGGCACTCTCCTAGCTACGGCCGCCGCCGCACTATGCGCCCTTTTGCTCGTCAGCAGCACTGCGGCGCAGAGTTCGAGCCGCAACTCCAAGCTCTTCTTCACCCCCCTCGGCACCCAAACCGGGCGCCAGACCAATACTCAGGTCGACACCCTCTACATGATGCCCGATCGCGACTTCCGCATCGGCAAGGGCACGGTCACCGGCTTCGAGCTGGTGCTGGAGGACCAAGAGCAATCGACCTCCGAGCGGGTGGAGCTGGCCGTCGTCAAGTCGCTGGGACAGGAGAAGCCGGACAGCAGCAGCAGCGGCCTGCTGCTCAAGTTCACGGTCAACCTCTTCGGCACCAGCCAGGGCCGGGCGGCCTACAAATACACACTCACGCCCGCCAAGCCGGCCACGCAGGTCCCCGGCGACGCCGGCATCCGCATCGTCCTGCCCAAGCCGCGCCACCCGAGCACCGACATCTGCACCGTGCATTACCGCCCGGGCAACAGCCTCAAAATGTCGCCCCAGGCACCGCCGCGCATCTACGCCCACTACCTGAGCGGCTCCGGGAGCAAGCCCTGGTTCAGCCCGCGCTCGACGCTGCACGCCGGGCTGCTCTTCGGCGAGCCGGTGGTCCGCTTCAAGGTTCGCAGCGCCAAGAGCGCCTACGGGAGCGAGCAAACGATCATCGGCCCCGAGTCCGTCCACGTCCACGCGACGCGTGGAGATCAGGGCGGCTGGAGCTTCGCCGCCGACGGCTTCAAGCCCGGCAGCAAGGACGCCTGCTTCGCCATTCCGATGCTGGGCTCCTTAGCCAAGAGCCCGCTAGCCACTCCCTGGGGCGAGCTGCTCCTCGACCCCAAGACCCTGACCGTCCTGAGCGGGATCGCCCTGGATGCCAAGGGCACGGCCGAGACCGGCTTTGCCCGCATCCCCGCCAAGATCAGTCTCACCACGCAGGCGCTCTTCCTGCGCATCGACAAAAGCGACCCCAAAAACTGGAAGGTCTCCAAGCTGCAGCTCTCCGATGCCTCCAGGTTCCACAGCTTCTAAGAGCTCCATACCCAGGCCTTCGCTAGCCCGCAGCGGGAGTCGCGCCCTGGGTCGGCGGCACCCGCTTCCCCAGCTCGGCCCCTAAACCCAGACCCTAGCCAAGCCCTTGGATGCGCCTGCCTATCCCCGCACCAGGGAAAGGCGAATCCGGCACTCTGCCATTCGCAAGACTGTTTCAGCAGCCTTCCAGCGCTAGGCTCTCGCTCCTCGCTGCGGCTCGACGCCAATGCGGGAAAAACCGCAGCTGCGAACCAGCACGAGCGCCGCCTCCTCCGTAGAGAGCGCTTCGGTTTGCCCTTCGGACGGTTCCGCCGAAGCCTGTTCAGCGAACGACTTCACGGAGCCAGCTTTTCACGGCATCGCCTCAGCGCTGCCGCCCCCCCCCTGGACGAAGCTCGCGACCTTGCTCATGAACGCGATTCGAAGTCGCGGCCCCGGCCCCATCTTGGCCTCGGCCTTCCCTGCCCTTCTCCTCACCGCCGCCCTGGGTGCCCAAAGCGGCCAGAGCTTCAAGCCGGGCAAGATCCCCGATACCTGGCTAGACAAAGGAGCCAATCCAAGCGCCCGCAAGGACAGTGAGCCCGATGCCGCCCGCGCGGCTCAGCTCGCCAAGCTGCTCAGCGACAAGCGCGTGCTCCTCGTCCGGGTCCGACACGCTTGGCATCCCAAGCTCGGGGCCAAGGTGCAAGACTGCGCCGGCGGCTGGCTAGCCTTCAAGGGCAAGAAGGCTCTCGGCTTCTTCGCCGAGAGCCTCTTCCCCAAAGAAGGCGAGATCAAGGCCCGGCGCCTGGACCTCAGCAAGCAGAGCGCAGAACTCTGGCTGACTCCCGGTCTCGTCGACGCCAACAGCCGCTGGTTCCGCGACTCCGCAGACCTCCGCGACAGCAAGGCCAATCCAGCCACCAAAGCCAGCGCCTTGCTGATGACCTGGCAGGAGGGCTGGGAGCAGCTGCAGCTGCGCGGCGGCCTGACCAAGGTCTACGCCCCCGCATCCCTCGTGGGCTTCGTCGGCGGCCAAGGCGCCCTGGTCGAACTCGACCGGCGCCGCGGCCCCCGCCTCGCCACCAAGAAGAGCGCCCTCGACATCCGCATCTCCACCCCCAGCAGCAATGGGAGCAACCTCTCACGCGCCGCAGCGGTCGAAGGCCTCGCCAGGCAGTTTCAGGCGGCCAAGAAGTACCGGGAGGCGAAGGAAAAGTTCGCCAAGGACCTCAAGAACTATGCGAAGCAGCGCAAGGACTTCCTCGCCTACTACAAGAAGCACCCGCTAAAGCCGGGGCAAAAGGCCGCAGCAACCCAGCCGAAAACACGCAGGATCAGCTTCCGCCCGAGCCCGCAGCAGCTGGCCATCATCCGCAAGCTGCCCCCGCCGCAGCGTATGGCGGCACTCCGCAAGATGGCGCTAGCAGCCCAGGCCAAGAGCAAGACCGCGACCAAGAAGCCCGCCCCCAAGAAAGGGGCGAAGACCGCCGCGAAGGCGCCGCCGCGCCCCAAATACCCCAAGCAGCCCAAGGACAACCCAGCCCTCGACGAGCTGCTCCGTGTCCTGGACGGAGAGCTTCCTCTTCGCATCGAAGCGCATCGCAAGGGCGAGATCCGAGCCCTCCTCAAGCTGATGGCCGAGCATGGCCTGCGCAACTGGACCTTGCTGGGCGCAACCGAAGCCCTGCCCATGGCCGAGGAGCTTCGCCGCGCCGGAGTGCGTGTCGTCCTCAGCCCCAGCAAGTACGACGAACGCCGCTTCGAGCTGCTGGACGAGCACGTGCCGCATCTGGCCGCTCTCCTGGCCAAGAAGGGCGTCGAGGTCGCGCTCGCCAGCGCCGACAAGAACGCCGGCCCCGAGCTCCGACTCCTGGCCGCTCGCGCTGTGGCCTGGGGCATGCCCGAGCACAGCGCCCTCTCCGCCATCAGCGCCGCAGCCCTGCGCTGCACCCCCGGCGGCGGCAGCGAGGACCTGGTCCTTTGGACCGCTCATCCGCTCTCCCCCAGCTCCCACCCCATGGCCGTGATCCGCAACGGCAAGGTGCAGCTCCTCAGCAAGAGCAGCGCAAAGGGCCAAGCAGGAGAAAAGAAGTAATGCGATTGTTCCCCACGAGCACGGCAGCCCTCCTGCCCCTCTTCCTCACGCCCAGCATCCTCAGCACGCAGCTGCACGCGCAGAAGAGCTTGCGCATCCTCCAAGTAGGCAGCGCTCAGCTCGACGCCAAGCAGCAGCTCAAGAACCTCAGCTTCGTACTACGGGCCGGCAAGATCCAAGAGTTCGGGCGTCAAGCGAACCCATCCCAGGGCAGCCGCCTCTCAGCCGAGAAGCGTTGGTCCTTCCCCAAGGGCTTCGCCACCGCCGGCTTCGTCGACATACATAGCAGCCTGGGCGCCAAGAACGAGCTGGCCGAACAAGTCGTCTCCTTCTTCCCCGACTTCGATGCTGCCGACGCCTACGACCCGGCCGACCCAGCTTGGAAGCTGCTGGCTCGCTGCGGCGTCACCTCCCTCGTCCTCGCCCCGAGCAATACCAGCCTCGTCGGCGGCCTGGCCGCCTTCCTGCGCCCGGGACAGAGCGAGCGCCCCGCAGCCAGCTACATGAAGTTCTCCTTCACCCGCTCGATGCTGAATCGCGAACGCGAGCCCACGAGCCTGCTCGGCGCCAGCGACCTGCTCAAGCGCAAGATCGAGAGGCTCCAGGCCCCGAGCGTCGGCGCCCCAAGAAAGCTCAGCCCCGGCATGGCTCGTTTTGCCCAGGTCCTCAGCGGCAAGCAGAGCGTGGGCATTGCCTGCCAAACGCGGGCCGAGATCCTGCAAGCGATCCGTCTGATCAAGACCCATCGCCTCAACGCCTTCCTGCTCCACGTCGATGAGGCCGAGTTCGTTCTCGACCAGCTCGCCAAGTCACAACTCAGCGTGGTGCTCCGCCCCCTAAGCTTGCAAAGCTCAGCCCGCAAGAGGAAGCTCCCGCAGCTTCTGGCTGCCAAGGGCATCCCCTTCGCCTTCGCCGGCGAAGAGAGCACTCGCATGGATCTCCCGCAGCTCCAATGCACCCTGGCCCTCCTGGTCCAGGCCGGCATCGATCCGATGCGGGCCATCGCCAGCGTGACCAGTGTGCCCGCCCGTCTCGCCGGCCTCGACAAGCAGGTCGGTTCACTGCTGCGCGGGCGCGACGCCGACATCGTGGTCTGGTCGCATCCTCCAACGGAGCTCCGCGCTCGCCCCCTCCTCGTCCTGCGTCGGGGCGAGGTGCTCTACGAGGCAAGCCCAACGCCCAAAACCTCAAAGAAAGGAGCCAAGCTGTGAAGCGCCTGTCCCTGATGACCTGTGCAGCCTGGCTCACCTGCCTCGCTGCTTCAGCCTTCGCCCAAGAGCGCCGGACCGTCCTCTACAACGCCACCGTCTTTACCGGCAAGGGCGCCCCCATCGAAAACGGCTGGGTCGCCTTCCAGAACGGGCGCATCACCGAGCTCGGCAAGGGCGCCTTCGAAAAGAAAGGCGTCAAGGCCATCGACCTCAAGGGTGCCTGGATCACTCCCGGCCTCATCGACGCCAATACCAGCCTCGGTTTGCCCAGCCCGCATGAGAACGAGCAGAGCGACGAGGTCACCCCACAGATCCGCGTCCTCGACGCCATTGACCCGGAGTCAGACGACTTCCGCAAGGCCTTGCGCCACGGTGTCACCTCGGCCTACGTCGCCCCCGGCGGCTTCAACGTCTTTGGCGGGATCGGTGCGGTGATCAAGACCGCCGGCCCGAGCCTGGGCGATCGCATCGTCAAGGCCGAATCCGGCCTGCGCGTGACCATGGGCGCTTTGCCCTCTGCCGGTAACGGCCCACCGCGCTTTGGCATGCCCACGAGTATCTACAACCGCCGCCCGACCACGCGCATGGCTGTGGTCTGGGAGGTACGGAATGCCTTCTACAAAGCCATGCAGAGCCGCGACTCGGGCAAGCCGGTCAAACTGCGCGACGACAAGCTGGCCGTGCTGCGGAAGGTACTCGACAAGAAACTGCTCCTGCGCATGACCGCACGACAAGAACACGACATCCGCAGCGCGCTCCGGCTAGCAGAGGAGTTCGGTATCGACATCGTGCTCGACGGCGCTAGCGAGGCCTACTACGTCTTGGACTACCTCATCGCCGCCAAGACCCCCGTCGTCCTGACGCCGCCAAGCCTGCAGCGCGACCCCATCGACCGCTCGCGCGTCCAACTCGACACCGCGGCGCTACTCGCCAAGAAGGGCGTGCCCCTCGCCCTGCAAACCGGCCAAGGCCTAGCTTCGCTGGCGCTGGTGCACGAAGCCGCCTTCGCAGTTCGCCAGGGCCTACCCCGCCAAGCCGCTCTCGAAGCGATCACCTCCGTGCCCGCTCGCATCCTCGGCATCCAGGATCGCGTCGGCACCCTCGCCAAGGGCCGCGACGCCGACATCGTCGTCTGGTCCGAGCACCCGCTGCGTCGAACGACGCAGCTTCGCCACGTCTTCATCGACGGGCAGGAGCGTCAGCTCCGATGAAACTCCCCATTCCCTTCCGTTCTGCCACTCGTCCGAGCGTGACCCCGATGACCGCAACCCCGAAGTTCCTGAGCTCGAAGCTGGGGAAGAGCCTGAGCCTTCTCGCCTTCGCCGCCCTCCTGCCTTCCACGCTCGTCGCACGCGAGACTCTCGTGATCAAGGCCAAGAACGCCTACCTGGGCCGCGGCAAGACCATGAAAAACGCCGTCATCTTGGTCGAGGACGGCAAGATCAAAAAGATCGGGCAGAAGCTCGAAGAGGACTGGAACGCCCGAGTCATCGAGTGCGACAGCATCCTCCCGTCCTGGGTGCACGCGCACTACCCCGGCGGCATGGACCAGGGCAACGAGAACATGCCGGTGACGCCTCAGCTCACCGTCGCCGACTCGATCGACCCCTCAAGCCCCAACTTTGAGTTCCTGCGCCGTCACGGCGTAGGCACCGTGCATGTCCTCCCCGGCAACCGCACCGTCGTCGCCGGCTTCGGCATGGTCGTGCGGCCCTTCGGCGCCAGCCCCGAGGAGATGGCGGTCATCAGCCAGGCCGGCCTCAAGTTCTCCCTCGCCCCGCGCCAAGGCAGCCGCAGCGCCCAGATCGCTGCCGTGGAGAAAGCTCTCGATGACGCCATCGCCTACAAGAAGGGCTACGAGCGGCGCAAGAAGGAGTTCGCCGAGGACAAGGCCAATGGTGCCACGACGGCGGAGTCCTTCAGCGAAGAGATCCAGGAGGTCCAAAAGCCTCTGCTCGACCTGCTCGCGGGTAAGCACACCGCCTACATCTACGTGCCCGGCCCCTCAGAGATCCTGCCGGCGCTGCGCATCATCAAGCGCTACCGCTTCCCTGCCGTCCTGGTGCTCGGCGCCCAGTGCTACAAGGCCGTCGATCTGCTGAAGCTGGCCCGCGGGATCCCGCTGGTCTTGGACAGCGAGCTGGAGATCCTCAAGAAGGACGAGGAGAGCGGCCGCGAAGAGATCATCTGCCCGGCCAAGGTCCTCTACGACGCCGGCCTCAAGTTCGCGATCACTTCCCGGGTTTCAGGAATGAGCGGACGCCGTGGCGGCAGCAGCTCCAACCCGGCAGGGCTCTATCCCTGGTGGCAGGTCGCGACCTGCGTTCGCCATGGAATCCCCGAAGCAGTCGCTATCGAAATGTTCACCTCGATGCCCGCGAGCATCCTCGGCCTCGGCAAGCGCGTGGGCCGTCTCGCTCCCGGCTTCGACGCCAATATCCAGGTTTTGAGCGCCCCCCTCTTCGAGCCCGAGTCGCTGGTCAAGTACCTCATCCTCGAAGGGCAAATCGCCTACGACCGCAGCAAGGACCGGCGACTGCGCGAGCTCAGCGGCGAGCGTCTTCGCGAGCCCAAGGATGGCAAGGGGAGGAAGCAGAGCCGATGAAGTCCACCGCTTTTGCCCTGGCGCTGCTGCTCACTGCAGCCGCGCCCGCCATCGGCCAAGACAGCAGCAAGGAGTCGCTGCTGATCCGCGCGGGCACCGTGCACGTCGGCAACGGCCAGGTTCTGCACAAGGTCCTGATCGCCGTCCAAGGCGGCAAGATCACCAAGATCGCAAGCGACGACCCTGCCAAGCCCAACGACAGCTTCGGAGCCCAGAAGCTCCTCGACCTGCGCGGCCGCAGCATCGTCCCCGGCTTCGTCGCAGCCTTCAGCGAGCGCGTTGCCAAAAACGGGTCCTACAACCTCAGCCCCGACATCCGCGCCGGAGAAAACTACGAACTCCTAAAGAACGACGACAAGCTCATCAAGTCGGGCATCACCACCCTCTATCTGAGCCCCGGCAAGCAGAGGCTAATGCCCGGTATCGGCTCCGTGGTCAAGACCGGAGGAACTAGCCCCGAGTCGCGCCTGCTCCGCATGGACGCAGCCCTTGTACTCACGCTGAACGCCAGCTCCCGCAACCAAATCCCCAGCGTCTATGAGCCGGTGATGTCGCCGACCAGCGACAACCCGCTGAAGCCGGCGCGGCGGCAGCTCGGCAGTACCCGGGCCAGCCAGATCGACGTGCTAGAGGCAGCCTTCGCCGAGGCCCGCGACACCCGCCTCGTATACGGCGGCCTCGGCCCAGCCGAGCAGCGTTATCGCCTCGCCCCGCTGCGGGCAGCAATGGCCGGCAAGCTGCCCGTGCGCCTGCGCGCGAGCACGGCTGCCGACATCGTTCACGGCCTCGACTTCGCCAAACGCTTGGGCCTCAAGGTCATCCTTGAGCTTCCCAAGGAAGCGGACCGCGTCGCCAAGCGGCTGGCTACCGGCAGCATCCCTGTTGTAACCCCTATGGCTCTGCGTCTGGGACGCACCCTAGAGGGAGACTACGACCCGGAGGATCCTCGCCTACGCCTGGCCAGCCCCACTCAGGCCGGCAAGCTCGCCCGCGCCGGCGTGCCGGTCGTGCTGGCACCGAGCGACGAAGAGGATCTTCCCTCCCTGCGCATGCTCGCTGGACTGGCCTCTCGCTTCGGCATGCCGCGCAGCAAGGCCCTCGCCGCGATCAGCTCCGAAGCCGCCAAGGCCCTCGGTGTCGATCAGCGTGTCGGCAGCATCGAAGTCGGCAAGGACGCCGACATGGTGGTGCTGACCGGCTCCCCCTTCGATGCCCGCAGCCGCATCACCCGCGTGCTCATCGACGGCAAGACCGTTCACGAGAGTAAGGAGCAAGCCAGCACCTACGCCATCCGCGTCGGTCGTCTGCTCCGAGGCGATGGCAGCGAAGAGAAGAACGCCCTGATCGTGGTCAAGAACGGCCGCATCTACGACGCTGGCAGCCATGCTGCTCTGCCTCCTGGCTGCAGCTTGTATGAAGCGCCGCGCGCCGTACTGACGCCAGGTTTCATCGATGCCTCCAGCAAGCTCGGCCTCCACCTCGACGCCACGGTCGGCCTCGCTGGCCGCCCGGCAACGATCAAGGCCAAGAGCGACATTGACGTCGCCAAGGCCCTCGAAGCCGAGGATGCGAGCTTCGAGCTCGCGCGCAAAGCCGGCGTCACCAGCGTCTTCGTCACCCCCGATAGCGGCGGGCCACTCGGACCGCGTGTCGCCGCCGTTCATACCAGCGGCGACGCCGAGCACTTCTATGTGCGAGAGCTGGCCGGACTGCGCATGACCGTCACCCGCGGTGGCGCCGCCGGTGAAAAGCAAATCTTGGCCGCCATCGCCGGGGCCAAGAAGTACTTTGCCGCCAAGAACGCCCCGGCAAAGCCGCTGGTCAAGAAAGAGAAAGCTTCCCAGCAAAAGCAGCCCAGCAAGGCCGCTGACCCGATCAGCGGCAACTGGAGCGGAAAGCTGATCGGCCCCGCTCCCCACCCCCTCCCGGTGCAGGTGACCCTGGAGCTCAAGGGCAGCCATGTCTCTGGCAAGTTCCGCATCCCGCTCCTCCCCAGCCCCGTCCCGATCCAGGGCAGCTGGAAACCGCCGACCCTGAGCTTCACCGCCACCGTGCCCAACGCCGGCAAACTCACCTTCACGGCGAAGGTCAGCGGCAAGACGATGAGCGGCAAGGTCACCGGCGGCCCAGGGAAGGCGAGCTTCGAGCTCACCAAGCAGGACGCCAGTTCGAAGGCAGCGCCAAGCGCCAAGCCCGCGACCAAGACGCAGCCAAAGAAGAAGCTCAACCATGCCCTGGAGCCCTTCGGCCCAGTCCTGCGTCGAGAGATTCCTCTCGTCGTCCATTTCAATGGACGCGCGGCCGCACAGGCGGCGATCAACGCCATCGTCGTCAAGAGCAAGCTCCGCCTGGTCCTCAGTGCCAGCAGCATCTCCGGCTGGGTCGAGATCGCCAAGCAGCCACTGCAGCTCCCGAGCGGCTGCCGCATCGGCCTGCTCTTCACCGTAGAGGACATCCTCTACCGCAAGGGCAAGATCCAGGTGATGCTGCCGCAGTACTTGGCCGAGCAGAAGCACGCCAACGCCGGCTTTGACCCGATCCTGGTGAGCCGAGCCCAAACCGGCACGATGCTGCTGCCAACCCATGCAGCTTGGGCCGTCGCAGGGGGCCTCGACCCACGTCTGGCGCTGCGAATGCTGAGTTCGAACCCGGCGCGGCACTTCGGTGTCGACTCGGAGATCGGCAGCCTCGAGTTCGGCAAGAGCGCCGACTTCGTGCTGCTCGACGGCGACCCCTTCGACCTACAGAGCCGGGTGCTCGGCGTCTGGATCCATGGCAAACAGAAAACGGGCACGTGGCAGGACATCCGCGCCGCCCTCGAGGAGCTGAAGTGATGAAGACCCATCGACCCTTCGAGAGCATGCTCGCTTTGGCGACTTTGGCGGCGTTTTTCCTGCCGCCGGTCGCTCTGCCGGCACAGAACCCCAGCAAGCTCCCCAAAAACATCGATCTTCCGGATGAGGATCCAAAAGACCGGCTCCTCGACCTCGGCGTCAAGAGCTTCCGCGTCAACTACGGCCGCCGCCCCGCCATCGACCAGCACAAGGTCGCGAAGTGGGGCCCGACCGAGTTCGAGTCCCCCGACTACGCCATCTATGCCCACAAGATCCTGCCGATCGCGACCGCCCCGATTCACGACGGCGTGGTGCTGATTTCTAAGGGCAAGATCATCGCGGTTGGCAAGCGCGGCCATGTCGAGGTGCCCGAAGGCTTCGAGAAAGTCGACGTGGGTGATGGCTGGCTCTTGCCGGGCTTCATCGACCTGCACTCGCACATCGCCGGCAAGACCTGGGACCTCAACGACATGGTCCACCAGACCAATCCGGAACTCCGAACCCTGGACCTGGTCGGCATGCACCACGATCTGATGGCGCGTGCCCTGCTCGGCGGCGTCACCAGCCTGCTCTACATCCCAGGCTCGGGCACCAATATGAGCGGCTTCGGCACCCTGACCAAAACCGCAGGCCGGAGCGCGGAAGAGGCGCTGATCCGCTTCCCCGGCAGCCTCAAGGTGGCCCAGGCCGGCAACCCCGAGCGCCGCAGTGGCGACATGGGCTTTGGTCGCACCGGGATGAACTGGGGCCTGCGCGCCACCCTCAACCGCGCGCGCAAGTACTACCTGAAGTGGGAGGACTACTACGCCGGCAAGCGCCAGAAGCCCGAACTCGACCCGAGCCTCGAGTATCTGCGCGGCCTCTTCCGCTGCGAGTATCCGATCAGCGTGCACACGCAGGTGTACCAGGTCTGCCTGCAGACGATGCGCCAGCTGCGAGATGAGTTTGGGCTCTGGATCTTCGTCGATCACGGCACCTTCAACGCCTATCGCCTAGCGGGCGAAGCGACCAAGCGTGGCGTGCCCATCTGCCTCGGCCCACGTCAGTTCATGCTCGACAACGTCACCGGTGAGATGCGCGGCCTGGCCAGCTACTGGGCACGCGGCGGCTTTCTCGGCGGCGACAAGCCTGTCGTCGGGGTCGGCGAGTTCGGCATCGCCATCAACACCGACTCGCCGGTCGTGCCGTTGGAGCAGCTGCCCCTACAGGCGGCCATGGCCGTGCGCCTCGGCTTGCCTGCACGCTGGGCGCTCCGGGGACTGACCCTCAACCCCGCCCGCTTCATCGGCATCGAACACCGGGTCGGCAGCATCGAGGCCGGCAAGGATGCCGATCTCGTGGTCTGGACCGGTGACCCCCTAGATCCACGCTGCCATGTGCGCCGAGTCATGGTCAACGGCTGCTTCTACGTCGACCACGATGCAGACCCCAAGAGCCGCCGCTACTGAGCGAGGGAGAATCCTGATGCAAAGAAATACCTACCATGGGGCCAAACTGGCCCTAGCTCTCTCCCTCCTCGCAACACCAGCGCTGGCACAAAAGGTGGCCTCCCCCTTCGCCGAGAAGAGCCCCGCCCAGGAAATTCTGGGCAAGACGAAGAGCTACGCCTTCGTCAACTGCAAGGTCTACACCGGCAAGAAGGGCAAGAACGCCGTACTCCAAGGGGTCACCGTGCTGATCTCGGGAGGATGCTTCGAAAAGATCGGCAAGGACCTCGAAGTCCCAGCCTCCTACGAACGCATCGAGGGCGGCGTGCTCCTACCCGGCTTGATCCACCCGGCATCACGGGCCGGGATCAAGGGCGGCAGCAGCGCTGGCGGCGGCCAACAATTCATCGTCATCCAGGGCCGCCGTTTCCGCCTCCGCGGCAATGGCCGACCCGGCGGCGGCAAAGCGCAGTTTGCCCCGACAAGCAAGGTCGCCAGCAAGATCGACCCACTCAGTGCCGATTGGGCGAAGATGCTCCGCTGGGGCATCACCACCGTCGCGGTCAGGCCCAACGGCATCGGTTTCCCCGGCCAGGCCGCGATCGTGCGCCCGGGCGGCAAGCCCAAGGACATGATCCTCAAGGACGATAGCTACCTTTGGATGGGAGCGGGGATCGGCAGCGCAGCTAAGAGCATGCTCCGCGCCAACTTCGACAAAGCCAAGAAGCTGATCGCAGAGCGCAAGAAGCCCAAGGCCGCAGCGAAGCCCACACCGAAACCAGCGGCCAAGCCGGCAGCTAAGCCGACAGCGAAGCCGACCCCAGCGAAAAAGGAGGCCAAGAAGCCGGCCCCCAAGCCGGCCCCCAAGCCGAGCCCCAAAGCTCAGCCCAAGCCAGCGGCGAAGAAGCCGGCGCCCAAGGCCCCAGCCAAAAAGCCGGCCCCGAAAAAAGAGGATCCTCGCATAGCCATCTTGGCCGACGTTCTTGAGGGCAAGCGCAAGATCGTGCTCTCGGTGAACGGGGCGACCACCTTGCTCCACGCTCAAGACGCTCTGCGCGATGTGGAACTCGCGCTCACGATCTTCTACCCCTTTCAGCGAGGCGCCACCAAGACCATTGATCGTGTCCTGAAGGCGTCCAAGAAGAAGCCTGGCCCGGCGCCACTGCTACTTCCCCCAGAACTCGCCTACAAACCCTTCACCGCGATCTACTACGACCTCCTCGGCGAGATGCGCAAACGTGGTCACGAACTCATGATCTTTCCCGGTGGAGATCGGCAGGAAGCACCCTTCTGGTTCAAGCTCGGACAGCTGGTTCAAGCCGGGCACCGCCCCGTCCACCTGATCGCCAGCATGAGCTCGGTGCCGGCCAAGTGGCTGGGCATCGACAAGCGCGTCGGCAGCATCGAAGCCGGCAAAGACGCCAACCTGATCCACTTCGACCGCGACCCCTTCAGCCCGGCCGCCCAGCGCCAACACGTCCTCTTCGAGGGGCGCGAGGTCACGCTGCGCCGCAACAAGGAGAAGAGCCAGTGAAGCCCCTCTCATTCGCCCTCAGCCTCGCCCTGCTCACCCTGAGCAGCGGCATGCTCAAGGCCCAAGTCCCGACCAGCAAGAAACCAACGCTCAAGCGCAGCAGCGCCGAGGCCCCCAAAGCCAAGAAACCGGAAGCGGCCAAGAAGAAAGAACAGCTGCCCCGCGTCGCCTATGTCGGCGCCGTGATCCACGTCGGCAATGGACAGGTGCTGCGCAACGGCACCGTCCTGACCCACGGCTCCAAGATCGAGAAGATCGGCGTCGACATCAAAATCCCCAAGGGGTGCAAGAAGGTCGACGTCTCGGGCAAGCACATCACCCCCGGCTTCCTCGCCCTGAACGCTTCCAATCTCGGGCTCCAAACCAGCTCCGGCAAACTCGCCGATGGAATCGATCCCTTCGCCGACTCCATCCCGCGAGCGCTCGCGGCCGGCATCACCAGCTACCTCTTCAACTCGGGTAGCGGCAGCAGCATGCCCAGCGGCAAAGCCGCGGTGATCAAGCTCCAGCCCGGCGACCTCAAGGATGTCATCCTGCGCGAGGGCATCATGGTCTCGATGTGGGTCCCGCTCTCGCCCGCGAACCGGCACAAGTTCGAAGGCTTCGTCGAGAAGGCGAAGAAGTACATCGCGGCCAAAAAGGACTTCGACCGCAGGGTGGAAGCCGGAGACAAGAGCGCCAAGGCTCCCAAGCTCGACAAGAAGCTCAAGCCCCTGATCGACGTGATCCGCGGCGACACCCGCCTGCGCCTTAGCTGCCGCGGCAGGACCAAGGACATCCGGGCCGCTCTCAACATCGCCCGCTTGCTCGGAGTCCCGGCGACGATCTCCGGCTGCACCGAGGCCTGGTGCATCGCTGACGAGATCGCCGAGACCGGAAGCGCCTGCATCGTTTACCCGCGGGAATACGTTCCCCCAGACCCGACGCAGAGCCAGCCCAACGGCGCCACCATCCAAAACGCCAAGATACTCAGCGACGCCGGAATCACCGTCGCGGTCGCGGTGCAACCGAGCCGCTTTGGCGGAGCCTCCGTTGGCAACGGCGGAATCCTCGGCAATGACCTCAATACCCCCTTCGCCGATGCCGCATTTGCCGTTCGCGGAGGCCTGACCGACGAGCAGGGCCTGGCGACGCTGACCCTAGGTGCCGCCAAACTTTTGGGCGTCGACGATCGAATCGGCTCTCTTGAGCCCGGCAAAGATGCCGACCTCTTGATCCTGAGCGGCGATCCGCTCCACTATGAGACCTTCGTGGATCTGGCGATCGTAAATGGCAGGCTCCGCTACGACCGGTCGAAGTATCCCTTCTACCGAAAGCTTGGCCGCCGCTAACTCAAGCCACCAGATCCCCCTTCAGGGCACCCGGGCGCGCGCTCGGGTGCAGGACTGAGGTCCTTGCCCGGGCGCTAGCGTCCCTATCCGGGCACCCATTTTGATTCGCAACCAGGGTCTCAGCCGAGACCCATGATTCGAGAAGCAAAGGTCCAGGATGAGCGCCGCCATCGTTCGCGAGATCGAAGCCTTCCTCCGCTCGCTCCGGCAATCGCTGAGCGCCCGCGACATCAAGGCCTACCGTGGCCACTTCTGGACGAACCGAGCCTTCGTCCACGTTGACATAACCGGCCGGATCGACCACGGCTGGGGAGCCCACGAAGAAGTCATCGATCAGGAGTTCCGCTACCTCGAAAGCGAGCAGCTCGCGTTCAAGGAGCCCCAGATCCACGGGCACGGTGATGAGACCTTCACTGTTGTAGCTCAGTTCAAGCTCGATGCCGTCGACCCCGGTGGGCGCGAGCAATCGACGACTGGGGTCGCATCCCTGGTCATCGTGCGCATGAGCGGCGACTTCAAAATCGTCCTCGCACACTACTCGAAGGCTCCCGAAGAAGTCTTCTGAGTCGAGCACGGAGGGCTGCCATGCCCACGCATCCAAGGTCCCCCTCGAATGCAGCATCGGTTTTGATCCTGCATAGCGGGGGCACCTTGGGCATGGACCCAGCCCGCCGCTTCCCCAGTGGGCTGGAGCCTGGCGAGTATCTCGAGGACCTCGTCAGCGTCGTACCCGAGCTCCAAGAGCTGGCCTCCATCCAAACCGAGATCCTCTTCAATCTCGATTCTGCCAACATCGGGCCAGAGCAGTGGAGCCAGATGAGCCGGCGCCTCGATGCCGAGCGCGAGTCCTACGACGCCTTCGTCATCGTCCACGGCACCGACACGATGGCCTATAGCGCCGCGGCCCTTTCCCTGGCGCTGGCAGGCTTTGGCAAGCCGGTGGTCTTCACCGGTTCGCAGCTGCCGCTGCGGGCCATGCGCACCGACGCCAAGAGTAACCTCCTCAACAGCGTTGCCTGCGCCGTCTCCGGGAAGCTGCGCGAGGTCGCGATCTGCTTCGGGCACGATCTCTTGCGTGGCAACCGCGCGCGCAAAGTGCACAGCTCGCACTATGACGCCTTCCATTCGGTCGGGCATCCGCCGCTAGCAGAGCTGGGCATCGACCTGGAGTGGAACGAAGATGCCCTCCTGAAGAATCCGGGCCCCTACCAGGCCCGCTTCAGCTTCGATCCGCGGGTCCTGCGTCTGCCGATCGTGCCAGGGAACGATCCGCAGGAACTGCTAGGCCGTCCACACCAGCGGGGAGTGCGCGGCCTGGTCATCGAGGCCTTCGGCACCGGCAATGTTCCCAGCCTCGATCGCCGCTGGCTCGACTGGTTGGCCCGCGAGCAGGAAGCCGGCGTCCTGATCTTTTTGATCACCCAGTGTCGCTCGGGGCCCCTCTACCCCGGTCTCTACAAGACCGGCCAGGAACTCCTCGACCTCGGCATCATCCCGGCCGCGCGCATGAGCCCCGAAGCCGCAACGGCAAAGCTCATGCTCTGCCTCGCCCACCCGGACCTGGACCCCAGGGTCTCACTGGCTGGAGAGTAAGCCCGGGCCGAGGGACCGAGCGAGGGGCGCAGTTCGACTCGGCTACTTGCCGGCCAGCCCCATGCGAAAGGTCTTCTGGATCCTCGCCAGATCCCCGGGCTCTACCCCAGCCTCCTGCGCGTGCCCTGGCCAGTTCTGGACGGCGTCCATGACCTCATCGACCACCTGCTTGGCCCTGGCGGTTTTTAGCCCCGCATTCTCGGCAAAGACCAGAAGGTCCTCTGGGCTGAAGTCGTTCCGCTTCCCCGCCAAGCTCATCTGGTGATCGCGCGTCCAGGCGCCAGTGGGATTGTAGGAGTAGGCCAGGTCATAGGCCGGCGCTAGCTGCCACGAACCCGACTTATCCATCAAGAAGGAGAGGTTTTTGACGTGGTCATCCTGGTTACGGGCCACGACGTTGAAAACCGCACGCTTGTACTGCTGCTCGACAACGTCCATCCCCAGCCCAAGCGCCCGAATCGTCAGGACCGCCTGCTCGTAGGAATAGGAACTCGGGTCGTTGAAGTCGAAGTGCTGCATCGCTGCGAGCGATTGCATGTGAATTTTGCGCCCCCGCCGATCTCGATCGAATCGACGGGTCATGAAATGACTGCGCCCGCCCTCGTGGTGAAGCCGACACTCCGACATGTCGATGCCCGCCTGCGTCGCCATCAAGTAGTAGGCGTATTCGATCTTTCCAAAGCCCTGCGGGTCGGCGAGTTCCTTGTCGCGGTTATTCGACACGCCATCGAACTTCAGGAGCCAGTGCTCATAGCCCTCGTCAACAGGGACTTGCCCGGAGCGAAACTCACCCGTCTCCCGGTTCCAGGCGAGCACCGCCTTGGCGCGGGCACCGCCCGCCGAACTCCCAACACTCAAGATGTCTTCCAGCGCCTCCTCGTCGTCTTCGCCACCGAGTCGGCCGACAAGGCTCGCACGTTCGTCCATCACCCGGTTGGCCAACCGCAGCAAGTCGACGACTTCCAGCCTCTTCGACCGAGTAGTGCTACGGAGCCGCGGCTCAAACTCCAAAGCCCCGATCCCGCGCTTGCCTATGTAGCAAAGCCGGTCGACCGGGCTAAAGCGCTCCGCACTGCGGCCGGTCTCCGCAAGCCAGGCATCGATCAAGCGCGTGCCGAACTTGTCCGGAAGCGCATCGGCCAGCATGCCCGGCAGCCCCTTGAAGCTCCCCCTCGCTAGATCCGGGAACTCATAGGGCGCCTCTCGAACCGGCATCATCAAGGGTGCCAGCTCGATACCCGCGCCCACGAATGCCGGATCGTACTGAAAAACGCCGAGCCCGCGTGCCCTATCCCAGCTCACGGCGCCGATGCGCCGCCCCCATAAGATCACACTCGCATCAGTCATCGAGCTCGTCACCCCATGTCCATGCTGTGTTCTTGGCGACCTCCGAAGACGAACTCGCCCTCCGGCGCTCGCCCCCCCGCTTCGAAACGCGTTCGATAGGCCGAATCTCGCCTTCGGGCAGGGCAGAGAGCAGCGCCTCCTCGAGTCCCAGCGCCGTAGCCACCCGAAGGAAGCTGTCCAAACTGGAGGACTCCCCAGCCTCAAGACGACGCAGGGTGCGCACAGCGATGCCAGCCTTCTCAGCAAGAGCGACCTGGGTCACGTTCCGAGCCAGGCGCAGGCGCGCCAGGCGTCGCCCCATCTCCAAAGCTACTTGCCTCGACGTTGACATATCAGGACTAAGGGCCACAAGATGCCGACTAGGATCAAAAACTCAGCCAAAGGGTCAAAGATGACCTCTTGAGATCAAGAGGCAAAGCTAGCCCCCTTAGGCCGAGAGCGCAAGAGGTATCATTTGGCCACTTGAGCGCTCCACCGCCATCTATCGGCAAAATATGGCCGATTAATGAGGGGATCCCTACCTGGGAACCGGCAGGGACACCGCGCCGAAGCGTCCGCTGCTGCGGTCTTCCATTTCCAGCAGCAGCTGCACGCCGCCACGAAGCCTGGGGCGTGCGAGCCTCGCCCGGCCCTTGGCATCGAAGCGCCCCTGGAGCCGGGCCAAAAGCACCGGGGCCGCGCCCTCACTCTCACCGGTGTAGGACTCCAGCCGAAAACGCGCGTGCGGGTGGCCGTGCAAGTGAAGCATCCCGCCCTGGGCCCGTAGAAAGGGCAGCGCCCGCCCAAGATTCAGATCGCTGTGGCGCCGGGGCACGGCAGAGTCATAGACCCTCAGGACCAGCTCATCCCCAGGCCGGGAACGAGCCCGGGCCACGAAGCTACCGTCCATCTCCGGCCTCTCGGGAAGGCGAGACTCCTTGCCGTTGCAAAGCAGGCTCAGCTGTAGCGGCGGCGACAAATCCCGCAGCGCCCCGGCGCGCCCCCTGATCCAGAGATCCATCCCGGACAGGGCGCTGAGACGGATCCTCTCCGAATGCAGCTCTGGGGGCTGCTCATCACGCACCCGCCCCACAAAGACCGGTCGACTCTGGTGCCCATGAGCATCCTCTGCAGTCAGGACGACGCGCCCATGGACCGCACGCGGCACCAGCAATTCAAAACTGCCATCACCCGCAACCACGGCCTCAAGCTTGGGCGCTCCGCGCACCCGCACCGGAGGACTCATATCCCGAACCGCACCAGCCCGACCCCGAACCCGAATCGACCGAGCGCTCTGGAGCGTCAGCTGAACCTTGCTCACATCGATCGAGGGAGGATCCGCATCCTCGCGAACGAAGGCTTCGGCCCGCACAACCAGCTCCAGCAGGGGCTCTCCTTCCCGACTGGTATCTCGGAGCGGCAGGCGCAACTCCACCCGTCCCGGCTCCGAAGCGATTCCTAGCACAAAGCCCTGCTGCCCCCGAGCTTGAGGAGCTAGGCGCAGCACGCTGGGCTTCGCCGTCAACGACCACTTGTTGTGCTGGGGAATCTGCCAGGCCAGCTGCAGCGCCAGCTCACCCGGATTACGCAGCTCCAAGCTGCGGCTAACCGACGTCCCCACCTCGATCCGACCAAAGTCGAGCAGCAGGCGACTGGGAACTGGGCAACGCGCACGCGGATGCAAGAAACCAAGGTGCCCCGGCGCTGCCTCGAAGCTCAACTGACCCGGGGCCCGCATCCGCACCCCAGGCGCTCGAACCGAAATGCGGGCACTGCCAGGAATCAACTCAAGGGCAAAGCGCTCCGGAGCCCCACTCAGCTCTCGCTCAAAGAGCATCAGCGGCGACAAGGGATCCAAGGCGTAGACCCGCAGCCAGACACGCCCCTCACGCTGGGTCAACAGCGCGCAGAGCTCGGCGCGAGAGTCGACAATGGGCCGCTCAAAACCTCGCAGCAGTCGAGCTCCTCGGAAACGAAGCGAGCGCCGCAGCCCATCCCGGCGCAGCAAGTGCAGCGAAAGCTCACTGCGCACACCACCGGCAACAAGCACGAGCGCCGCGCTTCCCGGCACACGGAAGCCGCGCACCCGCCGCACTTCATGCCCAAAGGCAAAATGCCGCTGCAGCCGGAGGCTCCGACTCTGCTCCCCCTCGACCTGGAGATCCTCCGGCGGCAAGACCCCGGCAAAGAAGCCAGGGCGCTGGCCTGGCAAACGCGGCAGCTCCGTTTCTAGGGGCCTGAGCGCTTCAAAACGGATCTGAGGATCCTGAGCTCTCGACGCAGCAGCCAAGACCGCGAGACTCACACAACAAAGTAGCCCCGGGGCTGAGAGCCTCACTTCGCCCCCTCGTAGATCTCTTGGAGAAAACTCTCTTCGAACCAAAGCCGTGCCATGCGGAGCCCCTTCCGTTCTCGCCAGCAGAGATACATAGGCGAAGAACGACTGAGATCCCCGGCATTCCAGAGCAACAAATAGGCCGGCAGCGGCGAAGCACTGTGCTGCCAGGTCACATTGGCGCCCAAGACCTGGAGGAGAGTGAAGCGCCGCTGGCCCGGCTGCCCTAGTTTCAGCGTGCAGGAGCCGAGCGAACTGAGGACCTGCACCCGGCCATCCCAGCCTTCCCCGACCTCATAGCCCACCGTCTCAGGCGACTCGGAGACGGTCTTCATCAGCCCCTTGCTCATCCTCCCATCGAAGCCGAAGGGCTCGACTTCGAGGGGCAAGTCCCCCTCGTCGAGGCTAACAACTTGGCAACCTTCCTCGCTGACCCGAACGAAGCAGGGAAGGCCGAGCTGGTCGATCGAGACCGCGAGAGCATGCTCATGCAGCTTGCGCAGGCTCACGACCTCGCGTGCAGCCGAATGGAACGGCAGCTTGAGCAGCGAGCCCAGCCCCCAAAGAAAGCGCTGCGGATGGTTCGCCCGCTCCGCATCTCCGGCAAGAACGACCGGGACCCCGGCAGGCAGGGCGCTAGCCACGGCACGACTACTGGCGACGAGGGAGCGATTAAAACGATCGTGCCCGGCAAGCTCGTCCATCTGCCTTGCCAGCTGAAACGGTAATAGCGCCAATAGAGCCATGGCCAGGAGGCCGAACCACCACCCGTTTCTCACCCCCCACAGCATGAGGAGGAGAGAAAGCATGCCCGCGAGCGGCAGTAGCACCGCGAGGTAGCCAAGCCGCGGCGCCTGCACTCCGATCATCGAAGGCAGCGCCTGGGCCAAGGGACCGTAGAGACCCGCCGCCAAAACGAGGAGCCCGAGGAGGCGGTTCCAGCGCAGCCTTCGCCCAGCGAAGAGGAAGAGCACGAGACTCACGCCAAGCCACAAGAATGCGAGGATCCTCGCAAGTCCGCCGAAGGCATCCCCAGTGGTGACACTGGCGCAAACGAGGTCCCAAAGCCCTCGCAGGATGGGGATCGGAGCAAAGCCGGCAGCGGCCTGAAAGGAGTATCCTCCAACGACGGTCCCTAACACCCACAGGCGCCAGAGCAGCACCAGAGGAAGAAGCGAGAGCAGCGGTAGCGCCTGGAGCCTTCGCCCCAGTATCGAGAGCCCCCGGCCTTCGCCACGCTCATCGAGGAAGTCCAGCCCCAGCAAGAGCAGCGGCAAGCCAAACGCCGACTCTTTGCTCATCAGCGCCAGCACGGTGCAGAGCCATAGCGGCCAAGCGGCTGCGCCACGCCTCGCCCGTAGATGGAAGAAACAGGCCAGCAAAATGAGCAGTCCGACATGGGTGTCGACCCGCCCAACCACCCACTGCAGCGAGACCGGCAGCACCGGATGCAGGATCCACAGCAGCCCGAGCAAGAGACCGAGCAGCGATCCTCGCGCCTCGCCAGCCAATAGCCGCAGGCAGCAGGCAAGGACGAGCACGCTGCCAAGGAAGGCCAAGACGTTCAGCAATAGATAGCCAAAGGGCTCAATCCCAAAGAGCTGGTAATCGACCCAGAGCGAAAACGTGATCAACGGCCGATAGAGCACGAGGAAGCGCAGGTCGTACTGGCGTCCGACAAAGTCGTGCAGGACCCGGCTGAAATCACCCGCGTAGGCAATGGCCGGATAGTCATCGCTCTTGAAGCCGATACCGCCGGGCCAATGCACGGCGAGACCGAGGAGGACGAGCCCGAGGCAGCAGAACCAGAAGCGGCGGCGTGGCATGCCCCGATGCTATCAGGGGAAGGAGGGAGAAAGCCGCTCAGGAATGCAGCCAGATTCCTCCCCTTGGCGTCAGACAGCGCGGGCGAGGCGAGGGATTCGTTACGACTTCGTGGTGCCGAGGAGGGGGCCGCGGCGCGGCTTTTTCACCGCAGACCTACTGGGGCCCCCCAATCAGGCCTCGCTCGGTTCGGCTTCCGACTGCGTCCCAACGTGCAGCACGCGATAGCGTTTCTTCCACAGCGCTTCGATGAGGACCGGAACATTGCAGCCTTCGACCCGCATCGCCACGATGCGCCGGGCCACATCCACCGCACGCCTGTGGGTCACAAAGCTGCGAATCTCGAGGCCAAAGCTCTCGATGAACTGGCTGACCCTCGGCACGCAGCCGGGGCTGTCCGGCATGTCGAAACAGACAAAGCTCGCCGAGGTGGTATCCGCCTCGATGATCCGGCGCACGGCCTCGAAGATGTTCGACTCGGTCAAGATCCCCACGAGCTTGCCCTTCGAGACGACGGGCAGGGCACCGACCTTGTGCTGCTTCATCAGCTGCACAGCACGGTCAAGCGGCGCATAGGGGTCGATGGTGATCGGATCGGGATGCATGACCTGCCCGAGGCTTAGGTCGATGTCCCATGCCGGCAGACGTTCGATCATGCCCCAGGTCACGATCCCGACCAGCCGCTCCTCATCGAGAACCGGGATCCGGCGGAAGCCCAAGCCTTCCATGACATCCCGAGCATCCATGACCCCATCCCTGGGTCCCATGGTAACGGGCTTGTCGGTCATCCACAGTCGTACGAACATCGAAGCGGCCTCCGAGAGCTGAGCCCCCTCGGAATCACCCTAAGGGGCTGGCCTGTGTTCTCTTCGACCCGCAAGTAAGCGTTCTTGAACGCAGAGCCCGCGAAGACGCCAAGAAAGGCCATCTCTGCACCCCATTCCCTGACAGGCTGCCAATGCCAAAGCAAAGGTCCGCTGCGGCACAACCAGCTCAGAGTATCAAACCGCCTGGGTGAACCGCTTCGGCGCCCGCCGCTTACTCGCGCCAGAACGCTTGCTGCGCCGCCGTTTGGCCGAAGCATCGCTGCGTTTGCCGACCTTCTTCTGCGGCCGCTCGAAGGGTGTCGCCGAGGCGTGCGGATGATCCCGAACGATCTCGAGTTTCTGCCCAGTAGCCTTCTCGATCGCGAAGAGATGCTCGCGTTCGTCGGTATCACAGAAGGAGAGGGCGATGCCATCTTCACCCGCCCGGGCCGTGCGCCCGATGCGATGGACGTAGCTCTCCGGGATGTTGGGGAGGTCGAAGTTGATCACGTGCGTGACCCCCTTCACATCAATACCACGGGCTGCAATGTCGGTCGCCACCAGAGCTCGAACCTTGCCACTCCGAAAACCGGTCAAGGCACGCTCGCGCGCACGCTGAGACTTGTCGCCGTGGATAGCCTCTGCGCTCTCGCCACTCCGGCGCAGATCGCGCACAACGCGATCGGCGCCGTATTTGGTGCGAGTAAAGACCAGCACCCGCTCGATGGAGGAATCTCCCAGGACTTCGCGCAGGAGCTTCCTCTTGTCCTTCTTCTCCACCAGCATGACTCGCTGGTCGATGCGCTCGACCGTCGTAGCCGGCGGCGTGACTTCCACCCGCAGCGGCTCGTGCAGCACCGAATGCGCAACGTCGGCGATCTCCTTGGGCATGGTCGCCGAGAAGAGCAGCGACTGGCGATCCTTCGGCAGGCGCGCGATCACCCGGCGCACATCGGGCAAGAACCCCATGTCGAGCATGCGATCGGCTTCGTCGAGGACGAAGACCTCGATATCACGCAGGTCCACGTATTTCTGCTGCATCAAATCGAGCAGGCGCCCGGGCGTCGCGACCAGGACATCGACCCCGCGCTCCAGCGCCCGCACCTGGGGGAGCTGACCGACACCGCCAAAGATCACAGTGCTCCTTAGCGGCAGATGCTTGCCATAGACCTGGAAGCTCTCGCTGACCTGGGCGGCAAGCTCTCGCGTCGGCGTCAGGACCAGGGCGTGTGGCCGCCGTGGCCGCGGCGCACGGCGCTCTGCGCCGAGGAAGTCGAGGATCGGCAGCGCGAAGGCTGCGGTCTTCCCCGTCCCTGTCTGGGCAATTCCCAGCAAGTCGCGGCCCTCGAGCAGCGGCGGAATCGCCTGCGCCTGAATCGGCGTTGGCGTGTCGTACCCCCGTGCGGCTACGGCGCGGAGGATCGGGGCCAGGAGCTTCAGCTCCTGAAAGCGGATTTCTGTCATGGAATATCTCTCAGCTGCGCCGCTCGATTCGTCCTCTCCGTAGGCTCCTGCAGAGTTCACGGGCTAGGCCAGCGGCATGAATGCGATGCCCGGGGAGCGTCAGGCCGACCCTCGTGGGGCTAAGGTGGTGTGGGCCTCAGGTACTGTGGGCCTCAGGTACTGTGGGCCTCAGGTACTGTGCACCTCAGACCCGACCCGCTGGGCCTCAGGCCCTGCCGTGCTGCTTGTGCCCGCGCGGCCGCTCCCGACTCCACTGGTTCGCAGTGTCGTAGAACTCGCCGTTGTCGCCCTGCACGATCCCCGACAGCGCCTCGGCGAGGCGCAGTAGCTTGCTGACAGTCGCAAAATCCGCATCGGTCGTCAGGACATTGCCCTCGTACCAATCGAAGAAAGCGCTCTTGCCGAAGCGGGCAGCAAAGGGCCCGTAGGCCGGATCGAGCCGAAGCTCGGGGTCAGATTCGACTAGGTCCAGCCACTCAGAGGACGGGATTTCCTGCCCTCGGTTGCTTGTCCAGTCGATCGATCGCGTGATGCGAAGGTCATAGCCCATGGTCGTATTCTCTGGCTGCGTTTGCAGCGCTGCCTTAGCAGCGTGTGCGACCCGGGCGCGGTCCTGGCTCGCCCCTTCGTACCTGGCAAGACTGTCCTACCAATGGACTTACGAAGGAATAACTTTTCGGATATGGGAGGCGGGGTCCGGGGGGACCGGGTGTGGCAGGCGCCTGCGGGAGCCACCTACCTCAGCCTGGACTCAAAGGAGTGAGGCCGGGCCGCGTCCCTTCCGACGCGCTCGTTTCGAGCCTCTCCGGCTGAAACGGACGAGGGAGCTTAGAGCAAAGAGCCGGATCGTGGAATGCTTTCTCAAAAAAGGCCAGCGAGCGCCCCTGCTCTCAAGGAGCGAAGATCAAAGGCGAGGCATCGGAGGCGAGCATCTCGCCCCCCCACTCTGCCAATAAACAGGGCCCCAGAAGACCCGCTCCCCTGGGCTCCTAAGCAATCATCGCTGCAAGAACTGTTTCGCTTTGACGAAGGCTGCCGCATAGCTCTGCAGCAGATCCGGGAAATGCTGGGCCCAGGCCAAGCGCTCTGGCAAATCAGCCCCCAACTCCGGATCGGCAGCTAGGGCGAGGATTCTCTCGGCGGCCTGCCGAGCCAGCTCAGGATGCTCTACCGCAAAATCGGCTGCGAGCAGCTTGGCGTCCCAGCGTGCATTCCATGGGTTATTGGGATCCTGTTCATGGACACGCTTGAGCAGCAGAGCCAGCTCCAAGCGAGTCGCTTGCCGCGTTCTTCGATAAAGCCGGAGATCATCCCCTTCGGGCAGTGGGAAGCTCGCCGCGAGACTCAGGCCGGCCAGCAGCGGTGAAAACTGAGAGCAAAGCTCCCGGCCATAAAGCCGCGTGTAGAGTTCGCTGTCTTCCTTGGCCGTCCCTAGCGCCTTCGCCCGCGCCAGAACGTAGTCGCTCTCAAAAAACAACGGAGAGATTCCTCCCGGTAGCCCCCAACCACCGTAGCGATAGCCCGTCTCTTCGAAGCTCGGCTTGGAAGAGACGGCAGGGCTCTCGAGCAGCCGTGACTCAAATGCAGAAGCGCAGAGAGGCTGACCACCAAAGGCCACAAAGACCCGCGCCCCTCTCTTTGGCTGCGCCGGAGCTTCTTTGTCAGCAGCAGCGAGCCACTTGAGCACCGCGTCTACCTGGTAGCTCTCATACTGGTTTCCGACCCTGGGCAAAGCCGCACGTATCGCAGAGGTCTTGAGCTCGAAGCCCTGCTCATCATCCAGGCTCAGCTCGGAGTGCCGACAAAGCATGATTTCGTCGCGCAGAAGAGAATCCGGCCCCAATGAGGCAAAGAGCATCAGCAGCGCCGCCAAGGTCGCCGCCCCGCCCGCCGGCCAGTGGAGACGCCTGGGCAAGCCCTGAACACCCAGGGCTGCCAGCAGCACCAGCGCCACGAGAAAGCCCTGGAAGACCCGCGCGTTCCGGAAGTGCATCACAAAGAGCACCCACAGAACGAGGGGGAGGATCAGGAGCCCGACCCGGCGCCCCTGCTTGGAGCAAAGGGCAGTCAGCCAGATCGGCACCAGCACCAATAGCGCCGGAACGGAAAACGACTCGGTCAAATAGCTCAAGGGATAACTCAGATCTTGCACCAACCCGCTGATCCAGCTCTGCGCCCCGTCCTTGGTGTAGACCTGCATCGTTTCGTTCATCAGCTGGATCTCGGCAGAGGAAGCAAGCAGGCGCTTCCGTAAAGCCAAGAGCGTGAACAGCGGCGGCCCGACGCTCAGCGCGGCACGACTGAGGCCTTCAGCCCAGCTTCGCTGGGCTCTATCAGCGAGCACCTGCGTAGCCAAAAAATGCCAAGCCACATGCACGAGGATCGGCAGGGCAAAGAAGCCGAAGACCGGCTTCGTCATCAATCCCCAGCTCAATACGACACCGAGCACGGCATAGTCCAGCCCTCGGTCGCCAGCGACAAGGCGCAGCCATGCCCATACCAGCAAGGCCAGCACTGCCGTCAGCGCCAACTCTCCCATCAGTAAGGCAGAATAATCCCACATGCCCCGACTGCAGAGCAGGCAAGCAAATGCCGCCAGGACGACGGCAAGCTGGCGAAGCTGGACCCTAGCGAGAATGCTCCCAAGAGACAGGAAGAGCAGGGGCCCATAGATCCACAGATCCCAGAGAACCGCCCGGTCCAGGCTCCAATCTTGCCCCCAGAGGCCCAGCATGATGGCCGCGGGAAAATGGAAGGCCGGCCGCGGAGTCTTGACCGTCGCAAACAGCGCATCATAGAAGCGCCCCAGTACCCCGGGAGCATCGGCGCCAGGATGAAACAGGCTGCGCCATAACTCCGTCAGCCCATGCGAGGCCTTGGCATATTCGAACTCGTCATAACAGGCAATGGGCGTCTGCTGCAGCACCCACAGGCTCACTCCGATAGCAAAAGGGAGAAAACACAGGCCTCCGATCGTCATCGGATGCGCCAAGAAGCGCCGTAGCTTCGATTCCGACTCAAGCATGTTTCGCCCTCCGCCGCCGCTTGCGGTGGCGCTTCAGGATCGGCGCCAGCCACAGCCACATCCCGCTAAAGGTCAAGTAGAGCAAAGAGAAGGCAAATGCAGGCATGAGATAATCATGAGCCCAGGCGCCCAGCAGCGAGCCGTCGTGTAGCGCTTCGATCCAGTCACTGTTACGCGTGGCGTCACTGAGCACCTTGCCCGCCGTCGCGTCGATCTGCAGCTCACTATGATCCAGCTTCGAGCGCACCTTATAGAGGGCGCGGCCGATGCGGACGTCGACCCGGTCAATGTCCGCCAGACTACGGAAGCTTGGGTGTTTCCGGGCGGCAACGACTTCCCAGAGTTCCTGCATGTTTAGCCACTGCTCGAGCGGGCGTTCGGTCCCGCGCTGCGTCGGCGGCTGGATCCAGGCGAAGTCCTTTTTGACCAGGAGCAGGAAACCGGTGCTAGTGACGAGCAGCACCAGAAGAGATGCCGCAATGCCGACCCATTTATGGGTGTCCCAGAAAAAGCGAAAGGCCTTCATCCCCCGATCCCACACGATCGCGAGGAACAATGCACGAACTCGGCAGTTGGACTTGGCCGCGGCGATGCTCCGGCAAGGCGCCGTCTGGCAGCTTCAGCCAAACGCGATCAGCGGGCCCGCACCCGGTATATCACGCCTCGGATCTTGCTGTCAGGCGTCAGATCCTGCCCAGAGCAGACGTAGAGATGGCCTTTGTCATCGAAGCAGATGTTCCCGGACTTCTTGGTCCCGAGCAAAGGCTCCAGGTCGATGAAGGGCTGGTATGCAGCCTTCGTGCTGTCCCAAACCCGCTTCGGATCGGGGCGGAAACGATAGATCGCGCCGTCGTAGCCAGGAGAAACATAGAGCAGCCCGTCTGGACCAAAGCACATGTCGTAGATGTCGGCGCTGCCACCCTTTCCATGCACATAGCGCGAGAACTGCGCGATCTTCTCAGCAACGAGAGGATGCTCCAGGCCACCATCCTCGCGCAAGGGGAAGCGGAGGATCTGTGACGTAGTGCGGAAGGCGACATAGAGGAAGCCTTCGTTCACCGCGAAAGCACAGGTCCCCATGATCTTGGTCAGTCCCTGACCTTTGACCTCGACCTCGGCATAGCCCTTATTGCCCTCAAAGATAAAACGCCCAGGCGGAGGGCCAGCATTTGGATCCTTGCGTATCGCGGCGAGGTCGTACTGGGCGAGTGCCGTATTGTCATTCGACCCCACGTAGAGATAACGCCCCACGATGATCCCGCCGCAGGGGCCATTCACCAGGCCGTGCGGCGGCGGGTTCTTGGCCGGATCGTGATGCGGGTAGTAGATCGAGCTGACGTTCTCGCCGAACTCCGCCATCGGCACCACGCTCGGGTCGTGCTGTTCCACGACGTGCCAGGACTGGCTGCGCAGGTCATAGCGATGCACCGCATCGCTGGCGTTCTTACGAAAGCCCGGGCTTTGCCCCAAATCGATGCCACTGTAGGCACAGATAAAAAAGCTCTGCGACTCCCGGTCATAGAGCAGCATGCAGTAGGGGCGATCGGTCTGCCTATCGAGGGTCGCCGGCATCCGTCGATCCCAGAGGCGCACGACCTTGGGGTCGGGGGCAGCAAGCACCTTGGCATTCTGCTGCAGCGCCAAGCTGGGGACCGCACCCTTGATCGCCGGCTCCGCAAGGCTCGGGTCGATCTCGAAGATGCTCCCCCCCATGTCCTCGATACTGGCCTGCGGCCCCCCGGCGCTGCGATGGATCCCGCGCGAGAGCGCGTAGAGCTTGCCGTCGACATAACGGACACCTCGCGGCCAAGGCACGGCGGTCGTCACGCAGTCGACCTGCGGGAGCACTGCGGCCTTCTCCCCCTTGCCTTCCCCCTGAGCGGCATAGCTCTGGCGCTCCAACTGCGGGTCGTCCGCCGAGGCGCCACAGCCGAAGGAGAGCAAAAGCCATGGCAGCGCCACCAAGTAGAGCATCTTCGGAATCACAAGTAGTCCTTGGGAAAAAGGGCAAGGACCTGGTTTCCGAGCCCAACAAAAGGGAAGGCTGCGCCGTGAGCAAACAGCGTGCCACCTCCTACAAGGACACCAGGGCGCGGGTGGCGCAGGGCATCGTTACCTCGCAGTAGCGCCACGTCACTGGGTCGCAGCGCAGCAGCATGGATTCATCTCAAAGCATCCAGGAAGAAGAGCCCAGAGGAGACCGGGCCGAGATATGGTCAAGAGTTGTGAAGGGCGCTGGGATCACGCAGCGTCCTCGCCCCCCATCCCCGCCATCGCAAGACTGGCCGGCGCCTGCCCCCCCCGCTAGCATCCTCCCCCTTCCTGTGCGCCCGTAGCTCAGTTGGATAGAGCGTCGGTTTCCTAAACCGAAGGTCGTGGGTTCGAGCCCCGCCGGGCGTGCCATCCTCTTCCCCCCAAAGCCCCCTGGCTGTCCCTCTTGTGGATTCCGCCCGGTGCGTGGATTTGACCCGCTAGATCGCAAGAAGACTGCAAGCACATCGCGGCTATCCGGGACCGGAATCAGGAGATCTCCCTAGGTAGAGATCCCCCCAGGTCTTTGCGATCGAACGAGCCCTGCAAGAGATCGAGAAGGATCGATTTTGGCCAGGGTAGCGCTCCCGGGATATGCGCCACAGCTATCCAGACAAGGCATTCAAGGCTATTCGCGTTCAAACCCGAAGGTCCTGAACTTCAGAGTGCGACAGTTCTCGGTCACGGTGCGCACGACGTTCTCTGGGGCACCATCGGGAATCTCCGCTTCCACCTCAAGTGTCACCCGCAGCTTCGCGTCCAAGAGACCTTCGAGGTGAGAGAGGACCTCATCCGCGATGCGGCTGGCATCCCGTCCGACTCTAGAGGAATCCAGGATGACGCTGCCGTGGAAGCGCTTCGGAGCGCGCGATCCATCGGGCGGAGGCTGATCGCCGCCGCTTGGGGCTGTACCGGGTTCCTCCCCTCCGGAAGGGGGGGGAGGAGGCCCCTCGGGGCCGCCGGCACCATGTCCCCGATCAGTGGGGCCTGGCTCGCTCGCAGCTGCTTTGCGGTCGGCTGCCAACTGCTTCGCAGCCGCCTCGGAGCTTACGAGGAGACCTGGGGCGTTAGCATCGGCCACCGGGAAGCGTCCGCCGGTGCGAAGGCCCAGGTAGCGGCCGCTCTTCTCGTCGTAGCTCTCTGCAAAGGCGAAGGTCTCGACTTGCCAGGACGTGGTCTCCCCTCCTGTGCGGATGGCCTCAAGCAGGATGTCGGTGTTGCGCAGGCGGGTGAGGTAGAGATAGCGCGCGAAGTCCTCAGCGATCTGCTTCACGGAGACGTGATTTCCGCGCCACAAAGGCACACGGTCCATCTCCATCCTCAACAAGGTCGCTGCGAAGCTGGTGTAGAGCTGGTCGCCACGAACCTTCTTGCTAGCCCGCTCCGCCAGCGCCTCCTGCCCTGTGAGCCTGGACGCTTGCCACTCGACCTTCGACTGTGGTGTCGCCTGGGTCGGAATCAGCAGCCATTGGTAGGCCTCAGGAATTCTCGCCGTGACCGTGCTTGCGGCAGCCTTGCACTGTGACTCCGCCTGCTTGAGTTGGTGTGGATCGAGGTTCAGGGTCTCCTTCTCTTCGATGATGGACTGCCAAGCCAGTTGCTTGCGAACAGCCTCGTCGAGGTCTTGCAGGCGCGTTTTGTCGACAGCCAAGAACATGAGGGTGTTCTGGAAGAGCCGCGGCGCATTCCCGCGCGACTCGAGGATCGCCTTCGCCGCGGTCTCGGCCGCGTTACCTGCATCCTTGCTGTAGGGGTGGTCGATCCCGAGAACAACCAAGCGGCAATCCAGGTCATCCGGCACGTCCTGCCCAGTCTGTGGCAGCGGGTGAACGCGCATGAAGTCGCCTGTCTGACGCAGGTCGGCACGAAGCCGCTCGTCAAGCGCCTGCGCAACAGCATCCGGGTCGCGCTTGAGCTGCTCCGCCCGATCCTCTGCCAGCTTCGTGACTGTGGGCTGCGTCGAATACCAGTAGCGGGGGCCGTCCTGGTAGAGGTAGGTCGCCGAACTGGCGAGACGCCGAAGCGCGTCCCCGAACAGCGCTGGCGACTCGCCAGGCATGACGCAGCCGAGCTTGATGCGCCGGTCCTCAAGACCGCGGTTGGCAGCCGAGGCAGTCGGGGCCGAACCCATGTAGACCGCGCGGGCCGCACGCCGGCAAGCAGCAAACTTGCCGAGATTGGGCACGTTGCCGTCGATCTGCAGCGGTAGGGAGTTTGCTCCATCGACGTCCTTTTCGATGACGGGCACCCAGTTGTCCGACAGATAGCGCGTCAGCTCGAACTGCACCCTTGAATCGTCGATCGAGATGTTCGAGGGCATGATGAGCGGGTTGCGGTCGCCCTTCTCCCAGAGACTGTGGATCACCGCCGCCATCAGCCGCAGGACACCTCGGGTGCGCTGAAACTTCACCAGGGTCGACCAGTCCGTGTAGAGCCGATCGAAGATCTCAGGGTGGATCGGATACGCAGCCTTCAGGCGCCGCTCGTATTCTCCGTCGCGGCATTCTGGCGGGAACTCTTGGTGCTGCGTGCGGTAAAGGTCGGCGAAGGCTCGCGCGATGACGTCCCGGTCCTTGAACTGTGCCGGGTCCGTCATCGGCTCGAAGAGCCGCCGCCGCACGATCTCGAAGCCCTCCTCCGCGCTCGCGGGACGCCAAGAGGACTCAACGCGGCCGATCACGTTACGCAGCCGGTCGAGAGCTTCACGACCGCGCGCGCCCCCAACCTCCGCGTCATCCGCTTGCGTGTGAGGCGAGCCCGCAGTGTCCGACGCCGGCAAGCTCACCACGAGCAAGCAGTGCTTCGCGAGCTTGGCGGACTCCGTAAGCACCTGGGCGAAAGAGAACTGCGTCTCGAAGCCGCCCGCCGGGAGGTCGCTCTGGTCGTGGAGCTGACGGGCGTAGGCCACCCACTCGTCGATGAGGATGAGACAGGGCCCGTATTTGTTGAACAAGGTGCGAAGCACGTCGCCCGGACTAGTCGCCCTCTCGTCGTCAGCCCGAAGGAGTTCGAAGGCCTCTTTGCCGCCAAGCTGCCAGGCGAGCTCGCCCCAGAACGTGCGCACGACCGTGCCGTCCGCCTTGATGCTGGGGTTGCCCGGGGAGATCTTGTTTCCCACAAGCACCACACGCTTCACCGCGGGAAGCTCGTTGACCTCGGCCTCCTGGAGGACGGCATCGATGCCTGGAAGCTCTCCCGGCACCACCCCAGAGAAGAGGTGGTAGAGGGCCAACATCGAGTGGGTCTTGCCACCACCAAAGTTGGTCTGCAGCTGAACGACCGGGTCTCCTCCCTCGCTCGCCAGCCGCCGCACAGCTCCGACCAGCATCCCCTTGAGGCTCTCCGTCAGGAAGGTGCGCCGGAAGAACTCGATGGGGTCGCGATACTCATCGGCGCCCTCGCCGATATGGACCTGCCAGAGATCTGCTGCGAACTCGGCTTGCTGGTATCGGCCACTCGCCACGTCCTTGTGAGGGCTCACAATCTCCCGCCACGGCTTGAGTTGCCCCGTGGCCTGGCTCTCAATCGCGGTTCCCGCGCTCTTGCGCTTCTCGTTGCGGACTTCTTGATCGAAACGCACACGGAGCAGCTCCATGCGCATCTTCTCCACCTCTCCAGCCTCCCTCGAAGAGACCGCAGTGAGCAACCGCGCAGCAGAATCAAGAGCCCGGTAGGTATCGTCGCTGGAGAAGCTCTGCTGGTGTGCCCAACGATTCCTTACCTCACGCAGCTCGCTAACGAGGGTGCGCTCGGCCTGCCCAAGCACTTGCCGGAACACGGAGTTCCAAGCGTCCCAGACCAGCTTCAGGAGCGCAGCCGCATCCCACTCGGCGAAGGGTTGTTCCAGCTTCTGCCGTGGATCGCGGATGTACTGGTTCGCTTCCTCAAGGGCCTTTTCCTGGTAGAGGCTCGAGAACTCTCGATCCACGAAGGGGGCGAGTCCCTGCTTGAGCTTCTCGAGAGCCTTACCCACACGCTCCTGGTTACTGATCGCCATAACTAAGCCCTCCTGCTTCCCCGTCGCGATGATTGAGCTCAGCTGCCGCCCAGATGATGAGCCTGAGTTCGCTGTCGTCGATAACTATGTACTCTGGTCTGCGCCCCGAGAGATCCAAGCTCTCCTGCAGGATGATCGGGACACCATCGCCTCGACGGTCCATTAGGCGTGACCGACCGATGTTCCCCTCCTCCCCGACGGGACAACGCGCAAGCAAGGAGACGATCAGTTCGTTACGACTGTACTGACGTAGCTCCATGCTCTCAGGCGTGAGCGTGTTGGCGAGCCCTCCGGGCACGAAGAGTTCGAGGCGATCCTTGAACATGTGCAAGCGGATGCGCGCGCCAGCCATGGAATAATCACGGTGGGCAACGGCGTTCACCAGTGCTTCAAAGACGGCGCGCTCACTGAACTGAGGGCGCTCGCTGCGCGCAGTTGTCTTGGTTCCACTAAGGCGTGCATTGCGCCGGACGAAGTGCAGGGCGTCGAAGACCTGAGTGTCCAGTGGTCCACCGATGTCCCGCGCGTCTTCTTGGTAGTTCACGTCACTGCGCTCGCCCGCGTAGCTGACAGCTTGGATCTCTGCATGCGGAAGCCAGGTGGAAGGGCTTTTGCTGCAGAGCAGTGTCCCGGCGATCGTCAGGCGGGGGACCCCATTCTCGTCCTCAGCGACGACCCGCAGTTTACGCATGTTCGTCTCGGAGAGATCAGCGCCCAAGCGAAGGAAGCGTCGCGTAAGCGTGTCATCGAGATCGCTTGGGGCCGTGTGGGGCACCGGTGTCTCGTCGTAGCGAATGACCCTGCTCTGACTGCGCTCCTGCATCAATCGCGCTAGGTATTCGGGAGGCATTTCGCGCTTCGAACTCCCCACTCGATGGAAATAGCCGCCTGGACTCTTGTGTACGAACAAGCTTCGAGACACTTCGATACCGAGAACCGGCACCAGGGAGCCATCCGCGCCAGGTAGCTCGACCCTTCGGATCTGCGGAGCGAGGGGCGGGCGCACCGAGTCGTAGCAGATCTCTCGCACCCAGGTCTCGACCGCATCCAATCCGCTAAGTGGAATGCCGATCACTTCGTGGCTTTGGTCGTCCACGCCGAGAACAAGAACACCGCCTCGGGAGTTCGCGAACGCAGCCAGCTCATCACCGAGGTCGTTCCGTCTGGGTGCGCTAACCCTTTGGCCAGTCAAGAGGATGCTCTTCAGCTCCAACTCTGAGTCTTCGCCGAGCTGGATGCGGCGTGCCAGATCCTTCCAATTGCTCATCGAGGATTCTCTCCGACCGGGACAATGCGCCGATATCGTTCCTTGAATGCATCCTCCCCGCCCTCCATGACTCGGCAGATCTCGTCGCGGACAGCCTGCTCTTGGAGCCCCCCCTGAGATTTGACGTGAGTTTGGCCACAACGAGCCTCCAGGGAGAGGACGAGTTCGGCGTCCCCGTGCACCACGATGTTCGGGTTGTGGGTTACGAGGATGACCTGCCGTGTGGTCTTGATTTCCTTCAGACGCTGAACAAGCACTTTGTAGATAAGCCTGTTGTCCAGGTCATCCTCTGGCTGGTCGAGGAGAATCGGCTCCTCCCCATATCCGAGGACAAAGGCGAGAAGCGCCGCAGTTTGTTGGCCAGGCGACCCCTTGGCGAGAGATGACCAGGACCCACCCGGAGCGTCGCGGAATTTGACATCAACGGCGTCCTCTGGTGCGTAGAGAGCGAGCCGGTCGATGCGCTCGGGATGCAGCTTTTTCACGGCGTCGCAAAAGCGTCGACCGCAGAACGAAGCAGACTTCTCGTCACCTTCGCACAGCCCCCGAAGCTCTCGGACGAGAGCATCGAGGCGACCCCAGGACCACGGTTCCCCCTCGGGTAGGAGACGCTCTGCGAGCGCCTCGAAATCCTTGTCGAAGCGCTCGATGCCTAGACGGCTTCGCAGCGCGGCGACCACCGCATCGAGGTCCAAACTCGCACGCGCCTTGACCGCAACGCACAAACGCTCACTGGAAGCCTCATCCGCAAACTTGGCGCGAAGCTTCGACCAGCTGTCAAAGTGCCGACGCTGCTCCGCGAGCACGTCGCCGGCTTCCTTGCCCAGAGCCTCAGCCCGGCCGACCTCGGCTTCGAGCTTCTCGATCTCCTGCGCCAGCTCTGACGCCTGCGAAACCAGGGCACGGTATTCATCCGGACTCGAGATACCGCTCTCTTCGAGCTTCGCCGCCGCCGCCTCAGACTCTGCATGACTCCTTGCGCAGGCCTCCATCCAGACTCGCACATCGACGTCCTCATCGGACTTCAGGCTATCCACAGACAGGCGAGCGCGTTCGATCTCGGGTGAAACGGCATTCTGCAAACCCTGCACCGTCTTCCGCAGCCGATCGTGCATGCGCTGGAGAGCTTCCAGCGCCGGATCGCCCTTTACGGCATCTCCCAGATCGAGATCAGCTACCGTCAGGTCCTCGGCGGCACGAGCTAGCGCATCTATCCGCTCGAGAGCGTCCGCAACGATGGACCGCCATGTCCCGTTGCGCTGACTCCTCTGCCTATAAGAGGCCAGGGCTTCGGCGCCACCGCTTTGCTGGATGGCGTCCAGCTTTCGCTTCACATCCGCTAGTGCTGCACGGCGGTTGGGCAAGTCAGCGAGCTTGGAGCGCGCGGCTCGCTCATCCGCACGAATCGCGAGATAGCGCTCCTCTGTCTCCTGGATTTTTCGCTGCCACTGTGGGCCATTTACGCTTTGGCTATCGTCAATGACCCGCAGCAAGGAGACCGGGTCCTGCGCCAGCTCAAAAAGCTGCTTTTGGCTGTAGATGCGAACGGGGAAGCGCTCGTGAACCTTTCCCTCCTCCGGATGCCAGTCTTCACCGCCCCATCTCTGGATCGCCGGCGAAGAGCTGCCCCGCTTCCATAAGATCCGGAAACGGTCACCATCCTTGCGATAGACGATCTCCAGGCGCGTCTCTTCGGTGACCAGCCCCTCGTCGTTCTTGGAACGAGGGATGCTCAATCGCCGTTTAAAGCTCTCGCTCAACGAGCTGCCTTCCAGCTCCGCCTCGCGACGCAGCGTCTGGCGGCAGAAGTCGATCAGCGTTGACTTACCTGTACCTCGTCCGCCGATGATGGTGGTCAGCCAGGGATTGAATCGAACCTGAAAAGAATCAGGGCGGCCCATGTGCTTGGCCTTGTCCACGGTGATGCTCTCGATCACCTGGTGTGCGTGGCGATTCGGGTCGCCCGGCTTCGCTTTCGTCGCCGGTCGGAGCGACGATTCGTCACCGTCGAGCAGAGCGAGACGGAGGCCCTCGAGATCCGGACGCGTCATCTTGACCCATGTGAATCGTCGACCCAGGTCCTCGAACTGGTGAGCGTCCGAGCACCAGACCCGAGGCAAACGCCGACCGATCTTAGGTCGACTTCCATCGATCCAGGTCTCGTCAAAGTCAGGATCGGAAACGAGTTCCACAGCCGCGAGGTTTGGGTGCTTCAGCTCCTGGATCCGCTGAAGTCCATCGTGTTCGAGGAGCCCTGCGGGTCCGTTTCCATGCGCAGCGATAAAGACAGGCGGACGCTGAGCGGCGAGTTCGAGGATCTGCTCCACGCTCATTTGCGAGCGTGCCTCCGAGCTCCCACGTTGCTCCGGCGGAATACCAGCCTGGGACAGAAAATCGGCGACGTGTTCGTGGGTCGATGCAGGGTCCAGGATCACGAGAATGTGGGTGCCACAGCCCGCGGTCAGCTCGACGCCGGGGAAAACCGTAGGCCCGTGATCCAGGGCATGCGCCGCGGCCTTGATGGGGTCGAGCCCTACCGCAGTGTTGTGGTCCGTGAGGGCTACCGAGTCCAGGTCTGCATCCTGCACGGCCTGCACCCACTTGGCCCAATCAGGGCTCTTCCGATCCTGCTGCTTTCCGAAGTCATAAGAAGCGGGTGAGTGCGTGTGAAGATCCACACGCCACCATCGCGAGCCCGGCCAGTTCCAATCTGGATTCATCTTGAGGTGCCCTCCTGATCTTCACTGAAGAGATCGCTCTGCGCTGCAGTCTCGAACTCCCCCTCGCGGGCCAGGCGCATGATCTCCGGCCAGCTTTGCACCAGGCTATTGTAGGCGAGAGCTTCGGCCGCGCGCTTCTTCCGCTCGCACACGCTGTAGAGGCGGTAGGCGAGTTCTCGTGCGGTTTCGGCCTTTGAGTCGAGCTTGGTGGCCAGCTCGGCGGCGGCGATCTCGCCACCGGTTTCAAGCACCCGGACGAGCTGGTGGACCATCTCCCAGACAGTGAGGCGAGAGTCGGTCGTCGGGTCCCAGTTCTCGGGAAGATCGGCGGGCGAGAGAAGTCGGACCTTGCCACCTTTCGAGGCGAGAACACCTGCGTCGACAAGGCCCTGGACGCTTGTGTTCTTGGCCTTCGAGAGGGTCTCCGCGATGCCGTAGTCTCCCTCGTCAAACCCATGCTGCTCGAACCAAGCGAGCGCCCAACGGCTGTCGGGGTCAAAGTCACCCTCTTGCTCGGCGAGGGTCTCGTCGAGGACTTGGTTGATGAGGGCGAGCGCGGTTCGAACAGAAAGCGGAGAGCCGTCGCTCTCCAAAACGCGCGAGTAGCGCGTGTAAACGGCCATGCCTGGGCCTATCGCTGCCTGGGCGAGGTCAACAGGCGCAATGTTGCTGTGCTGAAGGTAAGCAAGAGCCCTCGGAAGGTCCTGTTTCAATTGGGTCAAGAACTCGCGCCTTGATGTTGTCGGAGCAGTAGCAGGACGCCGGCGGCAGACGAGAATGACGCTGGACGCAAGGGCGTTGGTGCCTGAGCCAATCATGCGGTTGCCGAGTTCGGTGCGCATGGGCCAGGTACCACTGATCGCAAACCCGGCTTGAATAGCAGCATCAAGGAAAGTCTCCCATCCGGTGGATGAGGTTCCTTCGGTCCCCTTTCTCTCTGACTGTTTGAAAGCGTAATAGATGGTTACAGGGAACGCCGGATGAGCTTGTGTGGCGATTCGGCGCATGGCCTGGGTCATCCCGTCCATGAAGAACGCCTCGGCCTGCTCCCTGCCACCGTGGCGGTAGGGAGTAGCAACTAACTCCTCGGCCTTAGGAACGGCGAGGGTAGCGAAGAGATCGGGAAAGACAGGCTTCAGCGAGCGACGTAACCAGACATAAAAGAAATCGGAGAGGTCGGCGTAGCCTATGTTGTCGTAGTAAGGCGGATCGGTGGAAACCACCCTTTTGAGTGACTCTTCTTGGATTGAGGCATCGGCCTGTTTTGCGTGCCCTGATGTCCGAGCAGGAAGGGAGCAAATTGCCTTCGCGCCCCACTCAACGTTATTGATCCAGTTGCCGCTCGACTGGGAGAAGGGATTGCCTTCTGCGAAGTCCCAGACCATGGGGATTGCTTGTCGTCCGAAGGTGTTCCGAAGCGCCTCCATCTTGGGGCTGTTATCCCACGAGCAGATGGTTGACCCCCTATCAACTGAGCGGCTGAGTGCAAACACGAAGTAAACTGCCACGGCCTCTGCGTACGCGCGAGCGCCGGTGCCGCCGTCGCGGAGCGGAGTGGGGTCGTCTGGGAGGCCTGCGGCTAGGGAGTCTTGGCGGATGCGGTCCATGGCTTCTCCGACCAGGTCGGAGAAGGTGGTCAGGGCTACGAGCTGCCGGGGGGTGAAGAGGTCGCCGAAAGTGGTTAAGCCGTAAAGCGGAGGAGAGAACCAACGTGGGTTCTCTGGCATAGCAACGTCCGGTTTCCATTGCGGCTCTGCCTGTAACGCTGCCCGCCCGTGCTCCGACGTTGGTGCCAAGTAGACACGGCCACGATCCCCCTCAGCCACGATCGCCATGAGCCGCGCGCCCATGCGCTTCGCTTTTGCTTCGGTGTAAATGTGCTCGGGGTCCATCGGCGTTCCCGACATAGGGCAGCGGAAGTTCGCCCCTCTCCCGAGTTTGGTCCCTGCCTTGGCTGCTGCTACATCCTCCGGCTTCCCGACCTTCACGGTGAAACGGTACGAGCCCTGTTCCAATACTGGCTCGACGTAGGCCTCCTTACCCTTCTTGGTCGAGAGCATGAAGGTCGAGGCCAAAGGCACATCGACGTCGGCGAAGGCTGGGTTGGGGCTCTTTACCGTTCGGGCCCAGAGCCAAGCGATAACGGTCAGCTTGCGGCCTTTATAGGGCTCGAGATCCGGGCGTTCGCGGATCATCTCCGCTGTGATCTCGACCTTGGGGTAGAGCTGGCCGATGCGTTTCTCCGCCTCGTCACGCATCCACTGGCCGTAGTAGCGTACGTCCTCGGCCAGGCCCTCCGCTCCTGGCCAGCTGCCCTTGGTCAAGGCTTGCGGCTTTTGCGAGTCGGGGTTGACAGGCTGCCTGCCGGCGAAGCGCGGGGGGATCTCGATCATCGCCTTGTTGATGAGAACCGCGACGGGGTTGAGGTCCGAGGCGTGGGCTTCGAGTCCGAGTCGCTGTGCTTCGAGCGGCAAGGCCCCGCCGCCAGCAAAGGGGTCGTGGAAACCGGGGAGCTTGTCGGGGTCGAAGAGCTCTTGGGCGCGCGGATGCCCGGCGTTGTCCGCGCAGGTCCTTCGCCAGCTGCGGCGGATCTCCGCTCGTGCCAGTTCGAGCACGGTCTCGTTGCTGGTGTTCTCCCACTTGACGAGTTCTTCGAGGATGGCAAAGAGTCGTTGGCGCTCAAGCTCGGCAGCTACCGTCTCCAGGCTCGGGACCGCTTCGATGGCGGCATCTCCGGAGAGTTCTTCTTTGGCCTTACGCTCTGCCTGGCGCTTTTGCAGCTCACTTTCCGCGGCCGCCTTCGTTGCTCCATCGGATAACAGCTCCTCGCAGTATTCCGAGGGGTCGTCGACCATCTGCGCGAAGATCACCGCACGTGCGGCCGCCAAGGGGCGGCGCGCCCACCAGAGATGAAGAGTGCTGGGATGCCCGTGACGAATGGACTTCTCTCTGGCGCTGGCTGCGTTGATCGCCTTCAGCGGCAGCGCCACCTCGATGAGCTTCTTCCTTCGCTTGGTCATCTGAGCCTCCTTGGGCACGGGAGAACTCATCGGGGCGCCTCAGCGCGCGCCAGGAGTTCCGGCAGGTTGTAGTTGACGCTGGTCGCCCCGAAGTCGGGGTCCCTCTGGAAGGGGCGACGAAGGTAGTGGACGCGGTGCTCCGTGTCGTCGAGGAACTCGACGATGGCAAGGATGAAGTCCTCGGGCTTGTTCAGGGAGTAGAGGATCTCGTTGCGCGTGACCGTGATCGTCTCCGCGCCGGAGATCCGGCCCTTGACCTCGATGAAGCGGAGCTTGCCCGTCGCTGGGTCCCTGCTCTCGATGTCGTAACCGAGCTTCTCGAACTCACGGTCGCGGGGCTCGAAGCCGAGTTCGCGCTCGACCGCCATAACGGCCGCACGGGCCCGCGCGGCGGAAGCCTGCTGGTCAGCCCCCTGGAGCGCCCTCGGCAGTGCCTGCCCCGTCATGTCGGCGAGCAGCCCAGCCGGCACCACGATGAGGCCTCCCAGCACCACCGGCGACAGGGCGGAGATCTGCTTCTCGAGGTCGAGCTTCGCCATGCGTTTTTGAAGACGCGCTTGGAGCTTGTCGGCCCGTCGCCGGGCCTCCTTCGAGTTCACGCGGGCCTTGGGTTTGCCGGCCTGCTCCTGGAGCTTGAGCTGCTCGGAACGGTGATCCCAGTAGCTAATCTCCTTGGTGAGGCGGTCCTTGACCGCTGCACGTGCCTTCTCGATCCAGGTGAGCCGGCGATCGCGTAGCTCCTCAAGATGCTCAGGGACGACCTTCGCGATGGCGTAGCTCGTCGCCCGATGCTCGAGTTCGCGGCTGATCCAGGAGCACTCAGGACGCTGGAGCAGGACCTCGATGCCGGGCTCCCCAGCGCGAAGCGGGCGGTAGTCGAGGTAGGGCGCGTAGCCCAGGTGGCGGGTGTTGCCTGCGGCGTCCATTTCGACGTGGAGCATCCGGCGGGAGATGACGCGCCGCTCGCCGGAAGGCGTTTGGCTGCCGTCTTGGATGGCATGTTCGAGGTAGAAGAGGAGCCGGGGCTCCTTCCCGCTATCTCGCTCATCCACCAGCACCGTGCCCCGACGGAGTAGGTCGCGGTGGCGTTCGAGGGTCAGGTCGAGCGTCGCGTCCAAGAGAGGATGTCCCGGACAGACGAAGGCCGCGAGCGGCTGCCCCTGGGGAGCGATCAAGTCCTTCTGGAAGGCGATGCGCTCATAGCGCGCAAGCACCGGCTCTCCCACTCCAAGCAAGCGGTCTCGGTTGCGGATCGAAACCGGGACGTGGGTGATCTCGTAACGACGCTCCTCGCGTTGCCGGACAGTGCCGCCCAGACGCTTGAAGGCCTCTAGGAAGAAGGACTCGATGTAGTGCGGCTGCAGCCGCCGCGCTTCCGCACGCTCCATGTCCTCGCGAATGCGGTGGACGCGCGAAGCGTCCATCGTGTCCTGCGCGAGAGCTTTCTCTTCGAGAAGGTCCTGGATCTGGCTCCTGTCGAAGGCGCCCTCCACGGCCTGAGTCAGGCGCGCACGCACCTCCGGCTGCTCGCCGTAGCGAATGGCCTCCACGAGGAGATCGCGAAGCGGCTTGCCTTCGAAGTGGACCTTGCCGAGGACGTCAAAGACCTGGCCTCCTAGCGCCTTTCGGGCCTGCTCGAGCTTCTCGAGGAGCTTGCGGTAGACGTCGCCTTCGCGGGTCTCGTCGGCCACGAGGTTCCACAGGTGACAGACCTCGGTCTGGCCGATGCGGTGGATGCGCCCGAAGCGCTGCTCAAGGCGGTTCGGGTTCCAGGGCAGGTCGTAGTTCACCATCAGGTGACCACGTTGCAGGTTGATGCCTTCGCCGGCGGCGTCGGTCGCGATCAGAACCTGGACGTCCGGGTCGTGCTTGAAAGCCTCCTGCGCCTCCAGCCGATCCGCTCGGCCCATGCTGCCGTGGATGACAATCACAGCCTCCGGCCGGCCAAGAATGGTCCGGGTGCGGTTCTCCAGGTAGTAGAGGGTGTCCTTGTGCTCGGTGAAGATGACGAGCTTCTGCTTCGGTGAGGCCTTGGGCTTTGGTATCGGGTTCTCGCTGTACTCGGCTTCTTCCTCGCGAGCCTGCTGGACCAACGCTGCTGGCGTAAAGACCTCGGAAAGCAAGTTGGCAACTTCGGTCCACTTGCGGTCCGCGCCATCGCGACGAACCGCCTGCGCCAGCCCTTCGAGCCGCTTGAGCGTGTGGATCTCGGCTTTGAGTTCATCGATCGTCTGCGCTGCGGTCGCCTGATCGAGGATTTTCGTCTCGGCTGCCTCGATCTCTAGTTCGGGAGCATCCTCGAGGTCTTCGACATCCTCTGCGTCGATCAGTGGAACACTCGCCGTGATCGCCTCGGGGACTGCGCCTCGCTGAAGCAGCTCCAGCTCGCGCAGGCGGGCTTCGAGGCGCTCGCGCCGGCGGTGGAGCGACTGGTAGATGGCCTCGGGCGAGGACGCGAGGCGCCGCTGCAGAATCATCAGCGCAAAGCCGACCGTGCCGGCGCGCTTGTCGTTCTGGAGGGCCTCGGCGCGGTTGAACTCCTCGCGGACGTATTCGGTGACCTCCCTGTAGAGCTGGGCCTCGGGCTCCGAGAGCTTGTAGGGAATCGTGTGCGCAATCCGCTCGGGAAAGAGCGGCGTGCCGTCGAACTTCAGCAGCCGCTCCTTGACCATGCGGCGCATCAAGTCGCTTACGTCCGCCTGGTGAACGCCGTCGCGGAAGCGACCTTCGAAGCGATCGCCATCAAGCAGCGCCATGAAGAGCTGGAAGTCCTCCTCCTTCCCGTTGTGCGGCGTTGCCGTCATCAAGAGGAAGTGCCGCGTCAGCGTTGAGAGGAGCTGCCCCAGGCGGTAGCGCTTGGTGTATTTGACCTCCCCACCGAAGAAGGTGGCCGAGAGCTTGTGGGCCTCGTCGCAGACCACCAGGTCCCAGCCGCAGTCGGGTGCCTTGAGCTTCTCCTGCACATCCTCGTTGCGGGCGAGCTTGTCGAGGCGAGCGATGACCAAGTTGTTCTCGCGGAACCAGTTGCCTGTCCGGGCGGCTTCGAGCTTGTCGTTGGTGAGGATCTCGAACGGGAGTTGGAAGCGCCGGTAGAGTTCGTCCTGCCACTGCTCCGCTAAACTCCCCGGGCACACGACCAAGCAGCGCTGAAGGTCCCCGCGAGCAATGAGCTCCTTGATGAAGAGCCCGGCCATGATCGTCTTGCCAGCACCGGGGTCGTCTGCAAGCAGGAAGCGCAGCGGCTGGCGCGGAAGCATCGCCTCGTAGACCGCCGTGATCTGGTGCGGGAGAGGATCCACGAGCGAAGTGTGCACCGCGAGCACCGGATCGAAGAGGTGCGCCAGGTGGATGCGCTGCGCCTCAGAGACGAGGCGGAAGCTCTCACCGTCGCCGTCAAAGCTCCAGGGGCGACCCTCCTCGACCAGCTCAAGGCGAGCCTCGTCGTGACGGTAGAGGATCTCGTTCGCCACCTTCCCCGCTGGCGACTTGTAGGTCAGCTCAAGCGCCTCAGACCCGAACCACTGCACGTTCACAACCGTAACCGCACAGTCCGGCAAGATGCCGCGCACCGCGGCGTTCGGTTGGAGTTGTTCGAGGGTGGTCATGGGATGCCCTGGTCCTTACTCCGTGCCTTCTCCCGTACCGCCCGCCTGCGCAGCAGCTCTCTTCAGCTCGCGCGGCAGCAAGGCGTCGATCTCCGCGTCCGAGAAGGTCATCTCCTCGCACTGCTGAAGAGCTTCCTGGGCCTTCTTGTAGGCCTGGCACGTTGTGCTGGGCGCCCCGGAGTACACGCCGTGCAGGTCCTTGAGCAGCTCGTCGCGACGCGACGTGATCTTCTCGAGAGACTCCTTGCCGACGCGTAGGTCTGTGATGAGAGCGAGGTACTTCTCGCGGATGAGCCAGAGGTCTGCGGCCGCTTGGCGGTGCTTCTGCGCGAGCTCGCCCAGGTCGTAGTTCTTGGTGTAGGCGTTCAGCACGAGCAGCATCGTCGAAACCAGAACACCAATGACCGCACCGATCGCGCCGGCTCCGAAGATCGCGGCGATGAAACCCGCCGTGGTGATCGACGAGAGAATGATCTGCCAGAGCTTGATGGTGGAAAGCCGCGACAGAAGGATGTCCGCGCGCTTCTCGTGGGCCTTGTGGGAGTAGACCACGCGACCGTAGCACTCGCGCACCTGGCCCTCGACGAGTTCGCGCGAACCGGCAGGCTGATCAGCTTGGGAAGGACGTGCCAAAGATCTCCCTCCACTTCTGTTTGGCTGACCACTCTTGCTTCGGGTCGGCGATCTCGTGCTTGATGGCCTCACGGGCGAGGTTGTAGCCGCGCGTGGCCTTGCACTGGAACTGCCCCTTGGGACCATGGACCCGCTGGCCACTCCCTGGCGCGTTCCACCACTCCTGAGCCTTGTCCTGATTCGCCATGAAGGCGAAGAAGTCGCGACACATGTAGTCGTAGTAGAAATACGACTTGTCTCGGTACTTCCAGGTGCCAATGAACTGGTAGGCCAACGTGTCGATGAGCAGACCGCCAATCGGCACGTTCATCTTGGCCTTCCAAGCCCGCATCATCCGGCAGAGCGGGACGAGGTTGTTGTTGCACTCGCTGTTGCGCGTGCGGATGGCCTCGATCTCCGGCTTGGGGTTGGTCGTCTTCCACCGCCCTCCCCCATTCGAATCCGGATAGGTGTAGCTGCCGCCCTTGTTCACGAAGCCTGGCACGATCTCGAAGGTGATGCCGTTGTCGAACGTGATGACGATCACCTGGCCGTCTGCACCGATCTTCGTGGTCGAGTAGGTCTTCTGAAGCGAAGTCCGCACCGCTTGAAGAAGCGCCGACTGCCCATTGCCGTTGTAGTTGTTGTAGTGCTGGTAGGTGGAGCACGGCAGCACGAAGATCATGTCCATGTCGCTCGTGCCGTGGATGGCGGTGTTCCGGCCGTACGATCCGACGTAGAGGCTGTTCGCTGTCTCCGAGGTCGTACCCCGGAAGTCGGCGTTCAACCGCTTGGTGATGGCCTTGTAGCGGCAAGAGATTGAGTCGCCGTTCTTGACCTTGATGTTGCCGCAGAAGGTGCTGAACCAGTCGGCGAGTCCCATCAGAGCGCCTCCAGCTTCTCGAGGTCCTGCCGCGTCTGCGCGAGCACGCCGGCGAAGCACTCCGCGCAGAACCTCCGCGTGGCGGAGTGCGGCCTCTTCGGCTGCGGAACGTCGTAGCAGTCCTCGCCCTTCGGGATGCCCGTGCGACACAGGCTGCACGGCGTCTCGCGCCCACAGATCACCTTCTTGGGCCGCCCAAAGGACGAGCCGATGAGCGACGGCTTCTTCCCCTTAGGCATTCTGCGTCCCCTTCAGTTGACGGACGAGCTTGTTGAGGATGCCGGGGAGCTCCTCGGCCGCCGCGACGAACTCCTCGAAGGACCACTCCGGCCGCTTGCGGCCGTCACCGACCTTCTTGGCGATCGCCTGGTTCACCATCATGTAGGCGGCAATCGAGTTGTTGATCGCGCCGATCTCCGGCTTGAGCTTGCGCGGGATCTCGACGCCCTCGGGCTTCAGTCCGACGCGGTTGAGCAGAAGCTTCGCGGTGCGCCGCGCTTCCTCGTCGAGGCGCCGCTTCGCCTCCTTCCACTGCCTCGCCGGGATCTTGCTGAAGGGCTCGGCCGCGGGCGCCACCGCCGGGCCGAGAGCTTCCGCGCGACTCTTCTTGACGACCTGCTCGGCCAGGCGCGGATCGAGCCCTAGGGCCTCGAGCTTCCTCTCAAGGTCGTGCTGGATCTCCGCGTCCTCGGCGGTCGCGAAGTCCTCCTCGAAGAGCTGCTCGACGATCTCGCTCTGAACGACCATGTCCTCGTGCAGCTTCATGCGCGCGCTGCCGTCGAGGACCTCCTTCGGCGGGTCGGGCTCCTTGCCGCCGGTCACCTCCTCCCAGAACCTCTGGTCGTCGTTCTCGAAGAGCTTGAAGCGCTTCAGGAGCTTGTCGAGGTTCATCCCGACGTGGGTCACGATGTGGCCGTAGTTGTCGGGATGCAGAGGGTCGTTCTGGACGACGACGCGCAAGATGCGGCCGACGAACTGGATGTAGGGTGCGAGGGAACGGAACGGACGGAAGATCGCCGCGACGCTCAGCTTCGGGTGGTCGAAACCCTCCCCCAGCATCTGGACCTGAACGATGCAGTCGAGGACGCCGCTGTAGAGCTCGCGCAGGACATCCTCATTCGCCTTCTCGTCGGCCTCCTTGCCCGGGTTGCTGTGGACGATCGCGGTCTCGTAACCGCGCTCCTGGTAGAGGGAGCGGATCTGCCGCGCGTGGTTGATCGAGCAGGCGACGGCAATGAGCTGGTGCTTGGTCCCGGTCTGGCGTAGCTGCTCGAGCTTTTCGAGGCTGTTGTCGACGATGGAGACATTGCAAGGCGTTGAGAGCGCGACACCCCGGCTGAACCAGTCCTCCTCCTTTATCTCAAGGACCTCATCGAGCGTGAAACTGCGCTCCTCCCCCTTCACGGTAAAGGTGAGTTCGGTAGGTGCCACGTAGCTGGCCTTCAGCTTCTTGACATAGCCCTTGATGCATGCGCTCTTGAACGGGTAGCGAAAGACCAGCTCGCCCTCGAGTTCCCGGCGGTCGCTCCGGAACGGAGTCGCAGTCAAGTTGGCGACCTTGGCATTCGGGAAGATCTCGAAGACTCGCTGCCAGCTCGCCGCCGCGTTGTGGTGCGCCTCGTCGACGATGATGAGGTCGAAGAAGTCCTCGGGGAACTTCTTCAGCCACTTGTCCGCGCTCGTCCCGAGCTGCTGGATGTTGGTTAGGACGATGTGCGACTTCTCGCACACGGAGAGGTTGCCGCTGTCGAGCGTGCAGACGTAGGGCCCGCACGTCATGTCCCGGGGCTCAAGAACGCCCCGTTGCCGCCAAAAGCACTTTTGCTTGTTGGTGATATCGAAGGCCTTATGCAGCTCCTCCTTGATCGTGAGCTTCGGCGCGATCACCAGAACCCGGCCCTCGGCGATCCCGAACGGGAGGATGGCGGCCACACCGGACTTGCCGCAACCGACCGGGAGCTGGATCAGGGCCTTTTGGCCTCCGCGCTGGAAAAACGCGGCTGCCTGGATGTAGGCGTCGCGCTGTGGTTCCCGGAGGCCCGGGTTGTTCTCGATATTGGCCGGCGTGACCTGAAAGAAGTCCTCAAGCCGCTGACTGGCCTGCATCCACGCGCCCAACTCCTCGCGGTCGTACATCCACTTCTTTCCCACGCGCTTGGCGGGAATGCGACCCTCCCGAGTCAGCTCATAGAGCTTCGTTTTGCCCATGCCGAGGTACTCGGCTGCTTCATCCGTGCCGATCCAGGAGCCACCCATTGCGAAACGGTAGCAAATGACAGCATGCGACACCAATATCGACAGCCAAAACCTGCCCTCCTTTCACCTGAAGGGACCTAGATATGGGTCACCCCACCGGGGAAGCGCACCCACGGTTTCCCGGTCGAAATCCGCTCCATCGGAGCCCCCAAGCTTTGCGAGGTCTTCGAGCATCCCTCACTCGCAGGACGTCGCCCCCTCGATGAGTAGTTAACGCCGAAGAACAGTTCGACAGCTCTCCCGGCAATACGGCCAACATCGTTCCCGGCTTACGTGCGGCTCGCTGCCTGCCCTGTTAGATTTCCGGCCATCTAGCAGGAGTGGGGAAGCCGCGTGCTAGATCTCACCGATAACGACGCCCTCCGATAACGACGACTCCCAGCGACACGAGCGAGAGGGGACCGGAGAGGTCCAGCTTGACCGCTGAGGCTAGCTATCTCTATCGCTGCCTCTTTGGCCGGGCTCCCTCGGAGCGCATCGTCGAGCGCTATGCAGATGCGCATGGCCACCTTCAGCTCGAAGGCGGTGATGAGGTCTTGGGGGCCGATGTGGCTCAGATCGTGCGCGAGCAGCTGGACGCCGAGGCGATTGAGTATTACCTGCGTCGTCGCGACCCGCAGAATGTCCTGACGCGGAAGAATAGGACGCTGCTCTACCTCGTGGAGATCGAGGCCGAGCACTACGCGGATTTCGCGGAAGAGCGAGGCTCACTCCTCCGAGCTCTTCCTAGCTTCGCCCTGGCTCCGCTTCGTTCGTGGATCAAGCTCAGGCGCGGTCGACGTCAGGCACGGCGGCACCATGTCCTTTGATGCGATCATCGTGGGCGCGGGCCATGCCGGCACCTTTGCCGCGCGGGCCCTGCGTGGGCATCGCCTCTTGGTTCTGGATGTGGGCTACTCCCCTGAGTCCGAAGGCAAAGAACTCGACCGCAATCTCTACGACGCCCGCCAGTCGGGTCGAGATCTCTTCGAGGACGTCATCGGCAGCCGTTTTGAGAGCCTGCACAACGTCGACAAGAACTACCTGAGCCCCAAGCTCAAAGCACCCTTGGTGCGCTTCATCACGCGAGGCTGGAGCAAACTCTTTCCGCTAGCCTCCTCGGGCTTTGATCCGGTGCAGAGCTTCGCCCGAGGAGGCCTGGCCAATGTCTGGGGCGGCGGCTGCTTCCGCTTTACCGATGTCGAGCTGCGCGACTTCCCCATCGAGCTGGCAGATCTCTCCGAACACTACGACGACCTGACCCGCCATATAGGAATCTCCGGTGTCGAAGATGACCTCGCTCCCTGGTTCGGCACGGCCGAAGCCTGCCTGCCAGCGCTGCGCCCTAGTCGACTCGGAGCGGACATCCTGCGGCGCTATCAGCGCAAACGCAGATCCTTTCGCAAGCTCGGCGTCCACCTTGGCCTGCCGCGCATGGCGGTGCTGAGCCAGGAGGATCGCGGGCGTCCGAGCTACGACTACCAGGGCCTTGAGTTCTTCAAAGCGCATCTCCCAGCCATCTACAACCCGGCGTTCACCCTGCAGGAACTCGTGGATGCTGGGGAGATCGAATACCGCCGCCCTGGCTCGTCGAGCGCTTTCGCGACCTCGAGTTCGGCGTTGAGGTCCAAGCGCGTCACGTAGACAGCGGCGAGCGCAAGAGCTTCAAGGCACGCAAGCTGGTGCTTGCAGCCGGAACACTCGGAACGGCGAAGCTCGCCCTGGAATCGCGCGATGAGAGCAGCACCCGGCTGCCGCTACTCGACAATCTCATCTCCTACGTCCCGCTGGTGGGCTGGAGGCACATTGGACGCAGCGTCGAGCACGAGTCCCTGCCGATCCAGCTCAACGTGCTCTGCGAAGAAGAGCCGCAGGCAGGAGTCCAAGTGGCTCCGCTGCAAGCTTCGCTCTACGGCGTCACCGCCACCCTCTGGAACGACATCCTCTTCGACCTACCCTTCGCCTGCCGGGACAACATCCGACTCCTGAAGCGGCTCTTGCCGGCCATGATCGTCGTGCAGCTCTTCTATCCCGACCCTGCTCGGGAGGGCAACTTCGTGCAGCTGCAAGGGGACGGCAAACTGCAGCTCCATTACCAGGAGCGCACCCTAGGCAAAGCCGAACGACGGATCTTGCGAGCGTTTCGGCGATTGGGCTTCTTCGGCTCGCCGGGTCTCTGCAAGTATCCGGACCCCGGCAACAGCTTTCACTACGCCGGCTGCCTGCCTATGCGCAGGGATCCTGGCCCCTACGAAACGGCCCCCGATGGGCACCTGGGCGATACCCGCCATGTTCATGTCGCGGATGCGGCGAACTTCTCAAGCCTGCCCTCCAAGAACCTGACCTTCACCATCATGGCGAACGCACAGCGCATTGCTGCTGGCCTTTCTGAGCAGCTGCGAGCGGAGGGCTAGCTCGTGCGAGTCTGCGTTACCGGCATCGGAGGCTTCCTTGGGAGGATGCTCGCTTGGCAGCTCCACTCGGATGGCCACGAGCTCTGCGGAACCGCACGCGATCCGAATCGCGCGAGGGAGCTGCTGCCTGCTGAGGTACAAGTCGCCGCGTGGAGCCTCGAGGCTGAGTTCCCCAAAGATCTGCTGTCGCACTGCGATCTACTCATCCACTGCGCCTACGCTCCTGGCAAGGCCGAAGCGGAGCTCAACATCCAGGGCACCCTGCGGGCCAGGGATGCAGGGCGAAGCTCAGCATCCCTTCGGCAGTGGGGCCTGGTGGGCTCTTCGCACGGATGATCCGCAGCGTTCAGCGCCTCCCGGTCGTGCCACTGCCGGATGGAGGTCATCGCCCAGCGCCGATCATCGGCTACCGGGATCTCCTTCGCTGCATTCGCGCGATCTTGCAGGAAGAGCCGGTCCAGCCGCTCAACCTCGCCGATGCCGAGCAGCCAAGCTTGCGCGACTTGCTCGCTGCCATCGCCAAGAGCCTTGGCAAGCGACGGCCGCTGCTGCCCTTTCCCAGCGGCCTAGCTCCAGGCAGGCTGGGAGACCTCTTCCACCCCACGAGAGGGGCCGGTGGCGGGCATTCCGAGCTACGTCGACTGGATCGTCATCGTCGACGATCAGGGCGCGGATCGCTCGGAGGAGATCGTGGCCGCCCTTGAGGACCCACGCATCGAGCTGATCCGCCACACGGAGAACCAGGGCGGCGGCGGCGCAACTCTGACGGGCTACCAACATGCCGCCAAGCTCGGAGCCGAGATCCTCGTCAAGATGGACGCAGACGGGCAGAGCTTGGGACAGACTGCCGGCTCGCTCAGAGTCCAGGTCAACTGGCTGCCTACAACAGGTTGGTCTGGCACGAACGCAGCAGGCCGTCGACTGGTTAGCGTGGAGACGCTGTCGCTGACGCTGCAGCCCGGCGCCCAGAAGATCCACCAGCACCTCTTTTCTCAGCCGCCCCGTGCCCACAGTGCCGAGCTGCTATGGATCAACACGGGAACCGTCCCGGTCCAGATCGCGCACCCGAGCTGGAAGCGAGCAGGTCGTGCCTCCTCAGAACTCAAGAAGGCCACGGGCCGGCGATAACGCGGAACAGCGGCTGAGCCGGGATCAGCGCCTCGAGGAGATCGACCTCGAAGCCTGGGTGGAGCTGCGCTTCTCCAAAGCCCTGCGCTCGGGCTAGCCTCGCAAGACTTCGCCAGGTCTCGAAAGCGGGCGCGGCTGGCCGCTGACGGAATTGCTGAGATTCTGAGTTCGCGTTTTGCCGCTCGTATCGGCGGCTTGCCGCAAGGAGGGATCACAGGAACCGGCAGCCTTGGGGCTGCCTCTCAATTCCCGCACTGGATATGCCGAAAGGTCAAAGACTACAGGAATTTGCAAAGAAGCACTCGGTGTTCAGGATGCACAGGCTTAGCGCAGAGTTCGCCGTTTTCGCCCTCCTAATGGTGGGCGTCTCGGCACAAGAACTCCCAAAACCTGTGCAGGTGAACTTGCCCGAGATCAAGATCTCAAAACTCACGGATCTCGCCGAAGCCGTCAACGAACTCGTGACCAGAGAAGAGGAGCAGGCGCTGGCCAAACAGCTGGCCAAGCTGCAGGCACTCATCGCAAAAGCCGAACTTCGCCAGCAGCCCCCGGAGCTCCTATCTCAAAGCGCCGAGCGCGCCCCGGCTCCGGCAGCAAAAGAGCCGCTAGCGAGTCAAGTCAGTAAGAACCCTGCGCCAAAAACCAGCCAGAGCCGCCCCGTAGCCAAGGCCCCGGCACCAAAGCAGCCAGTGATCCCGGTGAGAAGTCGGGTCTACCGCAATCCCGAGATTGGCCTCATCAAGAGCTACGCTCTCTACGGCAAACGCTTCAACGAGTGGATCGACGGAACGACCTCGGTTCAACCCGACGGAGTGCCCATCCGCAAGCCGAGCCAAAAGAGCCTGAGCCAAAGCACAGTCGCCAACAGGTCAAGGCGAGGATCGACGAATCAGCCAGCACGCCCCAGGAATCGAGAAAAGCATCGAGCGCGACGCCGCATCGTGAGCGAACACATCGAAAACGGCATGCTGGTTCGGAAATACAGCGATGGAAGTATTCACCGGCAACGCTCCTTAGCAAGACGTTGAGATGGTCGCGCGAGCAGCGGAGCTGCCCGATTCAGCCCCGCTTTGGCCGCAGCAGGCGAATCTACTGATGCGTCGAAGCGTTATGGCGCCATAGGCAAAGCGTCCCCGAAGGGCAGGAGCCAACTCAGACCTCGTGCCCAACCATAAGCAGCCGATCGAGTTCCTCGATCCAGGTTTCGACGAGCCCTAGACCTTGGCTTAGTTCCCGCTCCTGCTCGGTCGCATGGATGGCATAAGCCCGGAAGTGTACGCCAGCCCCGAGCTGCTCCAGCTCGATTCGATGGGTAAAGAGGGGCGAGAGTTCTTCCCCCGCTTCCGCCTGTAATCGATCACTGAAGGTCAGCCGCTCATGGGGCAGGACTTCGACATAGCGCCGCCGAAGCTCCGGGAGCAACTCCCCGCTCTCCGAGCGCAATACCGTGCGGAACTCGCCCCCCGGCCGCACATCGACCTCGCACTCGTGCATCTCTAGCCGCATCGGAGGGTGCCAGCGCTTGATCAACTCGACCTCGGTCCAGCAGCGCCAAACGAGATCCAAGTCCAGATCGAGCTGCTGCTCAAAACGAAGATCAAACTCCGGTCGAAAAATCCATTCGTCGTTCATGACACCCTCAGCGATTCCGAAGTGGGCCGCACTCGAATCAGATGAGCCACGCTCACTCGTCCCAGAGATTGGCCAAGGTCCAAGGGCTGCCCGGCATGGTCCAAAACTCACCTGTAATGAGGCGATGGTGCCGGTCGAGAGCATTCAACCTTTGCATCTCCTCAGCGCTGAGCTCGAGTTCCGCAGCCACCAGATTCTGCGCCATACGTTCGCGGTTAACAGATTTGGGGATGACGGAGCTACCACGGTTCACCGCCCAAGCGATCAGGATCTGCGCCGGGTGCATCGAATGAGCCTTGGCAATATCGACGATGACCGGATCCTCGAAGAGTCTCGGCTCATCCTCGGCGCGCATGCTGGACGGCCGGTCGGGCGAACCCAGCGGCGAGTAGGCCGTCAACTGCACGGAGTTCGCAACGCACCATTCGACCAGCTGAGGCTGTGCGAGGTAGGGATGCATCTCTACCTGATTGAGTTCCGGCTTGTGCTGGGCCGAAGCCGCCAGGCTCGCGAGCTTATGCACACTGAAGTTGCTGACGCCAAGGTGCCGCACCAGTCCCGCCTCGGCACAGGACTCCATCGCCGCCCAGGTACTCTCGACCGGAATCTCGGAGATAGGGAGGAAGCTCTCAGGGGACCTCGGAATCAAGACCCCCTTCTGCAGGGCAAGCGGCCAATGCATCAGGTAGAGATCGAGATAGTCGAGCTGGAGGTCGGCCAGGGTCTGTTCGAGCGCCGGCCGCACGTCCGCGGCTGCGTGCTTATCGTTCCAAAGCTTGGAGGTGACCCAGAGATCTTCGCGCTTGACCAAGCCCTGCCCCAGGCATTCGGCGAAAGCTGCACCGATCTCCTTCTCATTCATATAGATCGCAGCACAGTCAAAGTGTCGATAGCCAAGCTCGATCGCCGCCTTAACCGCCTGGCCAACTTCGCCGGGCTTGGACTTCCAAGTGCCGAGACCGAGGGCCGGCATCTCCTGCCCCCCCGAGAACCTGAGCGTGCGCATGTATTGCTCCAGCGTTGAAAGTGCCGCATTCTCGACCCCTTCCCCGCGATAACAAGCATGGCTCGAAGTGGGAGTTCTCTCCCACCAGTAGGGCAGGCGGGCTCAGTCCTACTTTCCTGTCGCCGGCTTCGCTAGCGGCCGCTTGCCTGCCGACGCTTTGCTCGGCCGAGCCACCGGCGCCGCTTGGCCCTTGGCTTTGGCCTTGGCAGCAGGACTCTTGGTAGCAGCAAAGGCTGAGGCGTAGTCCTCATACCCTGCCTGCAGCAAGTCCGCAGCGGGAATGAAGCGCAGCGCCGCTGAGTTGATGCAGTAGCGTTTGCCACTTGGCGAAGAACTGTCCTCGAAGACGTGGCCAAGGTGCGAGTCAGCGAACTTGGAACGGAGTTCGAAACAGCTGCCTTCCTGCTTCCGGATCAGGTGCGCCGGCACAAGTGGGCGCCAGAAGGACGGCCAGCCAGTCCCACTCTTGTACTTATGCTTCGAGCTAAACAGTGCTTCGCCACTGACGATATCGACGTAGATCCCTGGCCGTACGTTGTCCCAATACTCGTTTTTGAAGGGAGGCTCGGTTCCGTCCTCCTGGGTGACTCGCCACTGCATCTCGCTTAGGCGCTTCTTCAAGACCTGCATAGACGGGCGCGAATAGCGCGACTTTTTGGCGATCTTCAGAGGCGGAGCCTTCTTCCACGCGCGCTCGAGAAAACCTGCCCGTCCCGAAGCCCGGCGATAACGCTCATAATGCGCCTGATTGGTCTTGTAGTAGTCCTGGTGGTAACGCTCAGCGGGATAAAAGGTCGTGAAGTCTTCGATGGGCACGAGGATACGCTCATCAAAGATACCCGCCCCATTGAGTGCTGCGCGTGAAGCCTCAGCCGCCACCCGCTGCGCCTTGCTATGAACAAAGATCACCGGGCGATAGGTCTTGCCGCGGTCAGCAAACTGTCCGAGCAGGTCGGTCGGGTCGAAGCTGCGCCAGTAGGCCTCGACGAGTTTGGCATAGCTGATGACCTTGGGGTCGAAGACGATGCGAACCGCCTCGCTATGCCCAGTTTTGCCACTAGCGACATCGCGATAACTCGGGTTTTTCTCCTTCCCCCCGGCATAACCCGCAACGACCTGGCGAACGCCCCGGAGCTTTTCGAAGGGCCCCTCCATGCACCAAAAGCAGCCCCCAGCAAAGGTGGCGATCTCCTCCCCCTTCGCCGGCGCATAACTCTGCGGATCCGGCTTGGAGCCGTCCTTTTGGGCATAGAGATAGCCCACAGCGACAGAGCCCATCAGCAGGATCAAGAGCAAGAGAGATCGCATCGACATAGGGCTAGTCCTAGCAAACGATGGAAAAGGCCCACGACTTACTGAGCAGCGTCTGCGACGCCCCCTGATTCGGTCCTTCCCACGGGTCATGCGTGCTCGCAGGATGGGAAAGTGGTCACGCCTCTTCAGCAAGGGCTTGCTTGTAAGCCAAGCGAAGAAGCCTCGCGAGTGGCTGGGCCAAGGATTCGGCGTTTCACTGACGCCGGGAAGGTAGGCGATGGCAGCAAGTGCTGCCAGGTCCGCAGCTTCGACAAATGCGCGCATGAACGTCACAGCTATGACAATCGCAGGCTCCGACCCCTCGGGTGGGGCGGGGCTGCAGGCCGATCTCAAAACCTTTCAGCAGTTCGGTGTCTACGGGTGCTCGGCGGTAAGCCTGCTGACCGTCCAGAACACCCTCGGCGTTGAGCACGTCGAGGTGATGGACCCCGAACTGGTCGTCCGGCAGATCAGGGCCATCGTCTCGGACCTGCCGATGCATGCCGCCAAGACCGGCGCCCTAGGCAGTGAAGCCGTCATCCGTGCGGTGGCCAAGGAAGCGGCGGGTTTCGACTTTCCGCTCATCGTCGACCCGGTCATGGTCAGCAAGCACGGCCACCCCCTACTCCCCGAAGCGGCCATGGCGGCTCTCCGCGAGGAGCTGCTGCCGAAGGCCTTTCTCATCACCCCTAATCGCCACGAGGCAGCAGCGCTGCTCGGCCGAAAGCTCGAAGGCGCCGCCGATTTGCGGCAGGCCGTGCTGGAGCTGACAGAACTAGGGCCCGAGCATGTGCTCCTCAAGGGCGGCCGCGAGGGTGACGAGAACGTCGATTTGCTCTGCCACCAGGGCGAATGCCTTGAGTTCCGCGCCGCCCACTTTGACACCCCCCACCTCCACGGCAGCGGCTGCGTCCTCGCCGCGGCGATCACCGCCGAGCTTGCCCGGGGGCAGACACTGCGAAGCGCAATCCACCACGCCAAAAGCTTCGTAACCCAGGCCATGGTCCACGGACGAGCCCTGGGACGAGGCATGCAGCCACTCAATCTCTTCGTCCCTCCTCATCCTCACCCGCATAACTGATCCAGGGCGAGACTGGGTGGTCCCAACGCTGGCGTTAGCTTGCTGGCCTCGCATCTACCCAATCACCCTAGGGCGGAACAGACGAAGAGCCTTTACGATGTTGCAAGCTGATCGTGAGAAGAGCAGCCGGCGCGACGGAGAGCGGAAATGAACGAAGCTAGGGAACAGGCACGCGAAACTTGGGCGCAAGCTCTGGAAGAAGAACTGAGCTTTTGGCGCAGCACGATGGCGGCCCCCCCCCAGGATTTTCTCGATCGCCTGGATCCGATGCGGCCGTTCCGCGACCCCGAAGCAGTGCAGCACCTCGCCCGAAACGGCCGCCTGCGTGTCCTCGACGTCGGTTCTGGCCCCCTGACCGTCTTCGGTTACACCGCCCTAGGCTGCCGAATCGACCTCTATCCCACAGACCCCTTAGCACACGAATACGTAAGGCTCTTGCGCGAGGCCGGGCACGAAGCCCCGGTTCTCCCCATGAAAGTCGAAGCCGAACGGCTGCCGGAGGTCTTTCCGGAGCAGTTCTTCGACTGCGCCTACGCCCTCAACGCTCTGGACCACTGCCACGATCCGGTGCTCGCCCTCGAGAGGATGCTCTCGGTGACACGGGTCGGCGGCATCGTCACCCTCGTGCATCTCGAATACGTCGGACGCCTGGAGAACTACGCCGGCCTGCACCAGTGGGATTTTTTCATCGAAGACGAGAAGGCCTTCCTCGCCAATCGGGACCGCAGCCGCGTGCACGATCTCGGCGCGCAGTTCGCCCCCGGCGCCGAACTCATTGTCTGCGAACACGGAGCCGTCGAAGAGACCGATCATGGCAAGGGACGCAGCTGCCGCCTGCGTTTCCGCCGGCTACAAGCCGAGGCAAGAAGACCCCATGACTGTGGAGGCACCCGGCCAGCGTCCCAGCCCAGGCCCTCTGATTCGCAGAAGCCCGAGGAATCCTATTTCACCGAGTCCGGAGAGTAAGCCGGGCCTTAGAGGGCGCTGCTCGGAAGCCACGCGACGCTGCTAAGGCTTAGCGACAAAAACCAGCTTTGCGCCGTCGACGTAACCGCTACCGAGTCGATGCCGGATCTTTACCGGCTGATTGCCGCGCTGCCGTGCCCGCAGCAGAGCCCCAGCCGGTAGCCGGAACAGACTGGCGCCGGCACCGGGCTGCGCACGCACTTCGAGCTCCGGCTCAAGCACCACCGCCAACTGCGGCGTCGGCCCAACTTGACGCCGCATGACCACCAAGCTAGCCGCAAGCCCTAGAAGCAAGAGCAGCAGCAAAGCCGGGCGCAAACGCCTCGAGAACAGCAGCAGAAGCAGGGCACTGCTCTGTGCAACGAAAGCGAAGAGGACCCAGGCCCAGCTCGCCCCCGGCAAGTCGAAGGGCGTGGGCGGCTGAGCATCCGGATCGAGCCCGAGCTCGCTACGCGCGGCACGCAGGCCCTGGCGCAGCTCCGCTTCGTGCGCCGCAAAACGCAGCCCCGCCAAGAACTGCGCCTCTGCGCGAACCGGCTCGCCGAAGGCGAGGGCAGCCTGCCCCAGGGCGAAATGCAGAGCCGGGCGATCGATGCGGGGCCGCTGCCCAAGCTCAGACCTGGCCTCCGAGATAAGAACTTCGAAGCGCAACTCGTTCCAGCTGCGGCGGTCCTTCGCCTTACAGGCCGCCGCCAAGCTCTCGGCCCAGAGCTGCGGGTTCAGCGGCGGATGCTGGCTGCCCCGCAGCTGAAACTGCTCCTGCCCAGCCCCTGACTGCGGAAACGAGCCAGCGCTCCTATAAAAGCTGAGAAGGGTAAAACCGAGGAAAGGCAGGCCCATCAGGCACAAAGCAACGAGCAGGTGCTTGCCCAGGTCCCCGGATCCGGACGCAGCAGCAGGCTCGCCAGCGGCCGCCTGCTCAGCAAAGGCCTGCTCGACTTGGCCCAACAACTCGCCCTCTTCAGCAAGAAGCTCCGGCGCTGCTGCCCGGCGATAGCGGGCGCCCAGCAGCTTGTCGATGAGCTTGGCACTCCGCTCGGCGAGGGACTCCGGCAAACCCGCAGCCACCAGGCGCTGCGCGAGATCGGGGGAAATCACCGCCGCGCCCGGACAACGCAAGCGAGCCCCGAGATACTCGCACCAGGGCTCAACCCAATCGGCGCCATCACTCATCCCGTGCAGGCGTTCCCGCGCCTGGTGGATCCTCTCGATCTCCGGATCCCCCTGCCGCCAGCGACGCCCGGCCAGGGCCAAGAAGAAGAGTCCCCAAGGCAGCAGCAAGCCCAGCAGGGCCAGGGTCGGATCCCCCGCCTCCTTGCGCGGCTCAGTCCACTCACCAGCAATCGGCAGCAGCTCCAACCCCTGCCCCTCGCCCGCATCAGCCTCGCCGAGAACCCGCAAAGGCAAAGCCTGGCTCTGCGCCACGACATACTGCCCCAGCTCCGGGTCGAAGTAGGGCAGACGCAGCGCCGGGAACTCCTGCAGCGGCCGCAACGGCTTGAGGGCATAGCGGAGTATCCTCCTATCCCCCTCCCGGCGCTCCTCCACGCCCAGCTGATGGAAGCCCTCGAGGCGAGCAAGGTCCGGAGCCCCAAACTGGCCGAGGTTGCCGCTGCCACGAATGCTGAGCGTGACCGCCAACTCCTGGCCCAGTTCCAGCTGCGCCACTTTCGTATGCGCGGAGATATCGAAGCGGCCAATCGCCCCGAGCCAATCGGCAGGGCGGCCAGCTTCGGGCAGCGGCACTAGCTCCAGCTCCAGCGCGGCGATGGGAGCAAGCTCCTCCAAGCGATTCTCGGCGACCCGCTCATCAAAGAGGTCCTGGCGAAACTTGGTCGCATAGGCAAAACGCAGCTTCGCACCCGCCAAACGCAGAGTTCCCGCCTCACTGACAAAGAGCGAGCGCCGCCATTCGAAGACATCACGCCCCTCTTCCGGCGGACAAGAAGTCAGAGCCTCGCTCTTAGCGGCAACCGCAAAGCGGTCCCCAGTCTCCGCAGCATCACCAGGCGGCAGCAAGCGCCAAGACTCGGGAGCATGCTCCAGCCAATCGGCCTCAAGCGACAGCGGCAGCGACAACTCACGCCGAAACAGCTGCACCAGCTTTTCCCGGCGGAACGCCGAATCGATGGTGATGCGCAGGCGCAGCTCGATGCGCTCCCCGACGTAGTAGCGGCTCTTCGCCAGCAAAAACTCACCACGCACCGCCCCCTCAGCCTGGGCCGCGAGCGGAAGCGCCGCGAAGACCAGAAGGAGAATGCTCCAAATCATCTGCATCACTGCTACCAATCTCGTACTCCGCGTCCACGGCGCTTGCGGGCGGCCTCGACCCTGGCCCGGCGCTCGGCCTCCCGCTCGCGCAACCGCTGAAGCACCGCCGCAACGCTCTTCGGCTGGGTCTTCAGGACCTGCTCCTTCCCCTTGCCCGGCTTGGGCGAGGGGGCCCCTGGCTTCGGAGCCGAAGGCTTGCGAAGCCGGGCCTGCGGAGTGCTGAGCAGCTTGACCTCACCCAAGATCTCCTGCTGCTTGATCTCCAGCGCCCGCAGCAGCCGCAGAGCACGCTCGGCGTTGCGGCGTGCCGGGCCCCAGCTCGTTTCGGCTACCGCCGCTCGCTGCCAGAACTCCACGGCAACACTGGCAAAGCCCAGCGCCCTGTCGACATCGGCCGGCCCCGCCTCGGGACCCGAGAGAATCCTCTGCGCAAACCGCGCCCGTTCGTAGCCAACCTGTGCCAGCAAGAAGTCGACCCGCGCCTGCTCCTGCCCCGTGGCCTTAGCCCGCGCCGCCAGCGTCAGCTCGTGCGCCCTCTTGACTGCGCCACGTTGCAGCGCCGCGCTCGCGGCATTGAGCTGGACGCGCACGGGAGCATGCTCCCCAAGCTTCTCGGCCGCTTGCTCCCAGAGCCGCCCAGCCAGCTCCGCCTCCCCACGCGCATAGGCCGCGATCGCCTCAGCATCAGGTTGCGCAGAGTCCGAAGCGGACATCAGCAGGCCCGCAAAGAGCGGCAGCGAGAAAAGGCGGAAGAAGCGCACGCCTCGATGATTCCCTTGCTCACGCGCAGACGCAAACAAAGCCGCCTTGCCACTACGCCCAGCCGCACTCGCCCCAGTGAACTCACCCATGGCGCCGCCGCCACGGAACAAGATCCCAGAGCAAGAGCAGCAGGGCCAACAGCAGCGGCCAGGCATAGCGATGCTTGCGTGAGCCTTGCAGCTGAGCCTCAAAACTCTTGCGGGTCATCGACAGTAGCTGTCGCTCGTAGAGCTGAACCAGAGCTTCCGGCTGGTCGATGCAGGCAACAAAACGCCCCCCACTCGCCTGCGCCACTGCCCTCAGACTCTCGGCATCCATGCGCGAAATCAGCTCCGCCCCATCGGGCTGACGCAAAAAGCCGCCGCCAGGAACCCGAACCTTAGAACCCGGTATCGAACCAAAACCCAGGCAGTGCACGGTGACCCCGCGTTCGGCACAGCGCTTGGCCATAGAGGCCGCTCGCCCCGACAAATCCTCGCCGTCCGTCAACAAGACAATGCTCTGGTGACTGCCACTCTTTTCCGGCAAAGCGCCGAGGGCAGAGTCGAGCGCAGCGCCCAGATCGCTGCCCCCAAGCTCGACGCTATAGGGGTCAGCAAGCCCGGCCAGCAGGCTCAGCGATTGCAAATCTCGCGTCAACGGCACCCGCAACGTGGCCTCACCGGCAAAAAGCACCAAGGCCACACGATCCCCCGCAGCCCGGCGCATCAGCGCCTCGATCTGCGCCTTGGCTGCCGCAAGCCGGGTCGGCTTCTGATCCTCAGCGAGCATCGAACGCGAGACATCGAGCGCCAGCACCAGGTCGACCCCAGGCTCCTCGGCCGCGTCCAAATCAATGCCAAAGCGCGGCCCCGCCGCGGCCAACAGCAGCAGCGCCAAGGCGAGCATCCTCAAGCCCAAACGCCGACGATCAAAACGCCGCTCAAAGCCCGGCATCCGGCGCTGGAACCTCGCTCCCAACAACTGGCGACGCAGCCGCTCGATGCGCCGCTCTAGCCCCAAGAGCAGGGCCCAGAGCAGCGGCAGTGCCAGCAGGGCCAAAAGCAGCAGAGGGTGCAGGAACTGCTCATCGAGCTTCATGACAAAAGCCCCAAGCAGCTACGCTGCAAAGCAGCCCCAAGCACAAGGAGCATGCTCGCAAGAAGGGCAAAGCAGTCGAAGCGTTCGCGCACGACATAGCGCTGCTCTTCAAACTCGACGCTCTCGATCTGATCGATTCGGCGATACACCCGCTCAATCGCCGCCGCATCCCTAGCCGCAAACAGAGCCCCGCCACTGCGCCGCGCCAGCTCAGCCACCTGCCCGCTGTCCCTCGGCAGCATGCGTCCCTGCGGCCCAGGGCGCCCGAGACCGGCACGCACCACATACACCCGCACTCCCAGCTTTTCGGCGAACCACGCCGCCTGGATCGGGCCGATCTCCTCGGGAGTATCGGCGCTGGCGACGTTCTCCGCCCCATCGGTCAGCAGCAGCACCGCCTTGGACTCCGCATCCTTCACGACTTCGATGGCACGCGCGACCGCGGCACCAATACCGGTCTGATCCTCCTCGCTGTTCTTGTCGACAAGCTCGATGCCATGCAGCAGTTCGACAACGGCCGCATGGTCCGAACTGGGCGGGCAACGCAGCAGGGGATCGCGGGCAAAGCTCAAGATCCCAATCCGGTCCTGGGGCCGCCCGGCGATCAAGCGCTCGGCCGCGCTCTTGGCCAGATCCAAACGCGTGCGCTCGGGATCCATGTCCTTCTCCGCCATCGACGACGAGCTATCGATGCAGAGCATGAGATCGATGCCCCGGCTCTCCAGTGGCAACGCTTGCCGAGTCACCGGGCGCGCCATGGCCAAGACCCCACAGGCATAGGCCAAGACCAGGAAGAAGCTCGGCAGCCAGAGTAGCCGCTGCCGCAGCGAGCGCGGCATCCTCGGCTGCCCGGCTTGCGGCCGCAGGAGCATGCTCGCAGGCATCGCCACCGAAACGTGGCGCGCCAGCAAGCGCCAGAGCAGGAGTAGCGGCAGCGGCAAGAACAGCCACAGCCAAGCCGGCGCCAGCAGGGTCAAGCCACCCAGATCTTGGAAGCAGCCGCTCACTGCCCCTCCTCTTCGGCCGGCATCGCCGCATTGAGCAAGCTCGCAGCGAGCTGGCGCAGCTCATAGCGAGAATCCTCCTCGCTGCGCCCAGCGGCAAACTTGATGTAATCACAAGCGCGCAACGCCTGGCCGACTTGCTCGATGAGAGCTTTCTCAAAGGGAGCGGCTCGCTCGAGCCCTTGGAGCCACTCGCGCGTCGTTTCCTGGGGCGTCCCCACCCCATGGCCCAGATACACGATCTCGCGCAGCAGCTCAGAGACTTCGACATGGAAGGCGCGGTCGGCCTCGCGATCGAGCCGCTTCCGGGCCGGCAGCGCCCGCAGCCGCCCCTCCAGCTCGCCAAGAGCATGCTCCCTAGGCGGCGCGACAATCAGCGGCGGACTCGGCGGAGTCCGCCGCCAGCGGGCGATAATGCGCGCGGCATACCAGAGCAAGCCGCAGAGAAAGCCAGCGACCAGGGCATAGAACGGCCAGCGCGCCGCAGGCTGGGAAGCCTTTGGCAGTAATGGCGCCAACCCCTCGGCCTCCACCTCATTCCGCCCAGCCAGGCTCGACTCCACCCGCAAATGCAGGGGCAAGGTGCTCGCACGAAAGACCCGCCCACTGGCGTCGCGGGCCACGAACTCGATGGCCGGCACCAGCAGCGGCTCCAGCGAGAAGGCCTGGGCCCGGAAGCGCAAGCGCTCGCGCAAGTATCCCCCCTCCTGGCTCTGCCGTCGCTCCAGCAAGCGCACCCGCAGCGGCGCCAGGGCGGTATCCTGCCAAGGCTCCGGCTTCAAGCCCTGTCGCCAAGTGCGGAGCAGCTCCAGCGGGAACGGCGCCCCAAAGCCAACGACGTTCTGCGGCACCCGCAAGTCGATGCTGAGATTTGGAGCATGCTCCCTGCCCTGTGCCAGAGAGCTGGCAGCCAGGCTAGCAAGCAGCAAGAACCCAGAGAGCATCCTCATCGCTTGCTCCCCCGGGCCGCACGCATCCGGAAGAAGTCCAGGATCGGGCGCGCAATCGCATCCAGGTCGGCCTCCCGCGGCACCTCAACATCCATGATGTCGACACGGCAACGGCCCAAATCCTCATCGCAGCGACGCCGCCAGTCGCGGACACGTTCGCCAAAGAACTCGCGCTGCTTGCGCTGGGCAAAGTCCAAGACGCAAGCCTGCCCCGTCTCCGGGTCTCGCACCCGCAGCAAGCCCCGCTTCGGGATCTCCAGCTCCGGCGGCAGCAGCCGCACCGCGACCACATCGTGGCGCTGCGAGCAACGACTGAGGGCCTCGCGCCACCCCTCCCCGAGAAAGTCCGAAATCACGAAGACGATGGCATGTTTGCGTAGGACGCGGGAGACAAACTCAAGCCCAGCTCCCAGATCACCCGGCTGCCCCGATCCTGGCTGCACGAGGCAGTCGCGCACGATGCGCAGCACATGCCCCATGCCCTTGCGAGGCGGGACATACGCGTCCAGCTCGGAGCTGACACAGGCGAGCCCGACCTTGTCGTCGTTCTGCACCGCCGACAGGGACAGACAAGCACAGACGCGAGCGGCGACCTCACGCAGCGACCAAAACGAGAAGCCCGCGTCCATCGAGGCCGAGATATCGACGAGGTTGATGACGGTGCGCTCGCGCTCGTCGATGAACTTCTTGATGAAGGGCCGGCCAGTGCGCGCGGTGACGTTCCAATCGATCGAACGCGGGTCATCGCCATCGACGAACTCACGCACCTCGTCAAACTCGATGCCGCTGCCGCGGAAGGCCGAGACGTAACCGCCCGCCATCATCTCAGCGACCAGGCGCTTGCTGAGCACGAGGATGCGTCGCACTTCCTCGAGCAGCTCGGCCAGCTGCTCTTCACGCTCTAGATCAGATGCTTCGCTCATCAGCGCGGGCGCTCAGGGCACCGGAATCGTGTCGAAAACCTTGCGGATCACGTCCTCGGACTTCAGCCCCTCGGCCTCCGCCTCATAGCTAGTGATCACACGGTGGCGCAGCACCTCCATGCCGATCGCCTTGACATCCTGCGGGCTCACGAAGCCGCGCCCCTCTAAGAAGGCGTGGGCCCGCGCCGCCTGCGTCAGCGCGATCGAAGCACGCGGACTCGCGCCATAGAGAATCAGTCCCTTCAGCTCACTGAGCCCAGCAGCTTCCGGCTCGCGGGTGGCAAAGACGATGTCGACCACATACTTGCGCACCATCTGGTCGACGTAGAGCTCGCCGAGAATCTCGCGGGCGCGGAGCAGCTGCTCCGGCGAAGCGACCTCGCGGACCTCGGGCGCAGCCTTGCCAGTAGCCATGCGCTCGATGATCTGGTCTTCGTCCTCGCGCGTCGGGTAGCCGACGACAAGCTTGAGCATGAAGCGATCGACCTGCGCCTCGGGCAGCGGATAGGTGCCTTCGAGTTCGAGAGGATTCTGCGTCGCCAAGACCAGGAAGGGCGTGGGCAAGACGTGGGTCTCGGCCGCGATGCTCACCTGCCGCTCCTGCATCGCCTCCAGCAGGGCGGACTGGACCTTGGCCGGTGCCCGGTTGATCTCGTCGGCGAGCACGAAGTTGCCGAAGACCGGCCCTTCGCGCACCGACCACTCGCTGGTGCCCGGGTGATAGACCTGGGTGCCGATCAGGTCCGAAGGTAGGAGGTCGGGGGTGAACTGGATGCGACGAAACTTGCCGCCCAACGCCTTGGCCAGGGATTGGACCGCGAGGCTCTTCGCCAGCCCGGGGACGCCTTCGAGAAGGATGTGCCCATCGCCGAGCAAGCCGACCAGCAGGGCGTGCAGCAGCTGCTCCTGACCAACCAGCACGCCGCGAACCTCACGGCGCACATCGTCCAAGAAGGCCGCCTCGGCAGCGATCTTCGCCTCGGTTGCGAGCACGTTGGGCGCGGGGACTTGGGACACAAAGGGCTCCTAAGAGCTGTGGCAAAGGAAGGGAGGAGGAAGCAGCACCAGGAAGCTAGGACCCGGAGCGGCCCACACCATCGCGCCCCGCTTGTTGCCGTGCAAACGGCGAAATCCTCGATTCGCCTGGCACTGCGGCCTAGTTTTTCCGTTTCGTGAGCCGTAGCTCCACCCGTCTCGCCCGCTGCCTTCCTCTTGCCCGCCCGGCCCGTCCCCGAGGGACCTCGTCATGCTCAGGAAACTCCTCCTCGCCGCCGCCACTCTCCTGCTCGCCGCACTCAGCGCGGCCCCAGCCATGGCCAGCCACCTACTCCTCCCCCAGGAAGTGGCGCTCGCCCAGCAACAAGCCCAGAAAGCTGCCCCAAAAGCGGACAAGGCCGCCCAAGCAGCAGATCAGATCAAGACCTACGGCAACCGCCTCGGCGAAGGGCTCGGCCGCGCCGGCATGTGGCCGGCCCCGAGCGCAGCCGACTGGAAAAAGCCCGTGCCGATCCGTTGGCAGCGAAGCTGGGCCGACGCCGTCGCCACCGCCAAACGCACCGGCAAGGCCATCCTCATCTGCATCAACATGGATGGCGAACCGGCAAGCGAGCACTATGCGGGTATCCGTTATCGCGACCCCGAGATCGCCAAGCTCTACGAGAAATACGTCTGCGTGATCGCCTCGGTCTACCGGCACAACCCGCGCGACTACGACGAAAAGGGCCGACGCATCCCCTGCCCACGCTTCGGTCACGTGACCTGCGGCGAGCACATCCACATCGAGCCGCTGCTCTTTGAGAAGTTCATGGAAGGCCGCCGCATTGCCCCGAGGCACATCATGGTCGAACTCGACGGCAGCGAGACCTACGACGTCATGCTCACCAATGACACCGCCTCGGTCTTCGACAAGGTCCAAGAGGGGATACTCCAGCGCGACCCTTCGCTGCTGCGCAAGGTGCGGGGCGACCGCAGCATCTTCGAGAAGATCGCCTCTCGCGACGCCGCCGACCGAGCCGCGGTCGAAAAGGCCTTTCTCGGCGGCGATAAGAACACCAAGAGGAAGCTCCTCGAAGCCGCCCGCGCCAACAAGGCCGCCGCGCCGGTCGACCTCCTGCGCCTGGGTCTGTTCAGCCTCGACTCCGAGCTCAACAAAAAGGCGCGGGCCGCTCTGATCGAAAGCGAGTCACCGCAGGCCGTCGACCTGATCAGCGAAGCCCTCCGTGCCCCGATCAGCGCCGAAGAGCGCAGCAAACTCATCGAAACCCTGACCAGGATCGGTGCCGTCTCCGCCAAGGCGAAGACGCTCTCGGTCGTGCACAAGGGCATGACGAGCAAGTCCAAGACCGTCGATGTCGAGAACTGGGCCACGGCAGTGGCTGGCGGCAGCTACCCGGCCCCCAAGACACGCCTGGACCTGTCCAAGCGCATCAGCGAGGTCGACAGCAGGGTGGCGGAAGCGCCGCAGGACAAGGCCGCCCTGATCGAACTCGCCCGCTCCTCACTGGCGATCGCCGTCCACCCCAAGACCGCCCCCAAGTGGGTCAAACCCCATCTCGCCGACGCCATCCTCGCCGGGCTCAAGGCCGAGAAACTGGGCGCCAAGGGCTGGCCGGTCGACGCCACCCTGGCCGTCGCCTACTGGTATTCTGGTCAAAAGCTGCAGGCCTTCGAACGCGCCAGCAAGGCGATGCAAGCGCTGCCTGACGACCCCAAGAGCTGGAACTCCATGGCGGTGCTCGACATCTTCGTGCAATCGCGGCGCAAGCAGATCCGCGACGCCTACATCGCCAAACAGCCTTGGGATCAATCGCTGATGACCAACGTGCACTCGACCTATCAGATCCTGGCCAAGCACCCCTTCGGCACCGCGATGCACGTGGCGGACCACTACGACTTCATCCGCTTCTTCGGCGCCATCCGCCAAGCAGACGCCGCTCTGCAGGCCGGTCTCAAGCGCTTTCCCAGCTCCGCCCCCCTGCACCAGCGGCTGCGCCAAGCCCTGCTGCGCCGTAGCGGCATGCAGGGCCTTGAAAACTACTACAGCCGTTGGCTGCAAAAAGAGGATGCTCCCAAGCAACTCGAGTGGTTCGCCGGCTATGCCTCGGTGGTCGCCGCCGAGTTCTGGCGAAGGCGCGGACGCCTCGATGAGTCGAAGGCCGCCTACGGCCGCGCCATCGAGCGCTTCGAGCAGTGCATCAGCAAGTATCCCGAGACCGAGGCGAGCAGCGATCATTGGATCGCCATGGCCCATGCCGGCCAGGCCCGCATCGCCTTTGAACAAAGCCGGCTCGACGATGCCGTCGCACTCACCCTCCGCAGCTTCGAACGCAAGCAAGACGCCGCCAACAAGCTCGACAGCATGAACATCTCGGCCGTCAGCAATGCTCGCCAAGTCCTCGCCAAGCTCCGAGAAGAGAAGCGCAGCGAGCTCGCCGAGAAACTCGGTGCAGCCCTGCAGGCCCTGCCCGCCGAACTCCTGCGCAGGCCGGCTTTCGAAAACGTCGGCGGCGCAGGCAGGCGAGGCCAGCGTCGAGGCCGAGGGCCAGGTCGAGGCCAGCGTCCAGAGCGGCGCCGCTGAGCGACGAGCTCAAGACCCCAGCAATCATCGAGGATCCTCCGATCAGCTTAGGCCAGGAATGTCAGCAAGCTCCCACGCCCTCTCCCCCGAATACTCCGAGTACCTCCAGCGCCTGAGCCTGCGCAGCGACGAGCCCGCCTTGCAGGCACTGCGCGAAGCGACCCGCCCTCTCGAGCTGGCGCTGATGCAGATCTCGCCCGAGCAGGGGCAGTTCATGCGCGTGCTCTGCTCCGCGCTTGGAGTGCGCCGCGCCATCGAAGTCGGTGTCTTTACCGGCTACAGCACCCTCTGCGTGGCGCTGGCCCTCCCTCAGGACGGACGCCTGGTCGCCCTCGACATCTCGGAGGAGTGGACGGCCATCGCCCGCGAGCACTGGGAAATGGCCCAGGTCGCCGATCGCATCGACCTGCGCCTGGCGCCAGCGAGCGAATCACTCGCCGCCATGCTCACTGCTGGGGAAGCAGGCAGCTACGACTTCGCCTTTATCGACGCCGACAAGGAAGGTTATCCGAAGTACTACCAGCAGTGCCTTGAGCTGCTACGCCCCGGTGGGGTGATGTGCTTCGATAACGCCTTCATGGACGGACGCGTCTTGGAGGCCTCCCCCAAAGAGCGCGGCCCCCGCTTGGTCCAAGCCCTCAACGAACAAGCCTTTGATGACGAGCGCGTCGATGCCAGCATCCTCCCCATCGGCGACGGCCTGCTTCTCGTCCACAAGAGATAAGGCCTCGATCCCAGCCCTGCGCCTCCCCACAGCATCCTGCTCCCTCCGACGATGACAGCAAACGCCCCAGGCAGCGCCCAGCAAGGCCAGCCCCGCCCTTGGATCTCCGCCCTAGTCCTCAGCAGCATCGGAGCCCTGCTGAGCTGCCCCCTTCAGGCCGCCCCGCAACGAGGCGGCAAAAAGGGGGCCCAGACCAAGCAGCTGGCCCGCTACGAGTCCTTCGGCGCTGTGGGTGACGGGAAAACCGACGACCAGGAAGCCATCATCCGCACCCATGAATACGCCAACCGCCATGGGATCCCGGTGCGCGCCAACGACAAGGCCAGCTACTACATCGGCGGCGGCAGCAAGAGCGCCGTGATCCAAACCAATACCAATTTCGGCAAGGCCAAGTTCATTATCGACGACCGCAAGCTCAAGAATCACCGAGCCCAGGTCTTCGTGGTCAAGAGCAAGCTCGCGCCCATCTCCATCAAGAGCATCAGCAAGCTGGCACGCGGGCAGGCGAAGCTCGATCTCCGCCTGCCCGGCCCCTGCCTAGTCCATGTGACAAACTCCCATGTCCGGCGCTATATCCGATACGGACTCAACGCCAATCAAGGCGCCGTACAAACCGACCTCTTCCTCGTCGACAGCAAGGGCAATATCGACCCCCAAACCCCCATCATCTGGGACTTCGACATGGTCAGCAAGATCACGGCGCAACTGATAAACGAGCCCAAGTTGCGCATCGAGGGCGGGCGTTTCACCACCATCGCCAATGCTGGCGAAGCCAAAAACCAGTACTACGCCCGAGGCATCGGTATCTACCGCTGCAACGTCGTCGTCG
>PDSF01000043.1 GCA_002748355.1 Planctomycetota bacterium | reverse complement strand
GAAATCAACCGTTTCGGAGGCCCAAAGTCGATTGAATGGTGGCATACAGTTCACCCGATGATCATGACAAAGGAGGGCTGGGAGGTGGGGAGATGGCGTCAACTCCGCGAGGATCTGGGATGCGCCGTGTCGGTTGATGTGGTAAACGGCTGTCACCCATATGCCGTGGAAACTGGTGAATTCTGGGGCATTGATGGTCAGCCTTACGCTGTGAATATATACGTCCCAGGGTTCGAGACCCATCCAGGGCAGCCCGTAGTTACCGCACCTGCTCGCCTGAACTTCACGGTAGGAGAGCGGGAGAAGGACGCCATCCCCATCATCATTGAAGACCAGAACGGAGAGCGCGATAAGACCGCCGCAGGATGGTCCTGGGCCCTTTTGGGAAATCGCGGCAGCCTTACAATCCCCTTCCCCTTTGATCATGGCATTGCGGTCATGTATCGGTCAGTAATCAAGGATGACCTCCTAACCTTAAAGATAAACGGTAAAGAGGGGGCAGTAGCTGTCAGGTTGAACTCTGGTCGAATCATTACCAAACCGGTAGACTGGCGAACCGTTAAGCAAGTTCGGATCCCTATAACAGATGGCATCGATCCGATACCGGTAAAGACAGGGCGCAAGGTTGCCTGTGGATTTGTGGGGAGAACTAGCGCTGCGATTGAACCTTTACATATCGGTCCTGATGCCTCCGCGAGGGGGGAGGGGCTTCTCCATGTTACGACGAACAGTTGTACCATTCAGCCTGGGCCGAAGGCGTGGGACACAGTTTGGCTAGTGGCGAAAGACGGCTCGATTGCCTTGGTCAAGCCGGAGGACTCGGGCAAAGAAGTTACGTTCTCGCAACGCGCTAAGGTCGAAGTAGACATCGCGACACTTTGGGCCCTACCGTCAGGGGACTTCAAGGCCACCCTTCTCCTGAAAATCCGAGCATCCTCTACAGGCAACCCCACTCCTTGGCAGGTATTTCGACGGTTAACCGTCACCTCCCCACAAAGATTGACGGTATCCGTTTCCGAAGCCCTACCGGGTGTCGAATATAAAATAGTCGGATCCATATTCGTAGGCGGTAAGTATTCCCGGCTAGATCCTCGCCCCATCCGCTGAGCTATCCCCTTAGCCCAGCGAAGAGCCTAGCGACGACACGCCTCCCCTTTCCGCCAATCCCGAAAACCGACTCTGCCGCGCCCTCATCCTCTCAAGCCGAATCCTGTCAATCGGAGCGCTTCGCCTCAAGCCCGCATCGCTCACAATAATAGTGTCTGGCCGTCCGGATTCGCGAGATATGGTCAAGAGTTGTGGATGAACGAGGAGACGGGCGCTGTCCAGGACATCCTGCTTGTCTGCTGTGATGGCCTGAAGGGATTTTTTGAAGCCTCGAACAAGCCTGCCCCAAATCGACCGTGCAGACCTGCATCGTGCACATGATCCACAGCTCGCTCCGCTTCGTCAGCGACAAGGACCGCAAGGCCGTTGCCAAAGACCTCAAGCCGATCTGCACCGCAGTAAATCGCGAGGCCGCGGAGCATGCTCTCGCGCCCTTCGAAGCCAAGTGGGGACGCCGCTACGAAATGATCTCCACTTCTTGGCTTGGCGGACAAACTGGGAGCGCGTCGTCCCGTTCCTCGACTTCCCGCCCGAACTGCGTCGGGTGATCTACACGACCAAGCAGATCGAGGCGCTGAACTCCAGCTTTGGGAAGCTGCTCCAATACCGCGGCCACTTCCCGGACGACAAGTCGCTGACCAAGCTCCTCTACCTGGCGCTACGCCGCTTCGAAAAGAAATGGAGCCGTTCCATCCGCAATTGGAGCGAGGTCCTCGGACAACTCGCTATCTTCTTCAAAGACAGGATTTCTGCTCTGTAAGCCGTGATTTTGTCCCACCCGCCAGACGCCGTTTACACCGTTTATCTGACACTCCCAACCAGCTGGATCAGCGAAATTGCTCTAGCTTGCCCCGTCCATGTCGCGATTCTTCCAAAACAGTCAGATCGGCAACTGCGAGTGAAGCCATCTCCTCACCAGCTATTAGGTGCCCAGAATGATCTTTCGCTACACCATCCTCTACGTGGACGACGTTTGTGCCACTCTGGATTTCTACCAGCGGGCCTTCGGCTTAGAGCGCGGTTTTCTGCATCCGAGCCAGGATTATGGCGAGCTGATAACCGGCGACACCAAGCTGGCCTTCTCGTCGCGCCAGTTGATGAAAGAACTGGGAAAAAACCCCAAGGCTCCAGAGCCAGGCGCCCCCAGCTTCGAGATCGCCTTCGAAAGCGAAGACGTTCCGTCCGCCCTTGATACCGCCCTCGCAGCCGGAGCCGTGCTCGTCCAGCCTCTGCGAGAAGAGCCCTGGGGCCAGAGCACCTCTTATGTCAGCGACCCCAATGGCTTCCTCATCGAGATTTGCTCGCCCCTCCGCGACCCGCAAAGCGATTGAAATGTAGCCAGAAGCAGAAAAAGCGATCCTGGAGAAGCCGTATCACGGCCCTGTGTCGCTGGGGAGGGCAGCAAAGGCGTCCAGTTGATCGATGGGGCATGCTGCCGAGAAGCTTCTCCGGGGCTAGTTGCTCAGTTCTCGATGCGGCCGGCGAAGCGGCGGTGGAGGATCCAGAAGTAGATCCCAACGAGGAGGAGACCGGGGACGGCCCAGATCAGTGCGGTTTCGAGACCGTAGGCAGCAGTGATGGTGTCGGCGACCTTGAGTCCGGTACCGGCTTCGATGCCGGGTAGGACGTACGGGTAGACGCCGAATGCGGCGCTGCCGAGGAGTCCGACCAGCATGGTGCTCGAGGCGAAGAAGGCTTGGACTTCGTTCTCGCGGCGAAGTGCCTGCATGGAGAGGAAGAGGCTGGCCAGGGTTGCCGCGGGGAAGGCGGCACCCAGTGGCGAGTCGGTGAAGCGTGCAGGCAGGTTCGGCTGGATCCAGAAGGATGCGAGCGTTAGTCCAAGGAAGAGGACGAGCAGTGGCCAGGTGCTTTGCAGAGCGAGGCGTCTCGCCCTCTCGCGCAGAGCTCCGTGGCATTTTGCCCCGATCCAGATCGCGCCGTGCCGCCCGAGAACGACGAGCGCGGTCACGGCAACGAGGAGTGGATAGGGGTCGAGGATGCCGTGCTGTGCCTCGCCAGTAGCGAGGAAGGGCAGGAAGAAGCGGCCCTCGGCGTTGAAGGGGACGCCGCGCACGACGTTGCCGAGTGCTGCGCCGAAGGCCAGGGCCAGGCCGTAGCTCGCGCCGACGAAGGTGAAGCCCCAGAAGCCCTTCCAGGCGGGTACTTGTAGCTGGTGTCGGAACTCCAGCCCAATGCCGCGCAGGATCAGGAGCCACAGGACCAAGGTGATGGGCAGGAAGAAGCCACTCATCGAGGTCGCGTAGAGTTCGGGGAAGGCCAAATACAGCAGGCCGCCGGCCGCTAGGAGCCAGACCTCGTTTCCGTCCCAGAACGGGCCGATGGATTGGAGGATCCGGTCTCCGTCGGCGTCATCACGCCGGATGAAGGGCCAGGCGATACCAGCGCCGATGTCGAAACCGTCGAAGACGACGTAGAGCGCCAGCGCGCTGGCCACGATCCAGAACCAGAGCGTTTCCATGGCGTCAGGCCTCCACCCTGCTTGTAGTCAGCTGCTCTTCCCTCCCGTGCGCGCCTGGGCCTTGCGCGAGGATCCTCCAAACAAGGAAGAGGAAGAGGATGGAGAGCAGCAGATAGAGCCCCATGAAACCGAGGAGGGTGAACATCGCGTTGCCGCTGCTGATGTGGGCGCTGTGCCCTTCGCTCGTTCGCATCAGGCCGTGGATGAGCCAGGGCTGCCGCCCGAGCTCGCTCGTCATCCAGCCGGCGGTGTTGGCGATGTAGGGAAAGGGTAGTAGCAGCGCTAGCGGCCACAGGAGGTATTGGCTGCGCGTTAGGCGTTTACGTAGGACTGCAAGCGTGCTGAATCCGAGCAGCCCGATGAAAACCGTGCCGAGCCCGACCATCACGTGATAGGCGAAGTAGAGCAGGGGGATCTGGTCCGGCCACTCGTCGCGGGGGAACTCCTCAAGGCCTTTCACTTCGGCATCCCAGCGCTGGTGTGTCATGAAGCTCAGCAGCTTGGGCACGTAGATCGGGTTGTCGAGCCGCATGTTTTCGACGTCGGGTTGGCCGATTAATGCCAGTGGTGCGCCACGCTCGGTGCGGAAGTGCCCTTCCATCGCCGCAAAGGTCGCCGGCTGATGCTGCTGCACGAGCTTCGCCTTGGCGTCTCCCGTCGGGAAGGCCAGGAGCAGGCTGGCGACGAAGCCGATCGGCACGGCGACTCGGAGCATCCTCTCCGCGTCCTCTCGGTCGCGATTGAGGAGCAGGTAGAAGGCGCCGATGCTCGCGACGACGATGCAGGCGGTCAGCGTCGAGCCGAGCATCACGTGCGGGTACTGCCAGAGGAGCCAGGGATTGTCGAAGAGGGCGCCGAAGTCGCGCAATACGAAGTTGCCGTCCGCAGCGAGCTCGTGGCCGACCGGATGCTGCATGAAGGCGTTGGTCGCGACGATGAACCAGCCGGAGAGCCAGGAGCCAAGGAAGACCATGAGCGTGGCCAGCCAGATCCAGAACTTGGCCAGCCGCTTCTCTCCGTAGAGCAGGATTCCGAGGAAAGTGCTCTCAAGGAAGAAACTGAAGAGCCCTTCCATCGCGAGCGTCTGCCCGATGATGGATCCGCTTCGTTCGGAGAAGCGAGGCCAGCCCTGCCCGAAAGCAAACTCAAGCGGGATCCCGGTCACGACGCCCATGGCGAAGTTGAGCGCGAAGATCCGGGTCCAGAAGCGCGCGAGTCGCTCGCTCACCGGGCTGCCTGTCCGCCACGCATGGCTGCGGAAGAGGAAGAGCATCAGCCCGAGGCCCATCGTCAGCTGCGGGAAAAGGTAGTGGTACGTTACCTGGAAGGCGAAGTGAAAGCGGAAGATCCCAAGCGAGTCATCCATCTGCGTACTGGGTAGGCATCCAAGTGAGCTTGCGCAGCCACCGGGCATCGTTGAGCTTGCCGCACGAGCAGCTGCACGCGCATTTTGCGCACCACATGAGGCTGATCCAAGCCTGTTTGCACCCGCAGTACGCAGTTGTCTCAGCCCGCGATGCCGGGGGGTGGGGGCGCTCTGCCACTTCCGGCTGTGGCGCTCCTGGCCTTTGCACCCCCAGCTTCCAACCAAGGGCTGCAGCGGCGCTCGCTGCCTTACTTGTGCTCGATCTGTTTCCAGCGCTCTTGGGGCAAGAAGCCTGGGCTCTGCTCCAGGGTGTGGCAGTGGAAGCAGCGGTTGAAGCCGATCTTTGGCATCAGCCCTTTTTGTTTGGCGAGTTCGTATTCGGTGCCGTCGAGGGTGGCGGCTTCCTTTTCCCAGAACTGGGTATGGCGACTGCCGGGGCCGTGGCAGCTCTCGCAGCCGACGTCCTTGAGATGTTTGGACTTGGTGATGGTGATGAAGCCGCTCTTTTCGCCGTAGCCGACAACGTGGCAGCTGACGCATTCGGGGTGCTGGGTGACCGGCCAGTGGTCACGTTTGCCGCGTTCGACCAGGGATTCCCAGGCGTGGGCGTGTTTGGTCTTTGCCCAGACTTTGGCGGCGGCGGGGTGGCACTCGGCGCAGCTGGCGTTGCCGACGTACTTGTAGCCGTCTCGTGCCGGGCGCTGTTCGGCCATTTGTTCGAGGATGCCTTCCTCGGGGAGGCTTCGCTTGAAATCGAGGAGGACGTCGCGCACCTCGGGGTCGGCGGTGGGCTGTCCTAGACGGATCTTTTCGGCCTTTTGGGTGATCCAGGAACCGTCTTTGGCCGGGACGCCGGTCCAGCGCAGCATGGTCTTGCCGCGGCCGCCGACGAAGAGGACCCGCTGGATGCGCCGGCTGCCGTCTTCGTGCCGCAACGCAAAGCTCTCGTACTTGCTTTGGGCATTGTCCTCGGGGCTGTCGGTGCAGAGCACCAGGTCGAGGCCGGGCACGGTGCGTGCCAGCTCGCGGCCGAGGCGCGCGCCTCCGGAGTTACTGAAGACCACAGCCAGGTCGTAGTTCTCGCCACGCTTGCCTGCGGCATGCAGGGCCTGGGCGATGGCCTCGCGTGGGGCCTGCAGGCTGAGCCCTTCTTTCTTGGGCTTCTCCCCGTCGAGGTGGCCGATGAGGCTCATGACCAGGAGCTTGTAGCCCTCCTTGCTGCCAGCCTTGACGATGCCGAAGGTCTTGAACGGAGGCTTCCCCTCCTTGTCGCGGAGGTCGGTGGCGATGAAGGGAGGGCCGAAGGCCTCGTCGAAGTCCAGCAGCAGTTCGGCGCCCAGCTCGAGGTCGGTGTGGCCCAGGGGCAAAAGCGGATAGCCCATGTTGGAGCCGAGGACCTGGAGGATGGTCATGAGCTTGAGTTCTTCGAAGGGTGTGTGCCCGGACACGAGGTTGCCGCCTTCGAGCAGGGTGTCGTAGCTGGCCTTGTGAGAGTTCAGCCAGAAGGCGCGGCGGTCGAGGCCACCGGACTGGGCGGAGGCACAGCCGCAGGGCTCAAGGTGCCCATCCATATAGCAGCTCAGCATCAGGCGCAGAGGGCCGCGGCCGTCGGGCTCTTGCTCGGGGAGCGGCTGGCTCGGTGGGCTGCTGGCTTCCTGGCCGGTGCTTGCCTCTTCCTCGCTTGGCGTGCAGAGCACCAGCAGGGGAAGCAGGAGCAGAGGCAGCACGAAACGCAATACGAGCAAGAGAGCATGCTCTTTCTCGCAGTTGCTGGAGATGGCCTTCTCGTGGCGGCTGCTTGTCACGATTCCTTCAGGGCTCGACTTCACTTGCTGCGGTCTCGTCTGAAACCGGTGAACGGGATCCAGGTAGCCTTGTGATCGGGGTCCCTGCTGCGCAGCAGCAGCTTGCCGCTGAAGCGCCGGACCGGGGTCTGGCCGAGGCCCCCGTCATATTCCAAATAGATCGTCCAGCTGGGAGCGAGATCTTTCTTGAGCCGCGCCGAAAAGTGCTTGGATAGGTCTTCGTTGGATGGGTCGCTCACGACAAGACCATCCAGGCGCAGCTCGGGGTCGTATTCCGGACGCAGGTATTTCACCGTAATGAAGTTGCTCTTCTTGTCGTCGAAATCGAAGCGCCCGAAGTCGAGCCGCGCGGAGGGGGTCATCATCAGCGTCGGCACGATGAAGCCTGCGAGTTTGACGTGGGCGACGTAGGGCTTTTCGCCCTTGTCGCTCGCTAGGTCGGTGTGGAAGGCCAGTTCCTTCTGGACTGGGCCGACGCTGTCGAAGGGGCCGAGTTCGACCAAGTAGTAGTGCGAGTTTGGCTGCAGCGCCTTGATCTTTTCGATCGTGACCTGTTTGTCGATGCCGTCGATCTTGTTGATGGCGAAGGGAGGCAGTCCCTCTCCAGGGGAGAGTTCGAGCCGTAGGAGTTGGCGCTGGTATTTGGAGACCGGCTCGAGGGCAATCGCCGGAGCTGGGGCTACGACGATGCGAGAGCGAATGTCGATGTCGTAGGCGAAGCGCACGGTGCCGGCCTCTTGCGGCTGGAACACGAGGGTGGTGTCCCCCTTCTCCTTGTGGTCTTTGGGCGCCAGCGTTGTCGAGTCAACGAGGACCTTGGCGGTGAGGATTTCGCCGGGCCTTAGCCAGGTGATCATCGGGCCGCCGTCGCGGTAGACCGGAGGCTGATGGATCTCGCGCGCCACCGCCTTGCCGTCCTTGCCGACGATGCCCAGTTCGACGCCGGCGCAGGTGCAGGCGTTGCGGATGCCGACCAGGCGGATGTTCTGCTTTGCCCGGTTCTTGACCCGAAAGACCTTGCTCGCGGTGTCGCCGTGCCAGAGCTTGCCGAAGCGGTAGTAGGTCTCGGAGAGGGCGATCCAGTCATTGTGGCGGATGCCGATGCCGCCGCCGCTTTCCTTGCGAAGTAGAGATCCTTCGAACTCGCTCGCCTCGCCGCCGCAAGCGGGCAGGAGAAGCAAGCTCCCAAGCAAGGCGAGGAAGGTGGTGACTTGGCGCTGGCTGGGGGGCATCGAAATCCTCAGCGGGTCCGGGGGGGCGCAGCAGGGCTGGCGGCAGGCCGTGGAATAGGTGCCCAGAAATAGCCTCAGAGCACTCGGGGGGGAACGGTCGACAAGCCTGAAACTCCCTCTCTGGGGAGGGAGCGCCTGCTACAAGTGCCTCGGCTGTCTGGAAGGCAGCATCGGAGGATGCTAAACCAGCGCATCCTGTGCGGCGCTTGCGCCGTCAGTGTTTTTCCTACGCTGCCCTATCCACCGCTGCCCACCTAATCGAGGCATGAGATGAGTCCAGCCGCCCACAATCAGGACGTTTTTGATCTGCTGGCCAAGGAGCATGATCGCCAGTCCAAGTGTCTGACGCTGATCGCGTCTGAGAACCACAGCTCCGGGGCCGTGCGCGAGGCCCTCGCGTCGGTGCTGACCGACAAATACGCCGAAGGTTATCCGGGGCGCCGTTACTACGGCGGCTGCGAGGTCGGCGACGAGATCGAGCGCCTCGCCCGCGATCGCGCGCGCAAGCTCTTTGGCGTTGATTGGGCCAATGTGCAGCCGCACTCGGGCACCCAGGCCAATATCGCGGCCTACCTCGCGGTCATGAAGCCCGGCGATCCGATGGTGGCGATGTCCCTGAACGCCGGTGGCCACCTGAGCCACGGCTACAAGGTCAACCACACCGGCAAGCTCTTCGACGTCAAGCACTACGGCCTCGACGAGAGCACGGGGCTAATTGATTACGAAGAGGTGGAGCGCCTGGCCAAAGAGCACAAGCCCAAGGTCATCGTTGCTGGCGGCAGCGCCTACCCGCGTCTCATCGACTGGGCGCGCTTCCGCACGATCGCCGACGAGGTGGGGGCCGTGTTCATGGCCGATATCGCCCACCCGGCGGGCATGATTGCTGCTGGCGTGATCCCTTCGCCGGTGGGGCATGCGCAGCTGATCACGATGACCACGCATAAGACCCTGCGCGGCCCCCGCGGCGGCATGATCCTCTGCGACGAAGAGCGCAAGAAGAAGGTCAATAGCTCGGTCTTCCCCGGCGGGCAGGGTGGCCCCTTCCTGCATGCGATCGCCGGCAAGGCCATCGCCTTCGGGGATGCGCTGCAGCCGGAGTTCAAGGCCTACCAGGAGCAGGTCGCGGCCAACGCCAAGGCGCTGGGCGAGGCGATGCTCGGCTATGGCTACGAGCTGGTGACCGGAGGCACGGATACCCACCTGATCCTCGTCGACCTGCGTCCCAAGGGGCTCAGTGGCGCCGAGGTCGAAGAGCGCTGCCGCAAGGCCAACCTGGTGGTCAACAAGAACCTGATCCCCGGCGATCCGCGTCCGGCGCAGGAGACCAGCGGCCTTCGCCTGGGCACCCCGGCGGTTACGACCCGCGGCATGGATGTGGATGGCATCGGGAAGCTGGCGGAGTGCATCGATCGCCTGGTGACCAAGGGCGAGAGCGAGCTGCCGGAGGTCTCGGCGCAGATCGCGGCGATGGCGGAGAAGTATCCGCTGCCGCAGTGAGGCTGCTCGTTTGACGTTGGGGGCTCCTGATGCTGGGGGCTCCTGGCGCCTGGACTTCGCCGCGTCCTGGCGCCGCCCACAGCGAAGGCAGAATTGTTCATCCGGGACGGCTGGGGCGTCGATGAAGCTCCCATGCGAGCGTCCCTTCCCCTCCTTTTGTGCCTGCTCCCGCTTGCTGCCTCTGTCTCGGCCCAAAGTCGAGACACTGCGCGGTTGGAGCTTTCTCTCTGGCCGACGCTCAGCGCCGATGCCCAGGCACCGCTCAGCGCCGAGGCGCTTGGCCTTGGTCCCGGGCTGGTCCGGGGCAAGGAAGGGCTGCAGCGCATCGGCCGCTACCGCCTGCGCAGTCCAGGTGGGGTGGAGGTCGAGCTGAGTGGTGATGGGGTTCGCCTGCGCCACCCCGGTGCCCCCGAGCTGGCCATCGATGCGAAGGGGCGCTTCCTGGCCCAGGGCCGACCCTTGACCGCTGCAGCGCCCTTCGGCTTCGCCTTGCGCTTTCTGGATGGCTCCGAGCTGCGCTTTGTGCCTGGTCGGGGGCGCCGGCTCCAGCTGGTCGAACTCGTCGATGGTGGGACGAGCGAGTTGTTGCTGCGCAATGGCCGGGCTCAGATCCGCCGTCTGCGCGCGCGTCCCTTCGAGGGGGCTCGCTACTACCTCTGTGAGGGCGGACGCTCCGTCCTTGAGCTGAGCCGCTTTGGACCCTGGCTGCTGCTGCGGCCGCTGCTCGTCAACGACGGCGCCAGTCGGCGCAGTCGCTTGCACTTCATCGGCCAACTCTGGCAGGCCAGCAACTACAAGCTCGCCGAGATCATGCCGCTGCGCAGCGCGCAGTATCCGCTTTCGCGCAAGCATGTCGTGGCCGTGGCGGAGGCGACGAGCCAGCTCCTGCTCAGCAAGGAGGCCAAGAAGCCGCGGCGCTACTTGGCGAGAAAAGGCGAGCCCCTGGTCCTGCCGCTGGGTCCCGAGTTTCGGGTGCAGCTACTGCGCGGCCAGGGCGGTATCGACTTCGTGACCCGCTTGCAGCTCGCCTCCGGGGCTCCCGAGACCCTTGAGCTGCTGATTTCCTGGCGCAAGGAGACCCTGCACCGGGTGCTTCCTCCGGCGCGGCAGATGCGTGGGCGCTATGTCGGGAATGGACTGGATTTCGCCAAGCTGGCCGCGAAGCGGCTGGCCTGGGCTATGCCGCTGGACAGCCCCGGGCAGCGCCGACAAGCGCGGGACTGGCTGCAGAAGCAGCTTCCGCCCGCCGCGCAGCGTCGACAAGCGCGGGACTGGCTGCAGAAGCAGCTTCCGCCCGCCGCGCAGCGTCGCTAGGCGCGGGACTGGCTGCAGAAGCAGCTAGCTCCCGCCGCCAAATTGCGTTGAGCGGGCCTGGCCCCGATGCTGGGCGGTTTTGGGAGAGCTTTCTTGGCAACGGAATCCGGGCCGCGCCTGAGCAACGATCAGCGCCTCACCCTCTATGGCGGTATTGCCTATGGTGTCGCGTGCAGCTTTCCCTGGCTGGGGCCGGAGCATGGCCCACAACTGCACGGCTTCGCCCAAGAGCCCCTGGTGCTCGTCGGGCATGCGATAGTCGGCAGTATCGTCCTCGTTCAGCTCGCGAGCTTTCTTGGTCTGGGGGCGGCACACTGTGCCAGCCTCGTTCGCGGCCTGCGCCCTGGGCTCGTGCTGACGGTGATTGGCTTGGTCTCGGTGTGGGCACGGCCTGAGCCGCTGGCCTTTGGGCTCATCCTCGCGAGCATTGGCTTGGCGATCCTGGCCAATGGGGTGATGCGGCTGAGCCGTGCTGCCGATGGTTCGGCAAGCGATGAAGGCTCCCGATAGCTGGGTAGGCCGCTGATCGGGGGCAGGGGAGCATGCTCTCGATGCCCCCAGCTGCCCGCTAGGCAGCCCTGGGAATGGCTGGAGTGCTGCTGAGAGCTATCTCCCGCTGCCTAGATGTTCCAGTGCCCGAAGCGCGTCCTTGCTGCCGAGTTCCTGCATGGCGCTGCGCACGGCTTGGATGCGTGCTGGGCTGGCAGCGTCCAGCTGCTGCTTTAGGAACTCGATTTCTCGTCCCGGCAGTAGGCAGCTCAGCGCCGCGGCGCAGTGGCGGGCATAGCGTGGAGCATCCTCTCCGCGTAGCTGGGAGCGAAGAGCCAAGAGAGCTGCGCTCGGAGCCGCCTCGACGGCGAGGCTGAGGAAGAGCCGGCGCAGGGCTGGCGCTTCGCTGGCTTCTCCGGCGCGTCTGGCCATCTCTTGTCCCTCTGCCAGCGAAACCTGTGCGCGTGCTTCGGGTCGGCTCAGAACAGCAGCCAAGAGCGCGCTGGCGCAAGCGGCGTAGCGCCCGGGAAGGGCGTTTGCCGTTTGGAGCAGCAGGGCGGTTTCGTGGCCGAGCTGGGATGGCTCGCTCAGCTGAAGCGCGGCGATGCGCTCAAGGCTACGGATGAGGACGGCCTGGTGCTGGGCATCGACGATACGGGTTTGGACGCCGGGGTTCTGCAAGAGCATGGCTCTCTCGCCGCTCTGGCGTAGGAAGACGAGCCAGGGCTCTTTGCTGACGAAGACACGCTCGTGCGCTCCGGTCCGATCAAGCGAAAGTAGCCGTATGCGCCTCTGCCCCTCGCCTTTGAGGAAGCGTTCGACGCGAAGCTCGTGACCCAGCCCGACCCGTCGCACGCGCGCGATGGCGACTTGGGTCGCGTCTCGCCAGGCGAGGTCGTAGCGCACCGGCTGATCGAGATTGGCGGAGAGGAGTGGGGGAGTATCCTCGCGAGGGCGGAGCTTACTTGGGAGGGCGGGGTTGTAGAGTCCACGCTCCCGCAGGTAGCTGGCGAAGAGCGCATTGAATCCGGTCGCGGTGGCCTGCGCCCGCTCATAGTCGATCTCGGGCTCCATGATCTCTTGGGCGCCGTTGGGGAAGACCTGGCCACTGGCGAATCGAATGTGTCCGGTGGCGCCCGCTTTGCCACTGTCAAAGCTCATGCCGCCGAAGAGCCCCCTGGGCTGGGCACCGTCGGCGACCAGGCCCATCGAATGTCCACACTCGTGTGCGGCGACGACCGCGAGGAAACGGGCCCAGGCCTTGATGGCCTTGCTGATCTGGGTTTCGCGGGAATCGCTCGGCGTGGCATTCGAGAGGATGCTCTGCAGCCTAGCGCGATCTCCGGCATCCTCTCCGATGGGGGTGCCGCGGTTCTTGATGAAGGGGTTGAAGGTGAGGGTGAAGGTGTTGGGCCCGGAGTTGATGGCGAAAGAGATCAGGACCAGAGGCATGATCCCGAGGCGTGTTTGTCCGAGCCCGGTGATGTTCTCGCCGCTGTTGTCCTCTTGGCTGTTGTTGTTGGCGTCGTAGAAGGCGAGGCCTAGGGGACTGCTGTCGGGCGTCGTCGATGATCCGCTGCTCTTGGTCAGCGGATTGCTGCCGATCGCGATCTTTGACCATGATTGGCGGGCATAGGGGACCGTGACCTGGCCGCTGGGAAAGCTGCCCGGCGAGTTGAAGGTGAAGCTCACGTTGACCCCCGAGTAGAGCAGCCCTAGCTGTTTCAGCATCTCGGCTTTCAGGAGATCGAGGACGACCTCGTTGGAGTTTTTGCCGCCGCTGACATTGCTGGCCGGTGCGTCGGAGCGCAGGCCGAGGATGCGGAGTTCTTCGAGGAAGTCGGGGATGCTGTTGGGGGTCGCCGGTGCCGCGATGCTGATCGTCGTCCCGGACAGCGAATAGCTATCAAGATCGCGAGTGGTATCGAGATACCAAATCTGTCCGCTCTCGAAGGGGCGGAGCTGATGGCTGGGGTCCAGGCTCTGCACGGTCAGGCTTTGCGGTGTCGAGACCTCGCCGCTGCTGTCGGCCACGGTCAGGGTCAAGGTTGTGTCGCCGATGGGAAGCGAGTCCATAGAGCCAAAGCTCCAGCTGGCGCTTGTCGCAGTGACGGTGCCGCTGAGCAGGGTTGCCAGGTTGCTTCCGGGGCTTCGCTGCGAGCCGCCTACGAAGACGGGCCTGTCTGCGCTCAGGTAGATTTTGCTGCTGTCGATCGCCGAGCTGGGGTCGCTGTATTCGGCATCGATGGAGAAGCCGTTGCGCGGCAGTAGCAGTTTGCCGCCAGCGCTGCCGTTGCCGTTGAGTAAGTTCATCACCCCGTTCGCGGTCAGCAGCGACACGCTGGGACGGTTGCCGTCTGAGCCTTGGATCGTCACCTGGCTTGAGCTGCGTAGCAGCTTGCCGCTGGCGTCGAGGACGATGTCCTGAGTCGTTGCCAGTGCGATCTTTGTCGTCCCTGGGCTGAGATTGACGCCAGCGCCGAGGCTCAGCTGCAGGGCCCGGGAGTGGATCAGGCTGGGCGCCCCCTGGACGCTCCCCACGCTGCCTGGCCCCGAGAAAACCAGGTCCTGGTCATTGAGGATGGCGTTCGCTGCCAGGGTGATATCTGCGCTGAAGTTCAGGGTCAGACGGTCTCCGCTCTGCGGGGTTGCGTCGCTCACGACAGCGCTCATCAGGGTGGGGGCCAGGGGGGAGCCGCCGCCGCCGCCAGCGCTGCCGCCGCCACCACAGGCGGGGAGTAGGGCCAGGATCATCGGGAGCAAGGCCCTGACGATGAGCCGCGTCGCGGCTCTGTCCCGTTCTTGGCAGTGCTCGGAAACCACTGTCCAAAAACAAGTTGCGCTGAAAATCCTGGCTGGGGTCCAGGATCGGGCGCTGCCATCGATGCTTTGCTGACGTGCACAATTCACGATCGGCGCAGTCTCAATTTCTTGATCTGTGGCCCCGATGAAATCGCCTGTCAGGAGGGGGGGCGTGCCCTGAGCGGCACGAGAAACGGAACGCATGAACAAGCTCGCCATCGGTGAAGTCGTAGGGGGCTATCAGATCCAGCGATTCCTGGGTCGAGGCGGCTTCTCTTACGTCTATTTGGGGGAACGCCCGGAAACGAAGGAAAAGGCGGCACTCAAGTTCGGCAGTATGGCTGGAGGTGGCCCATACGTTACTCGGCTCCTCGAGGTTACGGCCAGACGATCTGAACAAGGGATTAGTCCGGACGAGACACCGGGGGAGGCGGTGCTCGTGAGTCCCGAGGGAGCTCGGGTCGATTTCCTGAACAGCAAGGAGATCGATGACTCGCTACGCCGGGAGGCGGAACTCCTTGGTCGTGTCGTCTCGCCGCATGTCGTCAAGCTGCGGGCATTGATCGAGCACGAAGGTCGCCCGGTGCTCGCGACCGAACACGTTCGCGGCAAGACCCTGCGCGAGAAGATTCGCAACCTTGAGGGCATCCATCTCAACTGGTTCCTCGCGGTGGTTCGGGCCTTGATCGAGCTACGCAGCGAGGGCGCACTCAAGTGCCACGGCGATCTCAAACCGGAGAACTTGGTGGTCAAGCCTTCTGGCAAGATCGTGATGATCGATCCAGCCATCCGCAGCCCCGAGGGCGATCTCTTCTCGACGACGCCCTACTACAACCCCTTGCTTCTCAACGATGCCAAGGCTGACGTGATGGCCATCGGGATCATGATCTATGAGATCCTGACCGGCACCCTGCCCTTCGAAGAGGTGCCGTGGAAGTACGCGGGGCAGAAGTGCAAGGGCGAGACGATTCGCTTGTCACTCAGCTACTTCCTGAGCTACGCCCCGCCGCACGTCCTGAACCCGAAGACGCCTGATGGTCTCGAAGAGATCGTCTATCGCTGCATCACGGTGCCGGAGTATGGGCTCGAAGAGCTCTGCCTGGATCTCGAGGAATTCATCGGCCGCTCCTGAGGGAGCGGCTCGCGGGACTCACTACCAATCGCTCAGCTTGGCGCTTCTGCAGCTAAGCGCTACTGCACCGTGCAGCGCATGCCGTTGGTGAAGACCATCGGCAAGCTTGTCGTCATTCCCTTATCTATGGCCGTGACCTGGGCGCCCAGGTAGAGGCCACGCAGGGGCGGTGAATTGCGAATGGGGAGTGGCAGGTAGCAGTGACCTGCCGCGCTGCGCGCCTGGACGTTGCCCGTCCCGGCGATCCCGGGAATGAGGACGGCGATGTCGGTGTTCAGCCAGCATCGCGCGGTGCCGGGCAGGAGGATGCTCTTGAACAATGGCTGGGCACCGAGGATCCAAATGACTGCCGCGCCGCTGGGTAGGCCACTGGCCTCGAGTCGGAAGCTGGCGTTGCCGAGCTTGGGTGCTTCGTTGTTGAACAAGGCAGGGAAGCGCTTGTTCGAGCCAGCGCAGGAGCTGCCGTAGGCCTGGGTGCCGACGGTATTGAGGGGGCTGCAGAACAGGCGCCACTTGAGCGCGGTCGAGCGCGCCGGCCTCCAGGAGGATCCGGAGCGAACGACGGCTTTGGTCATCGTTACGCCACTGGGCTCGGTGGGCATCGTTGAGAAGCCCGGCTCGCGCCACACGAACCAATAGGCCTGCTTCGGTCGCAGGAGGACGGAGCCGCTGAATCTGGCACCCTGCCACTTGGCGATGTTTTCCCTCTCGAAGCGCCAGGTTCCGCTTTGGAGCATCTTGCCGGGCAGTTGGCTGCTGCTGTTCTCGCTCCAGATCTCAAGAGTCATGAAGCCGCTGAAGTAGCGGTTTTTGGTGAAGATGCGGAGCCCGAGGGCGGCCTGTGGTTTCGGGGAGACGTAGCGCCATGCCCAGGTGTTTGGGCCGGTGAAGGAGCGCTGGGTGATGGCCGTAGAAACGTTGCTGTTGTTGTCGTTCAGAGAGGCGCAGGGCTTGTTCTGGGCTAATAGAGAGACCGTGCAGGTAAGGGCGACGGCGATCGAGGTCAATCGCATTTCGACTTCCTCCAGAGGGGGGATTGGGAGAGTGAAAGGAGAGGGTAGTCCGAGCAGTAGACGATGCGGAGAAGCGCTTGGTCAAGAACGCCGATGGAAGAGGAAGATCCCGGCGCCTGCAAGCAGGGCGGCGATCAGGCAGAAGCCGATGATCCTGGTCATGAGGCTTAGGCCGAGTCCGCTGGACTGCTCCGGGGGCTTGGGGTTGGCGGCGAGTATGGCCTTGGTCCAGGCGATGCTTCGCCTTTTGCCGAGCTCCAGCTCCGACTCTGGGCAGCAATGCTTGAGGTGGAGCACGACCCCGCCGACGTTGCAGACGGTGAGGATCTCAGCGTTGACGAGCTTCGCTTTTTGCCCCCCAGACTCAAGCTCGAAGCTGAAGAGCTGGGCGATCGAGATGGCGTCGCTCTCGTCTAGGTGGGGAGGCAGGGTGTGGATGCTGGTGATTCGCTGCGAAGCCTCGCTCTCCTTGGCCTGGGCTTCTTCGAGCAGGGCCTTGTCGAGTATGCCGACTTGCTGGCGGATTCCGCTGCGTATCTCTGCGAAGTGCTGGCGGCTGATGCGCTTGTTCTCCATAGAGCGCAGGCTCTGCACCGAGAACAAGGTCTCGGCGCTGGGCTTCTGGCCCTTGCGCAGCTTTTCGATATCGCCTGAGTAAAGAAAGAGGGCGAGCTGTCGGTGAGTGGCGGGGAGACCGTTCTCGACGGCTTTGACGAAGGCTTCCATCTCGGGTGGCGCGAGGAGGAAACTCGTCGGAGCGGGGATCCGTATTTGGTCGTCGCCCAGCTTGAAGCTGAGCCGTGAGGACTGCGCTTGCTCTTGCAGCGCTGCCGAGGAGAGGGCGAAGAAGCCGAGCAGGACAGCTGCGAGCTGGGAACTAAGCATGCTAAAAGCAGACGGCGAAGCCTGGCGTCATGCAAGGCTTCGCCGTCTATGGGCGGCGGGCGCGGCCCTTGCAGCCGCGCTGGCTGCTAGGGGCTTACTTTTTCGGCCGGACGAAGATGCGCAGGGCCGGGGTCGTGAAGATCCCCTTCGCCGCCTTGATCACGTCTTCGCGGGTGACCTTGGCCATGCCGGCGTAGAAGGCCTTTTCGCTGTCGTAGCCTTCGCCGAAGAGTTCGCTCAGGGCGTCGCCCCGTGCCACCGAGCTGTTCTCCATCTTGCCGAGGGCGTCGTAGCACTGGACCTGGGTCTTGGCGAGCTCCAGCTCTTCGTCGGTGAACTTGCCGTCGCAGGCATCTTTGATCACGCCAGCTATGATCTTGATGACAGCGGCTTCGTCTTCGGGCCTGAAGTCGGTCTCGATGAAGAAGTGCCCGGCCAGGTCTCCGGGGTAGGAGCGGGCGCTGACGGCGTAGACATACTCGGCCTCGCCGCCGCGCAGACGCTGATGCAGCCAGCCGCCGCCGCCGATGATTGTCGTCAGCACGGACATGGCATAACGAGCCTGCTTGTCCTGGCGAGCATAGGCGCGCCAAGCGATGCGGTAGTTGGTGCGGATTTGCTTGTTGGTTAGCTCGATGGTGCGGTCCTGTTCGGGGAAGGGCTCGGTGCAGGACTTCTTCGCCGGGATCTCTCCAGGCTGCCAGGAGGCGAAGGTCTTCTTGACCAGGGCCGTCGTCTTCTCGACGTCGATATCTCCGTAGACCGCCAGCACGCAGTTGTTCGGGCGGGTGTAGGTCTCGTAGAGCTTGCGGATGTCCGCGGCGCTCAGCTTGTTGATGCTCTCCTTGGTCCCGAAGCGCTGCAGGCGATAGGGGCTCTTCTCGTAGAGCGTGCTGCGTGTGGCCTTTTCCATCATCGCCTCTGCCTGCACGTCCTGGTTCGGCAGAACCCGCTGCAAGAGGATGCTCTTGAGGCGCATGACCCATTGCGGGTCGATGGCCGGCTCGAGGATGACTTCGCCCATGACGCCGAAGGCCGGCTCTAGGTCATTGGCGAGGCACTTCATGCGCACGAAGTAGACGTTGTTGTGGGACTCGGCATCCAGCTCCATGCCGAGCTGGTCCATGGTCTGCATCAGCTGGCCGAAGCTGCGCTTCTTGGTGCCACGCCAGAAGGTGTTTCCCATCAGGAAGAAGGCGCCGTTGTTCGACTCGTCTTCGTGGATCACGCCACCGCCGAAGGCGGCGGAGACGTCGACCATGCCGTAGCCCGGCACGCGCTTGAGCAGCAGGGTCAGGCCGTTGTCCAGCTTGACTCGCTTGACCTCGCCAACCTTGTCGATGTCCTGGCTGCGCTTGGCCGTGGCCTCGGGCTGCGGCGGAGTCACGATGGTGACCGTGAGCTTGTTGTCGTCGAGATACTTGCGCGCCATTGCCCGAATGTCTTCGGCGCTGACCTTTTGGATGTTCTCGAGATAGCGATCATCGAAGTTGGGGTCGGCAAGCCAAGCGAGGTTGCTGGCCAGCTGTTCGGCTCGATCGTCGACCTTCGCCCGGCCCATGTGGTGGTACTTGGTCAGGACCTTGAGGGCGCGGTCGATCTCAGCCTGGGACACAAGCTCGTTCTGGAGCTTCTTGATCTCGGCCCAGGTTTCGTGGACCAGCTTGCGAGCCTCCTCTGGGCTGTCGGTGGTGAAACCACAGGTGAAGCGCCCACAGCCATAGCTGGGGGTCAAGTTGCTGGTGCCGATGCCCGTTGCGTGCAGCTGGGAGCTGGGGTCATGCTCGAACTTGCGGGGTAGACGCGCAGCGGCGCCGAGACCGAGGACATTGGACATCATGTCCAAGGCGTAGAGGTCAGGATGGCGCAGCGGAATCGTCGGCACGCCGAAGAGCACTTGGCAGGTCTTCGTCGAGCCGTGGCTCTTCTCCACCCAGCGCGGCGCGACCTGCTGCGGCTCCTCGGGGAGGATGATGGGTTCGCGGTTCTTGCGCTTCCAGTTGCCGAAGTGCTTCTCGATGAGCTTCTTGATTTCGAAGCGATCGATGTCGCCGACGATGGAGACGACGCAGTTCTGCGGCATGTAATGCCGGTGGTAGAACGTCATCATGTCGTCCCGGGTCAGGCGCTGGATGCAGTCCTGGTAGCCGATCACCGGCACGCGGGTCGGGTGGGCCTGGAACATCGTCTCCATGTAGAGCGTGCTGCGGAAGCGCCCGGCGTTATCCAGGTTGCGCAGGAGTTCCTGCTGGACCACGCCCTGCTCACGGCGGACTTCGCGCTTATCGAACTGGCAGTTTTGTAGCCAGTCGGCGATCAGGTCGATGGCGGTTCCGGCCATCTCACCCTTGGTGGTGACGAAGTACTGGGTGTAGTTGAGCGAGGTCTTGGCATTGGTGTAGCCGCCGATCGAGTCGAGGATCTTCTTTGTCTCCTCTTCCGTTCGGCCCTTCCACACCATGCCCTCGGGAGTCTTGACCTGGCGACGGGTGCTGCCGCCGTGGACGATGTGCTCCATGTAGTGCGAGAGGCCGCTGCCGAGGTACTCGCCCTCGTACATCGAGCCGATCTTCATATAGGCGAGGACCTGGACGACCGGCGCGTTGTGGCGTTCCTCGATCACGAACTTGACGCCATTGGGCAGCTCGTCGACGAGCTGCGGAGCTGTGGATGTATGTGAGCTGGCCGAAGGCTCGGCCTGGGGCGTGTTCTGCGCGGGCAGAGACACGAGAGAGAGCGCGGTGACGGCCGCGGCAACTGCGATGGAATGCTGCTTCATAGCGGAGAGCCTGGGCTGGATGCCGCCCCAGGCCAGAGGCTGGAGGGCGTATTTCTGCGGTGAATGCGCCGAAACGTAGCCAGAGTGGAGGGATCGCTTGGCGTGCACAGGCGAATCACGCTGCCCTTGCCGCTAGATTCCCTGCCATGATCGAGGTTCAGCAACTCGTCAAGGCCTATGGGGCCTTCCGCGCCGTCGACGAACTCAGTTTCCGTATCGAACCGGGGGAGATCGTCGGCTTCCTGGGGCCCAATGGCGCTGGCAAGACGACGACGATTCGGGTGCTTACCGGCTACCACTCCGCCACCTCGGGGCAGGTCCGGGTTTTCGATCGAGATGTCCTGACCGACTCCTTGCTCGTGCGCTCGGGGCTCGGCTATTTGCCTGAGAACGTGCCGATTTATCCGGATATGCGCGTCGAGGAATACTTGCGCTTCCGCGCCCGGCTCAAGGGGGTTCCCAGGAGCGAGAGTAAGGCGCGGGTCGGCTCGGCGATGGAGCGTGCCGGTGTCCTTGAAATGCGGCGCAAGCTGGTCGGCCATGTCTCGCGTGGTTATCGCCAGCGCGTTGGCCTGGCGGATGCTCTCGTCTCCGACCCACCGCTCTTGATCCTCGACGAACCGACCTCCGGTCTCGACCCCAACCAGCGCAAGCGCGTGCGTGAGAGCATTCGCGAGCTGCGTGGTGAACACACGATATTGATGTCGAGCCACATCCTTGCGGATATCGAGGCGGTCTGCGATCGCATCATCCTGATCCACGAAGGGCGGCTTCGCGCCGACGGCTCGCTGGGTGAGCTGCGTCAGGATCTTGCCCAGCGTCAGCTCTTGCTGGAGCTGCGCTGCGATGCCGAACGCGGTCGGGCCCTCTTCGCCGAGATCCAGGGGATGGGAGAGCCGGGAATCTCGATGGATGGGGACTGGTGCTCTCTGCGTGCGGTGCTTGCGCCGCAGCAAGACATGAAGGCGCTGCAGGAAGCGCTGGCGGCGCGGGTGCGTGCGGCCGGGATCGAGTGGCGAGCCTTGCAGGTCGAGGAGCCCAGCCTCGAGGAGATCTTCTTCCAGCTGACCGAAGGACGCATCGACGGCGCTGTGGACGGCGCTGCCAATGACGCGGCCGAAGGCGAGGAGGCGGCGGCATGACGGCCCAGCTTCCCACGCTCAAGGCCCCCAAGCGGCAGCTCTGGATCATCACCCGTCGCGAGTTCTTTGCCCTGCTTGTGAGCCCGATCTCCTGGGTGATCCTCTTTCTCTTCTTTCTTTTCCGCGGCTTCGAGGTCTACCAGCTCGCGTCCTATTTCAAAGAGGTTGGCGGGGACAGCGAGAGCTTTGCCATGGGGTATTTGGCCAGTGCTTCGACGCAGTTTGCGATCGTACTGGTGCCGCCGATTCTGACCATGCGGGCTTTTGCTGAGGAGAAGCGCACCGGCTCCCTTGAGCACCTGATGACCGCGCCGGTGCGCGACTTCGAGGTCGTATTCGGTAAATGGCTAGCGAGCTGGCTCTTCTTTGTCCTGCTCTGGTTACCGACTCTGACCTTATTGCTCATCTTGCAGATGGATAGCTTTCTTGGTGTTTCGATGCCGATGGGCCAGGTTTGCGCCGCCTATATCGGGCTCTTTGCCCTCGGCTCCTTGATCCTCGCAGCTGGCCTCTTTACTTCATCGCTGACCGATAATCAGCTTCTGGCTTCACTGGCGGGCATGATCTTCGCCTTTGCGCTCTTACGCGCTCCCCAGGAGATTTCACAGCAGCTCGACGTGCGTGCGCTCGATGTCGATTCGGGCTTCGGCCTGGTCTTGCTCGATCAGTTCTACGTGATCAAGCAGCTTGGCCAGTGGTTCTTCCGCGGGCTCGTCGATACCGGTTACCTGGTGTTCTACATTTCGACGACGGGGCTCTTCTTGTTCCTGACGACGCGCGTGATCGAGTCGCGCAAGTGGCGCTGATCCCATGAGCAAAGATAAGAACAAGCAAGGCGGTGGATTCGGAGCTGGGCGCAGGTTCGGTATCGGGCTGGTCGTCGCACTCAACGTGCTTTTCGCAGTATTGATTTGGGCCCTGCTTAACTTCCTGCTGACCAAGCCGGCGCTGCGCAAGACCTTCGATTTGAGCCCTGGGGCCAAGTTCTCCCTGGGGGGCGAGACTGAGGCCCTGGTCGCTCAGTTGCGCAAGAGTGGGGACCTGCTCGAGATCGACACCTTTTTTGAAAGCTATCAAGGGGCCAAGGATCCTGGCGGTATCCATGCGAGGGTCAAGTCGCTGGCCTATGACTTGATCGAGAGGATTCGCTTTCTCGGTGGGCGGCAAATCAAGGTGCGGCACAACGATATCTACCGGGACATCAAAAGCTCGGGTGAGCGCGTCGAAGTGACCGGCGGCCAGCCCGATACCGTGACCCTCAAAATCGGCAAGAAAACCCGTCTCATACATCTGATTCATGACATGGCCGACATCGATACCCCGGATACGGGGGGGATGCCGGGACAGGCTCAGGCGCAGTTCGTTTTGCGCGGTTTCAAGGGCGAGCAAGCCCTGGCCTCGGCGCTCAAGAGCATGCTGCTTGAGGAAGAAAACTTGCGTGCGTATTGGGTCAAAGACTTCTTCGCTGGAGACCCCAGCGACCAGACAGCGGCGGGTTATGCTGGTCTGGCGCGCGCCCTGATGGAGGATGGTTTTGACAACCATCGCATCAGCTTGGTGACGGCCCAGGAAATCCCGGCGAACTGCCGGCTGCTGATCCTGCTACAGCCGCGGCTCCCTATCCCTGAGCGTGAAGCTGCGTTGATCCAGAGCTATGTGCGCCGTGGCGGCAGCCTGCTGATGACGGCAGGCATGAGCCGTGGCGGCCGAGCACTGAGCCAACGCAGCCTGCTTGAGCCTTTGGGCCTAAGGCTCGGCAAGCAGCAGCTCTTCAACGGCCTCCCCGATAGCACCGGCTCGGCGCCGCCTCGCTATGGGGATCCGCGCTGCTCCTTCCTCATGATCGAGGATGGTTGGAGCCGTGTGCACCCAGTGACCAAGAGCTTTCGCCAGCGCCGCATGGTCGGAGCCTTCCCCCAAGCTCGGGGGCTGCGTCTCGCGGAAAAGATGCCCAAGGGGGTGCGGGGGACTTATCTCATTACCAGTAACCCCTACACCTGGGGCGAGGCCTATGTCGGGGGCGTGCGGCCGGATTACCGGCCGACGAGCGAACAGGATTTGGGACGGCAGCAGATTGCTGCGACGATCGTGGTCGACGGGGAAACTGAACGAAAGGGGCGTATCGCCTTGATCAGCGCCATCGCCTTTGCCAATGGCGATGGACTCATCGATCAGCACAGCAAGTTCGCCCTTGAGCTTTGTAGTTGGTTGGCCTCGCGCGAGGCACGGGTCGATGTTCCCGAGCGCTATCGTCGCACAGAGTCGATCAAGCTGTCGCCGCAGCAGGTTTCGCGGGTCAAGCTACTCGTTGTTTGGGTGGTGCCGCTGTCCTTCCTCGCCTTTGCCTTCTTCCTGGTCTACTGGAGGCGTCGCGCATGAGTCTGCGTTCCCTGCCGCTGCTTCTCCTCGCCGTGCTCGTGCTCGGCGTGGCCTACTATTGGGCTGACCAGCAGGAACAAGATGGGCCTGGAGAGCTTCCTCCCACAGTCTCGCCGCTGCTCGCCAAGCTTCCCGGCCCTCCAGATTTCCTGCAGATCTGGAACGAGGACGGGAGCAAGGAATACCACTTCAAGAGTGCCGCGCGGGGCTGGGTCCTTAGCTACCCAGTCGAAGACGAGGCCAGCATGGCCTTGCTGAATAACCTCCTCGGCTCGCTGGCCAGTGCCAAAAAGCAGTTCGTGAGCCCCAAGGCGGAGCTGACGCCGAAGATGCTCAATGAAACCGGACTCGATACGCCGCTGGGCAAAATCGTGGTTGGTGCTGCGGCTGAGCGGACGACGATCCTGCTCGGCGGTGAAGACGTGTTCCGTGGCGGAATCCCCCAGTCCTTCGCGCTTATCGATGGCGACCTTTACAAGGTCCCCTCAGGGCTGGAAGTCGGGGTCAACCACAACCTGCACGAGGTGCGAAATCGGCTGGTTTTTCACGCCAGCGCTCCCGGGCTGCGTGAACTGCTGCTCAAGCGGATCGAAGGGCCGGAGGCCAAGCAGAGCATCAAGCTCGTGCGCAAGGGCGACGGGCGCTTGGAAATCGTGGAACCCATCCAGGCGCCTGGTGATTCGGCGCGGCTCAGCGCCGTGCTCTCTGGACTGTTATCGATACGGGCGGAGCGCTTCCTTCCGATAACGGGAACTCCTGAATGGATCATCGATAGCCCGCCTTGGCTGGAGATCCAGCTCCTGGGCAACTATGGCCGCGAGCGGGTGCGGATCTGGCGCCAGGCTGGCCTGGGTTGTTATGCCCTGGTCGATGGACGCAAGGTCGTCCTGGTCCTGGATATGGAGAGCTTTGCCCGGGTGGTGCTCGCCTCTGCCGAAGAGCTGGTCGACCGCACGCTCTGGGCCTTCGATCCGAAGAAGACCCAGCGTTTGCAGCTCGTGATCAAGGGGGAGGGGAAGAGCGGGGTGCCGATGGTTCTCGATTCACTCCATCCCGAGCCGGGTTTTCGTCTGGTGCAGCCGCGTGAGGGCTGGAGCGAGAGCGCCAGCGTCGCCCGCTTGTTTGATGCCTTGGCGACGATGCGAGTGCAGAGGGTTCTGGTCGGGGAGCAGGCGAAGCCGGCCCTCAAGGTCCTGAGCGTGCCGAGCTTGGTGGTGCAGCTTTCTCCCCCTGTTGGCCAGCGCGGCGAGATCACGGAGATCCGCTTCGCCCAGGACAAGGGCCAATGGTTGGCCCAGCCTGAGGATGCGGACTATTGCGTTGTCCTCGACAAGGTCAACAAGCAGGCCTTGTTTGCTCCCTGGCAAGAGTACGTGGAGCGAGTGGCCTTCCGGGTCGACCGCGGTGAGCAGCCTAACCGCGTGGTGCTGAGCGAAGGCAAGCAGGACTTTGTGTACGAGAAGAATGCCGAGGGGCGCTGGGAGCATCATGGCAAGCCGGCGCGGGACTTCGAAGAGCGGCTCTGGGATCGCTTGCAGCTGCTCAAGGCTGAGAGGGTCTTGGCGTCGCCGCGGCCCGCCGAGCTGGTGGCGGAGCGCTTGCAGCGCACGATTACGGTGCAGTGGCTGCGGGCGCCAGGGGCCAAGCCCAAGACCTTGGGGGTGCTGCGGCTTTACCAGGGAGAAAAGGGGCGACTCTGGAGCCACCGCCCTGGAGACCAACTCGTTTTCGAGCTCTGGGAAGGCTTTACCAAGGATCTTCTGGTTCGTTAGTTTTTTGGGGCTGAGCCTGAACTCAGCAAAGAGGGGCGCGTTGCCCGCGCGCTTCCTGTTACGGGATCCTTACCTCCTCCCTTTCTTCCTTGCCCGAAAGGCTCAGATGAAGTCTTTTCCCTTGGCCCAGGCTTTGGGCTTGAGTGCCGCTACCTTTCTTTTCCCTCTCACCCTCGCTGCCAAAGGCCAGAAGCTGGAGCCGGAGGCTCCGCCAGCTCAGGCAGCAAAGGATAAGAACAAGGCGGAGAAGCTGCCGAAGCGGCAGAGTCCGATCGTTGTGACTGCCCAGCGTTACGGCCGTCCGGCCTTTGAGCTACCGCGCTCGACCAGTGCCTACGACAGCGAGAACCTGCATGAGCTGCGTCTCGTGCGGACCTTGCCGGAGGCGATGCGAGAGACGCCAGGTGTCTCGGTCCAGAAGACCACCCATTCCCATGGGTCTCCAAAGATTCGCGGCCAGAACGGACGCCGCACCCTCCTGCTTGTCGATGGGATCCGGATCAATACCTCGATCTGGCGTTCTGGCAACGTCGAGTATTGGAACACGGTCGATGCCTATTCTCTGGACCGGCTCGAAATCGTTCGCGGCCCGGGCTCGGTGATGTGGGGTTCGGATGCTGCCTTCGGCGTTGGCCAAGGTCTCTCGCAGGGGCCGGGGATGCCGAGTACCTGGGAAGGAGATAGTGCGACGCATGCGCGCCTACTCTTCCGTTACTCCTCTGCCGAGGACTCCTTTATCGGGCGTCTGCAGGGCAAGGGACATAAGGGCCAGTTCGGCTGGCACGCTGGCATCAGCTACAAGGACTTTGGCGATGTGATTGCCGGTGCCGATATGGGGCGCCTAGACGAAACCGCCTACGACGAGTACGACGGCGACGTCAAGTTGGCCTATGCCCTCGACGAGGACAGCCTACTGAGCTTTGGTTTCCAGCATGTTCAGTGGGACGATGCGCCACGCATGCACTCGACGATTTACTCCAAGTCCTGGCGAAGCACGAGGCCTGGTTCCGATCTCCAGCGCGACTATAGCCAGCAGCGCGATCTCGCGTATCTGCGCCTGAACATGGACAAAGGTGATCTGAGCCAACAGTACACCGTCTCGTATCAGCGCTTCGAAGAAGAGGAGAACCGGATTCGTTCGAACTCACGGCGCCGGATCACTGCCGCCGAGGTCGATCAGTTTGGCCTAGCAGCACGCTTCGTCCTCGATCTCGAAGACCACGGCAAGGTGGCCTTTGGTTTCGACGGCTACCACGAAGAAATCAGCAGCAGCTATGTCGAATACAACGCCGATGGCTCGCTGCGCCAAAGGCGTAATCGCGGCGCGGTTGCCGACGATGCCTCCTATCAGTCCTTTGGGCTTTATGGCGAGTGGACCACCCCGATTGGCGAGGAGTTCGAGGCGACGGTGGGCGCGCGATATAGCTACTACGCGGCCGATGCTGATACCGTTGCTGTGTCCGGCACCTCAGTGCCGGCAAGCGCCTTCAACCGTGACTGGAACAGTCTCGTGGGCTCGGCGCAGATCATGTGGCGACCCGAAGAGCGGACCCGTGTTTGGGCTTCTCTCGCCCAGAGCTTCCGCGCTCCGAACATGGCTGACCTGACCCGCTTTGATGCTGCTCGCTCTAACGAGATCGAGGTGCCGACGGTCGATCTCGACCCGGAGCAGTACCTGACCCTCGAAGTGGGGGCTCGCTATGACGATGGCCTGCGGCGCCTCGGTGGCAACATCTACTACATGTGGGTGGAGGACATGATCATGCGCTACCCCACCGGCAACACCATCGGAAGCGATCTTGAGGTCACCAAAGCCAATGCTGGGGATGGCTACTTCTGGGGGCTGGAGCTTGAAGGCGCTACCACGCTGGACTTCCTTGGCCTGAACGAATGGGAGGCTTATGCCTACGTCGACTACGTCGATTCGGAGCTCGACAGCTACGACAGCGGCGACGCCGGTAAGGCGCATCCCAAGGGCGTTCCGCCAGCCAGCGGCCAGATCGGTTTCCGGTGGCAGCACCCAAGCAAGAAGACCAGCTTTGAGTTCTTCATGCCCATCGTCGCGAGCCATGACAAGAGCGATTACAGCGCCGCCGAACGCCGGGATCAGCAGCGGGTGCCGCCGGATGGCTTGCCCGGGTACCTGCTCTTTGGCCTACGTGGATCGACCCGTCTCCACGAGAAGGTCACGGCATCCTTGGCGGTCGAGAACATCGCCAATGCCGATTACCGCGTTATGGACTCGGGGAGCAATGGACTGGGGACGAACGTGATCTTCACCCTGATCTTCGATCTCTAAACGGCCCATGGGCAGAGTCGCGCCAGGCGAAGTTTCGCCTGGCAAAGCAAAGCAGCGGTAGAGCAGTGATGCTCTACCGCTGCTTTGCTTTATCGCCGACTCGTTGGCCAGCGAACTCAGGCTGCTGGAGAGTTTCGATGGTCGAGTTCAGGTTAGTGCGGTGCCTCGCGAGCCAGGTTGACGTTCCAGCTGGGAATGCTGACGACGATACGGCCGCATGCGCCATCGAGGATCCTCGCTTGACAGCCCAGGCGCGAGCGTAGCGATACGTCGCGGGCGTCATCGAGCTGATCCTCTTCGTCTTCCTCCTGCTCACTCAGCAGCTCGCTACCCGCTTCGACCTTGACGTGGCAGGTGGAGCAGGCGCAGACGCCGCCACATGCATGATCGAGGTCGATGCCGTGTTGGTGGGCGATTTCGAGAAGGCTCTGTCCGGGCTTGCCGGTGACGGTCTTCTCTTCTCCCTGCCAGTGAATCTCGACAGTCATCGTATTGCTCCTTGCTGCCGTCTTCGGGCAGCCGGAATCCTCTTCCAGTAATGCTGCACCACTGCCCAGTTATCGCTGCGTGGTGCTAGCTCTCCTCGCCTCGGAGTGCCTTCGCTACTGCTGCCCCGATCATGTCGTCGGCAAGCTGCATGGTGAGGGAAGACAGACGATCTAGGCTCTGGTGCAGTTCAGGTCCATCGCCGCTCTCTAGGGCCTTTTCGACCTTCTTCAGGGCCTTGTTGATCGCGTAGCTTTGTTCCGGAGCCAATGCGGCTCCGCCTTCGGCCAAGGCGACTTTGGTGCCGCGCAGCACCATTTCGGCTTTGTTGCGCAGTTCGAGCATCTCTCTGGCCATGAAGTCTTCGCCGGCCTTCTCGATGGAATCGCGGATGATCGCATCGACCTCGTCCTTGGATAGGCCTAAGGACGGCACGACCTCGACACTCGCGGTTTGGCCGGAGCGAAGCTCGCGGGCGCTGACCCGCAGGATGCCGTCGGCATCGACGGTGAAGGTGACGGCGACCCGTGGCAGTCCGGCTGCCATGGGCGGAATGCCAGTGAGTTTGAAGGAGCCGATCATGCGGCAGTCGGCGACCAGCTCGCGTTCACCCTGAAAAATGTTGAGGTCGACGCCCGTTTGGTTTTCGACCTGGGTGCTGAACTCCTCGGTGACCGAGCAGGGCACGGTGGAGTTACGAAGGATGAGCTTGCTGAACGTTCCACCTGCCGTCTCGATGCCGAGAGACAGGGGGATCACGTCGAGCAGCAGGACGTCTTCTTGGGCTCCAGAAATAATGGCGCCCTGCACCGCCGCGCCTAAGGCGACGGCTAGGTCGGGATCGACATGGGTTTGCGGTTTTTGGCCGAAGACCTGCTGTAAAAGCTCGCGAACCCGCGGGATCCGGGTGGATCCGCCGACCAAGACGACGGCGTCGATATCCTCGGCTTTGAGTTCCGCATCGCGCAGAGCGTGCTTAACGCTCTGCAGGGTGCGCTCGAGATCGCTGGCGATATCGGCCTCGAAGTCCTCGCGGGTCATCGCGAACTCGAAGCTTGTGCCGTCGCCGTTGGCGATTTCGAGCACGGCCCGGTCTGACTCGGAGAGGCGGCATTTGATGCCTTCCGCCGAGTGGCGCAGGGTCGAAAAGAGGTCTCGCCGTTCGTCGAGCTCGGCACCGGTTTCTTCGCTGATCCGCTTCAGCAAGCGTTCGAGAATCTTGCGGTCGAAGTCGTCGCCACCCAGCTGGGTGTCGCCGTGCGTCGAGAGCACGCGGAAGACACCGTCGAGCAGTCGCAGCACCGAGACGTCGAAGGTTCCGCCGCCCAGGTCGTAGACGAGGATCCTCGCATCGTGGGTCTCGCCGAGTCCGTAGGCCAGGGAGGCAGCGGTGGGTTCGTTGACCAGCCTGAGGACCTCAAGCCCTGCGAGCTCGGCGGCCCGCTTGCTGGCCTGGCGCTGAGCTTCGTCAAAATACGCGGGCACCGTGATGACGACCTTCTGGGTCTCTTGGCTCTGATCCTCGCCGAGGCTGGCCATGGCCTGGCGGCGCACTTCGGAGAGGACCATGGCCGAGATTTCCTCAGGGCTGTAATCCTTGAAGGGCGGGCGACCGTCCTTGCCGTCGAGGGGGATGCGGACGCGGGCTTGGCCGCCGGGGCCCTCAACGACCTGGTACGGCAGGCGCGCAGCTTCGACTCGGACTTCGCTGAGGCTGCGACCGATGAGGCGCTTCACCGAGTGAATGACTCGCTCGGGGTGCTGGAGTGCCAGGGCCTTGGCCTCCTGCCCGACGATGCTGCTGCCGTCGGGCAAGATGGCGACGCAGGAGGGGACCATGGCCCGGTTGGCCGCGTCTCGAAGCACCCTAGGGGCCTGTTTCGAGGGGGCGTCGGGAAGGGGGCCGTAGATCGCCGCCAGGCTATTGGTCGTGCCGAGATCGATGCCGAGAATGCGTTCCATGCTGCTTGTTTGTCGGTGATCGGAGCGGAGAGTCTCAGTCATGAGTGAGGAGCATCCGTCATGAGAGACAGGGGCGGGCCAGCGATGCGAACTCAGTCGGGGATACCGTCACGCTTCTCGCGCTTGAGGATCTCGAGCGCACGTTGGTAGTACTTGGCCTCATGGCAGAGGCGGGCGGCCTTTCGGACCTTGTCGTCGTTTTCGCTGCGCAGCAGCTCTTCGATCTCGTGTGCGTAGGCGACGAGCTTGCCTTCGATTTCATACTGCTTTTCGATGCGAGCTTCGGCCTGCTGGCGGGCAGCCTCGACTTCCTCGCCGAGTTCCATGGCTTCCATCAGAAATATCGGATCCAGTTGTTTCGTCGCATCCATAACGCCAGGAACGAGGAGCTCGGCCAGATAGGGATAACGTTCCCAGGGTTTGGCCAGGATGCGCTGAGCCTCGTTGAGCAGGGCGCTAGCCTCGATGGCAGCCTGTCCAGACGTATCGTTATTGGTGTCGGGGTGGACCAGTCGGCTCGCACGGAGATATCGAATCTCAAGGGTCGTCGGACAGACCGCAGGATCCCGCTTGATATGGAGTCGAGTGAAATGATCGACACTTGGATCCGCGAGCACTTCGAGGGCGAACTGAAGCATGGCGATCGGGAGCCTTCTACGCGGGGGGTAGAGGCGCTCAGGCTTGGACTCGGTCAAACTTGGAATACGTCAGACCTGGAAATAGGTCAAACTTGGAATGACGTGCCGCAACCACAAGAACCACTGGCCTTCGGGTTGCTGAAGGTGAAACCGCGGTTGAGCAGGTTTTCGTCACTGAAGTCGATGGTCGTGCCGGCCATGAAGAACTCGCTCTTCTTGTCGATGACGACTTTGACGCCGTAGCAATCGAAGCTCAGGTCGTATTCGCTGCCGCCAGTCTTGTCGAAGTCGAGCACGTAGGAAAAACCGGAACAGCCACCACCCTTGCAGCCGACGCGCAGTGCGGTCTGCTCGGGAAGGCTCTCTTCGCGGATGACACGTTTGACCTCGTTGGCAGCCTTTTCGGTCAAGGCAATGCCGCGGGGAAGGACGTCGGTCGTGGTTTTGCTTTCGTCAGTCATTTTTTCTCCCTGCCAGTTGCCTCGGCAACTTGGTGGAAATACTTAGCGGGGTAGCTCGGCCCCCCAGAGCTGGCACGGGAGGGGGGCCGTCTTAGATGGCTCAGCCTTCCTCGGTCGCGTCACTCTTCTTCTTATAGTCTTCGATCGCCGAGCGAATGGCGTCTTCTGCCAAGACCGAACAATGGATCTTTACCGGCGGCAGCGAGAGCTCCTCGACGATGTCGGTGTTCTTGATCTCTAGTGCCTCGTCGACGGTTTTGCCCTTGATCCATTCGGTGGCGAGGGAGGAAGAGGCGATCGCCGATCCGCAGCCATAGGTCTTGAACTTGGCGTCGGTGATCTTGCCCGAGTCCTTGTCGACTTGGATTTGCAGCTTCATGACGTCGCCGCATTCAGGGGCTCCGACGATGCCCGTGCCGACGTTGTTCTCTTCCTTATCGAGGCTGCCGACGTTGCGGGGGTTGTTGTAGTGGTCGAGGACCTTGTTGCTGTAGGCCATGGTAATGCTCTCGGTCTAGGCGTGCTGCCTGGAGTTGGCGTTGTTATCGGATTGCTTTAGGAGGCCGGTGCTCAATGCCCCGTCCACTCGATTTTTGTAATGTCGATGCCCTCTTGCACCATCTCGTAGAGAGGAGAAAGCTCTCGGAGCTTCTTGACGGCAGAGATGATGTGGTCCGCAGCGTAGTCGACTTCTTCTTCTGTGTTGAAACGGCCGAAGCTGAAACGGATCGAGGAATGGGCAAGCTCGTCGCCGACGCCTAGGGCGCGGAGCACGTAGCTGGGCTCAAGGCTGGCTGAGGTGCAGGCCGAGCCGGAGGAGACAGCGATGTCTTTGATGCCCATGAGCAAGGATTCGCCTTCGACGTAGGCGAAGCTGATATTGGTGGTGTTGCACAGGCGTGCTTCTGGGTCGCCGTTGATCTGGCAGTGGTCGAGGTTGGCCAGGATCTTTTTTTCGAGGCGCTCGCGGAGTGCGGAGACGTGGGCCATGTCCTTATCCATTTCCTCACTAAGGATCTGGGCGGCCTTCCCCATGCCGATAATGCCGGTGACGTTGAGCGTGCCCGAGCGCATGCCGCGCTCATGGCCACCGCCGTCGATGCTGGCGACCAGGCGCACCCGTGGCTTGCGGCGCCGGACGTAGAGGGCGCCGATGCCCTTGGGGCCATACATCTTGTGGCCGCTCAGGCAGAGCAGGTCGATGTTCATGGCGTCGACATCGATCGGGAGCTTGCCGGGGATCTGGGTGGCGTCGCAATGGAAGAGGCAGCCCAGCTCGCGGCAGATGGCGCCAATCTTGGCAATGGGGTGGATGGTGCCGATCTCGTTGTTCGCAGCCATGATGGACACCAGGATGGTGTCGTCACGGATCGTGCCGCGAAGCTCGTCGAGGTCGATGTGTCCCTTGTCGTCGACGTCGAGATAGCTGACCTCAAAGCCACGGGTTTCGAGGCGCTTGCAAGCGTCGAGCACGGCCTTGTGTTCGGTTGCACAAGTAATGATGTGCTTGCCCTTCTCCTGGTACATCTCGGCGACGCCTTTGATGGCCAGGTTGTCGCCTTCGGTGGCTCCCGAGGTCCAGACGATCTCTTTGGGGCTCGCTGCGATCAGCTTGGCGACCTGTGCCCGTGCATGCTCGACGGCTTCCTCGGCCTCCCAGCCGAAGACGTGGCTACGGCTGGCGGCATTGCCTGGATGCTCGGTGAAATATGGCAGCATCGCTTCGACCACGCGGGGGTCGCAGGCCGTGGTGGCGTTGTTATCGAAGTAGATGGGGAGCTTGAGACTCATGACAGGCCTTCGGCCCGGCGTGGGGCCAAGTTCGCGGTTTCGCCCGAGAGCTTGGGCGTAGCCAGTAAGGTTTGGATCGGAGGGAGGCGGACTGGACGGGCGAGTTCTTCCAGCGATACGGAATCGAGCACTGCGAGGATCCTCTTGTGGACCATTAAAAGCGGGGCCCGGGAGGGACAGCGCGGCGCGAGTTCACAGGAAGGACTCTGCGCCTGGGGGGCAAGAGGAAGGAGTGGCGATCCTTCGACGACTGGACTAGCAGGTTCGGCATCGGCGAGCAAATGCGGATTTGTGTGAGAAGCGCAGTCGACAAGAGAGATCGGACCATCGGTGACGCGGAGGATCTGCCTCAGGCTGATCGCCGAGGCTTGGCGGGCTAGTTGGTAGCCGCCGTGCTGGCCGCGCACCGAGTCGAGGATCCCTGCGCGGGCCAGGTCCTTGAGCAAATTGGCGACCAGGGAACGGCTTAGGCCGCTCTCGCGCGACAGCTCGCTTGCACTCCGCAATTTGCTAGCTGGTGTCCGAGGCTTTGGACTGCCGGGCGTCTGACTACCGGGCTTCTGTGGCTGGCATTCCTCTCGCTCGGCCTGCACGAGGCAGGTCAGCAAGAAAATCGCATAGTCGCCTTTTTTGGAGATGCGGAGCACGAGAGGCGGGGAAAAGCTGTCTGGACACTTGTGGCGAGCGAATCAGCGTGCCAGAAATAGCCCTGTTCCGGGGCTCATTCAAGTGGGTGGGCGGAAATGGCCTGATTTTGGGGCTGATTGCGGCCTTTTATGGGAAGTCCCTGTGGGACCAGCCTGGGTGGGACGATTTTGATGAATGAAGCGCTGCCGATCCTGACTGTTTTTGCGTCTCTGCCGCGATCTGCCGATGGCAGGGCTGTGTTGCGGGCGGCAGACCCTCTTGCTGCCCATCTGGCCATGCGCGAACAGGCGCTCTTGGTCCAGCACTCTGAGCGCCGCTTTGTCCGGCTTCGCGGGCCGGGGGCTGAGGAATACCTGCAGCGCTTGACCAGTGCCGATGTGATCGGCTTGGCCCCGGGGCAGGGGAGCTTGAACTGCGTGCTGAGCGGCAAGGGCAAGCTGATCGCCCACTTCCTCCTCTGGCGCTTGGAGCTGGAGAGCTTCCTCTTGGAGGTCGGGGTTGAAGCGGCCGAGGCGCTCTACAGCTTTTTGGACCAGTTCCATTTCGCCGAGCCTTTCGATCTCGATCGACCCGATCTCCTCTGTGTCGGACGCATTGGACCCGCGGTCGGGACCTGGGAAGATTGGCAGTTGCTCGCTGCTGGTGACGGCTACCTATTGCGAAGTGATGAGCTGGGCCAGCCCTCCGAGCGTTTCGTGGGGCCGCTTGCCGCAGCTGAGGCCTGGGCGGCCGGTCAGTCCGGCGATCCGCTCGGTGGCAGCCAAGAAATCGAGTGTCTACGCATCGAGGCCGGATGGCCCCGGGCGGGTTTCGATGCCGAAGAGCGCAGCGTCCCCCTCGAGTTGGGCCTGGATTCGGCATGTAGCACTACGAAAGGCTGCTATCCGGGGCAGGAGATGATTGCCCGCATTTACCGGCATGGGCACGTCAACCGCAGCCTGGTTCGCGTGCGCATCGAGGGAGGCGAGCTACCAGAGCGGGGTGCTGGGATCTTCGACGAGGGCATGCAGGCTGGGCGTCTGACCTCCGTTTGCGAAGTGCCTGGCTCGGACTTCGCCCTTGGTCTGGCGATGCTGCCTTTGGCGGCCATCGAAGACGCCGAGGACCTGCGAGTCGGAGGCGAAGACGGGTCTCTCCTCAAGCTGCTCGGGGTCGTGAAGCTCTGAGCACGGGCCAAAAGGCTCGCTTCCTAGGCTCTGTCCTGCTACCTCTGTTTTTTTCCCGTTACAGAGGAAGTGCCAGATGACTCATGTTGTAACAGCGCGCTGCGTTGACTGTCGCTACACCGACTGCGCTGCCGTTTGCCCAGTCGAGTGTTTTTACGAGATCAAGGACCCAGCAATGCTGGTCATCAATCCCGACGAGTGCATCGACTGCGAGCTCTGCGTCCCCGAGTGCCCGATCAATGCGATTTGGCCCGAAGACGAAGTCCCGGAGGAGTATGCAGAGTGGGTGGAGAAGAACGCAGAACTCTGGGAGGACGGTGAGCAGCTCAGCGAGAAGGAGGACGCCTTGGATGGCGCCAAGGATCTGGGAACTCTCCAGGCCGAAGAGCGAGACAAGGGTTGGGATATCGAAGAGCCGAGTAAATCGATCTGATTCTCTCGATCTGATTCTCTCGATCCCCGGGCGATCCCGCCTCTCAGCCCGGGCGATCCCGCCTCTCGCGATCCCGGCCGGGCGCTGAGCTGCTTTGCTCGTCCAGCCCTGTGAAGGCTGGCGACCATGGCCGGTGAGCTTTGAGCCCTGCCTCGTTCATACGCCAGGCAGCAGGATCTCGGTATTGCTCTCCTTGAGCCAACTCCGCACCTGATTCTTCATGAGCATGCGGCGGATGTGGCGGCGCAGTGCCTTTTCGGGAGGGGCGGGTTTGAGATCGGTGACCATGGCGATGGCCCAGCCGCTCGCCACGCGGAAGGGCTTCGAGACCGTTCCCAACTGCAGGGAAAAGGCCAGTGCGCGGAACTCTTCGGGCACCTGCGGCGAACGTCGCGGGTGGAAGCCGATGCGCCCACCTCGCTCGCGCGTCCCGGCCTCCTCGGAAAAGCGCTTGGCCAGCCGGACAAAATCCTTCTTGCTGTGGATCTCGCTGGCGAGTTTTTCGATCAAGGCCTTTGCCTCGTCCAGCGAACGTGCCGGTGGGGTCTTCGAGCCTTGGATCACCAGCCGGTAGATCTCGCGTTGTTCACCAAAGAGGCCGAGCCACTCGTCCTGGTGCTCGTCGAGTTCTTGGTCCAGGCGTTCTTTCGGAAAGAGCTTCTCCGCGAGCATCTGCATGTAGACCTGGGCACGGAAGACTTCACCCTGAACTACATCGTGTACCGAGCGGCCTTGGGCTCGGAGGAGGTCGTTGTAGTCGACTCCCAGCCGCCGGTAGCCTGGGTTCTGGGCGACCTCTGCGCGGCGCCGCTCCAGCTCGCGTTTCAGTCGCTCTTGGGTGAGTCGCAGTCCCTGCTTTCGCGCCTGCGCAGAGAGAAGCCGATAGGCCACCATCTGTTCGATGATGTTTCTCCGGTCTTTGGCCGAGAGCTTGCGCAGCATGATCTGCCCGAGGCGGCCGAGGCCTATGCGCTCTTCGCCGATCTGCAGGGCGACGTCCGCCTCGAGCTTGGCGGCATCGCTGATGACCTTGTGTCGCTTGCGCATCTCCTGGACCCAGAGCGCAAGGTCCTTGTTTTGGACCCTGCTGCCTTTTGGCAGGCCCAGGTCGTGGAGAACGAGTTCGTCTGCGAGCAAGGAGATCCGCGTTGCAGTTCGGAACTGCTTGAAGTTCATGCCCATGGGCTGGAGATAGGCGTCGAGGCTCATCTGCCGGCGTTTCAGCTCGCTGCGGACCATGGCGATGCGCTCTTCTAGCTGCCCGGGGGCGAGCTTGATATGCCGCCGCTGGGACTCGATCTCCACCAGTCGTTTCTGCAGCAGGTATTGGAGGGCGTCTTTGCCCAGTGCTTTACCTCGGTGGCGGCGGGCCAACTCGATGCAGAACTCGTGCATCGACACTGAGCCGCCTTGGTATTTGGCGGCGAGGCCCTCGGCCTGTGCCAGAGCCAAGCTGGGCGCTGCGAGCGAGCTGAATACTAGAAGGGCGGATCGGGCGAGCATGGCTCTCCTCGATGGGGTGCTAGCCTGGAGGGGCAGGGATGCGGCTCGGCCTGGGCCAACACTGCATCAGGGGTGGGGGATGCGCTCTTCGGCGCTGAGGATCTCTGCTCCTCTCAGCTTGGCTTGGCGAAGATCGCATCGACCTTGGCGATGCTTTCCGGTGTCAGCTCCAAGTCGCAGGCCGCGATGTTTTGCTCGAGTTGCTCGATTCGGGTGGCGCCGACGATGACCGAACTCAGCTCGCTCCGCCGCAGGCACCAGGCGAGGGACAAGGTCGCCGCCGTGGTGTCGAGTTCCTTGGCCAGGGCTACCAACTCTTCGACCTGCCCCAGACGTTCCTCGGTCAGGTAGCGGCGGATGAACTTGTTTTGCCGATCGTCGCCGGCACGCGTGTCCTCGGGCAGCGAGCTGCCCTCCTTCCAGGCGTTGCGTTCGTACTTGCCGGTCAGGATCCCCTGGGCCAGTGGCGAGAAGACCAAGAGCCCGAGTCCGAGATCAGCGCAGGTCGGCATGACCTCTTCCTCGAGTTCCCGCTCGAAGACGTTGTAGAGCGGTTGGTTCGATACTGGCCGGTAGTAGCCACCCGCGTCACAGATGCGGCAGCACTCGCGGATCTGCTCGGCGCTCCACATCGAGATGCCCCAGTAGAGGACCTTTCCCTGGGTGATCAGGTCGTGCATCGCCCGGATGGTCTCCTCCAAGGGAGTCTCGTCGTCGTAGCGGTGGCACTGCAGGAGGTCGACGTAGTCGGTGCGCAGGCGCTTGAGCGACGCGTGTAGGGACTCGTGGATGTGCTTGCGGGAGAGGCCGCGGTCGTTCGCCCCCTCCGACATGGGGAAGAAGCACTTCGTCGCCAGGAAGTAATCCTTGCGCGGGATTCCCTCCAGAGCCTTGGCGATGGCGAGCTCTCCCTCACCCTGGGCGTAGACGTCCGCGGTGTCGAAGAAGTTGATGCCGTGGTCAAAGGCGAAGTCGACCAGGTCGCGGCCGGTTTCGTCTTCGATCGCGTTGCCAAAGGTGAGCCACGAGCCGAGAGAAATCTCGCTGACGCGGGAGCCCGTGTTTCCAAGTTTGCGGTATCGCATGTCTTTCCAGCTGCACGATGTCACGCAAGGATCGAGGCATCCCCGCGATTCGAAGGAGAAGACTGTACCGATGACGATGCCAGGTCGGAACGCTTTGGACGTGGAACTCTCAGTTCCTTCGGACTTGACCTCGCAGGATTCTGCTGCCGCTCGTGCCCTGGATCGGGCCGCCAGCGAGGAATTGGGCCTGCCCTCCATCGTGCTGATGGAGAATGCCGCCCGCGGTCTGGCCCTGCGAATACGCAGTGTTTTCGGCCCTGAGGCGCGGGCGCTGGTGCTGGCGGGCAAGGGAAACAACGGCGGCGATGGCCTCGCCCTGACCCGCTGGATGCACCCGCGGGCACGGGCGCTGCTGCTTGCCGAGCCCGACCCCCAGCAGAGTCCCGATGCGGCGCTACAGCTGCAGATTCTGCAGAACGCCGGGATCGAGGTCGAAATCGCGCCGCCGCTGCAGCGCCTGCACGAGCTGGCGCGGGGCGCCGATCTCATCGTCGACGCCCTGCTCGGCACCGGGCTCGCTTCGGCGCCTCGGGGCCTTGTTGCCGAGTGGATCGAGTGGATAGGCGCCCAGCCTTTGCCGGTTTTCGCCGTCGATCTGCCCTCCGGGCTTAGCTCCGATACCGGAGAGGCTATGGCTCCCTGCGTTCGGGCTCAGGAGACGGTCAGTTTTGCCCGCCCCAAGAAGGGGCTCTTGCTGCGGGATGGCCCCGAGCACGCCGGTAGGGTGCAGATCGTCTCCCTCGGTCTGCCGGAGTCCTGGGTCGAGGCCCGAGATCGCTAGGCGAGGCTCTGAACCTGGCACCGTCGCCGCGTCCTCGTCTTTCCGGCCTAGGCGTTCCGGCTTTCGATGGCGTTCTGGCAGATCTGCTCAAAGCGCTCGGCGACGCGCTGGAAGGAGCAGTTCTCCTCGACGTGGCGCCGGGCGCGTTGGCTGAGGGCGCTGCGCGCCTCCGGCTGGCTGAGTAGGCGGATCAGGGCCTGGGCGAAGCTCTCGGCCTCGTCCGCCAAAAGGTAATGCTGCTCCGGCTCCAGGCTCAGCCCTTCGACGCCGATGCTGGTCGAGACCAGGGCCGGGCCGGCAGCGCAGGCCTCGTATCCCTTGATGCGGGTGCCGCCGCCGACGCGCAGCGGGATGACGAAGGCTCCGGCTCCGGCCACGTGTTGGCGCACGTCTTCGACCCAGCCGCTGAAGCGGGCGCGCCGCGGCGCCGCCGCCTCGAGGAGCTTGCGGCTGGGATTGCGTCCGATCACCAGAAGCTCGGCTTGCGGGCGGGCCGCTTCTACCTGCGGCCAGACCTCGCGCAGCAGCCAGTCGATGCCATCCTCGTTTGCGGGCCAGTCGAGGGCGCCGGTGAAGACCACCCGCTCGCTGGCGCTGGGATCGCACCACTCGAAGAAATCCAGGTCGACCCCGGTTGGGATCACCTCGACCTGGGCGCTTTGCGCGAGGGCGGCGAACTGCTCCTGGTCGCGGGCGCTGACGGCGACGATGCGGTCGAAGCGGGTGAGGGCCTCTTGCTCAAGCCGACGCATCTTGCGCGCCTGATTGCTCCAGACCGCCCGCGCCAGGCGGCTGCTGCTGACCTTGGCGTGCCGCTCGAATATCTCGAACTCGACGTTGTGGGTGAAGAGCACCGAGGCGCAGCTGAGCTCCTTGGGGCTGAGCACCAGGCTGTGCACGAAGTCGAAGACGACCACGTCGAAGTTCTTGGCCAGCTCCGCGGCAATGCTGCGCTGCGCCCTGGCATCTCGATCGTCGCGCACCGAGATCGGCAGTGAGGACAGGAGCCCGCTCAGGCGGGTCAGTGAGTGGATACTCCCACGCTTGCGTGCCGGCCAAGACACGAAGTGATCGCAGACCTCGGCCAAGGGCTCGGCATGGGCCTCGGCCTCGCCTTCCTGGCTCGGGGAGGCGAGGGTGATCTCGAAGGCTCCGCCCTTCATGCCGCGCAGGATCTGGCTGCTGCGGATCTTGCCGCCTTCGTCCGCGGGGAAGAGGAAGCGGGGGGAGACGAAGAGGAGGCGCATGGAGCTTGCTGTCCGGGTCTCGGGGTCTACCAGCAGATGCCTTCGTAGGCGCCCGGCAGCTCTTCGAGGCGCGGCACGCTCTGCAGGTCGATGACCCTTTGGCTGGGCGCGATGCGCAGGATCTCGTCCACAGTCTCGCGACTGGCGTTGGCCACGACGATCAGCTCGGCCTCCTCCAAGGTGGCTTCGACACTGTCTTGCAGCAGGCGGTCCACGTGCGGGATTTCTTTCTCGATGAAGGCCTTGTTGGCCCCTGTCAGCTTGGCGGTTTGCACGTGCGGATCGTAGATGCGCAGCTCGTAGCCCTTGCCCAGGAGCTTCTCGGCGAGGCGGACGATGGGCGACTCGCGGAGGTCGTCGGTGCCGCCCTTGAAGGCCAGGCCGAAGAGGGCGAGCTTCACGCGGCCATGGGCGCGGATCTGCTCGAAGGCCCGATCCAGATGCGCGCGGTTGCTGGGCAAGACCGTGCGCAGCAGCGGTAGGTCGACGTGCTCACTCTGGGCCAGGTGGAGGAAGGCGCGCAGGTCCTTGGGTAGGCAGGAGCCGCCGAAGGCAAAGCCCGGCCGCAGGTAGGCCTTGCTGATGTTGAGCTGGCTGTCCTTGCAGAAGATCTCCATCGCCTCGCGCCCGTCGATGCCGAGTTGGCTGAGCAGGGCGCCGGCTTCGTTGGCGAAGGCGACCTTGAGGCCGTGGTAGATGTTGCAGAGATACTTGACCGACTCGGCGGTCTTGATCGAGCACTCGACAAACTCGGCTTCGATGCCGCGATAGAGTTCACGGGTCGCGGCAAAGCCGGCCGGATGCTGGGCACCAGCGATGGTGAAGGGAGGATTCTCGAAGTCTTTGATCGAGCTCGCCTCGCGCAGGAACTCCGGGTTGAAGGCGACATGGAAATCCACGCCGTGCTTCTTGCCCGAATGCTCCTCCAGTGTGGGGATGACCAGGTCCTCGCAGGTGCCCGGGAGCACGGTGCTGCGATAGACGATGATGTGCGGCTTGTCTGGTTCGTCGGCCGGCCGCTCGCGCAGCAGCTCGGCGATCTCCTGGGTCACCCCGCGCACGGCGTCCAGCGACAGCGAGCCGTCGGCGGAACTCGGAGTGCCGACCGAGATGATCGACATATCACTGCTGAGCACGGCCTCGCGGACATCGGTGCAGGGCCGCAGCCGCCCGGCCTCGACCATCTCCCGGGTCAGGTCGGCGATGCCTTCTTCGACGATGGGGGGGATGCCCTTCGCCAATAGCTCCATTTTGACGGGGTTCTTGTCGACCCCGAGGACCTCGTGGCCGAGCCGTGCGAAACACGCCCCGCTCACCACACCCACGTAGCCCATGCCGAAGATCGCGATGCGCACCAGGGCTGCCTCCTGTTCTTACCTTCTCGCCAGCCCTCGGGCTGGCAGGCCTTAGCTCTGGCTCTCCAGCCAGCGTTCAGCCTCGATTGCTGCCATGCAGCCACTACCCGCAGCCGTAATGGCCTGGCGGTAGACGCTGTCCTGACAGTCTCCTGCGGCGAAGACCCCCGGGACATTGGTCGCGGTGCTGTCCGCAGCAGTGTTGATATAGCCCACTTCGTCCATATCGAGCACGCCCTTGAAGAGCTGGGTGTTGGGGGTGTGTCCGATTGCCAAGAACAGCCCGTCGGTCGGCTGAGTGAAGGTCTCGCCGCTCTTGTTGTTGATGAGCTGTAGCGCGGTGACCTTGCCCTCCTCCTTGCCGAGGACGTCGGTGACCGAGCTGTTCCATTGGATCTCGATCTTGTCGTTGCCGAGCACCCGCTGCTGCATGATCTTCGACGCGCGCAGCTCGTCGCGGCGCACCAGCATGTGGACCTTGGCGGCGTGGTGGGTCAGGTAATGCGCCTCTTCGCAGGCGGAGTCACCGCCGCCGACGACGCAGACATCCTTGCCCTTGAAGAAGAAACCGTCGCAGGTGGCGCAGGCGGAGACGCCGCGGCCGATCATCGCCAGTTCGTTCTCTAGGCCCAGGTAATTGGCCGAGGCGCCGGTGGAGATGATCAGGGTCTCGCAGAGATAGCTCTTGTCGAGGTTGCTCTCGACCTTGAACGGGCGCTGCGAGAGATCGACCTTGGTGCCCTCGTCCGGGACGATCTTGGTGCCGAAGCGCAGGGCCTGCTTCTCGAAGAGCTCCATCATCTCCGGGCCCATGATTCCCTCGGGGAAGCCTGGGTAGTTCTCGACGTCGGTCGTCGTGGTTAGCTGGCCGCCCGGCTGCATCCCCTTGAGCATGACGGGCTCAAGGTTGGCGCGGGCGGCATAGATCGCGGCCGTGTAGCCGGCCGGGCCGGAGCCCAAAATCAGGGTCTTGTAGACGGTCTCGCTCATTCTGCTTCCTTTGGCTGTTCGCGCCGGGCGAGGCTACGCGCTCCATCCTTCTGATGCACCCGAGTGTCTCGATCTCTCAAGCGTCTTCGAAGATGCGCGGCAGCAGTTCCCCACCCCCGTGCAGGGCGCGTAGCTCGTCGTAGCCGCCGATGGGCTCGTCTCCGATGAGGATCAGCGGCGCGCTGTAGTGGCCGGGGAGGATCTGGGCGGTAAAGGCCCGTCGATCGGGCTCGCCACTGATGTCGATGTCCTCGTACTGGATCTGCAGCTCGTCGAGCATCTGTTTGGCGCCGACGCAGAAGGGGCAGTAGGGGATCGAATACATCCGGACTGGGGTCTTTTGCTGCTTGCTCATCCGCCTCATGTTCGCTGCCCAAGCTCGGATTGCACGCACGGAGCTGCGAGAGCTTGTCCTGCAGCGGGGAGCTTGCTCGCGCAGACCGTAGCAGATTCAAGGCCTGCTCCCATCTTGCCGATGCTAAGGGCGGGTTCTGGGCACATTCTGCAGGAGCCTGTGAGGGACCAAGCGATGAAGAAACTGCGCCTTGCCACTGCCGGCTTCTTAGTTCTCGCCGCGACCGGCTTCGCGCTGGCCTATCTGCTGCCATGGCAGGATGGGGAAGAGCAGCGGGCGCGGCTGCGCTTCGAGCGCTTCGTGAACGCCCTCTGCGAAGGGAATCGTAGCTCGCTGCGCTGGTTGGTCAGCGATGAGTGCGCTCCCTACGTCCAGCACATGGCCGAGCTGGACCGTGCCAAGGGCAAGCAGGCTTTGGAGCTGCTGAGCATGGATGTCGACGGGGCGCGGGCTATCGCGCGGGTGCGTGACCCGAACCTCGGCGCTGGGCAGCAAGAAGGTGAGTTCGTCCTGGTCCGCGAAGGCGGCGAGTGGAAGGTCGACCTGATTGCGAGCGCCGGGCGCGGCGCCAGGCAGAAGGCCCTGCCGGGCGGCAGCTTCCGGGTCACCCAGACCGGGCTCGATGCCAGGGCGCGCTTTAAGGCTGCGCAGGTGATGGAGGCCAAGTTCCAGCGGATGGAGAAGAAGCAGGGGCGCTAGCCGCCGCTTCGCTCATTCTCCCGGCAGATCGAGGAGGCGCCGGGCTAGCTCCACCGGGTCAGCGCTCTCGGTTCGGCTGCGGAAGAGTTCGCCGAGGCCGATGCGGTCTTCCCCCTCGCGTTCGGCGCTGAGGAGCTGGTCCAGAGGGCCTTCGGCGACACAGCGGCCTTCGCGAAGGATGAGAATGCGGTCGGCGACGCTCTCGACGACATCGAGCAGGTGGGAGCAGTAGAGGATGGCGCAGCCCTTGGCGCGCAGTTCCTTGAGGAGCTCCTTGAGGACCAGGGTCGTCTCGGCGTCCAGGCCGGATAGAGGCTCGTCCAGGATCAGGATTTTGGGTTGGCTCAGCAGGGCGCAGGCCCAGACCAGTTTTTGCCGCATGCCCTTGGAGAAGCCGATGACGGCCTCGTCGATGCGCTCACCCAGGCCGAAGAGTTCGAGGAGATGCTCGCTGCGCCGCTCGATGCTGCCTTCTTCCAGCCCATGCAAGCGGCCCCGCAGCTGCAGCGTCTCGCGCGGCGTCAGCAACTCGTAGAGTGAGCCGTGTTCGGGGACGTATGCGCAGAGTCGTTTGGCGGCCTTGGGGTTTTGGCGGATTTCGTGCGGGCCGAGAAAGAGTTCGCCGCCAGAGGCCGGCTGCAGACCGAGCATGCAGCGGACTGTCGAGGACTTGCCAGCGCCATTGGGGCCTAGCAGTGCTAGGACTTCGCCGGGGGCAATCTCGAAGCTGAGGCTGTGGACGGCATGCTGTTCGCCGTAATGAACATCGAGTTCGTGCACGCGCACGAGCGGTTCTTGGGAAGAGATCGCTGCGCCTCCTGCTCTTGTGACCCTGGCAAAGCAAAGCTACAACCTGTCGCCCGTTTTTCCTCGCATGAGAGTTCGTCGGTCGTTGATAAAGTCCCGCGCCCGCAACGCAGCGTCTTTGGCGCTCATGGAGCCACGTTTCCGGGGCTCTGCTGCTCATGCCCTTAGGCACCTGTCTTTTTTCACGGCCTGCTAGCCGTCTGCCGGAGCCGCCATTTGGAAGCCGTCGACCGTAGAAAGAGCCGTGAAGTCCAGATCGGTTCACTGAAGCTTGGGGGAGACCACCCCATCGTCGTCCAGTCGATGACGACGACCCGCACCGAGGACATCGACGCGACCCTCGCCGAGATCCATGAGCTCGAAGAGGCTGGCGTGGAGATGGTCCGTGTCGCCGTGCCCTTTGAGAAGAGTGCGCGGGCCCTGTCCATTCTGAAGCGCGAGATGAAGGTGCCGCTGATCGCGGACATCCACTTCGACTCGAAGATGGCGATCCTCTCGCTTGAGGCCGGGGTCGACAAGATCCGCCTGAACCCGGGCAACATCAACAAGCGCAAGCGGGTCGAGCGAATCGTGGCGATGGCGAAGGAGCGCGGGACGCCGATTCGCATCGGTGTCAACTCTGGCTCGGTCGAGAAGGAGTTCTTGGAGAAGCACGGCAGCCCGACGCCAGCGGCGATGGTGGATAGCGCCGCCAAGCATGTGAGCATCCTCGAGGAGATGGGCTTCGAGGAAATCGTGATTTCGCTGAAGAGCACCGACACCTTGGCGGCGGTGCGGGCCTACCGGCTTGCTGCCGGGCGCTTTCCCTATCCGCTACATCTGGGGATCACTGAGGCCGGCAAGCCCGGCTACGGCGAGATCAAGTCGGCGGCCGGGCTGGGTTCGCTGCTGCTGGATGGCATCGGCGACACCATTCGCGTGAGCCTTTCGGGGCCGTCGAAGCTCGAAGTGGACGCCGCATTCCAGATTCTGAAAGCGACCGGACGCCGGGTGCTCGACCCCGAGGTCGTTGCCTGTCCGACTTGTGGTCGCATCGAGATCGATTTGTTTTCGCTTGTGGAAGAGGTGGAGGCGTTTGCCAAGACCCTCGGCCAGACGCCGATCAAGATCACCGTGCTGGGTTGCGCTGTGAACGGTCCGGGCGAGGCCCGCGAGGCCGATATCGGCGTGGCTGGTGGACGAGGATTGGGCTTCATCTATCGCCGGGGCGAGCAGATTCGCCGGGTGCCGGAGAGCGAGCTTCTACAGGCCATGAAGGAGGAGGTCGCGCACTTCCTCAAAGAGGAAGAGGAGGCGGCGAAGGCCGCGTCATCATGAGCGAAGGCAGCAAGAAGGCGCCGGTCCTGCTGGTGACGAAGGAATTCGTCTTTGATGCAGCGCACCAGCTCCCCAACTACCAAGGCAAGTGCGAGCGGCTCCATGGCCACACCTGGAAACTGCACGTGACGCTCAAGGCGGCGGTGAATCCCAAGGACGGGATTGCCTTCGACTTCGTCGAGCTCAAGCGTGCGGTGAAGAGCCGGGTCATCGACCTCCTCGACCACAGCCTCGTCAACGACTACATCGAGCACCCGAGTGCCGAGAACATCTGTTTGTGGATCGCCTCCAAGCTCGAGGATCTGCCGCTCTACGAGCTGAAGTGCTGGGAGACGCCGAGCTCCTTCGCGACCTGGCGCCCAGATTTGCAGGGCTGATGCTTCGCCTGCTCGGCTGGGCTCAGGATCCCCGGGCTCAGGATCCCCGCGTCCCCGGGAGCTTCGCGATGAGTTGCTCCATGCGCTCGTGGATGGCGCTCCAGGCATAGCGTTGTTCCATGGCGCGCCTAGCGGCTGTGCCCAGGCTCTGGCGCCGTTCTGCATCGCCTAGCAGTGCGAGCAGCTCACGCACGAAGTCCTCGTCGGAATCCGCGACCAGGATCTCTTCGCCGTCCACTGCATCGATGCCCTCGAAGGCCTTGGGGCTGACGACGCTCGCTAGTCCGCAGGCCATCGATTCGAGGACCTTGTTCTGGACGCCGCGGGCGATGCGCATGGGGACAACCGCGATGCTGGCTCGGTCGAACCAAGGCAGGGTGGACTCGACCCAGCCGCTGATTTCGATGCCGTTCTTGCCGTGCAGGGCTTGCAGTTCGGACGTGGGGTTCTTGCCGACGACCAGGAACTTGGCCTGGGGATAGGCCGCGCGCAGCGAAGGCCAGATGCTCTTGGTGAAGCGCAGCACCGAGTCGAGATTGGGGCGATAGTCCATGACCCCGGTGAAGATCAGGGTCTGGGGCTCGCGTGCCTCAGGCGCCGCTGGCCGGAAAGCCTCGAGGTCGACGCCATTGCTCAGGACTTGGACTGGGGCATCGGGGATCACGCGTTCGAAGAGATCCTTCTCGATCTCCGAGACCACGAGATTGAGGTCCATGACCTGCGCGAGCTTCCTCTCGAAGTCTTGCAGCAGCCGCGCTTCCCGGCCGTAGACCATGCGGCCGATCCGGCCCGAACGTTCGGCATACTGCCGCCACTTGTCGGAATCGAGTTCGGCAAACTGCATGATCTTGGGGCAGTTCTGCAGCTGCTTGAGTTCCTGGATCAGGTATTGGCCCATCGACGAGGAATAGGCGAAGCAGAGTTCGGGCGGCCGCTCGCGCACCCAGCGGGCCATGCAGCGCTGTAGCTCGGGGTGCCGGAAATAGGGCAGGGTGATGGCTTCTTTGCCCAAGAGATGCCGGGCGCTCCAGCGGCGTCGCCAGGTGGGGGAAATCCTCGGAGCGGTGATTTCGCAGCCGCGCCGTTCAAGCTCGCGAGCTGCAGCTACGTCGGCTTCGTTTTCTGCGAAGGCCAAGATGCGGATGCGGTCACCACCTTCGATGAACGAGCGCAGCAGGTTCCAGGTGGTGATGCGATCCCCGCGATCGGGTGGATAGGGCACGCGTTGTGCGAGGAAGAGTAGCTCCCGTGGCCCTTTGCTTTGTTCGTTCATCATCCCCCATTCCCCGCGCGAGATCGAAACCCTTCGCAGCGGCCCTTCAGTGATAGCCCGAGCAATGCCGAAAAGCCCAGCGTGCTTGCGCGGCTCTTAGCAGTCGATCGCAGACTTCGTTGAGACCCAAGCCTTTGGATATCCCGATGAGCTCGACCGAAAAGACCTCGACTCCGAGCATTCTGGACCTGATCAATAAGACGCTCGAACTCCCGACGATGCCGAACGTCTTGAGCAAGCTCAATGAAGTGATGGCAGATCCAGAGTCCTCGGCCGAGGACGTGGCCCAGGTGATTTCGCTCGATCCATCGGTCTCGACGAACATTCTGCGCATCGTCAACAGCGCCTACTACGGCCTGCAGGTCCGGGTCAGCAGCGTGAACCTGGCCGTCTCGATCATGGGCTTCAACATGACGAAGAAGGTCGCCCTCAAGGCAGCGGTCTTCAGCACCTTTGCCGGGCGCAAGCAGAAACCCATCGAGGGCTTCGAGCACAAGGACTTCTGGATCCACTCGATCTTCACCGGGATCCTCGCGCGCACCCTCGGCCAGGCCAGCCCGCACTTCTCTGGGATCCATCCCGAGGACCTCTACATCTGCGGCCTGCTCCATGACATCGGCAAGATCATCATGCTGGAGAATGCTCCGGAGCAGTTCGAAGCGGTGCTGCGGGCCAGCGCCAGCCAGGGGCGCCCGGTCAGTGAGCTGGAGAAGGAGATCCTGAGCTACACGCACGCAGACGTTGGCTCGGTTTTGGCGATCAAGTGGTTCCTCCCCGAGGATCTGACCATCGCGATTCGCTACCACCACGCACCCGAGCGCGACCCCTTCCACAAGGCACTCTCCGGCCTGATCTGCCTCAGCGACGCGGTTGCCTCCAGCCAGGGTAAGGCCTCGGTGCCGAGCTGCCCGGTCCGTCCGCCCTCCGAGGAACTCTTCGAGATCGTGGGGCTCGACCCCAATGACTTGGACGAGCTGCTGGAGGCGGCCCACGAGGAAATGTCCGGAACCGGCATGCCCTGGTCTTAAGATGCGCAAGAGTGAGCAGAGCTGTGCCCCCGCAGCCGCTCGGAGCTTTGGCGAGAGAAAAGAGGCAGGAGGGGCTTTCTGCCAGGGGCCGAGGTAATCTGCTCGGCTTTTCTGTTTCAGCCTTCCGTCCCCCTACCAGCTCGCTCGCGTGCGCTTTCGATCCGCCTTCCTGCTGACGCTGTGCTTTAACGCCACGATCGTCCTGGTCGACAAGGGCGCGGGGATGCTGATCTATTGGATCATGAGGGACGATCCCGGCACTAAGGGCCGCTACGACCTCATCACGATCCTGCCGATCTTGCTGATGACCTTGGCCAATCAGGGGCTGGCGAGTTCGATCGTCTACTTCACGCGTCGTAACGAGGTCGATATCCGGACGGCCGGAGAGACGACAGGGGCGATCGCTTGGATCTCGGGCATTGTCGTGGGGGGCCTGACCTTGGCCGTCCTCTGGCTTTGGTCGCTCATTGATCCGCAGGCTAATCTTCCCTCGATTGGCTACATCCTGCCGATTCTGTTCACGGTCCCCTTCCTGCTCACGATCAGCTATCGCAACTCCCTGCAGCTCGTGCTCGGGAGGATGCGCACCTACAACCTGATCCACCTTCTGCCGAGCCTGCTGTTTCTGCCCTCCTTCCTCCTGGCCTACTTTGTGTTCAGTGAGCGGGAAGAGAAGTTTGCTGGCATCCTTGCCCGGCTGATTCCGGCGATCATCGTCGCTGCCGTGGTCGTCTGGCTGATGCGCGAGCAGGTGAGCTTCCGCTTTCGGGTGAACTGGAGCTTCTACAAGCGGGCTCTCAGCTTTGGTTGGCGCGCCAATGTCAACTCGACGCTGACCTACCTGAACCACCGCATCGATTACTTTTGGATGTATCCGATGCTGACCCTTCTGGGCGGGGCCTCTCCGGAGCAGGCCATGGTGATGGTTGGTCTCTACGGGCTTGCCGTGACCCTGGCCGAGCTGATCTGGTACGTGCCCGATGCCCTGCGCGACCTGCTGTTCAGCAAGGTCGCGGGCTTGCCCAAGAGCGAAGCGCGGCTCTTCACCCCCGTCGTCTGCCGCAACGCCCTCCTCGTCTGCATCGTGGTCGGTGCTGGGCTGTTTGCCGTGCATGACCTCGGCTTTTCGCTGTTTTTTGGCAAGGCCTGGGCCGAGAAGTGGGCGCCGGATGTCACGCCCTCCTTCGCGATCCTTCTGATCGGCACGGCGTCCTTCACCGTCGCCAAGATCATCCAGTCGGACCTGGCTGCCCGTGGCAAGCTGAACGCCTGCATCGGCCTTGGCAGCATCGTTCTGGTCTCGATGACCGTCCTCGACCTCTACCTCGTCCCAAGCTATGGCCCGGTGGGCGCAGCCCTTGGCTCGTCGATTGCCTACCTGCTCTCGGCCATAGCCAGCGTCTTTGTCTACGTGCGGAGTGTCCGTATCCGCTTCTCACAACTGCTCATCCCGCATCGTGAGGACCTTCAGCACTACGCCGAGGTCCTGCAGGGGCTCAGAGCCCGCTTTGGAGGCAAGCGCGATGCGCCCAAGGAATCCTGAGGGCATTGCGGTTGTTATCCCGGCCTATCGCTCCGAGAGATTCCTCCCAGCCGCGGTTGAGAGTGTCCTCTCCCAGACCCTCTTGCCGGAGGAAGTGATCGTCGTCGATGACGGGTCGCCGGAGCCGGTGGCGCCTTTGCTGGCGGAGTATGGCGAGCGGGTGCGCGTGCTCCGCCAAGCCAACGCGGGTCCGGGGGCGGCACGCAACACCGGGATCGGGGAGGCCTCCTCGCCGCTGATCGCCTTTCTCGATGCGGACGACCTTTGGGAGCCCGAGAAGCTGGAGGCCCAGGCGGCGCTGTTGGCTGAGCGGCCGGAGCTGGGCGCCGTCTGCGGCGATGCCTGGCTGCTGCGCGAAGGGCATGTCCTGGAGCGCAAGTGGGGGAGCCTTGCCGAGCGGGGGGCCCCGGATCTGAGTTTTGAGGGGCTCCTGCTGGCCAATCCGATTTCGACGCTGACGGTGATGGCGCGCCGCGAACTCCTGCTGCGGGCTGGGCTCTTCGACGAGGATCGAAAGCTGATCGCGGTCGAAGACTATGACCTTTGGCTGCGGCTGGCAGAGCTCGCTCCCATCGGCTGGATCGATGCACCGCTGGCCCGCTACCGGGTCCACGCCAGTAGTTTGAGTTCCGCCGAGACCTTCCTTCGTGGGGTGACGCTGGTTCTCGAGAAGCTGCGCCGCCGCCACCCCGAGCCGCGCCGCCTGGCTGCGGCCCTGCGTCTCCGCGAAGCCGAGCTCTGGCAGGACGAGGCCTGGTCGCGCTTGGAGCAGGGGCAGCTGGCCCAGGCGGCGCCGGCATTGCTCGAGGCTTTGGCCCGGCGACCCGCCTCAAAGAAGGTCTGGAAACTGCTGCTGCGTTTGCTTTGGCAGGGGGCGACTCGGGCCGGTCGCCGCAGCATCCCTTGACTCCCGGGGAGCGGCTTCGCAGGATCGCCGCCGTTTTCCTGCCTCTGCCCGTTCCGGCAACCCCTTTTAGGGCCTTGCATGCCGCGCTATCTCGTCATCGTCGAATCTCCCGCCAAGGCGCGGATCCTGAGCCGCTTCCTTGGCGACGACTACCTTGTGGAAGCCAGTATTGGCCATGTCCGCGACCTACCCGAGAGCGCCGCGCAAATTCCGGCCAAGGTCAAGAAAGAGCCTTGGGCGCGGCTTGGGGTCAACGTCGAGCAGGGCTTCGAGCCGCTCTACGTCGTCTCCGATGAAAAGAAGAAGCAGGTCAAGAAGCTCAAAGACCTGCTGAAGCAGGTCGAGCACCTCTATCTCGCGACTGATGAAGACCGCGAGGGGGAGAGCATCTCTTGGCACTTGCTGGAGCTACTCAAACCCAAGGTGCCGCACGAGCGTCTCGTCTATCACGAGATCACCAAGGCTGCGATCCAGAAGGCGCTCGGCAAGGCCCGCGACATCGATATGAATCTGGTGCGGGCGCAAGAGGCGAGGAGGATCCTCGACCGGCTCTACGGCTATGCCGTGTCGCCTTTGCTCTGGAAGAAGATCAAGCCGCAGCTGAGCGCTGGTCGGGTGCAGTCGGTTGCGGTGCGGCTGGTGGTCGAACGCGAGGAAGCGCGCATCCGCTTCAAGCCGGCGGTGTATTGGGATCTCGAGGCCAAGTTCCGCGAGCAAGACAGTGGCGAGGAGGCCGCCTTTGAGGCGACGCTCCAGTGGCTGGCTGAGAGGAAGCTCGCAGGGTCCAAGGACTTCGATCCCGAGACTGGTCAGCTGAAGAAGGGTGGCGAGGCTGGGCCGCTCTGGCTCGAGGCCGATGCCGCCAAGGCACTCGAGGCGCGTCTGCAGAACGCGACGCCCAAGGTGCTGAGCGTCGAGGAGAAGCCCTACACCGAGCGGCCGGGGCCGCCGTTTACCACCTCCACCCTGCAGCAGGCGGCGAACGGCCGTTTCCGTTATGCCGCGCGCCGGACCATGGACCTGGCGCAGCGCCTCTACGAGAACGGCTTCATTACCTATATGCGCACCGACTCGGTGACGCTGAGTCAGGAAGCTCTGCATGCCGCGCGCGACATGATTCGCTCGCGTTTTGGCGACGCCTTCGTGCCGGCCGAGCCGCGCTTCTACAAGGGCAAGGTCAAGAACGCCCAGGAGGCGCACGAGGCGATCCGACCTGCGGGGCAGCAGTTCGCCGATGCGCAGGCGGTGGGGCAGCAGCTTGGTAAGGACGCGCAGAAGCTCTACGAGCTGATTCTGCAGCGCACCCTCGCCTGTCAGATGGCCGATGCCAGGGGGCAGCGCGTGCGCGTCACCATTGGGCTGGAGGATGCTGTCTTTGGCTGTGGTGGCAAGACCGTCGAGTTTCCTGGCTTCCAGCTCGCCTACGGGCGCGGTGACGACAAGGAAAAGAAGCTGCCGACCCTGCACGAGGGGCAGGAGCTGGTGACGCAGGAGCTGAGCTCGGCTGAGCATCGGACGCAGCCGCCAGCGCGGCTGTCGGAAGCCAGCCTGGTCAAAGAGCTGGAGGCGCGCGGCATTGGCCGTCCTTCCACCTATGCCTCCATCATCGAGACCATCCTGCGCCGTGGCTACGTGCGCAAGCAGGGCACGGCGCTGATCCCCAGCTACACGGCCTTCGCGGTCACCAAGCTGCTGCGCGATCATCTCAGCGAGTTCGTGGACTACTCCTTCACTGCCGAGATGGAGGATCGGCTCGACCAGATCTCCCTGGGTGAACTCGACCAGAAGACCTACCTGTCGCAGTTCTACTTTGGGAGCGAGAAGCCCGGCCTGCAGCAGCGGCTGGAGAGTGTCGACAGCGAGATTGATCCTCGCGTCGTCTGCGGCCTGCCGCTCGGCAACGCTCCCGATGGTGAGCTGGTCGAGGTGCGCATCGGCCGCTACGGGCCCTTCGTCAGTAAGGGTGAGCTGCGCCAGAGCATTCCCGACGAAACCGTGCCCGACGAGTTTGCTCTGGCGGAGGCCCTCGACTTCCTTGAGAAGGCGGCGCGTGGCCCGCGGGTGATCGGCCAGCATCCGGAGACCGGGGAGCCGGTCTACGCGAAGACCGGGCGCTATGGCCCCTATGTCCAGCACGGCGACCAGGTCGAAGGTGGCGACAAGCCCAAGATGGCCTCGCTCCTTGAAGGCATGGATCCCGAGACGGTCGAACTCGACGTGGCGGTGCGGCTGCTTGCCCTGCCGATCACCCTGGGGCAGAACCCCGGCGGCGAGGACGTGCTGGCGGCAAATGGCCGCTACGGTCCCTACGTCAAGGCCGGCAAGGAAACGCGTTCGCTGCCGAAGGGCGTGTCGCCGATCGAAGTCACGCTGGAGCAGGCCCTGCAGCTCCTGGCCCAGCCCAAGCCGCGGGGCCGTGGCCGCCAGAACTCGGCCCCGAAAGCTGCCCTGCGCACCCTCCGCGAGAAGAGCGAGGAGCAGTCGGCGTTGCGCATCATGGACGGGCGTTTTGGCCCCTACGTGACCGACGGCGAGTTCAACGCCTCGTTGCCCAAGGGCACCACGGTCGAGGAGGTCACCCTCGACTTCGCCCTAGAGCTCCTCGAGGAAAAGGCCAAAAAGGGGCCGAAGAAGCGGGCCAAGAAGGGCAGGAAGAAGAGCTCGAAGAAGAAGAAGAGCAGCAAGAAAAAGAGCTCGAAGAAGAAGGTTAGAAAGAGGAAGGTCTAGGCGGACTGATGGAGATGGCCTGCGGTGGCCAAGTGCCGACGCAGGGGATTCTTGTTCTTGGCCGCCGCTAACATGGCCGAAGAGTTCCCCGTAGAAGGGTGGCTTGCGCCGGATCGCTTTCTGGCCCACATTCAGCCCTTCGCTTTTCTCTCCGCGACCCGGTTTCGAATGCCGATGTTCAAGCTTCCTGCCTTGCTGCTGAGCTGCTTACTGCTGCCCGCAGCGGATGCCTTACAGGTCGACTTCGAGAAACTCTCGGACTTCGAGTTCGTGGAGGGCATGGAGCTACCGGAGAGCATTCAGAAGCTCGACGGCAAGGTCATCCGTATCGGTGGCTTCCCGCGGACCTTTGATGGGCAGGTCGATGAGATCTCGGAGTTCTGGCTGATCTCACAGAACTGCGATTGTGAGGGCGTGCCATTCTGGAACGAGATGATGTGGTGCACCCTGACCAATGGGCAGACCATCACCATCAATGACGAGCCGCTTGTGCTCGAAGGCAAACTCAGCGTCGGTGAGGACCGTGACGAGGAGTACCTGCTTTCGCTGTATCGCTTGACCGTGACCAAGATCGTGCACTGAGTCGTGCTGTCTTCCTCCTGGCTTGGACTGGTGCTGTCTCTCCCTGGAGCAAGCCTCTGTGCCCAGCGCTCGGTTCAGGTTCCAAAGCCTGTTGCGCGCGCTGTCCCAGAAACGGGCAAGCTGGACAAGTGGGTGCGGGACGCCTGCGGTAGGCATCCGATCATCCAGCTGCAGGCGGCGCGTCGGGTGGCCAAGGCGGGGGCTGCTGGCCTGGCGGCGGTGGAACGCTTCGTGGCCAAGAAGGGCTATGCGCAGCTGAGTTCGTCTCTGGTCGAAACGCTGGGGCAAGTAGATCTCCCCGCGACGCGGGCCCTGCTCAGCACCTGGCTGGCTGACAAGGACTTCCCCTGGCCGCCGCAGGCACTGCGGGCCCTGGCCCGGATCGCAACGGTGAAGGAGTTCGCCAGCCTCCTGCGCTGGTCGCGGCATCCTGCGCACGTCCGTCGTGCAGCTGCCATGCAGGGGCTGGGGCGGATTCTGGCAAAGAGCTCCGAGACTGGGCACGAAGAGCTGCTTTCGGTGCTGCTGCGCGGCCTGAAGGATCCGCACGTCTTTGTGCGAGCGACGGCGGCCGCGGTGCTGCTGCCGATGGGGATGGAGGCGGCCGAAGCCGAGCTGCGCCAAGCCGCCTTGGCGCAGGCGATGTGGTTTGGCGCCAACCTGGCGCAGCCGACCCGGCGGCTGGCGAAGGCGGCGCTGCGCAAGGCCGGGCTGAAACTGGCGGATGCTACGCCAAGCGAGCAAGCGCCGCGGTCCTACCGCTTCGGTCTACAAATCGTGTCTTGTGTCAGCGGCGATGTGTATGTGCGCCTCGACGCGCAGGGGCGCTTCTTCCTTGGTGTCTACCAGCCCCGAGAGCTTCCTCTCAAGGACGCGCAGCGCCAGAAACTGCTGGCGATGATCGCCGCCCTGCCGCCCAAGGCTCCGCGGACCAAGCCTCGCATCTACTGCGATAGCGTGGCGATGCGCGGCTTCGGTGGCAATAAGGGCTCTCGCGGTCGCTGGGCACCCGGCGGGGTGCCAGAGCCCTACGCCGAGCTGGTGCGCGAGCTGCAGCGCCTCGTTGCGCCGCTCTACCGCTATCGATTAGAGATTGGGCGTTCGGAGATTGGGCGCCAAAAAATGGGTGCCGGCGAGGAGAAGCGTTAGCGCGGCTAGGCGGGGAGAGAACTCCTCCGAGGCGAGCAGAGCCTTGCGGGCAGCGAGGCCAGTGGCGAGGGGGCGCCGCCGTCAGGAGGTTTTGGCTGCTTGCTGCCGCCGCAGGCGACAGAGGGGCAAAACTGCTGTTGCGAAGTCGCTGCCTTCCTGCAGCATTGCAGCGACTTCGGCCCCCGCTACCCTCCCTTGGATTTTCCAACCCATTAGCTTGAAGCGATCGCGATGAAGATTTTTGAACCGCACATCCACATGTTCAGTCGAGTCACCGAGGACTACGAGGCGATGGCGCTTGCTGGTGTGCGGGCGGTACTCGAGCCGGCCTTTTGGTTGGGGCAGAACCGGAGCAACGTCGGCTCCTTCATCGATTACTTCGACACCATCTTGGGCTGGGAACGCTTTCGCTCAATGCAGTTCGGCATCCATCACTACTGCACGATGGCGCTGAACCCGCGGGAAGCGAACGATCCCCGGGTCAATGATGCGGTGCTGGAGGTCCTGCCGCGTTACCTGCAGAAGGACTCGGTGCTGGGCGTCGGCGAGATCGGCCTCGACGACCAAACGGAGACCGAAGAGCGGATCTTCATTGCCCAGATCCGGATGGCGCGCGAGGCCAAGCTGCCGCTGCTGGTGCACACTCCGCATCGCAACAAAATGCGCGGCTTCCAGCGCAGCATTGAGATCATCGAGGGGGAGGAGTTCCCGATGGAGCAGGTGCTCCTCGATCACGGCAACGAGGAGACCATCAAGCTGACCCGCGACCTGGGCTGCTGGAGTGGATTCTCCATCTACCCCAATACCAAGATGTCGCCGCAGCGCATGACCGAGATCGTGCTCGAATACGGCGTCGAGCGCTTCATCATCAACAGCGCTGCCGACTGGGGGGTCAGCGATCCTCTGATGGTCCCGCGCACGGTGGCCAAGCTGCAGCAGGCGCGGGTGCCGGAGGCCAAGGTCGAGGAACTGGTCTGGGAGAACCCGATTCGCTTCTTCGAGCAGAGCGGTCGCCTCGATCGCACGGAACTCGAACATCCAGCGACGCCGCAGCTGCGGGAGACCTTCGAAGGGAACTCGGTGCTGCGCGGGCAGGATCCGGACCGCATGTGATCCGGGCAGCATGTGATCCGGGCAGCTCAGGTGCCGGCGTATTCGAGCGGGCGCCCGAGGGGCTTGGATGTCACCCGGTGCTCCTGGTAGGCGAGCTGCCCATGGACGATGGTGCTGACTGGCCAGCCGGCCAGTTGCCTGCCGACGAAGGGCGAGTAGCCGGCGCGTGAGCGGATCCAGTCCTCGCGCAGGGGGCCCATCTCTTTGGGGTCGACGATCGTCAGGTCGGCGTCGTAGCCGGGCTCGATACGGCCCTTGTTTTGGATGTCGTAGACCCGGCAGGGCCCTTCGCACATGAGCCGGGCGATGTCTTCTAGGCCTAGCCAGCCGTCGCGCAGCGCGGTCAAGAAGAGTCCGAGGCTGGTCTGCACCCCGGGGATGCCTGAGGGGGAGGCAGGATACCGGCGCAGCTTCTCGGCGAGGCTGTGCGGGGCGTGGTCGCTGCCGAAGCACCAGGCCGTGCCGTCGGCCGCCGCCTCGCGTAGGACTTCGAGGTGCTCGCGCGAGCGCACGGGCGGGTTCATCTGCACCAGGGCTCCGTACTGCTCGTAGCAGCTGGGCGCCTCCAGGAACAGGTGGTTGGGGGTCAGCTCGACCGAGACGAGCTCGCCCAGATCACGCTCGCGCAGCAGGTGAATTTCGTCGGCGCTGGAGACGTGGAGCAGGTGCACCTTGCGTCCGGTCTTTTCGGCCAGGTCGAGGAGACGCTTGGTCGAGCGAAGGGCCGACTTGACGGAGCGGACTTCTGGGTGGACGGTCCAGGGGGAGCCGGGTTTGAGCTTGGCGTAGCTGGCGCGGAGCAGGGGCTCGTCTTCGCTGTGCACGGCGACGCGGCGGGTTCCGGAGCGCAGCACGCGTTCGAGGGTGGCATCGTCTTCGACCAGGAGGCTACCGGTCGAGGAGCCCATGAAGATCTTGACCCCGGCGCAGCCAGGCAGTTGCTCATACTCCCCGAGTCGCTCGGCGTTCTCGGCGGCGGCCCCGACGAAGAAGGCGTAGTTGCAGAAACTGCGCTTCTCGGCCCGATGCATTTTGTCAGCGAGGGCCTCCGGGGTGGTCGTGGAGGGGGAGGTGTTGGGCATCTCGCAGTAGCTGGTGACGCCGCCGGCGAGAGCGGCGAGCGAGCCACTGGCGAGGTCTTCCTTATGGCCGAGTCCGGGCTCTCGGAAGTGGACCTGGGTGTCGATGATGCCGGGGAAGACGAGGCGCCCCCTGGCATTGAGCACCGTGGCGTCTGCAGGTGCGGCTAGCTTGGCGCCGACCTGTGCGATGCGTCCATCCTTGAGGAGGACGTCTGCTTCTCGAGTGCCGGTGGCGGAAACGAGGGTTCCCCCCTGCACGAGAACGTGTTGAGATCCTGAATTCACGGATCGGATGATACGAGCGTTCTGAACTCATGCACCACCCAGCGGCGTCATCGGGCGAGAGAAGCCGCCCGCTTCTTGCTTGCTGGCCTTGGCTTGTGCTTCTACTGGCCGCTCTTCCCTTAGTGCCGGCTTTGGGGCTGGGGTTCTACGGCGACGATTTTGGGCGCATCGGGGGCGCGCATCGGGGTGCTGGCGAGCCTTGGCCGTACCTGGCGACGACGTTCACCGCCCAGAGGGATGCGGCTTCGGGCGTCGCTTGGTTCCGGCCGCTCTATGAGCTGAGCTACCTGCTCGATGACCAGGTCTTCGGCCTGCGCCCCTGGGCCAGTCGACTGCTTGAGTATCTGGCGCATGCGGGGTTTTCGCTGCTGCTGGCGCGCTTGGCCCTGCGGCTGGGGGCCAGTGCCGTTCAGAGTTTCTTTGCTGCCTTGATCTTCGCCTGGGGGGCGCAGCACAGCGAGGCCGTGGTTTGGGTCGCTGCTCGCGACTCGCTGTGGGCGGTGGGCTTTGGCTTGCTCACCCTTTTGGCCTTTGTGGAGGATGCTCCTCGGGGAAGGGGGCTTCGGCCTGTGCTCGGCTGCTTGGCCTATGTGGCGGCTTCCCTCAGCAAGGAGCTGGCCCTGCCTCTGCCCTTCCTGGTCTTTGCCTGCGGCTTCCTGCGGGCAGAGAATTCGGGGCAAGGGCTGGCTGGGCGTCTTCGCTCGGCCTGGCGAAGCTCTTGGCCGCTCCTGCTTGTGCTGCTCTGCTTGCTTGGCTGGCGCTTCTACGTCTTCGGGGGACTCGGAGGGGCTCGCTACCCGCTGCATGCGCCGCCGGAGCTATGGAGTGGCCACTACTGGTGGACGCGCCTGCAGATGCTGGGGGCCGTTCTGGTGCCTGTTCGGCACGACAGCTTTTCGCTCTGGGTCTGGGGGGCTATGGCACTGCTGCCGGGCTTGCTGCTCCTGCGCGCGCTCTTGCGCTTTCGGCAGCGAGGGACCTTGCTCTTGCTGCTGCTTTGGGTGCTGTTGGGGCTGGCGCCCCTGCATTGGAGTCAGGTCGACCCAGGGAACTTTGGCTCGGGTCGCCATCTGTACCAGCTCTCTGCGCCCTTGGCTTTGATCCTCGCCTTGGGGCTTGGGCCGAAGCCGAGCCGCTGGCTGCTGGCCTTGCTTGCCGGGCATTGCTTGGCGTTGGCTGGGCTGCAGGCGCACACTGCTTGGCAGCATCGTGAGGCGTTCCGGCTGGCTTCCACGCTGTATTCACAGATGCAGCAGGTCGTCGACCGGGCGGATCGCGCTGGGCTTGCGCGGCTGCGACTGGAGGGCCTGCCCTTCGAGCGTTTTGGCGTGCCGATTGGTTCGGTCCTGGGCGCTGTGCTATTGCCGCCCTGGCGTCCGGCGGCGCCGCGCATGCCGGTGGAACTCTATAACGAGGTGGAGGATCTCTACCGCCTCGGTGCGGTGATTCGAGATCAGGGGCAGCCGGGGCTTCGCCGCGAAAGCTACCTCTGGGCTGAGGATCAGGGTCGATTCATCGCAGTGCCTAAGGCCGGGCTTCATGTCCTGCGGGTGGATTTGGAGCCAGGCCGGGAATGCTTGGATGCCCCCTTTCGCCTGCCGGTGAAGAGTGGGAAGGGGGTTCGGGTCCTCCGGTACTTGCTGGGCGAGGACGGCCAGCCGGGCCGGGTGCTCGGAGAGGAGGAGAGCCAGCGGACGCTCTTGGTCGACGGGGAGCTACGGCCAGGTGCCGAGCTTAGGATCCGCGTTGTTGGGCCGCCGCGCAGCCAGGTCTTTGTGCTCGGGCCAGGCGGGGCGGCCTTTCTTCCTGTGCGTGGGCTGGGCACCCTCTTGCTTCATCCGCCTGGGCCGCCGCTGGGGCAGGGCTTCATCGGCAGCGATGCGCCGTTCGAACTGCGCTGGCGCCTGCCGAGGGATCCGAGGATTGTGGGTATGGAGCTGCGCCTACAGGCTGCGCTGAATCCCCCCAGAGGGGCTGGGTATTTGAGTGCTTGCTGGTGTCGGGTGATCCAGGGGCAGTGATGGCTCGGGTTTGAGGTAATCGTCGTATGAAGAAGCGCTGGATCCTTGCGATGGTGTTTGTCCTGCTCGTTGCTGCCGTGGACTTTTGGCTTCGGCGTTCCGTCGAATACCGCGTTCTCGTGCTTGGCGCCGAGGGCTCGCAGCCGGTGCCAGGCGCCCAGGTCGAGATCTACGCCCAGGGCGTATGGCGCTTCTTGGGGGCGACAGGAGAGGATGGCCGCGTCTTGGTTCCGGCCTCCGGTGCGCTGCGCTTGCGTGCGAGGGCCGAGGGGCTGAGGAGTGGGGAGCAGGATCTCATGGTGCCGGAAGAGGGGGATGCCGTGCTGCGATTGCGGGCTAAGTGAGAGGGGGCCTCCCTTGGGCTAGGCAGTTTTTTCGGCTGCGATTGTGGGCTCGCTTGCCCCCTTGGCTTTGAGCTGCAGCATCGCTCCGTGCGCCTTCCCTTCTCCCTTGCTAGGTTCACGGCCATGCACGATTTCGCCGCTGTCCTTCGCCCTTTACTCACCGCTGACGCTACGGAATGGCTGGAGCAAGCGATGGCCAAAGCTGCCGCTGCGGCCGCTTGTTTGCCGGAACTCTTTCCTCAGCTCGCTCGCCGCATCGGGCGGCGTCCTCTGGTTTCGGGTGAGGAGCTGATCTCGGAGGCGGGTGTCTGCTTCGACCTGTCGGCATGGCGGGCCTGCGATGCGGCGGCTGCCCGGCTCGTGCGGGCCGCGCAGCCGGGCGACGAGCTGCTGGTCGATCTCTACCGGCATGGCGATATGGAGGAGAAGGCCTCGCTTCTGCGCTGCGTGCAGCTGCTGCCGATCAGTTCCGCCAGCGTCGAGCTACTCGGCGAGGTGCAGCGCAGCAATACCACCCTGCACTTCGAGGCTGGGGTGCTCGACAGCGACTTTGCCGTGCGCGCCCTGCGTGACGGGGGCGATGCCCAAGGCTTCACCCGGACGGATTTTGAGAACCTAGTGCTGAAGTGCGCCTTCCTCGATCTGCCGGCCGAGAGGATGCTGGGCTGCTTTGACGAGGCGCGGCCGGCGCTCTCGGGGATGCTCCGCGATTTTGCCACCGAGCGTGAGGCGGCGGGGCGCTCGGTGTGGACCGACAGCTATCGCTTCCTGGGCCGGGCACTCTGCGAGGGGGCTCTGGCGCGATTGATTGGAGCCCTTGAACACGGCAGCGATGCCGTTCGGCATCGAGCAGCGCTCGGGCTTGTCGAGGGCGAGGTGGGCCAGGTCGCTCGTTTTGCTCGGGAGCGATTGGCACGGGAACCCGTTGGGGCCATCCGCGAGTTGCTGGAGCGGCTCGCTGCTGGCTAGTTCTTCGGATCCCCCCGGCGGCTCGCCCCTCTTCCTGACGGGACACGAGTTCCTGAATGGATACTTGGACTGGGCGTTTCCTAGGGGATGATCTCTCGGCTTCGGGCCGGGTGGCGTATCTCCGCGCCCTACCCCAGCCGCTTCGATGGCATGCTTGCGCCGATAGCATCCCGGCGCTGGAAGGAGAGTACTGACAACGTGATCCACCGTCCCCTGCGTTATGTTGCTGGTAGCGTGCTCGCGCTAGCTACCGCAGTCCCGTCCCTTGCCGCTCAGTCGCAGAGTGAACTGACTGAGGCTATCGCGCTCGCGAAGAGCAAGATCTATCCCGCGCTCTGCAATATCAGCGTCGTTGCGAAGGGCTTCGAGGCCGGTCGCACGGTTCGCCACCAGGGCAGCGGTAGCGGCACTCTGATTAGCCCGGCTGGTCATGTCTTGACCAACTACCACGTTGCTCGCGACGCCGTGCGTATCGTGATTACCCTGACCACCGGAGAGCAGATTCCGGCCGATGTCGTTGGGCATGACCCGATGACCGATCTTTCGGTCCTGAAGCTCCGTGTCGATGAACGGGAGAATCCGCACAAGCCGCTGCCGTTCGCGACCTTTGGCGATAGCGACAAGCTCGAGGTCGGGACTTCGGTCTTGGCAGTGGGGAACCCGCTCTCGCTCAGCTCCTCGATGACCCTGGGCATCGTGTCGAACCCGCATCGCGTCTTCGCCGGTGCCGGCGGCCAGCTTTTTGAGTTCGACTTTGACTCGGGGAACCGCACCGGGCTCTTCACGGTCTGGATCCAGCACGACGCGCTGATTCTTCCCGGTAACTCCGGTGGCCCTCTGGTCAACCTCAATGGCGAGATCATCGGGGTGAATACTCGTGGCGGCCGGGGCCTTGGCTTTGCTTCCCCGAGCAAGCTGGTGCGGGCTGTTGTTGCCCAGCTCCTGAGCTTTGGCGAAGTGCGCCGCGGTTACATCGGCGCTTCCTTCCAGCCTGTCGCCAAGCTTGGGCGCAAGAGCGGCGCGATGATCTCGGCTGTCGTCCCCACCGGGCCTGCCGATAAGGCGGGGCTGAAGACTGGCGACCTGGTTCTTGCTATCGATGGCGAGCCGGTCATCGCCCGTTTTGCCGAAGAGGTTCCTCCCGTCTATCAGATGATCGCGGAACTCAAGATCGACAAGAGCCACAGCTTCAGCATTCTGCGCACAGGCAAGAAGATGGAGATGCAGGTCAAGGTCGCCAAGATGCAGGACTACGTCGGCAAGCAAATCGAGGTTCGCAGCTTCGGTCTGAGTGTTCAGAACATTACTGCGCCGATGGCCCTGCTCCGACGCTACCCCAATAACAAGGGTGTCTACGTGACGGGCGTGCGGCCAGGCAAGCCTTTCGAAGAGGCCAAGCCGGCCGTGCGTAGTGGCGACGTGATCGTGGCCCTCGCCGGCAAGCCGGTTGAGAATCTCGCCAGCTTCAAGAAGATCGTCAAAGGCTTCGAGGGCAAGGAACTCCCCGTGACCTTCCGTCGTGGCCGCCAGACCGTGGTGACCCTCGTCGATCTGGAAGAAGAGGACAAGCCGAAGTCCGGTGGTGAGCTGGCCAAACCCTGGCTGGGTGCCAGGGCCCAGGTCATGACCGAAGAGGTGCAGAAGGCCATGGGCCTGGTGGGCACCAAGGGCTTCCGCCTGACCGAGGTCTTTCCCTGGACCAAGGCTTCGGCCGCGGGGCTCAAGATGGGCGACGTGCTTTTGGCGATCGATGGCGAGCCCTTCAACTCGTATCGCCCCCAGGACGCGAAGGACCTCAAGAACGCCGTTGAAGAGTTCGGAGTGGGCGAGACCGTGCCCTTCGAAATCCTCCGCGATGGCAAGAAGATGACCCTGGATGTCGAGCTCGAAGAATCGCCCTCCAGCTCCATCGATGCCAAGACCGGTCGCAGCCGCTTCTTTGAGTTCCGAGTGCGTGAGCTGACCTTCATGGATCGCATTGGTCGCCAGATGACCAAGGAGCAGCAGGGTCTGATCGTTACCCAAGTCAGTAACGGTGGCTGGGCCAGCATCGCCGGCCTGCCGCGTGGCGCGCTGATCCTCGCGATCAATGGCCAAGCGATCGGCGATATCGATAGCTTCGATAAGCTGATGAAGCGCCTCAAGAAGGAGAAGCCGCGCGTTATCCCTGTTTTCATCAAGCGCGGTGTCTCTACCGCCTTCGTATTTTTCGAGCCGGACTGGAGCCAGTTGGCGGGCAAGTAGCCCGCCTGCTCGCCGCGCTCATCGTATTCCCACAGACTACAGCAGGAGTAATCCGATGCGTTTCCTCCCTTTTGCCGCTGCCGCGTTCCTGACGGTTGCGAGCCTTCCCGCCCAAAATGATGCGTTGGGTAAGACCGGCGCGATGCTGCTCAAAGAGCACGCTGCGAGCATTGTGACGCTCAATGTCGTGGTAAAGCTCGAGTTCATGGGCCAGTCCCGTGAGCAGCGCATCAACGGCCGTGGCGTCCTCGTGCACGAATCCGGTCTCATCCTGGCCGACGTGCAGATCGCTGCCCCCAGCTTCAACGCGAATAGCGGGGGAAAGAGAATCGACATCAAGGTTACGCCCCTTGAGTTCAAGGTCGTGTTCGAGAGCGAAGAGGATGAGCTGGAAGCCTTCCTGGTCGGTAAGGACAGCAAGCTCGGCTTCGCTTTCCTCAAGCTGAAGGACGGTCTGCCCAAGGCGCACGCCGGGCATGTGCTTGATTACAGCAGCGCCAAGAAGCCCAAGGTCGGAGAACAGACGGTGACCGTCAGTCGCCTGAGCAAGGGCTACGATTATGCGCCAGCCATTGGCAGTTCTCGTATCCTCGGCGTCATCAAGAAGCCGCGTAAGGCCTGGATCCTGGCCGGTAGCGCTGCGACCGGCCTGCCGGTCTGGAACGTCGCCGGTGAGTTGATCGGCTGCCAGGGCCGCATTGCCAGCAGTCTGTCGGCGGCTCGTCCCGGAACCGGGCAGGCCGTCGTGCTGCGTGGCGGCCTCGTTGCCGCTGCCGTGAAGCAGGCCCTCAAGCAGGCCGAGGAACTGGCCAAGGAAAAGAAGGACGAGAAGAAGGACGGCAAGAAAGACGGCGAAGGCGAGAAGAAGGAAGAGAAAAAAATGGACGGCGAGGGCAAGTGAGCCCTGCCGCCTAAGCTTCCACAGCTTAGTTCTTCGCACTAATGCTCCCCTTTGAAGGGGAGGCCCTGAACCTGAAACGCCAGCGCGCATCACGATGCCGCTGGCGTTTTTCTATATCAAAAAGGCGGGAAATAGCCGCCTGAGCTAGCAATGGCCAAAATGCTGATGAGTCCAATACCAGCATCCAGCGAAGAAATGGGGACTTATTGCGAGGGTGTCGCAGTATCTTACTGCTCCCATTCGCTAGGCAAAGTGCGCCTGTTGGCGGAGGGACATTAGGGCGGTGCTTGCCGAGGATTCCTCGTTATGGAGATCCGTTTGCATGGCCGCGGCGGCCAAGGTGGCGTTACTTGTGCGAAGATCCTCGCTTCGGTCTACGCGAAGCTGGGCAAGAGTGTCCAGACCTTCGGGGACTACGCGAGTGAGCGTTCGGGAGCGCCGGTTCGTGCCTATACGCGCGTCGGAGACCAGCCGATCACGAATCGGAACAAGGTCTATCACCCTGACCATTTGTTGGTGCTCGACCCGACTCTTCTCGGGGATCTTGTGCTGCAAGGGCTGCGCAAGGGGGGCAGCCTGCTGCTGAACAGCACCGAGGACTTCGCCAGCTTTGATGGGCGTTTCGAGGACTACCGCTTTGCGGTGGTGGATGCGACGGAGATCGCTCGCCGCCACGGTATCGGCACGCGTTCTGTGGTGATCGTCAATACGACGATCGCTGGGGCATACGCCAAGATGCACGGCATTCCCCTCGATGTGCTCGAGTCCGCGTATTCGGGCATGGGGTTGTCGAGCAACTTCAAGGCGGCGAAAGAGGCCTACGAGACCGTGGAGTTTCGCGAGGTCCTGCACGAGGCCCCAGAGGATGCTCTCAGTGCCGCTCCGCTGCCGGAGCTTAAGCCGGTGGAGGCTCTCGAAGACCATGTCGAGAGCAAGCCCACCGGGATCCTGACCGGCAGTTGGGGCACTCAGATGCCGCAGTATGTCGAGAGCCTCGCGCCTTGCAGTGCTTGGTGCCCTGCGGGCAACGATGTGGTCGGCTTCGTGCGAGCGGTTGTGACCGATGGCGTTGAGAAGGCGGCGGAGATCCTTGGGCGGAGCACCCCCTTCGCCAGCGTCTGCGGCCGGGTTTGCCCAGCGCCCTGCATGGAGGGTTGCAACCGCGCCGAGTTCGATGGCTCGGTGCAGATTCGTGGCCTGGAGCGTTGGATTGCTTCGCAGGTGCCCGTCGCTACCAAGGAGAAGCTGACCCATCCTTCGCCCAAGCGCATCGCCATCGTCGGCTCCGGGCCGGCGGGGATCGGCGCCGCCTACGAGCTGGCCAAGCTCGGACACGCGGTGACGATCTTCGAGATGGAGAAGGAGCTCGGTGGTGTGCTGCGCACCGGCATCCCGACCTATCGGCTCGATCGCAAGGCCCTCGATCAGGAGATCGACAATGTCCTGGCGCTAGGCGTCGAGGCACGGGTTGGCGAGAAGATCGACGGGGCGCGGCTGAAGCAGCTCAAGCAGGACTTCGATGGGGTGATCGTCGCGACGGGCCTGCAAAAGCTTCGCTCTCTCGGGGTCCCTGGCGAAGAGCTCGAAGGTGTGCAGCAAGGGATCCACTTCCTGCACACCCTAAACATGGGTGGCAAGGTCGAGATCTCCGGGCATGTCGTGGTCCTCGGTGGCGGCAACACGGCGATGGACTGTGCGCGTAGTGCGCTTCGCGCCGGAGCCGAGCACGTCACCATTGCGTATCGGCGCAGCGAGCAGGAGATGCCGGCGATCACCGAAGAGCGCCACGAGGCCAAGGCTGAGGGCATCGACTTCGCGGTCCTGCGGCAGCCTGTGGGCTTCCATGGGGAAGGTCGCGTCCAAGAGGTCGAACTCGCCATCGTCGAGCTGGGTGAGCCGGATGCGAGCGGCAGGCGGCGTCCGATCGTCACCGATGAGACGCTGCGCATTCCGGCCAACCATGTTCTGATGGCCCTGGGGCAGAGCGCCGATGCGAGCTTCCTCCCCGAAGGTTGGGAACTCGACGGCATGGAGGTGCGCAACGGCGAACTCTTGCCGGTGCTGGCCGCTGGTGACCTGGCAACTGGTGAGGGCACGGTCACTCACGCGATCGGCAGCGGCCGCCGTGCCGCAGGCCTGCTGCTCAAGCAGCTGGGTGAAAGTGTTCAGGTCTTTGGGCGGCCGTCGCGCGAGAATGCGGTTCCTTACACCGAGATTCGGACCGAGCAGTTCCCGCGCATTGCGCCGAGTGGCGAGCGAATCGAGTCGGCGCGGACCCGGGTGAATCACTTCGAGGAAGTCAACCACGGCATCGAGGGGCCTGACGAAGCGCATCGCTGCTTCTCCTGCGGGCACTGCACGATGTGTGATACCTGCCTCATTTATTGCCCTGAGGGCATCATCCGGCGCGAGCCGGGGAGCTACGAGATCGACTACAGCTTCTGTAAGGGCTGTGGCATCTGCGTCGAGGAATGCCCGCGACGGGCACTGGAGATGGTGCACAAATGACGATCCAAATGCTCAGTGCGAACCATGCGGCTGCAACGGCGACGATTCTTGCCGGGACTGCCAACCGCAAGGGGCGCGGATTCGGCGCCGGCGTCTATCCGATTACACCGCAGACCGAGTGCATCGAGTTGCTCTGCGCTCATGAGTTCGAAAAGGGCGATGTTGTTCGTGTCGAGAGCGAGCACAGTGCGATGGCGGCGACTATGGGCTTCTCGCTTTCCGGGGCCCGCTCTTTCACTGCCTCGTCCTCGAATGGCCTGGCGTACATGACCGAGAACATCTGGGCGGCGGCTCTCTTTCGCTTGCCCATCGTGATGATGGCGGTCAACCGGACCATCGGTCCGCCCTGGAACATCTGGGTCGACCACGGCGACACGCTGATGTTGCGCGATACCGGGTGGTTGCAGTTCTACTGCAAGGACAACCAGGAGGTGCTCGACACCATCCTGCTTTGTTATCGCTTGTCCGAGGATTCTCGCGTTTTGCTGCCTTCGATGGTCTGCCAAGACGCCTTCGTGCTCTCGCACACGATGATGCAGTCGGACATCCCCGATCAGGAACTCGTGGATCGCTACCTGCCCATCATGGAGCTGCCACACCGTCTTGCTGAGAAGCCGGTGACCTTTGGTGGGCTCGACTTCCCGCATGAGACCGAGGCGCATCGCCATCGCCATCACGAGTCGATGCAGCGCGTGCCCGAGGTCTATGAGGAGTGTGCGGCGGCCTTCGAGGAGATCTTCGGACGCAAGCAGGCAGGCCCCCTCGATCCCTATCGCTGTGACGATGCGGAGACTCTGATCGTGTCGATGGGCACGACGGCCAGCACTGCCGAACAAGTCGTGGATAGGCTCCGGGAGAAGGGGCAGAAGATCGGCTCCTTGCGGCTGCGGATGTTCCGGCCGTTCCCGGAAACGAAGCTGCAGGAGGCCTTCGCCGGGCGCAAGCGCATCGCGATTCTGGACCGGGACATCAGTCTCGGAATGGGCGGGGTTCTTTGGTCCGAGTGCCGCGGAGCGGCGCCGAAGGAAGCTCTCGTCCAGAACTACGTGATTGGACTCGGTGGCGGCGACATCCGGCCCGAGAACATCGAAGGCTGCGTCGAAGATCTGATGAAACGCGATGAAGTGGCTGAGCCACAAATCGTGGAGGTGGGAGCATGACTGCAGAACCTCTGCTTGGGGGCATGGCCCAGACCTGTGGGGATAGGCCGGAGCCGTTGCTACGAGCTGGCAATACCAACTGCGGTGGCTGTGGCATGTCCATCGGCCTCAACTTCTTGAGCCGAGCCTTGGCGCAGCAGCCGGCGCAGGTCGTTATCCCGGCCTGCTGCGGCATCGTCACCGCGGGTGCCTACCCCAACTCGGCGTATGGCGCGCCGGTGGTGGCCAGCACCTTCGCCTCGGCGGCCGCCATCGCCTCCGGGCTTACCCGGGCCGCCAAGATGAACGGCGAGAAAACGCGGGTGATCTGCTGGGCCGGCGATGGTGGCACCTTCGACATCGGCATGGCGACGTTGTCTGCCGCGGCCGAGCGTCAGGAGGACGTGCTCTACATCTGCTACGACAACGAGATCTACGGAAACACTGGTGGTCAGCGCAGCTCCGCAACCCCGATGGGGGCGGCGACGACGACGACCCCCAGGGGCAAGGCGCTGGTCAAGAAGGACATCCTGGCGATCATGGCTGCTCACGGGGTGGCCTACGCCGCGTCGGTGTCGCTGGCGAACGCCGAGGACACGATGCGCAAGATGCGCCGGGCGCTCGAGACCGAGGGCTTCCGTTTCCTGCACATCCTGTCGCCCTGCCCGACCGGCTGGAAGTCCGAGCCCGCGGATGGCATCGAGCTGATTCGCCTGGCGGTGCGCTCGGGTCTCTACCCTGTGCTCGAATACGGGCCCGAGGGCGATGTCACGATCAACGTCGAGCCCGAGATGGACGACGCGGCCTTGGAGACCTACTTCAAAAGGCAGGGCCGCTTCCGCAAGGGCAAGCTCGACCTCGCGAGCATCCGTGCCTCAATCGATACCCACTGGAAGCGCATCCGCATGCAGTTGGCTTGATCAGGGATGGCTTGATTGGCCGAGCGGGCTGATAGGCCCGCGACTTCGCGATCCGGTGCTTGGCACGGGGTCGCGAAGCTCACCTTGCTGGCTCAGAAGAGCCGCAGCTCGGGATCTTTGACCGGCAGCCAGAAGGGCCAGCTCGAGCGGACGTGGCTCAGTACGACACCAGAGAGCGCCAGATCCGTCGCTTGCAGGTCCTTCCTCGTCTTTATGATCGCATCCTTGCGCGAGCGATCCTGGCGGGCGACGAGGATGATCTGGTTACAGTCCCAGAGCAGGTGCCGAGTTTCCGCGCTGCGCTGAAGCGACTCCAGGTCGAAGACCACGTAGTCGTAGTTCTGGGAGACCCGGGCGAGACGTGCGCGGGCCTTGTCCTTAGCAAAGGTGCCCGGGGCGAACTCGGAGCCCTCGCCGGCGCAGAGCAGGTCGAGACCTTTGATGCCGCTGGGTCTGATGGCTTTGTCGAGAGGTAGCTCGCCGCGCTCTACCTCGTGCAGTCCCGGGCTGCGCTCGACGCCGAAACGATGGGCGATGCCTGTCGGCGATGAGGCGGTCTCGATGACCAGAACCTTGGATTGGGTGCGCGTAGCGAGGCCGTAGGCAGCAGCCGCGGCGACCTCGCTGTTGCCGACCTGGCTTTGCTCGCCGAGGAAGCCGAGCCGGAAGCAACCCTCATGCTCCGGGGGCTTGCGCAGCAGTGGCCAGAGTTTGTCTGCCAGCACTTGTAGATCGGGGCGCCGTGTCTTGCTGTCCTGCGGGAAGCCAGATTCTTTGCGCTCTTTGCTGCGCAGGCTTGGTAGTAGAGCGAGGCCCTTGGCGCTGCCGAGCTTGAGGAGGTCGCTCGGACGGCGGATCAGGGGGTCGGAGGCGACCAGCCCAAAGGCGAGGGCGAAGCCAAACATGCCGCCGAGGATCAACCCGAAGAGCAAGGACTTGGCGCGTTTGGGGCCCACCTTTTCTCCGGGGAGTTCAGCGCGTGCTTGAATGCGCAGGTTGCCGATATCGCTGTCGTCGAGACGTTGGAAGCGAGAGATACGCTGGAGGTTGGTGTTGGTGGTGTTGAAGGTCTCGAGGGCCTGGCTGCGCTGGATCACCCGGGTCTCATACTGGGTCTCTAGCCCTTGGATCCTTACTAGCTCCTGCTCCATGTCCTTGAGTTGCTTGCGCTTGGGGGCGAGGGAACTCTCGAGGCCGACAGCCTGAGCGCTATCGGTGTCCAAGCTGGTCAGGAGTGCGTCCTTGCGGGGCGTGTTCTGCAGAATCGTCCGCGCCATCTGGTCGAGCTCTTGATCCATGCGCTTGGCGACTCGGAGGCGGGCTTGGCGGCGAAGCTCGAACTCCTCACGCGACTCACGATTCTCCGCACCGGTTCGCCGCGTCATCGTGGCGATTTCTTGTGCTAGTGATTCGCGCCTAGTCCGCAGCTGGGTGTAGTCCGGGTTGGTCACCCGGGCCACGAGCCCGGCCTCTACCGGATTCTCGACCTCAAGTCGCTTTTTTCGGGCTTTGATCTGGGACCTGAGCTGGGTGAGTAGGACTTCATTCTCGAAGACATCGAGCTGCAAGGCGGCGATGCGGTCTTGCAGATTGCTCTCCTGTGCCGGGAGATCGTAGATCGAGTGCTTGGCCTTGAAGGTTTTCAGAGCCTCATCGGCCGCTTCATAGGCCTTGGCCGCGTCTTCCAGCTCTTCGCGCACGAACTTTTGTTGGGGGGTAACCGCGAAGAACTCGGTGTGGAACTTGCTCGCCTCCTCAAGGTAGACGTTGATCAGCTGCATGACCTGGATCGGGTCGAGGGTCTCGAAGGCGACCCGAATCATTCCGGACTCACCCAGAGCGAAGAGCTGCGCCTTCTCCCGCAGGAACTCGATGGCCAGCATCCGTGGCCCGAGGGCTTCGGGAGCGCCGAACTCGATATCTAGGTCAAGGTCGTTGTCGGAGTTCTTGATCCACCAGGACTGAAGTGAGTGGAGCAGCCTCGCGGGAAGCGCTGTGTTTTCGTCATCGCTCTCGGCCGGATCAGGAACGTGGAAGATGAAATCCGTGCCGAGTTTGTCGACGACGCGCCCTAGCAGCTCGCTGCTACGCAGGAGTTCCAGCTCGGCTTGGACGAGGGCCGAGGCTCTTTGCGGCAAGCCACGGCCCTCCCGGGTCAGTTGCTGCTCGACCGTCGTTTGCTCTCGCATGCCGGCCTGGAGCCAGAGAGTGCCTTCGGAGCGGTAGACATTGAGCTTGGTTGCTCCCTGGAAGAAGCCGATCAAGCCGCCGATCAGGCAAGCGATCAATACCAGGCGGTAGTGCCTGAGGAAGGCGTAGAGGATGACGTTGGTTGCGCCCTCCGGAGCCCCCTGAGCTTCGGGCTGGGGAGCCTCCTGTTTTTCGGCTTCGTCCAGGTCGTATTCGATCAATGGCATAGCTTGGATCCGTGAAGACGGGGGCAGAACACTTAGGCTGCCTAAGGGGTTCGGCGAGTGCTGGGGCCCAGCGCCCTACTGGCGCCGAGAAGCTTAGCTTCATCGTTCACCCGGAGAGCGACTCCTTAGGCAACCTGCTTCTTCTGTGCTATCGGCGAATCCTGCCAGCGACTCATGCTTGGGTCACTTGTCTGAGCGAATCTTGCCCGCAGCCCGCTGGAGATCCCGCTGGCCAGTCTCTCCGAGATAAGGAGGGCTTGCTAGGGCGTTGCCTCTGGATCCCCAAGTCGTTCGAGTTCGCCGCCTCCTAGCTCTACTTGCAGATCGTTTTCAGGGACTTGTGACAGGGCGCGCCAGCGAATGCGCTTTCGCAAGGGGGCTTGCTTCCAGATATTCAGGGGAATCGTGAATTCGGGATCTTTGATAACCAACGTGTCGTCCCAGCTCGTGGCCCATTCGACCGTTTCAAAGTCATCGAGGGAGAATTCCACGACATAGCCTGCGGCGTTGCGTACAGGCATCCATACCAGACGGGGGGTGATCTCTTCGCTACTTTCGGGGCCAACGCCTTCGTCTGCGGCCCGCTTGCGGAAGGGGTCGATAATGGGCGGAATGCTGGGAAAGCTTGAGTGCTCGGGTGCGGCCTGACCGTTAAGCCATCGATCGATTTCAACGGGATCTTCGAGGGTAACGACATGTTGGCAGCCGCGGCAGAAAGCTACCGGTTCGCAACGCACCAAGCTCTCGCGCAGGCATCGGTAGGCATCGTTGTTCCAAACTTCTTCGAAGCTTTCGTTATTGAGATTGCCGAGGTTCGGAGTCCCCGGGACACAGCACATGCGGACATTCCCATCGAGGGCAACGTAGGTCTTATTCCAGAGATAATCGCAAACCTGGATGCGTCCGACCTCTTGGGCTTTGGGCTTTGGCTTTGCTTTCGCCCGTACAGGGAGTCTACTCTTCTTTTGTGCTTTGGCTCTTCGGGCTTGGATTCCCTTGCTCTCTTTCGAGGACGGGTCAATCCCTGGGAACCCTGGGATTTTGTTTACGGCAAAGCTGCGATACTCAAGACCCTCAACAACACCGTCCTTTGCGGCAATCGCGCGTCGCTGCGCGGCTCCGAGGGCCGTCGTTGCGATAAGCTGGTCGAGAGGTTGAACGACCAGGGGCATCTCGATCTCCTCCGCCACTCGGCCTGCCTCTTCGATACAGCGGATCGCCAGGCTGGGGCAGTGAGCCAAAGACTGCAGCTTCATTTCCTCCGTTACTGGGTGAAGGTGCGAGACGCCGACATAATGCAGGCCGAGTTCCTTGGCCAGGCGGAGTAACGCGCTCAGTTCTTCGATATTCTTACGCATCAGCACGGTCCCGAAGGAAAGGACCGGGCGAGATTCTGCCGGGATCTCTGCCACCATCGATCCGAGCGCACGCACGTTTTCCACGACCTTCTCAAACTTTGCCCCGTGGCGAATCCATTCGAAGGTCTCTTTCGTTGCGCCGTCGAAGGATATGATCATCCTTCCGAGGGTGGGGAGGATGAGTTCACGCATGCGCTGGTTGAGTAGGGTGGCGTTGGACACCAACTCGGTTTTAACGCCGAATCGTTCAGCAACAGCGAGTTGCTGTTCGAGGCCGCGCGCCATGAGTGGCTCTCCCGATACCGATGGCTGGAATCGGGTCACATGCGGGAAGATCTCTGCCGCGAAGCGTTCGAACAGATCCAGATCCATATGCGGCCCGGTCACCGTGGTTCCGTCTTGGAACTGGAGGCACATCTCGCATTTCAGATTGCAGTATCGAGTCGTTTCGATACTGACAAAGTCGGGAGCAGGCACAGAGCCATCAAATAATTGCATCTGAACATTCTTGTTGTAATTGGCCAGAACGATCGCTCGGCGCAACAGGCACGATGGCGCGCAGTCGACTTCGTAGGCTAGCAGATCGTCGCGCTGCAGTAATGCTGAAAGCCCCTGTGCTGGGCTCCTGCCCTATTGCGAAGCACCTGCGTGTTCGTGCCAATAGTCGTGCCGATACCTGCCTTGTTCTGGCTCCATAGCTCAGTAGGCATGGGAACCTTTTCGCCGGACGACTCTGCGTTAGTCCATGGGAAGCCCTGGATCATCCCTTCTCTGCCTGCCTGGCTCTGAAGCAAATTGGGCACGCCTTGCCATTCTTGGGTTGGGATCCCTTGGCGACGAAAGATCACGAATACCGGTTTCCGTCGCGCGCGCAGCTGAGCCCGAGCGGTGGGGAAGGCGGAATCAAGAAATCCAGGCTCGCTCTTGTGTCTTCGGAGCGGAGGGCTATGGTTCTCCGCCCTTCGACCTCGGAATCGGGGTTGGAAGAGTTCAGGGCGCAGCCGGGAGGCGAGCGCCAAACTCTTGTTCTT
>PDSF01000042.1 GCA_002748355.1 Planctomycetota bacterium | reverse complement strand
CCCTTCCTTGCCTGCCTCCGTCCGATCCGAACCGCAGCGACGGAGCAGAAGCGGCTCGGATCAGACGGAGGCTCATCTATCGCTTATTCCAGGGCTAGGGCGCTTGCCATCCATGGACTCAAGGATGCCGATTTGCGTGGGCAGAGAACGGTGGCTGAACTCTTGCCCGAATTCCTAGCCTTTGCCGAGGGGGCGGCGTTGATGGCCTATCACGTGCGCTTTGATGCGCGCTTACTCAGCTACGAAGCCGCACGGGTGGGGAGGAGCTTAGCGCATACTCCCTGCTTCGACCTGCGGCATGCCGTGCGACCGGTGCTCGGTGTGGATCGGCCTCGGCGCTGCGACCTGGGGACCCTGACGAGCTTTCTTGGCCTCGAGTTTCGGGGCCGGCATCGGGCGCTTGGTGATAGCGAAGCGGCCTTAGCCTGTTGCCGCGCTTTGGCCGAGCGCGATCGAATACAGGATCCTTGCATGCTTCATGCGCAGTCCTTGGACCTGGATTGGCCGAGGATTCCTGAGTTGCCGCCACATCTCTCGCTGCTTCGGCCTAGGGCCAGGCCGATTCCACTAGAGATCGATTACAACTCCAGGACTACGGGTAGGCGTTGGCGTCCTGTCCTGCCCGCGATGCTGTTCTCTTCACGAAAGCGCTCGTTGCTGCGCGCCTTCTGCTTGTCGAGTGATCAGAACAAGCTCTACCATCTGGAGCGAATTTTCGCAGTGCGTAGACCTGAGGCCCCGTCCGCTGATGACTGAACCTGGCTCCCATCACGACCCCATTTTGCCGTTGGCTCCCCGTTCCGCTCAAAAGATAGAAACTGCTGGCAAGCCGCTGCTTGGCATTGTGTCGGAGCTTATGCGTTTATTGATGGAGGCGGTGGATATTGGGACCACGATCGCTCGCAGTCTTGAGCAACTAGGCCAAAGCCTGGGGTTGGCCGGAGTCGCCCTCTACGAGGGTGTAAACCGTGAGAACCTCGATTCGGTGACTATGAGCCTCTGTCACCTTTGGGGCAACGAGCAGGTGTCGGGAGTGCCGGTGCCAAGGGAGCTGCGCGCCAGCGATGTCTTCGCCAATACGAAGATGCAGTTCGATCTGCGCTCAACTCTGGATGACGGAGAGGAAAACGGATCGCCGCTGTACTGCACCTGCCTGCCGATCCTGCAGGGGGGGAGTATCGTCGCTTGTCTGGCTTTGTTCCTCGGTGAGGAGCAGCGATCCTTCAGCAACTACGAGATTTCGTTGCTTACCGCTCTCGCTGCGAGTTTCGGTAGCGCCTTACTTCGCCAGCATGCTCAGGGCATCGCGACAAAAACGGGATTGCGTTATCAGCAAATCTCCGAAAGCAAGGTCGTTGGCATGTTCAGGACGGCCCTTGATGGGCGTTTCTTAGAAGCAAACGATGCCCTGGCTCATTGGTTGGGTTTCGATGGTCGTGAAGAGCTACTCGAACTCGATGCGCGCATTTTTTATCCGAGTGAAGATCTTCGCGATAAGGTGTTGGAGGAGCTGCGCCGTTTAGGGAGTATTACTTTTTGTGAAGTGGAGCTTCGCCGAAAGGATGGGAGCCCGGTTTGGGTCTTTGTAAATGGGATACTCCTCGATGGCGGAGTTATCGAGGGGACGATGATCGATATCTCCGATCACAAGCGTTCTCAGAAACGGGCGCTTCGGAGAGAAAAGCTGCAGGCACTCAGGGTGCTCGCTGGTGGTATTGCTCATGACTTTAACAACCTGCTGACCAGTTTGATTGGCAACGTTTCGCTTGCGCGTGAGATTGTGCGCGGTCAGGACACTCTCTCGCGCATCCTGGACATGGTCGAGAGTGCGACGGTGCGGGCCCAGGATATGGCGAGTCAACTGCTGACCTTTGCCCGAGGTGGGCAGCCGATCCGGCGTATCGTTGATGTGGAGAGCAGCGTCTTGGACGCGGTGCAGTTGTCGCTTTTGGGCTCCAAGGTCCATTGCGATCTGCAGCTGGAAGAGGGGATCGGCACGATCTTCGCCGACAGCGGCCAGTGGCATCAGGTCTTGTGTAACCTGTTGATAAACAGTGCGCAGGCGATGTCCAAAGGCGGGAGCATCCGTATTACTGGACGGCGAGAGCAAGGCGTCGATGGCGGGGATGGAGTTTCTCTCTGCATTGCTGACCAGGGGCCGGGCATTGCCGAGGAGATCTTGGACAAAGTTTTTGACCCGTTTTTCACCACCAAGAAAGACGGCTCCGGCCTTGGTCTCGCGATCTGCCACTCCGTGCTCGAACGGCATGGCGGGCGCATCGATATCGAAGTTCCTGCCGAAGGCGGCACGGCATTCCATATCTGGATGCCAGCGGGCGAGGTTGAAGAGCCGGAGACCGTGCCGGCTAAGGACCGAAAGGAGCCCATGCAGGGTTGGCTCCTACTGATGGATGATCGCGAGGACGTGCGCGACATCGGCGAAACAATGCTCGGACACTTGGGCTTTCGGGTCGACAGCTTCGAGAACGGGGAGGCCGCCGTTGCCGCCTATCGCGAAGCAATGCAGCAAGGGCGGCGCTACGACGCCGTTATCCTGGATCTGCGGGTTCCGGAGGGCATGGGCGGAGTAGAGACGCTCCAGGCGATTCGCGAAATCGACCCCAAGGTGCTGGCCTTCGTCTCCAGTGGCTATTCCAGCGACCCGGTCATGGCCAACTACGAGTTCGAGGGCTTCCACGGAGTGATCGGCAAGCCATACCGGCTCCGGGACCTACGCCAGGCCCTGAGTCCGCACTTTGGCGAGGGCCTCAAGTAAGACTGCTGTGTCGCAAGCAGGGGGGGGCTATGCCGAGCCAGGAACGGCCTCCTTACCTCGTCAATGCTTGGGCACTCATGGGGAACGGGAGGAAAAGACGCGGGACTGGCATTGGGACTCTGGGCTCGCAGTAGCGTTTATTGTTCTCGCCAGTCTCTGCCGTTCTTCTTTCAGGCTTCACCGTCTCCAGGTTGACAAAGTCCAGTTCGCAGGCTGTTGCATAGGGCTGGCGAGTGGCAGAGTGCCGGGTCTGGTGCTCGGCTGTCGCGCGACTTTTGGGCGGGCTGTCAGAGTTCCCGATGCGCCAGTTCCCCCTTTGTTCGAGTGTGACATCCTTCGAGTGTGACGATATGCGCAGTCTCATCGCTTTGGCTCTCCTCGCTTCCGCTGTTCCTGCCCAGGGATCTGCTGCAAAGGCCAAAAGGCCGGCCAAGGTGCCAGGCGCGGTGACCTATGCCGCGAGCGCTGTTCCGGATCGAATCGTCCTGAGCTGGTCGGAGGATCCTGCGACGACGCAGAGTGTGACTTGGCGCACCGATCGCAGTGTTGCCAAAGCGGTCGCCGAGTTCGTGCTGGCCTCGTCGGATCCCGCCTTCCACAAGGGGGCCAAGCGCATCGCCGCTAGCTCGACGGACCTGAGCACCAATCTGGGAGAGGCGCGATTCCATACCGCCGTCTTCCGCGGTTTGCAGCCTAAGACCATGTACGCCTACCGCGTCGGGGATGGCGTCAACTGGAGCGAATGGAGCCAGTTCACGACGGCGAGTACGGAGGCGGAGCCGTTCTCCTTTATTTATTTCGGGGACGCGCAGAATAACTTGAAGTCGCACTGGGCGCGCGTTGTGCGTGAGGCCTTTAAGGACGCGCCGCGGGCGGCATTCCTGCTCCATGCCGGGGATTTGATCAATCACGCCGACAACGATGAGGAGTGGGGCGAGTGGTTCTATAGCGCCGGGTGGATCCTCCGCACGATGCCTTCGATCGCGACTCCGGGCAACCATGAATATATGGGGGCCGGGACGATTCGCCGTTTGTCGCTGCACTGGCGCCCGACCTTCGACTTTCCGGTGCACGGGCCGAAGGGCTGCGAGGAGACGGTTTACTATGTCGACTACCAGGGCGCCCGCATTGTCTCGCTGAATACCAACCGCGACCTCAAGCCACAGGCGCAGTGGTTCAGCAAGGTCATGCAGGGTTGCAAGGCACGCTGGAAGATCGTGACCATGCACCATCCGGTCTATTCGACCGAGCCGAGGCGGGATAACCCTGCGATCCGCGACCTGCTGCAGCCGCTGTTCGAGAAATACGGCGTGGACCTCGTTCTCCAGGGTCACGATCACGCTTATGGGCGCACGACCCGCATGGTCCATCCTGGTGGTTCGACCAAACAGGTGAAGGGCGAGGTCAACGTTCCGGTTGGCTTGCGAGCGCGGCCCGACCAGCATGGCGCTGTGTACGTGGTCTCGGTGAGCGGCCCCAAGTCGTATAACTTGCGAAAAAGGCCATTCATGGTCAGCGCCGCGCAGCGCAAGCAGCTCTACCAGGTCATTAACGTTTATCCCGGAGAGCTTCGTTACTCGGCCTACGAGGCGACGGGGACGGTCTACGATCGCTTTCGCTTGATCAAGCGGAACGGTACGCCAAATCACTTGGTCGAAGGGCTGTAGCGGGCCCTGCCCTTTTGAGCCGACTGCTCACATCGTCTCCGGGACGAAGAACCGAGCGTCCGAGGCTGGCCGTCAGCGGCCGGTTGATCTTGGGCATGGAGAGGCGCCGGAGCAGGACGATGCGGAGGGTCTCTGCGCTGGCGACCGCGCGGACGCCGCTCCAGAGTCCAAGTCAGCCGGAGCGGGGCGGGGGCAGTCGGGTGATGGCGCCGTACGTCAGCGTCGCTACCTCCAGGCTGCCGCTCCAGGCGAGGGGAAAACCGAGCCTGGGCCCAAAGGCCTATCTCGCCAGGGCGTTGGCGAGTGAGCGCGGGAAGAAGTGAGTTGTCGCCAAGATGTAGAGCCCCACGAACCCGAGCTGCCCGGAGGGGCCGGCGTCGCGGAACGCGGCGGTCCATGCGGCGACTTGCTCGCGGATGGCCGGGACAAGGAGCACGAGGAGGGCGAGCCAGAGCAGCAACGCTCTCAACTTTGCCTCTCGCTTGCCATTCTTGTTGTCGTTTTCAGGCGCTCGATTCATCCTGTCCGAGAAATCACACGAGGGGCCCCATCTTGATTGGAAAGATGGGTGCTCAGAACTCTCCAGTGATTTTGAAGCTTTGCGTGCCTCGCACCGAGTGTTGGGGTACGACAGTTGCCAAAAACTGAAACGAAGTGCTTTGCCGGCACAGCGTTTTGTGGTCCCTTCCCGCCGAAGCGGATGCCGAAAGGGAGATTCGATGCCAGTACATAAGATGGCCCGGGGTCTAAACCTGCCGATCGCAGGGGCTCCGGAGCAGGTTGTCAGCGCTGCGCCTCAGGTTGAGCGCGTAGCCGTGATGGCCGACGACTACCCATTCATGCGGCCCCGCATGCACATCCAGGTTGGCGATGTGGTCAAGCGCGGGCAGCTCCTCTTTGAAGACCGCAAGTCAGAGGGCACTCGCTTCTGCGCGCCCGCGGCCGGCACGATCAGCGCGATTCATCGGGGGCAGCGCCGGGCATTGATTAGCGTCGTGATCGAGCTGAGCGACTCCGAGAAGGCGGGCGGCGGCGAAGGGGATCAGCTCGAGTTCGAGTCCTTCTCTGGCCAGGCGCCGGCGGCACTGGACGCTGATGCCGTCAAAGCCTTGCTTGTCGAGTCGGGGCTCTGGACCGCCTTGCGGCAGCGGCCCTACGGGACGGTCCCGTCGCCGACGACGGCGCCTGCAGCGATCTTCGTGACCGCGATGGATACGAACCCGCTGGCGGGTCGCGCGGAGGTCATCCTCAAAGGCCGCGAGGCCGCGTTCGAGAATGGCCTGGCCGGGCTCAGCAAGCTCGCGCCGAAGCTCTACCTCTGTAAGCGTCCGGGCGCGGCGATTCCGGCCGGCGCTGGCGCGCAGGTGGAGGAGTTCGAGGGCCCGCACCCCGCGGGGCTCCCCGGCACGCACATTCACTTCCTGGAGCCGGTGCACATGGAGAAGGCCGTGTGGCACCTCGATTACCAGGACGTCGTCGCCATCGGTCGGCTGCTGCAGACCGGCAAGGTGGAGCCCGAGCGGATTGTCGCGCTGGCAGGCCCGGTGGTGAAGAAGCCGCGGCTCGTCCGGACCCGTCTTGGGGCCGCCTTGGACACGCTGGTGAATGGCGAACTCGAGGACGGCGAGAACCGCGTGGTGAGCGGTAGCGTCCTCTGTGGTCGCAAGGCCATGGGCGATGAGCACGGCTACCTCGGTCGCTACGACTCGATCGTCTCCTGCCTAGCGGAGGACCGCGAGCGGGTGTTCTTCGGCTGGCTCAAGCCCGGCGGCGATAAGCACTCCACGGTGCGGGCCTTCCTCTCGGCGCTCTCCCCGGGGCGCCTCTTCAAAATGACGACTACGACCAACGGCTCGCACCGTGCGATGGTGCCGATCGGCATGTTCGAGCGGGTGATGCCGCTGGACATCATGCCAACCTTCCTTCTCCGGGCGCTCTTGGTGTCCGACCTAGAGCAGGCCGAAAAGCTTGGAGCTCTCGAGCTCATCGAGGAAGACCTGGCCCTCTGCTCCTACGTGAGCCCGGGCAAGGAGGACTACGGCGTGGCGCTGCGAAAGAACCTCTTAACGCTCTGGAAGGAGGGGTGATGCTCCGCAAAACCCTCGACAAGATGGCGAAGCACTTCGAGAAAGGCGGGAAGCTCCATCGCTTCTATGCCATCTGGGAGATGCAGGACACCATCCTCTTCACCCCGGGATACGTGACCAAGGGTGGCACGCATGTGCGTGACGCGCTGGACCTCAAGCGGATGATGATTCTGGTCGTCATGGCGCTGATCCCAGCCATGCTGATGGCTCTTTACAACACGGGCTATCAGGCCAACCAGGCCATCTCGACAGGGGCGATGCCGCTCGATAGCTGGCAAGAGGCCATCTACACCGGGCTCGGCTTCACGTTTGCGCCCAGCTTCTGGGGCAACATCGTCCTCGGCGCCGTCTACTTCCTGCCGGTGCTCATCGTGACCTTTGCGGCCGGTGGCGCCATCGAGGTCATCTTCGCCCTGACCCGCGGCCACGAGATTAACGAGGGCTTCCTCGTGACCGGCGCCCTCATCCCGCTGACGCTGCCCCCGACCATCCCGCTGTGGCAGGTGGCGGTGGGCACCATGTTTGGCGTGATGATCGGCAAGGAGATCTTTGGCGGGACCGGGATGAACGTGCTCAATCCGGCTCTGACGGCGCGCGCCTTCCTCTTCTTTGCCTACCCGGCGCAGATCTCGGGCGACAAGGTCTGGATCGCCGCCAACATGACCGATGGCATGAGCGGCGCCACCCCTCTTGGGATCGCGGCGGCTGACTCCAGCAGCCTCGTGCAGCAGGGCCTCGGCTCGGAGGCCTGGATGGACGCCTTTCTCGGCTTCATCCCCGGCTCCATGGGGGAGACATCGGCGCTGGCCCTACTCCTCGGTGCAGCCGTCCTCGTCTTTACTCAGATCGGTTCGTACCGAACCATGCTCGGGGTGGCGATCGGCACCATCGTCATGGCGCTCACGCTCAACAGCGTCGGCTCTGAGACCAATCCCATGTTCGCGCTGCCGTTCTACTGGCACATGGTGCTCGGTGGCTGGGCGCTCGGCGCCATCTTCATGGCGACGGATCCGGTCTCCAGCGCGTTTACCGATCGCGGCAAGTGGATCTACGGGTTCTTCATTGGAGTCCTGGTGGTCTTGGTGCGGGTGGTCAACCCTGCCTATCCCGAGGGCATGATGCTGGCGATCCTCTTCATGAACATGTTCGCGCCGCTGGTCGACTACTTCATCGTCCAGGGGAACATCAAGCGGCGGCTTGCTCGCAAAGCAGGGGGGGCAGCCTGATGGAATACGGAAAGGGTTACACGATCGGCTTCGCCACGGCGGTTTGCCTGGTCTGTGCTGTCATCGTCTCAAGCGCCGCAGTGGGGCTTCGGGGTCGGCAAGAGGCCAATGCGGTGCTGGACCGGCAGAAGAAGGTCCTCCTAGTGGCCGGGTTGATGGAAGAGGGCGAGGCGATGGATGCCGCCGAGGTGCAGAAGCGCTTCGAGGACTCGATCAAGGCGGTTGTCGTCAACCTCAAGAGCGGCTTGCCGGCCAAGGGCGTGGATCCCGCGTCCTTCGACCAGGTGGCGGCGACCAAGGAGCCGTCCACCAGCCAAAAGGCGCCAGCCAACGCGGCCAAGGTGAAGCGTCTGCCGAACAACGCGCTCATCTACCAGGTCCTCAAGGACGGGAAGCTGGACATGGTGGTCCTGCCCATCGAGGGCAAGGGGCTCTGGTCCACGCTCTACGGCTTCCTGGCGCTCGACAAGGATGGCGACACCATCCGCGGGTTGACCTTCTACCAGCACGGTGAGACGCCGGGGCTCGGGGGTGAGGTCGACAACCCGCGCTGGAAGGCGGTCTGGAAGGGACGCAAGGCATACGACGCCAAGGGCAACCCGGCCATCGACATTATCAAGGGTCCGGCTCCGTCGGCGAAGGAAGCCCCGCACAAGATCGATGGGCTCTCGGGGGCAACCCTGACCTGTAACGGTGTGGAGGCGCTGGTGCGGTTCTGGATCGGCGAGAACGGTTTCAAGAACACCATTACTCACATCAAGAAGACGGGAGCTGTCCTGTGAACAAGAAAACTCGCCAGGCGCTATACGACCCCTTCTTCGATAACAACCCCATCGCGCTCCAGGTGCTCGGTATCTGCTCGGCCTTGGCGGTCACGACCAAGCTCGACACGGCGTTCGTGATGTCGCTCGCAGTGATCGCGGTGACTGGGCTTTCGAACCTCTCGGTCAGCCTGCTGCGCAACAAGATCCCGCCCAGCATTCGGATTATCGTCCAGCTGACCATTATCGCGTCGTTGGTCATCGTGACCGACCAGGTCCTGAAGGCCTTTGTTTTTGAGATCTCTAAACAGCTCAGCGTCTTCGTTGGCCTCATTATCACCAACTGCATCGTGATGGGCCGCGCCGAGGGCTATGCCATGCAGAATCGCCCCTGGCTGAGCTTCCTTGACGGGATCGGCAACGGGATTGGCTACGCGCTGGTGCTGCTCGGGGTGGCGTTCTTCCGCGAACTGCTCGGTTCTGGCCGGATCTTCGGGGCGCAGGTGCTGCCGCTGGATACCGAAAACGGCTGGTACACGCCGAACGGTCTGATGGTGCTGGCCCCAGGGGCCTTCTTCCTGATCGGTCTCTTCATCTGGGCGCTGCGCACGTGGAAGCCCGAGCAGTGCGAGGAGGAGTAAGGTGGAACATCTTATAAGCCTCGCCACGAAGGCGATCTTTGTTGAGAACATGGCCCTGGCGTTCTTCCTGGGCATGTGCTCCTTCCTGGCGGTGTCCAAGAAGGTCGATACGGCCATCGGGCTCGGTGCGGCGGTCATCTTTGTGCTCGCCGTCACAGCACCGCTCAACAACCTCATCTACAACTACGTGCTCGCGCCTGGGGCGCTGGTGTGGGCCAGCCCGTCTTTTGCCGACCTGGACCTGTCCTTCCTCAGCTTTTTGACCTTCATTGGCACCATTGCGGCGTCGGTGCAGGTGGTGGAGATGACCATCGACAAGTTCTCCCCGGCGCTCTACGCGGCGCTCGGGGTGTTCCTGCCGCTGATCGCGGTGAACTGCGCCATCCTGGGCGCGTCGCTGTTCATGGTTGAGCGGGACTACAACCTGGTGGAGTCGACGGTCTTCGGTTTAGGCAGCGGTATCGGCTGGGCCATTGCGGTGATCGCGCTCGCGGCCATTCGCGAAAAGATGCGCTACAGCGACGTCCCTCATGGGCTGCGCGGTCTTGGGATTACCTTCATCGTTACCGGTCTCATGGCGATTGGCTTCATGGCCTTCGCCGGGATCCAGCTCTAGGAAGGGGGGGGACTCTGATGACGACGATTCTGCTCGGGGTCTTTGTTTTTGTCTTTGTGGTCGTAGCGCTGGTCATGGTGCTGCTGGTTGCAAAGGACAAGCTGGTGCAGAGCGGCGACGTGACGATTCTCGTCAACGACGATCCGGACAACACCATCACCACCAAGGCCGGTAGCACCCTGCTCAACACGCTGAGTGCGCAGAAGATCTTTATCCCGTCGGCATGCGGCGGCAAGGGCTCCTGTGGCGTCTGCAAGGTGGACGTGCACGACGGCGGCGGGGCTATGCTCCCCTCCGAGGCGGCGCATATCAGCCGGGGCGAGGCCAAGAATGGCTGCCGCCTGGCCTGCCAGGTCAAGGTCAAGAACGACATGAAGATCGAACTGGAGCCCGAGATCTTCGGGGTCCGGAAATGGACCTGCACGGTTCGTTCGAACGACAACGTTGCGACCTTTATCAAGGAACTCGTGCTGGAGCTGCCCGAAGGCGAGGAGGTTCCCTTCCGCGCCGGTGGTTACATCCAGATCGAGTGCCCGCCGCACGTGGCCCACTACAAGGACTTTGATATCGGCGAGCAGTACCGGGGCGACTGGGATAAGTACGACATGTGGCAGTTCGTCTCCAAGGTGGACGAAGAGGTTGTCCGTGCGTACTCGATGGCGTCCTACCCCGAAGAGAAAGACATCATCATGCTCAACGTCCGGATCGCCTCGCCGCCGCCGCGGCAACCGGACCTGCCCCCGGGCAAGATGAGCTCGTATATCTTCAACCTGAAGCCGGGCGATAAGGTCGTTATCTCGGGTCCCTACGGTGAGTTCTTCGCCCGTGAGACCGACAACGAGATGGTCTTCATCGGTGGCGGCGCGGGTATGGCGCCGATGCGCTCGCATATCTTCGACCAGTTCAATCGCCTGCATACCAAGCGGAAGGTGAGCTTCTGGTATGGCGCGCGCTCTTTGTGCGAGGCCTTCTATGTCGATCACTTCGACAAGATCCAAGAGGAGAACGACAACTTCCAGTGGCACTTGGCGTTGAGCGAGCCGCTTCCAGAGGATAACTGGGAGGGCTACGTCGGCTTTATCCACCAGGTGGTGCACGACGAGTATCTCTCCAAGCATCCGGCACCCGAGGAGGTTGAGTACTACCTCTGCGGGCCACCCATGATGAACAGCGCGGTCATCAACATGCTCCTGGACCTCGGTGTTGAGCGTGAGAACATCATGCTCGACGACTTTGGCGGCTAGTCGTCAGGCGAAGGCCAGGACGCATGACCCCTTCTCATCCGCTCGACGGAGGCCCATCTCCCCTCCGTCGATTCGCCTTGCCTGCGCTCTTTGTGCTCGGGCTCTTCGCGCTGCTTTGGTTGCGGGCGCCGACGCATGGCTCCAGCGCCGGAGAGCGTGAGGCGGTCTTCGACGGGCGGGTGATGGGCACGACCTGGAAGGTCAAGGTCATCGCCGCCAAGGGGCAAGACCCTTCGCCGGTGCAGCGGGCGGCGGCTGAGGCCCTCATGGCGGTCGACCGCGAGATGTCCACCTACAAGCCGGATTCGCTGCTCATGCGGCTCAACCGGCAGCCGGTCCATAAGCCGCTGCAGATCAGCGCGTCCTTGCGCAGGGTGCTCTTGGCCGCCGCAGAGGTCTCGCAGCGGAGCGGCGGCGCCTTTGATATCACGGTGGGATCGCTCGTGGACGCCTGGGGCTTTGGGCCGAAGGGCGCGGGGCAGGCGCCCGATGCCGCTACCATTCAACGGCTCCGGGCCCAGATGGGCTGGCAGAAGCTGAAGCTGGGGCCGATGGATGCCACGCGGACGACAGAGGGTCTGCGCTTGGATCTCTCGGCCATTGCCAAGGGCTTTGGTGCTGATGAGGCGGCGCGAGCCGTCGAGGCCCTCGGCTTCCATCGCTACATGGTGGAGGTCGGCGGTGAGGTTTGTGTCAAGGGCAAGAACCTCAGCGGCCAGCCCTGGCAACTCGGGGTCGAGAAGCCCGATACCCCGACGCGCGAAGCGATCACCGTGCTGGGCCTCTCCAGCGGGGCCATGGCCACGTCGGGAGACTATCGCAAGTACCGTGAGGTCGACGGCAAACGGGTCTCCCACAGCATCGATCCCCGCACGGGTCGCCCCATTACCCATCAACTCGCCTCAGTGAGCGTGCTCGCCGACGACTGCATGACCGCAGACGCCTGGGCCACCGCCCTCAGCGTGCTCGGCCCCAAAGAGGGGCTCGAGATCGCAGAGCGTGAGGGGATCGCCGCCTATATGTTGGTGCGACAGGGAAATGGTTTTGATGCTCTCCAGAGCAGTCATTTCAGGTCTCGAAACGAGAACGGAGAGGAGTAGTCCATGGAGACGGTCATAGCTGCAATCATCCTGATGGGCCTCCTCATGCTCGGCATGGCCGTCGGGGTCATGTTCAAGCGAGCCCCCCTAAAAGGCTCCTGCGGCGGCGAGGGCGGCGACTGTCTCTGCGATAGGCTTGGCATACCCCGCGAATGTGAGCTCGAGGGTGGTGATCAGCACCACGATCACGATCACGCACAGTTACATTCAAACGCACATTCAAACGCAGCTTCGCACTGAGCTGGCGGCGGCTTGATCCGCCACGCAGGCTAATTCGCCGACAGACTTCGAGGTCATCTCGCTCAGTGTAGGAGCAACAAGGGCGCGCTGAGAGCTTGCTTCCCCAGTCGAGCATGCGAACGATAACTGGCGCGTCAGCGGTCATGATCGCCGCAGTGGTGATGCTCAGATCAGCGAGCCTCAGGAGAACCAAGGGCGCTTCGTAGGGCAGGCTGTCGCAGGGGACCGCGCTTTCCTCGAGCGCCGCACAGGGCGCGGCTGCCCTCGGAGCTTCTTGTCCCCTGGTTAAGGCGCTGCGAAGGGCTCTTCCGCCTTAGGGGGCGTCTGGGGCGTGTTTTTCTCCGATATCCCTGCTCTGGGTGTGTTGCCAGGCCTTTGGCGCCGGCCGCCCAGGATCTACTTTGCTACTGAGGGGGGAACTCAGAGTCATGAAACTCGCTCCGCGATTTGTCTTCGTCGCTTTTGCTCTTGCCGCTCTGGGCTGCAAAGGGTCTGACATTCACTTGCCTTGGTCGGGCCCTCAGCCAGTGGATGTGCCTGCAGCGGCCAATGGAGGGAGCGTTTTTCCTGCGGGGCCAGGTGGCATCGCCACGATCCATAACGCAATGGCGGCACGTCTGCCTGTCCCGGTACGTCAGACTCTCGAACGCTACGTAGGCATTCTTAGCAGTGCCGCGAACCTCGACGACTGCGCCGAATCCTTTACGGCGATTGCGGGCGGCGGGCTCGTCAATGAAAACGCTTCGCTCCGTTCGACGATCCAGCCGTTCTCCCTCAAGAAAGACTATAAGAACATTAAGTGGTACGCCGTGCCGCTCAAGGTCACACGAGTGGACGTGCGGCGGAATCGGAGAGCGGGCAACGGCGATACGGCACTCGTGGGCACGGAATACAAGATCTGGATCGATAAGGCGGATAAGCGCAACGGAATGCCGGCACCGATCACGATCCTGGAGCCAGAAGGACAGCAGGCGATCGTGAGTCCGCGCGTCATCGCTATCGGCAGCCTCTGATCTTCAAGGCTTGGGGCTGGGCACTCCGGCGACGCTCGCGGCTGGTGGGCCCTCGGCCTCACACCGCCCCTCGCGCCGGCAGGCATGCCGGTGATGCACTCCATGCCGCTTTGGACCGACGACCGCGTCCTCATCAACACGTAGCGCTTCGTCCACATCGCCCCCGGCACAGTCATCGAAAGAGCTCGGGACGGAGGGAGAGAGCTTCGCGTCCCGTAGCCACGGGAGCTGAAGCCAAGTGACCTCGTCTTTCCCGAGCTTAGATCGCCCCGGTCAGGGCGGGCGCCTCCGCAGCTGACCTGAGCGGTGTGATCCTCAGAGGGCCAAGCCAGCTCTCACCCGGTCCTCTCCCCATGGGGCAGACGAGCATGGACATGCCGGGTTTCGCGCGGTGGATCTTGCCGCGAGAGTGGCTGTGGGAGCATCCTCCTAGGCGCTTGTGTGCGCAATACTGTCCTCGGACCAGACCCTGCTTCCGGGATGACCTTGCGTGGCTCGTGACGGCGGTTCTTTCCTTGTATGTTGCGGGGGAACTTGGGGTTAGGGGCGGGCCGCTCCATGGTCGTTATCCATTAGTTAGGAGGGAGGGGCAGATGACAGAATGGTTAAAGTCTATTAACGACTTTATGTGGGGCCCGGTGACCGTATGGCTGCTAGTGGGGACAGGTGTACTCGTCGCCATCATGGTCCGGTTCATCCAGGTCAGGACCTTTGTGTATGCCTGGAGGCTGATTTCCGGCAAGTTCGACAACCCCAGAGACGACGGGGAGGTTACACATTTTCAGGCCCTCTCCACCGCGCTTTCCGCGACCATCGGTACCGGCAATATCGCTGGTGTCGGTACGGCAATAGCCCTCGGCGGCCCAGGAGCCGTTTTCTGGATGTGGGTCACAGCCTTCTTTGGAATGGGCCTTAAGTATGCGGAGTGTTTGCTGGCCTTGAACTTCAGAACGATTCATGAGGATGGATCGGTGGGGGCCGGCCCCATGCACTACCTTGAAAAAGGTCTGGGGAAGAAGTGGTTGGGTGTGGCCTTTGCCATTTTCGCTGCCATCGCCTCCTTTGGAATCGGCAACATGGTTCAGGCCAACTCCGTGGCAGAGCCCCTGAAGACAGCCTTTGGCGTGCCGAAGATCGCCACGGGCATCGTTATGGGGATTCTGTGCTTCATGGTCATCGTTGGTGGGATCAAACGAATCGGCGCCTTTTCTAGTAAAGTTGTGCCGTTAATGGCCGTATTTTACATCCTCAGTGTCACGGTGATCATCTTGACTCACCTTGACAAGGTGTTTCCGGCCTTTGGTGTGATTTTCTCCGATGCATTCACCGGGACTGCAGCCACCGGCGGTTTTGCTGGGGCCGTTGTTGCCCAGGCCATTCGTTACGGTGTGGCCAGGGGCGTTTTCTCCAACGAAGCTGGGCTAGGTTCCGCCCCTATCGCCCACGGTGCTGCACAAACTGAAGAGCCCGTCCGTGAAGGGCTTGTGGCCATGTTGGGTCCCTTCATCGACACCATTACCATCTGCACCATGACCGCCTTGGCCATTATCATGACCGATGCCTACACCTTGGTTGGCCCAAGCGGTGGTGGCCTGTCAGGCTCTGATCTGACAGCCAAGGCCTTTTCGTTAGGGCTCCCTTTTAGCGGTGGAGACTACATTGTCTCTATCAGCATTATCTTTTTCGCCTTCTCCACTATCATCGGCTGGTCCTACTACGGAGACCGCTGTGTGGATTACCTGTTCGGGCACAGGTGGGTGAAGCGCTACAAGATATTCTTCTGTATCATTATTCCAGTGGGCGCCACCATTAAGCTGTCCACGGTGTGGGCGATCTCCGATATTTTCAATGCCCTGATGGCCTGGCCGAACCTGGTCGGGATCCTCTTCTTGAGCCCCTTTGTTGTTAAGAAGACCAAGGAGTACTTTTTCGATTCCGATAAGGTCTACCCTCCATATGCCCGCAAATAATCCCGCAGACCGTAATCCCGCGGACCGATGCCCTTGGGGGCGCAGCCCTGCTTGACCCAGCAGGGATGCGGCTCGGATTGCTCGTTAGCTCCAGTCTAGGCCGTTATCGCGGCGCACCTTGGCTGCGACGTTTAGGCCGAGGCTGTAGAGGCGGATGAAGCCCTCTGCGTCGCGCTGGCGGTAGCTGCCGCCGGCGCCGAAGGTGGCGAGGTCTTCACAGTAGAGGCTGAAGGGGCTTTCGGCGCTCAGGGCAGTGGCTCTGCCCTTGTAGAGCTCGACGGTGACTTCGCCGCTGGCGACTTCGTTGGCCTTGCGGAAGAAGGCTTCGAGAGCTTCGCGTTCGGGGCAGAACCACTTGCCGTTGTAGCAGAGCTGGGCGAAGCGCAGGCCCAGTTGCTCGCTGGTGTGCAGGGTGTCGCGGTCGAGGACCACGGCCTGCAGGTGCTTGATCGCCTCATAGAGGATGGTGCCGCCGGGGGTCTCATAGAGGCCGCGGCTCTTCATGCCGACGAGGCGGTTCTCGAGGATGTTGATGCGGCCGACGCCGTGGCGGGCGGCCACTTCGTTGAGCTTCTCGACCAGGGCAATGCTACCCAACGCTTCGCCATCGACATGGGTGGGGATGCCCTTTTCGAAGCGCAGGCTGACCCGCTCGGCCTGGTCCGGAGCCTGCTTGGGATCCACGGTGAGCATCCAGGCGTCTTCGATCGGCTCGTGGGCCGGGTCTTCGATGGCGCCGCCCTCGTGGCTGATATGCCAGAGGTTGCGGTCACGGCTGTAGATCTTCTCGCGGCTCGCGGTGATTGGGATCTTGCGCTCATTGGCATAATCGATCGCGTCTTCGCGTGATTCGATATCCCACTGGCGCCAGGGGGCGATGACTAGGAGCTCGGGGGCGAGGGCCAGGTAGGCGAGCTCGAAGCGCACCTGATCATTGCCTTTGCCGGTACAGCCGTGGGCGACGGCGTCGGCGCCGACTTCGCGCGCGTAGTCGATCTGGGCGCGGGCGAGGACAGGGCGAGCCATGGAGGTGCCGAGGAGATAGCGACGTTCGTAGACGGCGCCGGCCATTAGGCAAGGCCAGACGACTTCTTCGAGGAAGGCGGCCCGGCAATCGACGACCTTGCAGGAGCTGGCGCCGCTGGCGAGAGCCTTCTCTTCCAATCCCTCGAGTTCTTCCTGACCCTGGCCGACATCGCCGGCGACGGCGTGGACTTCGCAGCCGTCATAGTGCTCCTTGAGCCAGGGGATAATGATCGAGGTATCGAGACCTCCGGAATAGGCGAGACAAACACTGCGAACCATGGGGGCTTCCTCTGCGGGGGGAGGGAAACGGCGAGAGACGAAGGGGCATCTTGCAGGAGTTTTGCTCTCTGGCGAAAGCCTCTTTCTGCTAGCGGAGGGATGCGTAGGGGCCTCGTCGGCTGCTGCAGGTCCGGGCTTGGCCGTGCCGGCTGCTGCCCCGATTGCCGCTGCGGCTGTCGAAAGAGCTCGTCGAGCCCTTCCGCGACGTTTGCCGGACCCTTGCCCAGTGAGCTGCTCTTGGGCGAGTCCCGCCTTGAGCTACCGAGCGAGGATGGCTTCCTGCTCGTCAGGCTTCCGGGCAGGAGCGATCCAAGCAACGAGGCCGTGAAGTTCGATTTGGGGCTCGCCCGGGAAGAGGGGACCTCGTGCATGAGGGCCTGAAGGGGAACGAAGGGGTTGTCGTGAGGGGGTGGCTTCACGATCGGCCGTGCTCTGCAGATCGACGGCAAGCCAGCGAGGAGGTCACTGCCAGGCAGGAAGGCTAGGGGCAAAGAAAAACGGTCGGTGAACGCTGCTGCGTTCACCGACCGTTTTGGTACCCCCAAGGGGACTCGAACCCCTGTCGCGTGGATGAGAACCACGAATCCTAGGCCGCTAGACGATGGGGGCCTTGCCGCCTCTCTCAGGCGGGCGGAGAAAGATAGGGATCGGCCCACGGAGCGTCAAGCTTTGCCAGGCAGTTCTGGCGTTTCCCGCAGTCTTCCCCCCTGTGCCGATGGGGGCTGAACTCGCGCACCCTTCCCGCTCGGAATCCGCCGCTTGGCTAGTCGGGACTGCGTACTGTCGAGCTACTATGAGCTGGCCACACGAGCCCTGACTGCCAGCTGCCGGCTCGCTAGACTCATGGCCCTTCATTTCTGGACTCGGCCGACCTGATGCTGCGTTCCCACGTCTTCATCGTCCTCTTCCTTGCCCTGTTGAGTGCCTGTGCGCCCGAGGCCCCGGCGCCGCTTCCTGAACCTGCGATACCCTTTCCCGCTGCCGAGGCGAAGCACGTGCTCAAAGGGCGTGTGCTCTGGGCCGGGCCAAAGATCCGGCCGGAGCGGGCCGGAGTTGCCAGCGAGAGCATTCTCAAGCGGCTCGGTGGCGAGGCTCCTATCCTCGAAGCGAGCGTCGTCGGCGCCGGGGGTGGGCTGCCCTTCGTCTTCGTCGAGGTCGTGGATGCCGGGTCGAAGTGGCGCTTCGACCCGAGTCCTCAGACCCATGAGCTGCGCATCGAGGGCTTTCGCTTCCTGCCGCACCTGCTCCCTGTGCGCGTTGGCGATGCGCTTCGGGTGAGCAGCACGCAGGACATCGAGCACAACGCACAGTATTTGTCCCGCCACCATATTGGCTTCAATACCCGCCTCGCCAAGGGCGAGAGCTTTTTGGCGAAGAACGCCTTTCGGGCTCCTGAGCGCGCCATGCTCAAGTCCGACATCTACCCCTGGATGCGCACTTGGATCTTTGTGCGCCGGCACCCACTCGTTGCGCTGAGTGATGCCGAAGGGCGCTTCACCCTGCCCGCCTTGCCGCCGGGGCAGCACAAGCTGCGTTTCACCCACGAGCGCCACGGCACGCGGACGGTCCGGGTCACGCTTCCTCTCGCCGAGGGGCATCCCTTCGAACTGAGCTTTGGTCAGTCATGAGCAGATCTCTCCAACAGCCGCAGCGCTCTCGTCTTGCCCACGGGCTCTCGGTGCTAGCGGTCTTTGGCTCCCTGGTATTGATCGCCTTTGGCGCCCACGTCACGACCTCGCGCACCGGTGATTCCGATCCCTATTGGGAGATCCTGCGCTTCTGGGTCTGGTTCCGCGAGGCCGAAGGCGGTCTTGCCTACGAACTCAATCACCGCAAGGTCGCCACCCTGCTCGGTCTCATCATCACGGCGATGGCGGTCGTGACCTGGCTGCTGGACTCGCGCAAATCCATGAAGCGCCTGGCGCTGGCGGCCCTCATCCTCACCATCGTGCAGGGGGCCTTTGGCGCTGGTCGCGTCAAGGTGCAGAGTGATCCGGCCTTGCGCGAATGGTTTAGCGGCCTCTTTGGCGCCAGCCCCGAGTCGGAGTTTGCCCGCGTCTTCATGGGGGTGATGCACGCCACCCTCGCCCAGGCGATGCTGGCGGTGCTGGTCTTCTTTGCGGTGCTGAGTTCTCGTTGGTGGCTTCGCAGCGCTGACCCTGTTGCCGATGGCTCGGCTCGCTCTCTGCGTCGACTTGGTGTCTTGACCATCTGCTGTCTGCTGCTGCAGCTGGTGCTCGGCGCCTACGTGCGGCACTCGTATGCCTTCCATGAAGGGGAGCTTTCTCTCCCAGCCGTGCTGATCCACGCCGGTTTTGCGATCGTGGTACTCAGTGCCGTTGCGATCTTGTGGCGCCGGGCTCGTGATCATCGCCAGGCGGGGGCGCTCACCGGCCCGATGAATGTTGCCCTAGGGCTCTCGCTACTGCAGTTGCTCCTCGGTCTCTTCGCTTGGTACTTCCGGGTCAAGGGCCGGCTTGCCGACTCGCCGTGGAGCTCGCCGATGCTGCTGCGCACGGCGCATGTGGTCTGCGGCGCGGCCATTCTTGCCCTTGTCGTCTGGACTACCTGTCGAGCTCATCGCTTGGCAATGGCACTTCCCGCGGCCGAGGAGGGGGCATGAGCTCCGGCGAAGTGTCGCCCAGCGCGGCTGCGGCCGGCGACGAGCCCGCTGGTTTCTCGGTGTGGGTCGAGTTGACCAAGCCCCGCCTCACGATGCTGGTCTTGGTCACGGTTGCGGTGGGATACCTGCTCGCGGCCTATGAACGGGGGATGCTGGTCGAGGCGGTGAGTTTGCACTCAGCCCTGGTCCTGCTGGTGACGGTTTTCGGGGTGGGGTTGAGCTCGGGTGGCTCGGCGGCTCTCAATATGTTCGTGGAGCGGCACCTCGACGCACGGATGCAGCGCACACGGGAGCGGCCGCTGCCCTCGGGACGGCTCAGCGAGCTCCAAGTCCTGCTCTTCGGGCTGATTGCCTGCTCTCTTGGCGGCTTGCTGGTGCTGCTGGTTGGCGGGCCACTCGCGGCCTGGCTCAACCTCGCGACCATCGTCCTCTACCTGCTCTTCTACACGCCGCTCAAACGCCTGAGTTCGCTCAATACCCTGGTAGGGGCGGTGACCGGCGCCCTGCCTCCGATGATCGGTTGGGCGGCCTTTGCCCATGAGTTGGCACCTGGTGCCTGGGCCTTGTTTGCCATCGTCTACGTTTGGCAGTTGCCGCACTTTTTTGCCATCGCCTGGCTCTACCGCGAAGACTACCGGGCGGGCGGCATGAAGATGCTCAGTACGGTTGACCGGGATGGGCTGCTGACCAAGGCCAATATCGGACTCTGCTCGATGGTGCTGGTTCCCGTCAGCCTGTCGCCGACCATGGTCGGGCTTGCCGGTCCGGTCTATTTGTGGGGGGCCTTGGTGATCGGTGTGGCGCAGCTTTGCCTCTCTGTGCGCTTCGTGCGCTGCCACACCCAAGAGGATGCTCGCCGGGTGTTTTTGGCTTCGCTGCTTTATCTGCCGTTGCTGCTCGCCCTGCTTCTCGTGGATACCTTCCTGATTGATGGTCTGAGCCGAATCTGAGATCCGAGCCCATGCCCTGCTACCTACTTTTGCTGCCTACCCTTTGCACCCCCTCCGCCATCTGTGTCGTTATGGATTCGTCGACCCACTGCGCTCTAGCGACATCGGCCGCAGGTTTTGGTGATCAGGCTCTAGTTCGCTAACGGAGACCCTTCCCGTGGATATCCCCATTTTTACCCAGGCTCTTACGCGGCGGTTCGGCGAGCGTGTCGCTGTCGACGAACTCGATTTTCGTGTCGAGTCTGGCCAATTCGTGGCTTTGCTCGGGCCCAATGGTGGCGGCAAGAGCACGACCTTTCGCATGCTCTCGACTCTGCTCGAGCCGAGCAGCGGAAAGGCTGAGGTCTTCGGCAACGACGTCGTTACCCAGCAGGATGCCGTGCGCCAGTGTATTGGCGTTGTCTTCCAAAAACCGAGTCTCGACGAAAAGCTGCGGGTCATCGACAACCTACGTTATGCCGGTCAGCTCTATGGGCTGCGAGGGCGTGCTCTGAAGCAGCGCATTGAGCTGCTGCTGGAACGCTTCGATCTCAGCGACCGGGCCAAGGACAGCGTAAAGACCCTCTCCGGCGGCCTGCAGCGCCGGGTCGAGGTGGCCAAGGGCATGATCCATTCCCCCAAGCTGCTCCTGCTCGATGAGCCGAGTACCGGTCTCGATCCTGCGGCCCGCAGCGAGCTGCGCAATAATCTCGAGCGGGCGCGAGACGAGGAGGGCGTCACGGTGGTGATGACGACGCACATCCTCGATGAGGCTGAGCACTGCGACTCGGTCACCATCCTCCATCACGGCAAGGCCATCGCCAGCGCTTCGCCCGAGAGCCTGCGGGCAGAGATTCAGGGCGATGTGCTGAGAGTCGATGCGGAGGATGCTCCGAGCTTGCTTGCTGAGCTTGAGAAGGAGCTACAGGTTTCGGCCAAGATCTTTCGCGGGTCGATTCATATCGCGACCAAGGATGCCTACGGGCTGGCCAAGCGCCTGCACGAAGGCTGGAGCGAGAAGATCCAAGGTGTGGCCATTACCCGTGCTTCGCTAGAAGACGTGTTCCTGACCAAGACCGGGCATTCCTTCCACCATGTTGAAAAGAGCGGGGAGGCGGCACGATGAAGGCTTCTCCGATGGGCATTGTCCAGACCCTTTGTAGCCGCGAGATCATGGCGTTCCTGCGCCAGCCCAGTCGGGTCTTGAGCGCCTTGATGACCCCGGTGCTGTTCTGGGTGATCTTTGGCGCTGGCATTGGACGTTCGTTCCGTCCAACACTCGAGGCCAGCGAAGGCGACTTTTTGACCTATTTCTTCCCAGGGATCCTGGGACTCTCGGTTGTGTTCTCGGGCATCTTCTCGGCGATCACGACGATTCTGGATCGTCAAAAGGGCTTCCTGCAGTCCGTGCTGGTGGTGCCCGGACCGCGCATGGCCATCGTCGCTGGCAAGGTGCTGGGGGGCGCTCTGCTCGCCCTGCTGCAGGGAGCTATCTTGCTGCTCTTGGCGCCTCTGGCTGGCTTGGAACTGACTTTCGGGAGCTTCCTCCTCGCGGTGCTGGTGCTGGCCCTCCTCGCCTTCGCCATGACGGCGATGGGCTTCTGGTTCGCCTGGAAGATCGACAGCGTGCAGGGCTTTCACGGGGTTATGAACCTTCTCTTCTTCCCGTTATGGCTGCTGTCTGGGGCGCTGTTCCCGGCAGGCGGAGCCTATGCGGGCATTCGCTGGATCATGACCCTCAATCCGCTGCACTATGGTGACGCGGCCCTGCGTCACGCCCTGTATGTGGGGAAGCCACTTCCGGACGGCTTGCCTTCGATGACGCTGTGTTTCGTCGTTATCGGCGCCACGGCACTGTTCATGCTATTCATTGCGAGCCGCGCTATTCATCGCGGTCGCGACCGCGCTTGAGGCTTCGACATGGACGCTGCTTCGAAGAGGATTCTGTTGATTGGGGCCGGGGCGCTCTTGGCGGTGCTCGCCGCGAGTTTTTCGCTTTACTGGTTCTACGAGGGACGGGTCTCCGCGGAATCTGAGTTGCCCAAGATCGGCACCCTGCCTTCCTTTAGCTGGACCGCTGCTGACGGGACGACGGTCAGTAGCGAGACGCTGCGGGGAAAGGTTTGGTTTGGCTACTTCTTCTTCTCGACCTGCCCTGGGGTCTGCATCCCGATGACGCAGGAGGTGAAGCGGATGCAGAGCGCGGTTCGGGATATCCCCAATGCCTGTGTCGTAGGTATTACTTGCGACCCGGAGGTGGATACTCCCGAGGTGCTGGCCAAATACGGCAAGAGCCATGAACTCGACCCTACGCTGGTGCATTTGGTTCGTGACGAATACGAATCGGTGCAGCGCTTTGCGGTGAAGACCCTGCATCTGGGGCTGGAGAAGGCCAGCGACGAGGAGCGGAAGAAAGGGGCCGACAAGGTCTATCACAGCGTTCGATTCTTCCTGATCGATGCCAAAGGTTGCCTGCGCGGTTACTACAACGGCTTAGAGGCAGATGAGACGCAGAAGCTGCTTCGTGACATGGCGCGGCTCGCCAAATCCGGATCAAAGGAGAGCGGATGATGCTGGCTCAGGAGCTGTTTCTGGGCATTCAGCACAGCGACCTGCCCTTTGTCGACGCGATCTTCAATGGGCTCGCGACCATCTGCATCGTGATGGGTTGGATTGCCATCAAACGTGGCAAGGAGAATGTGCACAAGCGCTGGATGATTACGGCGCTTGTCTTCTCGACCTGCTTCTTGAGCTGTTATCTGATCTACCACTTTGGCCCGAAAGAGCCGACCCACTTCCAGGGCGAGGGGATTGCACGCACCCTTTACTTCATCCTGCTGATCTCGCACATCGTGCTGGCGGCGGTGATCGTGCCCTTGATCCTGATCACTCTATTCTTTGCGGCGAAGGGGCAGCTCACAAAGCATCGCAAGATTGCTCGATTCACCTTGCCGCTTTGGCTCTACGTATCGGTAACGGGTGTGCTCGTTTACCTCGTCCTCTACGAGTTCCAGTGAGAATGGCTACTGCAGAAGCAGCTGTGCGCGGGCCTTATTGGACCGTTTTGGTTCCTGTTGCCGTTGCGGTTTTGGGCGGAGCTCTCTTCTTCTGGCCGATGCTCATTTCGGGTAGGAACCTGACGCCCCAGGACGTCCGCGAGCGAATGGCTGGGCTCTCGGCACCTCCGGAGAGCGCGAGCGTGGACCTGGATCGACTGAGCTTTGGGGCCAAGGCCATCGAGCAGCTGGCGCGGCGTTCGCGCAATGGTGAGCGAGCTTTTGTTGAACTCTGTGCCTTGCTGCCTGCGAATGCGCAACACCAGAACCCTCTGGTTCGCCGAGCCGTTGCACGGGCGATGGGGGAAGCCGCTTGGGACGACGGATACCTTCCCGCGCTCCACCGGATGCTGGCCGACGAGGATGAGTTGGTGCAGAGATTGGCGGCAGAGTCCCTTGCGGCATGGGAGCGCATGGAGGGGCGCGAGATCTTGTTACGCAGCCTTGAACCCCGTGTCGTTGTCTCGCCGTATTCGGGGCGTTTGATTGCTGGTTTAGAGAAAGACGTGCGTATCAATCGCAGTGGTCAGCTTGCCTTCATTGAGATCGCTGGGAAAGAGCGCAAGAAGGTCTTCGCCCCGATTACGGGCTACGTCGCCAGCATGCTGAAGAGCGGGAGTGAGGTGGAGAAGGGGCAGAAACTCGCGGTGCTCTTGCCCGGTGTCGGGCAGGTCTGGCGGGCACTTCGTGGGCTTTACCTGGTCGGTCAAACAGTGGACATCGACCGTATAGAAACCGCGCTGAAGGATCGGCATGGATTAGGGCGCGATGTCTACCGGCAGCGTTCCGAGACCATCGAAATGATCGAGGAAAGGGCTCGGCGAGGCATCAAGGTCGGGCGTATCAAGATCGGGGGATAGAGGGCTATTCAATAGCTGGCTCAGCGGCCGCGGAGATAATCCGACCCGATATCGAGGCTCCTTTTGCGAATCGCTTGCTTTGCTGCTGGTATCGGCTACCTCTGGCCGGCATGGTGCCAGCATGAGTCAAGATAAAAGCCGTTTGTCTCCGTCCGAAGTACAGGATCTGAGGTCCTTGGTTACGCCCACTGAAGGGTCGATCGTCAGCCGCGTCCTGGCGAAAAACGATGCTGGGACAGTCACGCTGTTTGCCTTCGATACCGAGCAGGCGCTGAGCGAGCACTCGGCTCCTTTTGACGCCTTGGTGCAGTGCGTGGAAGGCCGCATCGATATCACGATTGCCGGGAAGCCCTATCCCTTGCAGGCCGGGCAAGTGGTGCTGATGCCGAAGGACGTGCCGCATGCAGTTCATGCTCCGGAGCCCTGCAAAATGCTCCTGGTGATGCTGCGCGGTAGCTGAGCCCTGGAGAAGGCCTAGGGCCTTTCTCTCCTCCGGCTTTGCTGGCGCTCGTAGAGGCCTAGCCAGAGATCACGAAAAAAGCCTTCGCGTTGTACTCGGAGCTGTTGCAAGCCTTGGGTCGCGAGCAGCTCCGCTACCCAGCGGGGTTCGGTGGTGAAGCGTCCTCTGGGCTTACGACGCAGGGCTAGGCGTAGGCGCCGCTGCCATTCGTGGGCGCTGAACGGATGGAAGCCGGTGACCAGCAGGTATCGCCCGGTGATGCGTGCGAGTTCGTAGAGGAAGCTCTCTTGCTCGCGGGTTGGTACGTGGTGGAGCAAGCGGAAGCAGATCACGTTGGGGACACTGCGGTCGGCGAAGGGTAGGTCGGGCAGGCGCCCTTGAACGACCTTTAATCCGCGGCCGCGTGCTTCTCCGAGCATGCCGAGTGCTGCGTCGCAGCCGAGATATTGTTCGGTTGGTATTGCTAGGGCTTCGGCTAGGCGTCCGGTGCCGCATGGCACGTCTAGCAGCGAGCCTTCCAGGGACAGTCCGGTAAGGATTCGGCACAGAAGTGCTGCTTCGCGTTGCATGCGCTTTTGCTTGCGTTGCCCATAGCGCTGTGCCTGTTCTGGCGCCTGATAGCGCCAGCTGCTGTCGCTTTGCATCATCTGAGGCGTTCCTTGGCCAGGGTCTTCCACTTGCTTAGAGCATCCTCTCGGTGTGCGGCCTGGCAGTACTGCTCGGCCCAAGCCTGTTGCACTCCGCGTGCGAGCATGAGTTCGGCGCGGGGAGAGAGGAAGAAGCGCAGAATCGCTCGCGCTACTTCCCGGGCCGATGGGCGTGGAGCACTGCGAGCATTGGTGAAGTCTAGAAGACCGATCTTGCCTTCTGGAAGCAGGAAGACATGGTCAGTGCCCAGGTCTGGGAGGTGAATCCCTGCTGCCTCGATGGCCCCCAGTTTGCTGGCGATGGCCAGCAAATAGGCGTCGTCGCTCAGCAGCTTGCTCTTGTCGCAGAGCGGCGGCCCGGCGTGCTCCTTGCAGACCAGCAGCGAACGCTGCTCTCGCCATGGACCCAGTTCTTCGGCCCAGAGCGAGAGTTTGGGCGGATAAAAGCCCATGCGCTGTAAGAGCTGGCAGATCGCTGCTTCGCGTCCTGCCTGACTCTGGGCCCGGGGCTGCTGTGAGAAGCGCAGGCGCAACCAGTTCTTGGGTTGGACCGAGATGAAGCGCTTGGCGAAGAGCACTTGGCCGTCGAACTCGCAGCGCAGGACTTGGCGCCGACGGCGAGAGCGGACGCTTTCGCCACTGAAGCGAGCCCAGAGCTGGTCGAAGTCGAGCCCTTGGCAGCTGTCCCGAAGTGGGGAGTCGGGGCTGATGTGGATGCGAATACGGGGCATCCCGGGCATCTTGCCCCTCGCCTCCGGGGCGAAGCAAGACGGTGCTTTGCTGCCGCGCGACTTTATCGGCGTCCTGTTAGACTTCCGCTGCTTTGCGGCACCTGTGTTCGTCTCCGGTGCTGCGGCTTTCGACGATAACCCACAGGCACCGGGGGATCCCTTGAGCACGAGCCCATCTTCTTCTCGCCCTAAGCACGATCCGACTCTGTCTCGCGAGCTGGTGGCCGCGCTCCCCAAGAGCGATCTCCATGTCCACCTCGATGGGAGCTTGCGTCTCGAGACTCTGATCGAGCTGGCGCGGGAGCGCAAGGTCAAGCTGCCCTCGACCAGCCCCTCGGGGCTCAAGCGCTTGGTCTTCAAGCAGGCCTATGAAAACCTGCCCGAATACCTGAAGGGTTTTGAATACACCGTGGCCTGCCTCTCCGATCCCGAGGCCTTGGAGCGAGCTGCCTTCGAGCTGGCCGAAGACGCCGCTGCCGAGAACTGCTGCTACCTCGAGCTGCGCTTCGCGCCGCAGCTGCACGTGCGGGATGGCTTTGGGCTGGGCGAGGTCATGGCCGCGGTGGCCAAGGGGCTGCGGCGTGCCGAGCGCCGCATCAACTCGCGGGCGAAGGTGCGGAAAGGTGAAATGCCGCCGCTGCGCTCCGGCATCATCGTCTGTGCGATGCGCTTTTTTAACGAGCACTTCAGTGAGCATTACCGGGCCTATTTTCGCGCCCTACCGCTCACCGGCGATGAGGAGATCTTTTCCCTGGCGTCCCAGGAGCTGGCGAAGGCCACCGTGCAGGCGCGGGACCAAGGCTTGCCCATCGTGGGCATCGACCTCGCAGGCCAGGAGCGCGGCTATCCGGCGGAGTCCCATGCTCCGGCTTATCAAATCGCGCATCGCGCCTTCCTCGGCAAGACGGTGCACGCGGGGGAGGACTATGGTCCGGAGTCGATCTTCCAAGCGATTACCCACTGCCACGCCGATCGCATCGGCCATGGCACCTGGCTCTTTTCTGGGCGCCGCATCCAGGACCCGAGTATTCGTGACAAGCAGGGCTATATCGATGCTCTAGCGCGCTATGTCGCTGATCGGCGGATCACCCTTGAGGTCTGTCTGACCTCCAACCAGCAGACCCTGCCCGAGTTTCGTGAGGATCTGCGCAAGCACCCCTACGCGAAAATGCGCAAGGCCCGGCTCTCGACCACCTTCTGCACCGATAACCGTCTGGTCTCCAATACCACGGTGAGCGATGAAATATGGAAGGCGGTCACGGTTTTTGGGCTCCAGCCGCGCGAGCTGAAGAACCAACTCGTCTACGGCTTCAAGCGCAGCTTCTTTCCCGGGCCCTATCTGGAGAAGCGAGCGTACGTGCGCCAGGTCATCGATCGCATCGATGCGGTGATGGCAGAGTTTGGGGTTTCTACCGATCACCCGGTCTGAGCGGGAAGGCTGCCCCTCCCAGAGTTGCAGCCGCGGGGCTACTGCAGGGCGACCGTGGCTGCAGCCTCAGGTCAGCGCCTGGGGTTTTCGTTCAGGTTTCCGCTCTCAAATGGCTCGACGACCCGACCTGCAAGGGGACTTGGTCTGGCGCATAGCGGCGTAGGCAGAGAGCTTCCCGGCGGAGCTTTTCCCAGGTGGGGTGGGCCATGGTCGGGCCTTCGGCCTTACGCATACGCAGGATCGCGGCGTTGAGCAGCTCAAGGTCTGCGCTGCCATCTGGCCGTATCGCCAGGATGAGCTGGAGCAGGAGGGCATCGATGCGGGTGGCTAGAGAACTCGGGGCCTCACGGCGACCGCTGAAGCGACCGAAGATCCCCCGGCGCTGAGCTGCGATCTCGTCTGGTAGCTCCGAGTGCTTGCAGGGCTTGCGCTTGAGCTGCTGGGTGCTGGTGGCGAAGCCGTCGAGGAGCAGGGAGCGAAGCTCCTGCCAGGTGGCTCGGGCCGATTCGGGCATCGCGACATCGAGCGGGCGCTTGGAGTAGGCCCAGTCGAGGAGGTGGCGGAGCAGCGGACGTGACTGAAAGTGCTCGCTCAGGCGTTGGCTGCGGTTGACGCGCCTGGTCGTATAGCGGCCGAGCAGGAGGAGCCAGGCATCACCCAGGCTGCGGACCATCTCGGCGAAGACTCGCCGGGTTTCGATTTGGGGATCGACAAAATCGGGGAAGCCCACCGGGCTACCGCGCAAGACCGCGCTCCGAAACATGTAGGGCTCCGGATAGCAGCGCAGGGCTAGCTCAAGAGTGCTGCGGAAGAGTTCCTGCGCGGCTCGTGGCTGGGGCGTGCCGAGTGCCAGATCTGACAGCTTTTCACGGGGCTTGTCATCACCAGCGATGAGTTCGGCCTCAAGTCCAAGGTCCCAGGCTTCTCGGCAGCAGAGTTCCGGGGGGTGGGCCATGTTTCCCGGTGTCGTGGTGCGCAGACGGAGCAGCCGAGTCTCCATATGTGCGGCGAGCCGCGCCTCGATACGCAGGCGGTCGGGTCCGCGGATCTTTCGGGTGGCGACCAGGAAAAAGCGATCAGGCTCAACAGCCTGGGCGTCGGCCTCAAGTGGGGCGCCGACACGCCAGAGTCCGACGAAGCCGGGGATGCTTTCCAGCCATTGAAGCCCCTGCCGGGTCGGGGCAAATGCGACGGGCGTCGGAGAGTGTTGAGCGTGTTCTTGCAGGGACATCTTGCGCAGTTCCTGGTCCTACTTCGGCAGGGAAGGTGCCCTATCCACAGTGAGATCAGGAGGAGGGGTCGCTGTGCCGGGGTCTTGCTAGTAGAACGGGCTAGGAGGGAAGCAACTGCAATTGTCGTCAAATGCTTACTTTGGTGAGAGCGACCGCTCTCATGCTTGACCGAAGCGTTCGACGTACCTGTCCGACATGCCCGACACGTAGTCACAAACCGTGCGCTGTAGGCCTTCTTCTTCGATCCGCTTCTGGTAGCGCTCGCTCATTCGCTCCGGGTAGGCCATGAGCTCAGCAAAGATGCCCTTCATCCGCTCGGTCATCGAAGAAATCGATTCGAGTACTTCGGGGTGCTTGTAGAAGCTCTCATTCAATCGAAGAAAAAGGCTACGCAGTTTGGCTGCCATCGTCTTGCTATGTCTGGCCAGGTATTTGTCTCGTTTGCGTATCTGCTCCGCTTGCCGGAGGCTGTGATCTTGCATGGCGCTGTCGGTTTCCAAGGCGAGGTCTTGTACCAAGAGGCTGACCATGGCGCCTACGCTTCGGCGTCGTAGCAGGCGGGGGCTCGGGTGGCTTTCACCTTGGGCGCGCAGTTGTTCGCGGGCCAGTTCGCGGGCTTGGGCGACGAGTTCGAGATCTTCGAAGGCGTCCCAGCCGACCAGCTCCGAGCGTAGGGCGTCGTCGAAGTCGTGGCAGACGTAGGCCGCACGGTCACAGAGGTCGACGATCTGCCCTTCGAGATAAGGCAGGGTTTGCTTGGGAAGGTCGCTGCTGACCGGAAACCCCTCTGGAACCTGCTTTTTCAACAGGCAGACCCTTGTCTCCCAGGAGAGGTTGAGGCCGAGGTGTTGTGACGGAAAACGCTGTTCGAGGCTGTCGAGGATGCGCAGGCCCTGGGCGTTGTGGCGGAAGCCCCCGTGCTCGGACATCAGGGTGTTGAGGACGCGCTCACCGATATGGCCAAAGGGCGGATGGCCGAGGTCATGAGCTAGGGCGACGCACTCGGCGAGGTCCTGGTTGAGGCCAAGCGATCGGGCGGTCGAGCGTGCCATCTGTGAGACTTCGAGGCTGTGCGTCAGCCGCGTGCGGAAATGGTCGCCGCGTGTGGCTGGCAGCACCTGCGTCTTCAGCTGCATTCGCCGGAAGGCAGAAGAGTGGATCACTCGGTCGCGGTCGCGCATGAAGCAGGTGCGCAGAGGGTCTTCGGCCTCGGCGAGGCGACGGCCCTTGCTTTCCCGAGCCCGGAGTCCCAGGTGGTGGATCCTCTCTTCCTCGAAGCTTTCGAGCTCTTCGCGGTTACGCATGGGCCCTAACGATCCAGCTCTGTTTCGACCTCTGCCATTCGCCTTTGGGCAGCGATACGGGCGTATTCGCTGTCCTCGGGGGCGAGATCAAAGCGCACGAAGATCCAGACCCCGAGGTAGAGGAAGGGCGTGTCGGTCAGCGCCACGAGCATCTTGAAGACCCAAGCTGAGAGGGCGGCGCTGAGAATGACTTCGTTCGGCCAGACTCCATAAAAAAGAATGCCGACGACAAGGAAGGAGTCGAGGAACTGGGAGGTGATGGTCGAGAGGTTGTTGCGCAGCCACAGCGCCTTGCCACGGGTGAGGCGCTTCCATAGGTGGTAGATCTGGATGTCGAAGTACTGGGCGAAGAGATAGGCGATCATGCTGGCCAGGATCGCCCGCCAAGTCCCGCCGAAGACGTAGGCGAAGAGCGGGCTGGTGACCGGAGACTTGGGGATTTCGACATTGGCGCCCCGAGGCAAGAGGGCGCTGACGGTTCCGCCTTCGACGGGCGTCAGCCGCAGTGTTTGGCGCTGGGTCTGGGTGAGGAGCCGCTCTGCTGGCTCCCAAAACAGATGCGGGTGGGCGGTGACATCCTCAAGACGTAGACGACCCCGGCCGGTCCTTTTCGAGAGGTCGCCGGCCCATTCGCTCTCCCAGGCGAAGTGCCAGTCTTGGGCGTCTGGCCAGCTCCGGTCTTTGGCCTGCTCCAGTGCTGCGGCAAAGGCTGGCCCCGAGAGGATGCTCTTCTGGCCCTCGGCGGGAAGCAGTTCTAGCTCAAGCTTTGGCTGCTTGCTCCTCGGGTCGGAGCTGTGGATCTGCAGCTTGAGGCCTTGCTGCCATAGCAGGGGCTTTTCGGCGCTAGGAGCCTCGGTGTAGGGGCCGACCCAGCCGCGGCCGGTCTGTGCCGGCACCCACATCGCCAGCTGAGTCAGGCCGACGACGAAGACGGAGACCAGCAGGCCGGTCCAGACCACCTTGCTGGCGCGCTTACGGCCGTAGATCTCGCTGATCAGGTCGGTGACCAAGAAGGTCAGGGGGTAGGGGAGGATGCCGACCGAGAGGATCGCCATCGAGCCGCCTAGGCCCGGGAACCAGTCGGGCCAGGGGAAGGCGAAGAACTTTTGGACGATCAGGTTGCAGGTAAGCAGCGCGGCCAGGAATAGTCCGGTCAGGGCCAGGAAGGCATTCAGCGAGCGTGGGCGCATAGAAAGCGGAGCATAGCGTTCTGCCTGTTGATCCCCGAAGCTCCTCGCCCGTGAACGTCTTCGAATTGCTCCTGAACATCGTGCTCCCGGTCTTCGGTATCGCCGGAGTCGGCTACTACCTGGCCGGGCGACGTGTCATCGACGAAGCCAGCATCGCGACCATCGTGATCGAGGTCTCGGCGCCGGCCCTGGTCTTTCATGGTTTGGTGTCGCGGCGTTTCGAACTCGCCAGCCTGTGGGAAATCGGTGGCGGGGTCGTCTTTGCGAGCCTGGTTTGCGGCCTCGCGGCCCTGATCGTTTTTCGCGCTCTCAGATATCCACGCCGAGGGCTGTATCTGGCGGCGATGTTTCCCAATACCGGGAATCTCGGGCTGCCGCTGGCCTTGCTCGCCTTCGGAGAGGCGGGGCTTCAGGCCGCGCTTGTCGTGTTCGTCGCGATATCGCTGACCCACTACAGCCTGGGGATGATGATCGTCTCAGGCTCGGCCCAGATCTGGCGGCCCTTTCGGACTCCCCTGGTCATCGGCGCCCTGCTCGGTATCGGGGTCGCAGTCGTCCAGCTCGAACTGCCCAAACCCTTGCTCGACTTCACTGACTTGATGGGTCAGGCGACGGTGCCGCTGATGCTGCTGGGTCTCGGTATCCGGCTGCGCTCGGTGCGGGTGACGACGCTGAAGCTGCCGCTATTGACCGTGCTGCTACGCATGGTGCCGGGCCTGATTGCCGGGCTTCTTTGGTGTTGGCTTTGGGAGCTGAAGGGAGTGGAGAGGGCGATACTCCTGGTCACCGGTGTCCTGCCCCCGGCCGTCATGAACTTCGTTCTCGCCGAAGCCCATGACCAGGGCGCCGAAGAAGTCGCGGTGGCGATCCTCTTTGGCACCCTGATCTCGATGGGGACGATCCCGGCGCTGCTGGCCTTCTTGGGTTGAAGTTCGAGTAGGCGAGCTTCCTGCAGAGGCCCGACTCTCTCAGTGGGAGACGATCTCGGGCTGGTAGGTCTTGCCTTTGTACTCGACCGAGATCCGGCCCTTCGCATCTTTGCCCTTCAGCAGCGGGCTACTGACCTTCCACTGCGATGCCCCGGCGTCGCTGCCGCCGACGGCCTTGGTGTCCAGGACCTTGGGCCCTTCGGCGCTTATCAGTTTGACCTTGGGGGCCTTCTTGATGAGCAGGGCGGTCTTCGCGTCCTTGCCCAGGAGGTACAGCGTCATGCTTCCCTCGTCCTTGTCCTGGACGAGTTCGAGGTGGGCGACATGGTCTCCTATTTCGAGCAGGTGTCCGCCGTTGGGGCCGTGTTCGGGATGGGCTTCGTTCTTGGTGGCGGGCGCCTCGGCGCCCTTGTCGGTCTTGGTCTCGGAGCAGGCAAAGGGCAGGGTTGCGGCCAGAAGTACGACGCCAGCGGCGCGTAGAAGGCGGAAGGGGAGGCGGGAATCATTCATCGTGTGGTCTCCTGACTAGAGTCAAAGGGATGAGCTTCCTTGCAGATGCTTGGAAGTAGTTGCGTCTTGATGGGCCCAAGCTCCTCGGCATAGGCAGTGCTGGTCTGGGCGACTCGTTCGGCTTCTTTACGGCAGAGCCGAGCAAAGAGGCCGGGCATCACCAAGAAGTCCAGCAGAGTATTGGTCACCAGGCCGCCGATGATCACGGTGGCGACGGGATAAAGCAGCTCGCGGCCGGGTTGGTCTGCGGCCAGGGCCAGGGGCACCAGGCCGATGCCGCTGGTGAGCGCGGTCATCAGCACCGGCACGATGCGCTCCTGCGCTGCCTGCACCAGGAGCTCGGGGCCGAAGCTCCAGCCCTCTTCGCGCATCAGGTGCAGGTAGTGATCGACCAGCAGGATGGCGTTTCGTGCTGCCATGCCGAGCAGGGCGATGAAGCCGACCAGGGTCGCAATCGACAGGACTTGGGCGCTCAGGGCCAAGTAGAGCACCGCGCCGAGGAAGGCCACTGGCCGCGACAGCAATACGAGGGTGGCGATGCGCAGCGAGTGGAAGTGGAGGTAGAGGATCAGCACCATCAGCAGCACCGAGAGGATGCTGAGGCCGAAGATCATCCGAGTCGCTTCCTGCTGGGCTTCGAACTGGCCGCTGATGCGAAGGGCATAGCCGGGCATGCCTGTGAGCTGGTCGCGGATCGGTTCCAGAGCCTTCTCGACATCGGCGACGACCTCTCCGAGGGAGCGGCCGCCGATGTTGTGTTGGATGACGATGCGCCGCTGCACGTTTTCGCGGTTGATGTTGTTGGGAGTCTTGGACACCCGCACATCGGCAACATCTCCGACTCGCGCTAGCTCCCCGTCCTTACGTCGCAGGTAGAGCCCTTCGATCTGCAAGAGATTGCGCCGGTCGCTGTCCTCGAGCCGAACCTTGATCGGATAGGCGATCTGCCCAAGCTGCAAGCGAGAAATCTCTTCGCCGCCCATCGCCAACTCGACGGTCTTTGCTAGTTGCTCGGTGCTGATGCCTAGACGTGCCAGAGCCTGGCGGCGCGGGGCGATTTCGACCTGATCGATCAGGACCTGGGGCTCGGTGTAGAGGTCGCGCACGCCTTCGACCCCGCGCACGGCGTTCTCGACCTTGGTGGCGGTCTTGCGCAGAATCGCTAGGTCTGGCCCCGAGACCTTGATCGCGACCTGTGCGTGGACGCCGGAAAGCAGGGCACTCATCAGGTGGGCCAGCGGCTGTTCCACCGCCGTGGCCACGCCGGGGAATTCCTCGGCGAGCTTGGCGCGGATCTCTTCGATGACCTCTTCACGGCTGCGCCCCGAATCGGGATCGAAGTTGACGATGGCCTCGCTGAGGCTGACCGGCATCGCGTGCTCGTCGCCGGGCGCTCTGCCGGTGCGGCGGGCGACGCTAGCGACCCCGTCGATGCCCTTGATCACCTGCTCCAGGCGCTGGCCGAGCCGGTCTGAGGTCTTCAGGCTTGTATCCGGGGGCAGGACCAAGTTGATCTGAGCGGTGCCCTCGTTGAAAGGCGGTAGGAAGGTCGAGCCTGCTGAGGAGAGCCAGGCTCCGGCGAGCACGAGCAATACTGCGCATGTTGTGAGGATGCTCCTCGTGTGGCTCAGGCTGAAGCGGACGCCGACAGCTGCCAAGCTGTGTAGTTTCTGGACCAGCCAGCCGCCATAGCTCTGCTTCGATTCTTGCGCTTTGTTGCTGCCAAGCAGGTAGTAGCAGAGCACTGGGGTCACGGTCAGAGCGACCAGCAGCGAGGCCATGACGCTGAGGATGTAGGCCAGCCCGATGGGCGCGAAGAGACGCCCTTCGATCCCGCTCAGGAAGAAGAGCGGGAGGTAGACCACCGTGACCAGGAGGGTGCCGTAGAGCACGGGCTTGCGGATCTCGCTGGAGGCCAGGAAGAGCACCCAGATCCGTGGCTCGGGCTGCGCGCGCAGCTCGTTCTGCTTCAGCCGCCTATAGACGTTTTCGACGTCGACGATGGCATCATCGACCAGGGTGCCGATGGCGACCGCGAGCCCGCCGAGGGTCATGGTGTTGATCGTCAGGTCGAAGAAGGCGAAGACCAGCGAGGCGATGGCGACGGAGAGCGGGATCGCCGACAGGGTGATCAGTGTCGTGCGGAGGTTGAGCAAGAACAGGAAGAGGATGACGACCACCAGCAGGCCGCCGTCGCGCACGGCGACCAGGACGTTGTCGATGGCTCGTTCGATGAAGGCGGCCTGTTGGAAGACCGCGTCGTCGATGAGGATGTCGCCAGGAAGCTCTCGGCGGATCTGATCGAGCTCTTGGCCGATGCGCCGGGTGAGGTCCATGGTGTCGACGCCCGGCTGTTTGTTGATCACTACGATCACCCCGGGGCTGGCGTTGATGCCTGCGGTGCCGGTAGGGATGGCGGTGGCGCTGAAGCTGAGCTTGGCGACATCCTCGATGCGGATTGGGCGCCGCGGGTCATCCCGGATCACGGCCTGCTTGAGTTGCTCCGGGTTCTCTAGTCGCCCGGAAACGGTGACGAGGGGGCCCTTGGCGCCAATGTGTAGGAAGCCGCCGGCGACGTTGACATTGGCATCTTTTGTGGCCTCGGCGACTTCTTGCAGGGTGACGTTGAAGGCGCGCAGCTTGTCGCTGTCGACGATGACCTGCACTTCACTGGGCTGTCCCCCGATGGTGATGACCTGGGCGATGCCGTTGAGCGCTTGTAGGCGTGGGCTGATGTCGCGGTCGATGCGGCGGCGCAGTTCGAGGGCGCTGGTGGCGCCGTTGCTGCTGCGGAAGCCGATCATCTGGATCTGCCCCATGATGCTGCTGATCGGGGCCAGGATGGGTTGCACACCGGGGGGTAGTGAGGCGCTGGCGATCTGCAGTTTTTCCGTCACGATCTGACGGTCGCGGTAGATGTCGGTGCCCCACTCGAACTCGACGTTGACCACGGAGAGGCCGAGCCCGGAGGCCGAGCGCACGCGATAGACGCCGGTGGCGCCGTTCATGACCTGTTCGATGGGCCAGGTGACCAGGCGTTCGACCTGCTCGGGCACCATGCCATGCCCTTCCGTCATGATGGTGACGATGGGGCGGTTGAGGTCGGGGAGCACGTCGATCTGGCTGGCGGCGGCCCGAAAGAGGCCGTAGCCACCGACGACGAGGGCGAGGACCAGGACGATCGCCCGGTTCCGCAGAGCGGTGGCGATGATGCGTGTGAGCATGCTCCCCTCCTTAGTGATTGTGCCCGGCGTGTGGGTCGACCTTGTCGCTGCCTTGGGTGGCGAGGCCGAGTTCGAAGGCTCCGCTCATGACGATGGGGTCGCCGGGGAAGAGAGCGGAGTCGCCCGATGCGGGGATGACCACATGGCGATCGTCACGAAAGAGCACGTTGACCGGCACTGGCTTGAAGTCGTCGCCGTCTTGGAGGAAGACGATAAGGTCAGGGCCGCTTTCGGTGACGGCGCCGCTGGGGAGGACGTAGACGCCTGAGAGCTGGGCCAGTGGCACGTCGAGCATGTAGCGCAGTCCGCGCCGTAGGGCCCAGGTTCGGGACTGGCTGCCTTGGCGCTGGATGCGCGACAAGATCGTGTTGCGAAGCTCGAGGAAGGCGACGGTGCCATCTGCATTCGGTGCGCTCTCGATGTAGCTGACACGGAGCCCGCTGAGCTTGGGGCCGGAGCCTTTGATGAGCGGATGCCCACCGAAGTTGGCGCCGCTGCGGGTGGCGTCGAGGAGGGCTCTGGTTTCGCCGCCCACCACTTCGCTTCGCAGCAGGAGCTGGCGCATATCCTGGAGCTGGACCAGCGGCTGGCCTTCTTCGACGCGGGCTCCGACCTTGATCTCGACGCTCAAGACATCCCAAGCTGCATCCTTGTCCTCGGCATCGAGCTGGCTGAGCCTTGGAGCATTCACTCGCACGATGGGGTCGAAGGCGTCCAGTGCTTGCAGACGCTTGAGGTCGGCGAGGCTGTATCCCTGCTGCAGGCGCACGCCCAGCTCAAGGAAGTGCGAGGCGATTTTAGGATCCTCTTCGAGCCAGCGAATGAGTTCCTCGCTTGCCAGGCCGCTGGCCGCGAGCTCGCCGATGGTGGCGATGGACCAAGGGAGCTTGCGCAAGCTCTCTGGCAGGGCCGAATACAGGCGTTTTGCTGATTGGGGCCAGAGGCCGTTGCGTTCAAGGGCGCGCTGCCAGGTCTGCTCATTGAAGGGAGGCAGAGTGTTGCTCTTTTCGAGTTCTTGGACCTGCTCGGCCGAGAGTCCGTGCTTCATGAGCTCGAAGCGGGCGCGATCGTAGGAATTCTGCGAGCGCGAGAGCTGGTAGCGCAGTTCGATTGCTCGCTCTTTTGGTAGTAGGGGAGCCTGCTCCGAGCCGCCCTTACCGGTGTAGCGTTCGATTCGTTCGAGTTCGGCCTTGGCGATGCGCAGCTCTTCCCGGGAGCGGCGCAGCTCAAGGCTGGCTTCATGCAGTTTCTCCTGGGCTGGCCGCAGCAGATCGGCGGTGAAGCTCAGGGTCGGGCGGGGCATGGGCTCGCGGATGATGCTGAGCACCGGTGCGCCGGGAGCGAGGCTTTGGCCGGGATCTACGTGGATCTCGGCTATGCGGCCCCCGATCGGGGCGAAGACCGGTTGCCGGGTTCGAGGGGTTTCGACGACGACGGCGGCGACAGGAACCGTTTGGGTGAAGTTGGTCTTTTTGAGGGGGGCGACGCTGACGCCGAGATTGCGCAGGGTGGCCGGAGACAGGTGCTTTGCCTCCTGAGCGCTGCCGCTCTCTTCCTCCTTCGCGGGGCCGTTGTCCTTGCCGAGGCCCTGGCCGACAAACAGGCCGAGGACGGTGCAGAAGGCTGCGGTGATGGGCAGGGCCCAGAGATGGCTCTTGCTGTATTCCTTCATCGTTCGCTCCTTCCTTCCGCTGTTTTCTCTCGCTCAGCTGCTTTGTTGAGTTCTTCCGCGTCACTCCACTTGCTGTCTTCCAGGGAGCTTTCTCCCGCTAGCTGCAGGAGTGGTCGTCCCAGGGCTTGCTCCAGTTCGGCCCCGGCTTCGAGTTCTTCCAGTCGGGCTTCAAGTAGCTCGGCCTCGATCTCGCGCAGGCTGCGCTCGGCGTCGAGCAGCTCCATGCTTCCGGCTGAGCCCGCCTCAAGGGATTGGCGGGCGATGGAGACGTTGTCGCGGGCGGCAGCGAGCACTTCCTTTTCGAGGATTCTCCGCTTTTCCCGGTGCAGGGTTAGCTGCTTCGCGGCCAGCTCCGCCTTGGCGAGGATGCTGTGCACCAGAGCTTCATATTGGCTACGCAGCTCTTGGCGCTGGGCCCGCGCTTCGGCGATCCCGACTTGGTTCTGGTCGAAGATCGGCACGGCGATGCCGAGGCTCAGACCCAGGACCCGTTTCTTGTCCCCGGTCTCGCTGGAGAGGCCGCTGCCCAGGACGAGGTCGGGGTATTGCTTGCTGATTTCGAGGCGAAGCTGCCGTTCGGCGATTTCGTACTCGGCACGGAGTCGCTGCAGCTGCGGGTGATCGATGATCCAGGCCTCGAGGAGCTTCCTCTCGATGGCGCCGGGGTTGGAGAGCTTGGGCCCTTTGACCGCGGAGGAGAGCGCTGGTGCTTGCAGCAGCTCTGCCTGGACGGCGAGGAGCTGGGCCAGTTCGGACTGAGCCTTTTGGCGTTCACTGCGCGCGTCGAGTAGGCGGGTGCGTTCGCGAGCATGCTCAAGACGGAAGAGCGAAGTCTGCAGCGCGGTTGCGGTTCCGGCTTCGACCAGGCCAAGTGCGGTGCGTAGGGATAGGGCGGCGGCATCACGCAGTCGTGCCCGCACCTGTTCGCGTTCGCTGGCGACGAGAAAATGCAGGTAGCGGTGGCGTAGCTCCAGGTAGAGTTCACGCAGGGTGCCGACGGCATCGATGGCCGCTGCTTCGGCTTGGGCTGCGTGCACCGAGTCGAGATCTCCGCGGCGGCCGCTCAGCGGCAGAGCCCAAGAGAAGCTGAAGAAGCCGGACCAGCGAGGTGAGGCCAGGTCCGCAGCGAAGCCGCGTTCGGGGCCAAATTCGATCTCCGGGTTGGGAAATGGGGTTTTTATGCCTGCACGGATCACGGCGGATCGATAGCGGGTGAGAGCTTGGCCCAGGGCCGGGCTCCGAGTGCGGAGGAGGTCTGCGGCCTCGGCGAAGCTCAGAGCCCCCGCTTGGTCACGGCTTTGCTCCTGGCGCAGCAGAGAGAGAGCCGTCCGTCGCTCCGACAGGAGTTTGGCGACGATCTCTGGGTCGAGATCACTTGCTTGGTAGCTCTGGAAGGCACAGCTGCTCAAAGGCAGCAATAGGACAAGTGTGGTGAATCCTCTCACCAGCGATTGCCCGAGCTCATTCGCTTTGGCCCTCTCTGTTACGGCCCCTGCGCATCGAATCACGATTTCCTCCTGAACGCTTACCTAGCAAGCTGCTAGACCCGCTGAGCTATTGCTCCCTGGCTGTGCCGAATGGCGAACGGCGCCTTCGGGCTCATGCCCCATGGCGCTGAAGTTCAGCTTCAGATCAGGAGGACGACGCTGCGGAGCTGATCGAGCTCTTGGCGTGTTGCGCGGCTCTGTGTAGGCGGCGGCCATGCCTTTTCCTGCTCTTCGAAGGGAGCGAGGACGAGGGCCGCAGCTAGGCAAGAAGCAAAGGCCGGCATCGGCTGTGGCGAGAGCTGCTCCGAAGAGAGCTCGTGGCTTCGTTCTGCCGAGACCCAGAGCTGGGGCAGATCGATGCTGATGTCCTGGCAGTCGCCGCTGTCGTGCTCGTCGCTTTGGCAGAGCCGCTGCACGGCTATGGCTGCGCCCCCTCGTTCCTGGGGCCCCTCGTGCTGGTTCTCGTGCTGGTGCTCGTGCTGGCAATGGCAGGCCGGTGCCGACCCGAATGCCCCGAGCCCCATGTGCCCGTCATGGCCCAGGCATAGAGTCAGCTTCCCTGTCGGCAGGACAGCAAGGAGAAGAGCCAGGACGACGGCGAGCCAGGCGGTCGTGAGGGTGTGACGGGGGAGAGAGGGCAAGGCCGCCAGGCTACTCGGGCGTGATCACCGTCGCAAGCCACGGATGTTTTGGCCCCTGTCCTTAGCGTTGCCCTAGTCTTGCTGGCCGTTTCCACTTCCCAGCTCTTTGGCGTCCAGACTTTGGCTCTTGCTCGGATTGTCCCAGGCTTGGCGCCATACTCCGGCTCCGCTTTTCGCTTTCGTTTGATCTTTTCGATGCGCATCTTCGCTGAGCTTCCGCTGGAGCACCTCGACTTCCCCAACCTCTTCGTGGCCTTTCAGGCCAACGATCCGGCCCTGGGGGGGCTATTGCCGCTGCGCCCGGCCGAGCCCGCCGCCTTGTGGCGCATGTGTGAGGGGCGTCGGAACTACACTGGGCCCGAGCGTTATCGCCAGGGCATCGCCAGGGGGCTCGCGGACTACGCCGAGCGCTTCGACCCACCGCAGGAGGTGCGGGACGCGGCGACGAGCTTTGCCAAGCCTGGCTGCTTGGCCATCGTTACGGGTCAGCAGCCGGGGCTGCTGGGTGGTCCGCTCTACACCTTCCACAAGATCGCGACGGCGCTACGGCTTGCCGAACAGCTCAGGGCCCTTCCGGGGGCGCCCGAGATCGTGACCATCTTTTGGAACCATTCCGAGGATCATGATTGGGCCGAGGCCAACCACAGTTGGCTGGTGAATCCGGCTTTCGATGTGCAGCGGCTGCGCCTCAGTCTGCCATCGACCGGGCGCCCCCTCGATGGGATTGCTCTTGGTGATGAGCTACGCAGCGCCCTGGCCGAAGCGCGCGACCTCTTGCCCAAGACCGATGAGTTCCTCAGGGAGACGGCGCTGTTTCAGCTGCAAGCGGAGCGGGAGACACTGGCCGAACAGCTGTCCCGCCAGCTCTTTCATCACTTTGGTGAGCGGGGCCTGCTGGTGCTTGAGCCCTACTGCTTGCCCTCCGAGACGCGCGAGCTGCTTGCGGACTTTCACCTGCGCAGCGAAGAGGTGCGAGGAGTGCTCAAGGGCAGTGTCTGTGAGCTTCTGGCCCGCGGTTTCGATGTCACCGTCGACCCGGAGACCGCGTTCAGCTTCCACATCCCAGGGGGTGGCAAGCGGTCGGCGCTCCCGGATGGAGCGCCGCTTCCCGATGGCGGGCGGCTCAGCCCTGGCGTCCTGCACCGCAACCTGTGGCAGGACAGCATCCTCCCCACCCTGGCCTTCGTGGCTGGCCCCGGTGAGCTGCAGTATCTGGCGCTCACCGGTGGCATCTACGGTGCCTTTGGCGTGCCGCGGCCACCACTGATCCCCAGGGCCTCCTTCACCTACGTGGACGACAAGCTCTACGAGTTTCTCGAACGGTGGCAGATCGGTGTGCAGGATTTGCAGCAGGGCTCCCGGCACCTCCAGGACTTGATTGCTGAGCGCGAGGGAGGGTCGCAGACCGAGTTCTTCGAGGGGACCGGTTTGCTTGAGGAGAAACTGCGCAACTTGGCGGAGGACTTTGCGAAGGGCCTGCGCGAGTTGGAGCCGGGCGTTGCGGAGCTCGATCGCAACCTGGTTCTGCCGATGGCCAAGCTCGCTTCGCGCTCGCGTACCGAGGCCCGAAAAATCGCTGAGAAGATCGCTCGGCAGCGCTCTGGGCGTTCGGGGGTCTGGCGCCAGCATGCGCGGCGTCTCTCTGCATGGCTCCTCCCTCGCGGCTCCTTGCAGGAGCGGGTGCTGCCTGCCCTACCCTTCTTGGTGCGCAACGGTCACCGTTTCGTCGAGGACCTGGTCGAACACGCGGACCCCTTTGCTTGCACGCACCGGGTCGTCCGGCTCGCTGACGTGGACTGAGGTGGCACGCGTCCTGTTGCTTGCGCCGCATCCCGATGACCTCGAGGTGCACATGGGCGGGGTCCTCTTAACCCTTGCTCGGGCCGGGCACGACTTGGTCTTCGCGCATTTGACCGATGGCGAAGGCGGCACCCGGCAGCCGCAGCGGGGCACGCGATGCGACGAAGCGCGGCGGGCGCTCGATCCACTCGGCAGCTGCCTGGCCTGGGCGCAGTTGCCTGATGGTGGGCTGGGGAAAGAAGCGGGGCTGGCCTCATGGCTCAGAGAGACCCTGGCGAGTGGCATATACGACGCGGTCTTTGGTCCTCATCCCGTCGATGCCCATCCCGATCATGCCGCCGTCGGGGCCGAGCTGCGTTTGGCGGTGGCGGAGCTACCGCTCTGGCACTGGCTGGACTGCCTGGGCAGCGTCGCGCCGACCCATGTTTTTGTGCCTGGGCTCCCGTGGACCGAGAAGGAGGCCTTGATCCGAATGCATGGATCGCAGATCCCTGCGCCCGGTGAGTCGAGGGCTCATCTACCCGGTGGTCTGGACATCGCCCAGCGGGCTCGGCAACGTGACGCGGCGCTCGGAGTCCAGGTAGGAAAGGCCTGGGGAGAGCCCTTTGTCCGTGCCGGGATCCAGAGGGAGCAGCCGCTGCTGCTCGAGGACCCAGGTGCTTTCTTCGAGGGGCTGAGCCTTGGATAGGTGGGGGGATGTCATGCGGCGAGTAGCGATCCTGAATCAGAAGGGCGGTGTCGGCAAAACGACGACGGCGGTCAATCTCGGTGCCGCGCTGGCAGAGCTTGGTGTGCGGGTCTTGCTTGTCGATATCGACAGCCAAGCCAACCTCTCCCTGCACTTGACCGGCGAGGGCGAGGAACTGCCGGAGGCTTCGATCTACGACGTGCTCGTCGAAAACCAGAGCATCGCCGACTGCTTGCTGGCCAGGCCCGAGGAGAAGCTGCAGCTACTCCCGGCTTCGACGGATCTTGCGGGGGCGGAGCAAGCGCTCGCCAACACCATTGGTCGTGAACTCTTGCTGCGCGATGCTCTGGATCTCTGGGAAAAAGAGGCCAAAGCCGATCTGGTGCTCATCGACTGCCCCCCCTCGCTGGGGGTTCTGTCGCTCAATGCCTTGGCGGCGGCAGAGCAGGTCCTGGTGCCGGTGCAGGCCGAGTTCTTCGCGCTTCAGGGGATGACCCAGCTGATGGAGGTCATCGAGTTGGTGCGCAAGCGGCTGAACCCGAAGCTGTCCATACTCGGACTCCTAGCCTGTCTCGTCGATGCGCGGACCAAGCTGGCGCAAGAGGTGGTCGAGGAAATCCAAACCCACTTTGGGGCGTTGCTGCTGGAGACGCGGGTGCGGCGCAACATCAAACTTGCCGAGGCGCCCAGCTTCGGCCAGAGCATCCTCCGCTATGCCCCGGAATCGAATGGGGCCGCGGATCACCGGGCTTTGGCGCTTGAACTGGGGATGCGGCTGGGGCTGGTGGCGGAGAAGGATGCGGATGCGGCCGCAGGCCCGATCTCGGATCCGCATCTGCCGGAGGACGGCGAGGGGCAGGTCGTCGAGCCTAGCGCTGGCTAGATCGCTTTTTTTTCGCCCTACTCAGGGCAGAAGGCGCCAGGTGCCGCTCGTTGCACCGGGCGCCTTCTGGAAGCCTCCTCCTGCGGATCTCTCTCTCGCAGGAGGGGCTGCTGGATCCTCTTAGCGGACCAGGTTCAGGGAACCAGACTCAGGGAACCAGGCGCAGGGGCACCGGGTTGCTCGCCTTCTTGAGCAGGTTTCCGCCGAACTCGACCCAGGCGTGGTCGATGCGCAGTCCCAGCAGCGGAGCCGAAACCGGCGAGGTGATGAAGGCTGCCGTTGCTCGTCCCTTGGAGTCGAAGGTGCCCAGGTTGTTCTTCAAGAACGGGCCGTTCGGGTATTCGAGGGTCAGCGGGAAATAGATGTCGCCGTTGAGGTTGAGTGGGATCAGGGTGCCGGCGATCCAGGTCCCGGGGCGGGTGTCGCTGAGCGAGCCGGTCACGAAGTAGTAGGCATTCGGCGTGCCGCCCGAGAGCGTGAAGACCTGCTTCTGGCTCTTGCTGATTGAGAGGGCGTGCTTGTCGGTGCTCAAATCCAGTCGCTTGCCCGAGTAGACCTCGATCGAGCCGTTGCCGCGGCCATGGATGCTGACCGCGATATCCGGGGTGCCGTCGCCGTTGACGTCGCCAGGACCGCCGATCCACCAGCCGAAGCCGTCGCTCTTCTTCTTGCCGACGAAGCGCATCAGTTGCTTGCCGCTTTTGCCGTCCATGACCAAGACGTAGCCGGGGCCGCTGGCCGGATGTGTGCCGACGGCGAACTCCCAGTTGCCATCACGGTCGAGGTCGCCGACGTGGCTGACCGTGCGGCCGAGCTCGTCACCAGGCTTGCCCGAGACCCTATGCAGGGTGCGGAAGTCGGCGCCGGAAAGGACCTCGGCATACCCCGCCTTGGCGTTGGCGAAGGGGGCGCCGGTGATGATGTCGGGGCGGCCGTCGCGGTTGACGTCCCCAACGGCGTCGACGTGCCAGCCGAAGTTTTCGCCAGCCTTTTTGCCGGTGATGCGCTTCAGCAGCTTGCCGGTGCCCGAGAAGATGTAGAGGCTGCCCGAGTTCTTGCCGTTCGAGCTTTCTCCCGGGGCGCCGATGGCGAAGTCGGGCTTCAGGTCGAAGTTGATGTCCTCGAGGGTGGCGAGGCCGTGGCCGAAGGTGCCGGAGTTGTAGGAGCCCCTGACGGTTAGCAGGACCTTGCCGGTGCTGCCGGAGAAGATGCGGACGTAGCCCTTCCCCTTGTAGTTTTGCGGGGCGCCGACCGCGATCTCAGCGCGACCGTCGCGGTTCATGTCGCCGATCAGCCGGACCGACTCGCCGAAGTAGTCGTCTTGGGAGTCACCATAGAAGGTCCAGAGTACCTTGCCGGTCTTGCCGCTGAAGACCTGGACAGCTCCCGACTTTGAGCCGTTCTTGTCGTGGCCCCAGGCGCCGATGGCGAAGTCCGGGTGCCCATCGAGGTTGACATCGCGGCCGCCGTCCACGGACCAGCCGAAGCGGTCCCACTTCTTCTTGAAGCCTTCGAAGCGGTAGAGCAGGCTGCCGTCACGTCCTGAGATGACGTCGACGCGGCCGGACTCGGAGCCGTTGGTTCCGTCCTTCGGCGCGCCCACGATGATGTCGGCGTAGCCATCCTGGTCGATGTCGCCAGCGCCGCGAACCTTGAGATCGGCCCAAGCGCCGAGATTGGGTCCGTCGAACTGGTAGATCAGATGGGTGGCGCGTTCGGTCTGTGCGCTCAGAGGGCTAACGCATAAGGCTAGGGCAGGGAAGACCGCAGCGAGCGGCCAGGCACGGGGAGGGCATCTCATGTCGTATTTCCTGGAGAGTGAGGGCGTGATGCTAAAGGTCTCTGCCTCATTGCAGATTGATTGACTCAATCGTCCAAGGCTTGGCGCTTGCCGCAATGCTTTTTTCGCCCATGTGAAGTGGAGATTGGGCCCATTGGGCATCAGGTTCCTTCAATGGCTTGGGTTTTTCGGCTTAACTTGCCCTGCCTCTGCTAGGTCATATCACTAGTGAATCACTAGCGGCAGGAAGAGCGAGTTTGGTGGAAAGGGCGGCTGTGACTCCCGCTGCTCGCGGAACCTCGTTCTCTTAGGCGCGTTCTCGGCGCTCGAATTGCCACCCATTGCTACCTCACAAGAGTGATCCAAATGCAGCTCTCTCGATTGCGCCTGCTCTTCGTCCTTCCAATATTCGCCTTGGCCGCTGCTATCTGGCCGAGCCAAGAGGGGCAGGAGAGCCTGAAGCCGGGCGCACGCTTGGCGACGGTGCTGGACCTGCAGGGCGCTGCCTTCGTCCGGCCTCTGGGCCACGAACGCTGGACTCTCTTGGCGGCGAAGGATGCGCTCTTCCCTGGTGACCTTGTTCGGGCAGGGGCTTCCAGTCGAGGCTCTTGGCCCATGGCTCGAAGCGCCAGTGCTATCGAGCTTTCCCTGCAGGGAGGCGGTCGACTGCTCCTTGGCCCCTCGGCGATGATCGAGCTGCAGGGAAAGGGGCAGGTCAAGCTCTACCGGGGCGATGTGGAGCTGAAGCCGGCGAAGGGCCGTCCGCTCCAGCTCACTGGGCCGGGCGCTTTTGCCAAGAAGCTCGTTCAGCGAGCGCTCTTCCGAGCCGGGCCCGAGAAGGTCACCCAGCTCGGGGAGGATCCGCGTTGGCTGCTCGGCTATCGCAGCTCGATGAGCGACGAGGCGATGGGCTCGCTGTTGGCCAAGGTCGACGGTCGCGACCTGCCTCTCGCTGTTGGCTACCACCGAGTCGACGTCGTGATTCGAGACCAGATCGCGCAGACCACGGTCGAGCAGAGTTTCGTCAACAGTAGCAAGGAGCAGCTCGAGGGCGTTTTCTACTTTCCCTTACCGGCCGATGCTTCGGTTAGTGGTTTTAGCGTTTGGATCGCTGGAGAGCGGGTCGATGCCGACATCGTCGAGCGGGCCCGCGCCCGCCAGATCTACGAGGACCTGCTCCGGCGCAAGAAGGATCCCGGGCTGCTTGAGTGGAGTGGCGGCAATCTCTTCAAGGCTCGCATCTTTCCGATTGAGCCCAGTAGTGAGAAGCGCATCCGCATTCGCTACACCCAGGTCCTGCCGCTCGAGGGCCAGAGTTATCGTTACCGCTATGCCTTGCGCAGTGAGCTGCTGCAGGCACGGCCGCTGAGGGAGCTAGCGCTCAAGGTTAGTGTCGAATCGGCGATGCCGATGCGGGCGATCTCAAGCCCGTCGCACCAGCTGCGGGTTCGGCAGGGAGAGCACCTGGCCACCGCCGAGTTCGAAGCCGAAGAGTATTCTCCCGATCGCGATTTCGAGCTGCGCATCGACTTGGCGGCGAAGCAGGGGATTCGGGGGATTACCCACCGTCGCGGCGACGAGGGCTACTTCATGCTCTTGCTGGAGGCGCCGGAGGAGAGTCGTGGCGGCTGGAAGCGTGAGCTGCTTCCCGAAGGCGAGCCGCTGCGACTGCATATCTACCTCGATAGCTCGGCGTCGATGGAGGCGGCCTCACGAAGGACGACGCAGCTCAAGTTCGTGCGGGCATTGCTGGGGCAGCTCGGTCCCAAGGATCGTTTCCGGCTGGCGGCCAGCGACGTCAAGGTTCGAGGTTTTTGTGCGGAGCCGATTGCTGCCACTCAGGAAAACGTACGCAAGGCCCTTGAGTGGCTGGAAGACAGCTACCCCCTGGGTTGGCAAGATCTGGACGCCTTGCTTGACGACGTGATCGCTAAGACGAAGAGCAAGGAGCATGTGGTCTACATCGGTGACGGCATCGGCACGACCGGAAGCGCCGATGCCGCAGCAAATGCCCTGCGCATCGCCGGTAAGGCCGATCAGGTGCAGGCGATCTTCCACGCTGTGGCGGACTCGTCGAGTTACGAGAAACTCGTCTTGGCGGCGATGGCCAAGCTAGGCGGCGGATCGCTGCGTAGGGCCAAGGGCGACGAAGTGGCGAGCGCTAGGGATCTGTTGAGCGAGATGGCCCGTCCGCCGCTCAAAGACCTCCAGTTGCGCTTCGAAGGGATTCGGACGGCGAGCGTTCATCCCGAGCCTCTGCCCCATCTCGCGGCCGGCAGGCAGCAGTTGGTGCTCGGCCGCTATCTGCCGGGCAAGGCCGAGGCGAAGGGCCGGATCCTCGTCACCGGGACTCGTAACGGCGAGAAGCTCCAGTTCAGCACGGAGCTGACCCTGCCTGCGGCTGACGCCGGAAACAGCTTCCTCCCGCGCTTTTGGGCCAGGCGCCGCATCGAGTACCTGCTGTCGCAGGGTGCTAGCGAGCCGGTTCGGGCCGAGATCATCGACTTGAGTGCAAGGTTCGGGATCATGACTCCCTACACCTCCTTCCTGGTGCTGGCGAGTGACGAGGAGCGGGAGCGCTATGGCCTCAAGCGGCGCGTTGCGATGCGCGATGGCGAGGAGTTCTTCACTCAGGCCCGGGACAAGGTGGGGCTGGAGGCCTTGCGCGAGCAGATGCGGCTCTCTCAGGGCTGGAGGCAGAACCTGTACAGTGCCTTCCGTGGCCAGCTGAAGAAGCTCGGGCGGGATCTTTTGTCTCCGGAAATCATGCCGCCGCTGGCCAGGCCGCCGCGCTTGGATCGTGGGCAGGTTCCGGCGCCGGCCCTGGCGCTGCGGGTGATGGATTCCGAGTTTGAAACCGGGAGCCTGGGCTCGGTTCTGCCGGAGAGCAGGCTGAAGTCTGGTGGCCGGGCGGGCGGCCGGGGGATAGACCGGGGCGTCAATCTTGCCAAGAGCTACCAGCGGGTCGAGTCCGAGGAGACGGATGCTGTCGCGGCAGCGAAGCCCGTGGGGGCTCCCTCCATTCCCTCGCCGCAGCCGAGCCAGCTGGCCCTTCCGGCAACCGCCTTTGCTCCTCGGACCGGGGGGCGCGGCCGGCGATCTATCGGTCAGGGTGTGAGCGTTTTCACTGCTGACAAGCGCTTTGGCCCTGAGCTTGCCGCAAAGGATCTGCTGTTCCTTGGGCATCAAGGGCTGCCTTTCCCGGTGCCGAGCCTGGCCAAGGCAGCCAAGCGTGCGCCCGAAGTCTTAAGGCCCAGGTGGGATGCGAGAATCCTCCAGGTGCTGCGCTCGCTCGACCGTCGTCCAAAGCTCCGTGATCCAAAGCAGGGCCTGCGCTTGCAGCTCAGCGCTGGTGCCGTTCATGCCGGGGCAAGGGCCAAGGGTAAAGCCAAGGACCTGTCTTGGCGGATCCTGGCGCATTTCCATGGCGCTAGCTTTTTCGTCGAAAGCCAGCGTGCTCCCGCCGAAATCCACTGGGCGTGGTTGGACCGCGGGCGTCGCGGCATCGCCAATGCCTTGGGGTTTGGTCGCAGCCGGGCAGCCAGCGAGGAGGATGCTCGCTTTGTGCCCTTCCAGCTCGTCGATGGCTCACTGAGCGATCTCCTGCGCTTGTTCCGCGAGTGGAAGTTGGAGCTGATCGAGGAGAAGGGCGCCGTCTTGACCCTCCGCTTCGTAGCTCCGGCGCCGGGTTTGGAGTCGCAGATCTGGCGTATCGATACCGAGCGCAAGGTGGTGCTGCGCCGCGATGTCTTCGTCAGCGAACGCAAGATCCGGCACTACGAAATGCACGAGTTCCACCAGGTGGCTGGTCTCTGGTGGCCGGGGCGAATCGAGCGATTTGATGGCGAGGGTCGCCGCGTGCAGCAGTTCTTGCTGGCGGTTAGCGCCCCTGCGGCGCCGGAGTTCTGGAGCCGGATCCAGCAACGGATCGATGCCATCACCGGGAAAAGCATCATGCTGCCGGCTGCCAATGCCAAGTGGCTTGAAGCCCGGCAGCGCATCCTTGGCGGCAAGGCTCGGCTCGCCGACCACTTTGCCCTGCTATTGCACGCTGTGAGGTCGCAGCGCTGGGACGAGTCCTGGAAGCAGTTCGAGGCCTTTGCCGAGCTCGCGGGCCGGGACAAGAAGGCTCTTGCGTGGATGCGTCTGATCTTGCTCCAGGCCTCACGGCGAGGCTTGGACTTTGCCAAGGCTTACCAGCAGCTCCTTGCCAGAACCCTGGCCAAGGGCGAGGGGGCGATTGCCCAGGCGGAGTTGCTCTGGTCCTTGGCGGAGAAAGGGCTGGCGCCGGCGCAGCAGCTGCGGGTGGCGAAAGCGCTGCGGCCTGTCTATGCGGGAGCCGCCGAGGGCTTTCGCCGTACCTTGGTCTTGGCGGCCGAGCGCCGAGTCCTAGATCTGTTGCGTTCGCTACGGCGCGATGACGAAGCCGAGCGAATCCTCTCCAGCCTGGCCGCTAGCTACCCAGAGGAGCTTTGGGTGCATAGGCAGCGGCTGGCACTGTATTTCGAACTCGGACGCGTCGAGTCGGCGATGCGCTTGGCCAAAGACCTGCTGGCGCGCAGCTGGGCTCCCGCTGAGCGAGATGCCATCTGGCGGAGCTACACCGATGCGCTCTTTGCCCGTCGGCTCTCTAAGGAACTCGAAGCGGCGCTTGCCAGCTGGGTGGCGGAGAAGCCGCAAGGCCGTAGCGCCTACCTGCGCTGGGGCTCTCTGCGCCTCTTCCTCGATCAAGCAGCAGAGACGGATCAGTGGATCCTCGAGAGCTTGCAGCAAGGCTTGCCCGAGAAAGCCGCTGCTGAGGATGAAGCGCGGCTCATGGCTGCCGTTCAGCTGGCCCTGGGTAGGGGTTGGAACTGGCGTGGCCGCCGCATCGAACTCTCACTGCGGGAGCCCTTGGCCAAGCTGGCGCTAGCGATGAGCCGACGGGATCGGACACGCTATGACTATACCGGGAGCATCCTCAATCACCGCCTTTTCCAGCGGACGGAGCAATATGCCCCGACGAGGGCGGCCTTGCTGGCGCAGCTGCGGGAGAAGGGCGCGGTCGCCAAACTGCCCTTGCTGCAGCTTGAGCGCTTCATCTCTTGGATCGACTGGCGGGGCGCTGCGCTGGCCGACGCTGCCTTCGAGGAGCTGGCTGCGGGACTGCGCGCGCGGTTCTTGGCGGCCAAGGTCGATAGCGAGCGGGTACGCGTTGGGAGTTTCCTCCTGCGCATCCTCGATGTGCGTGGCCGTGGCCAAGAGGCCTGCGATTTCCTCCGCGCCCAAGTTCAGGGCGCAGAGGGGCGCTATCAGGCCCGGCTCGCGGCGCAGCTCGCCTCCAGGCTTGCGCGGCAGAACTGGAGTTCGGAGCTTGAAGAAGAACTGTGCAGCCTCGTCGCTCTGACACTGAGCAGCGAAGGCAGCGCCGAGGCCCAGGCTTTGCGTGCGGCAAAGCGGGCGCGTTGGCTCGGCAAGCAGCTGGAGCGCTTGCGGCTCGCCCATGAAATGGGGGAAGCCAAGGACTACGAAAAGCTGCCGCGAGCTGAGCTGGCAAAGCACCGCAAAGAGGCCGAGCGGCGTATGCAGCAGGGCCTTGCCGAGCGTTTGGCCAAGGAGGCGGCGAATCGGCAAGCGCCCTACTCGGACTGGCTGCGGCTCGAGCAGCTCGGTTACGCGGCTCAGGCCGGACAGGACATTGCGCAGCTCAGTGCTGCCGCCAAGGAGTTCTTGCTCTCGCTGCCGGAACCGAAAGACGCTGAGTCTGCTGCGGCACCGCGCCTGCTCCGCGAGCGGCTGGCGACCGTGCTCGCTGCCCTTGCGCTTCGGCGCCAGGCTCCCAGCGAGTTCGCCGATGAACTCTTGCGCCTACTGCGCCGCTTCGACGCTGAGCAGCCCAAAGCTGCCGATTGGAAGCTGCAGGTTTTCCGACTGCTTGTGGTGCTTGACCGTGTCGACGAGCTGGAAAAGCAACTCGGCCAGTACATCAAGGCGGACAAGCTGGCTCCGCGTTGGCGGCTGGCTCTGGGCATGCTTAGAGCCGAGCGCGGGAAGCTGAGCGATGCGGCGCAGCTCTTCGAAGAGCTGGCGAGGAGCGATGCTCTGAGGCAAAAGGACTACCAGGTCTTGAGCCAGTGGTATCTCGTGCTGAAGGAGGACGCGAAGCGTCACCAGAGCTTGGAGCGGCGCTTCCAGAGGATGGACGAGGATGAGCTGGGGAGCATGCTCTTGAACGAGTCCTACCGGCTTCGACCTGAGGCTCCGGGTTTGTCGAGTTCGCTGCGTCCCGAACTCCTGCTCGCGACCAAGCTGCTCTTCGAGAAGTCGAGTCGACCACAGCAACACTTGTGGAAGCTGCAGCGGCTCTATCGCCAGACGAAGGACTTCCGAGTGCTTGCACCAGCTATCGGTGGATTGCGTGGGCTTGCTCCTGGGGCGGCCTATGCACTGCTGCAGCGCTTGCAGCAGATGATCGATCAGGTGCATGAGGAGGCGACTCTCGATCCGCTGCGCCAGGAGCTGAGCCAGCGCATCGCCGCAGCCAAAAACGCTACGGATCGCCGGGCGCTGCGCTTGTTGGAGTGCGTGGTCTTGGCGCGGGCAGCCAAGGTGCTCGATCAGAGGCAGCAATATGAGGAGGCGGCGATCGCAGCCATGCGCGCGGCCTGGCCCGGCGAATATGTGGAGGGCGAAAAGCTGGCCTTGGCGAGGATGCTCGCCGGGATGGGCAAGCTGCCCCCGCGCGTCGACCGAGAGCGGGTGCGGGCGATGAAGCTCTTGCGTTCGGGCTTCGATGGAGATCCCTTTGATGCCTTGCAAGTCGCGGGGTGCTTGGCCCGGGTTCAGAACAGCCAGGGGGCGACGGCAAAAGCCATCGAGACCCTACGGGCGGCGCTGGGCGTCTACGCGCTCCCGCAGGATGGGCGCTTCGATCGGCGAAGCTCCACCTATGTCGATCAGCTGATGGGCTGGATGCAGAAGCTCGGGCGTTATCGCGCCGCCGAGCGGCTGGTGCAGCTGCAGCTTGAGCTGCAGCAGAATGCCGATGAGCGGATCGCTTGGAACGAGCGGCTCTACGCTGTCGGGATGGAAGCACTGCGCAACGGAGCCGCGATGGAGCTAGGCCAAGGGGAGAAGCTTTACCTCGCTTTGGCTGAGAGGATGCGCCAGCAGATCTTCGCCGTGCCGCAGCGGCTGCAGCAGAGCCTCCAGCTCTACCAAAGGCTGCTGGAGATCGGGCACAAGGATGCGAGCTTGCGGAGGGCGAGCAGTGATGCTGTGCGCTTTGGCGAGGAGCGCTTCGACTCGGTGCTCGGTCTCGCTTTCCAGGGCGGTGTCCGACTGGTCGCCAACTATGCCGAGTGCCTGGAGCAGGTAGCTGGCCCCGAGGCTACCATCGAATTCTGCGTCAAGCGGATCGAGAGGCAGCCGCAGTGGTACGAGCGCCTCGGCTATTCGTTCGCGTCTCGGCTGGCCCATTCGCTGGGGCGTCTGCGCCACCAAGCGAAGCGCCTGGATGCTCGGCTCTCGGAGAGGATGCTCCGGGTCGTTTTGGAGGCACTCGAGAAGGACTTGCTCCATGGTGGACGCCGGATGGGCGTGCTCTACTGGAGTTCCCAGCGATACTGGTGGGGTGAAAAGCGTGCCGAGTTCGCCAAGGTCGCTGGTCGGGTGCACGAGGAACACATGGACTCGCCAGCGATTGCCCAGCGGGTGGCAAGCTACTACTGGGAGGGCCTGCGCCAGCAACAGAGCGCCGTGGACGTGCTTCGCGGGCTGGATCATAGGGGCCAGTTGGGCAGCCGCGGCCAGTGGCAGCTCGTCGGCTGGCTACAGAAACTCGGTGAGTGGGGCGAGTCTTTGGGCTTCGTCGAAGAGCTGCTCAAGCAGGATGCCTTCAACCTGAGGTATCGGGCCTGCAAGGTCACGGCGCTGTTCCGGACCGGCAAGCGCAAGGCCGCGAGCGCCTTCCTCGATGAGTCGGTGGCGCTCTTCAAGAAGCAGCAGCGCTGGGGGGAGCAGCAGATCGCCTTCTTTGCCGAGCGTTGCCATGATGCCGAGCTCTGGGAGCGGGCGGCCAAGCTGTGTAAGGAGCTGATTGGGCTACGGCAGCGGACTCGGCCGCATCGAGGCCTGGGCTCGGGGGCTCTCAGTAAATACTACCTTTGGCTGGCAAACAGTTACCGTAATCTCCGTCACTACGACGGCGCGGTGGATGCCGCTTTTGCAGCCATCGCCGCTTGCGGGCCGAATCGGAGTCGTCGGACGAGGGCGCTGCGGGCTCTGCGCAGGGTCTTGGCTAGCCTCCCTGACCTCGACGCCTTCGTGGCTAAGCGCGATGCCCTGGCAAAGAACTCTGAAGAGGATTCTCCGCTGTTGCGCAAAGAACTCGGCAGGATCTACCTGGCTCGCCAGTTCTCGAAAGAGGCGATTGCCCAGCTTGAGCTGGCACTAACGCTGCAAAGCCAGGACAAGGAGTCGTGGGAGCTCCTGGTGAAAGCCTGCGAGAAGAGGGGAGAGCTGACGGAAATCATCGATGTCGCCCTCAGGCGCATCCTCGCCTGCCCTTGGGATCTCGCCGGCTACGAGAGCTTGGGGAGTCGGGAAGAGCAAAGTCCCGACCAAGCTCTCCGCGCTTGGACCAGCCTCGTCGATCTCCGCCCGAACGAGCCGGAGGGGCACGAGAAGCTGGCAAAGCATTGGCAGGAGCTGGGCCACTGGCAGAGCGCCGCACAGCAGTGGCAGCAGGTGGTGCGGACCCGGGAGGAGGACCCCAGGGGCTGGATGGCGCTGGCGCAGGCGCAGCTCAAGGCCGGGGATCGGGCGGCAGCCCGCAGCACGGCCGAGGAGGTTTTGAAGCGGGACTGGGCCAAGCGCTTCGCCCGGGTGAAGAAGCAGGCGGCGAAGCTGCTGCGCAAGCTTGACGGCTGAGCTTCGCTGCGGCCTGAGGGATTTGGGCGAAGGGCAGGGTGCCAAATCTGGGACGGTGCTGCCCCCGCCTCTCTTTCCCTTTCTTCACCATCTATTAATGGCGATTCCTCTGTTTTCGCCATCGACCCAGGGCCTAAGAGCCTGCATTCTCTTTCGCCTAACTCCGGAGCCCCGCGAGCGCGGTGCCATTGGCTTTCCCTATGGGAGCGGCCCTGGCTGCCCCATATACTCGCGCCGCCCGAATCCGAACCTGGTGGTGTCGCACGGAGTGTCCCATTCGCTTCCACGCGCATTCCCCCCAAGGATCGACCCCCAAGGATCGGGAGCCTAGACGGCCTGAAGAAGATGACGAATACCTTGACTCACATGACCCGCGAGGAGGTCCTTCAACTCGAGAAAAGCTTGTCTCGAGAGTGGTTCGAGTTCGATGGGCTGGGCGGCTACGCGTCGAGCACGGTGCTGATGTGCCCGACCCGTCGCTACCACGGTCTCCTCGTTGGGCGCCCTAAGGGACATGCTGCCCGCCACGTCTTCTTGTCCCGCTTCGAAGAGACTCTGCATGGCCGCGGTAAGTCCTTCCCGCTGTCGATGGCGCGCTATCCCGATGTCGTCGAGCCGCATGGCTACAAGAGCTTCGAAAACTTCGAGCTGACGCCCTACCCGCACTTTGAGTTCCGGATTGGGCGGGTCACCGCCCACCGCGAGATCATGATGGTGCGCGGTCAGCGCACGGTGCTCTGCCGCTACTGGCTCCAGGGCGCGGCGCCGGATATCGAGCTGCGCCTGCGTCCCCTTCTGGCCTTCCGGCAGGCCGAGAGCTTGACGGAGGAAAACCTCGATCTTAATCCCAAAGTGCAGAGGCTCGCTTACGGGTTTCGGATGCAGCCCTATGCGTCGCTACCTGCGATGCAGCTGCGTATTGCGGGGGCGCCCTACCAGTTTGAGGCGGATCCGGTCTGGTATCGCCAGCAGCTCTACACCAAGGATGTCGAGCGTGGTTACGACGGCTTGGAGGACAACTTCTCTCCAGGCATCCTGCACCTGGGGCTGGATGAGGAGGTCGAGATCGTGGTCGCGGCCTCTCTGGAGGAGGAGATCGGGGATCCGCTGCGCCTCTGGGAGGAGGAGAGCTATCGCCGCAAAACCCGCAATACCGAGCTTGAGATCGACACGGGCGGTGTCCTGCGGCGGCACGTCGACAACTATTTCCACCGCAGCGAGAGCGGGCGTCTCGGACTGGTCGCCGGCTTCCCTTGGTTCATCGAGCGGGGCCGCAGTAGCTTCCTGGCGCTTCCTGGGCTAACCCTGGCGATTGGCGAGCTGGAGCCCTGTGCCGAGGTTCTAAGCGGGGCCCTGCCTTTCTTCCGGAGAGGCCTACTGCCCGATCGCTTTGGCTCCGATGCCGAGCGCAGTGAATACGGTAATGTCGACGCCAGCCTTTGGTGGGCGCGTGCCGTGCGGCTCTGGCAGAAGGCCGGTGGCGAGGAGGAACGGCTCTACGCCGAATACCTCCCGGTTCTTGAGGAGATCGCCAGTCGTTATTGCGAGGGTACCGACTTCGCAGTGTATATGGGCGATGACGATTTGCTCCATGCCGGCAGCGAAGATCGCAGCGTTACCTGGATGGACGCCTACGATGCCGAAGGGCGGCCGATTACCTCGCGGCATGGTTGCGCCGTCGAGATCAACGCGCTCTGGTTCTTCCTCCTGCAGTATCTTGAGCGCCTCTATAAGAACGCGCCTGCAGCCAGCGCCGAGACCCGGAAGCGGGCCAAGCATTGGGGGGCTCTGCGCAAGCGCGTCGGGGTGGCCTTCCTAGATCGTTTCTGGCTCGAAGGGCCGGGGTACCTTGCCGACTGTGTTCGGGGGGATGAGCGTGACGAGAGTATTCGTCCCAATCAGGTCATCGCCGCGGCGCTTGAGTTCAGCCCCCTGAGCAAGGGACAGCGCCTTGAGATCGTGCACTGCGCCGAACAGGCGCTTTTGACCGATCGTGGGCTGCGCAGCCTCTGTCCGAAGAACCCTGCCTACAAGGGCAAATACCAGGGGACGCGGGCCGAGCGGGACGAGGCCTACCACCAGGGGTCGGTTTGGCCTTGGCTGCTCGGTTTCTTTGTCGAGGCCTACATGCGCTCTCATCGCCGTAGTAAGGCGCGAAAGCAGTTCTTGCGGGACTTGGTTGACGGCTTCGAGCCGCACCTGCGCAGCTACGGGCAGGAGCATATTTCGGAGCTCTTTGAGGGTGATCCACCGCACCGTGCTGGCGGGGCCATAGCGCATGCGGTAAGTGCAGCTGAGCTGCTACGGGCGCAGGCCCTGATTGAGGAGGGCGTCTGATGCGAGTTCTTATGCTGGGGTGGGAGTTTCCTCCACACATTTCGGGAGGCCTAGGGACCGCGTGCTATGGCCTCTCGCAGGGACTCAAGCATCATGGCGTCGACGTGACTTTTGTGGTCCCGCGTGCCCACGGTGATGAAGACCCCGAGGTTGCCCGCATCGTTGGCTGTAATAGCGCCGTGTTCCCCGAGATTATCCGGCGAGCCCGTGAGAGCCAGACTCAGGGCTACGAGGTCGAAGCGGCGGCTGCGCTGGCAGGTAAGAGTTCGGAGCCGCTTCGCGCGGCCCTGAGTGATGTCTTTGGCTCCGAGGCGCTTGAGCGCGAAGGGGTCGAGGATCTGGCTAAGACCCTGAGAGTGCTCGCTGTCGATAGCCTTCTTTCACCGTATCTCGACGAGAATAGTTACCAGGCGCATTTGCGCGAAAAGCTCGAGAGTCGGGGGCTCAGCCTTGAGGATCTAGGCATCGATATGGAGGAGGGGCTGCAGAGCGTTATTGAGCTGCGTCAGTCTCTCGTCAATATTCCGGGGCTCGACCAGCTGGCCGTGGACCAGATCTTTGGCTCTGGTGAGGCGCTCGAGTTCTCCGGTGCGTATGGGCCCAATCTCTTCCTTGAGGTCGCGCGCTACGCGGTTTCCGTCGGAGAGATCGCGCGGCGCGAGGAGTTCGACGTAATCCATGCCCACGATTGGATGACGTATGCGGCCGGCGCTGTAGCCCGCGAAGTTTCCGGCAAGCCTTTGCTCTGCCACCTGCATGCTTCCGAATACGACCGGACCGGCGATTCCCCCAACCCTCGGGTTCGCGAACTCGAACAGCTAGGCTTCCTGGCGGCCGATCGCATCGTTTGCGTCAGTCGCTTTACCGCTTCCAAGCTGCGTAAGCATTACGAGGTTGACCCGAGCAAGATCCGTGTCGTCCACAATGCGGTGCGGCAGCGCGAAGAGGCTCTCCCCGAGAAGCCGAAGGAACGGGATCAGGATGCACCCATCGTGCTCTTCCTCGGCCGTATCACCTTTCAGAAGGGGCCGGACTACTTCCTTGAGGCTGCGCGGCGAGTTATCGATATTGAGCCCAAGGTCAAGTTCGTGATGGCCGGCAGCGGCGATATGTGGCCGGAGATGGTCGAGCGCGCGGCACGCATCGGCCTTGCCCGGCACATCCACTTCACCGGCTTCCTGCGCGGCCCCGAGGTCGATCGCATGTATCGCATGGCTGATCTCTACGTCATGCCGTCTGTATCCGAGCCCTTCGGCATTTCGCCCCTTGAGGCCATGGCTCAGGACGTCCCGGTCATCGTCTCTAAGCAGAGCGGTGTCTCCGAGGTCTTGACCAACGCCCTCAAAGTCGACTTCTGGGACGTGGATGATATGGCGGACAAGATTCTTGGGGTGCTTCGATATCGTTCGCTGCGTGAGGTCCTGCGTCGCGAGGGACGGGCAGAGGTTAAGGAGCTGCGCTGGGAGGTCCCGGCCAAGCTGGTCAAGGACATCTACGAGGAGATGGTCTCGTGACCGACGTCGTCTTTTATTTTCAGGTGCATCAGCCCTATCGCCTGCGCCGCTATTCCTTCTTCGAAATCGGTAAGAGTTCGAGCTACTTCGACGATTACGAGAATGAGCGCTTGTTGCGCCGGGTTTCCGAGCGCTGCTATTTACCGATGAACCAGCTGCTAGCTGAACTCATCGAGAAGCACGGGGGGCGTTTCCGCTGCTCCTTCTCCCTAAGTGGGGTCGTTCTCGACCAGCTTGAGCGTTGGGCTCCCGATGCCTTGCAGAGCTTCGTGGATCTGAGCAAGACCGGTGCGGTGGAGTTCCTCTGTGAGACTTCGCAGCACTCGCTGAGCTTCACCGAAGATCTCAAGGAGTTCGAGGCGCAGATCGCATCCCACCGTGACCGAATCGAGAAGCTCTTCGGTCAGCGGGCGACGACTTTCCGCAACACCGAGCTGGTCTGCAATAACGACATTGCTCATCTCGTCGAGGGGATGGGCTTCCGCGCCATCCTGGCGGAGGGGGCCGAGCATCTCATGGGCTGGCGCAGTCCCCATCGGGTCTACCGTCCTGAAGGCTGCGAGAAGATGAAGACCCTGCTGCGCTCCTTCCGCTACTCGGACGACATTGCCTTCCGCTTCAGCAACCAGGGTTGGAGCGAGTGGCCGTTGACGGCCGAGCGCTTCGCGCAGTGGCTGCATCGCTTGCCCGAAGACGATAGCTACGTCGGTCTGTTCATGGACTACGAGACCTTTGGCGAGCATCAGTGGAAAGAGACGGGCATTTTTGACTTCATGCGGAGTCTGCCCGAGCAGATCCTGAGCCATCCGCGCTTCGGCTTTGCTACCCCGGGAGAGATTGCCGAGCGTGAGGACCCGATCGCACGGCTGGATATGCCGCATCCGGTGTCTTGGGCTGATGCGGAGCGGGACATGACGGCCTGGCTGGGGAACCCGATGCAGCGGGAAGCTCACGAGTCCCTGTACCGCATGGGGGCGGATGCCCGCTTTGTCGGAGAAGAATATCCAAAGCTCTTGTCGACCTGGCGGCGGCTGACGACTTCAGACCACGTCTACTACATGTCGACGAAGTATCTCTCGGACGGCGAGGTCCACAAATTCTTCAGCCCCTACCAGACACCACACGATGCGTTCATCGCATTCATGAACGTCATCGAGGATCTGGGACGCCGGATCCGGGACGCAAAAACGGAGCTACTACGCTCTAAAGACGCCCCCTCGGCACAGATGGTCTAGGAGGACCCTTGGGTCAGACTCTTTTCGAAGTATCTTGGGAAATCGCCAACAAGATTGGTGGCATCCACAATGTCCTTTCCACCAAGGCCAAGTCCATGGTGGCAGAGAAGGGCGACAACTATATCTGCATCGGCCCCTGGCGGATGGACGAGCAGGGTGGACAGCCTTTTGACGACGAGCCTGGCTTCGACCCGCTGATCCAGTCCTGTCGTGAACTCGGCGTGCCGATTCGCGTCGGACGTTGGCGCATCCCCGGAGCGCCAAGGACCATCCTCGTGGAGTTCTCCGGGCTCTACGAGCACAAGGACCAGGTGCTTGCCCAGCTTTGGGAGCGTTTCCAGGTCGACTCGCTCTTTGGCGACTGGGAATACCTCGAGCCGCTGCTTTTCGGGCACGCCTGCGGGATCGTGATCGAACAGTACTGGCAGGAGTTCGTTGCGCCCTATCGCCATGATGCGGTGGCTCAGTTTCACGAGTGGCTGAGCGCGGCCGGGGCCCTTTATCTGAAGCATCATCGCCCCTCGATCGGAACCGTCTTCACCACGCACGCGACGACCCTCGGGCGCTATCTGAGTGCCTCCGGGCAGTCGCCCCAGCAAGGTCTTGCTGGGCAGAGCCCGGAAGAGCTGGCAGAGGCCTTTGGCGTTCGGTCCCAGCACAGCCTCGAAGGTTGCGCCGCGCGCGCCGTTGACGTCTTCACCACGATCTCGGAGGTCACGGCTCAGGAAGCCGAACTCTTCCATTACCGGCGTCCCGACCTTCTTCTGCCGAACGGCGTGGACATTGAAGTCCTCGACGAGATGGCCGGCGATGTTGGGCGAGAGGAAACTCGTCGCCGCGTGCTCGAACTGGCCAGTCGCTTCCACGGTGAAGACCTTAGTGATGCGGCGATCGTCACGATCTCGGGGCGCTACGAGTTCCACAACAAGGGGCTCGATGTCTACCTGGACGCGCTGTCGGAGCTGGAGAGGCGCAGCAAACGCAAAATCCTCGGTCTCATGCTGGTGCCGTCAGGCAATTCCGGCCTCAAACAGGAGGTCGGCGAGCGCCTGCGCATGCCGCTCGAAGAGATCTCGGGATCCCTCGGTGTCTCGACACACAACCTCTTCAACGAGGCGGGCGACTCCATCCTCAGCTATTGCCATCGCGTGGAGCTCAGCAATACGCCGGGCTCCAAGGTCAAGGTGCTTCAGGTTCCCGTCTATCTGTCAGGTGAGGATGGCCTGCTCAATGTTTCGCACGAGGCGGTGCTACGGGCCAGCGATCTGACGGTCTTTCCGGCCTTCTACGAGCCTTGGGGCTTCACGCCGCACGAGAGTCTGGCCTTGGGTGTCCCGACGGTTACCACGGACTTTGCGGGCTTTGGGCGTTTCTGCCTCTCGGCTGGTTTCGGCCACGAGCAAGGCGTTGATGTGCTGAAGCGGACGCAGCTGCCCTACGAGGAGCTTGGTCCGGCCGTTTCCCAGCTCATTGAAAGTCGTCTCGCCGAGCTTGAGCAACGTGGGGATCTGAACGAACTCTGCCTCGACGCTGCGAGGCGTATGAGCTGGAGCGATCACCTGCAGAACTACCACCGGGCTTGGGCTCTGGCGATCGAGGCGGCAAGGGGACGTAAGGATGACGAAGTCCTGCCCATGCCGCGTCACCGTCCCGTGCCGGTGCGGCCGCGCCGCGAGGCCAAGAGACCTCGCCTGTTCCCGTTCGACGTGGCCGCGCGCATTCCGCGTGAGTTCGAAGGATTGATCAAGCTTGCCAGCAATTACTGGTGGTGCTGGGACGACGAGGCCACGGCGCTGTTCGAAGAGGTTTCTCCCCGGCGCTGGGAGATTTGCGAATCGAACCCGATTCGTTTCCTTCAGGAGGTCTATCCCAGCGACCTGGAGGAAAAGGCGAAGGACAAGGACTTCGTGGCGAGACTCGAAGGCGTGCTGCACCGCATGAACGCCTACCTCGATGAGAAGCCGCAGTTCGAAGAAGGGCCGGAGGGGCCGCGCGAGCGTAACCCTGCCAATCCCGTCGCCTACTTCTGCGCTGAGTTCGGCATCCACGAGTCGCTCAAGATCTACAGCGGTGGTCTCGGCTTGCTTGCCGGCGATCACCTGAAGTCGGCCAGCGATCTCAATATCCCGCTGCTTGCGATCGGGCTCTTCTATTCGAAGGGCTACATGCAGCAAAAGCTGACGGTCCACGGCGATCAGATCAGCCTCGATCAGCACAACGATCCTCGGCATTTGCCGATGACGCTGGTGCGTGACGACTCTGGGAACCCGATCCTGATCGAACTCGATCTGCCGGGGTCCAAGCTGCAATTGCGCGCATGGCGCGTCGATGTCGGTCGCGTGCCTCTGTATCTCTTGGATGCAGACATCGAAGAGAACCGCCCCGAAGATCGCGAGATCACGGCGCATCTCTACGGTGGCTCCAGCGAGAACCGACTGCGTCAAGAGATCGTCTTGGGCCGCGGTGGCGTTCGGCTCTTGCAGCGGATGAGCATCGAGCCGTCCTGCTTCCACATGAACGAAGGGCATGCTGCCTTCCTCGGTTTGGAGCGGGTGGCGACGCTCTTGCGCGAAGAGGGGCTCACCTTCGAGGAAGCGCACGAATATGTCCGGCGGACCACGGTCTTCACCACCCACACGCCGGTGCCGGCGGGGCACGATCGCTTCGGCGAGGAACTCATCCGGCGCTACTTCGGTGGCATTTCGACCTCGGCCGGTATCCCTTGGGATCGTTTCTACGGCTTCGGACTGTCGGACGACGACAATGGCTCGTTCAACATGTCCTACTTCGCCCTCAACTTCTCGTCGGTTTGCAACGGCGTCAGCAAGTTGCACGGCAAGGTGAGCAAATCGCTGTTCACGCCTTTCTGGCCGGAGCTGCTTGAGTCGGAAATCCCAGTGCAGAGCGTCACGAACGGAGTGCATCTGCCTACCTGGACCGAACCCGAGCTCGCCACCATGCTGGGCGCCGAGCGGCGACCGGTGCTCGGCGACGATTTCGAGGCTCGGAGCCAAGGTCTGGACAGCAAAGAGCTCTGGGATCTGAAGCAGCGCGCCAAGAAGCGACTGCTTGCTGCCGTTAAGAAGCGCTTGGAGAAGCACTTCCTTGAGCGCAACGATAGCCCCATCGTGCTTCAGGAGATGCTGCATGGCCTTGACCACAGGGCCTTGCTCATTGGTTTCGCTCGGCGTTTTGCCCCCTACAAGCGGGCCCATCTCCTGTTCCAGGACACCGAACGGCTGGCGGCCATTCTCAACCAGTCGGAGCGGCCGGTTCGGATCTTCTTTGCGGGCAAAGCGCATCCGCGTGACGGCCACGGGCAGGGAATCCTGAAGCGTGTCGTCGAGATGAGTCGGCACGAACCCTTCCTCGGCAAGATCTTCTTCCTCGAAGGCTATGACATCGAACTCGCTCGCTACCTGGTGCGCGGTGTTGATGTCTGGCTTAACACCCCGACCCGGCCGCTTGAGGCTTCGGGCACTTCGGGCATGAAGGTGGCAGCCAACGGTGGCCTCAACCTTTCCATCCTCGATGGCTGGTGGTGCGAGGGACACGAGAAGGGCGATACCAACGGCTGGGCTATCGGCCGTGTCGCACGCAGCTATGAGAGCCAAGGGCTGCAGGACGAGATGGACGGCGCCACCCTCTACCAGCTGCTGGAAGAGAGTGTCTTGCCGACTTTCCACGAGCAGGACACCAATGGCGTTCCGGCCCGCTGGATCCAGAAGATGAAGCGTTCGCTGGAGACCGTGCCCAAGTTCTTCAACACCGATCGCATGCTCGAGGACTACGAGAAGCTTGCCTATAAACCGCTGAGCGCCAACTGGTTCCGCTTGCGCGAAGAACGCTTCTCGCCGGCGCGTTCGCATTCGGAGCGTCTGCAGGAGCTGCGGAATGGATTTGACACGGTGTCGATTCGAGATGCTCGTGTCGGGGATCTCAGCGGGCTCAAGGTCGGCGACAACGTCGTCGTCAAGGTCGAGGTGGCCCTGGGGTCTTTGAGCCCGAACCAGGTGCGGGTCGAACTCATTCTCGTGCCGGTGACCGGTGCCGATATTGAGGACTCGCACGTCGTGCCCTTGCACGATGCTGGGGTGCAAGATGTCGGCAGCGCCAAGGATGACGGGCACGTCTTCGAAGGTAGCTACCGGATGCACCGCTCCGGCAGCTTCTCCTACGGAATTCGTGTCAGGGCCCGTGAAGCCAGTCCCTACGATCTGTCGATCAAGGACTTGGTCGTTTGGGCATGATTCGAGATCCTAGCCTTGTCCGAGAGTTCGTCGTCCCGCAGCTCTGAGTCCCTGTGGCACTTGAGTCCGCCAGCAGAGCTGCTGGCGGCGCTCGAGGGTCAGTTGGCAGACTCGCTGCACTTGGCCAAGCAGGCACTGGCGGATAGTGAAGCCTGCTTGGCTTGGGATCCCTTGAGCTTCGAGTCGGCGTTGGATTCGTGGCAGCAGGGGCCTGGGCGACTATTGGAGCTCTTGCGTCGCTTGCGTGACGAGGATGCTCTGCAGCAAACCGCGATTGCTTCGGGCTTGGATGCCGTACTGCGCAAGGTGCGAAGCCAGAGCCGCGAGCCACAGGTCCTGGCACGAGCGGCGTTGCCGACCGAGCTTGACCATGCCAGCTGGCCACGCTGGGTCTTCGAGCTCCTTACCGAGCTGCTGCTTGAGATCTCTAGCTGCCTGGGGCCAGCTTCCGAGCTGCGGCTCTTGGTGGGGCTTCGAGAGTGGAGTGTCGAGCTTGTCTGCGATAGCTCGCCGCTGAACGCTATCGGCCAAACTCGCATAGCGGGAGCTCTGCTGCGCATGCAGGGTTGTGCGTCCTTGCAGTCGGGGCCGGGGCGCTGGCTGCTCGCTTGGGCGAGCCCGCTCGGTGCCATGACTTGATCCTTTAGCCTGGGGCTCGATCATCGCGGACATGAGGCCGCGTAAGCTCGGGATCCTCTGCTATCCGACGCTGGGCGGGAGTGCTCGTGTTGCAACAGAGCTCGCCCGCTACTGGGCGCATGCTGGCGTCGAAGTGCAGTTGCTCGGATACGAGCGAGCTCCAGGGCTCGATCCAGCTGTGCATTTTCGGCATGTGCATGTCGCAGAATACCCTCTCTTTCGTTACCCGCCGTACGACCTCGCCCTCGCGGCAGAGATCGTCGAGTTGCACGAGAGCAAGGGCGTTGCTTGCTTCCATGCCCACTACGCCTTGCCCCATGCCCTGGCCCTGGAGCTGGCCGATCGGATGCTGGGCGGGGGACGGCTTTATTGGGTCACCACTCTGCACGGGACCGACATTACTCTCTTGGGAGGGCATCCGGCCTATCGCCGGGCGCTGGGTTATGGGCTGCGTGCCTCAGGGGCGGTTACCGCAGTGAGCCGCTCGCTCGCTGAGGAGACCCAGGCCCTGCTCCATCTCGAGCGCGAAGTGCGCGTCGTTCCCAACTTTGTCAGCGTCCCTGAGCTGGGGCGCCGGGTCGATCCAGCCTGGCTGAGTGCTTCCGGTGAGCAGGAGCGCTGCATCGTCCACGTCAGCACGCTGCGGGCCGTCAAGCGGGTCTTGGACTTGATCGACGCCTTTGCCCTGCTGCGCCAGCGGCTTCCCGTTCGCCTGCGCATCGTTGGCGAGGGGCCCCAGCGGAGCCTCTCCGAGGCTCGGGCTCGTGAGCTTGGGCTCGCCCCCTTCATCGACTTTTTGGGGGAACTCAAGGAGCCCGAGCAGCTGCTCCGGGATGCGGATCTCTACTGCTTCAGTTCACGCACCGAGTCCTTTGGGCTGGGCCTACTCGAGGCCATGGCGATGGGCATCCCTGTGCTCGGTCCTCGGGTCGGTGGTGTGCCTGAGCTACTCGGTCCTGAGCTGTCGGATTGGCTGGTCGAACCGGCGCGGCCCTTGGCCCTTGCGAGGGCGGCGGAGTCGCTGTTGACCGATGCCTCTGCCTGGCGCCGAGCGAGTGAACTCGGAAGAGCGCGCGCTCGTGAGCAGTTCCGAATCGAGGCTGCGATCGCTGGCTACGAGGCCGCCTTTGCTGAGGCGAAGGTGCAGTCGGGTTTCTCAGGCGGACGCCTGTAGCACGGCCTTGCTGGGGGGGAGGCTTAGCGAGTTGCGCCTCGTCGGCGAAGCCGAGAAAGAAGGCATGAAGAGGATCCTCGATGGCGCTAGGCGAGAAGTTTTTTCCGCCGTTTTTGTGAAGCAGCGCAGAGCCCGTTTCAGGCAAGCACTTGGGCGCGTTCGTTCGTTATCGTCGGGGAATCCGTCTCGTTGACAGGTGGCTGAGCCGCGGGTAACGTTTCGCGTCTTGAGGGAAGGCCACCGTCCAACAGCGGGCCTTTTCGTTCCTGCTCTGTCGCATAGTCAGCTCCCTGGTTCGCAGCTGACGGGTTCCCCTCTCGGAGTTTCTCCATCTTCGAGAAGGCCGTTAGGCTCAACGTCTTCTGTGATGCCATCGGACTGAGTTCCGCTCCTCGTAAACTGCGGTTCTCCCACGGCTTTGCCTCGCCAGTCTCTCCTCCGCTTCTCTTCGATGGCATGGTCCGTCGCTGCTGTTCGGTGGGATCAGGTCTGGCGATGGTGTGGTGCGTTCGCAGTGGTGAGGTTTTCGGTCTGCTTCGATTCCTTTCGTCCGTTCCTCCCTGTCAATAACCGATAACGTAATAGGCTACCGTTCTGTCGATAATCCTGGTGCTCGCAGTTAATCGTCATTGATTATCTGTGCGGTTTACTTGGGTATTATCACAGTTGGGAAGTTAATTCGGCTGCGCCATGCGCGTAGTGGATCTTATCGGAGCTTCGGGTGGGTGCTTGGTCGAACAGGGGGTCCGCGGCTCTGATCGATGGGTTCGCAGCTCGGTGCCAGAGAGTTTCCTTTGTGTCAGCCAAGGGCGTGAAGGTGTGCTCGCGAAGGTCCTCCTGACTTTGTGACTTCGTTCGATGGCAGAGTAGGCGCCAGCTTGGCTCTTCTGCCCATCGATTCAACCAAATGGGAGTGCACGGGATCGATGTGGAGCCCCCTTCCGGACCGCGCGCGACAGGGGAGTCGTGCGGCCGCAGCACGAGAGCTAGGCCATGCCTCGCCGTCCCCTCGTTTTCTTTCGCCCCATGGCCTCGATCCAGCTCTTGCCATGAAGGCTCCGGTCCAATTCGAGCGGCCTTGGGCTCTTGCGGCCGGTGCCACTAGCGGGGCGCTCCTTGGGGGGCTAGCCCTGGTGGCTGAGCCGTTCCGGTCTCTCCCGATGCCTGCGGCTGAAACGTAGGGCTGGAGTGCAGGGGCCTGCGTCCAGGAGCATGACGGAGGCTTGGGATGCGCGAAACGAGGTGGGGCGCCTAGGGGTGTTCATGATCCTCTCGCACGACGGCAGCTCTCTGTCGTCATTTTGGTGGGGGCCTACGGGTTCCTTGCAGCGAAGGGTATATCGAAAGGGCGGGCGAACGGATGGTGTTCGTGGGAAACGAGGCAGAGATGCAGGGAGGGGCTCTTCCCAACAGCTGGGCAGCCTTGGCAGGCAAGCTCCAGCAACAGTTTGGGGAGAAGCACTATCAGACCTGGTTCAGTCGGCTTCTGTGCCGGAGCTTTACCGGGGAGCGGGTCGAGCTGGTTTGTCAGAACCAGTTCACCAAGGACTGGATCGTCAGGCGCTACCTCAACGATGTGCAGAGCGCAGCGATGAAGGTGGATGGTCTGCGCCGGGTGGTTCAGATCCTGCACGAGGGGGAGATTCCTCGGAGCGAGCGGATCCAGCTGACGCCGCTTGGCGTTCACGTTCCCCAGCAGGTCCCCCAGCAGCTTTCCCAGCAGCTTGCCTCGAGGGCGGAGACCACTCAGGAGGATCCCAGCTCTCGTGGGGTGGGGGAGAGCCCTTCCGGAAAGGCTTCGCGAGGGACAACGCGATCTGCCGCGATCGCTGCCCTGCCTTGGGCGCCGAAATCGGCGGAATCGCTGCGAGAGAGGGGCGATAGCAAGAGCCCCGCTCGTGCTGCTGGCACTGAGATGGGATCAGGGGATCGTCGGAGTTCAAACAGCGCGAAGTCAGAGGCGACTGGCAGCGGGCCGAAGCCCTTCTGGCTGCGTGAGGCGGAGTCGCCGCTTCCTCCAGAAGCTGTGGCGGACGAGTCTGCTCGCAGGGACGAGGCCTATCGCAGGGACGAGGCCTATCGCAGGGACGAGGCCTATCGCAGGGACGAGACCTATCGCAGGGACGAGGCTGGTGCGAAGGATGCTGACGAGCGCGGGCGAGGGGAGGCTCCGGGGGGAGTGTCCTCCTCGCTCGGTGCTCACTCTTTCCAAGGCCTGGGAATTCCCGGCCTGCCGCTACGCGCGGATCGGGAGGGGCCTCGTCTCAAGGAGGGGCTGGTCGAGCCGGAGGAGTCTAGGCGCCCGGTGCCAAACGGTGTCGATGCTTTCCGTGACGGGAGTGGCGGTCATCTTGGTGGCGGCGGTGGCGGCGGCGGCGATGGCGACGAGCCTCCGTACTTCTTCAGCGATTTCATCCTGAACGACGATTTCACCTTCGACACCTTTGTCGTTGGGGACTGCAACGAACTCGCGCACGCCTCGGCGAAAGCGGTCACCGAGTTCCCGGGGCGGGGCTACAACCCCTTCTTCCTCTATGGCGGCTCCGGGCTCGGCAAGACCCATCTATTGCAGGCGATCTGTCACTCTGTGCGCCGACGCCACAGCAGAAAACGCATCGTCTACCTGTCCTGCGAGAGCTTCGTCAACCAGTTCATCCAGGCGATTAGCACTAGGAAGATCGATGCCTTCCGGCAGCGCTGTCGACAGGTCGACCTCCTGGTGATCGACGACATCCAGTTCCTCGAGGACAAATCGCGGACACAGGATGAGTTCTTCCACACCTTCAACTCGCTGTTCCATGGCGACAAGCAGATCGTGTTGAGTTCGGACCGCTCACCGAAGGAAATCCCGACACTGCAAGATCGCCTGATCTCTCGCTTCCGCTGGGGCATGGTCACCGAGGTTGAGCGTCCGCGCTACGAGACCCGTGTTGCGATTATCCAGCGCAAGGCCCAGATGCGGGGCGTCGTGATCGCTCCCGAGGTCAGTGAGTGCATTGCGGAAAGCATCGATAGCAACATCCGTGAACTCGAAGGGGCCGTAACCAAGGTCATCAACTACGCGGAGCTGATGCATCGGCGCATCGATTTGGATGGGGTCAAGGATGCCCTGCGCGACCTCGTGCCTGATGCACCGCGGGTCACGATCCAAGACATCCTGGACTGTGTCGGTCAGGAATACCGGTTGAGTTCGAGAGAGATCCAAAGCCGGAAGCGTGCGAAGTCGATCGTTCGGGCCAGGCAGGTGGCGATGTATCTCAGCCGCGAGCTGACGTCCCTTTCCTATGAGGAAATCGGGGCCTTCTTTGGCGGTCGCGACCACACGACGGTGCTGCATGCCTATCGGCGGATGGAGGAGGCCTCTGCCAAGGATCCGGACTTCGCCCAGAGAATCGAGCGGATGCAGCTACGGCTGCAGCGGGGTGCCTGACGATAAAGCCTGCCTGAGCGGCCTTCCTTGGACTCCCTTCCTTGCTTCGGCTGGTCAGGCTGGCCAGAATCGCCCTCCGATCCTTCGCGCGGAATACTAAGCTCGTGGTCCGCAAGCGAAAGCGCTGTCCCCGTCAGAAGAGATCGCGGCAAGGCGCTGTTCAGGTCGCGGCGCAGGATTGCTGGCAGCGCAGTTTTGCTGGCAGCGCAGTTTTGCTGGCAGCTCAGTTTTGCTGGCGGTTCAGTATTGGTGCTGCGTAGGCCACTTGGCTGCACAGGATTGGTCGTTGTAAGGCCCTCTGCGTCAACTGCTCGAAATTTACCGATCGGGTCATCCTCAGGAGATCGCTGTTCATGTTGCTTCCCCACCGTTTCTGTTTGTCGGCAGCCGCTGCGCTTGCCGCCCTCGTCCCTAGCGCCCTGCGTGCTCAGGACGCTTTTATGTCGACCCTGCCCGAAGGTACGGCCATCTACTTCGGCGCCTCAGACATCCCAGCGGCGGTGGAGGGTTTCCAGAGCTCCGCGCTGTTCAAGATCTGGGAGGCCGACGAGACCCAGGAGTTCTTTGCTGAGCTGATCACTATGGTCGAGCAGCAGTACTCCGTGGCGATGAGCCAGGCCAAGGCCCTGCACGAGCAGGGCATGTTGCCCGTCTCTCCCGAGGATCTCGCTGCGGTTCGCCTCGACTCCTTCCACTTTGCGGTCACTGACCTGGAGATGCCGAGCCAGGATCATCCGGCTCCACGTGTCGGTGTTGTTGCCGCTCTCGATTTCGGCGCCAGTTCGGGCACCGTTCAGCAGCTGCTGAGCAAGATGCTGCCGATGGCGATGATGCAGATGGGCGAGAATGCTCCTCAGCCGCAGGTCAGCGAGGTCGCAGGCTCCGAGCTGACGACCCTCCGGCTTCCGGAGCTGCCGTTCCTGAGCATCAACTGGGCCTGGTCCGGTTCGAAGCTGCTCATTGGCACGGATACGGCTCGTCTGAGTTCGATCATGAAGGGCCTTAAGGAGGGTAGCACCGGCGGCTTCCTTCAGAGCAAGCTCTACCGCACGACCGACTCCAAGATCGGCGGTCGCCCGGCGGCCTTCGAGTCTTACCTCAACACGAGCGTCCTCTTGGATCGCGGTCTCCAGGCCCTCGAGATGGCCGCGAAGATGGTTCCGAACTTCGAGGTCGACCCCGCTGGCGTCCGCCGTGCGATGGATGTCCTTGGCCTCTTCGGCCTCAAGGGTATGGGCTTCCGTACCGGTTGGGAGAATGGCAAGGCCTTCATCGACGCCTTCGCCATGGTGCCCGCGGCGGAGCGCAAGGGGCTCATGTCGTTCTTCGACAGCTCAAAGCCGATCGATCGCTCGCACCTCGCATGGATTCCCCGTGAGATCTCGTCTTTCTCCATGGGCTCGATGCCGAAGATGTCTGCGCTTTACGACTGCGTCATGGAGGCGGTGAAGGCCTACGACCCCGAGGCTGAGGGGATGGCCAAGATGGTCCTCGGCCAGCTTCAGGATGAGTTGGGCTTGGATATTCCGGCGCTGCTCGGAACTCTGGGCGGCGAGATGTACGGCTACCAGGGGCCGATGATGGACATGGCCGTGCCCCAGGTTGTGATCGCGATGGACTGTCCGCAGCCCGATCTGATGCTTAGCCAGCTGAAGAAGCTGCTGGCGCTCAGCGAGGGAATGGTCGACATCACGGAGAGCAAGGAAGGCGGCGAGAGCGTCTACGGCATCAATGTCATGATGCCCGGTGGCGGCGTCGACCTTTCGGCGATGATGGATCCGGCCTTTACCTTTGCGAAGGGCAAGATGATCTTCTCGTTCAATCGCAGTGACCTGAGCCAGGCCTTGCAGCTCATGAATGGCGATGCCGAGGCTGGCAACATTACTCAGCATCCCGAGTTCGCGAAGCACCTTAAGAACCTGCCCCAGGACGCAGTGAGGCTCTCCTTCACGGATGTGAAGGCCATGGTCGGGGGGTACTACGGCATCATGAGTGGCGCCTTGGGGATGTTCGATCTCCCGCCCAACCTACCGCTGGATCCGGGGCTGCTTCCGACCGTCGAGACGATTACCGATCCGCTCTTTGCCGATTTCATGTGGTCCAAGGCCGATGCTGACGGTGCCGTCATGCGCATGGTCGGCCCGATGGGGCCCGAGTACTTCGGCCTCTTTGTTGGCGCTACCGTCGGGGCGATCACCTACGCTGCCATCGTGGAGGGGGAGGTTTTCGGCCCAGGTCGCCGGCGTTGAGCCAAGGCGGAGTGACCAGTCTTCGGAGGGGGCACCGCGTGAGCGCGGTGCCCCCTCCCTGCGTACTGCCAGGCGTACTGTTGGCATTGCTACTGGGCCCTGCTTTGGGCGCCCAGATCCAGCACAAGCCTGCCTTGGCCTTCCGGCAGGCGTTGGTGGATGCCGGCTCTGATGCGCGCAGCCTGATTGTCGCGACGCATCCCGATGATCCCTATCGGGCGCTGGCTTTGTATCTGCGGCGCGTGCACGGGCACGAAGTGCGGGTCCTGGTGGCGACGCGCGGCGCCGGGGGGCAGAACGCCGTGGGGCCGGCCCTGGGTGAAGAGCTCGCCCAGCTGCGCGAGCGCGAAACCCGCCATGCGGCTCGCGCCCTCGATGTCGAGCTGGGCTTTTTGGGGCTGCGGGACTTTGGATACTGCCGGGAGGCAGCCGAGGCTCTCGACCGCTGGCGGCGGGAGCTTCCTGAGCAGAAGCTCCAGGCGGAGCTTAAGGCTTTCGACCCGGACTATGTTTGGACTCCTCACGGACCCGCGGAGGGGCACGGTCAGAAGGCGGCGGTGGTTTCTCTGCTGCTCGGGGCTTTGAGTGCGCATCGCCAGCAGCTTGGCAGCGAAACCCGCCCGGCTTTCTTCCGTGCTCCAGGTGACGGCGAGCAGGCGCAGCTGAGCATCGATCTCCGCGAACTCGATCCGCTTGAAGGGCGGAGTTTTCGCGAGCTGGATCACGAGGTGCTGCTCCTGCACCGGACCCAAGGTCCGCATGGTCCGGTGCTCGAAGAAACCCAGCCTGAGTTGGTATTTGTGGGGTCCTACCAGCACCCCAAGGACTTCGTGAGTCCTCTCAACTCGCGTGAGCCCTTTCTGAGCGGGGCAGCGAGCTTTTCCCAGGCAACGAGGGCTTGGCTGGACCTGCCGCGCCGTCCCAAGGCCTGGGTCGAGGATCTGGCCAAGCGCTTAGGTCTATGGCGGGCAGCCCTCGGCAAGTGGAAGCGCAATGCCGACTTCATCGACGCCCAAAGGCGCCTGGCTCGCCGCACGGCGGCGCTCCAGCGAGCCCTGCTCTTGGCTGCTCGGATCAAGGTCGAGGCGCAGCAGAGAGTTTTCCTCTCTCTTGGCCAGCTCAAGGCCAAGGCCAGGGTCCGTTTGTTCCATCACGGTTCGCACAGGGTTCGGATTCGATCTCTGCAGGGGATCATGGAAGCTTCGGGCATCCTTTTCCGAGGCTCGGCGGCCAAGAGTTCGATCGCTCCCGGTGAGCGGATGGATATCGAGCTGGAGCTTCGCTTGCCCAAGTTGGGCGGCTTTGGCGGGAAGCTTCACGGAAAACTGCCTGTGGAGATCCTCGGAGAGAAGCTGGGCCTCCCCTTCGAACTCGACTTGGAAACAGAGCTTCCGATTCAGTTGGAAGCACGGCCGAAGAGCCGCTTCCTGGTTCCTGCGCATGAGAACTCGGTGCGTTTGGCTTTGGCGATCGACAAGCAGCGAATCGGGGCTTGGACTGGTGAGCTGGCGATGATCTCCTCGAGTCAGCTGCGCTTCCGTCCTGAATCTAACGAGGGCAGCTTGCCGATCCGGGTTGAGCTGCCGGAGCAGCCGGTGCAGAGGCTCTTAGCCTTGCAGGTGGAGGTGCCCGACTGGGCGCGCCGGGCGGGGCAGGGGCGCTTGCCTTGGATCAGTGCCCGCTTCGGTCTCCAAGCGAAGGGCGCGCAGTCTTTCGCTGCAAGCTGCGAACTCTCGTTTCGGCCGGTGCGAGTGCAGAAGCCTGATGCCGTTCGCATCGGCATTGTCCGCGGCCCCGACGATACCGTGGAGGAAGCTCTTCGGTCCTTCGGGATGCCGGTGGTCGCTCTCGATGAGCGCACCTTGACCCGCGTCAGCCTCGAGGGCTACCAAACCGTCTTGATTGACAGTCGTGCCCTGCACCGGCGCTTGGATGCGGTGGCGTGGATCCCACGCTTTCTCGATTATGCTCGGCGTGGTGGGCATCTGGTCGTGCTCTACCACAAAAACAGCGAATTCAATCAGGAGCGAATTGGCGCCCGGCTGGCACCCTTCCCGCTTCGGCTCGGCAAGGAGCGGATTACGAGGGAGGATGCTCCTGTGCGCGTGCTGCTGCCCAAGCATCCGCTGCTCAACTCGCCCAACAAAATTTTGGCGCGCGATTGGGATGCTTGGGTGCAGGAGCGAGGGCTCTACCTCCCCGAGATGGGGGCTTACGACCCGCGCTTTGATGAGCTGCTGGAGATTCGCGAGCAGCCCTTCTCAAAGGAAAGTGGTCTGAGCTTCGTGCCGCAGAAGGGGGCGCTGCTCTTCGCTCGCTTTGGTAGGGGGAGCTACGTTTACTGCTCTCTCGTGCTGCACCGGCAACTACGTGCCTTCCATCCCGGTGTCGCCCGGCTCTTACTCAACCTCGTGACCCCGCGCCCGGCATCGCCGCGCTGAAGCTTTAGCGCTGCCGGAGGCGTTGTCGGCCGATAAGGATGACGACCGAGGCGACGAAGTTCGCTGCAAGCAAAACGAGGAGTCCGGCCTGCCCGTCCGGGAAGCGCTGCTGCAGCACTGCCGACCAGGTAAGGGCGAGCGTGGCGAAGCCCGAGGCGATGAAGAGTGGACCTGACTTGCTCGGGTCGCTGCCTCCCGAGGCCAGCCTCTGGGCGATCGATTCGACTGCGCAGCGCGTGCCACCAGCCTCGTTTGCGATCCGCTCGAGGCATTGAGCAAGCTCCGGGCTGGCTGCGACCGAAGCCGCCATAGCCGGCGCCGAGCTATCTGCTCGCGGCGGGCTCGCTGTCTTTGCGGGCAGCGCGGCTTCCTCTGCCATACTCGGCTCCTGGGTCTCGCCTCCGGGCGAGGCCTCCAGGGGCGGGCCGATCGGATTGGCCTCATCGGGCATGCCCCAGAGCACGGCCTCCTTGTCGCCGAGTCCTTCTTCGCTGGCGGGCTCTGGGCTGCTGCTGGCGGGAGCCTCCAGGGGCGGGCCGATCGGATTGGCCTCATCGGGCATGCCCCAGAGCACGGCCTCCTTGTCGCCGAGTCCTTCTTCGCTGGC
>PDSF01000057.1 GCA_002748355.1 Planctomycetota bacterium | reverse complement strand
TTCCTGCAGCATGGCATAGAAGCCGCAGATGCAGGTCACAGCTTCGATCATGTAGAAGCGCCGGATCCATTCTTGCCCTTCGGTGAAGCCGTAGCTGTGCAGGCCGACGCCGAGCATGTTCACGTGCCACCAGCTGAAGGCGACGACGATCGAGCCGGCGACAGCGCAGATCGCCATGCCAAAGTTGCGGATGTAGCCGCCGAGATAGGCGTGCAGCGTCGCGATCATGTAGATGCAGATCAGGAGCGCGCCGTTCTCCTTGGGGTCCCAGCCCCAGAAACGGCCCCAGGAATCGTTGGCCCAGACGCCGCCGAGAATGGTGCCGACGACGGCGAAGACCAGACCGAAGGCCAGCAGGCCGTAGGTCATGCGTCCGAGGTTGTCGTAGATCTTGGGCCGATGCTTCCAGGCCCGGAAGAGCTTGCCGAAGATGTAGACGTGCCCGACGGCGCCAGCGATCAGGCCCGCTGCGTAGCCGATGGTGATGGTGGTGACGTGGGTCGCCAGCCAGAAGTTGCTGTCCAGCACCGCGGGCAACAGGGGCATGGTGTCGACCGCCTGACCTGCCTCGTACTTTCCTGCTACGAACATGCCGATCGAGCCGAGCGCGGCAGCGACAGGGAGTGCCAGTCGCCGGCGTGAGACCCATTCCATGAACAGACCTAGCAGGGCGCAGCAGGCGGTGATGAAGATCAGGGTCTCGTAGAGAGTGCTCACCGGCGGTCGCTCTCGCAGGATGCAGCGCACGTAGATGCCGTAGCCGGCATAGAGCGTGGCGGCCGTCGTCAGCACGTGGGCGCCCCACCAGAGCCAGCGGGTCTTGGTGAAGAGCCAGGAGAAGGCGAGGAAGAGGAAGCCGAAGACGTAGAGCAGCTTGCTGTAGTAGAAGTAGTCGGCGTTGATGTAGCTGACCTCGAGGGCCAGCTTGCCGCCCTCGCCGCGCCGCGCCGCCAGGCTTTCGCTGAGCGCGCGCAGGCTCGCGAGTTCCTTGCCGAAGCGCTCGAAGTTGGCGCGATACGTCGCCATCGCTGCCAGGTGCTGGACCATCTGCCCGAGTTCGGGCTTGGGCGCGACGCCTCGCTGGGCAATGGCGCGGGTGATCTCCTGCGGCGTCCACCAGGTCTCGTCTTCTTTGGGCCCGACGCTTGGGGGCAAGAGGCGCAGCTGCGAGGCCCGGGAGGAGTCTTGGCCAAAGCGACTGAGCAGGGCTCGTAGCTCAAGCAGCTCGCTACTGTCGCTTTGCTGCTCGTCTGCGCTCAGCTCAGTGAAGCGCTTGCGCAGCTCCGGCAACTTGGTCCAGATGTCCAGATAGCCGATCTCTGCGGCGCCGCCGAAGAGCTTGCGCAGTGGGCTGTCAGCGCCCAGCGAATAGCGTGCTCGGGCGAAGGTGAAGGAGCCCCGGAGCATCATCATCTGACGCAACTGCAGCCGCAGTGCGATCAGCTGCTTTTCGCTTCGGCTGCGGTCCTTGGCCTTCTTTCTGGGATTGGCCTCAATCTGCTGGCAGCGCTCTTCGAGCCGGCTGAAGCCGGGGCGCAGCTCGGCGTAGCTGTAGCGGTCACGCTTTTTCTTGGCGAGAGTCCCGAGCCCGAGGTCGGTCAGCAGCTCGCTGTCGGTCACCAGGATGGACGGGTAGTGCTCGGCCTGCTCGGGAAAGAACATCGTGTCGAGGACGAAGCTGACCGGATAGATCGTTTCCTTGCGTGTCTCGCCATTGGGGAGCCTGTGCGTGACCGACATTTTGCGGATGCCGCGTATGCCAAGCATCGTGTAGTCGGCGTAGGTCCGCATAGGCTTGATGCGGCCGCCGTTCATGACCGGCAGGAGCGAGAAGTCTTCGATGATCTTGGCAGGCCAGGGCTCGTAGCGCAGGGCGAAGGGCTTGGCGGCGGCACTGCCCTGAGATGGGCCCTGAGATGTGCCCTGAGATGGGCCCTGGGCGCTGGCCGGCAGGGCCAGGGCGAAGACGCTGAGCAGGCCTGCGATCAGCAGAGAGTGCCAGGTGCTGAGCCGTTTCATTGGGCTTCCCTCCGGATGAAGCGGACGAGCATCACGCCGTAGTGCAGGAGCAGGCCTAGGGTGATGATGATGCAGGAGATGGTTGGCCACTGGTCGCTCGGATTGTGGACGATACTGAACACCGACCAGAAGGGGCCTTTACTGTCGTCTTTGGGGCCCCAGTTCGTCTGGAAGAGCACGAAGCCCTCCTTGCGCAGGGGGTGGTTCATCCAGATGTGATGCTTCTCTTGGACGCCGTCTTCGCGGGTGAACACGTAGCTTTCGATGGACTTGGGCATCCGGGTGCCCGGGTGGAACTCGTGGTGGAAGTCCTCGAGCTCGAGTTCGAAGGGCAGCGGGAACAGCCTTTGGCGCAGTTCGATGGCGTAGGCCTTGCCTCCGGACTCATGGTAGATCGGCTTCCAGTTTTGGAGGCTGACCGGGTCTTGGAGTCCGAAGAGCAGCTCGCGGCGCTCCTGTTTGTCGGCCTTGTCGCGGATGCGGAGCAGGGCACCAGGGATGTTGCGTTCGGCTTTCACCTCGGAGGGGAGCGGCACCAGTGCGAACTCGCCGTCGGAGGCGGGTAGCAGGTGACCCTTGGCGCTCTGGGTAGGGCGGCAGTTCTCGAACCAATGCGAAACGGTCAGGCTGAAGGGGAGATCCTTGGAGCTGAAGGTTCGGGACTTCGAGCCGAGTAGGTCTTTGAGCTGGGCCTCGGGAATGATCTGCTCTTTCCAGCTGCCGTCGGCCTGCCGCTCCGTGATGGCGAGTTCGTACTCGGTGTAGCTCTGGAAGTGCGCGGCCTTTTCTCCCTCGTAGAGACTGAGGTAGCCCTCGTGGCTGGCGAGATCCTTGACCAGCGCGCTGACGAAGAGGAAGGCGATCCCGAGGTGGGCGATGAGCACGCCCAGGCGCCGCCAATTCCAGCGCATGCGGAAGACGCCGCCGACGATCAGGTTGATCGTCAGCAGGGTCATCACCAGATACCCGCCGGGCAAGAGCAGAGGGATACGGCCGCCAATCCACTCGACCAGGTATAAGGACTCGAAGTAGCGCTTTTGGGCGTTGTGGATGCCGATCTCGACCTGAGCCATGGTCCCGAAATAGGTCAGGAGGCCGAGGAAGATCAGCAGCAGGATCGAGAGTCCCAGGGAGGAGAAGAAGCCCAGCAGAAGCTGCAGCGGGTTCTTGCTGAGGCCACGGCGCTGGGGAGCATTCTCTCTTTGGCTGGCGCTGGGCTGGGAAGGCGGAGTGACGCCCGCCGAAGGCTGGGAGGGCGGGCTCGCGTCTGGCTGCTGAGCTTCGTGGCTCGTTTCACCCGGATTCATGGTTCTGCGTCCTCCCTTACTCGAAGCGAAGCGATTTGCAGAAGGCGAGGAAGTGCTCCTTCTCCGCGCGCAACTTCGCCTCGGGGCCGGTCATCTTGATGTAGACCGAGAACTGCTTGGTCGGTTGTGCGATCGCGCCCAGCATCATCGAGCCTGGGCTTCCCTCGCTGCCCATGCCGCGATAGCTGCCGCTGAGTTCAATCAGGGTCGCCTTGACGCCTAGCACATCGATCTTGGGGAGAGCCCGCAGCTCGGCCTCACTCGGCGGGGTGATCTCCATCTGGTCATACCAGCGCTGCAGGTTGGGGATGAGGCCGCCGCCGGTGCCGGTCAGGGTGATGAGCGACAGTTCGGCATCCTTGTCGCCGCCAGGATAGAAGGTGGCGAGGCGCATCGACCGTGGCGGTCCGCTCTGCCAATGCTTGGGTGCGTCCCAGCGGATGCTCGCGGGAGTTTTCTCGCTGCTCGCTGGCGAGGCTGCTGTCGAAGCGGCTTGCTGCTCGGGGATGGCTTTGGGGCCGTCGCTTTTCGCTTGGCCCATGCTCTGCAGCCGGATGGAGGCGACGAAGCGCTCGAAGTTCTGCCGCTCCTTTTTGAGCAGCTGCTGCGGGCCGGTCATCTTGACCGAGACCGTGAACATCGGCGCCTTGAGCAGGGTGGCATACATGCGCCACTCCGAAGAGCCCGCGCTGTCGCGCCCCATACCGGTGTATTTTCCGTCCAGAACGACGAGGGGGGCCTTTTTGCCGAAGAAGCGGATGGTCTCCAGCTTGGCGAGTTCGGCCGCCCCGATCGGCGCCAGGCCCATCTGGCCACGCCAGCGGTTGACGTTCTCGGCCAGGCTGCCGCCGCTCAGTCGGGTCAGGTAGCACTGGGCTTTGGGCTCTCCCTTGACCCTCAGGTTGATGTCGCGGAACTGTGCGGGTTGCAGGCTTTCCCAGCCGGGCGGGGTGTCCCAGGCAAAGCTGCGGGCCACCTTGCCCTTGCCGGCTTCGGGGAGGCCCAGTCGGGCTCGCTTGCTGAGCTTGGGAATCTTGGTTCGGTGCTTGGGGCCCAGGGTGCGCTGCTGGGTAATCTCCATTTGCTCAGGGAGCTTGCTGCAGGCGCAGAGGAGCCAGGGAAGGATCGCGCAGGCGGCGATTCGATACATACTGAGTTCCGTGCAGGAGAGGCTGGCGGAGACGAGCTTAGCCTTGGGGGAGTGCGTGGCCATAGAAAGCCGGGATGTATGTAGCTGGTTGAGCGGAAAGGCGAAGGCCTGTTCCCGCTCTCCCTGGTCCAGCCGCGCTGAGGTCGACATGTGCTTGCTCCACCCTCTGGCTGGCGGAGCCCTCCTACTGGCCTGCGAGGGCGCTTTGCAAGGCCTCGCGTCTGCGGGCCGAGATCGCGTTCCAGTCGAGTTGGCGCTCTGCGTGCTGCCGCGCGGCGCGGCCAAGTTCTATGAGCAAGGCCGCATCTTGCGCCCACTCGGCGGCGGCAGCGACGAAACCGCCGAGTTCGCAGAGCCGCAATCCCTCGGCGCTTCGAGCCTGATAGCCCCGCGCCCCGAAGGGCGTCGCCAGCACGGGCAGGCCGTGTCCGAGCATCTGCGCCAGCTTGAGGTTCATGCCGCTGCCTTCGGTGATCGGGTGCAGGCCGAAGTCGGCGGCGGCGAAGCCATCCGAGAGTTCCTCAAGGGGGCCGGTGGCGAGGCCGCCTTCGAAGCGCTCCTCGATGGGCGAGACGCTGCCGGCGATCAGGACGAAGACCCCGGCCTCGGCCAGCTGCTTGGCCTGTTCGCGGAGAAAGGCGGCGGCGCTGAGATTGGGGGCGTGGGCCGAGCCCGGGAAGAGCCCGACTGTCAGGCCCTGCGGGATGCCCAGCCTCGCCCGGGCCTGGAGGCGCTGTTCGGCATTGGCCGGCTGCGTGGTCGCGAGGTCGATACCAAAGGGAAGGACGACTTGGGTGCCGGCAGTGGGCCCGTAGCTCTCTTCGAAGCGCTGCCGCTCGGCCTCGTGCGCGACGAAGATCACGTCGGACTCGCGCCAGGCCCTGGCTTCGAGCTCTTGCGCCCGCTGCAGCAGGCCGCGGCTGCCCAGCGCTGCCTGGTGCAGGTCGCACTCGTGGTTGTGCACCACGAAGGCCAGGGGCTTGTTGAGCGAACGCGCGTAGTCGATGGCCCAGGGCGATTCGATTTGGATCAGCTGGGCGTCCCTGAGGCGGCGCTGGAAGGACGGCGGTGCCCCGTGCAGCCAGCGTGAAAGGTCGAGCGGGGGCACCCGGGCCGTGCCCCGAAGGACTCGGTCGAGCAGCAGGCGCAGGCGCAGGACGCGGTGCTCACGCAGGCGGGGCGCCAGCTCTCGGGAGAAGGGGCGGGGCCAGTGCCTTTCGAAACGGCGCAGCCCGAGGCTGAAGATGTCTACCTCGGTGCCGGCCGCTGCGAGGCGGGCGGCTGGGCCGTAGACGACTTCGGCGCCAGCGTTTCGCTTCGGCCAGATTCCGAAGGGGGCGAGGATGGCGAGTCGTTCGAGTTCGGGCATTCAGGAGGACTCGGGCGCGGCGCCGCCCAGCTCCTTTCGAAGCTCCAGGAGGTTGCGGCCGTTCAGCGTCCGCTCGAAGCGCACGCTACTGGTCAGCATGCGGATCAGATTCATGCCCATGCCGCTCTCTCCGGGCTGGCCGAGGGGGCGGCCGACGCAGTCCTCCTCGCAGCGTTCGATGCCGTCATCCCAGAGCCGCAGCACCAGCTCGTAGCTGGTGGAGCTGAGTTCGATGTCGATGGGGCCGGGCCCCTCGGGGTATCGGCTGCGGGGGTAGGCGTGGCGGGCGATATTGGTCGCGGCCTCGTCGAGGACCAGGGTCAGCTCCTCCTGCGTCCGCTCCGATACCCCCAAACGAAGCAGCCATTCGCTCAGCCGAGCGCGGACTACGCGGATCTCGGCGAGCTCGGCCTGGACGCGAAAGCGTTCGGGGAGCGGTGCCTGCTGCATCGGGGCAGTATGGCCTGATGACCGGCCCGAGGCCAAGCTGGCTTGAGAGGCTGAGGGCCATCCTGGGCTGAAAGCTTATCGAAGTTCGATGATCGGGGCCTCTCCGAGGAGGACCGAGCCCCTACCGGGGACCTTTTTCGGGTCCTTAAAGGTTTTGTAGACCATGCCTACCGGCAGTGGACCGCAGACGTTGCTTCGGATTCCGCGGCTGAAGACGGCGCCTAAGGGGTTGGCTCGAATGTCCATGGACAGGACCTGAGCCGACATGAAGACGTTGAGCCAGCGCTCGTTGTTGGGGATCTGCAGCCCGGCGCTGGCCCGGCCGCCGGAGTCCGCGACCTTGGGGTAGAGGAAGAGCCAGTCGGTGTTGACCCAGCAATCGGGGGCGGGGTCGGGGCGGGTATGCTTTGGGTCGAAGAGGTCCCAGGCGGTGAAGGGGAGGGTTTTGCCGAGGAAGCTACCGCCGTCGCGCTGGGTGCCGACGACGAAGAGGCAGAGATTGCCCGGGAGAGCATTCTCCACTGTGAAACGCATCAGCCCCCCGAGCTTCGTTGTCTGGGCGGCTCCGATTTTCAGCGGCTTTGGGCCACCGGGATGCTGGACTTGGCACTTGGGGCCCTGCTTGCCGAAGCCGATGCGCTTGCTTTCACAGAGGAAGCAGCTGTCGATCGGATAACGGCCCCGGGGTTGGCCGAGAATGATCAGGTCGAGAAGAACGTTCCCTTTGCTCCAGTCCTGGACGAAGACCTGCTTCTTGTCGAACTTGATCGAAAGGTTGAAGGGCCGGGGTCTTCGCTGCGCTTGCGCTGGCTGCGCCGGAAGGATGATTCGGCTGTCCTTAACCTGGGCGAAGACCTTGTTGCGGTAGTTGTCGTCGAAGCCCGGCTTCAGAGCGCTCCAGCGGAGTGGTACGTTCGCCAGCGCCAGCTTGACGCGGATGAACTTCTTCTCCGGGATTGCCTTGCCCCGGTTCCAATCACTACGGAAGGAGATCTGGGTAAAGCTGCGGCTGCCGCCGATGTGGATGCCCTGGTAGAGCGCTTGCAGGCGGACACAGTCGCCGAGGCTGAAGGGCAGCATCGCGGACGATAGCCCCTCACGCCCGGCCATCTCGGCTGGCAGAACCAATCGCTGCTGGGCTCTGGCTGTCGAAAGCGGCAGGCAGAGAGTAGAAAACAGGATGCCGAAGAGGATGCTCTTGGAGTGCATGGGGCTCTTGGTCGGAGGAGCGCGAGGCGCAGGACGACCTCGCGCCCCGGGTCATAGCGCGCTCCTCAGAATAGGAACCAAACGCCAGCCTGCACGCGTTGACCACTCAAGTCGTTGCCCGATGCGTCCTCGGTCTCAAGGTGGTTGAACTCCGCGCCGAAGCCGATGCGCTTGGTGATCTGGTACTTGGTGTTTACGAAGAAGTGAAGGTTGCTACGGAAGGTGTTCGCTGCGCCGACGTCGTCGTCGTCGGGATTGTCGTAGCCGACTCCGAAGCCGGAGTTGATTTTGTCGTTCCACTTCCAGGAGCCGGAGATGAAGCCACCGTAGCTGCGGATGGCTTTGCCGCTAGCCTTGTTGTAGTCGAGTCCGTAGCGGACGAATTCCGGGCCAATGCCTTCGCCGCCCCAGATTTCGCCGTTAATGGTCAAGTTGTCCGATAGGGGCAGCTTGAACTCGCCGGCGATGATCCAGGGGCTGTACTCATTGCCGTCAACGCTTACGTCGCGGAACCCGAGATTCAGGGCGACTTCGCCCTTGCCCTTAATCAAGCCTCGGTAGGCGGCGCGTGCCGCCAGCCACGGCATTCGCTCTTGGGTCTGTTGGCTATTCGCGACCCGGTGCTTGAAGGCGCTTACTTCGAAGACCCAGTCTTTAGCAACCGTCTTGCCCACTCTGATCTGAGGAACACGTAATCCGAGGTCGCCGCCAAAGATCATGGCGCTCAGGTCCATCATGCTGGGCAGTTGGCGAGCGATGGGATTCCAGGTCTGGCCGGCGATGATCCTCCAGCCATCGTCACTGTCGAACTGAAGGTATCCGTGGCGCAGCCTGGGGAGGTAGTTGTCGCCAGCATTGCTGCCGTAGAAGTCCATTTCGCAGACAGCCTTGGCCTTCCAATTGCCCCAGTCTTGGTGAGCGCTGAAGCCGAAGCGAGTGTCGCGTGGGGTGAAGTTGCTTTCGTCCGGACTTTCGCTGGTTACGTGGGCTGCATAATCTGCGCCCGGTCGGCCTTGGAAGTTGTCGTAGGCATAAATCACATTGACCCGGCCGGAAAGCTTGAGTTCTACCTCTGCTAGGACCTCGGGAAGGCTATGCGCCTTGGTATCGGGGCCATCATCCTGCAGGGGGGCGGCTGCTTTCTTACTTTGTTCCTGAGAGCTTTGGGGGGCCTGTGCCAAGGCGAAAGCTGGGACACAGAGAGCCAGGATGAGTGATGAAGTCGATAGGCGAGCTTGGCTCGTCATGTGCTTACTCCGAAATGCACTATGGGAATGGCTCCTTGCTATTGGAGCTTTCCTCACCTTTTCGAGTCGTGCATGACCGGAGTTGAGCTGAAAAACCCGCATCAACGAAGCTTTCGCGTTTTTTGGGAGCAGAAACCCCCGATGTGCTCCTCGGATCTGGGGCGGTGAAGGGTCGAGGAACCTGTATTCGGCTGGCCCAGGTGGGCGGCTCCTCCCGTCAGGGCGCCTGCTCGCTGGGGGGCGTTTCGATTATCAACAGCTCAAGTCCGCTGTTGTGAATTCCGACATTCTCCATGGAGTGCTTTGGACGAGTCACGGGGAGGGGGAATGAGTCATCATTTGTTCCAGTTGGAGCAGTTCGGCGAGACTCCCGAGGTCAAGCCTGAAATCCGCTATGGGCAGATTCATCGAGACCTCGAAAAGGGCCTTAACAGTGAGCGTCTGTGGATCGAATTGGTCGAGGTCTGTCTTCAGTTGGGCAAGGTGGGGGAGGCAGCCAAGAGTCTCGCTCATGTCTATACGCCACAGGAAGCGGCTCGTCTGACACGCATGTTCGAGTTACGCGGCGTTGTGTTTGCTGGGGATTCTGGAGCGCCAGGAATGCTGGGGGATGTCTCGGGTATTGAGCCTGGGGCCTTGGGAAAACCGAAGCCTCCTAGGAATCCTAGGAAGGCGCCTCCTCCTAGTCATAAACTCGGGAGTCATTCGACGGCCGGTCGGCCTCGTGCCGAGGCGGAAATGGCTTCTTCTCGGACCATGGCGATGGCCAAGGTTCGCGAGGAACTCGAGCGCGAGAGCGTACTGGAGCAATTCCAGGATGCGTTGGCCTATCTTTTCGTGGATCAAATGCCGATTGCGGCGATTGGCCTCACCCTGCTGTTCCCGGCGCTTGCCTCGGTGTTCTTCCTGTTACCAGCAGAGTTTGGGCTTGTTGCTCGTACTGCCATGACTTCTCTGCCGGCCCTGATTTGCCTGGGGATTGTGCTGCACGTCTCCATGCGCGTGCTGCGGGCGAGCGCCGAGGGTGAGGAGGATCCTCCTGCGCTTCTGCGCGGTGTCTTTGGCGGGGCTGCCCGGTCTCTGGCTGGTTTTGCCGTGGCCGCTGCCCTGTGCTTTTTGCCGGCAATCGCGCTTTCGCTGACCGCAGCGCCTTCCTACCCGGTGCTGGTCTTCTTCATTCTTGGCGCCGGGTACTTCCCGATGGCCTTACTCGGCATGGCCATGCGCGAAAGCCTGAGCGGTGCTGCTCCGCGCCGTGTTCTCAGGGCGATGGTGAAGAGTCGGGGAGCCTACTTGCACGTGGTGCTGATCGTTTTCTCGGCCTTCGTGCTGCCGGCAGCGGTCATCCTTTCGCTGCTGGGTCGTTCGATCTTTTTGCAGGCTGCGGTTACCGGGCCTTTGCTCGTTGGGCCCTGTCTGGTTTTGGCTCGGATGCTGGGGCGCTTCTGGTACGTTCGCAGCGAACGGCTCGCCGAGTGCTTTGGGGTGACGATCTCCGTGCAGAAGCTGGCTACCATCCACGAAAGCGCGCGGATGGCTGCCGGGAGAGAACGCGTGGCCGCTGGGCGGCAACGGGCGCTTTCGCAGCGTGAGCAAGTGGCGGCGCAGATGCGCCGCGCGCAGGCCCGAGGTCTTGGTCAGAGGCGGCAGCAACAACGGCAGTCGCAGGCCCGGCAGTCGCAAGCCCGGCAGCCGCAGGCCCAGAGGGGCAAGGCCCCTGCCAAGGCGCGTGCCTCTGCTCAGCGGGAGCTACAGCGTCAGTCTCCCACCGGGGCTAGGGGCTGGCGTTCGGCTCCCCGTGGGCAAGCGCTAGGCGTCGGCGGGGCCAAGAAGGGCAAGACTTCGGCGCAGCAGCTCAACCAGCATCGGCACACGCCGCTGCGGCAGAGGCGATAGGCGTTCGGCTCGCTGCTTAGTGTTAGGCCGGGATAACGGTCATTGAGACTGACCCGGCTAGCCCCATACTCCCTGGTATGTCGCGCATCGTTCGAATAGCCAATGGCCAGGGTTTCTGGGGAGACTCGATTCTTGGCCCCGTTCGCCTCCTTCGGGAAGGCCCCCTCGATTATCTGACCCTCGACTATTTGGCCGAGGTGACGATGAGCATCCTGCAGAAGCAAAAGGCGCGTAGGCCGGAGCGAGGATATGCGACCGATTTCGTCGCGATGCTCGATCGGCTTTTGCCCGAGATCGTCGAAAAGGGGGTCAAGGTCATCGCGAACGCGGGCGGGGTGAATCCACCCGCCTGCGTCGAGGCGGTGCTGCAGGTTGCCAACAAGCACGGTATCGCCGGGCTCAAGGTGGCGATGATCGAGGGGGACGACATCCTCCCGAAGCTCGACGAACTCGTTGCCGGCGGCGAAGAGCTGCGCAACATGGATACGGGGGAAGCGCTCAGCACGGTCCGCGACCGAGTCGAGAGCGCCAACGTCTATCTCGGGGCCGCGCCCATCGTCGAGGCCCTGGAGCAGGGTGCGCAGATCATCATCGGTGGTCGCGTGAGTGACCCTTCGCTGGTCATGGCGCCGATGATCCACGAGTTTGGCTGGGCCATGGATGATTGGGACCGGCTCGGTGCTTCGACGGTCGCTGGACACATTCTCGAATGCGGCGCCCAGTGCACCGGCGGTAACTTCAGCGACTGGCGCCGCGTGCCGGATTTGGCGCGCGTCGGCTACCCCATCGTCGAGGCGGAGGCCAGTGGCGACTTCGTCGTGACCAAGCACGAGGGGACCGGCGGCCTGGTCGACCTCCAGGTCGTCACCAGCCAACTCGTGTATGAGATGGGCGACCCACGTTGCTACATCGGCCCCGATGTGATCAGCGATTTCACCAGCATCCATCTGGAACAAGAGGGCCCGAATCGCGTGCGGGTCTCGGGGGTGCGCGGTGCTCCGGCAACGGACACCTACAAGGTCTCGATCAGCTACCGGGACGGCTTCAAGGCGCTTGGACAGTTGACCGTGGCTGGCCCCGATGCCGTAGCGAAGGCCGAACTCTGTGAGCGAATCGTTTTTGAGCGCCTGGCTCTCGATGGGGTGGAGTTCCGCCCCGAACAGATCACGAGCGAGTTTGTCGGCACCGGCGTATGCCATCGCGGCATCACGAAAGAGCCCGAGGAGCCCGCCGAGCTGGTCCTGCGCCTGGGCGTTCGCGACCAAGATGCGGCGAAGCTCAATCGCTTTGGCAGCGAGATCGTGCCGCTCGTGACCTCGGGGCCTCCGGGGGTCACCGGCTTCGCTGGCGGCCGCCCCAAGGCCCAGGCGGTGATCGGTTATTGGCCGGCCCTGATGGACAAGGGCAAGGTCCATCCTCAAGTCACGGTCCGGGAGAGCTAAGAAACTGGGCCGAGGGCGGAGCCGTACTGCCGGAGGATTTTCGGCGAGCGGTTCTTGCCTGAGGGCCACTCAATCCCTTTGATACCGAGCCACAACACGGGCCTTGCCCTGTGCTCTCTTGTCGCCGGTGCGGTCTGCCCCCGCGTCCCCGGCGCCGTCCAGGTTCGAGTTGATTCCTGGGTTCGTAGTGAGCGGCCCCTCGCCCTGGACGCCCGTACGTAAGGACGGAAACGATGCGTAAGATGATCCTCGCGTTGCTCTTCGGAGCATCCCTCCTGTCCCTCTCGAGCTGTGGCACGGCACGACGTGCCGCCAAAGATGCGAGCGTCGTGGCTCTGAGCCCGGCGATCATTCTCTATGGGGCTGGGACGGACGGCGTGGTAGACGCGCAGAACATGCAAGCAGGCCTCGAGTGGGGCGATGCGACCCAAGCCGTGTTCTTGCCCTTCACCTTCCTCTGGAACGGTGTCGTGCACAGCGCCAAGGTGCTGGTGCACGGTGTCGACTTCCTTCTCTTCCCGGCCTATGGCGTTGCAGAACTGCATCCCGCTGGCCCGGAAATCGAGCCGCTGCAGATCTACACCGGCACCTTCTTCGACGAAGATAGCGAGGAAAAGTCGGTCGGACCGGACGAGACCGGCGCAGCGAACTGACACCCGCTGCACGCCGCTCCCTGCTTTCACCGCCTTGGCAGCTCCCAGCTGACAAAGCGAGGCGGGCTCGGGGCGGGCCCATTGCCTGTGAGAAGTGATTTCGACCGCGTCTCCTCTTGGAGTGCGCGGTCGTTGTCGTTACGGAGGACGTGCTTGAGCTGCGGGCTTCGCTCCTCGTCGTTGCTCCCTGGGCGCTTTCCCCCGTCGCTCTTGCTGAGCTTAGGGAGAGAGGAGCGGAGATAGGGCTTCTGAGCCTTGGCTCGGCTTTGCTTGAATATCGGCAGCTCTTCCGGTCGATGATGGGGGCATGTTCCTGATCGTCAGTCCGGCGACGTGGCTACTTCGAGTCCAGTTCCTCGGGGCTCGACCCAGTTCCCATGATGGCCGCCTACAGGGCAGTTCCTCGGTCTATGGCGCCCACTTCGAGTGTGGTGGGGAGGGGTTGGTGGTGGCCCAGACCCTTCGCGATCTCGATGAGCCGATCTTGGTTCTCGGCTATGCGGGCGGGCTGACGGGGGAAACGCTTCGTCGGCAGATGCGTGATGACGGCCTGGATGCGCATTTGATCGAGATTTCGAGTCCGAGCCCGATGGGGCTGCGTCTGCACGAGCCGAACCGGGGGCCTTCCAAGCCCAAATTGTTTCTCGAGCCGGCTGCGGCCATCACTGGCGACGATATGCGGGGCCTGCTCCGTGCCTTCGATCGGGAGCTGAGCCGGGCCCATGGGGTCTTCCTCTGTGGCTGCTCACCCGCACGGGGCGCGGAATTCCTTTTCGCGGAGATGGCCCGTCGCGCGAGACGAGCGGGGGTCAGTAGCTTCCTGCTCAGTGATGGGGAGGCGCTGAGCGAGGCCCTTGATGCTGGCCCCAGCTACGTGATTTGTGGCCAGCGTCGGCTGCAGAAATACTGCGAAGAAGAAGAGCTTGAGCGGGAGCGCTTTTTCGAACGCCTGTTCGCGGGCGGGACGAAGGCCGTCTTCGTGACCCAGGGTGATGCGCCGGTACAGGTGCGGACGCCGGAGGGCGAAGCCAGTGTCGAGCCGCCGCATGCCGCCGATCGCATGGGCTTTGGGGCGCGGGAAGCCTTCGCTGCCGGCTTAGCGCACTCCCTGGGCCAGGACTGGGATCTGCTGCCTTCGGTCTTCTTCGGCATCGGTGCTGGCACCGCTCGCATCCAAAACCAGTTGGGTGGGCGTTTGCGTCGCGGCGCCATCGAAGGCTTTTATCGCCAGGTGCGACACGCCGGAACTTGAGCCCAGCTCTGCAGGCTTCGTCGGCCGTTTTCAGGGGCTTTTGGCGCTGCTTCGCCAGCCACTTTGGCTTTTCCCTGCGGTTTCGGGACAAGTTCTGTACTGCGGGGCTCGTTTGGGAGACGAGCCTTTTGGCGATGTGCTGCTACCCTCTGCACTCGATGCGACCCACATTTTTCATCTAAGGATCCAAGGCCATGCGCAGCCCCGCCACCGCGATACTGATCGGGCTCAGCCTTTTGGCGAGTGCCGGAAGCGCCTCCGCCCAAGAAAAGGGCACACTCAGTTTCAAACCCTTCAAGAACTTCCCCTTCCTTATGCCTAAGGAAATCTGGTCCACCGTCAACGGCCAGATCCCTCTGAAGCACCCCGGAGGCTCGGGCTTCCGCACCGAGCGTGAGGGCATGAAGCTGGCTGTCGATACCGATGGCGACGGCCGTTCCGATGGCGAGGTCAAGGGGATGAAGGGCTACTTGCTCTTTCGCAGCGCCCGCTTCCGGCATGCGCTGCGCTTCCGAGGCAGCAATGGCAGTTACCGCTATGCCGTGAGCGGCGCGATGAGCGGCAAGGTCGGCGCTGTGCCGATCATGGTCTTCGACCTCAACTGCAACGGCGTCTACAACGAGTTCGGCAGTGATGCGCTGATCATTGGCAAGAAGAGGGCCGCGAGCTTCCTCTCAAAGGTCATTAGCTACAAGGGCGAGCTCTTTGAACTCACGATCGACGAGACTGGCAGTCAGGTCAGCTTGAGCCCCTACCAGGGAGAGAAGGGCACGCTGTCGCTGGCCAAGGGCTATAGGTCCAAGGGCAAGCTGACGATGGCGGTGGTGCGCGACGAGCAGGGCAACTCCTTCGAACTCGCTGGCGAGTCGAAGGGGCTGGTGCTTCCGACGGGCAAATACCAGCTCGTTTCAGGCTTCGTTTCCAAGGGCAGCTCCTCGGTGCGTATCCGTGCTGGCCAGATGGCGGCCTTGGAAGTGAAGGCTGGCCAGGAGACCAAGTTCGTGTGGGGGCAGCCGATTAAGGCGATCATCGCCTACAGCTTCGACGGGACTGAGCTGAAGGTGGATCCCATGCAGGTGCACTTCTACGGCAAGGGCGGCGAGGAATACTACGACTTCCAGCCTGGGGCCAAGTCACCGAAGTTCATCGTCAAGGATGCCAGCTCTGGGCGAGAAGTCGGTGGCTTCCAATATGAGATGTGTTGAGGTGGTCGCCTCGCTGCTGGCTCCGTGCGAGTCGGCGACAAGGCTGAGAAGTTCATCGTCACCCTGCAGCTCAAGAACAAGCTCTTCGGGACGATCACCGGGAGCTCCGAGAAGAAGGCCGGCCCGAGCACGGGCAAGGGCTTCTCGATCGGCGTCGGCAACTGAGTGAGCCTGTGGACGGAAGCGTCGCCCGCTTCCGTCCAACGGCCACGGCGCTGCCTGGGATGGGTCTTCCCACCAATCGTCAATCGCGAAATCGTCGGGTAGCCGGATCCGCTGCCGTCTTCATCAGGCCGCGGTTGTTGCCTGGCGAGGGTGATAGAGGACCCGTCTCTAAGGATCGCGCAGAGCATGTCGTGCGCCACACTACATGAGATCTCGTGCGCCAGTCTCAGTGAGACTCCTTCGCCAAAGGGACGCGGCCGTTACGGCCGCATTTTTTCGTCTCAGTCCAGGGGCTGAAGCGTAGTTCGCCCCAGGTTTTGCGGTCTACGACGGTGAACTCTTCGCGCACGACGATACGGCGCCACAGATGAGGATGTACCTGCAGATCGACGCGCAGGCGCGGCAAGCCGACGGGGAGCACTTGGATGCGCTGGGTTCCATCGATATCGCTTTCGGCCAGTGCGCGCAGTTCCGCGAGAGTCTCTTCGGGCAGACCCTGCGCTTCATCAATCCAAAGGAAGATGCCGTGCGATTCCTCCGCGATGTCGCGCAGCAGGCGATCCAGGCCGACCGAATGGCGCATGCTCGTGCGCACGCGGAGAGCTTCACCGGTCACCTTGATGAGGCCGGAGGTGCCGAGCTTCTTCGCGCTCGAAAAATAGAAGACGCGAGATCGCTGAGCTAGGTCTTCAAGGCGTGGCCTGGGCCGCGGGCTTTCTTGCTGCGCCTGCAAGCTGCTCGATACTCGTCACGTGCGAGTGGGTCGTGCTGGCGATAGAAAGCCACGTTGTCTTGGGCCTCGCGCTCGCGCACAAACCAGCGATCGAGACTGCGATGCTAGACAGGATGGATGGAGCGGTCTCTTCGAGATCGTGGGTTACGGTGCTGTGCGGTAACACAAGCCGCAGAGCCACATGAGGAGCCGCTCCAATGTCCAAGCCTATCCGTTTCGTTGGTCTCGATGTCCACTCGATGTCCACTCGAAGTCGATCTCTATCGCGGTTGCGAGTGAGCGGGACCCTGCCGAGTACGTTGGCCAGATCGCGAACGACGTATCGAGGCTTCTCAGGTCCCTCGATCGCCTCGGCCCACGTGAATCGCTGCGGTGCGCCTACGAGGCAGGCCCGACCGGGTATGGCCTTCAGCGTGCTCTCACCCAAACCGGCATCCAGTGCGAGGTTATCGCGCCATCGAAGATGCCC
>PDSF01000041.1 GCA_002748355.1 Planctomycetota bacterium | reverse complement strand
CTGATCTTCGCCTGCACGATCACCGAGGGGCTGATCTTCCGCAGACTCATCCCGATGAGGTCGAAGAGCGAGATCTGCGCCTTGCTGAAGTAGGCCTGAACCCAGAGGCCCAGAAAACGCAGGAGGAAGATGAGGACGATCAGGAGGAGTAGGCCGAGAACGGCAATCCCCCAGTAAAGGACGTTCGCAAGTAAGGCGATCATCTCAAGCGGTCTCCGGTGTGGTTAGCGTCGAACAGTTTGATGAATTCAGGTCCTAGCCGGGAAACGCTACGCCTGCCAGCGATGGGCTTCACGCGCTTGCTTCCTGGAAATCCTCCGAGGCCGACTCGCGAACGGCGCGAACCACGAGCTGCGACATCTCGACCTTGAGGACCTCGACAGGGGTTCCAGGCTCCAGCAGCTCTCCACGGGTGATGGCGTCCCAGCGCCGCCCCTCGACCTCGATGGTGCCAGCTGGCCGCAGGTCGGTCACACAGACGCCCTGCCGACCAGGCATGTCTTCGATACCACTCTCGCGCGCCAGTGACTCCGAGGGCTTGAAGCTGGGTCCGCCCAGAATCAGCTTCTTGCCAAAGTAGGTCTTGGGAAGCAGCCGCAGCGACAGCCAAACCACGATCGGAACCGTGGTGCCAAGCCCGAGCAGGAAGGCAAGTCCGACCCCCGTCCCATGAGCGAAGCTCATGACAACGACAGAGATGAGGGCGACGGCCGAAAGGATGGAGAGGATCCCAAAGCTCGGGATGAAGACCTCGGCGATCAAGAACAGGAAGCCGAACAAGGTAATCAGCAGCAGCAAGGAGATTCCCACCGCTCCCGATTCCGCATCGCCATCTGGAGCATCCTCAATGGGAGTCACCACGACGCGATTGCCTTCGACGACGATGACCCGAACGGCTTGCCCCTTGGCCACGAAGCCGGCATCGCTGACGACGTCATAGGGCTCCGCATCGATCTCGACCTTGCCGCTAGGCCGCAGGTCGGTCTGTGCCCGCCCGCTCCTACCAAGAAGCGGCATCCGCTCCTCTTCCTCGGTTCCGGAGTTCTCCAGACTCGCGGCATCGCCATCGGGAGACAGGAGCAAGCCCCGGAAGATCGGCAGCCGCGGCAAGAAGCGACTGGCCAAGGCGCCAAGCACCGTCACCGAGACGATGACGCCGATCAGGCTCCAGAGGTTCTCCTCGAGGATCCTCTCCTCGAACACGCCATTGGGCATGGCGAACGGCTGCAGGGCCAAAAACACGCTGACCAAGATCGCGGCGATGCCAGCCAAGCCAGCGACAATGGTGCCGGGAATGACAAAAGCCTCTACAAGGACGAGAGCCACCCCCATCACGAACAAGATGATCTCGGTCCACTCGGCGAAGCCGACCAGGTAGTTGCCAATGAAAAAGAAGACGAAGCAGAGTCCGGCCAAGACCTCGGGAAACCCGGTTCCGGGGATCTGCAGAGCCAGGAGCAAGGCGATGACCCCGCCAATCAACAAGAAGATCCGAATCTCATAGAGGAAGTCGGCGAGTTCCTCCGACCAACTCTGCTCGATCCTCTCTAGCTCGCTAGCTTCGATCCCCAGCTCGCGCACCAGCTCGTCGACCGACTCGGCAACGCCTTCACTGAGTCCGATGCGCAGCGCCTCCTCGGCGCCCACGGTCAAAGGCGGATCCCCGGCTCCTCCCACCTTGAGGTTATGGACGATCTCGATGCCCTTTGTGCCGCGCAGGCGATCGAGCTCCTCCTCGGTCACCAGCTCGGTCTTGAGCAACCCGGTCTCGTCTCGGTAGCGCAGCTCGCGCAGCACAAGACGCGGATCGACCATCGCCTCGGCGATGAGCTGGACCCTCTTGCCGCGGTGCTGGGCGATCTGCCGGGCATCGGCGCGCACCGCCGAGATGACCTTACGCTCGGCGTCACTGACCTGATCGAGGGCATCCACCAGGATCGGCGTCGCAGCGCCAATCGTGGCCCCCGAACTCATGAAGATCCGGGTGCAGGACAGCGAAATCAATGCCCCTGCACTCAAGCCCTGACTGCGGATCCAGGCCACGGTGTCGACATGGCCGTTCCCGGATTTCGCCTTGCTGCTACGCAGCTGCGCCAGCATCGAAACGATCTCCTGGGTGACATCCAACTGCCCCCCCGGGGTATCGATCGCCAGGATCACCCGCGAAGCACCACGGCTGCGGGCCTCGTCGAGCCCGCGCTTGAGCAGGGCGGCGACCCGCGCGTCGATCGTGCCTTCGATCGGGATCAGGATGGCAAGGTCGCCCCGCTCCTCGGCCTGAGCCAAGGCAGGAGCTGCCGAAGCACAGAGGACCAAGAAGAGGACGAGACAAGACAGACAAAGCCGAGCGGCGAGCACTCGGAAAGGGCGAAGCAAGGCGGTGTCGAGCAAGACGATCCTCAGACGGCATCGGAGCCCAGGACCATAGCAGGCGGAAGCGAAAGGGGCGAAGGGTAGCTCCCACCGGCCCTGCGGATCGGGCTGAGTCCAAGCAGGGCAATGGCCGATACAAAGCAGCAGGAGACCGGCGTATGGGACAAGTCGAGCGCGATCTCGAAGAGAGGACGGAGTTACAGCGAATTGCCCAGCGTACCGGGAAGCTCCTCCTTGGCGGCGCCCGGCGCTCCGGCCAAGGGCCGCGCGAGCTGGCCATGGACGACTGGCTCCGGGCGATGACAGCACTGCCCCGGACGCGCCAAGTCGAGTTGAGCTTTGCGTGCGAAACTGGCGCAAGCATCCGGCTGCTCGGAGGCTCCCGCAGCCGCGAACTCAGCCTCGACCTGGATCGACTGTCTCGGCGGGCGCCGGCCCTGGGCCTGGAGCGGGTGCTCTGGAACGGCGGCGCCGCCGAACACGAGCTCTTCCAGAGCGCCTCGCTGCTGATGAGCATTTCGAGTCTCGCCGCCACTTCGCCCTGTGCCCGGGATTTCGTGCCCTGCCTTGCGGGCTGCCAGTTCCAAGACGTGCATTTCGCCCTCCGCCTCGACCGCGAAGTGGAGCAGGAGCAGGCCCCGCTTCTAAGCGAGGAAAGAAAACTCGAACAGCTGCTACGCGACGCCGCCGGGGTCTTGATCCACGACATCCGCTCTTTGCCCGATCGCAGCCCGGAACGCGAAGCCCTGCTGCAAACCCTGCTAGCCCTGCTTTCCCGAATCGTCCCAGGTAGCGGCGCGGTCGACGATGAACTGTTCCACCAGACCCTAAAAGAACTGCGGCTGCGACAGGGAGAGTGGCGGGAACTCCTCGGCGGCCTGGACCCACGAGCCCCCAAGAACTTTCTCTGGGACTTGCTCGATCAGATGCCCGAGAACCCGAGCCCAGAACTCTCCTCGGCCCTATTCACTCGAGTCCCCGAGCTACTAGATGCCCTGCTGGAACATGCGAGCACCGTGCGCCGGAGCGGCGTGCCCCGAATCCTCCAGCTCCTGCTCCAGGAAAACCCGCAAGCTTTTGAGCAGGCCCTGGAGAGCGGCTCGCCGCAGCAAGCGAGCGGCGCCCTCCTCGTCTACGAGCATGGCCGAGCGGAGGCGCCGGTAGAAAGCTTGCGCCGCCTCGCCCTGCGCTTTGGCCCCATCGAGCTGCGCTCGCAGGCACTACGCATGCTGCAGCGGGTCGATCCCGGGGGCAGCTGGGCCGTCGAACTGCTCGACGACCCGGTTCGCGAACTGCGCCGCCTCTCCCTACATCAGCTCTCCGGCCGGCAGGACCGCCTCTCGGAAATGATCGCGAGCTATCAATCCAGCCCAACGAGGCTCGATGCGGAAGAGCGGCGCCTACGCCTAGGCGCAATTGCCGCCTGCGACGACCCGGCCGCCCAGGCCTTCGTGCAGGAACAACTGAAGGCTCTGCCCGAAACCGACAAACTCAGCAGAGACGAACTCCGCAGAAAGTAGCCTGCCCAGGAACTCGAAGTCGCGAAACCATCGCAAGCCAGAGCAAGACCTCAATCGAATCAGCCTTTGACCGACTTCCGGGCTCTGGCGATGATCGCAAAGCATTGATCCCAACAGGACATGAGAAGCACGGACCCCGATTATGAACAACGCCAGCGAGCAGAAGCCGAAGCGCTTTGACCGCATCATCATCCGTCCCTGGCCGAAGGTGATCTTCTTCTACCCAACCCTACTGGTCGCCTTAGTGGCCTGGGTCGCCGCCTTCATCTTGGATTCGCAGAAGGCGGGGCAGCCGGGCAGCCCCATGCTCGGCGGCATCTTCATGATCGTTTTCTTGACCAACCTGCTGGTCTTCTCCTTCGACTTCAGCCGCATCAAGTCGATCACCATCGTCTTCATCGCAATCGCCATCATGTTCGCCCTGATGTGGGCCAACAATAAATACGAAGTGATGACCCCGATCCGGGATTTCATCAACAGTATCGACATCCGAATGAGCAGAGACTTCTACTTCTTCGTCGTCCTGTTCTTCGCGCTGATCTACCTATTGGTCTTCGTGAACTCGCGATTCAATTACTACGAGATCAACCGCAACGAGATCCTCCACCACTCAGGCTACCTTGGCGATATTCAGCGCACCCCGACCTCGGCCATGCGCATGCAGAAGGAGATCTACGACCTGATGGAGTATCTGCTTCTGCGCTCGGGGCGGATCATCTTTTATCCGGCAACAACACGCGAAGCGGTGGTCATCGACAACGTGATCAATGTCAACGTGGTCGAAAACCGGATTAAGGAGCTGCTTTCCAGCGTCTCGGTCGCCATCGACATAGATCCAACCAGCGCCGGCCCGATTGATAACGCCGGTCAGATCTGAGCCGGAGAAGCGCAGCCCTGTCAGCGATGCGGGCCAGCGAGACGGCCGTTTCTGACTCCGCGAGAACTCTGACTCCTCGAGAACTCTGACTCCTCGAGAACACGGCGGCTGCCCTCGAAGCCCTATTGCCACAGAAAAGCCCGACGAATCCCTCGATTCGCCGGGCTTTTCTACGTCGATGTCCGGGCGCCAGCTCAAGGCTATTTTCCTCTGCGAGCCTTTCCAGCTGCCGGCTAGTCCTCGGACTGCGCCCGTAGGATCAACATCAAGAAGTAGGCGAGCTGGGCCAAGGCGACCAAGGCCGAGGCGACATAGGTAAAGCCCGCGGCATAGAGGGTCTTGCGCACGCCGGGCATCTCGTCCTCAGCCACGATCCCCGACTGTTCCAAGATGCGGATGGCGCGAGCCGAAGCATCGAACTCGACAGGCAGGGTCACGAAGTGGAAGAGCACCGCCAAAGCGAAGGCGATGACGCCAAACATCGCGATGTAGAGTCCGAAGGAAGCCTTGGTCAAAACCAAGAGGATCAGACCGCCCATGATCAGCGGCGTGGCGAGCGAGCTGCCGATCTGCACCACCGGCACCAAGGTCGAACGCCACTCCATCGGCCGGTATCCCTGCTGGTGCTGCAAGGCGTGCCCACATTCGTGCGCCGCAACGGCCACCGCCGCCGGTGTGCGACCGTGGAGGATCTCGTCCGAGAGCATCACCGACCGGGTCTGGGGGTTGTAGTGATCGGAGAGCATGCCCTCCACCCGCCCGATCTGTACGTCGTGCAAGCCAGCAGCACGAAGGATCGTAGCGGCCGCCTCTTGGCCGCTGATCCCAGAGCGAATCTGCTGCTGGTTGTAGCGACGAAAAGTGCCCTTCACCTTCGAAGAAGCCCACCACGCCAGAAGCATGAAGGGGCCGACGAAGAGAAAGTACATAGGATCAAAGAAGTAGGCGAGCATGCTTTGACTGAACTCCGAGGGATGAGTGAACAAGACGAAGGAGTGGCCTTTAGGCCATCCACTTCGTCGATATCCCGTGAATACTCCCGGCGGACTTGACCGGAACAGGGCCGCGAGATGGTAGAAGCAGGCATGGCACGAGCGAAAACCCTGTTGCTGATTTCCCTAGTATTGCTGCCACTCGCTCTCTGGCTCCTGCTCCCAGGCCTCTTTGCTCCAGCTTCCAGCGAAGTGCCGGAGCGGCTGGAGCAGGAGGCGAGCCAAGAGGGCGCTCCACTAGCGCCGGCAGCGGCGAAGTCCGCTCCAGCCCAGAAGCAAGCCCCCTTCACCGGAGCTGGCAGCCCGAGCAGCCCGAGCAGCCCGCCGCAAGCAAGCTCCGGCATCCGCGGCCGGGTCATCGACCCCCTGGACGTGCCGGTGCGAGGCGCGCGGATCCTGCTCTACGAGCGCCTGCCTGGCAAGCCGCCGCGCGAGGGCCGCAGCGATGCCCTGGGGCGCTTCCGCCTACCCGCCCCCCCAGGCTCCGGCTATTCGCTCGCAGTCGAGCATCCCGAATACGCCTCGCTCCCCATGCTGCGCTACCTGGATCTTCCTGCTGAAGGCCTCCTTGAGCTCGGCTCTCTGCGCCTGCAGAGCGGGCTAAGCCTGCGAGGGCGCGTGGCCCTTCCCAGCGGCGCTGGCCTAGCAGGCGCCGTGCTGGAGCTGCTGCCCAGCCTCGCCAGCGCCGAAGGACCCTTCGCCCCCCAGGCCCGGAGCAGCCGCAGCGACAGCGTCGGCCACTTCGCCTTCCATGGTCTTGCCGACCAGCCCTACGAGCTCTCGGTCCTGCCCCCGCCTCCCTGGGCCGAGCAGCGACGCACGGGGCTGGTGGCCGACGGCGCAGAGATCGAAGTGGTTTTGGAACGCGGGCACCGGCTTCGCGGCCGGGTCCTCGGACCCGAGGGGAAGCCAGGTGCCCAGGCCCTCATCCGCATCCTCCCTGGGGAAAAGCAGGCTCCCCGGGAACTGCTCAGCGATGCCGAAGGGTATTTCGCGGCCGAGGGACTCCTGCCCGGGCCCTGCCTGGTCAGCGCACGCGCCCATCCAGCTGGGGCTGCCGTCGAACGCGAACTCAACCTGCCGCATCCGGCCCCGCTACAGCTGCGCTTGCCAAGCGGCACCGAGCTCCGCCTTCGCCTGGCCAGCGCCGGCCGACCGCTGCCGCAGAGCCTGAGCCTCCTGCTGAGCGCGGCCGGACAGCGGCAGCCCATAAGCTTCGGCCCCCTGCCCATCCAAGGCAGCCTGCTTCGCGTCCAGGGGCTGGGGCCGGGGGATTGGCGAGTCGCGCTGCGGGTGGCGGGCTTCGCAGCGAGCGAGTTTGAGCTGCGGCTGCGCGGCGAGCCCTTCGTCGAACGCAGCGTCCAGCTCGACCCAGGCAAGACTCTGCGCGGCCGCGTGCTCGACGCCCAAGGCCATCCCCTCACAGGGCTGCGCCTTGAGCTGCGCCGGCCCCTGCCTCTCGGTAGCCGGAAGCTGGAAGTTCGCCGACGTCTCTTGGCCTGGACAAGCAGCGATGCTGAGGGGCGATTCGAGCTTTCCGGCTTGGCTGCCGGCCCCTTCGAACTCGAAGGCAGCCTGGGCCGGGCCCCGGCCCAACTCCTTGCGCGCGGCGAAGTCTCGGCAAGCGAGAAGCAGGAACTCACGCTGCGATGGCCCCCTGGCGACGCTTGCCTGCAGCTGAGGCTCAGCAACGAGCTGCCACTACCCTGCCAAGTCATCCTCCGCCCCCTGCACGGTGGTCCGCCGCTGCGTCACTGCTTTGTCGTGAGCCGAGAGCACGAGTGGCGCGGACTCGCCCCCGGTGGCTATATGGTCCAGCGCGTCGGCAGCCAGAAAGCGCCCGAGCTCGCGCAAGTTTCCAGCGGCCAATCCGTCTCAATCAACTTGCGCTAGCAGGCCGCCCGAAAGAAGTTGTGCGGCCGCAGGGCGCAAGGCCTCCAAGGGCCTGACTCTACCTGCCGGACTCCACAAGCCTGACCCCAGCTGCCTTTGCACGATGAACAAAGTCCTCATCCCTCTCCTGATCCTGGTCCTCGCCGGGCTCGTCTATCTCTTCGCATTCAAGAACGAGACCCAAGGGGCTCGAGAGGCAGAGACTTCGGCCCCGGCCCTAGGCGGTCCGCAGGAAGCCCCGAGCATCGGCGAGAGCATCGGCGCCAAAGAGCCGAGCGCTGGGAGCGATAGCGAGACGAAGAACCAAGACCAACCCGTGCGGCGGAGAAGGTCGGAGCGGCAATCGAAGGAGTATCCGCAGGGGATCCGCGGCCGCATCGTCACCAGCCAGGGCGGGCCAGCTGTCGGGGCCAAGATCTACCTGGTGCGGACTCTGCCGGCAACGGACATGCTCGGCATGATCATCGCCGCCCAGCAGGCGGGCACCCAGCCGCTCAGTCAAATCGGCGCCCAAGGGGTAAGCGGTGCCAACGGCGCCTTCCAATTGGGTGCAGCTCCGAGCGAGGGAGAGCACAGCTACGAACTCCACGTCGTGGCTCCGGGACATAGCATCTTCAAGAAGCCGGTGCGGGTGCAGTCCGGCAAATGGGAGGACCTGCAGCTGCTCAGGCTCAGTGCCGGACACAAGCTGACAGGCTTTGTGCGCGACGCGAAGAGCAAGGCCCCGATCGAAGGCGCCATCGTTCGAGTCACCCTCCCCCAGACCAACCTCTTGCAAGCGACCCCGGGCTTTGAGGAAGGCGCAACCGGGATCAGCGACGCCAAGGGCCGCTACGTGGTCGACAACCTGCCAATGGGCAGCTTCACGGTGAAGGCCGTAGCACGCGGGTATGGCTCCGTCTTCCGTGACGACCTGACCTTTGGCAAGAGCGATCGCCAGCAGTCGATGGATTTCCAGCTCGGGGGTGGCTTCGTTATCTCGGGCTTCGTGACCGATGCCCAGGGCAAGGGTATTTCGCGGGCCCAGGTCGAGGCGCTGGCCTTCTCCCGCGAAAATCAGCAGCCTAACTCCTGCTTCACCGACGACGAGGGGAAGTTCGAGCTGCTCGGCCTGGAAGAGGGCAGCTACCGCCTGCTGGCAAAAGCGACCGGCTATATCGAAGGTGAGCAGAAGCCGGTGCGCGCTGGCAACGGCGTCAAAGCTGAGGATGTGCAGATCGTCCTCGAAACCCTCGGTCAAGCCAGGGTCACGGTCACCAGCAAGCAGGGGCGAGCGCTGACGGCCTACCGCCTTGAGCTTCGCAGTTATTTCGAAGGTGAGGGCGAAGCGAACTATGGGCGCAGCAATGTTCCCGCCCAGGAAATGCGTGCCAACCGGGATGGGTCCTCGCTCTTCAGTGGCATCCCGCAGGGGAACTACGTGTTCCAGGTCACCGCGATCGGTTACGCGAAGACCTATAGCAAGAACTTCACCAGTAGCGCTGGCCAGACAAGCCCCATCGAGCTGCGTATCCAAATGAACCAGGGCGGGACGATTACCGGCACGGTAACCGATGCCTCAGGTAACCCCATTAGCGCCGTTTCGATCAAGACCCAGGAAAACAGCTACCAGGACAATCCCTTTTTCAAAGCCTTTAAGGACTTCATCCCGAAGATCGTTACCCACACAGCGACCACGACCAACGACAAGGGGCGATTCACCCTCAGCAAGCTCACTCCTGGCACCTACCAGATCGTCGTAGACCACCCCGCCTACACACGCATGAATAAGACCGACATCGTCGTGCAGGAGGCACAAAAGAACGAGCTCGGCACCATCCGCCTGAACCAGGGCGGCACGGTCTCGGGCAAGGTGTTTTTCCAGGGACGGCCGGTGGCCGGCGCTGAGGTAACGATTAGCGGCAACTCGGGTGAGGGCAATAAGGCGCAGCCCTTCTGGGAGAAGACCTTCACTGGCCCAGACGGCAGCTTCAAAATCTCCCGGCCCTTGCCAGAGGGGACCTACGAGATCAATGCCGCACGAACCGACCTGCCCAACCCCTTCCTGAAGATGAAGGACCTGCAGACCTCCAAAAAGGAGATCCGGGTCTTTGGCGGGCGGGATAACCCGGTGCAGATCTACATCAAGCCGTAGCCGGCGATCGGGAATAGGGCGATCGCTAGCAGGCGGCGAATGGCCGGGCTACCAGGCCTTCGCCGCCCCCCCGCTACGCGGATCCGCCATCGCCTCGACTCGCCCGGGCCGGGGCAGCCAAATCGCTTGGCAGCGACCAATGATGCGGGCTTTGTCCTGAATGCTATGCCCGCGGGCGAGAAGCGCTGCACGCACCTCCTGCGGCAGAGCCAAGGGCTCCCAATAAAGCGCCGGCGGCAAAAACTGGTGGTGGATACGCGGCGCAGGCACCGCCTGCCGAATCGGCATCTGGTGATCGAGGACATTTAGGATCACCTGGAAGGTCGTATTGATAATACGGCTGCCCCCCGGGCTACCGAGGATCAGCAAGGGCCGCTTACCGTCCTTGCTCAGGACGATGGTCGGACTCATTGAGCTGAGCGGGCGCTTACCGGGCTGGATTTCGTTCGCCTTGGCTCCCACCAAGCCAAACTGATTCGGCACTCCGGGCTTGGCCGAGAAATCATCCATCTCGTTATTGAGCAAGAAGCCCGCGCCCGGGACCAGCTGGCCATTACCGAAGCTCGAGTTAATCGTCGTCGTAATCGAGACCGCGTTACCCGCGGCGTCGACGATCGAATAATGCGTCGTGTCCTTCGACTCTCGCCGCACGCCCTGGGGATCGTCGATCTTTGGCGCCCCCTTCGGCTGGCCAGCGCCGAGCCCAGGCGTCGCCCGCTCCCAATCGAAGTCCTGACGCCGCTTGGCGACGTAGTCCTTGTCGATAAGCCCGGCCACCGGCACCGGGAAGAAGTCGGGATCGCCGAGCCACTTGGCGCGATCGGCAAAGGCCCGGCGCATGGCCTCGATGCGTAGATGCAAGCCGCGGGCACTCCCAAAACCAAGGCGCCCCAGGTCGAAGGGCTCGACGAAATGCAGCATCTGGATCACGGCCACGCCGCCCGAACTCGGTGGCGGCATCGCCAGCACCGGGTGGCCGCGGTAGCTGCCCCGAAGCACCTTGCGCTCGACGACGTGGTACTGCTTCAGGTCGGCCAGATCGATCAAGCCCTTATGGCGCCGCATGGCCGCGACCAGGGCCTCCGCGACAGGGCCCTCGTAGAAGCCAGCATCGCCGTGCTCTGCGATGCGCTCGAGGGTGCGAGCCAGCTCTGGCTGCTGGAGCACGCTTCCCTGGGCCAGGGCATGGCCATTCGGAAGAAAGACCCGCGAACTCTCCTTCCACAGCCCGAGGATCTTGCGCTTGGCGTGGATCGCCGAGGAAAGGAAGTGGTCGACGACGAAGCCCTGCTTAGCCAGGCGAATCGCCGGGGCGAGTAGCTCTGGGAGAGGCTTACTCCCGTGCTTGGCATGCAGGTGGCACAAGCCCTTGGGCGATCCGGGGACGCCGGCCGCCTTCGCTGTCCAGAGCGAAGCGCTGCGCAGGACCTTGCCGTCCTTGTCTAGGTACATGTCCCGATGGGCACGTGCCGGAGCTCGTTCGCGGAAGTCGAGCGCCAGACTCTCACCATTGGCCTGAAACAGCAGCGCAAAGCCGCCGCCGCCAAGGTTGCCGGCCTGGGGATGCACAACGGCAAGGGCGAAGCCCACAGCCACGGCAGCATCGACGGCGTTGCCGCCCTCTTTCAGGACCTGGAGCCCGACCTCACTCGCAAGTGGATGGGCCGAGACGACGGCCGCTTTGGCGCCGCGGGCATAGAGGTCATTGGCGTGGAGCTGCGGGGGAGCCGCAGCCAGAACGAGGGACACAGGAAGCAGTAGGCGCAGCATGCCGGGAGTCTAGCAGCCCCCTAGCCCAAGAGCCCCTAGCCTAACTGCCCCTTCAGGAAATCACTCGTTGACGGTGATTCCACGCTTGCGCAGATACTCGATCACAGACTCGATGGCCTGCTCGTCGCCTTCCAGCTCAAGATCCATCGTCGCCTCGTCCTCGCGCACCGAAGCGCCACGGATATTGGGCACAACGGAGAACTGCGTGGCGATGCTGTAGAGCAGCGGCTCCTGGATGATCTCCTGCGGAAAGGCACAGTAGATCTTGCGGGTGACCACGTGCATTACCTCGGCGTGACAACTCGGGGTGTCGACTCTGGGTGTCGACTCGGGGTCTGCGACTCGGGGCCAAGCTCCCTCCAGCGGAAGGGCTGCAAGCCCGGGCAGAGGCACAGAAAAGAAGTGGAGGTGACGGCCGGATTCGAACCGGCGAATCACGGATTTGCAATCCGTTCCCTTAGGCCACTCGGGCACGTCACCTTGTGAACCGCGAAAGACGCGGGAGAGGCTGCCGAGCCCTTGCCCTGGAAGAAAGAAAAATCCCCGGCAAGAGCGAGAAGCGAAGCCAAGACCTGGGAGCAGAAGATCAGGGCGACACACGGGGATAGCCCCATGCAAAGCCCTCAGACCGTTCCCGGCTCCTAGGGAAGAGCGTTTTGGGGAGGCGCGAGAAGGAACAAGGAAGCCATCCCGGCCCGCCCCTGAACGTCCTCCTCCGCCCCGAGAAACCCAGCCAGAAAAACGACTCAGCGAGTCGCGTTCGGCTCGTCCCAGTCGTAGCTCATGAAATGGCGGTCAAAGGTCTGGTGGAGGTTGCTCAGGCGCCGACCCAAGCTGTCCCACTTGCCGTGGAGGTTGTCGCGCCAGAACGCCCAGTAGCGCTGCGATTCATAGTCGTTGCGCAGTTCCTGAACGCTCTTGATGCCAGCAGCTTCCTGCTCCTCGGTGATGATGGGACGGCTGGTCCAGCTGAACGAGGTGCAGGACGCGGCCAGGAGAAGGACGCCGGGAAGGGTGAGCTTGGCGAGACGGCCGAACGAACGGTGCAGCATCAGTCCTCCGATTGCGTGATGCAGAGCTCGGCTGCCGGACTCGGCGAGTAAGCTCTGAACCTCGCAGCGCATTTGACGGTCCATCCGTCCAGGCGCTGCGATGCGGGATCGTGGGGTTACGAACTCGGTCGCGCAGCCGGGCCGGGACAAGGCTTCGGAGCGAGAACGAGGTGAAAGAAAGGGCAGCCGAGGCCGGGGCCTCGAAGGCGCGACAACCTAGCCTTGCATAAGAGCCGGAACAACAGGCTTTTCCCAGGAGCGGGCCTAGCAGGCCGCTGAAAAAAGCCCGCATGTGACTGAGGGCCGGATTCGGCACCCAATTGCTGCCAGAAAACACCGGAGAATCGACCGATTCCTCGGGGCACGAAGAGAAAGCCTCGACCCATCGAGGCTTTGGCCGAGCAAGCTGTTGCAAGAGGCCGCTGAGTGGCAGAGTGCCAGCTTCGCCCCACTGCCCACGCGCCCCTCCTTCTCCGCCGGCCAGGGAGCCACGATGCCAAAGTGCAGGATTCTATTCGGAGGCAGCTTCGACCCCCCGCAAAGGGCCCATGAAGAGCTGATCGCCCGAGCGCTCGCCGCGCGGCCACAGGCAGAGTGCTGGGTCGTGCCAGCAGGCAGCCCCCCGCACAAGGATGCCCAAACCATGAGTTCCGCCGAGCTGCGGTTTGAACTCTGCGAGCTAGCCTTCGGCTCCCTGGCAAGGGTTCGGGTCAGCGACGAGGAGATCCGCCGCGGCGGGACCAGCTACACGGTGGAGACCCTCCGGCGCCACCGCGGCGAACTGGGCCAGGAAGCGGAACTCTGCTGGCTCCTCGGCTCCGACTCCCTGCTCGATCTCGAGTCCTGGCGCAAGGTGCACGAGATCCTGAGCCTCTGCCAAATCTTGACCGTTCCCCGCCCCGGTTTCTCGGTCGCTGACCTGGAGCAGCTCTCCGGCTTCGATGCCAAAGAAAAGAAACAGCTGCGAGCCGGAATCCTCGGCAAGAGCTTGGCGGCCCCGATCAGCTCCACCGAGGTCCGCACTCGACTAGCCCAAGGCCAAGAGGTCAGCACACTGATCTCCCCCGCAGTCCTAGCCCGAATTCGCCAACTCGGGCTCTACAGAAGCTGAGACCGAGCCAAGCATGTTCGAAAACTGGATGCTCTTGAGCGGCATAGCCATCGGCGCGATCCCCCCCTTGCTGCTGCGGCGCTACCCCATCTTTGGCAGCGATCATCCCGAGGGGCAGGCTCGTAAACGGCAAAGCGCAGCCATCCCGCTAGCCGGTGCCGGCACCTTGGGACTCGGCTCCCTGCTGCTGGCGAGCGACGCCTTGCGCGAAGGCAGCAAGGCGCCACTCGCCTTCCTTATCGCCGTCCTGCTCACCCTGGTCCTCGGCATCCGCGACGATCGCCTGCCCCAGGGTCTCAGGGCCCTGCCCAAAGTCCTGGGACAAGCTGCCATCGGCCTCGCGGTCGCTGCAGCTCTCCTAGAGACGCACTGGGGCAGCCTCGGCCTCAGCTTCGAGAGCATGCTCTTCGTGCTCGGCACCTGCTTTGTCGTCATGCTCCTGCAGAACGCCTGGAACTTCTTCGACAACTTCGACGGCGCCGCCGTCTGGGTCGCCGGCAGCAGCTGCCTGCTCATCCTCTCTGGGGCCTTTCCCAGCGAGGGCTCCACGCCACTGACCAGCGCCCTCAGCCTTCGCGTTGCCCTGAGTCTAGGGCTCCCGCTCCTGGGCTTTCTCTATTGGAACTACCCGCGCGCACGCTGCTACCTCGGCGACGCCGGCTCCCACCTCCTCGGCCTCGGCTTCGCCTATATGAGTCTGCAAGGGGCTCTGCTCTGGCTCACGAACCGAGGCTCAGCCGTGGAAACACTGGCAATCCTCGACCTACAGGACCTGCTCGCCTTCCTCCTAGCGACCAGCGCCTTACCCCTGCTCGACCTGGTCCAGGTCAGCATTGTCCGAATCCTCCACCGCATCCCGCCCTGGCAGGCTGATCGTCGGCACCTAGCCCATCGACTCGAGGCCCTGCTCCCCCATGCGGCCGTGGCTCCCGTCCTCGCCGCCCTCCACCTGTTGCTGGCAGTCGGCAGCCTCTCCCTTCTCTGACCGCGCTGGAACGCCCCCCCTCTCATGCGCAACACTGGCCCCATGAAGACCACAGTGCTCCTAGCAGCCTTTCTCGCCGTCCCCCTGCTCAGCAGCTCCCTGCTCGCCCAAGAGGGAAAAGCGGATGCGACAAAGAGCAGCGCCCAATCCAAGCTGCCCAAGCTGCCCAAGCTGATCCAAAGCATCGCCAACGCCGTACGCGACGAGAAGGCCCCTAAAAAGCTCCACGCCTTCCGCGCCCAACTCCGCCTCGAGTTCAAACTGGAGAACAGCAAGGGCAAGAGCATCCTGCAGCCAAAGATCTGGTACCGAAGCAAACCCCTGGCGCTGCGGGTAGAGATCGAAGCGAACCGGAACCAGATTGAATACGTACGCAACGGCCGCCAGCTCTGGCTCAAGAGTCAGGGCCAGGTGCAGGATTTATCACGCAAGAAGGAGTATCAGCGCGACCGCGAACAGGCGAATGATTACCTCCGCATCGCTCGCCTGGTGCCGCGACTGATCTTCCCCGATCAAATCTTGCAGGCAGCCGCAGAGCCGAAGGGGCCAGGCCTCGTCGAATGGCGCATCAATAAACGCTTCCCCCTGCGCGAGGCCTACGAACTCAGCTTCGTGAATCCGGCCGGCGACAACTATCCACTGCAGTCCCTACGCGACCATGATGGGCCACAGCAGCTGGCGATGCTCATCGATACCAAGAGCTTCCTCCCTCTGGCCTACCGCTACTACGCCATGGACGCAGTGTCCGGCAAGAAGATCAGCGCCCTGGAGGAGCTCATCTTTATCCGTCCTCGCTCCTACGCCGGCATGCAGCTGCCCACCCAGTGGATCAAGCGAGTCGAAGATCCAAAGACCCACAAGATGCAACAAGCCCAGCACTGGTATCTCGAGGACTTCACCCCCAATCCCGAGTTCAGCCCCCTCGTTTTCTCCAAGCCCCGCTAGCCGGCCTTCCCCATGAGCTCTCCGATAGAAAACCGCTTCGTTGGCCAGCCCTGGGCCACCCGTTCGGAAAGCCTCGCCAGAAACGCGATGGCGGCAACGAGCCAGCCGCTTGCGACCCAGTGCGCCTTAGAGATCCTGAGACAGGGCGGAAGCGCTGTCGATGCCGCCATCGCCGCAGGCGCCCTGCTCGGTGTCGTCGAGCCGACCGGTAGCGGTATCGGCGGCGACCTCTTCGCCATGCTCTGGGACGCCAAGGAGAGAAAACTCCACGGGCTCAATGGCTCCGGACGCTCCCCACAGGCGCTGAGCCTGCGAGACTTGCAAAGCATGGGCCTGGAAAAAATCCCGGCCTTGGGCGCGTTATCGGTGAGCGTCCCGGCATGTGTCGACGGCTGGTTCACCTTGCACCAGCGCTTCGGCAAGCTGCCAATGGCCGAAGTGCTCAGACCAGCCATCCACTACGCGCGCGAGGGCTTCCCGGTCAGTGAAGTCATCGCCTACGAATGGCAGCACCATGCCGAGCTCCTGCGGCATTTCCCGAACTTCGCCGAAATCTACCTACCCGGCGGCAGGGCCCCGCGTAAGGGCGAGGTCTTCGAGAACCCTGCCCTGGCAAACACGCTGGAGATCATCGCCGAGGGCGGACGCCAGGCCTTCTACAGCGGCGAAATCGCCAGCGCGATCGTCAAAGAACTGCGGGAGCAGGGCGGCTTTATGAGCCTGTCCGACCTGGCAGGGCAGCACAGCGAGTGGGTTACGCCCGTATCGACGACCTATCGTGGCTATGAAGTCTGGGAGCTTCCTCCCAACAGCCAGGGGATCTGCACCCTACAGATGCTCAATCTCCTGGAGGCCTACGACCTGCCGGCCATGGGCCGCGGCAGCCCCGAGTGGCTCCACCTCCTCATCGAAGCCAAGAAACTGGCCTTCGAGGATAGGGCGCGATTCTATGCCGACCCCGACTTCGCAAGGGTCCCCACCGAACAGCTGATCTCCAAAAGCTATGCCGAGCAGCGTCGCAAGCTCATCCGCCGAGACTCGGTGCTCAAAGAGCTTCCTCCTCCGGAGTTCGGACTCGAGGACGGCGACACCGTCTACCTGACGGTCGCCGACAGCGAGGGCAACATGGTCTCGCTGACCCAGAGCAACTACCGCGGCATGGGCTCAGGCATCACCCCGGCGGGGCTCGGTTTCGTCCTGCAAAACCGCGGAGAACTCTTCGACCTGCAAGCGGGTCGGCCCAATAGCTACGCCCCAGGAAAGCGCCCCTTCCACACCCTGATCCCCGCCTTCGTGACCAAGGACGGCGAGCCCTACATGAGCTTCGGCGTCATGGGCGGCGCCATGCAAGCACAGGGCCAGGTGCAGATCCTGGTCAACATGATCGACTTCGGTCTAGGCCTGCAAGAAGCCGGCGACGCGCCCCGGCTCCGGCACTACGGCAGCTCGCAAGCGACGGGAGAACCCATGAGCGGTGCGGGACGGGTCTACGTCGAGAACGGCACGCCCGAGGCGAGCATCTACCGCCTCAAAAGCCTCGGCCACCAGCTCCGGCGACGCATGGGAGGCTTCGGCGGCTACCAAGCCATCCTCCACGACACGCAACGCGGCGTGTACATCGGCGCCAGCGAGTCACGCAAAGACGGCCAAGCCGCGGGTTGGTAACCACGGCCCTGGCTACGAGGAGCGACCCTGTAACCCAAAAGCTGTCCAAAGCATATGAAACATCAACCATGTTTCTCATACGAAGGGGCACAGCCTTTTGGCAAGCATCGACATGGACCAGCCCCGATGCAGATAGTTGACAGTTCCCACCAGGATTCAGGCGCAGACCGACTAGCAAGTGAGCCGCATAAGGGGCGCCGCCCCGCAAACGAATCGAGGGCGATGATCGGGATGCTGAGTGGGGCCATCCTAAAGATGAGGCATGATTTCACCGATACCGGGTTCACGTCCTCTGCAAACTGAAACGAGGTTTTTCCCTTACAGAGGCAGAGGTTTCCGCCTGAGAATTTCTTGTCGAATCAGAGGTTCAAAAGCACGGCTGTGCAAGGTCATCGCCCAAGGTACGGTCCGGCGCAAACGGCAGACTACGGCACCAGCCATGGGCCATGGCCTAGCTTCTTCATAAGCAAAGCAAACCGGAAAGAGGGCGATTCCGATCGGTCACCAAGGCATGACCCGATACTGAAATGCGCCGAAGCTCCTAACCCTAGCTCACAACAATGAGGAGCATGGCTTTGCTCGCCGCTCAGTTGCGGCCGCCAGCCAGCCCCCCCCATCGACGATATGTCCGAGGATGAACAAGAGGTCCGTATGATGCGATTCATGCAATCGTGGTTGGTGGCTGCAACCCTGCTCCCTCTCGCAAGCTCTTGCAGTCCTGGATCCGCACAGATTTCCAACAAGCTCACCCCCCCCGTGAAGACAGCGGCGAAGGTCATCGTTTCTTCAAAGGTGATCCAGACCGGTGTGGAGCCCCTAGGGGCCAACCTCGGAACCATCACTGGGGGCACAAACCTCGCCATGAACAATCATGTTCGAGGCAGCGGCTTCGAACCCATGGTGCTCCGTAAACTCCTTCGGGTGGAGCGGGCCGGCGTCGACAGCAAGGGACAGTGGTTTTCCTGGGATTCTGCCGGCGGGGTACACCACTGGAAGACCAACAGCAGCGGCTTCGGCGACGGGGCCAGGATCGACGCCTACCGCCTGGTAGATGCCTCGGGCCAGCCCTTAGCCTTCACCGGAGGGCTTCAAAATGCTGCGGGGGCAGACCATGTAAAGAAGCTCGGCCAAGCCAAGGTTCCACAAGGCGGCTGGATCGCCCAGGGCCCAGGAGGACAGAACCAGGTCTATCTGGACAAGGAACTAGACCTACAGATCGGCGACTACATCCTGCTGCAGTTAAAGAGCAATTACATCGCCAAAAACCTGCTCCACAGTCGCCTACACCAGTACTACGACGGGGATAGCCCCTATCTCAAACTCTCTGACAGCGGCACCAAGGGAAAGCTCGTTCCGCACCCCACGCCAATACCAGCGAGCTTCAGCGAGCCCGGCGAGACGTGCCTTGAACTCACCGCAACCAATGCCAGCACTCAGAGGGCTGGCCAGTACATCTACCACCCCTACGACCAGGGCGAGGGACAGTGGTATTCCCAGCTGCACCCCGGGGCGAGCTACCGTGCCGAGGCCTGGCTACGTCAGGAAGGACTCGGTGATGACGGCAAGGTGCGCTTCCGTTTTTATTCAAACCGCGCCTATGACAGCGCCAATCAAAAGACCGCATGGAAGGTCACCGGCACTTGGCAGCACTTCAGCTACGATTTCGTTGCGCCAAAATATCCCAGCTCGGGAGGGCATATAGCTCAGGGCCTTGAGTTCACCGGCCCGGGAAAACTCTACATCGATAACTTCCTCGTCTACCGCTACGACAGCAAGCACGACAAGAAGCCCTTTGGTCCTCATGAGATCAGCTTCGACGAAATGATGCGGAGTTCACCTACGAGAGGAATCAAGCCGGCGATTCGTTTTTTCCCTCTTAGCTATAGCAACTCGACGGTGCAGGCCCTGCTGAGTAATTATCCAAACGCTTCCTATGACGGAAACAGCGGTAGATTCAAAGCGTTCTCTGGTGCAAGCATCGCCCAGAACATGCTCTGGGCACTCAAAACAGGTAATCATCCCGACGATCGCGTTGTCCCCTACCTGACTCTCAGCGAGGAGTTTACCGAGCATGACTGGATGGCGGTGGTGGAATACCTCGGTGTCCCCTATGACCCATCCAAGGATACGCCGACAAGCAAACCTTACGCCCATATGCGTTACAAGCAGCGCGGCAACAACGGCACACCCTGGACCGAGGAGTTCCGAGAAATCATCATCGAGTATGGCAACGAAACCTGGCACAACGGCGCCGGAGGCTACGGCTGGCATGGCTTTGGACGGCCAGGCTACGTTCATTATGGCGGAGTGGAGTATGGACTGTTCGCCCGCTTCATGTTCCAAAACAACGTGGCGCAGATGCCTGCCTGGAGCCAATACAAGCTGAGTAACAAGATCAAGTTCGCCCTAGGCGGCAACTACCAAGCCACGCAGACGACGTACGCCGAAGCAGCGGTCAAGGCGGCCGGCCCCATCATCAGCTATGTCGGCCACGCCAACTATGTCGGCCCTAAGTGGGAGACCGGGGACTCAGGATCAAGCTCCTTCAATGACCACGGTATGCAGGAGACCCTGCTGGGCATGCTCACCAGAATGAAACAGCTCATCGAAAACGCTGTGGCCATGCAAAAACAGCTAGGTGCTTCTCAGGGCACGGAGTACCGGGTTATCGCCTACGAAGGAGGCCCGAGCGGTTACTGGCAGAATAAGAACAATCCTGAGGTCGACGAGCTATACGGCAAGTCACTGGGCATGGGCGTGGCAGCTCTCGACTCCTGGCTTTACTCGAGCCAGAACGGCTACGGGCACCAATGCTATCTTGGTTTCAAAGCTGGAAAGTGGTGGTCCTCCCACACCCCTCCCGAGGCTGGCGGCTTCCGCGCCCACCCCGGTTGGCTAGCCCTGGCGCTACGCAACCGCTATGCCCCGGGCGAGGAAATGCTCGAAGTCAGCGTCACCCCCGGCCCGACGATCACCCGGCAGGGCAAGGAGCTGCCGCTCATCGGCGCCTACGCCATCAGGGACGGCAAGTCGTCCACCAGCGTCTTCATCCTCTCGCGTAAGCTAGACGGCAAGCACGACGGCGTCGATTTCGGCGATGGCTACACCACCGTGGCCCTGGATCTGCCCTTCAGTAACACGCCGCGCTCGATCAAGCTCTATAAGCTCGCCAAACCCGATGGCAGCGCCGCCGACCCGCGAGCCAATAACCGCAACAGTGAAGAAATCGCCATCGTCGAACAGGAAATCCCGCTCACAGAGTTCTCCAAGACCTTCGTCATCAACGAGAAAACCGGTGGCAGCGTCAAAGGTATGCCTCCAGGAACGGTGTATCTCTATCACTTCCAGCACTAGTTCACGCTAGCCACAGCGGCACCGCGGCACAGCGGCACAGTGGCACGGCGGCACGGCGGCACAGTGGCACGGCGGCACAGTGGCACGGCGGCACAGTGGCACGGCGGCACGGCGGCACGGCGGCAACAACACGCCTCGGTGAAGCCATCGATTCGCCGAGGCGTTATTGAGGGCCAGCTCGCAGGCAGTCGACCTACTCAAATCGTGCGCTCACCTCGCTCCGGCGCCTTGCCGAGCAGGCTGACGACAACCAGGACCAGGCTGCTAGCCACGAGCGCTGGCAGCACGGCGTCGATGCTGGTGATCAAATGCGTCTCGCCCTTCTCGGGTAGGCCGCCAAAGATCCAAGTTTCGAAGACGCATGGAACCGTAGGCCCTTCCCAGTGGAAAGCTAGGGCCTGCCAGATGAGAGCGACGGTAATGCCGGCCAGCATGCCGAAGAGAGCCCCTTTCTTGGTCGCTCTTGGCCAGAAGAAGGCCGCCAACATGACCGGGGTAATCGTCGCCCCGTAGACCGTGTAAGCGAAGAGCGAGACTTCGAAGAAGAGATCGGACTGGAAGGCCATCCACAGCGCGATCAGGCCGAGAATCACCACGATCAGTCGGCCGAGGAAGACCACGCGCCTGACCGGGGCTTCGGGCGCAATGAAGCGCTGGTAGACGTCTCGCACCATCGAGGTGGCCGGCGCCAGCAGATAGCTATCGGCGGTGGAAACAACGATAGCGATAATCACCGCTATCAGCATCGCCCCAAGGAAGGGCGGCAGCACCTCGAAGGAGATGGCCACGATAATGTGGGCGGCGTTATCCGGCGCCGTGAGCTTGCCCTGCTCGACGAGGATGCGGCCAAAGAGCGCCGTCGCGATAATCGCGGCTTCGATCACGGCAATACCGAGGATCAGCCACAGGGCACTCGCTCGCGCCACCTTTGCTGTCTTCGCCGAGAAGAAGCGCTGATACATATTGGCGTCGCCAAGAATCAGCAGGAAGGGAGGCAGCAGCCAGTTGATCAGCTTGAGCGAGGAGTAGCCGCTGCTCGGTTCTTGCAGGTCTTGGGGCAGCGCCTCCAGGCCAGCTTCGATGCCGCCGGCCTGCGAAATGAGTATCGGCAGGGCGATGGCAATACCAATGACGATCAAGATGCCGCCTGCCACATCGGTGTAGGCCACCGAGATCATCCCGGCCAGCGCGGTGTAGGCGATGACGAAGAAGGCCACGATCAAGACCGGCCAGACCGTGCCGGCGATACTGGGAGCCAGACGTTCCAGCACCGCCGCGCCCGCTCGATATTGGTAGCTGACGATAATGACGTAGGCGAGCGCCAGGGTAATCACCCCCACGATCCGCGCCCCAACACCAAAACGCTTCTCGAGGATGTCTTGGATGGTGAAGCCTTCGAAACGCCGGATGCGGAAGGCCAGGAACGAGAGCAGCAAGATGCCAAGCGTGCCAGCAACCGGCAGCACAAAGGCCCCGACGCCGAGCTGGTAGGTCTTCTGCGCATTGCCAAAGACGCTGCCGGTGCCGATCCAGGTCGCTAGCAGGGTGCCCACCAGCACAAAGGTGCTCAGGCCGCGTCCGGCCAGACTGAAGTCTTCCTGGCTCTTGACCTTGCCAGCCTTCAGAGCACCGAGCCCGATCAGGGCGAACAGGTAGAGCGAGACGACGATGACGTAGATCGACATGGCAGTAGCTGGACCTGGGAAAGGGCTTGCGAGAGCTGGGCCTCGATCAGAGCTGACGCTGGAACCAGCGCTCAAGCTGGTTCAGGGAGAAGTTGAGAACCGTCGGCCGACCGTGCGGGCAGTTATCGGGATGTTCTAGCTTGGAGGCCGCTTCGATCAGCATCGCGATCTCATCCTCGCTAAGCTTATCGCCAGCCATGATCGCAGCCCGGCAAGCCGCATGGTGGAAGCGATCGCGCACATCCTCCGGCTCCTGCGGCCGCCCCTCTTCGCGCAGCTCCTCAAGGAAGCCTTCGACCAAAGCCTTTGGATCGATGCGCCGAAGGGCCGCGGGATATCCTTCGAGCTTGATGCTGTTCCCACCAAAGTCCTCAAGCAGGAGACCGGCCTGAGCAAAGCGCTCCTGGTATTCGATCAGCAGCTCCTTATCGGCCGGGGTGAGGTCCACCAGCATCGGGATCAAGAGCTTCTGCACCTTGACCGTGCCCGCCCGGTATTCGGCGAGCAACTTCTCATAGAGCACTCGCTCGTGCAGGGCATGCTGGTCAACGACAGCGATGCCGTCCTCGGTTTCGAAGATCAGGTAGAGGTTCTTGACCTGTAAGAAGCGGTGCACCCGAGTGCCGTGCACGAAGCCTCTCGGAGGCGGGGTTTGCGGGCTTTGGAATGCTGGGCTGGAATCGGCGACTCTGGGAGCATCCTCCCCAGACCCCAGCGGCGAATCCCCCGGCAGCATCGAAGGCGAGCGCAGCGGCGTCTCCGGAGAGCTTGGCGCAGCGCTGAGCCCGCCCCCCATCGCCCCGCGGCCAAAGAGCCCCTGGGGCAGCTCGGGGAAGCCAGTAACCGGACGTATCGCCTCGGGCGTCGCGCCCTCGCTCACGGCGCCACGAGAAAAGATGCGCTTGGCCCGGCCTTCGAGCGCTTCCTTCACCGCTTGTCGCAGCACAGAAAAGACCAGGCGCTGCTCGACAAATCGCACCTCGCTCTTCTGCGGGTGCACGTTCACGTCGACGCGCGCCGGGTCCATGCTCAGGAAGAGAAAGGCGACCGGAAACTTGCCGCCCATCAGGTATTCCTGGAAGGCATCCTGGATCGCGCGCACCAGGCCGCGGTCCTGGAAGGGGCGCCCGTTGAGAAAGAGCTGCATCTGGGTGCGATCGCGGCGCGCCACGTCGGGATCGCCGACCAGGCCCTGCACCACGATGCCACCCCGCTCCAGCTGCACCGGCAGCATCTGCTCAGAGAGCTTGCTGCCAAAGAGCTTCTGCACCCGCACAGACAGCTCCTCCCCAGGCTCCATCCGCAGCTCGCGCTTGCCGTGCAAAACAAAGCCGAGCTCGGGGTTGGCCAGGGCCAGCTTGGTAAAGACATCAACGCAGCGCGCGCGCTCCCCCTGCGGCGTGCGCAGAAAGCGGCGCCGAGCCGGCACGTTGTAGAAGAGGTCGCGCACTTCGAAGAGGGTGCCTGGTGGCGCCGCCGCCGGCATGACCGGGGAGATCTTGCCGCCATCGACCCGAATCTCGGCGCCGGCTTCGCTGCCCTCAGGCCGCGAGAGCACCCGCACCCGAGCCACCGAACCAATCGAGGCCAGGGCCTCGCCACGGAAGCCGAGGCTGATGATGGCATCCAGATCGGCAAGGCTGGTGAGCTTGCTCGTCGCGTGGCTGACAAAGGCCAGCTCCAGATCCTCCGGCGTCATGCCGCGGCCGTTGTCGCGAATGCGAACCAGGCTCTTACCGCCCTCTTCGAGCTCGAGTTCGATGCGGGTCGCTCCGGCGTCGATGCTGTTCTCCAGGCATTCCTTGACGATGGAAAACGGACGTTCGATGACCTCGCCAGCGGCGATCTGGTTGATGACCTCGGGCGGCAGGATGCGAATCACCATGCGCGCTGACTCCCCTCGCCCAGGAGCTGCTTGCGGATCGGCAAGCAGCACTCGGCAATCAAGCGTTCAAGAAGGATCTCCGACTCCTCACCACTGCCGCGCAGGCGTTCTTCGGCACGGATCAGCGCCGCGCGCATCAAACGCAGGCGCGAGAGATCCAGGCCGCGCAGCTGGCGTTCGAAACGCGCCTGAAAGGCCCCACCGTGGCGACGCACGAGCTCGGAGATCGGATGCCCGGCCTCGAGTTCTTCGCGGGCGGCGCAGAGCTTGTCGAGGCTGCTGCCCAGCCAGGAGCTGACCATCGGGAAAATGGCGCCGGAATCGAGGCGCTTGCCTTCGCGATCGCGCAAGCCCTCCCGGTAGAGCGCCAGCAGCGAGCGCAGCGCCGCGCGCGGATCTTGAGCGAGCAGGGCATCGACAAACTCGAACTGGCTGCTGCCGAAGGAGGCCGTGAGGCTGGCGCGGAGGGTCTCGGCGTCGAGACGCTGGCCGGCGTGGCTGATGGCCAGCTGATCGAGGCAGCCTTCGATCTGCGAAGGCTCATGGCCCACGACCTGCACGACAAAGAGGGCGAGATCGAGGCTAAGCCCCAGTTTCTTGGTCTTGGCCCGCTGCTGCGTCCACTGAACGATCTCGGCACTGGTCGGCGGTCGCCCTTCCCAGGCGCTCTCATAAAGCCGACGGAAGTCAAAGCGCTCGCCGATCTTGTTGAGCTTCTTGGCCAGGGAGCTGCGACCGTCGAGCTTGGCCAGGTCGAGGACCAGGGTGTTGCCGCGGGCGATGGCCTCGAGAGTCCCCACCAGCACCTTCCCGTGGCTACGCAGCCACTTCTCGGCAGAGCGCAGCAGCAGCACCTTGTTGCCGCCGAAGAGGCTGGCCGTGCGCAGGTCCATCAAGAACGACGCCGCCTCCTGAGTGCCGCCCTCTCGTTCGCCGGCATCCAGCTCGAAGAGGTCGCCCTTGGCGCCCAGGGAGCGGCGCACCAGGTCAAGAGCCCGGTCACGGAACCAGCGCTCCGGGCCGACAAACACGAGCACGGAGGGGGGATTCCCCTTTACGAGCGCCTCGAGGCGCTGCATCTCTTTTTCCGGGTGCGGCGCAGCCATGCCAGGAGTGTGCAGATCCGGGCCCCTGCCCGCAACGGCGCCGTGCGCCTCAATCCGAGCCCGGGCGCAGGGGACAGTTAGGCTCAGTAGCCGCCTAGGCCCTCGCCGTAGCTTCGCCAGCGAGGGCTTAGGCCCGCAAGAGGATGCTCTTGGCGCCCCGCCGGCTAACGCGCCCGATCACCGCCGCGCAGGGGGTGCCGACAGCCTTGAGATCGGCCACAAGCGCCTCGGCCTTGTCCGCCGCTACCGCCAAAACCAGCCCCCCCGAAGTCTCCGCGTCGAGGCAAAGTTTCTTCGTCGCCTCGGAGACGCCGGCGTCGATCTGGATCTCGGCCTCCATGAAGCTCAGGTTCCGCTTCCATCCACCGGAAGCGAATCCGCGCTCGATGCAGTCCAGCGCCGCGTCGAAGGCAGGCACCGCAGTGGCATCGACCTCGACCGTCACCTCACTCGCCACCGCGATCTCGCGCAGGTGCCCGAGCAGGCCAAAGCCGGTCACGTCGGTGGCGCAGCGCAGCTCATGCTTCACCGCCACCTCAGCCGCGTCCTTGTTGAGTACCGCCATCTGCCGCATCGCCGCCTGGGCCACCCCGCTGTCGATCTCCTGCTTGCCGATGGCCGTCGAGATCGCCCCCATGCCGAGGCGCTTGCTCAGGATCAAAAGATCACCAGGCTGGGCGCCAGCATTGGTCATGACCCGCTGCGGGTGCACCGTGCCGGTCACCGACAAGCCATACTTGATCTCCGGATCGCTGATCGTGTGTCCCCCAGCCAGCACCGCCCCCGACTCGTCGATCTTGTCCTGCCCACCGAGGAGGATCTCTCCGAGTAGCTCCGGCGGCAGGGTTGCCGGCCATGCCACCACCGAGAGGCAGCTGTGCGGCGTGCCCCCCATCGCATAGACATCGCTCAGGGAGTTGGCTGCCGCAATCTGTCCGTATTCGCGAGGTTCATCGACGATCGGCGGGAAGAAGTCCACGGTCTGCACCAGCGCCAAGTCATCGCTGAGGCGAACGACCCCCGCGTCATCGAGGGTCGACGGTCCCACGAGGAGGCGAGTCGAGTCGGCCAGTGGAAGGTTTTGAAGGGCCTTCACGAGGTCCTTCGGGTTCATCTTCGCCGCTCAGCCAGCGCAGGAGGCGAACTGGGTCAATCGGCAGTCTTTCTTCCAGAAAGGCATTCCGGTCTCCTACGGCTGTGTGAAGGGGATGAGGGGCTGAAGGGCTGACAAAAGGGCGGCTGACGATAGCGTCGCAGCCTGCCAGGTTCCGCATCTAGTCCAAACGCGCAAAGCTCGCCAGCAAGTCCTCCTCAGCGCCTTCCGCCAGAGAGCGCATATCCAAATAGATGGCCCCGTCCTCGAGCCGAGCCCAGACCGAGGGATCGCCTTCGCGCAGCACGCGCAGATCCTCCTCCAGCTTGCGACTCTCCGAACGCAGCACCACGCAGAGCGAAGCCACGGGCCGCGCCGGCGAGGCACCCGAGCCCACGAAAGCATCTGTGTCCTGAATCTCAGCTGCGTAGCCAAGCTTGGTCCAGCAGGACTTCCCCGCAGCCAGCAGCTCCTCGGCCCGCACCCGCAGCTCCGCAGGCTCCCGCCAGAGAGCAAACTGCACCGGAATCTCGCGCTTGGGATCGCCATAGCGATAGATCCGCAAGGTCGCCTCCAGCGCCGACAGCGCCAGCTTGCTACAGCGCATCGCCCGGTAGAGAGGATGCGCCCGCACCCGGGCCACGGCCTCGGCGCGGCCAACGATGATCCCGGCCTGCGGCCCACCGAGTAGTTTGTCGCCGGAAACGCAGACGAGATCGGCTCCGGCCTGCACGCTGTCGAGGGTGCTCGGCTCGCGCGGATCGCCTGGGAGACCACCGGAGAGCATCAACCCACTCCCGAGGTCCTCGATGACCGGGATTCCATGCTCCCGCCCAAGCGCCACCAAATCGGCGAGCTCGACCGACTCCGAAAAGCCCTCGATGCGGTAGTTGCTCGGATGCACCTTGAGCAAGGCGCCGGTGTTCTCGCCGATGGCCCCGGCGTAGTCGCGCAGGCGAGTGCGGTTGGTGGTGCCGATCTCGACCATGAGGCAGCCGGCGCATTCCATGACATCAGGCATGCGATAACCGCCGCCGATCTCGACCAGCTCGCCGCGCGAGATGGGCACCTCCCGCCCCCGAGCCGTGGCATCCAGGGCCAGCATGGTCGCAGCGGCATTGTTGTTGAGGACCAGCCCAGCCTCCGCCCCCGTCAAGTCGCAGAGCAGGGCGGCGACCGCCTCCTCCCGCTTCGAACGCTTGCCCGTGCTCGGGGACACTTCGGTCAGCGCCGCCCCTGAGGCCGCCAGCAGGGCAGCTTGTGCGGCCTCCGCCAGCGGCGCTCGTCCTAGCCCGGTGTGCAGGAGGATGCCGGTGGCATTGAGCACCCGGCGGTGATAGGGCAAGGACAGCGCCTGCCGCAGCCGCGCCAGCCGCTCGCAAAGCCGCTGCTCACTGAAATAATCCTTCTCGCCTTCGAGCGGCGGCCACGAGTCGCGGAGTTCGCTCCGCATCGCGGCGACAAGGGAGCGTGCCGCCGTGGAAGCGAGCAGCGACGGAACTCCCCCCTGCATACGAACCAGGCGATCGACGGAGGGTATCTGGCGAAATGGGGCTTCGGTCATCGGATCGGAGGCTCCTCGTCTTCGATTGTGCGGTGCCGTTGTGGCCCGGCGACGATACACTCCCGCGCTTGCGTTTCCGCGGACCTGCCAGACCAGTCCGGGAGAATCCGCCGCGCCCCGCCGCTATTCGATGTCCAGCATCCAGTTCGACAGCCAGCCAGCGACCGAGGAAGTCAACGAACTCGCTCGCCAGCTCCATCTCTCTCCAGTTCTCGCCACGCTGCTCTACCGGCGTGGTCATAGGGACGTAGAGGCTGCACGCAAATGGCTCGATGCCGACCTCTCACAGCTTGAGGACCCGGCGCAGTTCCACGATATGCCCAAGGCTGTGCAGCGCATCCGCAAGGCGCTCTACGGCAACGAGCGCATCATGATCCACGGCGACTACGACGTGGACGGACTCACGGCGACGGTGTTGCTGCTCAACTTCTTCCGCATGATCGGCGCCGATGTCGACCCGTATATTCCCTCGCGCGAGGAGGGCTATTCGATCGGCGAGAGCTCAGTGCGGCGCATTCTCGAGCGCAAGTACGACGTCGTGATCTCGGTGGACAATGGCACCGCCGCGATCGACGAGGTCCGCAGCCTCCAGGAAGCCGGGGTCGACGTCATCGTCACCGACCACCATCACACCGGCCCGGTCATCGCACCGGCCTGCGCCGTCCTCAACCCTCGCCTCGAGGACTCCGGCTACCCCTTCCCCCACCTCGCCGGGGTCGGCGTCGCCTTCAAACTCGCCTGCGCCATCACCGAGTCCCTCTCCAAGGACCGCAAGCTCAGCAACGAGCTGCAGAGTTTCTTGATCGATGCCGCCAGCCTCGTGGCCCTCGGTTCGATCGCCGACGTCGTGCCCCTTGTCGGCGAAAACCGCGCCATGGTCCGGGTCGGACTCAAGGCCCTGCTTGAGTCGCGCAGCCCTGGCATGCGGGCGCTGGTCGACGTGCTCGGCGCTAGCGCGCGCAACCTCCGCGCCGAAGACGTGTCCTTTCGCATCGGCCCACGCCTCAATGCAGCTGGCCGCATGGGACATGCAAAGCTCGCCGTCCAACTCCTGACGGCGGACTCCTACGGCGAAGCGCGCAAGCTCGCCTCCCGCCTCGAAAAGCTCAACAGCCAGAGGCAGCAGGTCGAGGCCGATCTCTTTATCAAAGCCCGTGACCAGCTCCTGGCCGACCCAGAGACCCCGAATCGCCGCGTCCTGCTGGCCCACGGCGAAGGCTGGCACCTCGGAGTGCTCGGCATCGTGGCCGCACGCATCTCCGAGGACTTCCGCAAGCCAGCGCTCATTCTTTCCGACCAGGAGGGACGCAGCCGTGGCTCCGGCCGCAGCTACGGCCGCATCGACCTGAAGAGCGTCCTCGACGCCGCCAGCGCGCCTGTCACTCGCTATGGTGGGCATGCCTTCGCCGTCGGTCTCGAAATCGCCAGCGCCCGGCTACCCGAGCTGCAGCAGCTCCTCGATCAGCACAGCCAAAAGCTGCCGAACCTGGGGCCGCATCTCGTCTCCGTCGACGCAGAGGCCCCCCTCTCGCACTGGAGCAGCAGCGAGCTGCGTCAGCTGGCACGCTTTCGCCCCTTCGGCGAGGGCAATGAGCCGCCCCGCTTCCTCGCCCGCGACGTGCGCATCGGTAGCGGCCTGCGCCGTATCGGCCCCAGCGCCCGCGGCCTTTGCTTCACCGCCATCCAAAACGGGGTGGCGCTCCGTGCCCTGGCCCCGCGGCTCGGCGCCCGGATCGAAGAGTTCGTCAAACGCCCAGCCGCTTGGCAACTCGTCTACTCACCCCGTCTGGCAGCCCGCGCCGAACATGGCGCCATCGAACTCCTGGTCCACGCCATCGAGCGCGTGGTTCAAGAAGCTGGGGAAGAGCCGCCAAGCCAAGGCGACAAGGCCTAGCCGGCTCCCTGCTCCTAGGCTTTCCTGCCCCTAGAGCATCGAAGAAGCTGCCCGCGAAGAGAAAGCTGCCAAGAAGAGGAAGCTCGCTCAGCGAGGAAGCTCTCGGAGCGATACGGGGCCCGCGATACAGGGCCGGCGATACGGGCCCCTCCTCAGCAAAGCTCGCTAGCCCGGCGCTGCAGAGGGCGCCAGCGGCGCCTCACTGTTTGGCTTCCTTCCACTGGTAGCGATCTTTGAGCGACTGGAAGTCCCAGCCCCACATCAGCGCGTTCTGATAGCGCCGCATCTTGAAGACCCAGCGCTTCTCTTCGAGATGGCGACGACTGAGCGCGTCCTCGCCACCCTTTTCGACCTTGCTCAGGCGCACGACGTAGCGCACCCTCTCGCCAGCATCGAAGAGTTCCTCGCTGACATGGCCCTCCTTGGGGTCCTGGGTCAGCGTGGCGTGGGTCTTGAGGAAGAGTTCTGTCCCCTTGCTCACCAAGGAGAAGCGGCTCCCCCGCGACTCATCGATGTAGAAGGGGCCGAGTCGCTTTGTCGAGAGCTTTTGCGCCGCCACAGCGAGGTCAAAGGCCTCGGCCATCGCCGGCTCAAGCTTCTTGCTCAGCTCGTCCTTGCTCTCTTCCTCGATCTTCTTCTTGATCTCGCTGCGCCTCTCGTCCTTCTTCGCGATCAGCGCTATGAGTTCGGCCTTTCTCTCCTGCATCTTGGCGAGGGCACGCTTAGGCCGGTTCGGGTCTGCGAGCTTGGTATCGAAGCTCTTCAGCTTCGCCTGCAAATCGGCCAGCCAACGGTCGAACTGGCCGGAAACCCGCTCCTCGACGGACTTCTTGTGGGCCGCAACCTCATCCTTCTTCAGCTCCTCTGCCTTACTGCGGACCAGCTTGAGGAAGCTCTTCACAGCCTCCTCGGCCTTCTCGCTCGCCAGGGTCTCGTAGTAGAACTCCCTCGCCTCCTTGCGGATGCTGTCGAGCGGCTTCACTGCGTTTTCCACGCGCTCTTGGACGTAGAAGAAGAGAGCGCCCTTCTCGGCCCCGGCGATGTCGCTCGGCAGCGGATCGCTGCGCGTCGTCTCACCCAAGCGGTAGTTCACAGCAAAGCTGCCAAAGGGCGCCAAGACGGCAAAGTCCGAAGGCGGCTGCGCCGTCTTCGCCGCAGGCACGAAGACCAGACCCGGCCGCCCCTTCGCCATAGTCTTCCACCAAGCCGCGAAATCGAAGGGGAGGCGCTCCTCCGCCTTTTCCTTCTTCTGCTGCTCATCCTCGTGCTTCTGACGCGCGACACGAGCCGAAGCCAAGATGCTTTTGAGAGCCGCCTCGAGCTTTAGCTTGCGGAGGATCTCTTCCTTGACCTCTTCGAAGGGCCGGTACTCGATCTTCGCGCCCTGTACCTCCGATTTGGCCTCGTCCGTAGGTTTGCCGCCAAGGATGACCGTCTGTGGCTTCGGCTCCTGCACCAAGGGAGCTTGCTGTAGGCCGCCGTTCGAATCCTTCTTGGGCTCCGGCTGCTTAGGCTCCGGCTGCTTAGGCTCCGGCTGCTTAGGCTCCGGCTGCTTGGGCTCCGGCTTCTTGGGTTCAGCCTTCTTGGGCTCAGCCTTCTTTTGCTCCGGCTTCTTGCCGGCATCGCCCTTTTTCTTGGCGCCCGGCTTCTCACCGTCCTGCTTGGGCTCGGGCTTCTTCGGCAAGGGCTTGCGATAGAGCATGTCCTTGTCACGCTCGTAGCGCTGCTGCGCCTCCGCGTCACCGATGACCGTGTCCTCGAGTTCGGCCTCGAAATCCGCGGGGTCCGCTTCCTCGTAGAGCATGCCAACGAAGTCCGCTCGCACGCGAATCGGGTCGAAGAGGGCCGCATCGCTGCGCTTGGAGTCGGGTAGCTCCATCAGCCACTTGCTGAGCGCCTGGTCGCTCACCGGCTTCTTCTCCAGCTCGGCGCGCAGCTCGGGAACGGACCAAGATACGTAGTCGGCCGTCACGAGCTTGCGCTCTTCCTTGACGAACTCGGCCAGCTCCGCATCACTGACGTCCACCGTGCCGAGCATCAGCAAGCGGACGAACTTGGTAATACGCAGCGCCTCGCGGAAGGTCAGGCGCAGCTCCGTCAGCCCGGACATGCCTTTGAAGCCCATGCCCGCAGCCAGAGCCTCCAACGTCCAGCCACCCTGCGGGGAACTGGAAAGGGTGTAGTCAATCGTGGCATCCAGCTCGTCGTCCGAGACCTCAATGCCATTTTCGATAGCGGCGCGACGGAGCATCGCGTACGCGAGCTCGCGACTATCGCTATTGCGATCGTCGGCAGGACTGTAGGCCAGCAGGTGAGCCGGGATCGCAATGGCTTGGTTGAAACCGCGGGCAAAGCTCCCCTGCAGGACGCTTTGCAGGCGCAGTAGCCAATGCCCGAACCTGACATCTTCGTCAACGACCCCAGCCGCTCGGCCATCCTCGAGAACGATGTCGCGACTGAGCGGCGGGTTGAACCAACTGGTCAGAACCGTGGACATGATGCCCGTCACCGAGAAGGTGAGAAGGGCGAACACGGTCAGACCAAGGATCAGGAGCTTTCTTCTTTTGGACATCGCAGCGGAGCTCGCAGGCCGGACTAGGGCAAGATTCGAGGGGGGATCCCTCGAAGAAAAGCCGAGAAGCATAGCACGCGACGAGAGCCAGCCCCAAAACTGGACAGTGAAGAAGTCTCTCGAAAAGCGAAAGACGGGCCAGTCGCCCCTTGGGCCCAAAGCATCACCGGCCCCAAGCCCTGAGAGCTGGCCCACCGCCGCTGTTCTGCCCAGGCAGAACGCCTGCTTCAGATGCGCCCCTGCTGAAACTCTTTGAGCGAGGGCAGGTCATTGAGGCTGGCCAGCCCAAAGCGGTCGAGAAAACGCTGGGTCGTCCCGTATTGCAGCGGAGCACCGGGGACTTCCGCCCGGCCGAGAACCCGCACCAGCTTGCGGTCGAGCAGGGCCCGTAGCATCGGCCCCGCCTTGACACCGCGGATCGCTTCGATGTCGGCGCGCATCACCGGCTGGCGATAGGCGACGATGGCAAGAGTCTCCAGGGCCGCCGGCGTCAGTTTTTCGACCTTCTTGATACTGCGCAGGCGCAGGAGGAAGGGATAGAACTCGCGGCGGGTGAAGAGGCGCCATCCAGCCCCGTAGCTAGCCAGCTGATAGGGGCGCTGCTCCTGGTCGAGGCGCAGCTGCAGCTCCTCAAGCGCCGTCTTCACGACGCCAATGCCAAGCCCCACGATTTCGGAGAGGCGCGCATGGGAAAGCGGCTCGGGTGAGGCGAAGAGCAGGGCCTCCAGGACCGAGAGCAGTCGTTCCCGATCCTCCCCCTCCGGGTCCAAGAAGAGCTGGTGCTCGGGAAGTTTCTCGACCTGGCTATCGGGAGCAGCCGGGCCGAGTTCCGACTCGGCATCCTGAAGCCTTTGCTCCTCCTCCGAAACTGGCGCGGCGGCGGCCTCGCCAAGCTCCTGCGCCTCGCTGGGCTCTCCCCCCGGCTCTGGGCCTGAATCTTGAACCACCGCCGCCTCTTCGGGCATGGCAGCGTCCTCGCAAACCGCCTCTTCGGAGACCGGGGGCTCGGCCGCAGCTTCCTCGGGCCAGCGCTCCGCGCTCTCGGCTGCAGCCTCAGAGCCCGGCTCTTCTCCCGGCAAGGGCTGGTCCTCGCCGCTCAAGCTGGAGCCCTCGGCTTCTGCCTCTCCCGGCTTCTGTCCCGGCTCTTCCGCAGCCCTCTTCTCCGAGGACTCAGAAGCCGCCGCCCCAGACTCCGCCGCCACCTCTTCCGCCAGATCGCCAAGCCGCCCTTCGGGCCCTGGCTTCGCTTCTGTGTCTTCGTCCCGCAACTGGCCCGTTTCTTCGTCGATACGTCGAATCATCTCGGCCCTCCCCGCCCAGAAGCGCCGAAGCATAGCAGAAGCCGGAGAGCCCGCTGCGCGAGTTCTTCTCTAGCCCGCTAGTTCTGCGCCAAGAATAAGGCCAGTTCGTGGGCGGCAATCGGCTGCCGCGCCAGCTCCGAGCGCAGGTCTTCCGCCATCTCGGCAAAGCTCCGGCGATCCGGCGCCCGGCGACTCAGCACCCGCACGAAGGCGGGACCCGCCTTGCCGTAAGCGGCAATCTTGGAGAGTCCGCCAACGGGCACGCCCTGTGCCAGCTTCTCGAGCGGATGCCCGAGGCCCAGCGGCAGCTGGGGTAAGCGGCCACCGCCGCGAGCGCTTTGATCCCGCGAGTTCTTCTGAGCGAGTGCGGCAAAGTCCGCTCCCAGGCTGATCTGCTCGCGCGCCCGTGCCGCGGCCTCGGCGTCCGCCGCCACAAAGAGCTGCAAACCGACCTGCCCCCGCTGCCGCAGCCAGAAGCGCACGGTATAGGCCCGCAGTAGCCGGCGGTAGGCCAGCAGCTCAGCACGCTTGCGAGCGCCAGCCTCGTCGAGGCCATAGCTGCGCATGAGGAAGTCATCGAAGTCCACAGCCCCCTCCGGGCGCCGCTGGTAGGCCCGGCGCATGCGCGCCAGCTCCCGGCCAAGCGCCAGACGCAGCTCGCCCTTGGGCACAAAGACCTTCTCGCGCTCAGCGATCTCATGCACCCGCGCATCCAGTAGCGCCAGCTCGATCAGCTCCTGCGCCTTGGCTGGCTCCCGCTCACGCAGCCGCTCAAAGAGATCGCCACGGGTGATTCGCCGCTCGCCGTAGCGCAGCACCGTCTCCTCCCTGCCCGGCTCCGGCAGCAAGGCCGCCAAGCCCGGTGCCCGCAGCGCCGGCACGGCAATGCGAGCTTTCTCCACTGCGCTCTCGGCCCCCGTAGTCGCCGAGGCGCCATCGGCGGAGAGACGGGAGCTTGGCCCCGCGCTGGGCAACGGAGCCGTTTCCGGCCGAGGGCTGGGCACCCGGTGGCCCGTGCAGGCACAGCAAAGCAAAGCCAGACCGAGGACTCCGCCCCCAAAGAGCATCCTCATCGGAAACGAATGGTTCGGAAGTGCTTCAGCCCATGACAGGTCGGGCAAGTCACCGAAACCATGCGCCCCGCCTCCGCGGTCGGGACCTGAACCCGCCCCGAGGCGGCACAGGTCATGCACGGACGCAGCTGCGCCCTCTCGACCTTCATGTCTCCCGAACGTTCGGCATAGCTCGCCAGGATGAAGAGCTGCCGCTCCCGCGTCGAAGCCTCCTGCCACCAATCGCTAGGGCTGTCGAGTCGTTGCGCCGCTTGCTGAGGGTTCTGGCCAGCCCGCCGGCCTTGGCTACGAATGAACTCGCGCAGACGCCGCTCCCGCTCGCGCCGCACCTGGTTCCCCAGCGTAATAGTATTGGACTCCGCCTTCTCTGCGAGCTTGCCGCGCGCGGTTCCGGCGATCAGATCCTTCTCGCCCAGAATCCAGGAGCCCTGACCATAGGTCGCCGGCTGGATTTTCGGCACGAGCGGAAACTCGAAGCGCCGGCGGAAAAGCGCCTCGACTTCCGGCACTTCGATTTTCCTCATACGAGCGATGCGCTCACGAATCGCCTGGCCCATGTCTTCGGCAGCCTTCACCTGGACTTGCTCGACCCCCAGGTCACGCGAACGGGCCAGCTTCTTTGCTTCGTCACGGGCATAGCGGTACCAGTCTTCGGTGACCTTGTCGATCAAGTAGCGCTCACGCGCCTTCATGACCAAGGCCTTGCGACGGCTGAACTCGCTGGCGAGCTTGCTGCTCGGATACTTCTCTTCGAAGGAAGCCATCAGCTGCAAGGCCTTCGGAAACTTGTTGCGGTTGGCCGCGACCGAGATCTCACGCAAGTGATCGGCCTCCGCCTTGTTCGCAAGCATGCTCTCCACACGCTCAAGCAGGCCGATGATCTTGTTGGGTTGGCTCCCACTGCCGAGCCTCTGCGCCTCCTGCAGATGCTCCTTCGCCCGCTGGAACTCTTCCACGCGGATCAGGTAGTCGGCGAGCAGCACGTGCTTGTCAGCATCCTCCCCCGGATTCATCTCGCCCAGCTTGCGCCGGTAGATCTCGTCAGGGGTCAGGATCTCGCGAATCGGCACATCCACGAACTGCGGCGTCCCGGTCAAGCTCATCAGCGGCAGCTCGATGGTATTGCCCAGGATGCGCAGGCGGATCTTCTGCCCATCGCGCCCCAGCAGCTCACCGGTCAACGCCTTGGGTGCCCCACTGGTCTTGCGCCAGACCCGGAAGGCGCGGAAGCTCACCACGTCGCCGTCGCTCTGACCAAGGAGCTGGAAGGAGGCGCGCAGCCGCTCGGCATCGCGCAGGATCAGATCCTCCCAACGCAAGTGGATCCTCCCGCCATCGCGAATGCGCAGGAAGACGAAGCCGTTCTCATCGGGATTCTCGATTTTCCCGACGAGCAGAGCGCCGTTGCGCAGACGCAGGGTTTCGGCGGCGGCGCTGGAGGAGAGCCCGAGGAGGAGCGCTATCACCAGCAGGACAGAGACTAAGGCGGGCTTCTTCATCGGGAGGACTCCTGTGCCGCTCGGATCCGCGCGGGGAGGCTAGCGCCACGCGGAAGAGGAAAACGAAAGATCTCGCTGACCTCTTGCCCGCGGCTGAGCCAGCGGACGGTCAAGCGAACGTAGAGGGGGAAGCCCAGCTGCACTTCGCCCTCGAAGACGAGGTCGTAGCGAAGGCCGGGATAGCCCACGAGTTTCTGGTCGAGAAGGTCCTGGGGCCGGGCATCGAAGTCGCGCCCGAGTAGGTCCTCGCTCCGCAAGCGCTCCTGGACGATTTCGGCGATGCGCGAGGCATCACGCACCAATACGCCCTGGGCCTGGGTCGTCGCGCCCCGAACAAAGCCGCCGACCGCAGTCCCGACACCGAGCCCTAGGATCGCCAGCGCAACCAGGATCTCGATCAGCGTGAAGCCGCCTTGCTGGGTCTTGCGCCTATCCATTCCAGTTGCTCCGGGAGACTGCTATCGGCACGCGCAGCACTGCCTCGCGGCCAGAGTGGATCCTCGCAGCGGCGGCATGCGGCCGCGCCTTGGTATTGCGCACGCCTCGATGCACCCCAAGCAAGCGATTGCCGTCAATCCCGCTGTAGCGAATCCACTCGGGGCCGATCTTTATATGGTTGCGCTCGCCGTTTGGCAGGCGCTCGGGGTAGTCCACTTGGATGTGCTTTTCCTTGGCATCGATGGCGCTGCTGAGGAAGGCCAGCTGCGATCGACCCGGTCCGCCGTCGACGACCACCGTAAGCTCGTAGGCCTTGGGCATGACGTCGTCGAGTGGATCCTCTTCGCTCTGTGCATCCAAGTCGAGGCTGAAGCCGAGCACAGGATGATCGCTTCCGAGGAGCCCGGCACGCGCCGAATCCCAAGCCGACTCCGCCGCAGCTTCGTCTCCAGGAGCCGCGTCGAAATCACTGGTGAACTGCGAACGCAGCCTCAGGCCCACGTAGAGCAAGTGCCGCAGCCAAGGCTCACCCGGATCCGGCATCCTGGCGCCGTCGACCCAGCGCCCCGCCTTCACTTCGCCCAGGCTTCGCCAGTCCCGATAGAGATCGAGGTAGACGCCCTCGCCCTCAAGCTGCGGGCGCACGCGCAGCAGGATCTCCCCGAGAGTCTCCGGACTATGGTCCACCAGCTTCTCGCGCACCCGGCGTTCGAGCTCGGAGCGGCCCAAGTCGCCTTCGTCCTCGAGGATCTGCCGGCGCAGCTGTCCACGAAGCCGGCGCTCGGCCTCGATCGGGTCGAGCTGCATGACGAAGCGCAGCCGCGGATACCAGTCGAAGAGCTGGGCCTTGCCCTCGGTATCCTCAATGGCGACTGGCTTGCCATCCTCAAGATAGGGCAGGTGATCAAGAACGAAGCGACCAGTGGCACTCACCTGCCCCTCACGCCCCTGCAGCACAGCCACGCGGCCAAGGCGCCAGCTCTTCGACTGGAGCGGTGCCATACGGTCGAGATCGCCGGAGATACTGTCGAGGGCCGAGTACGCCCGCGCTTCCAGATCCGCGCCTTCCTCCCCCACCTGCCAGATGAAGAGCGAGCGATCCAGGATGGTCACCAGTCCCCCGAGCAGCATGACCAAAAGCCCGAGAACGACCATCAGTTCCAGCAGCGTCATACCGCTGCTGCTGCCCCGCCTCGCATCGCTTGCTGAAGGACTCATCGGGAACTCTCCCGCTCGCGGAAGATCCGCGTCTGCCCCTCGTACGACCAAGAGAACTTGCGCAAGATGGGCGTGCGCTTCCAGCCAGTGGCCCGGAAGCGTTCCGGATCAAAGGCGCCGCTTCGATAGAGAGCGCCGAAGCGGAACTCCCACTTGCTGCCCTGAGCCATCACCCGCAGCTCAGGATCGCCGCTTGGGCTGCGCGGATGGCGAAAACGCCACAGCCACGGGTTCTGTCTGGGGTCCGCGGTCCATGGCGCCCGTTCGTCACAGCGCACTAGCAAGACCAGGTCGAGAGTCGGGTCGGGAATCTCTTCCTCCCAGGAGACCCGGGTCACGAAGATGTCCGGCATCTCGGCGCTAAAGCCCAGGTAGGCCAGCTCGGGATCATCTGCGCGTTCCTTGAAGCGATCCCAGTAACGGAAGGGCCAGGAGATGACCATTTCGCCGTTGCCATGCGGCGCCGCAGTCGTCCCATATCGCCCCCGGAATAGGCCGGAGCGCCCGAGAGAATCCTCTCCACCCTGCGACCAAGTCTCGCCGCTCGGCATATGCAGCAGAGTCATGCCGCCATCTTGGGAGCGCGACCAACAGTAATGCAGGAGTTCCTTACCTATCAGCACCGTGCCCTCTTGCTGCGGCAGAGCCCTTCCATAGGCCACCGCAAAGCTGTCGTCCTTCGCCTGCATGGGGACGGAGAGGAAGCTCGCTGGCCGGCAAGAGACCCAGTGCACATGGGTGCCAGCGCCGTGGGCGCGAGCCTCGCTTCCGAGCAGACCGCGGCCATTGCTCGCGATCTCCAGGGTCCCGTTGCTCCGATCCCGCCTAGTCCAGCCGACGATCTCACCGCCGACCAGGAGGAGACCTCCATGGACGCCGGCTCCTCCTATAGAAAACGAAGAGGGACTGAAAGCTACCTTCCACGTCATGTCAGCGGCGCTAACCGGCGCAGCAAGGACGCCATAGAGGGAGTCGATCGCCCCGTTTGCCCCAGCCCGGGCAGCCTGACCGAGGTAGCCGCGAAGCTTGTCGACGAGACCATCGAAGGGCAGCCCCTCGATGCCTGAGCGGCCGACATAGGCCTTGGAGTCCAGCTGCATCGGCAACTCCCCGGAGGGAAACTTGACCATGCGGTCCAGGCGCCGGGTATCGGGCACGAAGCGGCGGCCCTGATACAAGTACTGCGCCCCATCCCTAAGGGCCACGAGATTGAAACGCGGCTCCCTCTGCCCCTGGATGATGGGCCCTACCGGATCACCGGCCTGACTGGCAAAGCTCCCACCAAGCGGCAATCTGCTTGCGTATTCCACCGCGACGCGGGCGCTCCAATTCACCGTCTGCCAATCGACGTACTGGTTGGCGCTATCGGCCCCGGTCATCAGCGCGACGCGATCGCCCCGCCCCGGGCGCCCAAGTTCGAGGCGCCAGCTGAACAGCGTCCGGAATACCGGCATCACATCGCAGTTCGCCTGCTCGTGGGTCGCGGTCCCAGTAAAAGGGTCGCCACGAAAGCGGAAGCGCAGCCGGGCGCTGTATTCGAGAGCCGTCTCTTTGCTGTCCGGTTCGCCAATACGGGGCCACCCCGTGCGCGGTGGCTCGACCAGAACTCGGTCGCCGGTATCGACCTGGTACGGGCCCTGAGCACTCGGTTCTTTTTGCCGCTGCGACCTCTGCGTCGTGAGCAGCTGCTCCAGATTCCTAAGAGCACGGGGGTGGATGCGCAGGGCGTAACGGCCGTTATCCGCAAGCTTGTCGTAGCGTACCCACTCACACTTGCTCTCATCATTAGGGTTGTAGATCTGCAGGTAATTCGAATACCCCAGCTCTGCCGGATCCCTCAGGTTCAGCCCCCCCGTGATCGCGATCGATACCGGAACGAAATAGCACCACATCGTCTCTTCGGCATTGGGGTCGCCGGTAAAAAGCTCCTTGTTCCACTCGGTGACGAAGTGGCGCTTCGTCAAGTAATCGGCTCCTGAAGCCGAGGCCCCAGCGTTACCCGATGGACTCCGTGGCAGCACGCCCAGCTGGAAATTGCCTCGGGTAATGGTGACGGCGCTACCGGCGAAGCCGGAGTAACGTACGAGTTCGACGCCGCCAACGTTCTCTTCGATACGAATCTCCTTGCCTTGAACGCGGGGGCCCAACCAACGATAACGCCGCTGCACAAGCACGGCATAACCGCCAGCACTGTCGAGCCCCGAGACCCTAGCGTTGCTGCCATCGGCTGGCCCCAGAACCAGCTTCGCAGTATGGCTGTCCTCGAGCAGGCCCTTGCCAAGCTTGAGCGAGCGTGAGCCCTCGTTGAGCACGACATCATCAGGAGCTTCAAGCACCACCAGCGGCCGCCAGCGGCCGCAGCTGCCCTGCAACTTCGCCTTACCGGGAACGATAAAGCTGTCGCGTAGCACCGGGTTGCTATAGCCGTAGAGTTCAAGGCTCGCCCCAGCGGGGCAGGCATCGGCGAACGCCCGCCGATTCAGGAAACCGCGCTGCCCTGGGTTTTGGCCAAGCTGCAGCGAATTTTGCCCCCCCGAGTCTTGGATACGGAAAGTTCCGCGGGCCATGCGCCCGCCCATCGAGTCATCCAGGCGCGGATTCAGCTTGTTTCCATTTCGGGTCGCCTCGTAGAGTTCGTTACCGATGCGGTACACCCCCTTCTCCGGGAAGCTGGAGCCATCCTCGACCGAGAGCGGCTGCGACATCGCTTGCAGCTGCGCCGCGAAGGAGATCTCCGGCTTCAGGTCCAAGCTCAGTTCCCCCAGGCCCTCGCGGGCGTAGCTCAGATACGCCGGCTTGCCGAGCAAAGCCCCGTCGGTAAAGAGGGCGAGGCCACTGGGCGAGCCACGGGCGATCTCGATCGCCGTGTGGAACCAGAGATCCTTTTCGAGGGCTGCCTGATCGATGGGGACTTCCCAGCGAAGTGCCGTTTCGGTCGGCTGGGTAACGCCCGGATCGGGGTCCTGACCGGCGTTGTCATAAAGCCGGAGGCTAAGGCCCTGGCTGTCGAGACCGAGGAAGATTCGGTTACGGAAGGCCTCGCCGCCGTTGAGGTCGAAGAGGACAGACTCGCGGAGGGAGCGGGGCTTCCACCAGGCCGAGAGCCCCCAGCCGATCCCCATGCCGCCACCTTGGCCGCTGCCGAAGCGCAGGGACATCGGCAGCAGAGCCTCAGCACCCTTCGCCACCTTCTCGATCATCTGGCGGACGGCCGTCGACAGGGTTTCCGCCGAAACCTCGACCAGTAAGGGCTCAGACGGCTGCGCCGACAGGTCCCTGCCCTCGGGGTGATTGGCCAGGGGAAAACTCGCGCCCATGCTGAAAGGATGGAGATTGGGCAAACGGCTGGTCCCCAGCATCGCCACACTGTCGCTCTCACTCTGGGACGGCCAGCGAGCCGACTCACCCTTGAGCCATGGCAGCAGCTGCGCGAAGGCGGGATCGGGAGGTTCCTGATAGTTGCGCTCCTGGCGGAGCGTTGTCGCCATCGGCCCCGTGCTCCAATAGGGCCGGGAGCGCGACAGCCGTGTGGCCTCGTCGAAGCGCTCTTGAGTGGCGTAGAGGCGCTCGACACTACGAGCCGGCTGCGGCAGCGCCAGCCCTTGCACCTCTCGGCGCGCAAGCGTTCTGCCGGCCCCCGAAAGCACGGCCGCCGCAGCACGGTATTCCACCAGCCCCGAACTCTCAAAGGCCACCGGCACCCGAGCTTGGTCAAGCCGCTGGTCGAGACCGTTCATCATCTGCGCGTAGAGATGAAAGAGTTCGGCATTGCTGAGCAGCTTCTCGTCGCGCAGCGGCTCCAGCACGCGCTCGTGTAGGGCCTGCCAGTTCTCAAACGGCCGCTCCACCGCCTCCTCAGATTCCGGGTCGTAGCTGCGCATCTGGAGGATGCGTTCGGCGATGAGCTTGGCCTTGGAGCGAGGCAGCGGGTCATGGCTGCCGCCCTGCTGCTTCCCCAGGCGGTGACTACGCAGCGCCTCGAAGAGAAGCGCTAGCAGCTCGGCATCGGCCGTGTTGATGTTGACAGGAACCGGCAGCAAGGGGCGCACGCGAGCTTCCTCTTCGCCAGCGCTCAAGGCGAGCGGGCGGTCGAGCACCAGGGTGCGGCCACCGCCTGGCAGCCGCGCCGAGCTGCCACGGCCTTGGAAGCGCAGCGACACCACGAGGCTCCACTCGATGCTGTCACCAATCTCCACGCAGACGACGGTTCCGGGGGGAAAGGAGCTGCCATCCTTGACCACCAAGGAAAGGGTCTCGCCAGCTCGAATGGTATTGAAGACCCGCTCCGCTCGCCCAAGCATGCCGCCATCGACCCGTGCGCTATCGAAGACCAGGAGCCGCCGCAGCGCCTCGACCTTGTCGCGAGCAAAGCCCCCGAACGGCTCGCACTCGACGCGAGCGATGTCCTCGACACTGGCAAAAGGCACGAAGTCCCGGCGCTGCCCCCGCCGCGGCTTCAACATCGGGTCGAAGGCCCAAGTCGCCAGCAGCCGCACCCGCATGTCGTGGATGCTCGTGCCCGAGCGGTGCTTCGCCGCCGGCCCGTAGGGATCGGGAATGGTTCCGGCCTTGACCTCGCCAGCGGGAGACCAGCCGCGGGTCAAACCAGAGAGCCGCCCCCCCTCCTTTCGCTCATAGCGAACGCACTCGTTATCAATCCAGATATAGCCAGCATCGGGCAGCCCTTCGCCACCGCGAATCGACAGCTCCTCGCTCTCATCTGGCTCAAGGTCCTGCGCCAGCACCGCCCACCAAGCAAAGTGATTGGCCCAGACTTGCTGGGGCATGGTCGGCGCAAAAATGCGCCCCTGCACATCGTGCAGCTCCACTTGCAGCGGTCGGGTCTCACCAAGAGGATGCTCCTCGGCATCAGGCCCGGCTTGTTCCTCAGCCAGCACCGGCGGAGTCCAATACTCGGGAAACTCCTCGCGCCCGTCGAAGGAAGGCGTCGGGTCAGCATCCCCCTGGGACTCGGCGATGCTCTGCAAGGCGCTGTCACGCAAGCTACGCACCAGCACGCGAGCTTCGCGAACACTGGCCTCCTGCTCGGCCGCAGCCCCGGACTGGGACATGCTGACCAAGAAGGGCCCAACCAGAGCGACCATGATCCCCAGCACCACCAGGACGGCCAGCAAGGCCAGTCCCGATTCCGGCCGAGCCCCCCCGCTCGCAGGACCTTGGCCCCGCCTCGCTGCGCGTGCAGATCTCTTCATCGTGGCAGGCCCCCAAGCTCGATCGTGACGCTCTCTTGTCGCGGCTTCGTGCCGCCAGCCGCATCGCCCATGCTCATGCGGAAGGTGACTGGCGCTGAGTGGTAGCGCGGGTCGAGACGCCCATCCTTCGCAAAGTGCAGGGCCGCCGGCCCCTCGACCAGCTGGACATCCTGCGGGATCAAAAACTCGCTGAGAGCCTCGTAGGCGAAGAGTTCAACGCTGTCGATGCGCCCCGGCACCGGCGTGTCACCGGCCGAGATCCAGAACTCCGCCTGGGTGTCGTAGTAAACCGGTCCAGCACCGGGCTTCTCGTCCTCTTCCAAGCCATCCCGCTCCAGCACGATGCTGTGTCCATCGTAGGAGAACGCCAGCCGGAACCACTGCCGCAGCGGCAGCGGCCGCAGCCCGCGCAAGCGAATCGTGCGCCCGGCCTGGCCAGCCCCATCACTGAAGGTCAGCTGCCCGCGCGCATAGCCACCGGTATCCACGCCAAGCTCAAAGCTCTGCCCCAGGCGCAGGATGGTGCAGGCTTCGTGCGACTCAAGCCAGAGGTCGAGGCGAGCCACGAAGCCTTCCCTGAGGTCGAACTCGCTGTAGTGACTCGTGCGCACAAAAACGCCCGGCTGCCCACCTTCGGGGTCAGGGCGCAGGCCGCGGCCGAAGCGCCCGGCGTCAACAATGCTCGCCGCCCCCAAGCTAGCTTCGATACCAAAACTGCCGTTGGCGGCATCCAAATCGAAGTTCCACTCGCTCAAGGGCCGCAGCGCCAGCACCCGGAAGCTCTGCTCATAGAGCTCTCCCGTCGGCGTTTGAGTCAGCGCAGCGTTGCGCGGCGGCGGATCGACAACCAGGCGCACGGAACTCTGGTAGAAGCGAGCATTGCCACGGGCCAGGCGCACCAGATCGCGCAAGCTGACCACGCTCTGCTCGAGAGCCTTGCGCTGTCGCTGCAAGGCGCCGACGCCTAGGCCGAGCATGATGCCGATGAGCCCGACGACGACCAGCATCTCCAGCAACGTGAAGCCGCGCTCACGCTGCCATCGCGCCCCCCTGCCGCTCCCCCCACGCCCCATCAGTCGCCCTGCTCTTCGGGCACGAAGTTGTGGCCTATATCGTCCGGGGTCCCGTATTTCTCATCCGGCCCGGCAGAAAACAGCTGGAAGTGCCGGTTGTTGAAGAAGCTCCCGTCTTTGCGCTTCCATGCTGAGACCGAGAAGTCTTCCCCATATTGGTTGCGATAGGTCTGGGGCTCTTGGCGGTAGCTGCGGCGAGTGAAGTAGACGATCGGGTTGCCCCAGGCATCGACGATCTCAAGCTTGTCCGGGCGATCGAGACGGCCGATCGGCGCATCGGACTTGTCATTGTCGGTATTCGAAAACTTCTCCTGCAAGCGGCTCAGGTCCTCGTCCTTCGAGTCTTCGCGTGAGAGGAAGGCAACGAGCGACTCGATGCCGGGATTGATCGAGTCGGCAACGACCAAGAGCTTGCGCGCGGGGTCGCGGAAGTTGTCGGGAGGATAGTCACCGAAGCGACGCTGGTTCGCATAAGACTCCGCCCGCGAGGCCAGCTCATGGAGCAGAACCTGGGTCTCCTTGATCTTCGCCGTCTCCTGACTCGCGCCCAACAAGGTCGGCACGATCCAGACCATCAGACCGGAGATGATGCCGATGACGATCAGAAGCTCGATCAGGGTGAAACCGGCGCGGCCTCGCTGGCTCCGCATCGGCATGGGCTCTCTTCTGTACTGCATGCTCATCCCTCGCCGTAGCGCACGAGACGGAACTTGTCGAAGGCGGTGTCGAGCCTCGTTCCCTCGAGACCCTGAACGTGGAAGTCGATGGCGAGCGGGTTTTGGCGCAGACCAAAGGCCTGCACCACATCACGGCGCAGCACCTCGAAGCCGTCGATCAGCACGACAAGCGTCTCCTTTTGCCGGGCGCCGGGACCGCTCTGCCGCTGGGCACCGAGACGTCGCACGACGACAGTGAAAGGCTTGCCCCGCTCGATGCGCAGCTCCGCTGGGAAACCGGGGTCTCCGGCACCAATCTCGCTGAGGTCCTTCTTTGAACCACCATGATTCTGGTGGAAGTGGACGAAGGCTCCACCCGCGCCTTGCGCCCGCGTGGCGTCGTAGCCGACCTCCAGAAGGAAGCGCGATTTGCGGGCGCTGCTGAGATTGGAGCTGCGCAGATCACTGATGCGCAACACCGCTTTGCGGGCACTGAAGCCCTTCAACAAAGTGATCTCGGTGGACAGTTCGAGGAAGTTGCGGGCCTGGTCCACGGTGTAGCGGCAACGGGCCAGACGATCTTCGCCCTGCGACGTACCGCGCAGCTGCACCCGGCCATTCACCGCCATCCATTTCGCCTGGTGGCGCGACTCGGGCTGCCAAAGCTCACCGAGCTCCCGCTCGAACTCATCGACGAAGAGACGCTTACCGCGATGGTCGATGATGGCATCGCGAGCCCTCTCCGCGAACTTACGGAAGCGGTCCTTCGGATCGCGGATCTCCTGGGTCAGGGTCACGAGCTCGGTGATGGCCCGATCGGTATAGCCCTGCCGGTAGGCAATCAAGGCAAGCATGATCTTGGCGTAGGGACCGGGCTTCCAGGCCAGGGACTGCTCGAAGGCTTCCTTAGCACCTTCGCCATCGAGTTGGTGGTAGCGAATGGTCCCGAGGAGGTCGAGGAAGATCGGATCCTTGCCCCGCTCGGCCTCGTCACGAGCCACCCGCGCGGCAAAGCGTTCGGCCTCCTCCAACATCGCGAGGGCGCCAGCGGGGTCGTTCTTGGCCTCGCTCTGCGCCAGCTGCATGGTGGCGAGAGCACGCTCGGCCATCGATTCGAGGAAGTCGCTGCGCTCCTGCAAGAGCAGCTGCAAGACCTCCCGCGCCTCGCCAAACTCTCCGGCCAAACGCAAACTGCGCCCCAGGAGATAGAGCAGGTAGGGACCTCGCGGCGCAATCTCGCGCGCCTCGGCCAGCCGCGCCAACGCCTCGGCGTGGCCGCCGGCCAAATCGAGGAGCAGGGCCTCAGCCGCGTAGGCGCGGCCGCGCAGCAAGGGGTCGCGCCGGGCCGCATCCTTGGCGTGGGCCAGGGCCGCCGCGCGATCGCCACTGCGCAGCGAGGCGACACAGGCCCCGAGTGCGGCCTCGGCATCGCTGGGTGCCAAGGTCGCCGCCTCTTCATAGCTGGCGCGCGCTTCAGCGATCTTGCCGAGGCCGAGCTGGGCGGCAGCACGCAACTTGCGCATCTCGCCAAGCAGAGCAGCTTGCGGGTCGCGAACACGATTCTCGAACTCGAGCAGGCTGGTGGCGGCTTCCTGGAACTGCCCGCCTGCCAGCAAAGCCTGCACGAGGACCAGGTCCACCTCGATCGAGACGCGCGCCTCCATGCCCGAGGCCCGGGTCAAAGCGGCCCGGCGAGCATGCTCCACCGCCTTCTCCGAAGCACCGGCCTGGAGAGCACAGCGAGCCAGCTCCAACCAGGCTCGGCTGTAGCTACGATCTCTAGCGATCGCGGCCTCGAGCTCGCGCACGGCCAAGCTGTGCATGCCGAGCTTGCGCGCGACCACCGCCCGGCCAACGTGCACGAATGCGGCCTCTTTGAACGGTCCGTTCGCCAGGCTGTCGTAGAACTCGAGTTCCTTCTCGAACTGGCCGGTCGCATGGTAGACGAACGCCAGCAGCTCGTAGCCGTCGATGTAATGGGGCGCCAGCTCGATGTGCCGCTGCGCCTGCCGCGCCGCCTCCTTGAGAGCATCCTCGCTGTCGCGATGATTCTGGAGCAAGTCGAGCACAAAGGCCTTACGCAGGCTGAGCCCGCTGTCGTCATCGGGAATGCGCCGCTGCATCAAGGCGATCTTGTTCTCGACGCGCTTGGCAAACTCGACCCGTAGCACCTTTTCGGCAGGCCACGGGTTGGTGATGCCAGCCGTGCCCTTCTCCGGACGATAGGTCTGGAAGAGAACGGGCTGCTTGAAGGGCCCGATCAACGCCCAGACATTGGAGTCCTCTGGACGCCCATAGGCGAAGGGATGCTCCCCACGCACTTGGCCCCAGACCTTGCGGCCATCATTCAGAGTGAGGAGGTCATACTCGTCGCTGTGATCGACGACCGTGCTGGGCTCCTGCTCAAACGACGGCCCTGCTGGAGCTTCCTGCGGCGCCCCATCTGCGGCCCCATTCCCATCCGGATCCTCATCCGGCGCCCCATCCGAGGTCTCGGAACCCGGACCTGAGTCCTCGCTGCCCCCCGCCTCGGCACCCCTCGCCTGGGCGGCCACCCTCGGCAAGTCGCCAAGCTTTACGCGCAAAAGATGCGCCCGGGCCAATACCGGCCCAGGCTCAAGCAGCGGCAGCTGCACCGGCAGATCGGCAAGCGCCGGCAGAGGCAATTCGAGCGGCGGCAAAGGCTTGCTGGCCGAGGGCTTGAGGAAGAGGTCGCGGGCATCGCGCTCCAGTTCTTTCTGTGCTCCTTGGGCCAGCGAAGAGTTGGGTAGTTCGATAGCCGGAACGGCCTTCTTGCTGGGACGCCGAAGCTTGCGGCCTATGCGGCCGTCCTTATCGGAGGCGAAAAGCCACACCACGATCAGCAGGACAACGACGAAGAGAATCTGTTCTTTGCGAAGCTGCACGCTCAGCTCTCCTTAGCAATCAGGGCCAACAGCGTGACGCTCACCTTCAGAGGCTCACCAGACTCGCGCCCGACGTCCTCGACTTGCAGAGACTTGAGCAGGATGGGGCGCGGGCCTTGGTGCTCGGCCTCGGCCTCGCCGCCTTCCGCTTCGCTCACCTCGTCCTCGTCCCCCGAGCTCGGCAGAGCCCGCTCGCCCAGGAGGCGCTCGAGCCAACGCTCGACGGTGACCGAGTCCGAACGAAAGACCAGGCGCACCGTGACCTCCTCCCCAAGCTGGACCGGAGCCTTGGAGCCACGGGAGCTTCGGTTTCGCTTCCTGGGCGCCGCCTCGATCTGGATCTTGTCGACCGCACGCAGCCCGTGCTGGCCGGGCAACTGGGTCAGGACCTCATCGGAGGCCGCGAGCAGGCGGGTCAAGGCATCGGTGACCAGATCCAGCCCAAGGAGCATCCTCTGCACCTCATCCCGCTCGGTCGGCGAACTCGCCGGCAGACCGAGCCTTGCCGCGAGGAAGTCGACGTTGGCGGTATTCATCGCCCGCCGCATCTCTATCTCGTCCTCACTGGTCACGGTCAGATAATGCGTCGAGTAATCGCCCTTGCCCTCAAGCAGGTAACGGTCTTGCGGGTCGAAGTAGCTGCGCTGCTGCAAGCTCAGCAGGCGCTGCTCCAGCTCCTTGCTGAGCTTGCGCGCCTGCCGTTCTTCTTCTTGGCCATACATCTTGCTACTGGCCACGCTGCGCTGGTGCCCGGCCATCGCCCGTTTGAGCTTTTCGGTGCCGAAGCTGCCGCCGATCACTGAGTTACAGGCGAGGAAGAGGATCAGCCCAGCGACAATGCCGAGGATCCAAGTCTTGTGTTCTTGCCAGAGATCGTTGAGGTCCATGTTCAGCGCCCCTCCTCTTCCTTGTCCGTCTTCTTCTCCGGAGTCCGGAGGAGGAAGTCGAGCTTGCAGGTAAAGCGGAACGCTCCGTCTCGGCTTCCAGCACTCGACTCGACCATCGGGAGGACGCCATCGAGCAGCGTCTTGAACTTCGTATAACTCACGCGCGGGGTTTTCCCGGCAAGGGGCACCCCCAATCCCTCGATGCTGAGGTAGGGACGGATGAGCTGCCTGGGCCGGCCGCGAGACGACCGCTTGACCGGCTTTTCCCAGGAAATCGGTCCGCGCTGCGAACGCAGCTCGGTAACCCAGAGGTTCTCCGGCAAAGAAGTCCGCAGGGTGCGCAGGGTGCGAATGCTGGCGTGCAGCGGCACCGCCAGTTCTTCCAGCTTGCGGATCCTCTCGGAGTTTTCCTCGATGCCCGCAATGAGCTTCTCCGTTCTTTGGTGCCGACTCTTGATCGTGTCAGCCTGACGGCGAAGGACTCGTTCAGCCTGCTGCAGTTCTTCGAAACGCCCCTGCGACTTGAAGAAACTGAAGACCAAGAAGGCCACGGCGAGCAAGGCCGCGGCGATGTTCCACACATAGCGCTCTTGGAAACGGCGCTGCTTCTTTACCGCCTCGGGGAGGATCTCGATCGAATAGAGATCCTCGAAGCAGGGCGCCAGAGCTAGCCCAAGCGCCAAGACCGACTCGGGGCCGGCCTCTTCCAAGGCAGCAGCATCCTCGGCCGGGCATTGCGAGAGTTCGCAGCCTGGCACCGGGTCCCAGATTTCGACCGCGCTGCCCAGGCCCTGGGCAAGGAAGCGGTCCAGGCCTCGCAACTTCGCCCCCGGCCCACAAAGCAAAACACGATCAAGGCTCAGGTCCTGGATTTGGATCTGCGACTGGCAGAAGGCGAGGGTCGAGCGCAGGGCCGCTTGCAACTGCCCCTGGACCCCCTGCACGGCGTGGGCGACCTTCTCTTCTTGCGAGCTCGCGTGCTGGCCGCGCTTGCTGGGATCGAGGTCGAGCAGCTCTCGGCGAATCTTGCGCGCCCGCTCCTCACGCACGTTGAAGGATTGGCGGATCGCGCCATCGAGAACCCCGAGACCACCAGTAACATTGCGGGCGAAGAGCAAGCTCGCCCCACGCAGCAAAGCAAGGTCAATGGAGGATTCTCCCATCCAGGCGATGAGCGTTACCTCATCGCTGATGTGCCCGAACTGCAGGAAACAGTTGTAGGCCGCAATCGCATTGGGAGTGAAGGCCTGCACCCGGCCCTTCGCCGTGGCGGCCTTGGCGATCAGCCCATCCAGGGCGTCGGATTTGGCCAGGGCCAGGAGGACGGTGTCCTCCCCCGTCATCTCGTTCTGGACCGGCAGCAGGTTGTAGTCATAGCTGAGTTTGCCGCCCGCCTGCTGGGCGATGCCCTCGACCTCGAACTCCATCAGCTTCGCCAACTGCCAATCCGGGACGGTCGGCACCCGCGAGTATTTGAGGATCAGGTCGCGACCGCTCAGCCCGGTGCAGATCGCGCCGAGTGGCGCCCGCGCGCCAAGCACGCGCCGTTCCTCGTGCGCAAGCCGTTCGAAACGAGTGACCTGGAAGGCCGCTCCCTTCTTGCGTCCGCTGAGGAGGAGGGCTTCTTCACCGCTGAGGTCGAAGCCGATGCCTTGTTTTGCCATGCTGCTTGCTCCGCTTCAGCGCCCGAGTTTTTGTACTGCTTCGCTCTCGGGGAATTCCTGGCGCATATAGCGCTCAACGAGTTCCGCGAGTCTCTTCAAGTCGCTCTCGACAAGGCTGTCGTGAATGCGCAAATAGCGCTCGGCAACCCCCTTGGCCTTTTCCCGCAGCAGCTGCGTCAGAGCCTTGTGCACTTCTGCGCGGAAGCTCTGCGCCTGCTCATAAAACGCTGTTTTTTCTGCGCCCGCATAGGTCAGAAGCATCTGGTCCAGGTCCTTGAGCAAGCGCCGATAGAGCCCCTCGTAACCGAAGGCCTTTGCTTCGTCGAAAGCCCTTTGCTGGGCGAGGAAGCGCTCCTTCCCGGCGAGTAGCAGCTGGGAGCGCCGCGCCCGAGCTTTGTTGGTGGCATCCTGGTCGAAGGGCCATCTCTTGACCAACTCGGCATACGCTTGCAGGGCCTTTCCGATCTGCCCTGCGCGATCGGCCGCCAACGCCTCGCGGTAGAGCCGTTGAGCCTTCCGCACCTCGTCTTGGAACTCGAGTTGGATGTCGAGTTCCCCCCCGAAGTCAATGGTGAAACGCAGCGCTCCATTCGGCAGCGCATCGGCCCGGAAGGCGCCAGCCTTTGGCCAGCTCAGCAAGAAGCGCACGATGCCCTCGCCGAGCAAGATCCCGCTCACGTCCGCGACCTGAGCCGCTCCACGATGCCCCTCAAAGATGCGCCCTTTGTGGGCACCCTCTTTCTGAGCTTCGCGCCGCACCAGGTAGCCCTGCCCTCCAAGCATGTCGCCGGGCACCAGGAACTGCATCGCCCCAGCAGCGCTGCTCCGCAGCTGGAAGGCACCTTCGCCCTTGAGCACGCGCATATCGCCAAAGATGTCATTCAGCGGTAGCGGCAGCAGCTTCGCCAGCGCTTGCAGTGAGGGATCGTTCTCGGCTGGAGCACTAGCGAAAGAAGCCAACGCCGTTCGCCCGGCGATCCGAAGCCAGGCATTCCCGATTCCGCCGACCTCAGGGCTATCTACCCCTTGGCTGCTCCCTGTCACCTGCAGCCGACTACCCGCCAGCTCCAGCACCGGATCGGCCGCCCCCTGCTGGACGAGAGCGATGTCGTCGGCGTAGGCGCTGCATTCCTGGCTGCTACCGGGCGCGAGCACGGCGACCAGGATGGCGCGGGCTTCGACAGCACCGCTTGGGGCAAGAGCGCTCACGCTGCGCTCAGCGAAGTCCCGACCCTGTAAGGCTTCGAGCCTCGAACCGACCACGAGGAGAGGTGCTCGGATCAGGCGTTGCTCCGCTTCGGGATTAGGCTCGGCCTCCGGATCGGGGGCCGGGGCCGCGGCGTAGAAGGCCAAGCGCAGCGCAACCCGCACGCCTTCGTCAGCTGCCAGCATCGCCTGCGCCCGGTAGGCGCGCCCCTCCTGCACGGGGATGGCCGGGCTCGCCGAGCCGGCAAAGCGGTCGCTCTCCCCAAGCTCCGTTCCCTCGGCAGCACCAAGCTGAGCCCAAAGCCCGTGACGCCCACTACTGGCCTCCGTCCCCAGATCGAAGCTCCCACCGCTGGCGAGCGGCAGCCATAAGTTCGCACCCTTTTCGAAGTAGGCATCCGCCGCCTGGAGCAGGTTGCCAGGAATCTCAACGAGCTTCGCCCCCCTGGCTCGGGCAGGCCCCGCACTCGAAGCTGGGCTGCCGAAGAAGTAGTACGCCGCGCCGCCGGCCAAGATCAGGACCAGCAGGAACAGGAGTGTCGCCGGGCTGCGCTTGCGCGATTTGGCAAGCATCGCCTGGTCAATCTGGATCGACATGTCTTCGTCGACGCCAGCATCCTGCTGCACATCGATCAGCTGCAGCATGGTCTCGCCGATCTGGAAGCGATCGCCATGCCCGATCGGCACCTCCTGGATCTTCTTGCCGTCGACGCGAGTGCCGTTGGTCGAACCGAGATCCTTCAGGATGAGCATCTCGCCTTCGCTGCGGATCTCGGCATGCTGGCCCGAGACCTTCTCGTCATGAGACAAGCGCAGCTGATTGCTCGGCTTGCGACCGATGAGCAGCGGCACATCCAGGGACAGGGGAATCGAGCGGCCCTTTCCGGGACCGTCGAGGACATTGAGAACGAACTTCGGCATCGAGACCCTGGTTCTCTGGGGTCAACCGGGGGTACGCGGGGGCACGCGCACGAGGGAAGGCGCAGGACAGGAAGGCCGGGTGCAGTGGCCCACAAACCCGCGCCCGAGCACGGTAGCAAAGCAAGACCTTAGTGTAACAGGCGGTGGCCTCGCACTCCTAGCAAGGCATTGAAATAGCCCTGCCCACGACCCCTTGCTGAACTGGGCCCGATGACAAGGCGGCCAAGCAGGCAGTGCAAGCTGGCTGGGCGACTCAAGCGCCGCTGCGCCCGGGCCGAGGACCGCGTCGCCGGAAGGGCCGCGGGCGCGGCCACAGCCGCAGCACAACGCGACCGACCAGGGCAGAGGCCGGCAGCGGCCCCAAGGCACTCTCATCGCTACCGAGAAGATTCTCGCTTCCAATGCGAAAGTGGGTCGGAGCGGGAAGCCGCTCGAGAACGCGCTTGACGATGAGTCCCAAGTCGGGATGCCGGAAGCAGGCGATGTCCCCAGCCCTCAGGGACTCGCTACTAGCGTCGGCAAGCCGGCGGACCAGGAGCAGGTCGCGGTCTCCCAGCACGGGAGACATACTGACGCCGCGAACGCGCACGAGCTTCCACATCGAGATACGAGTCGGGGACCTTGCCGGCTGCCGAAGGACTACGGCAAGCTGCCAGTATCCCAATAGCGACGAAGGGGACAGTCCGGCGCTGGCGGAACAGAGCGACAGAGAAGCGGATTCGCCACAGCAATCCGCCGTCAAAGGAGCGCCGAAGACGCGGCTCTGCCGCCGGGCCTCTCTCCTGCGGCCGGCCGCAGGGCCGACCTGCTCGCCGGAGCGAACAGAGACCGGGCCCCAGGACTAGGCCTATCCCGCCCTGGGTCTCCGCTAGCCCGGCTTCTCAGCTAGACCGGTGCTCAGCTAAACCTGTGTCTCAGCTAAACCTGTGTCTCAGCGACTACAGAACGGGGTACACCGTCTCCAGCTTGGGCTCGTAGGGGCAGATCGCCCGCTTGCTCTCCACGCCCTTGGTCTCCCAGAAGATCTCGGCGAACTCGTTGACGAGTTCGACCAGCTTCACGGCCTCCTCGCGGCTGGCTCCCTGACGCACCTTACTGCCCTGGAGCATGATGCTGTGCACCAGCTCGTTCGTCTTCGGGAACTTCTCGAACTGGGGCGCCTTGAAGTAGTCACCCCAGATCACCCGGATCTCGTGCTTGACGATCTCGGCGTGCTTTTCCTTCTCGGCGATGGCGCGGCCCAGTTTGTTCTGGTACTCCGCCTCGCACGCCGGCTTGTTCGCGACGAGTCCGTCGATGATATCGATCATGCGAACGACAGTCAGCGCAGCGATGAGCGCCGGGCCGGTGTCATAAATCCCGCAGGGGATGTCGCAGTGTGCCTGAGCTTCTTCAATGGAGAGGGCCTGGCGGGCCTTGTCGCGAAGTGCCTTGAGCATTCTGGGGCGCTCCTTATTCCTAATTCTCTAGTTGGTTTCGCTTGCGAGATGGGATCGCAAGCCGAAAAGCCGGGAGCATAGCCTTGGTCAGCGGCCTACTACCAGGCGGAACGCCGCAAAAGCGCAACCGCAGCCCATGGCTGTCAGTGACCTAGCTGTCAGCGATCTAGCGCTCAGCTAGTTCCCACGTAGCTGCTTACACAACGCCCGGGCTAGCAAGGCTCCACGGAAGTCCGGCGACCCGAGGTAACCCTCCAGATACTCAAGCTGTAGGTCCCAGGACTCCGAACTACGCAGCTCCTCGCGCTCGTCATAGTCGAAGATCTGCACCTCGATGAACTTCTCCGAGTCGCTGCTCTCATACGTCTTCAAGGCCTTCTGGCAGAGAGTCGCGAGCACTTCCTCGGCCCAGTACTGGGCCGACTTCTCAGTGCGCCGCAGCTCATAGAGCATGAAGCTCGGGTTCTGATCCATGTTGCGCCGCTCGCGCTTCTTCGGATCGGCCTTGCTCGGCATCATCGTGTAGAAGCTGATCCCCAGGATGGCCGGCAACTTGCGCCGCGCCTGCTCCAGATCCCCCCCCAGATGCTTCAGCAGGCAGAGCATGGCCTGGCCGCTCTGGCGCTCGTGTAGCTGCTCGCTGCTCTCCTTGGCCTGCTTCGGCGGCAGCTTTGCTAGCAGCTCATCCTGCGCTTCGGACTTCATTCCCAGCGCCAAGAGCATGTCGGCCTTCGCCTGCAGCACCCGCAAGCTCTCGCCCTCCGCCTTCTCCAGTCGCGCAAACGCTCGCTTGGCACGGTTGGCATCGCCCAGGAGCACGTAGCAGCGAGAGGCCAAGACGCAGGCCTGAAACAGCTCCTGCTTGCGCGCCCGGCTCGTGTCCAACTGCTTCGCCGCATCCTTGATCCGCCCCAGCCGAATCAGCAGCTGCCCACGCCGGATGCGCGGCCGATCCACCTCTTCGTCCGCGCCGGACTTCTCAAGGGCCGTGTCGAGATACTCCAGCGCCTTCTCATCCTCACCGAGAGCATCCTGCACCCGGTACAACCCGAACCAAGGCTTGGCGCTCGCCTTGTCGAGAGCCCGAGCCCGGAAGAAGCTCTTCTCCGCCGCCTCGACGAAGTCATCGAAGTCCTCGTCGCCCATATCATTGGCCAGCAGGAGCAGGGCGTTGCCGTGCTGGATCCGTAGCCCAAAGTTCTTGGGGAAGACCTCGACGCCTTTCCCCGTCATCCGCACTCCGCGCCCGGCCTGCTCGGCAGCAAGGAGCTTCTGCGCGGCAGCGATGTAGTGCTCCGGGCTGAAGCCCTTGTTCTTGTCCTTCTTGGCCTCAAGCAGTGGCTGCAGTAGGTGATCGACCGAGGCCAAGCTTCGGGTCACCCGCGCCAGCAGCCTTGCGCTCTCTTTGCGGAAGGCGATGCGCTTCTGCTTGCGCTCCTTCTCGTCCTTGCCAGTGACATCCTGCGAGTTCTGGTGCTTTCGCCAGAATGTAATGTGCTTCTGCACTTCTGCCAGCTTGGGCTCAAGCTTCTTCATGAGCTCGTCGACGGCGATAGGCTTCTCCTCCTTGGGAGCCTCCTTCTGGGCAAGGCTGGGCCCAGCAAAGAGAGCGAAGGCGGCGAAGGTAAGGAACACCGCGGCAGCGGTACCGGCACGTGCGTACTTCATCGTAGAGAACCCATGTCTGGAGCTGCCTGGGAGCCTAGTCCCGAGCTCTGGGCCTGGCTACGCCGCAAGCCGCTGCTCGGCCGTTCTTGGGAGGATTCCTGGGCTGCTTCCCAGGACCCAGCACCAAAGCCCACAGCTCGCGGAGAACGCCCCCAGCCCGGAGCCCGCGGCCGTCGCGGCCCCGCCAGAAGCCAGCACCAAAGCAGGAGAAGGACTATGGCCAAGAGGCATGGGCCGAGCCCTGATCGAAAGGAAGCTCTCATGCCTAGTGAGTGAGCCAAAAGGCCACGGGGTTTCTCGAAAAATCGAAGCCCATGTCCTGCCGTGCCACGCCGGCTTCAGCGCAAGCCGAGACGCCAAATGCAGGGACGCAGCCTCGCCCCCCCTGCTCGAGGATCGCAAGCCAGCCGAGCCTTGGCGCAAATCCATCTACTACCAGTACTACGAGTTCCCCGGCGCCCACATGGTCCACCGCCACTACGGGGTTCGCAGCGAACGCTACAAGCTGATCCACTACTACCAGATCGGCGAATGGGAGTTCTTCGACCTGAAGGAGGATCCGCACGAGCTGCGCAGTGTCTATGACGACCCTCAGTACGCGGAGATCCGCACGCGCTTGCTCGTCGAACTCGGCCGCCTGCGGCAGAAGTACCGGGTGCCCGAAGACAAGGACCCGCTGCCTAAGCAGCGCCGGCGCCAAAGTCTCTGAGCTAGCCGATCAGAACTCTTGGCTTTCCAGCCACTGGACAAAGTCCGGGAGCGAGTCCAAGTATTCGACCCCGTCTTTGCAGCGGCGCGATCCACGGGCGCCCCGGCCGCCGACCAGGATATGGACCTCACTCGGAAGCTGCTCACGCAGTTCGTACAGGACATTGCCGGCATGTGGACCGCCGCTGGCCAGTGACACCGAAACCGCAACCACCTTGGCCGCGCAGTCGCGGGCAGCAGCCACGATCTCCGCCACCGGCATGTCGGCGCCCATCAAGCGCTGCGGGACTTGCTGAGCCGCGCAAAGCAGCGCCACCATCTGCAACCCCAGGGCATGCCGCTCGCCTGGGAGCGAGGTAAGGAGTATCGGCGCGGTCCCGGCATCGATCTGATCACTGAGGAGCTCCAGGCGCAGCATGCGCAGCAAATCCTCAAGCACCTCGCTCATGAAGTGCTCCTGCCGAATCGTGATCTGCCCTTCTGCCCAAAGGCGCCCGACGGTCGCGAGTAAGGGCACAACGAAGCGCTGCAACCATTGCACCACTGGAAAGCGCTGCCACAGCGCCACCAACTCACGCTCTAAGCGCCCACGCTCATAGCCCTGAACATACTCAAGCAGGGTGTCGAGAGTCGGATCGTTCGGGGTCCGAGGAGAAAGCTCTTCGAGGATCCTCTCGAGCACTTCCGGCGGCTGTCCGAGGAAACGGCTGGGGCGTAGGCCATGGGCCAGTGCCTCGGAGACGCCCATCAGGCGCCGCAGCTGATCCTTGCTGTAGCGACGGTGTCCGGAGGGCAAACGCAGCGGCTTGGGTTCGCCATAGCGCCGCTCCCAAGCCCTGAGGGTGTCGATCGAAATCCCGGTGCGCTGCGCCAGCTCGCCGATCGAGATCAAGTCACCCGCGTCGCTGCCGCTTCCCATCTATGCCACCGCCCAGCGCTACTTCGCGTCCTCGACCCACTCGGCGAGGAAGAGATTGGTCTCGCGTGGCCGCGCATTGTTGCGGTTGCTAGCAAAGACCAGGTACTTACCGTCCGGCGAGAACATGGGGAAGGAGTTGAAGGCGGAGCTGTAGGTGACTCTCTCCAGGTTCTTCCCGTCCACGTCAATGGCGTAGAGATTGAAGCTCCGCGGACCTTCGAGGTTGGCCGCGAAGATGACCCGCTTGTTCGAGGGGAAGAAGAAAGGAGCAAAGGAGGCCTTGCCAAACTTGGTCACCTGCCGGCGCTGTGAGCCATCGCTCTTGGCAACGAAGATCTCCATCGTGCTCGGACGTACCAGCCCCTGGGCGAGCAGACGCTTGTAGTCGGCGATAGCCGCCTTCTCCTTCGGATGATGCGCCCGCCAGACGATCCACTCGCCATCGGAGCTGAAGAAGGCTCCGCCATCGTAGCCGAGCTCGTGCGTCAGCCGCTTCACGTCGCCGCCGGTGCTATTCATCGAGTAGAGCTCGAGATCCCCGTCGCGAACGCTCGTGAAGATGATGCGATCGTTGGCGTAGCAGGTGGTTCCTTCGGCATCGTAGCCCGGCGTCTTGGTCAGCCGTACCAGCAGCTCGGGCTGCTTCGCCGGGCATGAGAAGATGTCAAAGCTGGGGTACAGCGGCCAGACGTAGCCCTGACTCATATCGGGCACCGGCGGACATGAGTGGCCACCGAGATGGGTGCTCGCAAAGAGGATGCGCCGATCGCTGTCGTGGTAGTAGGCGCAGGTGGTCCGGCCGCGGCCGGTCGAGATCAAACGCGTCGCCATCGTCTTTAGATCGAGTTCGAAGATCTGATCACAGTCGTATCCGGTCGCTCCCTTGCGCGCCTGGAAGACGAGCTTCGTTCCATCGGAGTTGAAGTAGCCCTCGGCATTCTCGCCGCCGAAGGTCAGCTGGCGGATATTGCGCAGTCGCTTCTCACGCGGATCGTGAAGCGGCGCCGCTGGCCGTCTCTGGGCCGCAGCCCCGGGCCGCTGCTTGGCCGAAGCCGAGCGCTGAGCCCCCGAATGCGACTCTTGCGCGGGAAGCGGATGCTCGCCGCCACAGGGCTGAGGCCTAGCCACCAGCCCCAGCAAGGAAGGCCAAAGAGGAGAGGCGAAGGAGAGAGAAGCAGTCGCTGTGACCGCACCCAGAATCAACAAGCGGGTTTTCATAGCAGGAAGTTTGCGCCCTGGACCCAGAGAGGCAAGCAGGCTTGCCCCTAGCTACCAACCTGGCTCGCGGTCGACATCTCTGCCGGCAACGCTAAGAAAGACCAAGGAAGCAGGCCGAGGGCCCAGCCGGACCGCGAAATTCTGCCCGGACTCGAAGGAGGGAGCACAGTGATCGACGAAGTGGTCAGGCGCCAGAACCGCCAGCGCTTCGGCTCCCTGGCAGCTCTACTGGGCCTGGCAGGCGGCGCCGCGATCGCCAGCGCCGCTTCCAGCCATGTCTGGCTCCAGGCCCTGGTCTTCGTCCCCGGCTCCCTCCTCATCGCTGCCCTGGCCTTTCTGGAGCTCATCGACCGCCAAGAAAGGGGGAGACTGCGTGCCGCCAGGAGCAAGCTCTCAGCACTCGGCCTGCGCAAGCCCAAGATTCGCAAGGGGCCCAAGGGCAGCACCCAGCGCATCTGCTTCGAGAACATCGAAGCACTGAGCAGGCAGCGCATCGCCCTCACCCAGCCAGGGCGCTACGGGACCTCGAAGCCGTCCAAATGGGAGAAAGAACTCGATTTCTTCATCGACGAGGTCGTGCTCCCCGAACTCGCCTATGTCTACGGCCAGAACCCAAGCAAGACCCTGCTGGGCAGCGGCAAACTGCGCCGCTGGGCCGACCAGTTCATCCGCAAATTCATCGAGGCTGGCGGCGGACTTCGCCAAGTTCCCGCCGACGAGATTGAGGCTCTAAGCCCAGCTCAATTCGAAGCTTGGTGTGCTGACGCCCTGCGGAAAGCCGGCTGGAACAAGGTCTGGCTCCCCGCCGGCTCTGGCGACCAAGGCGCCGATGTTATCGCTGAGCACGACGGCCAACGCCTAGTGCTCCAGTGCAAACGCTATAGCCGGGCCGTCGGCAATACCCCGGTCCAAGAGATCAGCAGCGCCCGCGCCGTCCACCAAGCTGAATACGCAGCGGTAGTCGCAAGCAACGGCTACACCAAGGGCGCCGAGCAAGCCGCCAAGGCCAACCAAATCCTCCTCCTCGCCCCGGCAGAGCTCTCGCGGCTAGGGCCGCAGACGCTGCTGGCAGAGAAGTAGCAGCTCCGGCGCAGAGGAATGGCACGTGCTAATGCAATTTGAGCAGCACATACACAAAGCACGGCCCGCCGATCAAAGCGCTAATGACCCCCACAGGGATTTCGCTGGGAGCAAGCAGCGTCCGAGCCACCGCGTCGCAAATCACCAGGAAGGCGCCACCGACAAAGAAACAACCGAGCAGAACGCGCTGGTTATGAAACCCGGAGATCTTTCGCACGGCGTGCGGCACGATCAGCCCAATAAAACCAATAGGCCCAGCCACCGAAACAACAGACGCTGTGGCCAGCGAACCGCCGATGAAGCAGAGTTTTTGCACCCGCGCGACATCCACCCCGTGCCCCATGGCCAAGTCTTCGCCAAGGGATATGTGGTTGAGCCCCCGAGCACTAAGAGCAATGAACAAGAGCCCAAGTAGCGACAACGCCGCGACGGCATAGAGCGATTCAAAGCCCACAGTATCAAGCTGCCCCATCGTCCACCTGTCGAGCGAGACTAGGAGACCTGGCTTGGTCAAATAGCGAATCAGAAGGATCAAGGCTCCACAGATGATGCTGATCGTCACCCCTGCCAGAAGCATGGTGTGCGTGGAGATCCCCGTCCTTTTTCGCGATGCGACATAGATCAAAAACACGATCAAAGCGGAGCCCGCCATGGCCATAAACTGGACCGTCGTCACGGTACCCAGCGAGAGATTCAAAGCCGGAAACGCGATGGCCAAGTAGGCCCCTACCGCAGCCCCACCGGTCACGCCAAGCGTATAGGGGGTGGCTAGAGGATTCCGCAAAATCACCTGGAAGGCATTGCCGCATACCGCCAGAACCGCACCCGTCAAAAAGGCCAGCAAGACCCGGGGAAGCCGGAGAGAAACGAAGATCTCCGTATCCACCTGGGAAACCCTGCCCTGGGACAAATCACTCCAAATCGTCCTTAGGCAGAGATCTTCGGCCCCGACAAAGGGAAAGATAAGAAGCGAGAGAAGAGCAAGAGCGGCATAGAGGTATAGGCCAAAATGCCTGCGTTCTGACTGCAGCTTTGCCTTCATGCTTGCCTGCGCCCCGCATCTCCCGCATCTCCCACATCTCTCCAATGACAGGGGAGGATGGAAGGTTTCTGATTCATGGGGTGCTCGAAAAAAGACAGGTTCTCAGCGAACTCCCCCATCTCCTGGATCCGAGCAAAGACCTCATTTGCCGTCCCAGAGACCTGGATGCGCCCCCTGTCCATCAGCATGACCCGACCGCAAAACTGACTGGCCAGATTGAGGTCATGGGTAATGACCAGAACCGCCATTTGCTGCCTAGCAAAGCTCTCCAGCAACGAAAAAAACGATGCCTGATGATGGATGTCCAGGCCCGTTGTCGGCTCGTCCAGCAGCAGGATTTCCGGCTGCTGCGCCAGAACCGAGGCCAGCAGTACCCTCTGGCGCTCCCCGCCCGAGAGCTGGTTGATCTTGCGCCCCCTAAAAGCTCGTATCTCTGTGGCCTCCATGCACTGATCGACAATCTCGCGGTCCTTGCTAGTCAGCGCGCCAAAGTAGCCGGAGCGACAAAACCGCCCCATAGCTACCACATCTTCGACGCTAAAGTCGAAGGTCGGCGAAATGTTCTGAGGCAGATACCCGATACTCTGCGCCAAGCTCTTCCTGGCGATCTTCTGGAGATTCGCACTACGAAGTCGGACCGCTCCGCTTGCCGGCGCGGTGATCCCCGCAGCAATTTTCAACAGGGTGCTCTTTCCCGAACCGTTGGAGCCAATGAGGGCAAGGAACTCGCCCTTGTTCATCGAGAACTGCACACGATCCAGCTTCCAACTCGACTGCGGATAGGAATAGCTTACGTCTTCAAGTCGAAGCAAATCGTCAGTCATCAAAAAGCTCCGGGTGAATCAACTTAGCCAAGTCGCGCGCGGCGCGAGCAAGCCGCGGCCCCGGTCGTAACAGCAAATCAGCATCGATGACAAAGACCTGTCCTCGCTGCACGGCTCGTAAGGAGGGAAGCTTGCTCCAGTCTTGCAGGGTCTTGGCCAGCGTTTCAGCCGAAGCAGGTAAAGGGCTACAGGGCTCAATAATGATATCTGGCTGCCGCTTCAGCAGGGACTCCTTAGAAACAGGTGAGTAATCCTGTCTAAGATCACCAAACACGTTACTCCCACCGGCGACCTCAATCACCTCACTCAGAAAGGTACCAGGCCCCACCGTGGTCATGCCCGAGAGGGAGCCCGGCGTACGGTACAGAGATAAGAACACGCTCTTCTTCTCTGAAGCAGCAAGGACCCGCCTTAGCTCATCGAGATCTGCTGTTACTTGCCCGCAGAGCTTCTCCGCTGCAGCCGAGCAGCCAAGCCGACTACCTAGGGCCTGGATTCCATAAAGGATCTCTTTCAAGTTCCTCAAGTCTAGGCGAAGAACCTCAATACCTCTGAGCTGGCAGAACTTAGCCAGAACCTCGCTCTTACCTTGCAGGATGATCAAATCGGGGCTCAAGGCAGCGAGTTTCTCGAGGTTGGGATTGATGACCCCGCCAATCTTCTCTTTGGAAGCGGCTTGCGCCGGGTAGTCACAATAATCACTGACCGCGACCAACAAGTCCTCGCGCCCCATCGCATAGATCATCTCGGTCGCGGCTGGGTTCACGCAGACCACAGTCCGCGGCACAGAGATGCTAGAGGCGGATCCGCCCCTCTCGGCTAGCTGCTCACTCCCTCCCAGCTTGAGAAACAGCAGCAGACCGATCCCAACAATCGCGATGATGACAGAACGCATACTCAGCACTCGATCCTCGATTCCTCTGAGTGAAGGACATACCTGCCACATGCCGGTATCAACTCAGTCCACTGCCTGACAGGAAGCTCCCTGAGCGTCCCAAGCAGCGAAGCGATGGCTCCACCATGGGCGACCACGGCAAAAGTGCCCCGCGCAGGTAGCGCAGCGTACCACGCCAAGACCCGGTCACGCAGGGCGAAGGTCGTTTCGCCACCGGCGGGGGCAAAGGAATCGGGAGCATCCAGCATCCCATCCATCGCCGCACCGCTTTCGGCATAGATCTCATCCCAGTTCTTCAGCTCCCAAGCGCCAAAACACCGCTCTCGCAGCCTCGTATCGGGAAGGGCTTCGACCCCAGATCTCTCCGCCAGGAGCTCCGCCAAAAATCGGGTACGCAGCATGTCGCTGTGGTAAATCCCGGTAAGCGCCTGGTTTGCTAGCTCATCGACCAGCGACCGACTCTGAGCCTTGCCAAGCTCGCTGAGCTCCACATCCCTCGATCCATAACAAACTCCCTGGTAGCGCTCATGGACTTGCCCATGGCGGATGAGAATCAATACCCGAGCCAATTCAGCCTCTGCAGATTCGCCGCCCCCACAAGCAGAACCATCACCTGGGTCAGATAACAGATCATCCCCAGGCAATCCCCGGTCATGCCGCCGATCTTCGTGCGGATCTTGTGCAGCACCAAGAGCGTGGCCCCGGCTGCGCAGAGCAGGCTGAGCGCCGCCTTCAAGGGCATGACCCAGGCCCAAACCAGAAGCATGGGCAGAATAAGCAAGCCAGCAAGGAGCACATCTCTCCACCGAGCCTGGTGCCCGGCCTCCTTGGCCAAGCCCTCTCGCGCAGCGATGGGCTTCAGCCAGCGGATGGACAGCACCGTGGCCAGCCGACCCAGCGCCGCCGAGGCCAAAATCACCAAGTAGGGCTGCTCCTCCAAAGATGCCATGGCGAATATCCGCAACAAGAGAGCGGCAATAAGTGCCGAGGCCCCATAACTGCCGATGCGACTATCCTTCAGGATCCGCAGGATGTCTTCTTTACTCCAGCCACCACCAAAGGCGTCAAAATAATCCGCAACGGCGTCTTCGTGAAAAGCGCCGGTCACCAGCATCTCCACAGCCACAGCGATCGCTGCTGCCAACAAGGGGTTAAAGACCAGACTCGCCGAGCCAAAAACCAGAGCGGTAATGGCCCCAATCAGCAAGCCGACCAGCGGCAGGTAGATGACAACCCGCTGGAAGACCTCTGGCCCTGCCGGCTTGTTTCCGCCAGGAACCGGAAGCCGCGTCAAGAACTGGACTGCCGTCAGAAACGGCAGCACCACGTAGTTCATCATCTCTCGATCCCAAGCGACTCAAAGGTCGCCATGATCTTGGTGATCTCTGCCGCCGCATCGAGCATGGGCATGACCAGCAAGGCCCCGCTCCCCTCGCCTAGACGCATGGACCACTCCAACAGCGGCCGTAGCTGCAGCTCATTGAGCAAGTGCCGGTGCCCCTGCTCAGCCGAGGAATGCGAGGCGATCATGTACTCGCGGCTGCCCTTGGCCAGCCTCTCGGCAATGAGCGCCGCAGCCGTCGCGATGAAGCCGTCAATGACCACGATCGTCGTAAGCTCAGCTGCCCGGCTATAAAACCCCGCCATAGCAGCGATCTCAAAGCCACAAAGCGCTGCAATATCCTCGACCAAATCGCCCCGAGAGCTGCGCTGCACCCGCTCGACAGCCTTGCGAATCACCGCGATCTTCTTGTGCAAAACCGCATCGTCGGCACCAGCCCCCCGCCCGGTGATAGAGGCAACATCGCAGCCGCAGAGCAGGGCCGTCAAGCAGGTGGCCGCCGTGGTATTGCCAATCCCCATTTCACCCGAAGCGAGGATCCTCGCTCCGCCCTGCACCGCATCCTCAGCTTCCTGCTGCCCAACGGCATAGGCCTCTTCAAACTGCGCCTTGGTCATCGCCGGCTGCTTAGCCAAATTCGCCGTTCCCGCCGCAAGCTTCGCGCAGCGATACGACTCACTCTCCACCCGAGGCTGCCCCAGAGAGCCCACATCCACCAAGCGAAGCGCGGTCCCGTTATTCCGGGCCAGGACACTGCTGGCCGCGCCCCCGCCGAGGATATTTTGGATCATCAACTCCGTCACCTCGGAGGGCCATGCCGACACTCCCTCCGCCACGACACCGTGATCCGCAGCAAACAACACCATGTTCCGAGGCCGAGTCTGCGGCTGCAGCGTCTGCTGACATAAACACAACTGGGCCGCAATCTCCTCAAGCCGAGCAAGGCTGCCTATGGGCTTGGTCAGGCTATCCAGATGCTTTTGTATGTCTTCTAAGGTGATCTTCACGATAAGCCCCAGGATCATTGCTCCATTCGTGAGAGCGCCACATTCGTTAACGAAGGCTTCATTCCGTACATCGAATAGCGCAGGCCCTTTCGGGGCCACGCCTTCAAGAGCGGGCAGAAGCTAACGCCAAGCAAGCTGCGCCTCAATCGATAGGCAGCAAGGAGATCCCCCGCCTGAGCGCCCCACCTAAGATGCCCGAAACTGCAGGAAATCCAGCGCTGCAATACCCTGCCATGCACTCGCATAACAAAGCGACCCTGCTGCGGCAAAACCGGAGCCTAAGCAAAGGCAAGGGCCGCAAAGACCAAGAGCTTCATGTCGCCATCGCTGCACAAGAAGCCCTTCGCCGGCTTGAGTTCGCGAGGTACATGGCCACGACCATGCGAGGCTCGAGGCGCAGCGGAGGGCGAGAAGACACGCGCTCTGCCCTGGCCTTCGTCACTAGGACAGGTCGCTAGGACAAAAAGCTGGGGATTCGCCAAACGCAACCTTTGCAGGCGAGCGAAGAACTCCGTAGGCGTCGATCGATGCGGATGGAAGCTAGGTGCCCAGAGTCGCAAAGCAGCGCTGCTGGAAAATGCGAGCGCTACCGAAAAAATGCAAACAGCCCCGCTGGCAAGGCCATCGGGGCTGTTTGACTTTTTGGTGGCGGGGGCAGGATTCGAACCTGCGACCTTCGGGTTATGAGCCCGACGAGCTACCGGACTGCTCCACCCCGCGTTGGAGGAGCGAGGAGTGTAGTGCTAGCCGCTTGCTTTGCAACAGTCCGTGCCAACTCTCTCGAACTCTAGCTCGGAGAGGGGGTTCTAGCCGCCCTTGGCCTTGCTGCCGGATGTTTTGCTGCCGGATGTTTTGCTGCCGGATGTTTTGCTGCCGGATGTTTTGCTGCCGGTTGTTTTGCGGGCTTTGCCCTTTGCTCCCCCCGCCTTAGCTGCCGCCTGCTTCCGACGTTCGGCGAGCCGCTTTTGGAGGGCCTGCAGGCGCGACTGCAGCTCGGCGTCGTCGCCAGGCTTGATTGCTGCTAGGCGCTTTGCCAGAGCGTCGAGGGCTTCACCGATCTCGATGCGTGCCTGGATGGCGCCCAGTTCAAAGCCCAGCTTCTCGTCGGGTCCTAGCTGGGGAATGCGCGCCAGGGCGTCGTAGAGCTTCGCCGCTGCGGGATAGTCCCTGCCCTGGAGATAGGCCTTGGCGAGGAGGCGCTTCGCTCCCGCAGTATTCACCCCCTGCAGAGCCTTAATGGCTTGCGCAGCATCCCCAGAGCCGAGCCAGCTTCTTCCAAGCAGCTGCCGCGCGGCCGCATGGTGCTTGTCCTCGGCGGAGACCTGGGCCAGGAAGCGCGTGAGGAGCTTGCGCGCGGCAGCGGCCGAGGCCCCCTTGCCCTCAAGGACAAGGGCACGAGCCAAGACGAAGAGAGCATCCGGACGCTCGGCTCCCAGCTCACGCAAGGCGGACTGGCCGGCCAGCACCGCGGCTTGGCAATACGCTGCGCTCGGCGCGACTCGGCCCGAGGCTTCGCCCGCGGCCAAAGCCGCCAGGAGCAACTGGGCCCACTGCGAACGGAAGCCCTGCGCCTCGACCTCCGACCAGGACACCGACTTGCCGAGTTCGTAGTCGGTCCCGGCAAGACCTCGGCGCAGCGGGGGACTGGCCAGCAAGAGCAAGGCTTCCTGCTCCAGGGCCGCCTTGGCAAGCTGCGAGCCGAGCGCGAGTGCGACCTTGGCCGGAACCTGATGGCCACCACTCAAGGCAGCAAGCGCCTCGCGGTAGCGCTGCTGATGTTCTGAAAGCAGGCGCCGACGCCGCTGCACATCTTCGGCGGCGACTCCGGCATAGCTCGGGCCGCGCGCCGAAAGGAAGCCCATGGAACGGACGATGAGCTGCAAGCCCAGTGACTCGCTTCGGTTGCGGCTGGCCTGCTCCTGCATCGAGTCCAGGATCGCGCGAACAAAGCTACCCTCGCGCTCGGCCTCCAGTCGCAGCAAGAGCGCCGAGAGGATCCGCATCCCCATCCCCTGGCGAGCATCCTCTTCGAAGCTGCGCGGCGACGGCGGGAAACGCCCCAGCTCACGCACGGCAGCCAGCCGCACCCGGGGCGCCGCCTCCACCCTCGAAGCCGACAGCAAAAAGTCCAGCTGCGCCTTGGCGGCATCTTGCAGCTCCGAGCGCTGCAGCTGCCCGAGCTGATTGCGCGACTGCGTCACCGCCCAGGCAAAGGCCTTGAGCCGCATGCCCTCGCCGAGTTCCTTCTCCGAACTCCTGCCACCCTTGCCAGAAAGCACCAGCGAACGCAGCCGCCCCAGCACGCTGTCGCGGCGAATCGAGCCCAAGAGATCGAGGGCGCGCTGCCGCAGGGGCTCGTCGAGGCTGGAGCGCGTCACACAGTCGGCCAGCAGCGCCTCCGTCGTCGCGCGCAGAGCCTCGTCGGCGCCAGGTCCCAAGGCCTCGATACAGCTGAGTGCCGGGCCCAGTGCCGCGCTCTTGCCCGAGGCCAGCAGGTCACTCGTTCGGCTCAGGACCCGCTTGCGCACCGCCGGCACCGGGAAGGCTGCGAGCAGCTCAAAGAGCCGCCCCTCGCTGCCCTCGGCCAAGCTGCTCAGCTCGTGCAGCAGCCGCTTGACGCAGAGCTGCCGCGCCTCGTCGCCAAGCAGCAGAGAGCTCCGCGCCCAAAGCGAGAGCCACGCAAGGTTGGGGGCCCGCTTCTTCTTGGGCCCCGTCCCAGCTGCAAAACCCTCCTCCAGCCAGCGATGCAGGGAGCGCAGGTCCGGAAGCGAACCATTGAGACTCTTGCGGTCGAGGGAGCGCTTGGTCAGGGCCTGATAGGCCACCTCCAACAAGCTCTCTTGCTGCCCGGAGAGCGAAGGTCGCTTCAGCAGGGACTCGAGTGTCCCCCAGAGCGGAGGGTCGAGATGCAGGGCCAGCCGAACCTGCTCCTGCGCCAACTGGGTGAGCTCGCGGGTGTATTCGGCGCTCAGCTCATCTCGCTGGGCCTTGGCCGCCAGCGCCGCCCGCTTGGCCAGTTCGCTGTGCGAAGCGCCGTCGTTCTCCTTGCTCCAGCGCTCGAACTGCGCCTTGCTCCGGAACGGCAACGAATGGAAGGTCAGGCGCAGCAGCCCCTCCTGCAGCGCCGCCAGCCATGCCCCGCGAGCGGCATCCAGCTGCGCCGCCAGCACCGGCGCAAAATCGAGATCCTCCGAAGAGCCAGCGCAGCGCGCCGCCAGCGCCCGAAGCGAAGTGCGGAACTTGCTCGGCACAGCCGCCAGAGTCGCAGCCTCTCCCTCGATCCAAGGGCGCAGCGTCGCTCGACGTGAAGAGCCCGGCAGCCCGCGCAAGAAGCGGCCCAGCAACTGCTCATAAAAGCCCTGCTCCGCGGCCGGACGCTCCGCGATCACCCGCAAGAGCACCGGCACATAGCTGCGATAGATCTCCATCCAGCGGCGCACGCTCGGGTCTTCGTCCATCGCCGCGAGTCGCAAGTCGGAGAGATGCCCCGGGATGTTCTCGTTCAGGCGCTGCAGGATGCGATCGAGCACTTTTTTCGGCAGGAACTCCTGCTCGCGGTGCTTGCCGAGTAGCTCCTGAACGATCGCATGCGCAGCCGGCTGGTCCATACCGAGCAGAGCCACCCAGGCGGCGCTGTGCTCTTCGCCGCCTGGGCGAGTGTGGTCAGGGCCAAGAAGCTTGCGCCGCATCTGGGCCAGGCGCTTCTGCAGCTTGCCCCGGCCGGGCTTTGCTGCCACGCCCTTCGGCTGGCTGGCCGTCTTCTCTTGGCTCAGCTTCGCTTCCGGCCGCGAGGCCGAAGCGGGCTCCTGCGCATGCAAGCTCCCCGCGATCCCCAAGACGGCAGGCCCCAGAATGGCCGCCCCCAAGATCGCGACAGCAAGCAGCCAAACGCCGAACGGAGCTTCCTTGCGAAGGCCGTGGACCCGAGCCCCAAGCTCGCATTTCATGCTCTCGTCGCTCCTAACTCGTTGCTCGTCGATGGTCCAGCCAAGGGTGCAGAGCCTAACAGACTCAAGGCCCCACGTCGTGCTTGCTCTCTGGCCTGGCTGCTGGCTCTCTCGTTTGATCGACCAGCCATGCCGCGCACTTAACAGGTCGCTGCTACACGCAGAAGCACGGCCATTACTCCCCCGTACCGACAAGTCGCGGGCGGAGACGTAGCGCCAACTGCTGAGCCAAGTCGGACACCGATCCTCGGCTGGTCTCTAAACGCAGGTCGCTGATCTTCGCATACTGCGAGGCACGGCGGACGAGCAGCAAACGCGCCTCCTCTTCGGCGCTGCGACCAGCCAGACGCGGACGCGAAGCATCAGCGCATCGCTCGGCCAGGACCGCGGGCGGAGCCTGCAGCCAGACGCCCTGCCAGCCATGCCGCGCCTTGAGCGCCTCCAGCAGTGGCCGCACACCCGGGGCCTCCAGCGTCCCGCCCCCCAGGGCCAGCACGCAGGGCCAAAGGTGCATCCTGGGGCCGAGGCGAAGGTAGAGCCGCGCCTCCGCCTGGCGAAAGGCCTCGATCCCGTCACTCTCCAGCAGCTCCGCACAACTCATGTGGTTCTCGCGCTCGAGTTCCACATCGCTGTCGGTGAAGGGGAGCTCCAGCTCTTCGGCCAGCGCTGCCCCAATCGTGCTCTTGCCCGACCCCCGCAGTCCCACCAGAAAGACCCCAGGGAGACTCATGTCAGGGCTCCGCGCAGCACGCGCCCTTCAGGCCCCAGGAGGCGGATCAACTCGCGGAGCCGCGGCATCTCCTGGGGCCGCCCGATCACCTGCGCCTGCTGCAGCTGGGCTTGGAACAAGAACATCCACAGCCCTGAGATCGGCAGGGCCCCCGCCCGGCGCGCCCGCCGCAGCAGCTCGGTCTCGGTCGGCCGATAGACACAGTCCAGGACCACGCAGCCGGGCGGAATCTCAGCTTCGCGGACCAGACATTCCCCTTCGGAACCTGGGTCTTGGCCTACCGGCGTGGCATGCACCAAAAGCTCCGGCCGCTGCACGCTCATCGCCTTCGATAGCGGCAGAATGGGGACTCCCTGCTTTTCCGCAAAAGCGAGGATGCTCCTTTTGCTGCGGGCGGCGATGGCCAGGTCGGCGCCGCATTTTTTGAGGGCCAGAACGGCAGCGCGGGCTGCCCCACCACTGCCAATCACCAAGGCCCGCAGTCCGCTCGGCACCCGGTGCTTGTCGAAGCCTCGCCCCAGCGCCCGACGCACGCCTTCGACGTCCGTGTTGCGTCCGATCAAGCGCCCATCTCGGTGCACAAGGGTATTGACCGCCCCCGAAGCCTCGGCGTCACTGCCGAGTTCGTCACAGAGCGGCAGTACCTTGGTCTTGTGCGGAGCCGTCACCGATAGCCCAAGGAATCGCCCGCCAAAACCACAGAGGCCCTCGATCAAGCGCTCAGGGTGCTTGCTCTCGAAGGGCAGGTAAATGGGAGCATCCTCCATCTTGCGCGCCGCACCGTTGTGCAGGCGGAAGCCCAGCGAATGATCCACCGGGCTGCCAAGCAGGCCCCAAAACCTGCTGCTCTCGCCGAGCTCTTGCGCGCGGTAGAGATGCTGCGCTTCCCAGAGCAGCGGCTGGCCAGGAGCGGCCTCCTTTCCCGGCTCCAACGCGCAGAAGACCCACGGACTACCCGAAAGCGCCGCCAAGTAACGGGTCGCGCGCGCCGCCCGCCCGGTGGCGAAAGCGACCAAGGGCTGCTCCAGTCCCCGGCGATAGAGGCGCATCGAGATGTCGAGTTCGGCGGCGTCATACGCGGCCGTCACGACCTTGAGCAGATCAGGCGAGCTACGCGACATGCGATCGGCAATGGATTCAAGCTCGCGTGGAGCTTCCTGCAGCCGGTGGTAGCTGCGCACAAGGCGGCTGCGAGTCCCGGGCGGCAAGCCCAGGCTCTCCCACTCCTCGATGTCGACGAAGGCCGCGCCCCCCTCGACCGCCGCCAGCAGCAGCTGACGCCGCAGCTCCGGCTCGCCACGGAAGCTACCGCCATCACTGGGCACCCGGCAGCTCGCCAGGATCGGCGGCGGACAATCCCGAATCAGCTGCCGAACCTCAGCCGGGCTTCGAAAGTGATCCAGGCGCAGCTCAACGACGTCGGCACCAGCGCGGCGTGCGCGCTGCACGTCGAGGAGCGCCTCGGGGCACGTATTCGGGATCAGAGAGACGACGAGCTGAGCCATGCGTGTGCCGGCAACTTGCGCGGTGAGTAAGGCCAGTGCAAGAAGAAGCGCTGCCGGCAGGAGCAGTTCGTCGAAGCACGCCGGCCGCAGAACAGGAGGCAGCCGGGCAGCGGAGAAGCCTCAGCAGCCCTAGCTCGCCCTATTCGACAGCAAAGCTGGGGCGCCCGCTCCACGGCCAGAACAAGAGGCAGCACCGCTGTCCTGGCCTCAGTCCTGCCGCAGGCGCTCGGCGATTCGCCGCAGCGGCTCGGCATCGCTGCCGGCCCGGGCAGCGAGCCTAACCAGGCTCAGCGAAAGCTGGCGGTAGAGGGCCGCGGCCTCGCCTTCGCCGAGTGCCGCCAAATGCCGTTCGACCACCCCGAGATCGGCACGGCGCACCGGCCCCGTCAGCACCGCCTCGGGGCTGCGCTCAGCGAGCCCTTCACAAACAGTCTGCAGCAACCCATGAGCATCCTCTTGAGTCAGTTCGCCGCCGCTCGCCCGCTGGAAGAGCTCCAAGGCCTCGGCGAAGAGCGCGGTCACGCCATTAGCCAGCATCGCTGCCGCCGCGTGATACAGCGCTGTATCGAGCTGCTGCAGCAAACGCAGGCTGCCGCCAAGCTGCGCCACCAAGGTCTCCAGAACAGGAGCAAGCTCCCCCGGCGCCCGCGCGACAAAGCGGGTGCCCTGCAGCCGCGCTCCGGCCTGCAGGCTACGCAGCGGATGCAGTTGCCCGAGTCTTCGCGGCAAATCACCGAAGAGTTCGGGACCCCAGGCACCACTCGCATGGACGAAGGCCGTCGCCTCCGGCAATTCCGCATCGAGCTGCAAGCCGAGTTCAGGCACAGCAGCATCGGCCACCGCGAAATACACCAGGTCGAGGTCCGGACTTGCCCCCGCCTCCCAGGGCTGGACGCCAAACTCCGCAGCCAAACGGTCCCTAGCCACAAGGTCACGGGCACGCAGGTGCAGCTGGCAGGATCCTCGCAAGCTCCGCAGCATCGCCGTCGCCAGCCGCCCGGTGCCGTAGAGCCCGAGACAAAGCGTCCCCTTACTGGTACCGCTACTGGCGCTGCTCACGCCTCAGCTCCGCTCCAGCGCGCTCAGCCGCCGCGCCATCTCATCGAGCTGTTTGAAACGAACGACATTGCGCCGCCAGTCGCGCATCGGCATCTGCCCGGTGCCCGAGGCGATGGCCCCCGGACTCCGGACCGACTGACTCACCACCGACATCAAGGCGACCTGAGTCCCGTCGCAGAGTTCAAGCTGATCGGCAATCCCCACCCCACCGCCGATAAAGCATCTCTTGCCCAGCTTGACGCTGCCGCCAAGACCAGTGCAGCCAGCAATCGCCGAGCCTTCGCCAATGTGGCAGTTATGCGCAATCTGCACCTGGTTATCGATAACCACATGGTCCTCGATCACCGTGTCCTCCGCCGAGCCCCGGTCGACACAGGTGTTGGCGCCGATATGCACGTCACTGCCGATGCGCACCGTCCCGAGCTGCGCCACCGGCAACCACTCTTTACCCAAGGGGACATAGCCAAAGCCATCGGCACCGATCACCGCCCCCGAATAAATCCGCACGCGGTCCCCGAGGCTGACGCCGAAATACAGGGTCACGTTGGCGTGCAGGTCACAATCGCTTCCGAGCACGCAGCCCTCTTCGATCGTGACCCCAGGGCCGATGCTACACCGCGCCCCGATTTCCACCCCCTCGCCGATCACCGCACGGGGACCGATCGCCACCCCCTCGCCTAGGCGAGCGCTTTCGGCAACGACGGCACTGGGGTGCTGCCCCAGCGGCAAGCGCGGCCGCTGGACAAAGAGATGCGTCGCCTGCGCATACGCGAGATAGGGCTGCTCAGCGAGGATCACCGCACAGGGCGCCTGCTCAGCTTGCTTTGGGTGCAGGATCACGGCCCCGGCCCGTGTCGCCAACATCTTCGCGCGCTGGGCCGGCGACTTGAGAAAGCTCAGGTCCTCTGGACCAGCCGTTTCGAGGGATTTGATGCCACGTAGCTCGAGCTTGGGATCACCCTCGAACTCCAGTCCGAGGGTAGTGGCGAGTCCGGCGAGAGTCTGGGTTTGCATACGGCTCCGGGGCAGGCACAAACAGGCCCAAAAATATCTGCCTAGCACAGCGTCGAAATCGGCACGCCCCTAACAGGGCGTGATCGACGAGCAGCTGGAGATCTAGGTCTCCAGCTGCATCGATTTGCCAACAAGGGTATCAGCCCGAGGCTCCAATCTCTCGCTTGGGCTCCTCAGGAGGCTGGCGGCCTGGCAGGTCAGCTGGGAACCGGTGCCGGCTTTGCTTCCGTTCCCTTCGCAGGCCCACGCGATCTGGACTCACCAAATCAAGGTCGATGTCGTCGTAGGCCTGCGGGATGTAGCCGGCCTCTTTGCTCGCCGCGACTTCTCGGTGATAGGCCTGGACGACTTTGTCGTGGATTTTGTCCCGTGAAGCCGCATGGATCGGATGGGCGATGTCGGCATAGATCCGCCGACTGTCTTCCTGGTACTCTCCTATGGGCAGGCGCTTACCGCAATCATTGCAGTAGCGCGAGAGCACGGTGTTTTTGTGGCTGCAGTTATGACAGCGAGCCATTCTCTTTCGGCTCGGCATCGCGATAAAAAGACCCTGGGCTCCTTCGATAACTTTCAGGTCTCGCACGACGAACTCATCGTCGAAGGTAACGCTACAGAAGGCCTTGAGTTTCCCTCGCCGGGACTTGGGGCCGGAGACGAGTTTTACACGGACTTCGGTAATCAGCACGGTTGCACGCTTTCATCCCTTCCGATCGACACAGCCCAGCCGCGAGCAACAGCCATGAGATCGTTAGAGAGCCCAGTTCCTGGCAAGCTCCAGATCGCCAAGCAGCAGTATCGCCAAGCGACGAGTTGAGAAGACAGAGTTGATAAAGCTCTTAGCGCTGGAGCCAAATGGCGACCCGCTGCGCCAGTCGATAGGACTTTGGAGTCTAGGAAAGCCGATGCTGCCGTCAATGTGCCCTTGCCCGGCCGGTAGGTTGCAAGCCCCGTTGCCGACGCCGAAATAGGGATCTCCCCAAAGCCTCCTAGCCCTGGAATAAGCGATAGATGAGCCTCCGTCTGATCCGAGCCGCTTCTGCTCCGTCGCGGCGGTTCGGATCGGACGGAGGCAGGCAAGCGAGGGC